>NZ_JAKYWT010000003.1:0-820812 GCF_023952535.1 Herbaspirillum sp. WGmk3 | reverse complement strand
TCAGTGCGTACCGGCAAGGACAGCAGCAATAGCCTGACGAAGAACTGGGACGGCAATCAACTGCGTGAGGATGTGGAAGCGCAGGCAAAGATTACGCAGGCGTTTGGGCAGCAGGCTTCCAAGCTGATTGGGGACTACGCTGAGCAACAGCAGAAGAAGGCAGAAGACTTGCGCAAACAGGCCAATGCCGCAACTGATCCCGCTGTGGCAACACAGCTCAATGATCAGGCCAGTGCGTTGGAAACCAAGTGGGGGCCAGGTGGAAGCATGCGAGCTTTGGCGCACACCGTTGTAGGTGGACTTACTGGTGGTCTCGCCGGTGCAGCTGGTGCGGGAGCGGGTACGTTAGCCGCACCTAATGTGGCTGCAGCCCTGAATAAGGCTGGTGTGGAGGCTGAACTGGCGAAGGTGTTGACGGGGTTGTCGAGTACCTTGGTGGGCGCGGCAGTCGGCGGGACGCCGGGCGGGGCTGCGGCTTATAACGAGGTTGTCAATAATTTCCTCGGTCACGCCGACAGAGCGAGATTGAATGCTTTGCGTCAGAAGGCGCAGAGCAAGATGACGCTGACGAAGGATGAGGCACAACAGCTCGCTTTGCTGGAGATCGGTGATCAGATCAGTGATGGCCTGCTCAACAAGTATCGTTCTGGGCAACCTTTGACCAAGCACGATCAGCAGAATCTGGAGATCTATTTAGCTTGGTATGCCAAGCAGAATGGCGAAGAAGCTAAGCAGCAGCTTGTTCAGAATGGCAGCAGTCCGACATATGGCTTCCCTTACGCGGGTTCCAGTTCTGACCGTGGTGACTATGCGAGCAAGAACTTCAAATGGCGGGACTACTGGTACCGAAATAGGAGTACCAACGAACTTGTCTTTGATGAAGCGAGAGCGAAGGCGGGAATATATCCGAACATAACGCCTTATGAGAGCCTGACGCCAGTTGGTATGCAGTTGTCGCGCTTCCTCTCGGTTGTTGATTCGATAGCCAATAGTTCTTTCGCCACTGGCACCTATCTGGGTTCTGTCGTAGGGGGTGCCGGTGCGGATACCCGGGATGACCTGACGATTGCGGTGGGGCAGTTGGCACAGATTGGGTCGTCGTTCATCTTGCCAAGAGCGGGGATTTCTCCGTTATTTGGTACGAGTAGCAATTCGTCTGAATCAAGTGCAGTAGCGGTGCAGCCTTATAAGGTTGGCGCGGGCGCATCTCCGCCCACCAGAAAAATGAGCGGGACAAATAGTAAAGTCTTTTCTGCAAGCGTGCAAACGGCTGATCCTGGTAGCGAGACTGCAGAAGAGACAGGACTTATAAAATCCGGGAGCAACTCCACAAGCGCCGCAAATTCTGCTGCGGCAAATTCGGTAGAGTCGAGGTCCGTAAATGGTGCATCCGCCTCCCCTGTTTACAATCCTCAAGGGGCAGCGAGAGCGACAGCGAATAGCGGAAACTGGTCAAGTGGATCGTTGAGTGAAACGGTTCAAAAAATCGCAGGACCTAATCCGCAAGTGACGTACACCGCCTCAGGAAAAACGATCTATACAAATCCAACTACCGGCAAGTCTGTGGTGTACGATAACGCAGGAAATTACTATCGCATTCAAAATGCTGCCGGCCAGTATCTTGATCAGAGTGGCAAAATTATTCCGAATAACGTACCACTTATTGGTCCGAATAGAACAACGCAAACAGGTGTCCCGTCTGGCGTGCGAAATGGCCTAACTCACTTCAGTAATACTGATCCCGTCAATTAAGGGGAAATGCTATGCGAATGCAGGAATCAATGGTGTCGATGGATGAAGGGGCAATCGCATTGCGCTTGTCAGGACCGTTATCGGAGTGGTTGTTCTCGCTGAGATTCTGGTCAGACTTCAACGCCAAACATGGCACTATGTTTGATCAGTTCGAAGAGGACGAGGCTGACCTTGGGATAGTGAAGGCAGTAATTGAATCTCTCGATGAAAAAGCGAGAGCTTTGCAGAGTCTGGACATAGATAACGTTGAATTCATATATCGGTGGACATCGGAGCACGAGCCCATTAAGGCGAGAGTGTCGAGAAAGTTATTGCTATCAGAGATAACGAAGTTTCGCGAATTCCTCCTTGTAGCAGTATCAGAGAATCGTGATGTGACTTTCTCGCTTTGAGTGGACAAAATCCTCGCTGTGTCGGGGATTTTTTGCTGTCTTTTCGATTTGCATTGTGCCTTTCAATCGCGGGATTGTCGGGAATTATCCGCTGTTAAGATTTGCGCCGTGCAACCGATCATCTGGCCAAAGTCAAAACCAAGAACAGATCATTGCAGGTACGTTCTCGCATGATTTAAGAAATCTTTCTGATGCAGAGAGCTGTCGTGAGAATAAGGGTGAAGTCGAAAAAGATATTCAGGTGGCACTCGCGCGACAAATAGATCTTGAGCGAAGGCTGTATCAGGGCAAACTTAATGAAGAGGAAAGAGCCGAGTATTTTTCAAATGGTCAACAAATCCAGCTGATGCACTCTGCTCTGCAGGAGGCGAATCGACAATTCAGGGCGGCAGTTCCGATGAGTCAATGGACTTCGCAGGAACGTGACCGGGCTTTTGCAGATGCAATCACTTCTATGGGAGGAGTAGGAGCATCGGCGGCTATTGGTAGAGCAAGGAAAGGTATTGATGTATCTACGCTTAGAGCTAATGAAATTGAACAGAAATCGAATGCAGGATCTCCTTTTTCTACGAACTCTGTAGCTAATAGCGTTCCAATCCTGATAGAACCCAAAATTGCTAAGCAGATGGTTGGCCGTGGCTGGACGGAGGTTGAGATAAATTCAACCATCAGCAACCCCTCAAAAATGGTAAGAACCAAAGATACTCGATTTGATCCGGTAACCGGCACTAGACTCAATGACCCTGCTACCGGTTATATTGCAAAAGACGGTTCATATGTTGTAAGGAATGATAGGACCGGTCACATTGTTCAAGTCTCAGATAGAAATGATCCTTCATGGAAATCGCCATGGTAAGAGTAAATAATTATTACGACATTTCGCTGGATGAAATTGGATTACCTACGAGATGGATTGGAAACGTGCCGTTGTTTAATAAAAATGACTGCATTACGTTAATAAATTATTGTGAACAGAATGGTTTCGGCATTCTTGGAATGGAAGGTTTCAATTTATTAGGAAATTCTAGAGTTCCCAATATGGATGCCATCGTGGATTTTTCTGAATTGATGAATCTCGATCAAATAAATTTCAAGGAAAAATCGGTATCAATTGCCAGAGATTTTGTATCTAACTTTTATGATGCCGAAATCGAGTTTGAGTTGGTTTTGATCAAGTGAAGTAACAATGGCAGCAACATCGATCAGACGGATAGCTTCAGCTGCAAGGAAATGGTGCTGCTGGGCGGAGATCAACCCGCAAAAAAAGGGCCATGAAATGGCGGCATATCAAAGCGAAGAGCGGGTGACCTATCAGACACTCAAGGAATGGGCGTTAAACAGTTACTTTGATTTTTGTAGAGATCGCGGAATCACCATGGGCATGTCCCATCTGGAAGTGATCGGATACATTGATTACGATTTTGAAGACGGCTTCCAGCGCCCTATCGAAGACCTAATGTGGCGAGTCATTCTTTTGGTTCTGGCCGGGGGATGGCATTCAGAATGGCACCATCGTACTCGGCAGATAATTGTTGATAAGCTTGTCGAGCACGATCTGGAAAGTCTTCTTGATAACATTCCTGCCGATGAAGCAGAAACGTTTCTCCATGATCTCAAGATTCTCAAGCTCATCTGAATGATGGACTTGGCATTTCATGATCTACAAAAACCAGATTGAAAGTCAGCGGGGTGCGCCGGTTGATCCTGCGGCTCTAGTTGAGGTAATAGAAGTTGGGAATAACGTAACAGCTGTCTATCCATGCGGGAAAAGGTTGTACGGACCCTAAAGGATTTTGAAAATGTACAGACTGTACGATGAATATATTGATCGCGATTTTTCTTCGGACTATTGGTCAGATGATGCCACTGGTCAATTAATCACGACGCATCCTTAAGCTTGGAGTTCTGTAAGAACTTGCAAGCGCTGACTTCTTTATTTGAGTTTTCTAATAGAGCAAGGCTCTCCGGTGATGACTTGACTGCCTATTGCGCGCTGATGCGAGCTGGGCTCCATGCGCTTACATTGCAGGATGTTTTCGAAGAGATCATGAACGATGTCGATAAGGTTCTGTACGGAGATAAAAGATTTTTCTGGCCCTCTATCCCGGAGGGATATCAGATACCTCAGTATTTGTTGGCGGCCGGAGCTGACACAATGAAGCGCGTGAATGGTCCTGATGACACTGCTGGTCGCGACGGACTGCTGTTATCGAAAGGCGCGACAGGAGAAATTGTAGTGATGGGAAAGGATCGAATCGACGCAATCAGCAAGACGTTCATCGAATTGGCTGAAAGCATAGGCGACACGCGAGAAGAAATGGCTAAAGCGAAGGATGAAAATGATCCTTTCGAATGGCGTATTGACTACAACTCCTCCCAGGGTGATCGTCTGGAGCGATATCTTGACCAGCTCTTCCTCTGCTTGGAGGTCCACCGTATTGCTACTCATAACAGTGACCCTTTGGCCGCTTTCGTGGCCCTCAAGGATGTTGGTACTCATGCCAGATCAACCTCGGAGTTATTCGGAGATATCAAGGCTGATGCTGATAAGGTCAGCATTTTCGATAAAAGATTTGCTTGGCCAGAGATCCCTGATGACTACAGATTTCCAGAACATCTGGTGACGAGCCACTAACGCCCCAACATAAACTCGAAAGCGACACATGGAAAAGTCCCAATGTTTCGGACTTTGGAAAGAGCACTGCGGAGAGGAATTTCCATCGCTGCGGGAAGTGCCACACGACATTCTCTCGCCGTCCGATGCGATGAAGGTAGCGGACTATCTTGATGGCTGCCCCGTCTGGATTGCTTCCCCGGGAATGGTCATGTCCTGCGTGAATTCAGACGAGGTGGCAGGTACCCTGTCTCTGAGGACGAACGGAAAATGGGCGTGGCAAGACACGATGGCCCATTACGTGCGCCGCTTGCGCATCAGTCCGCCCACCCAATTTTTATACGATATCAAGAACGGGCACGCTGCTATCCCATTGGAAAGTGAATTAGAGATCCACGCGATGCACTTCCCGGATTTTTGAATGCTTGTGCTGGAACAACGAGGCGCAGCAAGACCAGCGCCCCGTCTCACCCCACCCGCTTAGCCGCCAACGCATTCCCCACCCTGCTCACCGACTTGCGCCCCAGCTGCTGCGAGATGAACTGTCCTGCCTCGGCCACCGCATCCAGATCAATCCCGGTCTCGATCCCGAGCCCGTTCATCATGTACAGCACATCCTCGGTCGCCACATTGCCGGTCGCGCCCTTGGCATACGGACATCCCCCCAGCCCCGCCACCGACGCGTGATAGATGCTGATGCCCGTCTGCAGACTGGCATAGATATTGGCCAGCGCCTGCCCATAGGTATCGTGGAAGTGACCCGACAAACCTTCGATATGGAATTCACGGATCGCCGTCTCCATCACCGGCCGCACCTTGCCCGGCGTGGCCACGCCGATGGTGTCGGCGATGTCGATCTCGTCACAGCCCAGCTCGCGGAAACGCCGCACCACGTCGGCCACCGCGTCCAGCGGCACCTCACCCTGGTACGGACATCCGAACGCGCAACTCACCGCCGCACGCAGGCGCTTGCGGTGGTCCTTGGCGGCCTTGGCCACTTCGGCAAAACGTTCGATGGATTCGGCAATGGAGCAATTGATGTTCTTCTGCGAGAACGCCTCCGAGGCCGCACCGAAAATCACCACCTCATCCACCTCCGCCTCCAGCGCCGCCTCGAAGCCCTTCATGTTGGGCACCAGCGCCGAATACACCACGCCCGGCTTGCGCGTGATGCCATGCATCACCTCGCTGGAAGTGGCCATCTGCGGCACCCACTTGGGCGAGACGAAAGAAGCCGCCTCCACATTCTGAAACCCCGCCGCCGAAAGCCGGTTCACCAGCTCGATCTTGACCTCGGCGGAAATGGTTTCCTTCTCGTTCTGCAAACCGTCGCGCGGTCCGACTTCAACGATCTTCACTTTCTTGGGCAGGCTCATCATGCGGGTCTCCGTTGGGGTTGTTGTATTGCGTGGATGGCTGTAGAACAGCTCAGCTGGCCGCTGGCGCAGCATCGAGCCGCACATCGGCCACCGTGCCGCCGGTCATCTTCTCCAGCTGCGCGGCCGTGAGGTTGAAAACGGCATGCGGATGGCCGGCCGCCGCCCAGACACTGTCAAAGTTGAACAGGTCACGGTCGATCAGCATCACCGGCTTGACCACGTGGCCGATGGGGCAGACGCCGCCGATGGCATAACCGGTCGTGTCGCGCACGAACTTGGCATCGGCCTTGCCGAGCGGACCGGTCAGGGCGGTGACCTTGGCTTCGTCCACCCGGTTGGCACCGCTGGCAATGACCAGCACCGGCGCACCGTCAGAGACTCGGCGGAAGATGATGGACTTGGCAATCTCGGCCACGCTGCAGCCCACGGCCGCAGCGGCTTCGGCAGAGGTGCGGCCGGTCGAGGGCAGCATCGTGACCGGTTTGTCATGGCCCATCGCCGCCAGCAGGTCGGCAACACGTTGGGCGGAAGAGGGCAGGGCGGCAGCAGGTTCGTTCATGGCGTTCATGGCGTTTGACAAGGAGGCGCAAGGCCGGCAGCAGGACAAGCCGGAAATGATAACAGCACCCCCGCCCCCTCTGCCGCGCAAGCCCGCATTCAGCGATCCAGCAGGAACATGCCATCGCTGGCCGCCGCGCCCGCCTTCTTCAGTTGCGCTACGCACCAGTCGGCCAGGGCCGCATCGTCCATCTGCAGGAAGCGCGCATTGGTGATGCGCAACAAGGGGATCTCCCGCATCATCGTCGGCAATTCCGCCAGTGCAATACGGCCGCGTTCGAGCAGCAGGAATTTCACCAGGACCTTGATGCCATTGTGCGCATTGCGCAGCGGATTGGCCTGCAGATAATCGAGCCGCGAGAAGGCCTTTTCCAGCGCATCATCCACCTCGGTGAAAGGCGCGCCATGGCCGGGAATCACGGTGCGCACATCGAGGCTGCGGATCAGCTCCAGCGTGGCGCGCGCCTCTTCGAAACCGGATTCGCCGTCCAGCTCCGGGAAG
Source organism: Herbaspirillum sp. WGmk3 (assembly GCF_023952535.1). Classification (NCBI taxonomy): domain Bacteria; kingdom Pseudomonadati; phylum Pseudomonadota; class Betaproteobacteria; order Burkholderiales; family Oxalobacteraceae; genus Herbaspirillum; species Herbaspirillum sp. WGmk3. The sequence continues at coordinate 813,615 of NZ_JAKYWT010000003.1, read as the reverse complement.
ATGATCCCGAATCCATTGCGCCACAAGGCATCCGCCGAGATCAGCACACCCTCCTGCGCGCAATACAGCAGCAGCGCATGCGGGTCATGTCCCGGCGCGGCCAGAGCGGTCCAGTCGAGATCACCCAGGCGCAGCACGTCGCCGCTGCGGATCAGCTGCTCATGCACAAAGCGCGGGCAGCGCTGGCCGGTGGCGCGGTAGCTCAGGGCGTATTCGTCCCAGTGGCGCACCTTGTCATCCTCGGCAGCCGGGATGGCGATGCGGCAGCCATAGGCGGCGTGCAGGGCGGCATTACCGCCGCAGTGGTCCGAATGCAGATGGGTATTGAGCAGCACATCGAGCCGCTCACGTCCACGCTGGTGCAGGACGTGGCGCACCAGCGTCTGCGTCTGTTCGGCATGGGCAACGTAGCCGCTGTCGATCATGGCGACTTCATCGCGGCCGAACAGCAGCACGTTGTTGGACGACAGCCAGCCCCGCTCCAGCACGTGCAGCGAGGGTGGCAGGCGCAGTGCGGAAGTGTTCACGGTGCGCTGCTCACGCGGCCTTGAAGTCCAGCAGCTGCGCCCCTTCGGCCACCTGGTCGCCGACCGCATAGCGCAGCGCTTCCACGGTGCCGGCCGAGGGCGCGGCGATGGTGTGTTCCATCTTCATGGCTTCCATGATGAGCAACGGCGTACCCTGCGTGACGCTCGCGCCCTGGTCCACCAGCAGCGCGACGATCTTGCCGGGCATGGGCGCAGTCAAGCGTCCGCCCTCGGCCTCGGCGTGGCCGGCGTGGGCCATCGGGTCGAGTAGGCGCAGGCAGTGCTGGCTGCGGCCATCGAAGAGGTACAGCTCTTCGCCTTCCCACACCACGTCGGCTTGCAGGGTACGGCCGTCCAGGGCAATGCGCACGCTGTCGGTGTTGACTGTATGCAGGGCCAGCGTGTGCGTGTTGCCGCCGATCTGCAATTGCCATTGCCGACCGTCGCCCGTGTAGTCGATCCGGACTTCACTATTGCCTGAGTCATCTTCGAAATTCAGGCTGCGCTGCAGGCGGGTATTGAGACGCCAGCCGCTGGTCTGGGCCCAGGGATCGCGGCTGTCCTGATGGCGCTGCTCCTGTTGCAGCAGGGCAGCGGTGGCCAGCGCCAGCGTGTCGGCCGTGGGCGCAACCGGGGAAGGGAAGAGTGAATCGCGATGGCGTTCGATCAGGCCGGTATCGAGATCGGCCGTCGCAAATGCCTGGCCTGCAATCAGCCGCTGCAGGAAACCGATGTTGGTCGCCAGTCCGACCACCTGGTATTGCGCCAGCGCACGCGCCATGTTGCGCAGCGCGGCATCACGGTCCGCACCCCAGACGATGAGTTTGGCGATCATCGGATCATAGAAGGGCGAGATGGCGTCGCCCTCGCGCACGCCGGCGTCGATGCGCACGGGCGCCGGTTGCGTGGCACCGGGTGCGGCCAGCGTGAATTCCACCGCAGGAGCGCTGCGCATGCGGGTGAGCGTGCCGATGGAGGGGAGGAAGCCTTTCTCGGGATTCTCCGCATAGATGCGCGCCTCGATGGCATGGCCCTGGATGTGCAACTGCTCCTGCTTCAGCGGCAGCGGTTCGCCCGAGGCCACGCGCAATTGCCACTCCACCAGGTCCAGTCCGGTAATCATTTCCGTGACGGGGTGCTCGACCTGCAGGCGCGTATTCATCTCCATGAAGTAGAAACTGCCATCCTGGTTGGCGATGAATTCCACCGTGCCGGCACCGACGTAGCCAACCGCACGGGCAGCCGCGACGGCCGCCTCACCCATGGCGGCACGGCGGCCGCAGCTCATGCCGGGGGCAGGGGCTTCTTCCAGCACCTTCTGGTGGCGGCGCTGCACCGAGCAGTCGCGCTCGAAGAGATAGACGCAATTGCCATGGCCATCGGCAAACACCTGGATTTCGATATGGCGCGGACGGGTCAGGTATTTCTCCACCAGCACGCGGTCATCGCCAAAGCTGGAGATCGCCTCGCGCTTGCAGGAGGCCAGTGCCGCTTCAAAATCTTCACTGCGTTCGACCACGCGCATGCCCTTGCCACCGCCACCGGCGCTGGCCTTGAGCAGCACCGGGTAGCCGATGCGGTCTGCTTCCACGCGTAAAAAATCGCTCTCCTGGCGCTCGCCGTGATAGCCCGGTACCAGCGGCACGGCGGCCTTTTCCATCAAGGCCTTGGCAGCGGATTTGGAGCCCATGGCATCGATGGCCGAGGCTGGCGGGCCGATGAAGACCAGGCCGGCATCGGCACAGGCCTGGGCGAATCCGGCGTTCTCCGACAGGAAACCGTAGCCGGGGTGAATCGCCTGCGCACCCGTGGCGAGTGCGGCGGCGATGATCTTGTCGGCGCAGAGATAGCTTTCCTTGGCCGGCGCCGGGCCCAGGTGCACGCTCTCGTCGCAGGCGGCCACGTGCTTGGCCTGCGCATCGGCGTCGGAATAGACGGCCACGGTGGCGATACCCAGGCGGCGGGCCGTGGCGGCCACGCGGCAGGCGATTTCGCCGCGATTGGCGATCAGGATCTTGGTGAACATGGTGTCTCCTCGGTGGCGCGCTTCAGATGCGGAAGACGCCGAATCGGGTCTCTTCGATGGGGGCGTTCAGGGCGGCCGACAGTCCCAGCGCCAATACCTGGCGGGTATCGGCAGGATCGATCACGCCGTCGTCCCACAGGCGCGCCGAGGCGTAATACGGATGGCCCTGGGTTTCATATTGGGCGCGGATGGGCTCCTTGAAGGCGGCTTCCTCTTCTGCACTCCAGCTGCCGCCGCGCGTTTCGATGCCGTCGCGCTTGACGGTGGCCAGGACGCTGGCGGCCTGCTCGCCACCCATCACCGAGATGCGCGCATTGGGCCACATCCACAGGAAGCGCGGCGAAAAGGCGCGGCCGCACATGCCATAGTTGCCCGCACCGAAACTGCCGCCGATGATGACGGTGAGCTTGGGCACTTTGGCGGTGGAGACGGCCGTGACCATTTTTGCACCATGGCGTGCAATGCCCTCGTTCTCGGCCTTCTTGCCGACCATGAAGCCGGTGATGTTCTGCAGGAAGATCAGCGGGATCTTGCGCTGGCAGCACAGTTCGATGAAGTGCGTGCCCTTCTCGGCCGCCTCCGAAAACAGGATGCCGTTGTTGGCGATGATGCCCACCGGCATGCCGTGCAGGTGCGCGAAACCGCACACCAGCGTGGTGCCGTAGCGCGCCTTGAATTCATCGAACTCGCTGCCGTCGACGATGCGGGCGATGACCTCGCGCACATCGAAGGGCTTGCGCGTATCGGTCGGGATCACGCCATACAGTTCCTGCGCCGGATACTTGGGTTCGACACTCTCGCGTAGCGCCAGCTGCTGCGGCTTGCGGCGGTTGAGGTGACTGACGATGTTGCGCGCGATGGCCAGCGCATGGGTATCGTCCTGGGCCAGGTGATCGGCCACGCCCGAGAGGCGCGTATGGACATCGCCGCCGCCCAGTTCTTCAGCCGTCACCACTTCACCGGTGGCCGCTTTGACCAGCGGTGGCCCGGCCAGGAAGATGGTGGCCTGCTCCTTGACGATGATGGATTCATCGCTCATGGCCGGCACATACGCGCCGCCTGCGGTGCAGGAGCCCATCACCACGGCAATCTGCGGAATGCCCTTGGCCGACAGGTTGGCCTGGTTGTAGAAGATGCGGCCGAAGTGGTCGCGGTCGGGGAAGACCTCATCCTGGTTGGGCAGGTTGGCGCCGCCGCTGTCGACCAGATAGATGCAGGGCAGGTGATTGAATTCGGCGATCTCCTGCGCGCGCAGGTGCTTCTTGGCCGTCATCGGATAGTAGGTGCCGCCCTTGACGGTGGCATCGTTGCAGACGATCACGCACTCCTGCTCGGCCACGCGGCCGATGCCGGTGATGATGCCGGCCGAGGGGGCGGCATCTTTCAGGTTGCCTTCGCGGTCTTTCTCGCGGTACATGCCGTAGGCGGCCAGCTGCGAGAATTCCAGGAAGGGCGTGCCGGGGTCCAGCAGCATCTGCACCCGGTCGCGCGGCAGCAGCTTGCCGCGTGCCACGTGCTTGTCACGCGCGGCCTGGCCGCCGCCTTCGGCAATGGCGGCCACCTTCTGGCGCAGGTCGTCGACGATGCGCTGCATGGCATCGCGGTTGTGCTGGAATTCCTCGCTGCGCGGGTTGAGCTTGCTTTCAATCTGCGGCATGGTTTGGTCTCTCTGTTCAGTTTCTTGTTGTGCTGTCGGCCGCACCGGTGCTGGCGCAGCGGGGCATGGTGCAGAAAACGTCAGTCCTCCGGGAAGCGCCCATCCACGTAATACCAGCGGGCCTGGCCGCTGTCGTCAGGCTGGCGCACGAAGTTGCTGATCTCGTGCAGGCGGTGCGCCTTGCCGCCCACCTTGAAGCGCGCCACGAATTTGACGGTCGCTTCATCGCTGCCGCTGGCGTGCTGGTGTTTCTTGATGTCCAGGCCGATCCACTTGACGTCGGTTTCGCTGGTCAGTTCTTCTTCCGGCAAGGTGTCCGGGAACCAGGTCGCGCGCAGGTAGGCTTCGTCGCGCAGGGCGAAGGCGGTATAGCGCGAGCGCATCAGCAGCTCGGCCGTGGCCGGCACCTGGCCGCCGGTGATGAAGCGGCCACAGCATTTCTCGAAGCTGGGCTGGCCGCAGGGGCAGGGGCCGGACTTGTCTTTCTTGGTGCTCATCAGATCTTTCCGTTCTTGAGGAAGGCTTCCAGCTGGGTGAAGCGGTCGAAGCCCCAGAATTGTTCGCCATCGACGATCATGAAGGGCGAGCCGAACACGCCGGCCTTGCCGGCCGCTTCGGTGGCTGCGCGCAGTTGCTCCTTCAGTTCGGGCGTGCCCAGCGCCGCTTCCAGCGTGGCGCGGTCGATGTCGGTGTCGGCGGCGATGCGCAGCACGTTTTCGGGCACGCTGATGTCGATGTCTTCGGTGAAGTAGGCGCTGTACAAGGTCTTGATCAGGTCCACTGCCTTGGCCGGCTGGGTCTGCTGCACCCACAGCGTGGCGCGTGCGGCGACTTGCGTGCCGATGGGGAACTGGCTCGGGGCTTTGTAAAAGATATTGTGGAAGCGCGCGGTGCGCTCCATGTCGTGACGCGAGTAGTCGCCCTTGACCGGAATGTTGGCCAGCGAATTGGTCCCCAATGCCTTGAAGATGGGGCCCAGCAGGATGGGATGCCAGTTGACGGTGCGGCCGTATTTCGCGGCCAGCTTGTCGATCTCGACCGCAGCGAAGTAGCCGTAGGGCGAGCTGAAGTCGAAGTAGAAATCGATGGGGGTGCTCATGATGTCCGTTGTGTTTTAAGTTTGAAAAGAGGGCGCTTACAGCGTATCGGCAAACAGTTCGCGGCCGATCAGCATGCGACGGATCTCGCTGGTGCCGGCACCGATCTCGTAGAGCTTGGCATCGCGCCACAGGCGGCCCACGGGATATTCGTTGATGTAGCCATTGCCGCCCAGCGACTGGATTGCTTCACCCGCCATCCAGGTGGCCTTCTCGGCCGAGTAGAGGATGGCACCGGCGGCATCCTTGCGCAGGGCGCGCACCTTGTCGGCGCTGTCGGCGCGGTCACAGGCCTGGCCGACCGCATAGACGTAGGCCTTGCAGGCCATCATGGTGGAATACATGTCGGCCAGCTTGCCCTGCATGAGCTGGAATTCGCCGATGGCCTGGCCGAACTGTTTGCGATCATGCACGTAAGGCACCACCACATCCATGCAGGCCTGCATGATGCCCAGCGGGCCGCCGGAGAGCACGCTGCGCTCGAAGTCCAGGCCCGACATCAGCACATTGACGCCACGGCCGACGCCGCCCAATACGTTTTCTTCGGGGACTTCGCAATCCTGGAACACCAGTTCACCGGTGTGGGAACCGCGCATGCCGAGCTTGTCCAGTTTCTGCGCGACGGAAAATCCTTTATATCCTTTCTCTACCAGGAAGGCGGTCATGCCGCGCGCACCGGCGTCGAGATCGGTCTTGGCATAGACCACCAGCACGTCGGCATCGGGGCCATTGGTGATCCACATCTTGCTGCCGTTGAGCACATAGCGGTCGCCCTTCTTGTCGGCGCGCAGTTTCATGCTCACCACATCCGAACCGGCATTGGGTTCGGACATGGCCAGCGCGCCGATGAAGTCGCCCGAGATCAGCTTGGGCAGGTATTTGCGCTTCTGCTCTTCATTGCCGTTGCGCTTGATCTGGTTCACGCACAGGTTGGAGTGCGCACCGTAGGACAGGCCCACCGAAGCCGAGGCGCGCGAGATTTCTTCCATCGCGATGATGTGCGCCAGGTAGCCCAGTCCGGCCCCGCCGTATTCCTCGCCGACGGTGATGCCCAGCACACCCAGGTCGCCCAGCTTCTTCCACAGGTCCATGGGGAACTGATCGCTGCGGTCGATCTCGGCCGCGCGCGGGGCGATCTCCGTTTGGGCGAAGGCGGCAACCGCTTCACGCAGGGCGGCGATGTCTTCGCCATGGTCGAAATTGAGGCCGGGCAGGTGGATCATGGGTGTCTCCTCGTTGGGTGTTTGGTGTTTCTTGTTGTGGTGTAGAACGTTTGCTGTTGCTTGACGTTAACGTCAATGACGGCGGTCTGTACGGCGGCAAATGCCGTTTGCGTCAGGCCGCCACCGCCTTGCGTTTGCTCTTCGGTTTGGCATCGGCCAGCAGTTGCCGGCATTCCTCTTCGTGGGCGGCGATTTCGGAGAGGGTCAGTTCGAGGTCTTCGCGCTGCTGCTCCAGTTTTTCGCGATGCTGTTGCAACAGGCCCAGGAAGCGCTGCAGCTGCGGCTGCGTATCCTTGGGCGACTCGTACATGTCGATGAGGTCCTTGATCTCGGCCAGCGTAAAGCCCAGGCGCTTGCCGCGCAGCGTGAGCTTCAGGCGCGTGCGTTCGCGCGCCGGATAGACGCGATGCCGACCGCCCACCCCCTCGCGCTTGGGATTGAGGATGCCGTGGTCTTCGTAGAACCGGATCGCGCGCGGCGTGATCGCGAATTCTTCCGCCAGTTCGGTGATGGTGTAGGTAGGCATGGACGGGATGGATTGGGTTGGTCTGGCACTTTACGTTAACGTAAAGTATATTGTGCCCTGTCGTCCAGCAAAAAATGCAGGGCTGGTGCGACGCCTTTGACCTCCCTCTTGATGATCGCCAGGCTTACTGATGAACGCTCTTGAATCCCAGCTCGACTACGCCTTCGGCGACACCCTGCCCGACACCGGCCACACCATGGAGGTGGCACCGGGCGTGCGCTGGCTGCGCATGGGGCTGCCCTTTGCGCTGAATCACATCAACCTGTGGTTGCTGCAAGACGAGCTCGACACCCCGCAAGGCCGCCAGCGCGGCTGGACCGTGGTCGATTGCGGCATCGCCACCGACGATACGCGCGCGGCCTGGGAGCGCATCTTCACTGAAGAACTCGATGGCTTGCCCATCCTGCGCGTGCTGGTCACGCATTGCCATCCCGATCACGTAGGCCTGGCCGACTGGCTGTGCCGGCGCTGGCAGGCACCGCTGTGGATGAGTACCGGTGATTACGCTTTTGCGCGCGTGATGTCGGCGGCCTTGCCGGGGGCCGAGGGCACGGCGGCCACGCCGCATTTCCAGCGGCATGGCCTGGCGGATCCCGAGACGGTGGCGACGCTGCAGGGGCGCAATACGTATTACCAGGACCTGGTGCCGGCGGTGCCGCACGCGTATCACCGCATGCAGGATGGCCACGCGGTGCGCATCGGCGGACGCGACTGGGAAATCATTACCGGATTCGGTCATTCGCCGGAGCACGTTTCCCTGTATTGCGCGGCGCTGAATGTGCTCATTTCGGGGGACATGGTCTTGCCGCGCATCTCCACCAATGTATCGGTGTTTGCGATCGAGCCGGAGAGCAATCCGGTGCAGCAGTATCTGGATTCGCTGGCGAAATACGCGCACCTGCCGGGCGATGTGCTGGTGCTGCCTTCGCATGGCAAGCCCTTCCGTGGCTTGCATACCCGTATCCAGCAGTTGAACGACCATCACCGCGAGCGTCTGGCCGAAGTGCTGGCGGCCTGTGCCACACCGCAGACGGGCGTGGATATCCTGCCGGTGATGTTCAAGCGGCCGCTGGATACGCATCAGCTGTCCTTTGCACTGGGGGAGGCGGTGGCGCACTTGCACAAGCTCTGGTATGACGGTGCGGTCAAGCGCTTGCTGGGGGAGGATGGGGTGTATCGGTTTGTGGCGGTGTGAGCTTTTCAAGGCACAGCACTGGTGCAGCGGGAGAAGCCTTCCATCAACGCTGCGCCCAGTTCTGCATCGATACTGTTGGTATCGACATAAAGGATCTCGGGGCCATCGTTGCTGATGCCTGAATAGCCATCGATATTCTTGTGGTGCGTGGGTTTGATCTCGATGTTGCCACTGTTTGCCGTAATCCAGCAGCACGCCATCTTTCTCATCATGGCCTTGCGATTCTTGTAGCCATATTGCTGCATGAGCAATGCTTGCCGTTCTTTGGCATTTTTTTGCACGATGCCTGATTTGAGGATTTCCTGAAATTCAGGCGCCGAGACGTGTCTGCTCCTGGACAAGGCCAGTCGCAGCGCGCTGCCGAGCTCGGCAGCGGTGGCCGTTGGCATCAATATCTGAGGTGAGACGTCGGGGTCGGCAAAATCGAGCATCCCTTGCGACATCGTGATGAACTGATACAAGTCGCCATTGAAATAGACGGTCGCTCTTGATGTGTTTTTCAATATTGCACCTTGATCTGGAGTGGGACCGGGGGATTACTTGTCTGAAGCAATCAGTACGACGTTTCGCAATGCCGTTGCATCCCTGTGAAATTCACTCGGCAGACACATCGTAAGGAAGATGCTCTACGGTCAGGAATTGCTCGACCGCCCTTTTCACCTCGCCCTCGGGAAACGCATGGCAAAGCACCGTTGTCCCCAAATCGTTCGAGCAAAGCAGCATGTCATTGCCTCCCTGGGAAAACAGGAAAAATCGCCAGCCTGTGTCACTGATTTCCGAATACATGGATAGCTCTACTCCGTAGGGAGGGATCGTCCGGCGACTATCTTCTATTTCGATAAACAGATCGAGGAGCGCCGAGATTCTCTCATCGGTCTCGGAAAACCAGTGAGATGGAAACACGGGATCTGAGTAGGAATGATAGCCGTTGGTGTGCAGTGCACGCTCAAAGACTGCGCAGGGATCAAAGTCCGGCGGCAGCTCATCGAGCTTGCCGAGGCTGTCGTAGCAGCGCCTCAGGTCGGAGGCGATGACATTGAGCGTGAAGTTGCTTTCGCTGGCGCTCAGCAATAACTTCCCGTTGAGGAAAATATTGAAGGGGCCGTAGCAAAAGCTGCCGGTGCTCTCTGCTACGTCATACCAGAATGCGAAATGGTGTGGTCTTCCGGCCAGCATGGCCAACTCCTGGTTTTATTCGTTCATTGGTCAACCGGCAAAAAAAACGCCGACCGGGCACTCACCCGGCCGGCGTCTGCGCCGATGCATTGCATTAGGCGTGCTAGCAAGTCCTAGCCCGCCTTCTTCTTCATCTCGCGCTCTTCCTTCTGCAGCTTGGTCTTGATGCGGTTGCGCTTCAGGGGCGACAGGTATTCGACGAAGACCTTGCCCTTCAGGTGATCCATCTCATGCTGGATGCACACGGCCAAGAGCTCATCGGCATCGACCTCGAAGGCCTTGCCGTCGGCATCAAAAGCGCGCACCTTCACGCGGGCCGGACGTTCCACGCCGTCGTAGATGCCGGGCACCGACAGGCAGCCTTCGTCATAGACGCGCTTCTCTTCGCTGGCCCAGAGGATCTCGGGGTTGATGAAGACCTGCAGGTTCTTGCCTTCATCGGAGACGTCAATGACCACCACCTGCTCATGCACATCCACCTGGCTGGCCGCCAGGCCCACGCCGGGGGCGGCATACATGGTCTCGGCCATGTCGGCCACCAGCTTCTTGATGCGCTCGTCGAAGACGGTCACGGGGACGGCAACCTTGTGCAGGCGCGGATCGGGATAACGGAGGATGTTCAGCAGGGCCATACGTGTGTTCTCGGTAAGCTTGGGGTTCGGTCTCGGGGGACCTGGTTCGGGCCGGATCTCGTCATTTTGCGAGCGTGCGGGAAATTCATTTCGGGATTTGTCATGTAAATGCGGCCGAAGCGCGACGCTTCAAGCACGGCCACCGCACAATGCCGGTCCTGGCAGGCCTGTGCGGCGTGGCGCGGCGGCCAGGAGATTCCCGTTTTTTGGAAAAGTGTATCACAGCCCGCCACAGGCCCGCCCGGAGAGCCGCGCCGCACGGCCTTGAGCGGGCGGCCGATGTACAACACTTCATATATCTTCATGCAAGAGCCTTTCCACGACACTATTGCCGATCCGGCCACAGAACTGACTGCCTGGCTGCGCTTGGCCATGACCGAGGGCATCGGACCGGTGCTGGCGCGCCGGCTGCTGGCGGTGTTCGGTTTGCCGCAGGGTATCTGGCAGGCCGATCAGGAGGCCTTGCGGGCGGTGGTGCCAGCGGCGGTGGCGGCTCGCCTGGTGTGCGCACCGACCGCACAGCAGCGCGAGCGCATCGCCGCCACGCTGGCCTGGGCGCAGGTGCCGGGGCAATCCGTCCTCACGCTGGCCGATGCAAGCTATCCGCCGGGCTTGCTGCAGATTGCCGATCCGCCCTTGCTGCTGTACGTGCGCGGCAATCCGGCGCTGCTGGCGGGCAATGCGCTGGCGGTGGTCGGCAGCCGCAATGCCACGGCCCAGGGCGTGCAGCATGCGGGCCGGTTTTCGGAGGAGCTCAGCCGTGCGGGCATCACCATCGTCTCCGGGTTGGCGCTGGGTATCGATGCGGCCGCGCATGCGGGGGGATTGGCCGGGCCGGGCTCGACGGTGGCCGTCATCGGTACCGGCATCGATCTGGATTATCCCCAGCGCAATCGCGCGCTGGCACAACGCATCGCCGAGGGCGGCTGCATCGTCAGCGAATATGCACTGGGCACGCCGCCGCTTTCAGCCAACTTTCCGCGCCGCAACCGCCTGATCTCGGGCTTGTCGCGCGCCGTGCTGGTGGTGGAAGCGGCGGCCCGGTCGGGTTCGCTCATCACCGCGCGCATGGCGGCCGAGCAGGGGCGGGATGTGTTTGCCATTCCGGGGTCGATCCACGCGCCGCTGTCCAAGGGTTGCCATCAACTGATCCGGCAAGGGGCCAAGCTGGTCGAGACCACGCAGGATATTTTCGATGAGCTGCCTGGCTGGTCCACGTTGCCGAAGCAGCAAGCTGTCGTGCAGGCAACTTCATCGCGCGCCATGGATGAGCTCGATGCGGCAAGCCAACAGTTATTGCAGAGCCTGGGCCATGACCCGGTCGATGCCGATACCCTCGCGTTGCGCTGCGGCCTTGATGCAGCGGGCCTGGCAGGGAGTTTGCTAACCTTGGAACTGCAGGGTTGGCTGGAGCTGCTGCCGGGTGCACGTTATCGCCGCATCGTGTGAAGAAATTATCCCCGCAGCGCCGCAAATCCTGCCATACTGGACTTGGCTGACTTGTACATTCATAACCTTCGCGATAGAGTACGAACATGTTTGATGTCCTCGTTTACCTGTACGAAACCTACTATCGCCCTGATGCCTGCCCCGAACCCGAGGCGCTCGTCAAAAAGTTGTCCGCGATCGGTTTCGAAGAAGATGAAATCTCCCAGGCACTCGGATGGCTGACTGATCTTGAAGTCGCCAATCACGAATTCGCCGACAACTATCCCCGACAGACCGCCTTTTCCTTCGGTACGCGCATCTATGCGACCCAGGAAAGTGACATTCTGGGCGTGGAAGCCATCGGTTTCATCCAGTTCCTCGAATCGGCCAAGATGCTGGACCCGATCCAGCGCGAGATCGTCATCGAGCGCGCCCTGGCCGCCGGTGAAGCGCCGATCACCCTGGAAAAACTCAAGGTCATCGTATTGATGGTGCTGTGGAGCCAGGGCAAGGAACCGGACGGCCTGATGTTCGAGGAGCTGTTCCTCGACGAAGACGATACCGAACCGCGCCTGCTGCACTGAACGCACCGGCCTGGCACGAGCGACAGGGCTGGGAGGGAGCCTTGCTGACAACGTGCTGACGCCGCATCCCGGCGCTGTTGCTTCATTTCAAGCCAATTCGGCATGAATGAACATAAAAGCCGCCGAAAGCGCATGAATCACCGAAACGGCAAGCCCTTGTGCTTGCCGTTTCATTTGCATCACGCTTATCATTCCCCCGCATTGGCCCGATATTGGCTACTATATAAAAATTCCGTTGTCCACAGGCAATGAAACGCCGGCCACTTGCGTAGCTTGCCGCCGCCTATCGTTGACCGCCTGGGATGGCATGGTGTTGTTTCGGAGCAGTCCGGCCCCACGTGAGGCTGATGAAACTCCCGCAGCACACCAGCAACTGACCTCTCACCACCGAGACCCATACCTATGAGCAAGACCCTCATCATTGCCGAGAAGCCCTCTGTCGCGAACGACATCGCGAAGACGCTCGGCGGCTTCACCAAGCACGATGAGTATTTCGAATCCGACGAGTACATCCTGTCCTCGGCCGTCGGTCACCTGCTGGAAATCGCAGTTCCCGAGGAATACGACGTCAAGCGCGGCAAGTGGAGTTTTACCCACCTGCCGATGATTCCGCCGCACTTTGCGCTCAATCCGATTGCCAAGACCGAGTCGCGCCTGAAGGTGCTCTCCAAGCTCATCAAACGCAAGGATGTCACCACCCTCATCAACGCATGTGACGCGGGCCGCGAAGGTGAACTGATCTTCCGCCTGATCGCGCAATACACCAAGGCCAAGCAGCCGGTGAAGCGCCTGTGGCTGCAATCGATGACGCCCGGCGCCATCCGCGAGGGCTTCGCCCATCTGCGCGATGATGAAGAAATGCTCCCGCTGGCCAATGCCGCGCGCTGCCGCAGCGAAGCCGACTGGCTGATCGGCATCAACGGCACCCGCGCCATGACCGCCTTCAATTCCAAGGAGGGCGGCTTCTATCTGACCACCGTGGGCCGCGTGCAGACGCCGACCCTGTCCATCGTGGTCGAGCGTGAAGAGAAGATCAAGAAGTTCATCCCGCGTGACTACTGGGAAGTGCACGCCGAATTCGTCTGCGCTGCCGGCATCTACAAGGGCCGCTGGCTGGACAAGGGCCACAAGAAGGATGAAGCCGATCCCGAGAAGCGTCCCGAGCGCCTGTGGAGCAAAGCCGCAGCGGATTCCATCGTGGCCGCCTGCCGCGACAAGCCGGGCAATGTCACCGAGGAATCCAAGCCGACCACGCAGATGTCGCCGGGCCTGTTCGACCTGACCAGCCTGCAGCGCGAGGCCAACTCGCGCTTCGGCTTCTCGGCCAAGAACACCCTGGGCCTGGCCCAGGCGCTGTATGAAAAGCACAAGGTGCTGACCTATCCGCGTACCGACTCGCGCCACCTGCCCGAGGACTACATCAACACGGTCAAGGACACCATGGAGGCGCTGGCGGAGAACAACAACTACCACCAGTTCTCCAAGCAGATCTTGAAGCAAGGCTGGGTCAAGCCCAACAAGCGCATCTTCGACAACACCAAGATCAGCGACCACTTCGCCATCATCCCGACCACCCAGGTGCCCAAGAACCTGTCGGAGCCGGAACAGAAGCTCTACGACCTGGTGACGCGCCGCTTCATGGCGGTGTTCTTCCCGCCGGCCGAATTCCAGGTGACCACCCGCTTCACGGAAGTGTCGGGCCACCAGTTCAAGAGCGAAGGCAAAGTCATGATCAACCCCGGCTGGCTGGCCATCTACGGCAAGCAGGTCGAGGAAGACGACAAGGACAAGGAAGGCGGCGGCAACCTGGTGGCCGTGGCCCCGGGCGAGAAGGTCAAGACCGACAAGGTCACCGCCAACGGCCTGGTCACCAAGCCGCCCGCCCGCTACACCGAAGCCACGCTGCTGTCGGCCATGGAAGGCGCAGGCAAGCTGGTGGATTCGGATGAGCTGCGCGAAGCCATGGCCGGCAAGGGCCTGGGCACACCAGCCACGCGCGCGGCCATCATCGAAGGCCTGCTGAACGAAAAGTACCTGCTGCGCGAAGGCCGCGAAATGATGCCCACCGCCAAGGCCTTCCAGCTGATGACGCTGCTGCATGGCCTGGGTGTGGATGAACTGACCGAACCCGAACTGACCGGCGAGTGGGAGCACAAGCTGGCCCAGATGGAGCGCGGCAAGATCAGCCGTGACGAGTTCATGCGCGAGATCGCGCAGATGACCCAGATCATCGTCAAGCGCGCCAAGGAATACGACAACGACACCATCCCCGGCGACTACGCGACCCTGCAGACGCCTTGCCCCAACTGCGGTGGCGTGGTGAAGGAAAATTACCGTCGCTTCGCCTGCACCAAGTGCGAATTCTCGATGAGCAAGGTACCCGGTGGCCGCCAGTTCGAAATCGCCGAAGTGGAAGAGCTGCTGCAGAACCGCACCATCGGTCCGCTGCAGGGCTTCCGCTCCAAGATGGGCCGTCCGTTTGCGGCCATCCTGAAGATTTCGCGCGACGAAGAGATCAAGAACTTCAAGCTGGAATTCGACTTCGGCCAGGACCAGGCCGATGGCGAAGGCGGCGAGCCGGTGGACTTCAGCGAACAGACCCCGCTGGGCGCCTGCCCCAAGTGCGGCAGCGGCGTCTACGAAATGGGCCTGGCCTATGTCTGCGAGAAGACCGTGGCCAAGCCCAAGGCCTGCGACTTCCGCAGCAGCCGCATCATCCTGCAGCAGGAGATCCTGCCGGAGCAGATGGCCAAGCTCCTCAACGACGGCAAGACCGACCTGCTGCCGGGCTTCATCTCGCAGCGCACGCGGCGGCCCTTCAAGGCCTTCCTGGTGCGGGGCAAGGATGGCAAGATCAGCTTCGAGTTCGAGGAACGCAAGGCCAAAGCTCCCGCCAAGGGCAAGGCTGCAGCAGCGGACGCCGATGACGGTGCCGACGAGGCAGTAGCCAAGCCGGCCGCCAAGAAGACGGCGGCCAAGACCACGGCCACCAAGACCAAGGCGGCAGCGGCCAAGAAGCCGGCCCTGCGCAAGGCGACGCCGAAGAAGGCTGCGGCTCCGGACGCCTGATTCTCGGGCGGCCAGAAACGACAAAGCCCTCGCACTTCACGGTGCGAGGGCTTTTTGTTGGCGAGGCCGATCTGGTTCGGCGGCTGCTTAGTCGCTGTACACCACCGTCAACGGCGCGTGATCCGAAAAGCGCTGTTCCTTGTAGATCGCCGCACTGACCGCCTTGGCCGCAATGCCCGGCGTGGAGACGTGGTAATCAATACGCCACCCCACGTTGTTGGCCCAGGCCTGGCCGCGATTGCTCCACCAGGTGTAGGCTTCGCCGGTGGTTTCCGGATGCAGGCGGCGATACACGTCCACCAGCCCCAGCTGGTCGAAGATGCGCGTCATCCAGGCGCGTTCTTCCGGCAAGAAGCCCGAATTCTTCTGGTTGCTCTTCCAGTTCTTGAGGTCGATTTCCTTGTGGGCGATGTTCCAGTCGCCGCAGATGACCACTTCGCGGCCGCTCTTTTCCAGTTCCATCAGGTGCGGCAGGAAGGCTTCCATGAAGCGGAACTTGGCTTCCTGGCGTTCCTCGCTGGAGGAACCCGAGGGCGCATAGAGCGAGATCACGGTCAGGTCGCCGTAGTCGCATTCGACATAGCGGCCTTCGTCATCGAATTCGGTATTGCCGAAGCCGATGCGCACCGAATCCGGCTGGCGGCGGCTGTAGACGCCCACGCCCGAGTAGCCCTTCTTCTGGGCATAGTGGAAATGGCCGACATAGCCGGCCGGGGCCAGGAAGTCTTCGGTCATGTCGGCCGCCTGGGCCTTCAGTTCCTGCACGCAGACGAAGTCCGGCGCTTCCTTTTGCAGCCACTCGAAGAAGCCCTTCTTGGCGGCCGAACGGATTCCGTTGAGGTTGGCGGAGACGATTTTTGGCATGGATGTCCTGTTTGCTTGCTGCAGAAGTGTGTTCAATCAGGCCGGTAGCATAACCGATAGGATGAATCATTTAAAATGGCGGCCTGATGAAGGGTTTGCCACCGTGCTGCCTTGCCTGGCGGCAAGCGGGCGCGGTCCGCACCTTCCGTTTTGACTCTTCCCGGGAAATGCATTGTGAGCAACTTGAGACAGGAATTCATCGAATTCGCGGTATCGGCCGGCGTGCTGCGCTTTGGCGAATTCGTCACCAAGGCGGGCCGTACCTCGCCTTACTTCTTCAACGCCGGCCTCTTCAGCGAGGGCGCCACTCTGGCCCAGGTGGCCCGCTTCTACGCCCAGACCCTGCAGGATTCGGGCGTGGAATATGACATGCTGTTCGGCCCCGCCTACAAGGGCATCACCCTGGCCTCGGCCACCGCGGTGGCGCTGGCCGGCATGGGCCGCAATGTCCCCTTCGCCTTCAACCGCAAGGAAGCCAAGGACCACGGCGAAGGCGGCACCATCGTCGGTGCCAAGCTGCAGGGCAAGGTCGTCATCATTGATGACGTCATCTCGGCCGGCACCTCGGTGCGCGAGTCGGTGGACATGATCCGCGCCGCCGGTGCCACCCCCTGCGCCGTGCTGATCGCACTGGACCGCATGGAGCGCTCGGGCAAGGATGGCGCCCTCTCCGAACTGTCGGCGGTGCAGGAAGTGGCGCGCGAGTACGACATGCCGGTCATTTCCATCGGCAACCTCAATGACCTCTTCGAGTACATCTCCAACGGCGGCGATGCCCGCCTGAGCCAGTACAAGGATGCGGTGGCAGCGTATCGGACCCGTTACGGCGTCTAAGTGCCCTGGAAATGCCGCTAAAAGGCATTAAATGAAGAAAAAGGCTGGATCCGCGAGGTTCCAGCCTTTTTTGCGTGCGCGTTGGAAGGTTTATGCCAAATTCTGAGGCACGGTGGTCACGCGCTGGCGCTGCAGGCGGTCATCGAGCTCCCCGACCTGGGCCGCGACCGCGTTCTCGGTCTGTTCCACGCGCTGGTGGATGTCACGCTGCAAGGCATCCAGGCGCTGTGCCAGCAGGGTTTGCTGTTCGGTCTGGCGGCGCTGCAGCTGTTCCAGCTCGGTCTTCAGGTAGCCGCGCAGGTCATTGAAGCGCGAATGCTCGGCCTGGTCGGCCAGGGCGCGCTGGGCTTCCAGCTGCTTGGTCAGGCGGCGGCTTTCCAGCATCACGCTGGTCTGCAGGGCCAGGATGTAGAGCAGGAAGAAGGCCGTCAGCACCACCACCACGCCCAGCATCACCGCGCCCAGCGGTGCCTGGAATTCGGTGTAGATCAGCGAGAGCGTGGTCGTGGCCGTAAAGGCCGTCCAGTTGACGGCGGCGAAGATGGCGACCAGCGCCAGCAGCACGATGAGGAAAATGGTCCGGAATTTCATGTCAGCCTCCTTTGTTGTGAAGGTGTCGGCAGAGGCACGCGAGCGCTTGTCATGACGACAATATGAATATCTTGGACTACGGCAAGCACGGGGATGTTCCGTGCAGTTGTCATCCTGCAATCGGAAATGAAAAAGCCGACATCAAGCCGGCTTTCAAGGGGGGAGGGGCGAGCAATGTGGGCTCAGGCAGCCAGCGCCTTTTCCAGCAACTGGTGCAGTTCGGCGAACTGCGGCTCACCGACATAGCGCTTGATGATGTTGCCATCCTTGCCGATGACGAAGGTGGTCGGGGTCAGCTTGACGTCGCCGAAGGCCTTGGCCAGCGTGTCCTGCGGGTCCAGCGCGACCTTGAAGGGCAGCTTGCGGGTTTCGGTGTAGTTCAGCACGTAGTTGGGCGGGTCATAGCTCATGGCGACGGCCACGAAGTCCAGGCCACGGTCCTTGAACTTGTTGTAGGTGTCGATCATTTGCGGCATTTCGCCCACGCAGGTGGTGCAGCTGGTGGCCCAGAAATTGACCATGACCACCTTGCCGCGCAGGTCTTTCAGCGCAACTTGCTGGCCATCGAGCTTGGTGAAGGTGACGTCGGGCGCGGCATTGCCGGCATTGACCTTGAAATAGGCGAAGGCGGCGACAGCGGCCACCACCAGGACGGCTGCCAGCTTGATCATGAGACCGCTCTTGGGCGCGTTGGCCTGTGCTTGCATGGGAAACTCCGGATCCGGACTGCGGGAAGAGGCCTGCCACTGCATACGGCAGTCTCGTTGAACTGAAGCATTATAGACCTCGCCGCAGAATCCTGCGGGCGGCCCCTGCACGTGAAAACCGCCGGACTCGCCGGCGGTTTGACCTGCATCAGCTACGCAGCTGCCATCAGCTGGTGGCCTTGTTCTCGCTGGCCGGCTTGCGCTGGTAGTCCTTCAGTTCGTCCTCGGTGATGTATTCGAACAGGGTCACGACCTTGTTCACACCGGAGACGCCGCTGGCGATCTGCGCCGCACGCTGGCCTTCACGCTGGGTCACGCGGCCCAGCATGTAGACGATGCCGCGCTCGGTGGTGATCTTGAAGGCGCTGGAGTACAGCGTCTTGTCGTCTACCAGGCTGGCCAGGACCTTGCTGGTGATGAGCGCATCGCTGGAGCGCGAACCGAAGCTGGACGACGGGCCCACTTCCAGTTCGTTGTACACCGTGTCGACGTTCTGGATGGCCTTGGTTTCACGCTCGGCGGCGGCCTTGGAGGCTTCGTCCGGCACTTCGCCCGAGAGCAGCACCTTGCGGTTGAAGGCCGTCACGTTGACGTGGGAGCCGGAAGCTACCACTTCGGGAATGCGGGCTTCGCCCTTGACCACGATGGACTTGTCTTCCGTCTGCGCGCCCAGGGTGCGGCGGTCGGTGGCGGCGAAGGTGGTGGCCAGCGCACCGCCGGCAAACACCGCAAAACAGCCCTGCAGGCTCAGGGCCACCATGCCGCCGAGGGCCACGGCCGCCAGCGGGCGGCGCAGGCGGGTCAACAAGGATCGTGCATCATTCATTCGCATCATCTCCAAAAAGCGCGACGTCGATACCGTCGCAAATGCAGTGCAGCGACACCAGATGCACTTCCTGGATGCGCGCGGTGCGTTCATGCGGCACACAGATATGCACATCGGCGTCGGTCAGGATCTTGCCGATCTTGCCGCCACCCTTGCCGGTCAGGGCCACCACGCGCATGTCGCGTTCGTGCGCCACTTCGATGGCGGCCAGGATGTTGCCCGAATTGCCCGAGGTCGAGAAGGCCAGCAGGATGTCGCCGGCCTGGCCGAAGGCCTGGACTTGCTTCGAGAAGATTTCCTGGTAGCTGTAGTCGTTGCCGACGGCGGTGAGGATGGACGTATCGGTGGTCAGCGCCAGGGCCGGCAGCGGCAGGCGCTCACGTTCGAAGCGGCCGACCAGTTCGGCGGCGAAGTGCTGGCTGTCGGCAGCCGATCCGCCATTGCCACAGGCAAGAATCTTGTTGCCATTCGACAGTGCAGTGAACATTAGTTCAATCGCCTGTTCGATCGGTTGGGCCAGAACACTGGCGGCCTTCATCTTCAGGTCGGCGCTTTCCTGGAAATGGGCGAGGATGCGGGGATTTGTCATAGTGCCTGCGATTATAGAGGACTTGAACGCGGCCAAGTCCGGGCAATTCGTAAAGAGAAGTTTCCGGAATCCGGTCGCACATGATACGCCAGCGGCCCGTTGTCGCGCCAAAACGGCCGCTGTTCAAGCCTCGATGGCGTTGCGCAGCCACTGCAACCGGCCGCCTTCCACCGTCACCACGTCGAAGCGGCAGGCCGGCAGGCGCGCTTGTCCTTGCAGCCAGACCTGGGCGGCGACCAGCAGGCGCCGCTGCTTGGCCGGCGTGACGCTGGCGGCCGCGCCACCGAAGGCGCTGCTGGCGCGGGCGCGTACTTCCACGAAGACGATGGTGCTGCCCTCACGCAGGATCAGGTCGATCTCGCCACCCTTGCAGCGGAAATTGCGCAGCACCAGCTGCAGGCCCTGCGCCTGCAGGTAGGCCAGCGCCCGGTCTTCGCCATCGTCCCCGGTACGCTGGCGCGCCGTGCGCCGCAGCGGGCTGCCTGGCGCCATGATGGCCTCAGTACTGGTCGGCCATCGGCACCGGCCAGCCATCCTGGTAGACGGCCTGGGTTTCCTGGCGCTGGAAGAAGGTGGTGCCGCCGCTGACCATGTTCACGTTCAGCCGGCCGGTGACGCCGTCGATGTCGAAGCCGGATTGCTTCTGGGCGATGCCCCAGGCCACCCGATAGGCATCGATGCCCAGCGCGTACAGGCGCGCCAGGTCGGGGTTGGGACGCTCGTTGTCATTGACGGCCGGGCGCGGGTAGCGGGCCACGGCCACGTTGTCCGGCTGCAGCTGCCAGGGGATGTCGATCAAGCGCACGCCATCGAGTTCGGGCAGCTTGTCATTCGGGTTGTCGCGCTTGAGGGTGAAGGGATTGATCTGCGAAGTGCCGTACAGCGGCAGCTCGTTGCCGACGGCGCTGCGCAGTTGCACGGTCTGCGCCGCATCCAGGGCGACGAAGATCAGGGCCGGCTTTTCCTGCTCCACGCGCTTGGCCAGTTGCGCCAGGCCGGGCGCGGAGAGGGCGTTGGAGGGCGTGCTCAGTTCCAGTGTTTCCACCTGCAGGCCGAGCTGGCGCGCGCGCAGCTGGAAGGAGCGGGCGGCGCGCTTCTGCCAGGCGGTGCCGGTGGAGATGGCGAAAATCTTGCCGGGGGCCTTTTCCTTCTCGACCCAGTTGGCGACCTGGCGCGCTTCCTCGTCGATGGACAGGCCCACGGCCAGCATCTGCGGTGGCAACTGCAATTCGGTTTCGCCATTCATGTCGGGCTGCGCCAGCGCCACCGTGGGTTTGCTCACGCGCCCGCTCTGCGCCACGGCGGTGACGGCGCTGCGCGAGAGCGGGCCGACCACGATGTCGAACTTGGCGGATGCGTCGTCATAGGCACGCTGCATGTCGGGGGCCGAGTCGCCGGTTTCGACGATGGCCAGCTGGATGTTTTCCTTCTGGCGCGAATAGGCGGTCAGGAAGCCCGTGCGCACGGCATCGGAAGCCGCGCCGAAGGCACCGCTGCGCGAGGGCAGCAGCAGGGCCACGCGCACGGGTGTCGGGGTAGCTGGGGGTGGCGGCACAGCGGGTGCGCCGATGGCGGCTGATTCCATCTCCGGGGAGGTGCCCGGCGGCAGGGCCAGCGGGGCGGGGTCGGCAGCACCAGGCGTGGCAGCCTGGGCCAGCAGAGGTACACTGTCGGCTGCTGCGGCGCCAGCCGGCATCATCCATGGTGCCAGCATGCCTGCCAGCAGGGCCGCTTGCGCGGTCATTTTCTTCCAACTTGTGAACATCCCGCCCCCTCCAATGAATCAGAATTCCAGCGTCGCCGCCTCCATCCTGCAGGATGCCGCCCAGCAAAGCTATCCGGTGTCGGCATTATATGTGCTGGCCACGCCCATCGGAAACGTCTGCGACATCACCCTGCGCGGCCTGCATGTGCTGGCCATTGCTGACGCGGTGGCCTGCGAGGATACCCGCAATACCAGCCAGTTGCTGCAGCGTTATGGCCTTTCCAGGCAGTTGCTGGCAACCCACGAACACAATGAGCGCGAAGCCGCCGCCAAGATCATCGAACGCCTGCAGGCCGGCCAGCGCGTGGCCCTGGTCTCGGACGCCGGTACCCCGGCCATCTCCGACCCCGGCGCCCGTGTAGTGGACGCCGTGCGCGCCGCAGGGTTCCAGGTCATCGCCTTGCCCGGTGCCTCGGCGGCGGTGACTGCCTTGTCGGCCTCCGGCCTGACCGATGCCCGCTTCCACTTCGTCGGCTTCCTGCCAGCCAAGACCCGCCAGCGTGAGACCGCCTTGCAGGAACTGGCCGCGCTGCAGGCCGCGCTGGTGTTCTATGAAGCCCCGCACCGCATCGTCGAGACCGTGCAGTCCATGCTGCAGGTCTTCGGCCCCACCCGCCAGGTGGTGCTGGCGCGCGAGCTGACCAAACTCTTCGAGCACATCCACCGCTGCCCGCTGGGCGAGGCCGTGGCCTGGCTGGAGCAGGATGCCAACCGCCAGCGCGGTGAATTCGTGGTCTTGCTGGAAGGGGCGCAGCCGGTCGAGGGGGAAGATGCCGAGGGCGAGCGCGTCTTGCGCATCCTGCTGGAAGAGTTGCCGGTCAAGCAGGCGGCGGCATTGGCCGCGCAGATCACCGGCCAGAAAAAGAATGCCTTGTATGAACGCGCCCTGCAGATCCGCCAAGGCGCGCAAGAGGACGAGGACGCCTGAAGCCGCACAGGCCCCCGGTTCAGCCCGTTCGGGCGATCAAATGAAGTTTTTTGCGGGGCCACCCCTGCATCGCCCGCCACGCCGCCCTGCGTTGAAATGCCTCTGCAGGGCGGGTGAAGAAAATTCCCAAAAACCGAAGTCGGCTCAACGCTCCACGATGAACGGCGTGCCGGCACTGCGCTGGCGCACCAGCATGGCCGCATTCTGCGCTGCCGGGCGGGTCGGGTAGGGGCCGGCATAGAGGCGATAGAGGCCGTTGACCTGCACCGCCTGCATGCTGTCGACGATGCCGGAGAGGCTGGGCAGCAGCTTGTCGCGCGCCACCAGGGCATTGGCTTCCTGCGAGTAGGCACCGAACTGCAGGTAATACCCGGCCGTCAGCGGCACCGCTTGCGGCATGGCCGGCGAAGGGGCCGAGCCGCTGGCCACGGCATTGATGATGCCGCCGCCCCCGGCCATGCCCGCGCCACCGGCGGCGCTGCTGGTGCTGGCGTTGATGGGCTGCACGGCGGCCACGGTCGGCTGCGGCGGCAGGCTTTGCGCGCTGACCGTATTGATTTCCACCGGTCCGGTGGAGACACCCTGGCCACCGGCACCGGTATCGGCAGCCCGGTTGATCGGATCGGCCGCCGCCAGCGTGGTGCCGCCGCCATTGCGGCGTGCATCGGCCATGCGCTGGGCTTCTTCCGGCAGGATGCGCTCGACTTCCAGCTCGCTGCTGCCGGTCCCCAGATAGCCGAGCTTGAGCGCGGCCGTGTAGGAGAGGTCAATGATGCGGCTGGAGTGGAAGGGCCCGCGGTCATTGATGCGCACGATGACCTGCTTGCCGGTCTTCAGGTTGGTCACCCGGGCGTAGGACGGGATGGGCAGCGTGGGATGCGCGGCCGTCATCTTGTACATGTCGTAGAGTTCGCCCGAAGAGGTCTTCTGGCCATGGAATTTCTTGCCATACCAGCTGCCCACGCCGCGCTGGATGAAGGGCTGGTTGTTGTCCGTGATCGGCACGTAGGTCTTGCCGAACACCGCATAAGGCCGGCTGGCGGCCTTGGAGACTGGTTCCACCTGGGGTTCGGCATCGGCCACGTCCAGGAGGCCATCGGGGATGTGATCGCCCGGGCCGTCATCCTTGTAGTAGCCGCCGCGCCCCGAACCCGCCGCCGGCAGCGCCGGGACGTTGGAGGGCCGGGTACCGGCGGACTTGGTGGGGGTGGCCGGTGCCTGGGCGGTCTGGCGCGGGGCCTGCTGGGTGGTGCCGCAAGCGGCCAGCAGCAAGGGCAGCAGCAGCGTGCCCCAGCGCAGCGCGCGGCCCAGTGAGGCGCGCGGGTGGTGATGGTCTAGAGTGGGTGTTTCCATGGGCTGTCCTTGGTCAACAGTCGATGCGCGGGGCCTGGTGCTTGCGGGTCCCGGCCGGAATGTTCGCAACGATACCAGACTGCAATGCACCGAGGCTGACAACTCGTCAGTACAGCAAGTTCACGAATCCTCGCAAACTTGCCATTCCTGCAACAAGAAAGGTGCGCGTCCGGATCAGCTTTGAACCAGTTTGCGATGGCGCTGGATGCTCATCAGGATGCCTGCGCCCAAGCCCAGCGTGACCAGCGCGGTGCCGCCATAGCTCATGAAGGGAAGCGGAACGCCCACCACCGGCAGGATGCCGCTGACCATGCCCATGTTCACGAAGGCATAGGTGAAGAAGATCATCGTGATCGCCCCGCCCAACAGACGCGTGAACAGCGTGGGCGCATTGGCCGTGATCATCAGGCCGCGCCCGATCAGGAGCAGGTACAGCAGCAGCAGCACGCAGTTGCCGATCAGTCCGAACTCCTCCGAATAGACCGAGAAGATGAAGTCGGTGGTGCGTTCGGGGATGAATTCCAGGTGCGTCTGGGTGCCCATGAGCCAGCCTTTGCCCGTGACGCCCCCGGAGCCGATGGCAATGGTGGACTGGATGATGTGGAAGCCCTTGCCCAGCGGATCGGAGGTCGGGTCGATGAGCATCATGACGCGCTGGCGCTGGTAATCGTGCATGAAGGACCACACCACCGGCAGGCTGGCCGCGCCTGCCACGAAGAGTCCCAGCAGGATCTTCCAGGGCAGGCCGGCAAAGAAGATGACGTAGAAGCCGGCCGCCAGCACCAGCAGACCGGTGCCCAGGTCAGGCTGGCGGATGATCAGAAAGCCCGGGATCAGCAGCAGGATCGCCGCCACCAGGAAGGCATCCCAGCGCAGCATGCCTTCGCGCTTCTGGAAGTACCAGGCCAGCATCAGCGGCATGGCGATCTTCATGATCTCGGAAGGCTGCACCACCATGCCGATGTTGAGCCAGCGGCGCGAGCCCTTCTTGATGATGCCGAACAGCGCCACCGCGATGAGCAGCGTCACCCCCACCGTATAGACCGGCACGGCCAGCCGCAGCAGCAGCTGGGGCGAGACGTTGGCGGCTACCCACATGACGATGAAGGCCACCAGGATGTTGCGCAGCTGGTCTTCCACCCGGCCGGGGAAGTTCATGCCAGCCGAATAGAGGGTGACGATGCCCACCGACAGGATCAGGAACACGATCAGCGACAGCGCGCCGTCGAACACCGTCAGGTGCGGCTTGATGATTTGCCACAGGGGCGGACGTTGCAGGCTCATGCCGGCTCCTCGTGTGTACTGCTCGTTGCGATGTCAGACCTCATTCCTGCACATCCGGCTGGACCGTCGGCGTGTTGCTGCTGCCGGCGTCTTCGGAGGTGGGACCTTCGACCGGGGTATCCGGGCTCACCGCCTCGGGCGCGACCGACTTGATCGGCTCATTGGGGCGCTTGCCCAGCATGAAGTAATCCATGGCCTTGCGTACCAGCGGGGCGGCCACGCCGGCGCCCCAGCCACCGTTCTCGACGACGGCCGCAATGGCGATGCGCGGCGCGTCGGCCGGCGCAAAGCCGATGTAGAGGCCGTTGTCGTGGTAGATGCGCGAAAGCTTCTTGGAATCATACTTCTGGTTCTTGGCGATGTTGACCACCTGCGCCGTACCGGTCTTGCCGCCCGACTCGTAGGGCGCGCCCCGGAAGGCGGCTGCGCCCGTGCCTTCCTTGACCACGCCCACCATGGCGCGCTTGATGAAGTCGATGTTTTCCTGCTTCAGCGGGATGCGATAGCTTTCCTTGGGCACGGTCTCTGTGCGCTCGTGGGACACCCCGTCCTCGAGGATCTTGACCAGGTGCGGCTTCATCACCACGCCATTGTTGGCCAGGATGGAGGTCGCCTGCGCCAGTTGCAGCGGGGTGAAGCTGTTGTAGCCCTGCCCGATGCCCAGCGAGACGGTGTCACCGGCGATCCAGCGTTTCTGCTCGGGTTTGCGGAAGGCGGTGCGCTTCCACTCGGTAGAGGGCAGGATGCCGCGCTTCTCGTGCTCCAGGTCGATACCGGTGATCTGGCCGAAACCGAAGGGCTTCATGAAGTCATGGATGGCATTGACCCCCATGTCATTGGCCAGCATGTAGTAATAGGTGTCGCAGGAGATGGCGATGGAGCGGTACATGTCCACCACGCCGTGGCCACCTTCCTTGTCGTCGCGGAAGCGGTGATTGCCCAGCACGAAGAAGCCCGGATCGCGGATGGCATCCTGCGGGCGGCGCTTGCCCAGTTCCAGCGCGGCCAGCGCCATGAAGGGCTTGTAGGTCGAACCAGGCGAATAGAGGCCCGACAGCGGGCGGTTCAGCAGCGGACGGTCGGGCGACTTGTTCAACTCATCCCAGCTCTGCTGGTCGATGCCTTCGACGAACAGGTTGGGGTCGTAAGAGGGCTGGGAGACATAGGCCAGGATGTCGCCGGTGGCCGGGTTGATCGCCACCAGCGCGCCCTTCTGGTCGCCGAAGGCTTCTTCGACCACCTTCTGCAGCTCGATGTCGATGGACAGGATCAGGTTCTTGCCGGGCGTGGCCGGGGTGCGCGAGAGCGAGCGCACGGCGCGTCCGCTGGCCGAGATTTCCACTTCCTCGTAGCCCGTGGTGCCGTGCAGCTGGCTTTCGTAGCTCTTTTCCAGGCCTTCCTTGCCGATGTAGTCGGTGCCGTTGTAGTTGGCTTCGTCGTCGGAGTCGGCAATGCGTTCGGCATCGCGCTGGCTGATGCGGCCGATGTAGCCGATCACGTGCGCGGCGGTCTTGCCGTAGGGATACTGTCGGAACAGGCGGGCCTGCACTTCCACGCCGGGGAAGCGATAGCGCTGGGCGGTGAACTTGGCCACTTCCTCATCGGTGAGGCGGGTGCGGATGGGCACGCTCTCGAAGTTCTTGGATTCTTCCTGCAGGCGGCGGAAGCGGCGGCGGTCGCGCTGCTGGATTTCCACGATGGTGCCCAGCTCATCGATGAGGTCATCGATGTTGGTCTTGATCTTGGAGGGCGTGATTTCCAGCGTGTAGGCCGAATAGTTGCGCGCCAGCACTACGCCGTTGCGGTCCAGGATCAGGCCGCGGTTGGGCACGATGGGCACCACCGAGATGCGGTTTTCCTCGGCCTGGGCGGCGTAGGCGTCGTGGCGCACCACTTGCAGCCACAAAAAACGGGCCAGCAGCAGGCTGAAGCACACTAGTACCAGGACGCTCGCGGCCAGCAGGCGCATCCGGAACAGTCTCAGCTCATGCGCGGTATTCTTGAATTCGGTCATGCTGCTTGCACCTGGCCCCTCAGATGGGGCGGTTCTCGTCGCGGTCCACCGCGCGACGCTGCGGCGCCAGCAGCAGGACGCTTACCACCGGCCACAGCAGGGCCGAGACCAGGCTCTCGCTGAAATAGAACCAGTCAGGCGACTTGCCCGTCACCAGCAGCTGGATCACCAGTTGCACCGCCTGCGCCAGCAGCATCAGCGGCAGCACGTGCAGCGCCTGGGTGCGCAGCGGGAACCACAGCACGCGGCGGTGGATCATGATGGCGAAATACGACAGCAGGGTGTAGGCCAGCGCGTTCTCGCCCAGCAGCGTGGCTTCGTTCACATCCATCAGCAGGCCCATCATGAAGGCCACGCTGATGCCGACCTTGCGCGGCTGGTGGATGTTCCAGAACACCAGCGCCAGCGCCACGAAGTCGGGCACGCCGACCATCTGCCCCCAGGGCATCAGGTTCAGCACGAACGCCACGATCAGGCTGAAGGCGATGAACAGCGGGCTGGCCGGCAGGAGGATGTATTGGTTGTTCATCGTGCGGATTCCTTGGCGGCCGGTTTGGCGGTGGCTGCAGCAGCAGCCGGGGTGGCCGGAGCCGCCGCTGCCGCTGGCTTGGCCGGCGGCGTCACGTTGGCGGCCCCTTTCCGGTCCTCGGCGGGCTTGTCCTTGGGCGTGGCGTTGGCGTCTTCGGCGCTGTTGTCGCGGGTGCTGTCACGCAGGCGGCGCTTGAAGAGCTTGGCCGATTTTTCATCGATCACGTCCGGCTCCGGACGCGGCGGCAGGTTCTGTTCCACCAGCAGGATCAGCAGCTGGCGATGACGGTCGATGCCGGCCAGCGGACGGCATACGATGCGGGCGAAGGAGTCCGCCGAACGGGTTTCCACCAGCGCCACGCTGGCCACCGACAGGCCCGGCGGATAGACCCCGTCGATGCCCGAGGTCACCAGCACGTCGCCCTTCTGGATATCGGCATTGGCCGGCATGAAGCGCAGGTCCAGCGCGCCGGTCTGGCCGCGGCCGTAGGCCACGCTGCGCAGGCCGTTGCGCAGTACCTGCACCGGGATGGCCTGGTCCTTGTCGGTCAGCAGCGTCACTTCGGAGGAGAACGGGAATACCCGCGTCACCTGGCCCACGATGCCGACCTCGTCGATGACCGGCTGGCCGGCCGTGACGCCCTGTTGCGAGCCGCGATTGAGGATGATCTTGCGGGTGAAGGGATCGCGCGCATCGTAGAGGATCTCGCCGACGATGGACTTGACCGGCACCTTCTGCTGCATGTCCAGCAGCTTGCGCAGCTGCACGTTCTCGGCCGCCAGCAGGCGTTCCTGCTGCATCAGCTGGGCGTTGACGATCTGCTGCTGGCGCAGCTCGCGGTTTTCCTTCTGCAGCGAGGCCAGCGAAGAGAAGTATTCGGACGAATTGGTGAAGGCGTCGCGCGGCACCATGGCCACCGTCTGGAACGGATAGAGGGCCGTGCCCAGCGCCTGGCGCAGCGTGCCCAGCACGTGCATGCGGGCGTCGACCACCAGCATCACGACCGAGATCAATGCAAAGACGGTCACGCGCACCCGGGCCGAAGCGCCCTGCTTGAAGAGTGGTGGGATTTCCATGGCGTCAGGCCGACTGCAGGGTCACACCAGATGACCGGCTGCAGGCGGATAACTCACTTCCTGCGTCGAAAACGGTAACAAAAAGGGGAGCCGAGGCGCTCTGGCGACCCCGCACCCGCCGACGCTGCATCGGGTGCGCACGCGGGGTGCGCATCCTGTGGCTGGTCGGTGTGAACGGCGTCATATCGAACGGTTCGGTTCCCCACTCATCCGGCAGTACATCGCTGCCGGTTCATGCTTGCTGCCCGGGCCTGCTGTCCGGCAGGCCCATGTACTTTGATGCTGCTGTACTTTCTGCTGTGGCTGTTCTGCGACTTCCGGCCGGCTTATTCGGCCGAGAAGATCGAACCCAGCTTGTCCATGCGGTCCAGCGCCATGCCCGAGCCGCGCACCACGCAGGTCAGCGGATCTTCGGCCACGATCACCGGCAGGCCGGTTTCTTCCATCAGCAGGCGGTCCAGGTCGCGCAGCAGCGCACCGCCACCGGTCAGCATCATGCCCTTTTCGGCGATGTCGGCACCCAGTTCCGGCGGGGTCTGTTCCAGCGCGTTCTTGACGGCCGAGACGATGTTGTTCAGCGGATCGGTCAGGGCTTCCAGGATTTCATTGCTGGAGATGGTGAAGGAACGCGGGATGCCTTCGGACAGGTTGCGGCCCTTGACTTCCATTTCCTTGACTTCCGAGCCGGGGAAGGCCGAGCCGATTTCCTTCTTGATCGCTTCGGCGGTCTGTTCGCCGATGAGCATGCCGTAGTTGCGGCGGATGTAGTTGACGATGGCTTCGTCGAACTTGTCGCCGCCCACGCGCACCGAACCCTTGTAGACCATGCCGCCCAGCGAGATGATGCCCACTTCGGTGGTGCCGCCGCCGATGTCGACCACCATCGAGCCGGTTGCGTCGGAGACCGGCAGGCCCGAGCCGATGGCGGCGGCCATCGGTTCCTCGATCAGGTAGACCTGGGATGCGCCCGCGCCCAGTGCGGATTCGCGGATGGCGCGGCGTTCCACCTGGGTCGAACCGCAGGGGACGCAGATGATGATGCGCGGGGAGGGGCGGAACAGCTTGGAGTCATGCACCATGCGGATGAATTGCTTCAACATCTGCTCGGTGACGGTGAAATCGGCGATCACGCCATCCTTCATCGGGCGGATCGCCTCGATGTTGCCGGGCACCTTGCCCAGCATCTGCTTTGCTTCCTTGCCGACCGCCTGGATGGTCTTCTTGCCGTTGGGGCCGCCTTGCTGGCGGATCGCCACCACCGACGGCTCGTCCAGCACGATGCCATGGCCGCGCGCGTAGATCAGCGTGTTCGCGGTGCCGAGGTCGATCGCCAGATCGTTGGAGAAGTAACTGCGGAGAAATCCAAACATGAGTTGTCCTGATGCGCCCGCGAGGGGGCGCCTAGCTTTTTGATAGGGGGAGGTGTCCGTTCATGCTGCGGCGACGCGAAAATCAGGCGCCTGCAAGGCATTAATCCGACATTCTACCTTATAATTCTCGAGAAACCAGCAAGCCGGTTTGCCAAAAATGTCAGCATTCCGGGACCTTCCGGCCGCCATCTGGCGCGGGTTTGCCGTTTTTTACGCCCACCACGCCATGACCTGGCCGACCTGCCGCGCAAGCGAACTTGCCCCCGGCAACGAGGCTGCGGAAAACGCCTTGCGGCCGCAGCGGCTACGGGTCTTCCAATTTCAACATCACGCGGCGCGCCCTGCGCGTCCTTTCGACCATGTCTCTAGTCCTTTCCGACGTCCAACGCATCGCCAAACTGTCCCAACTGGAGCTGACCCCGGCCGAGGCCGATGCCACCCTGGACAAGCTCAATGGCATCTTCGCCCTGGTGGAACAGATGCGGGCCATCGACACCTCCGGCGTGGAACCGCTGTCGCACCCCATCGCCGCCATCGAACCCGCGCTGGCACTGCGCCTGCGCGAAGATGCCGTGACCGAATCCAATCGCCGCGAGGACTACCAGCAACCGGCCCCGGCCACCCAGGATGGCCTGTACCTGGTGCCCAAGGTCATTGAATGAATCCGGCGCTTCGCGCCAGCCACCGTCCGCTTCCGGCCCAGCCGGCCCGCAAGACCGCAGCGTAACCGACTCCATGCACAAGCTCACCCTCAAAGAACTGTCCGCGCAACTGCAAGCGCGCAAGATTTCCGCCACTGAACTGGCGACCCTGTTCCTGGACCGCATCGCGGCCAGCGACCTCAATGCCTTCCTGCATGTGGACCGCGATCTGACCCTGGCGCAGGCCAAGGCTGCCGACGTGCGCCTGGCAGGCAATGATGCCGGTCCTTTGACCGGCGTGCCCATTGCACATAAGGACATCTTCGTCACCCGCAACTGGCGCACCACAGCGGGCTCGCGCATGTTGCATGACTATGTGAGCCCCTTCGATGCCACCGTGGTGGAGCAGTTCAACGCGGCCGGTACCGTCACCTTGGGCAAGCTCAACTGTGACGAGTTCGCCATGGGCTCCAGCAACGAGAACTCGTTCTACGGTGCGGTCAAGAACCCCTGGGACAAAACCGCCATCCCCGGCGGCTCCTCCGGCGGCTCGGCCGCTGCCGTGGCCGCGCGCCTGGCGCCGGCCGCTACCGCCACCGACACCGGCGGCTCGATCCGCCAGCCGGCCTCGCTGTGCGGCGTCACCGGCATCAAGCCGACCTATGGCAGCGTGTCGCGCTACGGCATGATCGCCTTCGCCTCCTCGCTGGACCAGGGCGGCCCGATCGCCAAGACGGCCGAAGACTGCGGCCTGCTGTTGAACGCCATGACCGGCTTCGATGAACGCGACTCCACCAGCCTGCAACGCCCCAAGGAAGATTTCACCCGCTCGCTGAACCAGAGCCTGCAAGGCCTGCGCATCGGCGTGCCCAAGGAATTCTTCGGTGCCGGCCTGGCCGCTGACGTGGAAGCGGCCGTGCGCGCTGCCCTGGCCGAGTTCGAGAAGCTCGGTGCGACCCTGGTCGAGATCTCGCTGCCCAAGACCGAGCTGTCGATCCCCGTGTATTACGTGATCGCCCCGGCCGAAGCCTCGTCGAACCTGTCGCGTTTCGATGGCGTGCGCTACGGCCACCGTGCGGCGGACTACAAGGACCTGGCCGACATGTACAAGAAGTCGCGCGCCGAAGGCTTTGGCGACGAGGTCAAGCGCCGCATCCTGGTGGGTTCCTACGTACTCTCGCATGGCTACTACGACGCCTACTACCTGCAGGCCCAGAAGATCCGCCGCCTGATCGCCGAGGACTTCCAGCGCGCGCTGGCTGGCGAGAACCGCCAGTGCGACGTCATCATGGGCCCGGTCTCGCCCACCGTCGCCTGGGACCTGGGCGACAAGACCGACGATCCGGTGGCCAACTACCTGGCCGACATCTTCACGCTCTCCACCAGCCTGGCCGGTTTGCCGGGCATGTCCATTCCTTGCGGATTCGGACAGGGCGAGAAGAACGGCAAGCGTCCGGTCGGCCTGCAGATCATCGGCAATTATTTCGACGAAGCGCGCCTCTTGAACGTGGCGCACCAGTTCCAGCAGGCCACCGACTGGCACCTGCGCGAACCGGCCTGATCGCTGGCTCTCGTCAACTACAACAGCATTCGCAAGGACAACATCATGCAGTGGGAAGTCGTCATCGGCCTCGAAACGCACACGCAGCTTTCGACCCAATCCAAGATCTTCAGCGGCAGCTCGACCCGCTTCGGTGCCGAGCCCAACACCCAGGCCAGCCCGGTGGACCTGGCCTTGCCGGGCGTGCTGCCGGTGCTCAACAAGGGCGCGGTGGAACGTGCGATCCAGTTCGGTCTGGCCATCGGCGCCACCATCGCGCCGCGCTCGGTGTTCGCGCGCAAGAATTACTTCTATCCTGACCTGCCCAAGGGCTACCAGATCAGCCAGTTCGAGATCCCCGTGGTGCAAGGCGGCACCATGTCCTTCGCCGTGGAGAAGGACGGCAAGACCGAGATCAAGACCATCAACCTGACCCGCGCCCACCTCGAAGAAGACGCCGGCAAGTCCCTGCACGAAGACTACCAGGGCATGACCGGCATCGACTTGAACCGCGCCGGTACACCCTTGCTGGAAATCGTCACCGAACCCGAGATGCGCAGCGCCGCCGAAGCCGTCGGCTACGCCAAGGCCCTGCATTCGCTGGTGGTGTGGCTGGGCATCTGCGACGGCAACATGCAGGAAGGTTCCTTCCGCTGCGACGCCAACGTCTCGGTGCGTCCGGTCGGCCAGGAGAAATTCGGCACCCGTTGCGAGATCAAGAACCTGAACTCCTTCCGCTTCCTGGAAGAGGCCATCAACTACGAAGTGCGCCGCCAGATCGAGCTGATCGAGGACGGTGGCACCGTGGTCCAGGAAACCCGCCTCTACGATCCGGACAAGAAGGAAACCCGTTCCATGCGCAGCAAGGAAGACGCGCAGGATTACCGTTACTTCCCCGACCCCGACCTGCCGCCGCTGGCCATCTCGCAGGAGTGGATCGAGCGCGTCAGGACCACCATGCCCGAGCTGCCCGCCGCGATGCGCGAGCGCTTCGTGGCCGAGTATGCGCTGCCGGAATACGATGCCATGGTGCTTACGCAATCCAAGGGCATGGCCTCCTACTTCGAAGCTGTGGTGGCTGCCGCGGGCAAGGACCAGGCCAAGCCGGCCGCCAACTGGCTCATGGGTGACGTGGCCTCCACGCTCAATCGCGAAGACACCGACATCGCCGATGCGCCCGTGAAGGCCGCACAACTGGCGCTGCTGTTGAAGCGCATCGCCGATGGCACCATCTCCAACAAGATCGCCAAGGAAGTCTTTGCGGGCATGTGGGAAGCCAGGTCCGACAAGGATTCGCTGGCCGATGACATCATCGAAGCCAAGGGCCTGAAGCAGATTTCGGACAGCGGTGCGCTGGAAGCCATCGTGGACCAGGTGCTGGCTGCCAATGAAAAGTCGGTGGCGGAATTCCGCGCCGGCAAGGAACAGGCCATCAACGCCCTGATCGGCCAGGCCATGAAGGCCACGCGCGGCAAGGCCAATCCGGCGCAATTGACGGAACTGCTGCGCAAGAAGCTGGCGGGCTGATACAAGGCCCTTGCCTGATAAAGCAGCAGCGCAATGAACCCTGCGTCCCGCAACGGACGCGGGGTTTTTTCTTATGCGGCCAACACCAATGGCCGCCCCCGTGCCCAGCGATTGCTCGACAGCGAGAAGGTCAATGAGCTGACCTGGTGATACCAACCCGCCGGGATGTAGAGCATCTCTCCCGGCTGCACTTCGCAGCACACCAGTGCCGCCTGGCGCGCCAGCGGAAAACGCTCCAGGTCCGGATGATCGGGGTCGAAGGGAGAACCGAACAGGATGGCGTTGGCCTCCTTCGGATAGAGATACTGGTCATGATGGGGCGGTGCCAGCCAGACGCGCTTGCTGCCCCATACCTGCGCGAAGACATTGTCGTCATAGTCGCAATGCAGCGGCGTGATGCAGCCGGCCGGCCCGATCCAGAAACGCGGTGGTCCCATCTTCTCGAAGAAGTTGGGCCAGTGGCACAGGCGATTCAATTCCCGCAATTCCAGGTTGCCCAGATAGGGCGGCAGCCCGCTCTCATCGGCCAGCGCCTGTTCCAGGTAATCGACCAGCGTCATGTCCTGCATGGCCCGGTCCGGCGCAAAGGCAGTGTTGATGTAGTCGCCCACGCGGGCCCGCACCGGCAACTGGCCGAAGTGTTCCCGCAGCGCTTGCACCGACATCGCCGAGAGCGGCCAGCGGCCGGCCATGCCCGTCA
This sequence comes from Herbaspirillum sp. WGmk3, assembly GCF_023952535.1. NCBI lineage: Bacteria > Pseudomonadati > Pseudomonadota > Betaproteobacteria > Burkholderiales > Oxalobacteraceae > Herbaspirillum > Herbaspirillum sp. WGmk3. Next base: position 779,337 of record NZ_JAKYWT010000003.1, on the reverse strand, counting down.
TGATGAAGGGCAACCCCGCCCGCGCCCGTTCACGGAAGGCCGCCGTCTTCTGCGGACCGATGCGCGCGATCTCATGCACCTCGGGCAACGACGCACTCGCCGCACGGATGGCCTCACGCATCTCGGCCACCGAACTCACGCCACGCACCTTGGCATCGCGCTGGTCGCGCGCCGCCTTGCGTGCCGCAGCTTCCTCCGCGCTCAGGCCGCTGACGTCGGGGCGTGGCGGCAGGGACCTGGCCGCAGAATGGGCGGTTCCGGGGTGAAGTGAAGGAGAAGGCTCGGACGGTTTCATCCTCGCCATTTTAAAGGGGTTGCGGCAGTCCCTATCTCGATTGCCGCATAAGGATATGAATTCTTCTTCCTTGTTCCGGGGTAGCCGGGGGAGTGTAATAAGCGTTTGGCCAGCCGGACATGCGCCGGGCTGGCACCGCCTACACAGGAGCCCCCATGTCGGTCGCCACACTGGAACGCACGCAGCAGACGCAACAACACTTCGAGATCCGTCCTTTCGACGCCCCGCTGGGCGCGGAAATCGTTGGCCTGGACCTGAACCTGCCGGTCTCGGCGCAACAGCTGGCGCGCATTCGCGGCGCGCTGGTCGAGCATGGCGTGGTGGTGTTCCGCGAGCAGCGCATCACGCCGCAGCAGCACATCGATTTCAGCCGCCGCTTTGGTCCGCTGCAGGTGCACGTGCTCAACCGCTTCCACCTGGCCGGGCATCCGGAGATCCTGATCGTCTCCAACGTGGTCGAGAACGGCAAGCCCATCGGCCTGGTCGATGCCGGCGCGGACTGGCATTCGGACCTGTCCTACATGCCCAAGCCCAGCCTGGGTGCGCTGCTGCATTCGCAAGAATTGCCCGCTGAACGCGGTGATACGCTCTACGCCAATACCGCTGCCGCCTGGGACAGCCTGCCCGCAGCGCTCAAGACCCAGCTCGAAGGCAAGCGCGCCGTGCACTCCTACGTCTACCGCTACGAGCGCCTGCGCAAGCTCTCGCCGTGGCGTCAGCCGCTGACCCAGCAACAGATCGATGAAGTGCCGCCGGTGGAGCATCCGGTGGTCATCACCCATCCGGAAAGCGGCCGCAAGATCCTGTTCGTGAGCGAAGGCTTTACCTCGCACATCATCGGCATCCCGCGTGACGAAAGCGATGCGCTCCTCAAGGAACTGCACGCCCACATCACGCGTCCGGAGAATGTCTACACGCACCAATGGCAGGCGCATGACATGGTGTTCTGGGACAACCGTAGCACCCAGCACTACGCCGCGATTACCCCGCAACACCTGCGCCGCACGCTCTATCGCACCACTGTCGAAGGCGACGTGCCGCGCTGAGCGATCACTGAGGGCGCAGCGGCGCGTCTGCTACCAGGGCGGTATCAAGACGAAACACGCTGACCGCTTCGGTCAGCGAGGCCGCCTGATCCTGCATGGAGCGTGCCGCCGCCGCCGCTTCTTCCACCAGCGCCGCATTCTGCTGCGTGGCTTCATCGATATGGGTGATGGCCAGGTTGACCTGTTCGATGCCATCGCTCTGTTCCTGGCTGGCCAGCGTGATCTCGCGCACGATCTCGGTCACGCGCGCCACGCTGTGCACCACCTCCTGCATGGTGTCACCAGCCTGCGCCACCAGGCGGCTGCCATCGCCGACCTTTTCCACGGAATCCCCGATCAGCTGCTTGATCTCCTTGGCCGCCGACGCTGAACGCTGCGCCAGCGAGCGCACTTCGGAGGCCACCACTGCGAAGCCGCGTCCCTGCTCACCGGCGCGCGCCGCTTCCACTGCCGCATTGAGCGCGAGGATGTTGGTCTGGAAGGCGATGCCATCGATCACGCCGATGATGTCGGCGATCTTCTGCGACGAAGCGTGGATCTCGCCCATGGTCGCCACCACCTGCTCCACCACCGCACCACCCTGGCTGGCCACCTGTGAGGCCGATGCGGCCAGCGCATTGGCCTGGCGCGCATTGTCGGCGTTCTGCTTGACGGTGGAGGTGAGCTGTTCCATGGCCGATGCGGTTTCTTCGAGCGAACCGGCCTGCTGTTCCGTGCGCGCCGACAGGTCGAGGTTGCCGGTGGCAATCTCGCGCGAGGCGACGTTGATGGTCTCGGTGCCGGAACGCACCCGCCCCACGATGTCCTGCAGGTTGCCATTCATGGACTTGAGCGCGGCCAGCAGTTGGCCGGTTTCGTCGCGGCTATTGGCCTCGATGCGCGAGGTGAGGTCGCCTGCGGCCACCGTTTCTGCGATGCTCACCGCCTGGTTCAGCGGGCGCGTGATGCTGCGCGTGAGCAGCCAGGCCAGTGCCGCGCCCAGCACGATTTCCAGCGCACCCAGCATCAGCAGCATGCTGCGGCCGGAACGATAGTCGCCGTTGATCTCGCTGGCGGCCTGGTCGATCACCTTCTTCTGGTAATCGGCGTAGCGCAGTACGCTGTCGGCGTACTCATCCATCATCTTCACCAGCGTGGTATCGGTCATCTCGCGGGCGCGTGCATCGTCGCCGGCGGTCTTGATGTCGAAGATCTTTTGCCGCGTATCGCGATAGGCGGCACGCAGCTTGCCGACTTCCGCGAAGAGACGCTTTTCCTCGGGATCGGTGATGGCCGCCTCTACCTGCTTTTGCAGCTGGCTGATCTTGGCCGATTGCGCATCGATCTGCTTCTGGAAGTATTGCTGGAAGGCATCGTCATCACTCTTCATGACGGCGAAGGTGCGCACGCCGTTTTCCTTGATGGCCGCATGCCACTGTACGGCATCGCGTTCCTTCTTCAGCGCGATCTGGGTCATCTCGTCGGTGGCGTCCCCGATATTGCCCAGTCGCCACACGCCCAGGCCGACCATCACGGCCATCAACATCAGCAAGGCAATGAAGCCGATGGCCAGGCGTACGCCGATCTTGAGGTTTTTCATTCCGTCTCCCCTGATTGAGTGATGCGACCGGCGGCTGGTGTGCTGTTTTTCTGTTGTGATCGTGAGCCGGGCGCTGGCAGCAAGGACGGGCAGCCCATCCTTGCTGTCTTTGCAGGCTAACACAGGCCCTCCCCGGCACGGCACAACTCGGGAATATCCCGATACCGGGGTGTTGTATTACGGCAAAGCCCATCGGCCCGCAGCGCAAGCCCGGTGCGTGTTACCAGTCCATGGCCGGATCCAGCGGATAGATCGGACGGCGCACCTTCTTGATCGGGAACAGCCGGAAATTGGCGCTGGTCGGGCCGCCGCTGTCGGAGTCGCACTCTACCAACGCGCGGCTGATGGGCACGAAGACCGGACGGCAATACATGCGCGACTTCAGGATCAGGAAGGCTTGCAGCGCCGGGTCCAGGCCCAGGCTGGCGAAGACGCCAAGGTCATACGGTTCGACCCGCTCTTCAGTGATGACGATGCGCGCTGCACCGATGTCCAGCAGCACGCTGCGCCCCATCTGCAAGGTCGAGCCGGTGTAGATCGGCCCGGTGACGGTGAAACGGCCATCGCTGATGGCCGATACCTTTCCGGTATAAACCGGCGGCGTCTTGCTGATGCCCTGCGCAGCCAGGTCCACCTTGTTGCCCACGGCCAGCGTGACGGTCGCACCCACCCCGGCCTGCACCAGCTGCGCCACCGCTTCCGGGTCGCTCACCGGGCCAACGGCAATGCCCGTGAGACCCGCCTGCAGAGCGGCTTCCAGCACGTCCATAGTGTTGCAAGTACCGCCCGACATGACGTTGTCGCTGTGATCCAGCAGCAGCACCGGCCCTTGTCCCGGTCCCTCGCTCAGTGCACGGGCCTGCGCCAGCGATTCGGCCAGCGGCAGGCTGTCATAGACGAAGTCGTCACGTTCATTCCAGATCTGCCGCGCGATGCGCTCGGCCACGGCATCGGCCAGTGCGGTGTCGTTCTCGGTCACCACCACTACGGACATCCCCGCATCGCGGAAATCCGACAGCGGGAAGCCCGCCAGCACTGACACCGCCAGCACGCCCGCTTCCTGCTCGGCGGCTTTGGCCGCTTCCACAGCGCGCTGCATGGCCGAGGCCGAGGTATTGCTGGTCAGCGTGGCCGAGAGTACCGGTACCTGGCGCCAGGCCATCGTTGGCCGCGACTTGCCCTGCAGCCGTGCCAGCAGCAGGCGGCCGGCATGCTCGCCGGTCTCGAACATGTCGATGTGCGGATAGGTCTTGAAGCTGACGATCACATCGGCATGCGTGACCATCTTCTGCGTGACGTTGCCATGCAGGTCCAGCGCCACCGCCATGGGCGTATCGGGCGCGATGCGGCGGATGCGTTCGAGCAGCGTGCCTTCGCCATCCTCGGCGTTCTCGGCCACCATGGCGCCATGCAGGTCCAGCAGGATGGCATCGCAGCCACCTTCAATGGCACGCACGATGGCGTCGCACATCACCGTGTAGGCATCGGCCGCCACCGCCGCACTGGGATTGGCCCATGCAGCCAGCGGCGTGACGATCTCGGTGCCGGTCTGTTCGGCCAGTTCGAGGAAGGCGCCCATCGCGGTGCGCGCACCCTTCTGGTCGCGATACGCTTCGGCATCCCATTGCGGGGCGAAGGCTTCAAGGGGGGTGGGAATCGGCGAGAAGGTATTGGTCTCGTGATTCATGCGTGCAATGACGATTTTCGGTTTCATGTTCAGTTTTTTGCATCAATCCAAATTCATGCAATGATCAGTCGGCGACCACGCCCGCGCTGGCCAGCATGGCCTGCAACAGCACGTTGCAGCCGGCTTCGAGGTGTTCGGGGCGGGCGTCTTCGATCTCGTTGTGGGAGACCCCATCCTTGCAGGGCACGAAGATCATGCCTGCCGGTGCCAGGCGTGCTGCATAGATGGCGTCGTGCCCCGCGCCGGAGACCACGTCCATGGTCTTGTAGCCCAGTGCGGCCGAGGCCGCGCGCACGTTGTCCACGCAATCCGGATGGAAGGGGCAGGGCGGGAAGTACGAGACCCGCTCCAGTTCGATGGACAGCCCGGTCTTCTTGCGCATCGCTTCCAGGTAGGCCAGCAGGTCTTCATGCATGCGCGTGAGCGAGTCCTCGCTGACGTTGCGCAGGTCGATGGAAAATTTCACCTGCCCCGGAATCACGTTGCGGCTGTTGGGCATCACCTGCACCTGGCCCACCGTGCCGCGTCCGTAAGGCGGATAGCGGTTGGCGATGGCCACCACCTCCTGCATGATGGTGGTCGATACCTGCAGCGCGTCCTTGCGGATCTCCATCGGGGTCGGCCCGGCATGCGATTCAAAACCGGTCACCGTACAGTCGTACCACGACAGCCCCAGCACCGCCGGCACCACGCCGATGACGGTATCGGCATTTTCCAGTACCGGTCCCTGTTCGATGTGCGCCTCGTAATACGCACCGATGGGATGGTCGCCGCAGACCTGCTCACCGATGTAGCCGATGCGTTCCAGTTCGTCGCGCACCTTCTTGCCGTCGATATCGGTGGCGTTGTAGGCATGCTCCAGCGTGAAGGCCCCGCAGAAGACCCCCGAGCCCATCATCACCGGCACGAAGCGCGAGCCTTCTTCGTTGGTCCATACCGCCACTTCGATGGGAGCCTCGGTCTGGATGTTGTGCTGGTTCAGCGTACGGATCACCTCGATGCCGGAGAGCACGCCGTAGTTGCCGTCGAACTTGCCGCCAGTGGGCTGCGTATCGATGTGCGAGCCCGTCATCACCGGCGGCAGCGCATTGTTGCGGCCCGGGCGGCGCATGAAGATGTTGCCGATCTGGTCCACCACCACGCTCATGCCTTCAGCGCGCGCCCATGACGTGACCAGGTCGCGGCCCTGCTTGTCGAGGTCGGTCAGGGCCAGGCGGCAGACGCCGCCCTTGGCGGTGCCGCCGATGCGGGCCAGTTCCATCAGTGAATCCCACAGGCGCGTGCCGTCGATGCGCAGGGTGGAGGCTTGTGTTTTCATGTCCATATCGAGTCCTTGTTCGGGTTGGTGCGCGGCAGCCATCATGCCGCCAGATTCACGCCCAGATAACGGTCCTTCACGCCATCATCGGCCAGGAAGGCGGCATTGCTGCCGCTGTAGACGATGCGTCCCTGTTCGACGATGTAATGCCGGTCCGCCAGTTGCGTACACACTTCCAGATTCTGTTCCACCAGGATGATGGACATCCCGGTCGCCTTGATCTGCCGCAGCTGCGCCACGATCTCGTCCACGATTACCGGGGCCAGGCCTTCGACCGGTTCGTCCAGCATCAGCACGCGCGGATGCGTCATCAGCGCGCGTGCAATGGCCAGCATCTGCTGCTCGCCGCCGGAGAGCTGGCCGCCGCCATTCCTGCGGCGCTCCTTCAGGCGCGGGAAGATGGTGTAGACCTCGTCCAGCCCCCATGCGGATTCCTTGCGCGCGGCCATGGTCAGGTTCTCTTCCACGGTCAGCAGCTTGAAGATGCCGCGATGCTCCGGCACCAGGCACACGCCGCGGGCCGCGATCCTGTAGGAGGGCAGGCCGCTGATGACCTGGCCTTCAAACAGCACGCGTCCCTGCGCCGGCGGCACCACGCCGACGATGCTTTTCAAGGTCGTGGTCTTGCCCGCGCCATTGCGTCCCAGCAGGGTCACCACTTCCCCGGCATCGACCTGCAGCGACACGCCCTGCAGGATGTGGCTCTTGCCATAGTAGCCGTGAACGTCTTCCACTTGCAGGATCATGCTTTGCCTCCCGTGATCATGCTGCCGAGATAGGCCCGGCGCACGCGTTCATCGCTGCGGATCTCGGCCGGCTTGCCCTGCGCCAGGATCTGGCCCAGCTGCATCACCGTGATGCGGTCCGAGATATCCATCACGATATCCATGTTGTGTTCGATCAGCACCACCGTATAGTCGCGCCGCAGTCCATGGATGAGCTGTTTCATCTCGGCGATGTCGTCGATGCCCATGCCCGAGGTCGGCTCGTCCAGGAAGATCACCTTGGGCCGTCCGGCCATGGCCATGCCCACCTCCAGCCTGCGTTGCTGTCCATGTGAAAGTTCTGCACAGGCCCGCTCCGCCACCGCCTGCAGGGACAGGCGCGCCACCAGCTCATCGGCCAGTGTGCATGCGGCAGTGAACTGTTCGGCACGTTTCCAGGGATTGAGTGCGGCCAGCGGGGAACGGCCCTGCGCAGCCAGCCGCAGGTTCTCGCGCACGCTCAGGTTGGGGAACAGGCTGGTCACCTGGAAGGAGCGCGCCAATCCCTTCTGCACCCGGCGATTGCCCGGCAGGTGCGCCACTTCCTCGCCCTCGACCAGGATGCTGCCCTCGGTGATGGGCGTGGTGCCGGTCAGGGTATGGAACAGCGTGGTCTTGCCCGCGCCATTGGGACCGATCACCGAATGCACGGTGCCGGCCTCGATGTCCAGCGTGATGCCGTTGACGGCGGTGAACTTGCCGTAGCGCTTGGTGACGTTGAGCGCTTGCAGGATGGGGCGGCTCATGAGTGCTTCTCCTTGTTCACGGTGGCGGCCTGTGGCGCGTCATCCTTGCGGCCGCGCGCGGCATCGATCAACTTCATGGCCAGGCCGAACAGGCCCTTCTGCATGTAGAGGCTGACCGCAATCAACAGCAGCCCCAGCAGCATCAGCCAGCGCGGCCACAGCGTGGAGAGCCAGTTGCCCACCAGCACATAGAAGCTCGCGCCCAGCACCGAGGCAAACAGGTTGCCGGTGCCGCCGATGACGGTCATCACGAGAATCGCTTCACTGGTGTGATATTCGATGTTGGACAGCGGTGCCACGCCGGTCATCATCGCGTGCAGACCACCGGCCAGACCAGTGACCGCGCCCGAGATGACGAAGGCCGCCAGCTTCAGCAGCCGTACGTCATAGCCCAGCGCCGAGGCGCGCGCTTCGTTCTCGCGCACCGCCAGCAGGGTCTTGCCCAGCACCGAATCGACCACGCGCTGCAGCAGCCAGAACACCAGCACGAACAGGATGGCCACCACCGTGTAGTACTGCCACGAGGAAGTGGTCGGCAGCAGCGTGATCCCGAACAGCGATAGCGGCGGGCGCGGGATGTCCAGCAGGCCGTTGTCGCCGCCGGTCACGTCCTTCAACGTATAGGCGAGGAAATAAAACATCTGGGCGAAGGCCAGCGTGAGCATCACGAAGTAGGTGCCGCGCTGGCGGATCGAGAACCAGCCCACCAGCAGCGCTACCAGCGCGCCGCCCACGGCCGCCAGGGCCAATGCGGGCAGCAGCGCGAGTTTCAGCTGCAGCAGCACCACGCCGGTGGTATAGCTGCCCACGCCAAAGAAGATGCCCTGGCCAAAGGACATCAGGCCGGTATAGCCCAGCAGCAGGTTGCAGCCCAGCGCGGCCAGGGCGAACACCAGCACTTCGGTGGCCAGCGTGCCGGAAGGCAGCAGCAGCGGCAGCAACAGCACCACGGCGGCGGCCAGCAGGGTGTAACGGAAATGCGCAATCTGTTTCATGAAAGCCTCTGTGCAGAAAACGTCAGGTGGCGTCAGGTGACGTAATGCGGCTTCAGGCCGCGCCGGGCCGGCCCAGCAAGCCATTCGGACGCAGCAGCATCACCGCCGCCATGGCCACGTAGATCATCAGGTGCGCCCCTTCGGACCAGACCGTGCTCATCACGCTCTGCACGATGCCGACCAGGATGCCGCCGATGAGCGCGCCCCAGAAGCTGCCCAGCCCGCCGACCACCACCACCACGAAGGCGATGCCCAGGGCCTCGACCCCCATGAAGGGATCAGCCCCGCGTATCGGTGCGGCCAGCGCCCCGGCCAGTCCGGCGGTGGCCGCCCCCAGGGCGAAGACCAGGCTGAAGATGCGCTGGATGTTCAGGCCCAGCAGGCTGACCATTTCGGTCGATTCCGACCCGGCCCGCACGATCGAGCCCAGGCGCGTGCCTTCCAGCACCCACCACAGGAGCAGCGCCATGACGGCGGTCAGGCCGATGACGAAGAGGCGGTACTTGGGATAGACGAAGCCGCCCCACATCACCACGCCCTGCAGCAGATCCGGCGGCGAGACATTGTTGCCCAGCGGTCCCCAGACCGAGATCACCGCTTCCTGGATCACCAGCGCCATGCCGACCGTGAAGAGGATGTGGAAGTGATGCGGCAGGGCATACACGTGGCGCAGCACGAAGCGCTCCACCACCCAGGCGAACAGGCCCACGGCGGCGGGGGCAATGAAGAGCGACCACCAGAAATCCAGACCGCGGCTGGTGGCCTCGTAACAGAGATAGGCGCCCAGCAGGAAGAAGGCGCCATGCGAGAAATTGACGAAGCGCAGCAGGCCGAAGACGATCGACAAGCCCACTGCCAGCAGGAAGTAGAGCATGCCGATGCCCACGCCATTGGCGATCTGCAGCAGATAGATGTTCATGGAACCTCGTGACGATGATGCAGCAAATGCGGCCTGTCCCCGCAAGCGGAGGACAGGCCCTGAACCTCAAGCCAGGCACATCACAGCTTGCACTGCGTCTTCTCCAGCGGCAGGAAGGACTTGCCGGAGGAAACGATGTCGGCATAGTCATTCTTGTTGGCCATCTTCGCCTTGGCCTTGCCCTTGAGCAGGTAGTAGTTCTTGATGACCTGGTGGTCGCCCTTGCGGATTTCCTCGGTGCCGGTCAGGCCCTCGTACTTCATGCCTTCCATGGCCGCGATCACCGCCTTGGGATCGGTGCTGTTGGCCTTGATGATGGCGTCCAGGATGATCTTGGTACAGATGTAGGAACCGGCCAGGCTGTAGTTGGGATCGATCTTGAGATTGTCGTTGACCAGCTTGACGAACTCCTTGTTGAAGGGCGAATCGATGGCGTGCCAGTACTGCGCGCCGAAGTAGACGCCATCGCAGATATCGGCCCCCAGGGTCTCGAACTGTTCCAGTCCCGAGGCCCAGGCCATGAGGATGGTGCAGTTGTTCTTCATGCCGAAGCTGACCGCCTGGCGCAGCGTATCCGAGGATTGCGAACCGAAGTTGAGCAGCAGCAGCACGTCCGGCTTGGCCGCCATGGCATTGGTGAGATAGCCGGAGAATTCCTTTTCGGTCAGCGAGTGGTAGCTGTTGCCCACATGTTCGATGCCCTTTTCCTTGAAGATGTTCTTGGCCGCCGACAGCAGGCCTTCGCCGAACACGTATTGCGGCGTGATGGTGTACCAGCGCTTGGCATTGGGCAGCTTCTCCAGCAGCGGACGCACGGTCTGTTCGATGGCCCCGAAGGTCGGTACCGACCAGCGGAAGGTGGCGCGGTTGCAATCGCTGCCGGTGATCTCGTCGGCGCCTGCGGTGGTGATGAAGACTGCGCCGGCCTTGTCGGCTTCCTTGCCCATGGCCAGCGCTTCGCCGGAGAGGATGCCGCCGGCGAAGAAGCGCGTGCCCTTCTCGATGGTTTCCTGCATCTTGCGCACCGCCGTGGCGGGCTTGCCTTCGGTGTCCAGAGTCACGTAGCTGGTGCTCTTGCCCAGTACCTTGCCGTACTTCTGCAGGGCCAGCTTCATGCCCATGTCGGCGAACTTGCCGTTGGCGGCGAAGGGGCCGGACATCGGCACCGGACAGCCGAAGGCAATGCTCTCGGCCTGGGCAAACACATCGTGGTAGCTCAGTGCGCCGGGTGCGGCCAGTGCGGACAGTTTCAGGAAATTGCGACGGCTGATCATGCTTGTTTCTCCCTCGAAGCTTACGATTGACAGATGACATCCATGGAATTGCGCAATGCTGCAGTACTGCCCGTCAACGCAAGTTCCATGCCCGTGCTTCCCGAAAAACTAAGGAAAGCCGGGCAGGGATGATTTGCATGGACGTGTGGAATCCTCCGCCACGAACCGGCGGAAAAGGGTGGGTCAACAGGGTCGCACCGTCTTGCGCAGTCGCTGCAATACGGGACGTGACAAGCCATAAGCGCTGTTGCGGCGCGCCTTTGCGCCGCATGGCGTGAGCCGTCATGGGGCTCCTCCTGCCGCTCCGCAGAGCGTGTCTCCAAATGTGGTTTGCCGTTCTCCCGTGCTGCCGGTGTGTCTCCACCGGTCGTCCACGACGGTCTGGTTTTCTAAGGTTTGCTGCTTTTGGTGCAAGCCCGCATTTGACTTCCTGCGGGCTGGGGATGGCTGATCGTTTCTGCACCTTGCCTGACGTTTTCTGCACCAACACCGTCTGGGCAGGGCGGGACAGGCCCTTCATGATACGCACCCGCCAAAGAAAAACGGCATGAAAATTTCATGCCGTTGATCCTGTTTATTTCATCTGCGGGAACGCGAATTCCGCACCGGCACTGGCCGTATTGGGCCAGCGCTGCATCACCGCCTTGGCCCGGGTGTAGAACCGTACGCCTTCCGGTCCGTACATGTGATGGTCGCCGAAGAGACTGCGCTTCCAGCCGCCGAAGCTGCTGAAGGCCATCGGCACCGGCAGCGGCACGTTGACCCCCACCATGCCCACTTCGATCTGGCGCACGAACTCGCGCGCCACGCCGCCGTCACGGGTATAGACCGCCACGCCGTTGCCGTACTCATGTGCATTGATCAGTTCGACTGCGCTGGCGATGTCGGGGCAGCGCAGCACGCACAGCACCGGTCCGAAAATCTCTTCCTTGTACACTGTCATCTCGGGCGTCACATGGTCGAGCAGCGTGCCGCCGACGAAGAAGCCCTTCTCGAAACCAGGCACCTGATAGCCACGGCCATCCACCACCAGGGTCGCGCCTTCTTCCACACCACGGCCGATGAGGCCTTCGATGCGTTCCTTGGCAGCCGCGGTCACCACCGGACCCATCTCGGCACCGGCCGCCATGCCTTCGTTGATCTTCAGCTTGCGCGCACGCTCGGCCAGTGCGGCCACCAGTTCATCACCGGCGCTGCCCACGGCCACCGCCACCGAGATCGCCATGCAGCGCTCGCCGGCCGAGCCGTAAGCCGCGCCCATCAGGGCATCCACGGCCAGCTGCATGTCGGCGTCGGGCATGACCACCATGTGGTTCTTGGCACCGCCCAGGGCTTGCACGCGCTTGCCCTTGGCCGAGCCACGGGCATAGATGTATTCGGCAATCGGGGTCGAACCGACGAAGCTGATGGCCTTGACCTGCGGATGATCGAGCAGGGCATCGACGGTCACCTTGTCGCCCTGGATGACGTTGAAGACGCCATCGGGCAGGCCGGCTTCCTGCAGCAGGTCGGCGATCAGCAGCGCAGCCGAGGGATCGCGCTCGGAGGGCTTCAACACGAAGCAGTTGCCACAGGCAATGGCGATGGGGAACATCCACATCGGCACCATGGCCGGGAAGTTGAACGGCGTGATGCCGGCCACCACGCCCAGCGCCTGGCGCATCGACCAGGCATCGATGCCACGGGCGATCTGGTCGGTGTATTCCCCCTTGAGCATCTGCGGGATACCGGCGGCGAACTCGACGATCTCGATGCCGCGCGCCACTTCACCCTGGGCATCCGAGAAGGTCTTGCCGTGCTCGCGCACGATGATGCGGGCGAAGTCGTCGGCGCGCTGCTGGATCAGGTGCAGGAAGCGGAACAGCACGCGGGCGCGGGTCAGCGGCGGGGTGTTGGACCAGGCCGGGAAGGCGGCCACACCGGCCTTCACCGCCGCATCGACCTCGTCGGCCGTGCCCAGCGCAACCTGCGCCACTGGCACGCCCTGCGCCGGGTTGAAGACATCGGCGTAGCGCCCGCTTTGGGTATCGACGCGCTTGCCGCCGATGTAGTGTGCAATCTTTTCCATGAATCTTTCTTGCGTCATTGCTTGGGTGAAGGGGATCAGGCCAGGGTCTTGAGGATGGCCGCCAGCTTGCCGAACAGTTCGTCGATCTGCTGCTTGTTGATGATCAGCGGCGGCGACAGGGCGATGATGTCGCCGGTGACGCGGATCAGGATGCCGTCATTGAAGGCGCGCACGAAGGCGTCATAGGCGCGGGCACCGACGCGGCCGGGAATGGAGGACAGCTCGATGCCGGCGATGAGGCCAATGGTGCGCACGTCGATCACATGCGGCAGGCCGCGCAGGGCATGCGCCGCTTCTTGGAAATAGTCCGACACGGCTTGCGCATTCTCCAGCACGCCTTCGGTCTGGAACACTTCCAGCGAGGCCAGGCCGGCGGCGCAGGCCAGCGGGTGGCCGGAGTAGGTGTAGCCGTGGAAGAGCTCGATGCCGTCCGGACCGTTCATGAAGGCGTCGTGGATCTCCTTTTTCACGAACACCGCGCCCATCGGCACCACGCCATTGGTGAGGCCCTTGGCGGTGGTGAAGATATCCGGTTCGACATCGAAGTAGTCGGACGCAAAGGGCGTGCCCAGGCGGCCGAAGCCGGTGATGACTTCATCGAAGATCAACAGGATGCCGTGCTTGGTGCAGATTTCGCGCAGGCGCTTCAGGTAGCCCTTGGGCGGGATCAGCACGCCGGTGGAGCCGGCCACCGGTTCCACGATCACGGCGGCGATGTTGGAGGCGTCGTGCAGGGTGACCAGGCGTTCCAGCTCATCGGCCAGGTGCGCGCCGTATTCCGGCTCGCCCTTGGTGAAGGCGTTCTTTTCCAGGTTGTGGGTATGCGGCAGGTGGTCCACGCCCGGCAGCAATGCTGTGCTGAAGGTCTTGCGGTTGCCGCCGATGCCGCCCACCGACATGCCGCCGAAGCCCACGCCGTGATAGCCGCGCTCGCGGCCGATCAGGCGGGTGCGAGTGGCGTTGCCCTTGGCGCGATGATAGGCCAGGGCGATCTTGAGGGCCGTATCCACCGCTTCCGAGCCGGAGCCGGTGTAGAACACGTTGGCGAAGCGGTTGCCGGTATAGGCCTTGAGGCGCTCGGCCAGTTCGAAGGCGCTCGGGTGGCCGAGCTGGAAGGAGGGCGCGTAGTCCAGCGTGGCCACGGACTTCTGCACGGCCGACACGATCTTGGGATGGGCGTGGCCCAGCGGCACGCACCACAGGCCCGCAGTGCCGTCCAAGATGCTGTTGCCGGCATCGTCGCGGTAGTGCATGCCTTCGGCGGACACCAGCATGCGCGGCGCGGCCTTGAAGTTGCGGTTGGCAGTGAAGGGCATCCAGTAGGCCGACAGGCTGGAGGGATGCGTTTGGTCTTGGCTGGACATGGCAGGCACCGTGTAAAGGGAAATTTCTGGAAAAAATCGGGAGTGCTTGATTATTGCCAGACAGCGCCCGTATTGTTAGCTACACTTTTGATTTTCGCTGGAAACTGTATTGGTCTGTGGGGCAAACTGTATTGCTCCGTCCGGTGAGAAGCGTGTGCTTCGATCACGCTGGCTAGTTCTTGGGTATCCCTGTACCCATAGGGGATTCGCCTTGATTCAGGGAATTTGCAAGCAGCACTACAGTGACCAATACAGTTTAGTATTTCCGCTTACACTTTGGCTGTCGGGAGCAATGCAGTCACTCGCCAGCCGGATACACTCTCAGAAAGAACGACATGGCCAAGCCCGCCAGCGCGCCACTGCAACTGGATTTGAAACGCAAGACAGCCGCCCGCTTGGTGGAGCAGGTGACCGATGGCCTGGCTGGCCTGATCGAGTCCGGCGAATTGCGCTCCGGCGAGCGCCTGCCCTCGGTGCGCCAGTTCGCGCAGCATCACGACATCGGCTCTTCCACCGTGGTGGAGGCTTATGAGCAGCTGGTGGCGCGCGGCATGCTGCAGGCCCGGCGCGGGGCGGGGTTCTTCGTGGCCGCGCGGCCCGGGCAATCCGGGGCGCGTGCGGTGTTCGTCCCGCCCGAGCCGGTGATCGACTCGGCCTGGCTGCTCTCGGAAATGTTTGCCGATGAGCGCGTGCCCATCAAGGCTGGCTGCGGCTGGCTGCCCGGCAAGTGGCTCAACGACGAAGGCCTGCACCAGGCCGAGCGCCGCATCATCCGCTCGCCCGGTGCGCAGCAGGTCGGCTATGGTCATCCCTATGGCTACGCCCCGCTGCGCCAGCTCATCACGCAGTTTCTTGGCCACTGGGCGCTGGAGCTGGGCATCGAGCAGGTGCTGACCACGCATGGCGCCACGCAGGCGCTGGATTTGATCATTCGCACCATGACCCAGCCGGGCGATACGGTGATGATCGATGATCCCGGCTATTGCAACCTGATTGCGATGCTGCGTCTGGCGGGCTTGAACGTGATCGGCGTGCCGCGTACGCCTGGCGGGGTGGACACGGACATGCTGGAGACGCTGGCGCGCCAGCATCATCCCAAGATGTTCTTCACCACCAGCGTGCTGCAGAACCCGACCGGCACGTCCTACACGCCGGCCTGCGCCATGCGCGTGCTGCAGACGGCCGAGCGCTATGGTTTCTGGGTGGTGGAGGACGACATCTTCCGTGAACTGGGGCAGGCCACCGATCCCATGCTGGCTGCGCTGGATGGACTGCAGCGGGTGATCTACGTGGGCAGTTATTCCAAGACCATCGCCCCTTCGCTGCGTGTGGGCTACATCGCCTGCCAGCGTGAACTGGCGCGGCAGATCGTGCATACCAAGATGGTCCTGACGCTGACCAATTCGGAGATCAACGAGCGGCTGGTGCACAACGTGCTCACCGAAGGCCATCACCGGCGCCATGTGCAGACGCTCAATGCGACCCTGCTCAATGCACAGTCCACCCTGAACGCCAAGCTCACTGAAGTGGGCCTGACGCCCTTCACGGCGGCGCGCGGCGGCATGTTCAGCTGGGCCACCATCGAGGGCTGCGAACTGTCAGCGCGCGAGATCGCGGACCGGGCGCGGCAGAAGGGCATCTGGCTGGCACCGGGGGATTTCTTCCACCTGTCGGCACCGCACAAGACCAGCTTCCGCTTCAATGTGGGGTATGCGGATGTGCCGGAGTTGTTTGATTTTTTGCGGGGGTTGTAGGCTGCGCTAGGTGGAATGGGTACGCGGCCGCAGCACCCACCCCGTGGCCCCCACGATCAGCAAGCCACCCATCCAGCCCTGCAGGGACATCTGTTCCTTCATCCACACCACCGCGATGAGCGCCCCCCACAGCGGCTCGCTGCCCATCAGCAGGGCCACCCGTGACGCACTGGTGCGTGCGGCCGCATGGTTCTGTACGAAGAAGGCCACGATGGTACACAGCAAGACCAGAAACGCCATCGCCCACCAGAAGGAGGCGCTGGCCGGAAGGGGCATCCAGCGCTGACCCGGCAGCACCGCCATGAGTACCAGTGATCCCGCCGTCATGACACCCATCTGCACCGCCGTCAGCGTGAGTGCGGGCAAGCCGAATCGCAGGCCCTGGCGGCGTGTCAGGCACACCATCACGCCGCGCAGCAGTGCGGCCAGCACCATCAGCGCGTCGCCCCAGCTCAGGTGCGAGAGCGTGATGCCATCCTGGAATGCCAGCAAGGCAGCGCCCACAAACGACAATGCGTACGCAATCAGCGCCGAACGCTCGGGCCGCTGGCCCAGCAGCAGCCACTCGCACCATGGTGTGAAGACGACGCACAGGCTGATCAGGAAGGCGGCATCGGAGGCCGTCGTCAACGAGACGCCGACAGTCTCGCAGATGAAGATGGCCAGCAGGACCATACCCAACACGAGCGCCCCCGCCAGCGATCTCTTCCACGCGGGAACGGAAGTGATGCTGCGCAAGGCAGGTGCCAGCAGGAGAAACGTCAGGCCAAACCGCAGCACCAGAAACTGCAGCACCGGCAATTGCTCCGTGGCGATTTTCGCGGCGCTGTAGCTTCCGCCCCAGATCACGGCGACCAGCAGCAGCGCCCATTCAACAGGATTGAGTCGCAGCAGGGTTGCCGGCCGGGCGGGGGCGTGCAGCAGGGAGGACTTGTTCATGAGGTCTCATCGTGGCGTTGGGCGGAGCTGGTGTATTGTCTTGGGACCGATGAGACCTGACTAGCCAGGAACGAAGAACAGGAGTTGTGCCGCATGAGAACAAATGAGTTGGCCGAGGTACTGCATGAGCTGGTCACGTTCGTGCAAGTGGTGGACGCCGGCAGTTTTTCGGCAGCGGCCCGTCTGCAGGGCATGACGCCCTCGGCCGTGAGCCGCCAGGTGGCCCGTCTGGAAAAGATGATGGGCGTGGCGCTGTTCCAGCGCACCACCCGCCAGTTGCGCCTGACCGAAGCCGGACTGGACGTGCTGGAGCACGGACGCAAGATGGTGGCCGCCGCACGCGCCACCATGCTGGCGGCCGAAGGCCATGCCGGCACGCCCAGGGGGCTGGTCAGGATGAGCGCCCCCAAGGCCGTCTCACGCCATCTGCTGCAGCCGGTGCTGCTGCAATTCCTGGCCCGCTATCCGGACGTGGATGTGCACCTGATGGTGGTGGACCGGCTGGTCGATCCGCTGCGTGAAGGTGTCGACCTGGTCATCCGCCTGACCGATACGCCGCCGCCAGGGATGGTGGCGCGGCCATTGCTGCCGGTCAGCCAGTGCCTGCTGGCGAGCCCGGATTATCTTGCAAGCCGTGGCGCGATCCATCACCCGGAAGACCTGATGAGCCATAGTTGCCTCACGCTGGGGGAGGAGGAACGCGATAATCGCTGGCGCTTCCTTTCCGGCACCCAGGCGGCAGAGATCATCGTGACTGGACGATGTGCGGTCAATCACAGCGAAATGCGTCTGGCGGCCATTGAAGCCGGCTTGGGCGTGGGGTGTGTGCCGGACTTCGTGGCCAGGGAGTCCCTGGCGGCCGGGCGTGTCGTCCGCCTTTTGCCGGAGTGGACTGTCGATAGCAACTATCAGGGCGTGGCCTATTTGCTCTTTCCGGCGTCGCGCCATATCGCGCCCAAGATGCGGGTGCTCATTGATTATTTGGTGGAGGCGTTGCAGGCGCGCGCCACGGATCAGGAGACGGCTTGAATGGACACCGCGATCATGCTCCGGACATCTCGCCTGACCCTGAGTTCACCGTCGCATCAGGATGCGCCCGAATTGCTTGCCTACTATGTGCGCAACAGACTCCACCTGAAACCGTGGGAGCCGGAAAAATCCGGCAGCTTCTTTACCCTGGACAGCATGGAAAGACGCATCCACGACATGGCCTGCGCAATGGACGCCGGACATGCATTTCACCTGCTCCTGCGCGACAACGCGACCGGTGCCATGGTGGGCGAGTGCGGATTCACCAATATCGTCCGCGGCCCCTTCCAGGCCTGCCATCTCGGCTTTTCGCTTGATCACGCAGCGCAAGGCCGGGGCCTGATGCAGGAAGCCCTGTCGCAGGCCATCGGCCATGTCTTTTCGCAGCTTGGCCTGCATCGCATCATGGCCAACACGCGCACCGAGAACAGGCGCAGTCAGGCCCTGCTGCAGCGCCTGGGATTCCAGCAGGAAGGGCATGCGCGTGACTATCTGAAGATTGATGGCCAATGGCGGGATCATGTCTTGCATTCCCTGATCAATCCGGCGGACCGGCGGCACTTCAATCCCGATCATTACCTGCAGTCCGAGGCCGGGCGCCATTTCACGATGGAACGCAATGCCGCTGCCTGGGAGCGCCTTTACAGCGAGCTGGCAGAGTCGCTCAAGGCAGCATCCCGCGAGATCGTCATGGTGATGGGCGTTCAGGGCTCGGGAAAATCAACGTGGGTCGGCGGACGGCTCGCATCGCCGCAGCAGTGCATTCATGTCGACGCCACGTTTGCTACCGCGCAGCGCCGTGCGCGCGTGATCGGTGTGGCGCAGGCGGCCGGCGTACCTGTCTCGGCGGTATGGGTGCGCGTCAGCCTGGCTACTGCGCTGGCCCGCAACGCGAATCGCCCCAAGGACGAAGTGATACCGGAGGACGCGATTGCCAACGTCTTCCATCTTTTCGAGCCGCCGTTGCTGGCGGAAGGGTTTGCTGCGATACAGATTTTGGACGAAGCATTCAATCTTGTGCAGGAGGAGCGGGCCACGGCCGAAGAGGACGCTGTCTTTCGTCTTCAAGCCCCGGACCTGCGCGGCCTGCGGCGCGAACGCGTGCGCATCGTGCGTTGGCTTCGGGAATGGCTCCCCGATGCCGAGGTGCGAGAAGTCGGCAGTACGGCGGTGCCAGGTGTGATTGGAAAGCAGGATCTGGATTTTGCCGTCAAGGTGACGGCGGACAAGTTCGAGGAGGCGAGGACCACGCTCGACAAGCATTTCGCCCGCAATCCCGATCAGCTATCTGACGACTGTATCCAGGGGTACAAAGTGGCGTCTTCCGTGGATCTTGCGCTGCAACTGATCGTCCGCGACAGCGCTTACGACATGTTCGATGCCTTCCTCGGTCTGCTCAGGCAAGATGCGGTGCTCAGAGCTGATTACAATCAGCTCAAGAGACAGTGGGATGGACAACCCATGCAGGCTTATCGGCAGGCCAAAGCAGCCTTCATTGCCCGGGCACTCTCCCTGTCCTGATGCTGATTCATCACTACTGCAGGCGCAGTGAGAACTGTTTTGGAAGCCGGTGCTTACCTTGCCGGGGATTTTCGATAAGATGACGGCCATCCATTTTCGCAGACCCAGCCCCATGCCAACGCTGAATGAAGGAGCCAAAGAGGCTCGCCGAACGATCAAGCAGTTTCAGCACTATCTCAATTCGCCACGCCTGGTGCCCGATCAGTGCTACCGCATGTCCAGCGCGACGTACCCGCTGGTGTGCCACGTGAATCAGGTCACGGCACTCTACCTGAGCAAGAATTACTGCGTCATTCCTTTATTCCTGCAGCGGGCGTACGAGCAACTCGGCAGGAGCACACCGGAGCGAGTCAGCGAACCTTATCGCGGGCTGGTGCATGATTATCTTGCGCATGTGGCGCAGTTCATCCTTGCTTACGATTGTCTGGCCGCTGATGAAAGGCACTTGGTGGAATTCATTCCCAAGCAATTGCTGGCTGCCGTACCGGGCCCCTTGCCCGAAGACCTGATGGTTCCAGGGGAGTTTTGACATCACATTTCCGGCCGTTGCCAAGGATTTTCACCATGACGTTTTCTGCACCAAGCCCCATCCGCGCCGTCGTCTTCGATTTCGGCGGCGTGCTCTTCGACTGGAACCCGCAGCACCTGTATCAGCAGCTGATCGCCGACGAGCAGCAGCGCAACCATTTCCTCACGCACATCTGTTCGCCCGACTGGAACGTACAGCAGGACGGTGGCCGCACGCTGGCGGACGGGACGGCGGATCTGGTCCGGCAGCATCCCGAATACGAAGCACTGATCCGTGCCTTCTACGGTCGCTGGACCGAGATGCTGCGCGGTCCGTTGCCGGAGGGCGTAGCGCTCTTGCGCGAACTGCATGCGCAGCAGGTGCCGGTATTCGGCCTCACCAACTGGTCGTCGGAAACCTATCCGCATGCGCGCGACCACCACGATTTCATGCAGCTGTTCCGCGATATCGTGGTCTCGGGCGAGGAGCGCTGCATCAAGCCCGAGCCGCGCATCTACCAGATCGCGCTGGAGCGCTATGCACGGCACCTGCCGGGCCTCAAGCCCGAAGAGCTGGTCTTCATCGATGATGTGCAAAAGAATATCGATGGGTGCCGGGCGCTGGGATGGCGCGGTATTCATCACGTGGATGTGACTGCTACACGGGCTGCATTGCGTGCGCTTGGCGTACCGTGCGAGGCCTGATCCGCGGTTCAGGAAAACCGATGTCTCACCGTCGCCTCCTTAATGTTCCTCGTCATCGCCAACAGGAACTGGCCGCCCGTTTTGCGTGGTTGCCGCGCGTTCATGAAAACGAGAAAGGCCCGGAAGTCCAGGTGATCTCGGTGTCAGTCTTCGACCATTGGCTCTCGCCCGAAGAAGCTTGCCAATTGCTGGAGGCGGTCTCTCCCGACGAGCGCAAGCGCAGGGATACGCTCATGGAAAGCTTCTGCAAGAGGATGATCGCCGAGACGGAGGTGCTGTCGTACGCGTTGCGGGGACGGAAAAAGGACAGGCTCGTTTTTCGCACCTTCAACTCAAGCGATGCGCTGACGAACTACTGCAGGCCGAACGGGGCCAAGTCGTTGGGACATCGTGAGTGGCATGTCGTGTCGCCGGAGCTGGAGTGCGCGTTCCTCGAAGGCTGGGACCACACTTGCCACTTCTTTTTCGTGACCCCGGGCATAGAGGAAAAAGCGATGCATTGGGCCGCGCAGAGCAAGGTTCACATCTTGCGCCATACAGCCAAGGCAGCGATTTCGCACATCTGAGTCCTGCGGAGGCGTGCTGCAAGAACGCTTCCGCCAGATCGATTTCTTTTCGCAGGTGCGGTGTCGGGGCCATCAGGCAATCGCAAACACTTCCACCACACCACTGAGCCGCCGCGCCTGCGCCTGCAGTGCCTGCGACGCTGCTGCGGCCTGTTCCACCAGCGCCGCATTCTGTTGCGTGACCTGATCCATTTGCGAGATCGCATGGTTGATCTCGTGGATCCCCTTGCTCTGCTCGGCGCTGGAATCGCTGATGGCCCCGATCACTGACACCACCCGGTCGACGCTGGAGACAACATTGCTCATGCTCTCTCCCGCCCGGTTGACCAGCGCACTGCCGCTGGCGACCTTGTCCACCGAGTCGTCGATGAGCGTCTTGATCTCCTTGGCAGCCGACGAACTGCGTTGCGCGAGGCTGCGCACTTCCGACGCCACCACCGCGAAGCCACGACCTTGCTCGCCCGCGCGCGCGGCTTCCACGGCTGCATTCAGGGCAAGGATGTTGGTCTGGAAGGAAATGCCGTCGATGACGCTGATGATGTCCACGATCTTTTTGGACGAGTCCTCGATGGCCGCCATCGTCATCACCACATCCTTGACCAGCTGTCCGCTCTCGGCGGCCACCACCGAGGCTGCGGTGGCAAGCCGGTTGGCTTCGCCGGCGCTGTCGGCGTTCTGTTGCACCGTCGCCGTCAGCTGTTCCATCGCCGAGGCCGTCTCTTCCAGCGAGCTGGCTTGCTCTTCGGTGCGCGAGGAAAGGTCGAGATTGCCCGCAGCGATCTGGCTGCTGGCCGTTGCAATGGCATCCGTGCCGGAGCGGACTTCCCGCACGATCTCGCGCAAGCCGGCGTTCATGCTCTTCATCGACATCATCAGGCTGTTGGGAAGACGGCTGTCGGCATCCACCTCGCTGCGCAGGTCGCCTTGCGCGATCCGCGCCGCCAGCGTCGAGGCCACTGCCGGTTCTCCACCCAGCTGGCGCAGGACGCTTCTGGTGATGAGCACGGCAGCCACGATGCCGCTTGCCAGGGCCAGCACACCAAGTGCGATCAACAGCCTGCGCGCGGCCGCATAGACGGCCAGCGCCTCGTTCTTGGCATCGTCGTTGAGCTTGTCCTCGAACGCGGACAGCTCGGCCAGCGCCTTGCGGCGTTCTGCCTGCATCTTGCCCAGCGGACCGTCCAGGATAGGTTTGATTTCTTCAGTTCTTTGCGCCTTGGCCAACTCAACCAGGCCAGAGACGACGGGCAGGATTTCCTTGCTCATCTTCTGGATTGCAACGAGGGATTTCTTTTCGGTCTCGGTGGTTTCTTTCAGTTCTGCAAAGAGCTTGGCCAGTGCGGCCTCCGCTTGCACATAGACGCTCATCTGCCGCTGCAGGTTGTCGGCGTTGAGTTTCAGGTCGTCCGGAGTCGTCGCCAGGCCGATCCCGCGCGAGGCGAGCGACTGTTCATAGGCCGCAGCACGCATGGTCGAGAGATGGAGGATCTCCACATTGTTGACTTCGGTGATGGACAGCAGTTGCTGGTTCACATCATCCAGTTTTTTCAGCGAGATGCCGACGATCAGAAGCATCAGCACGAGCACGCCGCCAAAGCCGAACTTGAGGCGCGAAGAAACCGTCAGACGGGTGAAATCCATACACACTCCAGTGAACACTTGCAGTTATTCGTAGTACGTTCCCGACGCCACCCCGATGCAGGCAAGGGTGGACCAAGTGGCGTTCTGATGCCACAGGCAACGTCGGGAAGTGCGGATCTTGATTCAGTGGAGTTGGGCGATTCCTGTGGGAACGCCGCCCGCCGTGAACTAAGGATGAAGACAAGGGATGCTGTTCTTTTCCCGGCGGGCCGGCCGCCTTCCCCGGGAAAACCGCACACTGTAGAGCAAACGCGCTTGTTTGATTAGCACCGAAAACTTAACGGCAGTCTTCAGAAAAACCGCCCAATGGATGGGCTGCGTGAAGCAGGGATGTGTGCCAGGACAAGATTGGACGGGGGCAGAAGAAGGATGCGATTGCGCCGTGACACGGCGGATCGGCAACCAGAGGAGGGGGCGAGGAGAGACAGAAGGTGCCTGCCGCGCAGGCTTGCGTGCGGCAGGTTTTGTCGGAGGACTGGACGAACGCCGGGTCAGTCGCAGCGGCCGGTCTGCAGATCACATTGCGCCAGCCCGTTGTCGGCTGCCGCAACGGCCGCGCCCGACGAGGCCGTTTCTTCACGCAGATAACTCGCCCACTCTTCCGGCTGCCCCAGCCAGCGCCCGGTATCGAGCACTTCCAGCGTATCGCCCCGCTGCAGCACGAAGGTCGGGAAGCCGCGTCCGCCTACATAGTTGAGCAGTTCACGGCTGGCCTCGATATGATTGGCCAGCTCTTCCTGTTCGATCCGCTGCATTTCGCCAGTGAAGGCAGCGGGCTCGATGCCCAGCGTCTGCGCCAGTTCGGTCAGCGTCGCCACTTCGGAGATGCGCCGCCCTTGCTGGTAATGCGCACGCTGGATCGCTGCCAGCATGTCCAGTCCTGCGGCCTCGCCCTTGAGCGCCTGTACCGCCAGCACGGCCGCAATCGGCGGGGCCGAGTCGAAGACCGCTTCGGTATCGCGCAGCAAGCCATTGAAGTAGGGTTCGCCAAACGCCTGTCCGGTCATCTGCGCGATGCGCTGATCGTGCGGCATCACGTAATCGCGCAGTTGCGCATCCACGCGTCGACGGTTGCGGCCGGCCATCATGCCGCCGCCGTGCGCCTGCACCGGCAGCACTGCGCGGGCCGCCGCCACCAGCGGCGCGGCACCGTAGCACCAGCCGCACAGCGGATCGTGGATGTAGTGAAGCACGGTCTCGTGCGGGGCAGCGGGGGTGGTCATGATGCAATTTCCTCTTGAATGAATCGGCACAGGGCCTGACGTTTTCTGCACCGTCAGGCCCGGCAAGCGTAGTGGATCAGTAGCCTACCGTGAAACGGGCACGCACGTGCTTCGGCTGTTCCAGCTCGTCCAGCAGGGCCACGGCGTAGTCCTCGTAGGAGATCCAGCTCTTGCCATCGGCACCGACCAGCAGTGCATCCTGGCCCAGGCGGAACTGGCCGGTGCGCTCGCCTGCAGTGAACAGCGCCGAGGGCGACAGGAAGGTCCATTCCAGTTCGGTCTCTTCACGCAGGGCATTGAGGAAGTCACGGCCACCGGACGCCTCGGGCATGTATTCAGCCGGGAATTCCGGGGTATCGATGAGCGCCTTGCCCGGTGCGATCTCCAGGCTGCCGGCACCGCCCACCACGGCCAGGCGCTTGACGCCGGCTGCCTTCAGGGCCGGCAGGAGGTCGTCCGCACCGAAGGCAGTAAAGCGGCCACTGGAGACGACCACGTCCGCGCCCTTGATGGCGGTGGCCAGGGCAGCTGCGTCCTTGACGTCGGCCGAGACGGCAGTCACGCCGGTGCGCTGGGCGATCTTGCCGGCGTCGCGGGCAATGGCGATGAGGTTGTGGCCGCGGCGCAGGGCTTCGTCCACGATGCGGGTGCCGACGTTGCCGGAGGCGCCGATGAGTGCGATTTTCATGATGTTTCCTTTCGGGTGGGGAGGGAAGACAAACAGCTTCGTATCAATGCAATGCAGTTCAGATCAGGGCCACTTCATTTCACCCTTGATGACCTTGGCCGACAGCTCCAGCGAGCTGGTATCGCCCAGGTCAGGATAACGCTGCTTCATGGTGGCGATCAGGGCATTGCCATCGGCGGCCTTGGCGGCTTCCTGGTCGAAGGCCTTCAGGTAGTCGCGGGTGAAACGCACCGAGGCGATATCCAGCGGCGCACCGGCGGCATAGTGGCCGGGCACGACGATGGCCGGCTTGAGCTTCTCGATGCGGCCCAGCGTGCCGAGCCAGTCCAGGCGCGACTTCATGCTTTGCGTATCGGCCACCCATACGTGGATGTTGCCGGCCACCACCACGCCGCCAACCACGGCCTTGAGCGAGGGAATCCAGACGAAGCTGCGATCCGGCTGCGGGCCGTCCAGGCCGACGATTTCCAGCTTGCGGCCTTCCAGCGTCAGCGTCTTGCCCTTGAGCACTTCCGGCGTGATGGTGGCGCGGGGCGCGTTGTCACCCAGCTTGGGGCCCCAGTAGGCCAGCTTGCCGGCAGCCGTTTCCTTGATGTGTTCCACGGTCGGCGCGGAGGCCGCGATCTTGGCGTCCGGGTAGGCGGCGTGCAGGGTTTCCAGGCCGAAGTAGTAATCCGGGTCGCCGTGGCTGATGTAGATGGTGGTCAGCTTCTTGCCACTGGCGCGGATCTTGTCCACGACCTGCTGCGCTTCGCGCTGGCCGAATTGCGCATCGACCAGGATCGCTTCGCGCTCACCCGTGACCAGCACCGAGCTGACCGGGAAGATGGCTTCCTTGCCGGGATTGTAGATGTCGAGCTTGAGCGGTGCGGCAGCCTGGACGGCCGCGCCCGAGAAGGCCAGCAGGCCGGTGACAGCGATGGCCAGCAGGGGACGCAGCAGGCGACGGGTGGAAAACATGGCGACTCCGGAAAGAGGTGGATGGGTGTCAGGAGCCGCCATCATAGGATCGCTTTTGATTTCGAAAAACAGCATAATCGATCACAGTTTGTTTCTGAAATCGTTCAAATGAAAAAGGGGCCCCGATGGATCGCCTGATGGCCATGCAGGTTTTCGTGACGGTGGTGGATGGCGGCAGCCTGTCGGCGGCGGCCGAGCAGCTGGATTTGTCGCGGCCGGTGGTGTCGCGCTACGTGGCCGAGCTGGAAGACTGGGTCGGTGCGCGCCTGCTGCATCGGACCACGCGGCGGCTCTCGCTCACCCCCGCCGGCAATGAATTGCTGCCGCGCTGCCGCCAGATGCTGGAGTATTCCGAGGACATGCGCCATGTTCTCGATACGCCCGATGAAACGCCGCGCGGGCTCCTGCGCATCACGACCAGTACCTCCTTTGCGCAGACCCAGCTGATCCAGGCCGTGGTCGAGTATGGCCGCCGCTATCCGGGGGTGGCAGTGGACCTGCTGGCGCTGGACCGCACCGTGAACCTGGTGGAAGAACGCATCGACCTGGCCATCCGCATGACCAACCGGCTGGAACCCAATCTGATTGCGCGTCCGCTGGGGGTCTGCCACTCGGTCATCTGCGCCACGCCGGATTACCTTGCGCGCCATGGCATGCCGCGCAAGGTGGAAGACCTGGCCTTGCACAATTGCCTGACGCATTCCTATGTGGGGCGCAGCCTGTGGCAGTTCGATCCGAAAAAGAAAAAAGCCCGGGCGGGCAAGGGCGCTGCCGCCGCGAAGATGAAGACGCAGACGCAAAGCGTGGCGGTGGGCGGCACGATCAGCGCCAATGAGGTGACGGTGTTGCTGCAGGCGGTGCTGGCCGGTGTGGGCATCGGCCACATGCCGGCCTATACGGTGGCGCCGCTGGTAGCCAGCGGCCAGCTGGTGCAATTGCTGCCCGATTACGAGCCTTTGCAGTTGGGCATCTATGGCGTCTATGCCTCGCGCAAGCACATGCCGGCGACCTTGCGCACGATGCTCGATTTCCTGGCGCAGCGTTTTGCGGGCCTGCCGTTCTGATCAAGGGTGATCAGGGCGTGATGCTCAGCAGCTTGTGCACCAGTTCGGAGGAGGTGGAAGCGGCGAACTTGCGCATCAGGCGGGCGCGATGCATTTCCACCGTGCGCGGGCTCAGTTCGACCTGGCGGGCGATGAGCTTGCTGGTCTTGCCTTCCACCAGCAGTGCGGCGATCTCGCGTTCGCGCGGGGTCAGGCCGGGCGCGATGGGACGTTTTGCACTGACATCCTCAAAGGTCCAGATACCGGCCGCGTGCGGGTTGTCGCGGTTGAGCGCATGGCCGGTGACGTGGCACCAGAACATTTCATCGTTGGAGCGCTTCATGATGCGCTCGTCCGAATAAAAACCTTTTTCGTTGAGGATGGGCACCAGGCGCAGGCCGGTGCGTTCGAATTCGTCGGCGGTGGGGTAGATCTCCTGGAAGGAAGTCTGGCGCAGCGCATCGACCTCATAGCCGAACATGTCGGCCATGGCCAGGTTGGCCTGCTGGATCACGCGATTGTGCGAGACGCACATGCCGATGGGCGCGTGCATGAAAACCTGTTCGAAATCGATGGGGAGTGGCTGGGTCATGAGTTGCTGCAATGGTTGGCTGGTCCCTCGCAACTGGCGGGACCGTCTGTCTGACGGTACCATGCTGCATTGCGCCAGGTATTTTTACCGTATTGTATGGCCTATTTCAGCTGCCCTATGATAATTGGCGCTATTTGGAGCCGAACGGGGCCCGGCGACGTCTGCGGACGTTGCGCAAGAGAAGCCCCTGCGCCCATCCCTGTTGAAGCCGGCATGTCCGCCGGCCCGCTTGCAACCCTGCTCGCAAGACAAGAGCCGAAAGGAGACTCGTGAACAAAGTGTATCCAGACGCGGCCACCGCGTTGAAAGACATCGTCAAGGACGGTCAGACCATTGCGGTCGGCGGCTTTGGCCTGTGTGGCATCCCCGAGGCGTTGATCGCCGCCCTGCGTGATTCGGGCGTGCAGAACCTGACCGCCATTTCCAACAACGCCGGCGTCGATGGTTTCGGCCTGGGTCAGTTGCTGACCACCCGCCAGATCAAGAAGATGATCGCTTCCTACGTGGGCGAGAACAAGGAGTTCGAGCGCCAGTACCTGGCCGGCGAACTGGAACTGGAGTTCACCCCGCAAGGGACCCTGGCCGAAAAGCTGCGCGCCGGTGGCGCCGGCATCCCCGCGTTCTTCACCAAGACCGGTGTGGGCACGCTGGTGGCCGAAGGCAAGGAAGTGCGCGAGTTCGACGGCGAGCGCTACGTGATGGAACGCTCGCTGGTGGCCGACGTGTCGCTGGTGAAGGCGCACAAGGCCGACAAGGCCGGCAACCTGGTCTTCAACAAGACCGCGCGCAACTTCAACCCCAACGTCGCCATGGCCGGCAAGGTCACCGTGGTGGAAGTGGAAGAACTGGTGGAAGTTGGCCAGCTCGACCCGGACCAGATCCACACCCCCGGCATCTTCGTGCATCGCATCGTGGTCAATGCCACGCCCGAGAAGCGCATCGAACAACGCACCGTGCGCGCATAAGGAGACACACAAAATGGCATGGACCAGAGATGAAATGGCTGCGCGCGCAGCCAAGGAACTGCAGGACGGCTTCTACGTGAACCTGGGTATCGGCTTGCCGACCCTGGTAGCCAACCACGTTCCGAACGATATCGAAGTGTGGCTGCAATCCGAGAACGGCTTGCTGGGCATCGGCCCCTTCCCCACCGAAGACCAGGTCGACCCTGACCTGATCAACGCCGGCAAGCAGACCGTGACGACCATTCCCGGTTCGTCCTTCTTCAGCTCGGCGGACTCCTTCGGCATGATTCGCGGCGGCAAGATCAACATCGCCATCCTGGGGGCGATGCAGGTCTCGGCCAAGGGCGACCTGGCCAACTGGATGATCCCCGGCAAGATGGTCAAGGGCATGGGCGGCGCGATGGACCTGGTGGCCGGCGTGGGCCGCGTGGTGGTGCTGATGGAGCACGTGGCCAAGGCCAAGGATGGCAGCACCTCGAAGAAGATCCTGAACGACTGCAACCTGCCGCTGACCGGCGTGGGCGTGGTCAACCGCATCATCACCGACCTGGGCGTGATCGACGTGACCCCGGGCGGCCTGAAGCTGATCGAACTGGCTTCCGGCGTGACCAAGGAAGAAGTGATCGAGAAGACCGAAGCGCCGCTGGATGTGAGCGAGGTCTGATCGTTTGAAAGACCGGAGGCGGCAGTCACTGCCGTGTCGGATGAACGAAGGGCACCATGGAAGTGGTGCCCTTTTTGGTTTGAGCCGGGTCCGGCTTGCCTCACTCCACCCCGCTGACCCTCACCGCATTTCTCCCATCCCGCTTGGCCCGGTACAGGGCGGCATCGGCGGCATTGAGCACGTCCTCCACGCGGCGGTGGTGGCCGCGCTGCAGGGTGGCCACGCCCACGCTGATGGTGACCACGCGCAGGGGACTGGTAGCATGCACGATCAGCCGGCTATAGACCGCATCGCACAGGCGCTGGGCCATCAGGAGCGCGCCCTGTTCCTCGGTCAGCTCCAGCAGCACCACGAATTCCTCGCCGCCGTAACGGCCGGCGCAGTCAGTATTGCGCGGCAGGTTTTCGTTGATGGCCTGCGCCACTTCGCGCAGCACCTCATCACCCAGCTTGTGGCCATAGCTGTCGTTGTAGAGCTTGAAGTAGTCCACATCGATGAACAGCACCGAGAAGGTGGAATTGAGATTGCGCCGGCAGCGCTCCCAGGTGGCCTGCAAGGCGTCGTCCAGTGCGCGCCGGTTGAGCAGGCCGGTCAGGCCGTCGGTGAGGGCCAGTTCTTCCAGCCGCCGTTCGATGCTCACGCGGCGGCGCAACTCGTGGCGTACGTGCGAAAGCAGATAGGCCAGCAGCAGCGTGAAGATGAACAGCGAGAGGATCACCGCATAGAGCGTCTTGCGCCAGCTCTTGAAAATCGCCTCCTGCGAATAGCCGACAAAGACGATCAGCGGCGAGTCGGGAATGCGCCGGAAGGTATAGAGCCGCTCCACGCCATCACTGTTGGCGCGCGCGAAGAAACTGCCTTCCTCATGCTGGAGAGAACTCTTGATGCGCTGAAAATTGGCACTGCCACTGAGATCGCGGCCGATGATGTCGTCCCGGTACGGCACCCGCATGTAGGCCACACCATCATCCGAATACAGCGAGATGACGCCATCGGCACCCAGCGACAGCCCCTCGAACAGATCGCGGAAATAGGCCAGGTCCAGCGCCATCACGACGACACCGCCAAAGCTGCCATCGTCATTGAACAGCCGCTTGGACAGCACCACCACCTGCAGCTCATTGCCCAAGCTGGCCTGGATCGGCCGCGAGACATACAGGCCGACATTGTCCGCATCGCGGTGCGCGGTGAAATAGGCACGGTCGCCATAGTTGGGAGCGGGTTCGCCCGGGCGGCGGCGTGAACTGGCCAGCACCTCGCCTCTGGGGCCGATCACGGCCATCACTGCGATATGGCTGACGCTGGCGGCGCTGCCGAACAGATAGGCATAGCGCTGCGCCTCTTCCAGCCGGCGTGCGCCCAGCGGATGCTGGTAGCGGTAGGCCAGCGTATCCAGCGACAGCGACAGCACCTCCAGGTTGCGCGAAATGGCGCGCTGGGAGATCAGCGTCACGTTGCCGGCGTTGGCCACCGCCGAAAGACGAGTCTGGCGATAGCTCTGATAAAGCGTACTGGCGCACATGGCCACCACCATCAGCATGGCGATACCCAATACGACGACCAGGTATTTCTTCAACTGCTTGATTTTTGTTCCCCCACGAATCCCCAGGCGCAATTAACGCATAAAGCAAAAAGCGCTTCCATCTTGATCGCCGGCAACGTGATTGTCTTGCAACAAAAGATGAACCGCCGCGCAGCCCTGCCGGTCTGATCGCAGAATGCGTGGCCCGCTTCGTGTTCAAATGCGAGCGTCGTCAACCGAATCTGTGCCGCACCCGGAGGCTCCCTGAACATCAAGAACACCATCAAGCGCGACCTCGTCATCCTGTGGGCCTTCATCGCCCTGATCGCTCTCATTCTCGCCTTCCTGCTGCTGCAGCTGAGCCGCCAGGGCGCGTCTTCGCAGATCAGCCAGGCCACCGGCCAGGCCGCCGTCAGCTGCGCCACCATGAGCGCGGGCCTGGCCCATGCGCTCTCTTCCGGCAGCGGCGCGTCCCGCACGGCGGCCGGTGGCGATGGCCTGCCCGGCAGCTCCATCATGCAGGCGGTGATCGACTTGTCCCTGCGCGATCAGGCCGGGGTGGAGGGCGGTTTCTGGCATCCCCAGCGCGACGTCGTGGCCTATGCCTTCCCGACCTATGACGGCAGCGGAATCAAACGTGATCCGCCGGGAGCGGAAATGGAACGCATCGTCTCGACTGCGCAGCGCGCCCTCGATGGCGGCACGACCGTCACCGACGTGCGGCCCGGCTTGCGCGAGGCGGTGGTGTTCGCCGCCTGCCCGGTGCCGCTGGGCAAGGTGGCGCTGGCGGCGTGGACCCTCAAGCGCGTGCCGGTGATGAGCGCCAGCGTGCTCAACCAGTTGCTGGTGGCCAGCGCCTTGCTGCTGGCCTTCGTCATCATCAGCGGGGTGTGGCTGGGGGCCACGCTCACGCGCTGGCGCAGCCAGTCCGAACGCCTGGCCAGCCAGCTGGCCCACGCCGAACGGCTGGCCACGCTGGGCCGGGTGGCGGCCGGCATGGCCCATGAAATCCGCAATCCCATCGGGGCCATGCGCATGAAAGCCGAGAATGCCCTGGCCGCCCCCGCCCAGGTGCGCGAGACGCGCGTGACCGGCGCGCTCGAAATGGTGGTCAGCCAGACCGAGCGACTCGATACGCTGGTGGCCAGCCTGCTGGCACTGGCGCAACCGTTCCAGGTGCAGCGCCAGGCCGTCGATCTGGCCAGCTGGATCGAGGCCCGCTGCCAGGCCCATGCCGAACTGGCCGAGCGCCAGCAGGTGCGCTTGGCCCCGGCCATCGATGCCGCCAGCTTTGGCGGCAGTCTTGCCACCAGCGCACTGGACCCGGTGCAGATGGCGCGCGCGGTGGACAACCTGCTGCTCAACGCCCTGGCGCATTGCACCGCAGGCGGCCACATCGCATTGGGTGCGCGCTTGCGCGAGGACGGGCGGCTGCTGCTGTGGGTGGCCGATGATGGTCCGGGCGTGCCGGCGGAATTGCGTGATAGTCTGTTCGACCCCTTCGTCAGCCAGCGTACTGGCGGCACCGGCCTGGGCCTGGTGCTGGTGCGCGAGATCGTGCATGCGCATGGCGGCGTCATCCACCTGGCCGCGAGCGAACGCGGTGCCCGTTTTGAAATGGAGTTGCCATGGCGCGCATCCTGATCGTCGATGACGATGCTGCCTTTCGCGGCAGCCTGGCCGAGACCGTCGGCGACCTCGGCCACGAAGTCCTTGAAGCCGGCAGTACGGCTGCCGGCCTGACCCTGCTGGCCGCGCATGCGGTCGATGCCGCCATCGTCGATCTGCGCATGCCCGAGGAAGACGGCCTGGTCTTCCTGCAGCGCGCCCCGGCCATCGCCGCCATCCCCTGCATCATGCTGACCGCCTACGCCAGCGGCGACAACACCATCGAAGCCATCCGCCTGGGGGCCTTCGATCACCTGACCAAGCCGGTGCCGCGCGCGGCCCTGGTGGAAACGCTGGAGCGCGCACTGCGCCAGAGCCCGGCCGCAACCGAAGACGCCAGCGTCACGCAGAGCGCAACCGGTGACGAGCGCAATGCCCTGGTCGGCGACAGCGAAGCCATGCGCCAGGTCTTCAAGCAGATCGGGCGCGCTGCCACCAGCGACGCCACCGTGCTGATCCTGGGCGAGACCGGCACCGGCAAGGAGCTGGTGGCGCGTGCCCTGCATCGCAATGGCTTGCGTGCCGCACGTCCCTTCGTGGCCATCAATTGCGCGGCCATTCCGGCGGAGCTGATCGAGAGCGAACTGTTCGGCCACGTCAAGGGCGCGTTCAGCGGGGCCACCGCCGCGCGTCTGGGACGTTTCCAGGAGGCCCATGGCGGGACCCTGTTCCTGGATGAGATCGGCGACATGGCCCTGCCGACCCAGGCCAAGATCCTGCGTGTCCTGCAGGAACGCGAACTGACGCCGGTCGGCGGCCAGCAGGCGGTCAAGGTGGACGTGCGGGTGATCGCCGCCACGCACCGCGACCTGCCGGAGGAAATCAGCGAGGGACGTTTCCGCGAAGATCTGTGGTATCGCCTGCAGGTCTTGCCGATCAAGGTGCCGCCGCTGCGCGAGCGTCCCGGCGATATCCTCGCCATTGCCGAACACTTCCTGCGCCAGCAGGGCGGCGATGCCCCCAAGCGCATCAGTCCTGCCGCCGCGCGTCGCCTGTTGCAGCACGCCTGGCCGGGCAATGTGCGCGAGTTGCGCAATACCATGGAACGCGCGGCGGTGATGAGCCATGGTGCCTGCATCGAACCGGAAGACATCGCCCTGGCCGACCGCAGCGTCACGGAAAATGCCAGCGACGTCGCCATCGATTGGGACGGCGAGCTGGCCGTGGCCATAGCGCAGGTCGAACGCGTGATGCTGCAGCGCGCGCTGGCAGCGGCCAACGGCAATCGTGCCGAAGCCGCCCGCCGGCTGGGCATTTCGCGGCAGCAGTTGTATCGCAAGCTGGAAGAGCAGGGCGGCGCAGTCGCTTAGGTCCGGTGCAGGCGCTGCTCCAGCAGCAGGCCCGCCAGTGCGCAGGTGCCGGCGAACAGGCCGATGCCAGCCATCCATCCCTGTGCCAGAATGCCCGCGCCCGCCGCGCTGCCCAATGAAAAGCCGAGATACATGGTCGAGGTGTTGAGCGACAAGGCCACCGGTGCCTGCGCCGCTGCGCCTGAGGCGATGAGCCGTGCCATCTGCGCCGGGAAGAAGGCCCATACCGCAAAGCCCCAAACCACCACCGCTACCAGCACCGGGATCAGTGCCGCCCGGGGCGACAGCAGCGTGGCCGCACTCAAGCTCCAGAAGGCCAGCATCAGCAGCAGCAGCGACAGCCTGACCACGCGCGGCGAGCCGAAGCGATCATTGAGATGGCCGCCCACGGTCACGCCTGCGGCGGCCGCAGCGCCCCACAGGCTGACCGTCAGGCCGATGCCGCGATCAGCGAAGGACAGGGTGTGCGCCAGATACGGTGCCACATAGGGATAGGCCGCATACGCGCCGACCGACCAGAACAGCGTCACCCCGAGCAGACGCCGGATCAGCGGCTGCCCGACCACGGCCAGCCGCTCGCGCAGCCCGGCCACCCGCATCTGCCCGCCGGCATCGCGCCCGACCCCCAGCCAAATGCCGGCCACCGCCACCGCGCCCATCACGGCCACGGCCCCGAACGTGGCGCGCCAGCCAAAGGCATGTCCGACTACCGACCCCAGTGGCAGTCCCAGCGCGATGGCAATGGTCATGCCGCCGCTGACGATGGCCAGCGCCCGTCCGCGCTGTTCGGGTTTGACGATGGCCCCGGCCAGGGCACTGGCATTGGGTGTGTAGAGCCCGGCGGCCACGGCCATCAGCAGGCGCGATGCCAGCAGACCGCCAAAGCCGCTGGAGAGGGCCGCCACCAGATTGGCCGCCGTGAAGACCCCCATTGCACCCATCAGCACGCGGCGGCGGTTGATGTGCGCCGACAGGACGGTGGCGATGGGTGAACTGATCGCCAGCACCAGCGTGAAGACGATCACCAGGCTGGCCACGGTCGACACGCTCATGCCGAAATCGGCCGCCATGCGCGGCAGCAGGGGCGCGATCATGAAGCCTTCGGTGCCGATGGCGAAGGTGCCCAGGGCCAGGAAGCCCGCCGTGAGCAGCGAGCCCGACGGCGAAGGCGATGCAGAGGGAGCCGGCGCAGGCTCCAGTGGAGTGGATGTCATGCTGTCCTCGACGATGGCTACGGTGCGGTGCGCTGCATGACAGCGCACCGCAAGACGATCAGACCGGAATCGGATTGGCGATCAGCGCCGCATTGAAGCCGTTGACCAGCGCGTGTTCATTGGCACCGGGGTTGTCACGCAGCGGCTTGACGGACTCGACGATGATCTCTTCCTCATCGCCGGCCAGCTTGGCCATGGTCTCGGCGACGAAGGCCTCCAGCGGCATGGCGCGCGGGTCGCCGCTCTTCTTGACCAGATCGGTATCGACCCAGGGCGGGGCGATCTCCTGCACCCGCACCGAGGTGTCGCGCAGCATGAAGCGCTGCGACATCGCATACGAATGCAGCGCCGCCTTGCTGGCCGAATAGACGGCGGTCACCGCCAGCGGTACATAGGCCAGCACCGAGGTGTTGTGGATGATGGTGGCGCGCGGCTGGGCCTTGAGCAGGTCGATCAGGGCCGACGTCAGGCGGATCGGGCCGAGCAGGTTGGTGTCGAGGATGCTGCGGCTGACCTGGTCGTCGATGGTGCCGCCGGCGTCGTCGAAGGGCATGATGCCGGCATTGTTGATCAGCACGTTCAGCGTGGGGAAGCGCGCCTTGAGCGTGGCGGCGGCGGACTCGATGCTGGCCAGGCTGGAGACGTCGAACTCGATGGCCTGCATGCCGGGATTGGCGGCGGTCACTTCATCGAGCAGGGCCTTGCGGCGGCCGCCGATGATGACCTGGTTGCCCAGCCGGTGGAAGGCTTCGGCCAGTGCGCGGCCAATGCCGGAGGTGCCACCGGTGATGAAGAGGGTGTTGTCGGTGAGTTTCATGATTTTCCTTCACTAGGTCAGTAGAGTGAGGCCGCACACACCCGCCCGCAGGGGGCCGTGGCGGCAAGCTTCATATCAGGGCAAAAAAGGCAGGAACCGGGGGCCTTGGGGGCTGCTCAGTGGAGATCGCTACCGGCATAGCGCGGTGCCGGGGTATTGGCAGAGAGCTGGGTCGCCATCTGCTGGCGCGCGCTGTCGAAACGGGTCCAGGCCGTTTCGTCATGCAGCGAGGGGATGGTGACCAGCTCGCCGCGCTGGAAGCCGACCAGCGCCGCATCCACCATCTGCTCGGCCGACATCACGATGGCCGGGTCCAGGTGTTCCACCGGCAGGCCGCCGATGGCCCAGAAATCGGTGGCGGTGGCACCCGGCAGCACGGCCTGGACCTGCACGCCCTGGGTAGCCAGTTCATGATGCAGTGATTGCGAGAAGGCCAGCACGAAGGCCTTGCTGCCGCCATAGACGCCATTGAGCACTTCCGGCGCCACGGCCACGATGGAGGAGATGTTGATCACGGCGCCCCGGCCACGGGCCACGAAACCGGGCACGGCGGCATAGGTCAGGCGGGTCGGTGCGGTGACGTTGAGCGCGATCATGTCGGTCATGTGCTCGACCTTGCTTTGCAGCAGCGGCGTGTGGGTACCGATGCCGGCGTTGTTGACCAGCAGGGTGATGCTGGCATCGCTGCGCAGCTTTTCTTCCACCTGGGCCAGCGATGCAGCCTGGCCAAGATCGGCTTCCAGCACTTCAACGTTACGGGCGGTTTCGGTGGTGATGCGCGCGGCCAGGGTATTGAGGCGGTCGCGGTTGCGGGCCACCAGGATCAGGTCGTAGCCCAGGCGGGCCAGACGGTCGGCGTAGATGGCACCGATGCCGGATGAGGCACCGGTGACGAGGGCGGTACCACGACGGACTTGGGTGTGCGGCTGGTTCATGCTGTTCTCCTTCGGTGTGGGTTGTCGATGGAGTGCATCTTAGGCCGCTTGCGGACTTCCTGAATGACGTATATGGTAGTGTTTTGAGACATCATCACGGAGTCCGGACATGCACCACATCGGCTACCTGCTCACCGAAGGTTTCCAGGTCATGGGCCTGGCCACCCAGTCGGTCTTTGAATATGCCAACAAGGTCGTGGGCCACGACTTCTACCGCATGCACAACTATTCGGTCGCGGGTGGCGAGATCACGTCATCCCTGGGCATGCGCGTGAGCACCACCAGGGCGGCTGCCACGGCCACCATCGATACCTGGGTGGTGTGCGGGGTGGGCAATCCGCTTGAGTCGCCGGCGAGCCAGGAGGAGCGCGCCTTCCTGCAACGGGCGGCAAAGAAGGCCAGGCGCATCGCCGGCATCTGTACCGGCGGTTTCGTACTGGCCGAGTCGGGGCTGCTGGCACGCCGCCGCGCCACCACGCACTGGGCGTTTGCTGCGGCGATGCGTGCGCGCTTTCCCGACATCCAGATCGAAGACGATCGCATCTACATCGTCGATGGCCCGCTGTGGACCTCGGCCGGCATGACTGCCGGGCTGGACCTGGCGCTGGCCATGGTCGGCAAGGACCTGGGCGAGGAAGTGGCGCGCAGCGTGGCGCACAAGCTGGTAATGCACCAGCATCGCGCCGGTGGCCAGTCGCAGCATTCGGAAATGCTGGCGCTGGCCCCCAAGACGGATCGCATCCAGGATGCACTGAACTATGCGCGCCGCCATCTCAAGCGCGCGCTGACGGTGGAGGAACTGGCCGAGCAGGCCAACCTGAGTGCGCGCCAGTTCACCCGCGTGTTCACGGCCGAGACCGGGCAATCCCCGGCCAAGGCCATCGAGGGGCTGCGGCTGGAAGCGGCACGGCTGATGATCGAGCAAAGCCGCCATCCGCTGGAAGTGGTGGCGCGCGAGACCGGTTTCCGGGATCGCCGCCACATGCGCGAAGTCTTCCTGCGCGGCTTTGGCGTGGCACCGCAATCGATGCGGCGCGAAGTGCGCGCCTGATGGGCGCTTGATGCGCGCTAGTGCGCCGCGCTGGACGAGAACAGGTTGATCACCATCACGCCGGCGACGATGAGCGCGATGCCGGCCACGGCCGGCCAGTCCAGCCGTTGCTGATGGATCAGCCAGGCGGCCAGCGTGATGAGCACCAGCCCCACGCCCGACCAGATGGCATAGGCCACGCTGGTCGGCATGGTGCGCAGGGTCAGCGACAGGCAATAGAAGGACACTCCATAGCCCAGCACCACGATGATGCCCGGCAACAGCCGTGTGAATCCCTGTGAGGATTTGAGGGCGGTGGTGGCAATCACCTCGGCCACGATGGCCACCGCCAGGGTCAGGTAAGCGGACATGCTGGATTCTCCTGTGGATAAATCAATTCGACGCACTCATTGAGTTCAGTGCGCGCGGTTCAATGCACCGCCGTCTCTACGGTGGCGGGTGCGGCGTGTTGCTGTGCCGGTTCGGCCTGCATGCGGGCCAGGTGATCGCGCTGGAAGATGCCCATGCGGATCACGTCGCGGTACTGGCCGTTCATGAAGAATTCCTCCTTCAGCACACCCTCCTGCCGGAAGCCGGCCTTGGCGTAGACATGCACGGCCTTCTCGTTTTCGCGGTCGACGATGAGGTAGATCTTGTGCAGGTTCAGCACTGAAAAGCCATAGTCCAGCGCGAGCCGCGTGGCTTGCACCGCCAGCCCGCGCCCCTGGCAGGCGGGCGCGATGATGATCTGGAATTCGGCACTGCGGTGGACGGTGTTGATTTCCACCAGTTCCACCAGGCCGCTGCTGTCGCCATCGGCATCGACGATGAAGCGGCGCTCGTTCTGCTCGTGGATGTGCGCCTCGAACAGGGCCGAGAGTTCGGCGAAGGTTTCATAAGGTTCTTCGAACCAGTAGCGCATCACCGTCGCATTGTTGTTCAGGTGATGGACGAAGCGCAGGTCTTCGCGCTCCAGCGGACGCAGGCGCACGGTCCGGGTGAGGTCATGTGATTTCTGCATGGAATCTCCTTGTGGGAAAACCAGTATGATCCACCGTCAGGGCAGATCGACAAAGATAATATCTATCGATAATTCAGATGGAGTGCCACATGCAATGGAATCTCGATCAACTGCGCCAGTTCGTCGCTGCAGCCGAACAGGGCTCCATCAGCGCCGCCGCACGCCACCTGGGCCGGGCCCAATCGGCGGTCAGTACGGCCATCGCGCTGCTGGAAGTCGATCTCGGCGTCACGCTCTTTGACCGTTCGGCCCACAAGGCCGGCCTCACCGAGGTCGGCGCGGCCATGCTGCAGGAAGCGCGCGAGGTGCTGCGCCAGGCCGATGCGCTGGACGAACGGGCCCGGTCCTTTTCGCTGGGCGATCAAGCCTGCCTGACCATGGTGCTGGACGAGGCCTTGCCCTATGCCGCCCTGCGCGTGCTGCTGCGGGAATTGTCGGCGCGCGCGCCGGCGCTGGAACTGACCTTGCTCGATGGCACCCCGGCCGAAGTGGTGGCAGCCGTGCAGCAGCGCCGCGCCGACATCGGCTTTCACTTCGACCGGGGACGCGTGGCCAGCGGCTTCGACCAGCGCCACATCGGCTCGGTGGCGCAAGGCATCTTCGTCTCGCCGCGCCATCCGCTGGCCGCACGCGAACGCCTGCGCAAGACCGACCTGGCGCAATACCGGCAACTGATCCTGCAGGCCGATGGCGTCGAAGAACCGGTCTACAGCCCCAAGCTGTGGCGCTCCGACAATCACTACAGCATCGCCGAGATGGTGGCCGACAACCTGGGCTGGGCCATCCTGCCGGTCAACGTCGCCGAATATTTCGATCATGCCAAGGCACTGGTGCCGCTGCGCTGTCCGGCGCTGGCCCTGCCGCTGCTGTCGGTGCAGATGCTATGGCTGCCGGGCCGCCCGCTGGGGAGTACCGCGCAATGGATAGGCGAGCGCTTCGGCCAGTTGCTGAGCAGCCAGGGACAGGCGGTGCTGGGCGAAGACATGTGACGGCGGCGCGGAGAGTGTCCGGCAGCGGACGCCAAGGTGTCACGGGAACGGACACATGTGCCTGAGGGGAAGTTCGCAAGTCATTGATTTAAAAGGGATTCGTGGCAGGCACGGGGTTTGCAAAAGAGGGTGTACCCCTCTCACCTCAAAGGAGTTGTCATGAACCGTTCCACCTTCCTCCCCCGTTCGCTGGCCGCGCTCTCGGCCCTGGCCCTGTTGGGTTCGATGATGGCGGCGCAAGCCCAGGCCTTGCCGCCTGCTCTGCCTCCGCCGGGTGCCGCGCCGGTCGCCGGCCCGATGGCCCCGCCGGCCCCGCCCGCCACCTATGACGCCGCCATGACCGCGCAGGCTCCCATCACCGAGGGCCGCGTAAGCCGCTTCCTGATCAATCCCTATGGCGAAGTCGATGGCCTGATGGTGGGCGAGCGCACCGTGATCAAGTTCCCGCCGCACCTGTCGCAGACGCTGCAGAACGCGGTCAAGCCGGGCCAGTCGGTGCGCATCTTCGGCCAGGCTGAAGCGGCCGGCGTGATCAAGGCCGATGCCATCGTCAATCTGGCCAACGGCCAGACCGTGATCGACCGCCCGCCGGCCTTCGATGCCAACCCGCCGCTGCCGCCTCATCTGCGCGCTGCGCAACTGCGCCAGCTCTCGGTGCGCGGCAAGATCGCCATGGTCCTGACCGGCCCGCGCGGCGAAGCCAATGGCGTCATCCTGGATGACGGCAGCATCGTGCGCTTTGCCCCCGACAGTCTGCGCACGCCGCTGGAACCTGGCGCGCCGTTTGCTGCCAATGGCTTGGGGACCCGCAACAGTTTCGGTACCGCCATCGAGGCCATTGATGTCGGGGCCAGCGCGGATTCCCTGCAACCGCTGTACAGCCGCGTCCGATAAGGGGTTGCGGCAGGGCAGGCCGGCGGTCTGCCCGATTCTCCGCGTGTCATTTCATCCACCTGATAAAGAATAAGAACCATGTCGCCAAAAATCCTTCCCATTGTTTTCCTGATCATCTCCAACGTCTTCATGACCTTTGCCTGGTACGGCCACCTCAAGTTCGAGAACCGGCCGCTGTACCTGGTGATCCTGGTCAGCTGGGGCATCGCCCTGGCCGAATACTGCTTCGCGGTGCCCGCCAACCGCATCGGCCACTCGGTCTACAACGCCGCCGAACTGAAGACCATGCAGGAGGTCATCACGCTGGTGGTGTTCTCGATCTTCTCGGTGCTGTACCTGGGTGAGCAGTTCACCATCAATCACCTGGTCGGCTTCGGCTGCATCTGCCTGGGTGCCTTCTTCATCTTCAAGGGGCCCATCGGATGAACACCAAAGCGGGCTCGATCGCCTGGCTCTCCAGGCTGAATTTCTTCCTGGCCGATGTGCGCGACGGGCTCGGCCCTTTCCTCGGTGTGTTCCTGATGGGTCACGGCTGGGCCGCGGACGACATCGGCTATGTCATGACGCTGGGCGGCATTGCCGGCATGCTGGCCACCACGCCCGCCGGGGCGCTGACCGATGCGGTGCGCGCCAAGCGGCTGGTGGTCGGCATCGGCTCGGTGCTGGTGGTGGCGGGCTCGCTGTTGTTGCTGGTCTCGCCCAGCTTCACGATCACGGCGGTGTCGCAGGTCGGTACCGGCATCGTCGGCGCCATCATCGGACCGGCCATTGCCGGCCTGACGCTGGGCATCGTCGGCCAGCAGGGCCTGCCTTCGCAGCTCGGAAAGAATGAGGCCTGGAACCACGGCGGCAATGTCTTCTCGGCGGCGCTGGCCGGTGCACTCGGCTACTTCTGGGGCTTGCCGGCGGTGTTCGTGCTGATGGCGGTGATGGCGGTGGCTTCGCTGGTGTGCCTCTCGCGCATCCGTCCCGAGGACATCGACCATGATGTCGCCCGTGGCCTCGACCCCGAACGTGCCACCGACCAGCCGCAGGTGTCCACCTGGCGCGTGCTGGCCGGGTCGCGCCCGCTGATGCTGCTGGCGCTGGCGATGATGCTGTTCCATCTGGGCAATGCGGCCATGCTGCCCTTGCTGAGCCAGTCGGTGGTCTCGCGCGGCCATGCCGATCCGGCGCTCTATACGGCGCTGACCGTGATCGTGGCGCAACTGGTGATGATTCCCACGGCGCTCTTTGCGGGCCGCTTCGCCGACCGCAAGGGCTACTGGCTGCTCATTACCGTGGCACTGCTGGCGTTGCCGGTGCGCGGCCTGGTGGCCGGGGTCTGGGATTCGGCCTGGGCGCTGTTGCCGGTGCAGATGCTCGATGGCGTCGGTGCGGGGCTGCTGGGCGTGGCCCTGCCGGGCTCGGTGGCGCGCATCCTGCAGGGTAGCGGCCACATCAACATCGGCCTGGGTGCGGTCACGACCATCCAGTCCATCGGTGCAGCCATGAGCCCGGCGCTGGCCGGCGTGGTGGCCAAGCATTACGGTTATGGCGCGGCCTTTGCGGCCCTGACCGGGATCGCCTTGCTGGCACTGGTGGTGTGGGGTGTGCTGGCCGAGCGGCGCGATCATGCGCCGGGCGGCCGGCCGGTGGCGGTGGCGAAGTAATCGTCTTATTCGCCTTCCTCACGGCGCAGGTCGCGGAATTGCGCCGGTGTCCACGGCCGCAGGGCCACGATCAGCGCCGTGCCATGACGCCGTTCCAGCGGCAGCGACAGGTCCTGTTGATGCGCGCTGAGGAAGTCGGAGGACAGCCGGTTCATGGCGCGTTGCACGGCGGCATTGCTTTCCTCGGAAAGCGTGCCGCTGACCATGATCATCTTCTCGCCCGGCTTGTCGAAATGGGAGTTGAAGAAATCATTGCGCAACTGCGCGCGGAAATACTGCTGGATCGGTCCGCCCGGCAGCCACGTGAAATCCGGCGCGACGCGCACGCGAATGCGGTTGTTGGGCAGCAGGTCGAGGATGCCCAGCTTGTCCAGCCGCGTCAGCAGGCGGATGCATTCGGCCTTGCTCATGGCGAAGCTGGCGAGGATGTCTTCCAGCGTCCACTGGTGCAGGGCATGCACGGCCACCAGCAGCAGCCTGGGATCGGCCACCAGTTTCTTTTCCTGTTCTTCGGTCAGGCGCGAGGGCACCGGCTGCTCGGCCACCACCATGCGCGCCAGGTCGCTGATCTGGATGCCCAGCAGCGTGCAGACCTGATCCAGCCGCTCCAATGTGAAGCTGCGCTCGGCGAAGATGCGTTTGACGCTGGCCTCGCTCAGGCCCAGTCCCTTGGCCAGCTGCGCATAGGTGATGCCGCGCGCCTTGAGCAGATTCTTCAATGCATTGACCAGTGATTCGGCCTGGGCCATGTCCTTCCTCCTTGTGATGCGCGCGGCGCGCGATGTTTGGCCGGTATTGTATTTCGATACCAGATGCGACAGGAACTGCGCTTTCTGATGAGGTGATCCACGTTCTGCAGGGGCATTGCTACAGTGCGTCCCGCTGGCCCGCCAAGGCGGAACGGCAAGCAGAAATCACATCCCATCCCTCATCAGTCAAAGAACAAGGAGTCCATCATGAACAGCCCGCTGCTGCATCGCCTCACGCTTTCCTGCGTCTTGATCGCCGCCCTCCTGAGCGCCCCCGTACATGCCCAGTCGCGCAACAGCGATGCGTCCACCGTGTCGGTGGTGGTCTCGGTGATGCTGCCTGCCGCCTTCATTTCCGAAGGCGGACGCTACGTGGTCAAGGGCGTGGAAGCCTCCGCCGATGGTACGGTCTATGTGCTGGAAAAAGTGGGCGAGGGCATCCGTGGTTCGGTCACGGTCGGTGCCAATGTCAGCGGCGCGGCCTCGGTGGGCGTCGGTGAATCGGTCACGTTCGTGACCTCTGCGTCCGGCACGCTGCTGGTGGCCTCCGGCAAGGTGCTGGCGATCATTCCCAATGCGCTGGGCCGGGCGCTGCTCAAGAGCGAGAAACTGTCCTGACCGGCACAAGGGGAGATCGCCATGGCTTTGTTTCAACTTCGTATCAAATGCCTGCTTGCCGGTCTGGTCCTGGCCGTCGCAGCACCGCTGGCGG
This sequence comes from Herbaspirillum sp. WGmk3, assembly GCF_023952535.1. NCBI lineage: Bacteria > Pseudomonadati > Pseudomonadota > Betaproteobacteria > Burkholderiales > Oxalobacteraceae > Herbaspirillum > Herbaspirillum sp. WGmk3. Next base: position 735,972 of record NZ_JAKYWT010000003.1, on the reverse strand, counting down.
CGCATGCCGGCCAGTCCTGCGAACCGGCCATCCCTGATGCCACCGCCGTGCAAGCCCAGCTGGACATGGCCGTGCGCACCGTCGAGCGGCTCAATGCCAGCGGTGCAGACGTGGTCATCATCGGCCGTGTCGGGCAAGACCTGAGCAAGTACCGGCAACGCTATTCGCACCTGGCGTTTGCCTATCGCGATGGCCAGCAGTGGGTTGTGGTCCACAAGCTCAACGAATGCGGAACGGCCGTGAGCAATCTCTATGAACAGGGGCTGGGGCAGTTCTTCATGGACTCTCCCTTCCTGCTGGAGGCCTATGTGGCCGTGCCGCAGCCGGAGGTGCAACAGCGCCTGCGTGCGATCCTCGTGCGCCCGCAGGTCACGCGCCTGCATGAAGCGCAGTACAACATGCTGGCTTATCCCTGGGCGACGCGCTACCAGCAGTCCAACCAGTGGGTCAACGAAATGCTCGCCATGGCGCTGGAGCCGCAGATCACCACGCGCGAGCAGGCGCAGGCCTGGCTGAAGTTCAAGGGCTACGTGCCGGACACCTTGAACCTGGGACCGATGACGCGCCTGGGCGGACGCATGTTCAAGGCCAACATCGCTTTTGACGATCATCCCAACGCCTTGCGCTTCAGCGATAGAATCGAGACCACTACGGCGGATTCGCTGCTGGCTTTCCTGCAGAAAGCCGGTCTCGAAGCCAGCCATTTCGTGATCCAGTAATTCCTGATGCCGGCGTTGGCCGGAACGACCCATGCGCCCGAATCATTGCCTGGCATTCGCCCTTGTCATTGCTGTTGCTCCGTTGTCCGCACTGGGGGCGGGAGATGTCGCGGCGGGCCGCGCCGCCTTCGCCAAATGCGCCAGCTGTCATGCGGTAGGCCCCTCGGCGCGCGCCGGCTTCGGTCCGCAGCTGTCCAATGTGATCGGGCGCAAGGCCGGTTCCACCACCGATTTCAAGTATTCTCCGGCGATGGCCTCGTCCGGCTTCATCTGGACCGAAGACAAATTGCGGGCCTTCCTCAAGGCGCCCAGCGATGTCGTCCCCGGCAACAAGATGCGCTTCTGGGGCATCGGCAGCGACAAGCAGATCGACGACATCCTGGCCTATCTGCGAACTTTCCAGCAATAAGCGCGGTCTAGGCGGCTGACGCATCAGCGTCTATCAGCCATAACGACAACAAGAGCGCCGCGCCATGTCCGAGCTGTTCGTCATCACCACCTATTTCAATCCGGTCGGCTATGCCAGCCGGCGGCGCAATTACGGACTGTTCATGCAGGGCATGCGGGAGGCCGGCGTCCCCTGCCTGACCGTGGAATGTGCCTTCGGCGATGCGCCCTTCGACCTGCCGCCCAGCCTGGACGTGATCCAGATCCGCTCCGAAACCCTGCTGTGGCAAAAGGAAAGACTGCTCAATCTCGGCGCTTCCTGGCTACCTGCAAGCTGCCGCTTCGTCGCCTGGATCGATTGCGACATCCTGTTCGACAATCCGCGCTGGCCGGCCGATCTGGTACAGGCACTGCAACGGCATCGGGTGGTGCAGGTGTTCGAGACCTGCACACGGCTGGATCGTCACGGTCAGCCCGGAGCCACGCCGGACCTCTGCCATTCCTTCGCCAGCGTGATGGCCAGGGATCCCGCCACGCTCAATGCCGGACGCTACGACCTGCACGGCCACACCGGTTATGGCTGGGCCATGCATCGCGACATCTTCGACCGCGTCGGCCTCTATGAATGTGCGATCTCCGGCAGCGCCGATCACTTCATGGCGCATGCCATCTTCAACGATTGCAACTTCTGCATCCGCAATGCGCTCAAGCATGAGCCGCGCCAGCTGTCGCATCTGCGCGCATGGAGCGCGCGTTTCCACGCAGAGGTGCGCGGCAGCCTGGGCGTGGTACCCGGCCACATCCGCCACCTGTGGCATGGCGATGCCGTCAATCGCCGCTACTTCCTGCGCATGCACGACATCACCGACCTCGGCTACGACCCCTGGAACGACCTCGCCATCCATCCCGGCCAGCCGCTGGAATGGGCCGCGACGATGGACAAGCCGGGCCTGCGCGATTATTTCGCGCGTTACTTTGCCAGCCGTCACGAAGACGGCGAGGAGCTGGCCGCATGAGCATCCCTCCCTTGACCGACGCCCAGCGTGCCGAATTGCGCGCAGCCCTGCCGCTTCTCGAACAGGCTGACAGCGCACTCAGTCCGCGTCTGAAGAAGATCCGGCGCGATATCGAGATCGCCGATCGCCAGCGCCGCCGCTATCGCATCCGGCTGGTGGAAAAACAATTGCTGCCCGCCATCTCGCGCTCCACGCTGGCGCGCCTGCAGCGGGACGTGCCCGATTTCGTCGATGAACTCATCCTCGACAGCTTCGCCCGCCATCAGCGCCGCTGCATGTGGTTCGGCTGGATGGCGTGGCTGGCCGGTCCCGCCTATCGCGAGGCGCTGGCCCTGATGCGTGTGCGCCTGACCCGCCATATCGACCGCCAGCGCCATGGGCAGCTTGCCGCCTTGCGCGCCGAGCTGGATCGCCTGGATCAGGAGCGGCGCGCATTGCTGACCGCGTCCCGTGCGCTGGTGGCGCTGGTGCAGCTGATCCGGCAATCGCTGCACAGCGGCAGCGGCCTGGAGGAAGCGCGCTGGCTCCAGCTGCGCGCGTTGCTGGCACAACTGCCGGCGGTACAGCCGGTGACACGACGCCGCGCGCAGCGCCGCGATGACGAAGACAATGTCGCCCTGTTCAGCTTCACCACGTCCAGCCAGGGCGTGAGCCTGTTCCGCGACGTCAGTGAGCGCAATTCCGATCCGGATGCCTTCCAGGGCCAGTTCGATGGCGGCGGTGCCAGCGGAGATTGGGACAACGGCCGCGATGGCAGCGGCGACACCAGTGGCCCCGAAGGCCGCAGCGAAGCCTCGGACAGCCGCAGTCAGCGCGATGCCACCGATCTGGCACCGGTAGCAGCGGCGGCCGGTGCCGTGGCCATCGCCACCGATGACAGCCTGGGTCTGTTTTCCTGAGCGATCGTCAAGGCTGTGGCGGCAAGCCCATGCGCCGGCGTGCCAGGTGGATCGAGCCATTGCGCATGGCCCAGCGGATCGGCTGCGCGGCCAGCAATACCGAGCGCCGCAGCAGTTCGCGCCGTAGCGGTCCGCGTGGCGTCACGCCCAGCATCTCCTGTGCCCACGGCGGCAGCAGGTCCACGCCACCGCGCATCATTAGCCGTGTCCACGGTTGCGCTACCGCATTGGGAGCAGGCGCATTCAAGACCAGCTGCAAGGTGGCGCGGGTGCGATCGTCGCAACGCAATTGCGGGCGCATGCGCGCGATGTAATCGGCGATGGCCGCCCTTGAACGCGGCACCTCGCGTGCGCCAAGCGCTTCAGCCACGCAGGCGATCTCATCGAGATACTGATCCTGGCGCGCCGCCGGAAAATCCGGGCGGCGATACCGCAGGTACCCTTGCAGGAAGCAATGCACCTCGGCCACGTGGACCCAGGTGAGCAGGTCCGGATCGCTGGCCGCATAAGGTCGGCCGTCGGGTGCCACTCCGGTGACGCCAAGATGAATCTGTTTGACGCGGGCGATCAGTCGCTCGGCGTCCGCCCGGCTGCCGAAGGTGGTGCCAGCCACGAACTGGGCGGTGCGGCGCAGGCGGCCCAGCATGTCGGCCTGGAAGTTGGAGTGGTCCCAGACGCCTGCCAGCGGCAGGGGATGCAGCATCTGCAGCAGCAGTGCCGCGACGCCGCCGGTGAGCATGGCGGTGAAATCGCTGTGGACCTGCCACGCTGCCGAGTCCGGTCCGAACAGGCCGGGGTCGCCCGGGGGCTGCAGGAAATCGGCACTGCCGGGGCCACGGCTGATGGCGAGGACATTGGCTTCGATGCGCTGGCGCAGGAATTCCATGATGCAGAAAAAGCGGAAGGGAAAGGCAGTGTGCCATAGCGACATTATTCCTGCCGGGGCCGTCATGTGGACATTTTTCCGGTTCAGTTTGCAGCCCGCGAGAAGCGTTTCACTGACATTTCTGTCAGAAAGCGATTTGTCGCAACGCCCTCTGCACGCGGCCTGCGAGGCCGTTACAATAGCCACGCCGTACGGTCCCAGAAGAACAACATCGGGGCCGCAGGACAGGGAGCAGAACGGCGCAATTCAGGGAACGCGATCGGGGCACCGGGGAAGCACGCCACGCCGCGCAAGACGAAATACAGCATCGCGGGAGAGGACGGCAGGCATCGCACGGGATGCCGGCTGCGGACATGGGTGAGCCACAGCGCGCCTGGTCCGGCCTGCCCGTTTCACAGGGATCGCAGTTCATGAACATGGTCGCGCTGGCCTTGCGCCGCCCGTACACCTTCATCGTGATGGCCTTGCTCATCGTGCTGGCCACGCCGTTGACGCTGAAGAACATGGCCACCGACATCTTCCCCGAGATCAATATCCCGGTGGTCTCCGTCATCTGGAACTACAACGGCCTGTCGGCCCAGGAGATGGGCCAGCGCATCGCCGCCCAGAACGAGCGCGGCCTGACCACGGTGGTGAGCGACATCGAACACATCGAGTCGCAATCCCTGGCCGGGGTGGCCGTGATCAAGGTGTTCTTCCAGCCCAAGGCCAACATCCAGACCGCCATCGCCCAGGTGGTGGCCTCGGTGCAGTCGCAGTTGCGCCAGCTGCCGCCGGGCATCACGCCGCCGCTGGTGATCAAGTATTCGGCTTCCAGCATCCCGGTGATGCAGCTGGCGCTGTCCTCGCCCACGCTGCCCGAGCAAACCGTCTTCGATACCGCCGTGCAGACGCTGCGCCCGCAGCTCATCACCATTCCCGGCGTGGCCGTACCGTTTCCCTATGGCGGCAAGACGCGCCTGATCTCGGTCGACCTCGATACGCCCGCGCTGCAGTCGCGCGGCCTCTCGCCCATCGACGTGGTCAACGCCATCAACACCCAGAACCTGATCCTGCCCTCCGGTACGGCCAAGTTCGGGGGCACCGAATATTCGGTCAAGCTCAACGGCTCGCCGGAAGCGGTGGCCGGCTTGAATGAACTGCCGGTGCGCACCGCCAACGGTGCCACCATCTACCTCAAGGACGTGGCCAACGTGCGCGACGGCTTCTCGCCGCAGACCAACGTGGTGCGCCAGGATGGCGCGCGCGGCGTGCTGCTGTCCATCCTCAAGAATGGCGGGGCCTCTACCCTGGACATCGTCGACAACCTGCGCAAGCTGCTGCCGACTGCCGCCCAGACCCTGCCGGAAGACATCAAGATCACGCCGCTGTTCGACCAGTCGCTGTTCGTCAAGGCGGCGGTGACCGGCGTCATCAGCGAGGCGCTCATCGCCGCCGGGCTGACGGCCGCCATGGTGCTGCTGTTCCTGGGCAACTGGCGCAGCACGCTCATCATCGGGCTGACCATTCCGCTGTCCATCATGGCGGCCATCCTGATGCTGGCCGCGCTGGGCGAGACGCTCAACCTGATGACCCTGGGCGGCCTGGCGCTGTCGGTGGGTATCCTGGTGGACCAGGCCATCGTCACCATCGAGAACATCGAACGCCACCTGCACCTGGGCAAACCGCTGCATGACGCCATCATCGTCGGGGCCGGCGAGATCGGCGTGCCGGCTTTCGTGGCGACGCTGTGCATCTGCATCGTGTTCGTGCCGATGTTCTTCCTCTCGGGCGTGGCGCGTTTCCTGTTCGTGCCGCTGGCCGAAGCGGTGGTGTTCGCCATGGCCGCCTCCTACCTGCTCTCCCGCACCCTGGTGCCGACCCTGGTGATGCTGCTCATGGGCAGTCACGGCCAGGTCGACAGCGCCAAGCAGAGCCTGCTGCAGCGGCTCTATCGCGCCTTCGACAACCGCTTCGAGCGCGTGCGCCATGGCTATACGCTGGTACTGTCTTCGCTGCTGACGCACCGGCGCCGTTTCGCGCTGGGCTTTTTGGGGTTCTGCCTGCTGTCCTGCCTGCTCTATCCCTTCCTCGGGCGCGACTTCTTCCCCAACGTGGACGGCGGCCAGATCCGCCTGCACATGCGCATGCCGACCGGCACCCGCATCGAGGAAACGGCGCGCGCCGCCGATGAAGTCGAGCGCGTCATCCGCTCACTGATCCCGGCCTCGGAACTGGAGACCATCCTCGACAACCTGGGCGTGCCCAACTCCGGCATCAACCTCTCCTACAGCAATGCCGGCACCATCGGCACGCTCGATGGCGAGATCCTGATGGCCTTGAAGGAGGGCCATCGTCCTACCGAGGAACTGGTGTCGCTGCTGCGCGAGCAGTTGCCGCGCCGCTTCCCGGGCATCGAATTCTTCTTCCAGCCGGCCGACATCGTCACCCAGATCCTCAACTTCGGCCTGCCAGCCGCCATCGACGTGCAGTTCACCGGCCCCAACATGGAAGCCAACGCGCGCCTGGCCGCCGAACTGACCAAGCAGATCCGCCAGATTCCGGGCGCGGTCGATGCCCACGTGCACCAGCGCCTCGATGGCCCCTCGCTGGACCTGCGCATGGATCGCACGCGCCTGCAGCAGTTCGGCCTGTCTGCGGCCAACGTCGGGCAGAACCTGCTGATCGCCTTGTCCGGCAGTTCGCAGACACAGCCGGCCTTCTGGCTCAATCCCAACAATGGCGTGGTCTACAGCATCGCGGTGCAGTCGCCGCAATACCAGGTCGATTCGCTCGATGCCCTGCTCAACATCCCGGTCGGTGCCGGTGCCAATGCCGCCACGCCGCCGCAGCTGCTGGGCAACCTGGTCGACGTGCATGCGGGACGCCAGATGGCGGTGGCCTCGCGCTACAACATCTCGCCGGCCATCGACGTCTATGTGAGCGTGCAGGGTACCGACCTGGCCAGCGTGGCGGGCAAGGTTGCCAAGCTGGTGGAGGAGATCAAGCCCAAGCTGGCGCGCGGCAGCCAGGTGGTCATCCGTGGCCAGGTGGAGACCATGCAGTCCTCCTTCATCGGCCTGGGCGTGGGTCTGGCCATGGCCATCGTGCTGGTCTACCTGCTGGTGGTGGTGAACTTCCAGTCGTGGATCGATGCGGCCATCATCATCGCCGCCTTGCCGGCTGCACTGGCGGGGATTGCGTGGATGCTCTTCCTCACCGGCACCACGCTGTCGGTGCCGGCCTTGACCGGTGCCATCATGACCATGGGGGTAGCCACCGCCAACAGTATCCTCATCGTCGCCTTTGCCCGGCAGCGCCGCGAGGAAGGCGCGACCCCGCTGGCCTCCGCCCTGGAAGCGGGCTCCACCCGTATCCGTCCGGTGCTCATGACCGCGCTGGCGATGATCATCGGCATGATCCCCATGGCTCTGGGCCTGGGCGAGGGCGCCGAGCAGAATGCGCCGCTGGGGCGCGCCGTGATCGGGGGCCTGCTGCTGGCCACCGTATCGACCTTGTTCTTCGTACCGGTGGTATTCGCCGGTGTGCATCAGCGGCTGGCCCGCCGCGCCGAAAGGCGACGCCATCTGGCGGGCGGACCCGCGCATCAGGAGTCTTGAACCATGTCGCATGACCGTCATTCCGAACTCGGCATCCACCCTCTGGGCGAGGGCGAGCCGCAACAGCGCCAGCAGATGATGAAGCGCGCCCGGCTGGTGCTGGTCGTGGTGCTGGTATTGCTGGCCGCCGGTGCTGCGCGCACCCTCGTGAGCCGCGCCGCCAACGCCCGTGCACTGGAGGCCGGCACCGCTGAACGCGCCAAGATCTTCGTGCGGGTGGCACCGGCCCGCAGCAGCGCCGAGGGCCAGACGCTGGCCTTGCCGGGCAGCCTGCAGGGCTTCGTGCAGTCACCCATCTCGGCCCGATCGGGCGGCTATCTCAAGCGCTGGACCAAGGACATCGGATCGGAAGTGAAGAGGGGCGAACTGCTGGCCGAACTCGATACCCCGGAAATCGACCAGCAACTGTCGCAAGCGCTGGCCGCGCGCCAGCAGGCCGCCTCCAGCATGGAGCTGGCCCGGAGTTCGATGGCGCGCTGGGAAGCCCTGCGCAAGAAGGACGCGGTCTCCCAGCAGGAACTCGATGAACGCCGCAGCGCCTTTGCCCAGGCCAGTTCCAACCTGGCGGCGGCCGACGCCAACGTCGAGCGGCTGCGCCAGGTGGAAGGTTTCAAACGTATCGTGGCGCCGTTCTCGGGCATCATCACGCGCCGCAACGTGGATGTGGGCGACCTGATCGATCCGGGCGCGGGCCGCGCGCTGTTCGTGCTGTCGCAGACCGATCCGTTGCGGGTCTACGTCAACGTGCCGCAGGCCTATGCCAACCTGGTCAAGCCGGGCCAGCAGGTGACGGTGACCCAGTCCGAACTGCGCGGACGCAAGTTCGAGGGCAAAGTCGCACGCACGGCCGGCTCCATCGATGCGGCCACGCGCTCGATGCAGATCGAGGTCACGCTCTCCAATGCCGACAACGCGCTGCTGCCCGGTGCCTTCGTGCAGGTGGAGCTGCCGTTGAAGCCCAGCGGCACGCTGCTGGTGGCGGCCGATACGCTCATGTTCCGGCGGGATGGCTCGCTGGTGGCGGCGGTGGATGAACAGAACAAGGTGCGCCTGAAGAAGGTCAGGCTGGGCCGCAATTTCGGCCTGACGGTAGAAGTGCTGGAGGGCTTGAAGGGCGATGAAAAGCTGATCCTCAATCCTTCCGATTCGCTGGCTGAAGGTGATCAGGTCGAGCCCACACTGGAGCAGCCCAAGGACAAGGCCGCCGACAAGAAGGCCGCCTCATGAGCCTGCCGCGCCGCCACAGCATCGCTATCGCCTTGGCCGCCGCCGTGTTGCTGGCCGCCTGCGCCAGCGGTCCCGACTACGTGCGGCCGCAGGTCGACATGCCCGCCGCCTGGACCCCGGAAGCGCCGTGGCGCGCCATGCAGCCGCAGGACGCCGCCCCGCGCGGGCCCTGGTGGGAGCGCTTCAACGATGCGCAACTGAACGCCCTGCAGCAGCAGGCCCTGGCCGGCAACCAGACGCTGGCCATCGCCACGGCGCGGCTGGCGCAGGCGCGTGCGCAGCTGGATGTGGCAGGCGCGGCGCAAGCCCCGCAGGTCGGCATCAATACACGTGCGGCGCGCGCCCGCATCTCGGCCAACCGGCCGCTGACCAACTACAACTCGCCCAACTTCGCGACCGTACAAAACGATTTCGCGCTGGGTTTGAATGTCAGTTACGAACTCGATTTCTTCGGGCGCGTACGCCGTTCGGTGGAAGCGGCCACGGCCTCGGCCCAGCAATCGGCGGCAGATCTGGAAAACACCCGCCTGCTGCTGACGGCAGAACTGGCCAGCAATTACTTCAACCTGCGCGAGCTGGACATCGAGCTGGACGTGGTCCGGCGTGCCATCGAACTGCAGCGCAAGGCGCTGGAACTGGCCACCGCGCGCCACGACCTGGGCGCCACCTCGGGGCTGGACGTGGCCCAGCAGCAAGCCTTGCTGGACAACACGCTGACCCAGGTGGATCTGCTGGGCCGGCAGCGGGCGCAATACGAGCACGCCATCGCCACGCTGACCGGCACCCCGGCACCGGCCTTCAGCCTGTCTCCTTCGCTGGCGCCCATCGCGCTGCCGGAGATTCCGCTGGGCATCCCGTCGGACGTGCTGGAGCGCCGCCCCGATGTGGCCGCCGCCGAACGTTCCATGGCCGCAGCCAATGCGCAGATCGGCGTGGCCAGCGCGGCCTTCTATCCCAGCTTCATGCTGCAGCCCGGTTATGGCGTGGACAGCCGCAACTGGGCCACGCTCTTCAACGCACCCAGCGTGCTGTGGTCACTGGGGGTGTCGGCCTCGCAAAGTTTGTTCGATGCCGGCCGCTTGCGCGCGGGGGTGGACTTCACCCAGGCCGGCTACAACGCCACCGTGGCGACCTATCGCCGCACCGTGCTGACCGCGATGCAGGAAGTGGAAGATGGCATCACCGGTATCGCTTCACTGGACCGCGCCTGGCGGCAATCGCAATCGGCCATTGCCAGTGCCCGCCGCGTGCTGGACATCGCCACCAGCCGTTACGAGGGCGGCGCCACGCCTTATCTGGATGTCATCACCGCCCAGCAGGCCCTGCTCAACAGCGAACGCCAGGCGGCGCAGTTGATGGGACAGCGGCTGCTGGTGTCGGTGTTCCTGATCAAGGCCCTGGGTGGAGACTGGCATGTCCGCCGCGAGGAAACGCCTCTTGTGCAATCGAAAACATTATCGTCTGCGGAGAAGTAGTGATCAGGTGGCCTGACCAGTTTGCACGATAGTTGGCACACTTCCTGTCGCGCTTGTCAGCTTCAGGAAGGAAGCGGGCAATTACCCCGTAAACGCCCGTGTAATTAGCGTTATGGCCGCTTCCTGAGCTGCCTAGAATCGCTGGTGAAATCCATCACAAGCGAAATAACGAGGCAGACATGAACTGGTTCAACAATCTGAAGATCGCCAAGAAGCTCATTCTTTCCTTTGCGGCCGTCATCATCCTGACGGTCATCCTGGGCATCTTCGCGATCCGCGAATTGAAGGCGGTGAACCAGGCCTCCACCGACATGGCCACCAACTGGCTGCCCACGATCAAGGCGGCGCAGTCGATCCAGGCTTCACTGCCGCGCATGCGCATTTCCGAATTGCAGATGATCACGGCGGCCACCCCCGCCGAGCGTGAAGATGCGCTCAAGGCCATCAAGTCGCGCCTGGATATCCTGGCCAAACAGCGTGCCACCTACGAAGCCCAGATTTCGGAAGCAGAAGAGAAGCTCGCCTACGAGAAGTTCTCCAAGAGCTTCGCCACCTATCTGGAGATCGACAAGAAGCTCGCCGAGATTTCCGGTGCCGGCAAGGAAGAGGAAGCGCGCGCGATCTTCAAGGGCGATTCCAACAAGACCTTCCGCAGCATGCTGGAAAGCATGGACGAGATCATCAAGATCAACGACGCCGGCAGCATGCGTTCGGACCAGACCGCCAGCGATGTCTTCAACTCGGCGCGCGCCTGGATCATCGGCCTGCTGGCCGCCATCGTGGTGATCGCTTTCGGGCTGGCGCTGGCGGTGGCACGTGCGGTCTCGCGTCCGCTCAATGAGGCGGTGAGCGTGGCCGAGCGCGTGGCGCAGGGCGACCTGACGGTGGACATCCGTTCCGACAGCAAGGATGAAACCGGCATGCTGATGCATTCCTTGCGCGCCATGAACGACAGCCTGAACAAGATCGTCAGCGAAGTGCGCTACGGCACCGATGCCATCACCACGGCCTCGCAGGAAATCGCGACCGGCAACCTCGACCTGTCCTCGCGCACCGAAGAGCAGGCTGGTTCACTGGAAGAAACCGCCTCGGCCATGGAAGAACTGACGGCCACCGTCAAGCAGAACGCCGACAATGCCCGCCAGGCCAACCAGCTCGCTGCATCGGCCTCCGACGTGGCCAGCCAGGGCGGCGAAGTGGTGGGCCAGGTGGTGCAGACCATGGAAGGCATCACCGAAAGCTCGAACCGCATTGCCGACATCATCACGGTGATTGACGGCATCGCCTTCCAGACCAACATTCTCGCCTTGAATGCGGCCGTGGAAGCGGCGCGTGCCGGTGAGCAGGGACGCGGCTTTGCGGTGGTGGCTTCCGAAGTGCGTTCGCTGGCACAGCGTTCGGCTTCTGCCGCCAAGGAGATCAAGCAGCTCATCGACGACTCGGTGCAGAAGGTCGGTGCAGGCAGCCAGCTGGTCGAACGCGCGGGTGCCACCATGAGCGAGGTGGTGGCCAGCGTCAAGCGCGTCACCGATGTCGTGGCCGAGATCAGCGCAGCCAGCAGCGAGCAGAGCACCGGCATCGAGGAGATCAATCGCGCCATCACCCAGATGGATGAAGTGACCCAGCAGAATGCGGCGCTGGTCGAAGAAGCCGCCGCCGCCGCGCAGTCCTTGCAGGATCAGGCGGGGCGCTTGTCACAGGTGGTGAGTGTGTTCAAGATCCAGCGTTGAGGCTGGTTCGGCGGGGCGTGTTTCAAGCAGGTTCTGCCCAACGTAATTTGCGGTTACGCCATCCATATATGCGATATATGCCACATATTCCATTCATTCCAATCTGGAATGAATGGAAGGATGTCTTTCATTCCGGTGGCAACGCGAAGCAATAACCCACGCCATACACCGCCTGGATGGCATTGTGTCCGGGGAAGCAGGGTTCGAGCTTGCGGCGCAAGTTCTTGATGTGGGTATCGATGGCGCGATCGGTGACAGAACGGTCATCATCGTGCAGGTGGTTGAGCAGCTGTTCCCGCGAAAACACCTGGCCCGGCGCGGCCGCGAACGTCTTGAGCAGGCGCAGTTCCAGCGGCGTCAGGTTGAGCGGCTCGCCACGTACGCTGGCTTGATGGCGGGTCTCGTCGATGACCAGCGGCGAGCTGCTCTGCGGCTGTGTGTCCGCTGGCACTGAACGCTGCACCGAGGCATTGCGCCTGAGCATGGACTTGACCCGCGCCACGATCTCGCGTGGCGAAAACGGGGTCTTGCCGATGTAGTCATCGGCCCCCAGCTCCAGTCCGCGCAGGCGGTCTTCTTCCTCGGCGCGCGCCGTCAGCATCAGTACCGGCACGTCCGAGAAGGTGCGCAACTGGCGGCAGATTTCCCACCCATCCATCCCCGGCAACATGATGTCCAGCAGGATCAGGTCCGGCCGCTGTGCGCGGACTGCATCCAGCGCCGCATCCCCGCGTGCCACATGGCGCGAGGTATAGCCGGCCACCGCCAGGTATTTCTGCAGCAGTTCAGCCAGCTTCGGTTCATCCTCGACGATGAGGATGTCGGCCCGCTCGGGCGGCGCGAAGCGGAAATCGTCCGTGGATTCGTTCATGCGCGGTCTTCCTCATCTTCTGCGCGGGCCGGCAACACCACCGAGACCCGTAGTCCGCCCAGGGGTGAGGCGGTGGCACCGATGGTCCCCTGATGCGCATCGACGATGCGGCGGCAGATCGCCAGGCCCAGCCCGGCACCGCCGCTGGCGCGGTTGCGCGAGGCCTCGACCCGGAAAAAGCGCTCGAACAGGCGCGCCATGACGTCAGGAGGCACGCCCGGTTCGCTGTCATCGAAGACCAGGTGCCAGTGCTGTTGCAGCAGTTGCGCATGCACCTGCAGACGGCCGCCGCTGTCGGTATAGCGCAAGCTGTTTTCGAACAGGTTGTTCAACAGTTGCTGCAGGCGCGCCGCATCGGCATGCACCGGCATGGTGGCAGGCAGACTGCAGGTCAGCGTCATGCCGCGCTGGCTGAAACGCTCGGCGTAGATCGCCGCACTGTCGCGCAGCAGCGGTGCCAGGTCGATGTCGGTGCGGCGATAGGTAAGGGCACCGGCATCGGCCAGTGACAGATCGTAGAGATCGCCGACCAGCTTGTTGAGATGTTCCACCTCGCTCTTGAGCGAGCGTAGCGTCTGCGCGTCGGGCTGCAGTACGCCATCTTCCAGGGCTTCCAATTGGCCGTTGAGGATGCCCAAGGGGGTGCGCAATTCATGCGAGACATCGGCCATGAATTCGCGCCGCAGTTTCTCGTTGCGCTCCAGCGTCATCGCCAGCTGGTTGAAGTCCTGTGCCAGCATGCCCACTTCGTCGCCCGATTCCACTTCCACCCGGATCGCATAATCGCCGCCCGCCAAGCGGTGCGTGGCGCGGGCTACACGCGTCAACGGACGGGTCAGTACACCCGAGATACGCACCACCAGGAACGCCGCCAGCATCACGGCCACCACCGCAATGATGATCTGCGCCAGGAACTGGCTTTGCTGGAACCGCAGGTCGATGGAGCCGATCACGCTCTCGAAGGGCGTCTGCGCCACCCAGCCGACGATCACGTCATCCTGCATCAGCGGGCTCAGGCGCGCATCGGGACCGACATCCGGATAGCCGATCACCAATTGGCGGCGCGCATCGAGCAGCGAGAAACGCAGGGTCGCGCCGGTGAGGTCGGAGGGGGTGAAGGTCGGGCCGGAAGTGCGGACCGCACCGCTGTGTTCGACGATGGCCGGCTTCATCAATTCGAACCAGGCGCGCGGATTGTCGCGCAGGAATTCCCAATTGCCGTGCTCGCGATAAGCCTGTTCCAGGCGCGGCACCATGTCTTCCATGCGCTGCTGGGCCTGCTCGTTGAGATAGCCGAGGAAGTCGCGATTGAAGATGTAATGCCCCGCGCCATTGATGGCCGCAATCACCGCCACGATCAGGGCCAGCATCGCATAGAAGAGCTTGAGGCGAATGTTGGCGCGATAGAAGAAGCGGTCGGTCAGCTCGGCGATCGAGTGGGCGATGGACATGGGATGCAGCAGGCGGTCGGTGGAATCAGGCCAGAGCTTATCAAGAACCCGGCCGGCGGTGGCGCACGAGTTGCCAATGTCATGCGCGATGTTGCAGGACGGACATGCCGTCGCGCTTGCTCATTTTTCCCTCACATTTGTTTTCCATAATCGCAGGTCCGATAGCTCATTGCGCCCGGAACCCGCGCCCATGGCGGCTGGCGGACGGGCAGAAAGCCACCCGATCATGCAAGAAAACCTCTCACTCCCGCGCCGCCCGGGGCGCAGTTCCTCCACCGCAGCCCGCCTGGTGCTGTCGCTGATGCTGGTGGCCGTCCTTGGCGCCTGCTCCAAATCCGGCGACCAGCCCAAGCCTGCGGCCCAGTCCGAAGTCGGCTATGTGGTCGTCAAGGCCCAGCGCCAGGCGCTGACCACCGAGTTGCCCGGCCGTACCACGGCCTATCTGGCGGCCGACATCCGTCCGCAGGTGGGCGGCATCATCCAGAAGCGCCTGTTCAAGGAAGGCAGTAACGTCAAGGCCGGCCAGCCGCTGTACCAGATCGATCCGGCCAGCTACCAGGCGGCCTATGACAGCGCCAAGGCTTCCCTGCTGAAGGCACAGGCCACGCTGGCCTCCTCCAAGCTGAAGGCCGACCGTTATGCCGAGCTGAACAAGATCGACGCCGTCTCCAAGCAGGACAATGACGACGCCCAGAGTACGCTGCGCCAGAACCAGGCCGACGTGGAAGTGCAGAAGGCCGCCGTGCAGACCGCAGCCATCAACCTGCAATACACGAAGATCCTGTCGCCCATCTCGGGCCGCATCGAGAAATCCAGCGTCACTCCCGGCGCGCTGGTGACGGCCAGCCAGACCACCGCACTGACCACGGTGCAACAGATCGATCCGATCTACGTCGATGTGACGCAATCCACCGTGGACCTGCTGCGCCTGCGCCGCGAACTGGCCAGCGGCCAGATCAAGAAGAGTGGCGACAATGCCGCCCAGGTCAAGATCCTGCTGGAAGACGGCTCCACCTATGAGCGCACCGGCAAGCTCGAATTCACGGGCCTGTCGGTCGATACCGGCACCGGCATGATCACGCTGCGCGCGGTGGTCCCGAATCCGGATGGCGTGCTGCTGCCCGGCGCATATGTGCGTGCGGTGCTGGAAGAAGGTGTGGATGACCACGCGCTGCTGTTGCCGCAGAAGGCCATCAGCCGCGACCAGACCGGTGCGGCGACGGCCCTGGTGCTGGGGGCCGACGGCAAGGTCCAGCAGCGCCTGGTGACCGTGGCACGCGCCGTGGGCAACAACTGGTGGGTCAGCCGTGGGTTGCAGCAGGGCGACAAGCTCATCGTCGATGGCTTGCAGAAGGTGCGTACCGGTGACACTCCGCGTGCCATCGACATCACCGACAGCTTGCAGAAGGACCTGGCGCGTGAAGCCGCTGCGGCGGCTGCCGACCCCTCGCTGGGCGGTGATGCCGACAAGGTGGGCGATTCCGCTGCCCCGGCCACCAGCGTCCAGTCGAAGTAAGCGAGGCGCACATGGCACGTTTCTTTATCGACCGGCCCATCTTCGCGTGGGTCATCGCCATCATCATCATGCTGGGCGGGATGATGTCGATCCGCTCGCTGTCGCTGGAGCAGTACCCGGACATCGCGCCGCCCAAGGTCAACATCAAGGCCACCTATACCGGTGCCTCGGCCAAGACCCTGGAAGATTCGGTGACCCAGGTCATCGAACAGCAAATGAAGGGCCTGGACAACCTGCAATACATGTCGGCCAGCTCCAGTTCGGCCGGCAGCGCCACGGTGGCGCTGACCTTCACCGCCGGGACCAATCCGGACGTGGCCCAGATGCAGGTGCAGAACAAGCTGCAGCAGGTCACGGCGCGCCTGCCGCAGGCGGTGCAGAACAATGGCGTGACCGTTACCAAGGCCTCCACCGATATCCTGATGGTGCTGTCGCTGACCTCGGATGATCCGCGCATCACCAGCATCGACATCGGCGACTTCATCAGCAGCACGCTGACCGACCAGATCAGCCGCGTGGAAGGCGTGGGCGACGTGACTGCCTTCGGCACCAATTACGCGATGCGCATCTGGATCGATCCGGCCAAGCTGCAGAAGTACGCGCTCATGCCATCCGACGTCACCAGTGCGCTCGAAGCGCAGAACACCGAAGTGTCGGCCGGCGAGATCGGCGCACTGCCGGCGCAACCGGGTCAGCAGATCAACGCCACCATCACGGCGCGCAGCAAGCTGACTACGCCGGATGAATTCCGCAACATCATCGTCAAGTCTTCCGCCGATGGTTCAGTGGTGAAACTATCTGATGTGGCCCGCGTGGAGCTGGGTGGCGAGAGCTACCAGGTGGCCTCGCAGCAGAACGGAAAGCCGTCGTCGGCACTGGCGATCCAGCTGGCCACCGGTGCCAATGCGCTGGCCACGGCGGACGCGGTCAAGAAGAAGATGGCCGAGCTGGAGCCTTACTTCCCGGCCTCCATGAAGCTCAAGACCAATATCGCCTACGACACCACGCCTTTCGTGCGCGTGTCGCTGGAAGAAGTGGTCAAGACTCTGATCGAAGCCATCGTGCTGGTGGTGCTGATCATGTATCTGTTCCTGCAGAACATCCGCGCTACCTTCATTCCGGCCATCACGGTGCCGGTGGTGCTGCTGGGGACCTTCGGCATCCTGGCCATGTTCGGCTATTCCATCAACACCCTGACCATGTTCGGGATGGTGCTGGCCATCGGCTTGCTGGTGGACGATGCCATCGTGGTGGTGGAAAACGTCGAGCGCCTGATGAGCGAAGAAAAGCTCAGTCCCAAGGAAGCCACCCGCAAGTCCATGCAGGAAATCACCGGTGCGCTGGTCGGTATCGCCATGGTGCTGTCGGCGGTGTTCATCCCGATGGCCTTCTTTGGCGGATCGACCGGCGTGATCTATCGCCAGTTCTCCATCACCATCGTCTCAGCCATGGCCTTGTCGGTGATGGTGGCGCTGACCCTGACCCCGGCGCTGTGCGCCACGCTGCTCAAGCCGCATGCCAGCGGCCACGTGCAGCAAGGAAAATTCTTTACCTGGTTCAACCGCACCTTTGACCGCAGCGCGACCCGCTACCAGGGCGGTGTCGGCGGCCTGCTCAAGCGGGGCAAGCGCGGCCTGCTGATGTATGCGCTGATCGCCGTGGCGATGGCGGTGCTGTTCATGCGCCTGCCCACGTCCTTCCTGCCGGAAGAAGACCAGGGCGTGCTGATGGCCCAGATCCAGCTGCCCACGGGCGCGACCGCCGAGCAGACCGCTACTGTCGTGAAGACCGTGCAGGAATACTTCATGAACAAGCCCGAGTCGGTCGATTCGGTGCTGGCCATCGTCGGTGCCGGCGTGGGTGGCAACAGCCAGAACGGTGCGCGTGCCTTCATCCGCTTGAAGGAGTGGGACCAGCGTACCGGTGCCGGGCAGTCGGCTTCCGAGCTGGTGCGCCTGGCCAACGCGGACTTGTCCAAGATTCGCGGGGCGCGCGTGTTCCTGATGAATCCGCCTGCGGTGCGCGGCCTGGGACAGAGTTCCGGCTTCGACCTGGAATTGAAGGATGTGGGCGGCGTGGGCCACGATGCGCTGTTGAAGGCGCGTGACCAGTTCCTGCAACTGGCGCGCGGCAATGCGCTGCTGGCCAATGTGCGCACCACCGGCCTCGATGACACGCCGCAATTGCGTGTGGCCATCGATGACCGCAAGGCCGATGCGCTGTCGATTGCGACCTCCGACATCAACTCGACATTGGCCACTGCCATGGGCGGCACCTACGTGAATGACTTCCTCAGCAACGGGCGCGTCAAGAAGGTCTATGTGCAGGGCGATTCCGCCTTCCGCATGCAGGCCGAAGACCTGAACCGCTGGTATGTGCGCAACTCGGCCAGCCAGATGGTGCCGTTCTCGGCCTTCATGAGCAGCAAGTGGACCTATGGACCTTCCCTGCTGGAACGCTACAACGGCGTGTCGTCCTTCGAGATCGTCGGTGAACCGGCCGCGGGCGTGAGCTCGGGCACGGCCATGGCCGAGGTGGAAAAACTGGTGGCGCAACTGCCGGCCGGCATCGGTTTCGAGTGGACCGGTTCGTCCTATCAGGAGCGGCTCTCGGGCAACCAGGCACCGATGCTGTATGCGATTTCCATCCTCTTCGTGTTCCTCTGCCTGGCGGCCTTGTATGAGAGCTGGTCGGTACCCTTCGCAGTGATCCTGGCGGTGCCGCTGGGCATCGTCGGGACCGTGCTGCTGACGGGGATTTTCGGGATGTCCAATGACGTGTATTTCCAGGTGGGGCTGTTGACCACGGTGGGCCTGTCGGCCAAGAACGCGATCCTGATCGTGGAATTCGCCAAGCAATTGCACGAGTCCGGCAAGAGCCTGCGGGATGCCACGCTGGAAGCGGTGCAGCTGCGCCTGCGTCCGATCCTGATGACCTCGCTGGCCTTCATGTTCGGCGTGCTGCCGCTCGCCGTGGCCAGCGGCGCCGGCTCGGCCAGCCGCCGCGCCATCGGCACGGGCGTGCTGGGCGGCATGCTCTCGGCCACTTTGCTGGGCATCTTCTTCGTGCCCTTGTTCTACTACCTGATCGGCACCTGGCTGGATCGCCGCGCGGCGAAGAAGCCGCGCCAGGATGACGATCACGCGACACAAAAGGAGGGCGTGTGATGACCCGGCCCGCACAACAGACATCCATCCTCTGGACCCGCACGGCCATGGTGCTGGCGCTCACGGCAGCGCTGGCGGGCTGCGCCAATCTCGCGCCCGATTACGCGCAGCCGGCGGCACCGGTGCCGGCCAGCTGGACCCAGCAGGTCGATGGCAAGCCGGTCGGCAGCAACGCCGGCAAGGCCGCTGGCGAGATTGATGCGGACCAGCTCGGCTGGCGCGAATTCTTCCTCGATCCACGTCTGCAGCAGGTGATCGCCGCTGCGCTGGAGAACAACCGTGACCTGCGGGTGGCGGCGTTGAACATCGAGAAGGCGCGTGCGCAATATCGCATCACCGATGCCGATCGCTATCCGGCCATCTCCGCCACCGGCACCAGTACTGCCAGCCGCACGCCGTCTGAGCTGACCACCAGCGGCCGCGCCACGGTGTCGCGGCAGCAGAGCGTGACGGTAGGGATCAGCGCTTACGAACTCGATTTCTTCGGTCGCCTGAAAAATCTCTCGGATGCGGCGCTGGAGACCTATCAGTATCAGGTCGAGACCCGTCGCAGCACGCACATCAGCCTGGTGGCCGAAGTGGCCACGGCGTGGCTCACGCTGGCCTCCGACCGCGAGCTGTTGAAGCTGGCGCAGGACACCTATGCCAGCCAGTCGCGCACCTTCGAACTGAGCCAGCGCAGCCATGATATCGGCACCGTCTCCGGGGTCGATCTGGCCAGCCAGGAAGCCACGGTGCAAGCGGCTCGCGCCGATGTGGCCAGCTACACCAGCCAGGTCGCGCAGGACATCAATGCCCTGCGCCTGCTGGTCGGGGCCGATATCGATGCGGCGCTGCTGCCCACCGGCTTGCCGGATACCGCCAGCGTATTGCCTGCCACGCCTGCCGGCTTGCCGTCGCAAGTATTGCTGCGTCGCCCGGATGTGCTGGCGGCGGAGCATACCCTGAAGTCCGCCAATGCCGACATCGGAGCAGCGCGCGCGGCCTTCTTCCCCAGCATTTCGCTCACCGCTGACGGTGGTACTGCCAGCCGCACGCTGGGCGGCTTGTTCAAGGCCGGCAGTGGCAGCTGGAGTTTCGTGCCGTCGATCAACCTGCCCATCTTCAATGCGGGCAGCCTGCGTGCCAGCCTGGACTCGGCCAAGATCACGCGCGACATCGATGTGGCGAATTACGAGAAGGCGATCCAGACCGCCTTCCGTGAAGTGGCCGACGCACTGGCCGTGCGCGCCACGCTGGACCAGCGGCTGGACGCACAGGGCCGGGCCACGGCGGCCAGCGAGAAGGCCTTCCGCTTGTCCGAGGCACGCTACAAGAATGGCATCGACAGCTATCTCACCACGCTGGTGGCGCAGCGTACGCTGTACTCCGCACAGCAGACGCTGATCTCGCTGCGACTGACCGAGCAGAGCAATCGCATTACGCTCTACAAGGTCCTGGGCGGGGGCTGGAATGAGGACACTGCGCAGCCTGTGGCAGCTGTGCAGCGCAGTCCGTCGTGATCGAGCTGACGGCCGTCAGCGCCCGATCCGCTGCTGCGCCGGCGTGATGTCGGTCGTCAGCGGGTCGTCATCATCGGCCGCCACGTCAGCATCCCTCTGGTCGGCGCTGAACTGCCCGCACCATTGTGGATGTTGATGTGAATTGCGGTATTTTTGTCGTGAAATGCATGTGTGTTGGCGATATTTTGCTGCAAGTGTTTCCGGCGTGAAGCTTCATATCTGAACCCATCACTTGCCCCTTAATCTGGTTGACAAGCCGTACACCGGCGGGAATAATCCGCCAAGTGATACGACGACGTACAAGATCTGCCGAGCGAGTCCAGGTGCAGTGCAGTCGCCGGCATCACCGTCTTTGAAAGCAGCACCCGATCCGACAACAACAACGATGAGCAACCATCAGGAGACAGCCCGCATGAGCGCAGACACCGACCGTGATGCGTGGCAGACCGCCCGTTTTTCCCGACTCCTGCTGACCGGCGCGGCCGGTGGCGTGGGCCGGCAATTGCGTGGCCGCCTGGCATCCTTCGCCGAGCGTGTGCGGGTAGCGGATCTGGCTGCGGCCATGGAGGCCGCGGGTCCCGCGGCGGCGCATGAAGAAGTGCTGGGCTGCGACCTGGCCGACCGCGCCGCGGTCGATGCGATGGTGGCAGGCTGCGAGGCCATCATCCACCTCGGTGGCGTGTCGGTGGAGCGTCCCTTCGAAGAGATCCTGGAAGCCAACATCAAGGGCGTCTTCCATATCTACGAGGCCGCCCGCCGCCATGGCGTCAAGCGTGTCATCTTCGCCAGCTCCAACCACGTCACCGGTTTCTATGGCCAGGATGAGCGCATCGATGCGCACGACATGAAGCGTCCCGATGGCTACTACGGCTTGTCCAAGTCCTATGGCGAAGACATGGCGCAGTTCTACTTCGACCGCTATGGCGTGGAGACGGTGAGCATCCGCATCGGATCGATCTTCCCGGAAGCGACCAACCGCCGCATGCTGGCCAGCTGGATGAGCATGGACGATTTCGAGCAACTGCTGCGCCGTGCGCTGTTCATCCCTGGCGTGGGTCACACCATCGTCTACGGCATGTCGGCCAACGCCAAGACCTGGTGGGACAACCGCCACGCCGCGCACCTGGGCTATGCGCCCAAGGACAGTTCGGAAATCTTCCGCGCCAAGGTGGAAGCGCAACCGCAGCCGGCCGCCGATGATCCGGTGGCGACCCTGCAAGGTGGCGCCTTTACGGCTGCCGGACCCTTTGATCCGTTGGCGAACTAACTTAATTTATCCACAGCGTTTTCTCGTTTCATCGCGGCATTCCGTCGTAGTTCATCGCCGCAGTTCATTGCATTTTCCGCGCGCCACGCCATTCTTCAGCGCGCGGCATGGCAGCACCGCACGCAACAGCTTGACCTGAATCGCAGCAAGGCAGCACCCGGCACACCGGGCCGCTCGCACGCAGCAGGATCGCGCCCGCGCCGCACCGATGTCCGGTTCCCTGAAACCTTGACGGACCCGGCAGCCCATGAACTTCTCTCTCGACTTCACGCCACTGGCGCCCTACTGGCCCGTGTTCCTGCACGGTGCCTGGCTGACGCTGAAGATGACGACGCTGGCCGTCATCGTCGGCGTGGCCATCGGCATCTTCGTCGCCTTCGCCAAGAACAGCCCCAATCGCGTTGTGGCCCGCACCTGCAGCGGCTACATCGAGGTGGTGCGCAATACCCCGTTCCTGGTGCAGATCTTCCTGCTCTATTTCGGCCTGGCCAGTCTTGGTATCCGCATGCCGACCTTCGCGGCAGCGGTGCTGGCGATGATCATCAACATCGCCGCCTATGCCGCCGAGATCATTCGCGCCGGCATTGATTCGGTGCCGCGCGGACAGATCGAAGCCGCCGAATGCCTGGGCCTGTCGGTCTGGCGCATCCGCTGGCACGTGATGCTGCAGCCGGCCATCGAGCGCGTCTATCCGGCGCTGACCAGCCAGTTCCTGCTGATGATGCAGGCCTCGGCGATGGCCTCGCAGATTTCCGCCGAGGAGTTGACGGCCATCGCCAATACCGTGCAGTCCGATACCTTCCGTTCACTGGAAACCTATCTCGTGGTGGCTGCCCTGTACTTGGTGCTGGCCGTGCTGGTCAAGCTGGTGGCTTATTCCATCGGTGAAACTATTTTCAAACGCCGCCGCACCTTGCGCCGCGCGGCTGCACAGGGCAGGCGCAGTCCGGTGTCGCGCCTGCCGGCCAGCGATCCGGCAGCGATGGCACCGCTGGCCCATGTGCCTTATGTACATGCCGCTTCGCGGCCGGTGGCGGTCAACACCGCGGCCTCGCTGCGCATCGAAGGGAGCACGTCATGATGGGCAACTTCAGCTGGACCTATTTCTTCTTCATGGTGCAATCGATCGGCTGGACCCTGGTCTTGTCGCTACTGGCTTTCGTGCTCGGTGGCATCGGCGGATTCCTGGTGATGCTGGCGCGCATCTCGCCGCGCGCCTGGCTGCGGCGGCCTGCCATCCTCTTCATCGAATGCGTGCAGGGCATACCCTTGCTGATCCTGCTCTTCATCGTCTATTTCGGCTTGTCGGTGTACGGGCTGGTGCTGCCGGCACTGGTGGCAGCGGGGCTGGCGATGATGATCTATGCCAGCGCGTATCTTGGCGACATCTGGCGCGGTTGCGTGGAGGCCATGCCGCGCCCGCAGTGGGAAGCATCGGAGTGCCTTTCGCTGACACGCTGGCAGACGCTGCGCCTGGTCATCATCCCGCAGGCCACGCGGCTGTCGCTGCCGCCGACCATCGGCTTCCTGGTGCAGCTGATCAAGATGACCTCGCTGGCGTCGGTCATCGGTTTCGTCGAACTGACGCGGGCCGGTCAGATCATCAACAACTCCATCTTCCAGCCCTTCCTGGTGTTCCTGCTGGTGGGGTCCTTCTACTTCCTGCTCTGCTATCCCTTATCGCGCTGGAGCGCATCCATGGAGAGAAAGCTCAATGTCAGCCATCGCTAAACCCGAATCCGCACCGCATCTGCGCGCCGTGGCGGCGTCCCAGGAAGCGCAGCCGGTCATCGTCCGGCTGGACCAGGTCTACAAGAGTTTCGGTGACAACCAGGTCTTGAAAGGCGTGTCCTTTGAAGTCGCGCGCGGCGAGATGATCGCCATCATCGGCGCCTCCGGTTCCGGCAAGTCCACCGCGCTGCGCTGTATCGACCGGCTGGAGACCATTGACTCCGGCAGCATCGAAGTGGCCGGCATCCGTGTCGATGATCCGCAGGTCGACCTGCACAGGCTGCGGCGCGAGGTGGGCATCGTGTTCCAGAGCTACAACCTGTTCCCGCATCTCAACGTGCTGGAAAACGTCATGCTGGCGCTGCGCCACGTCAAGCAGCAGGACAAGGCCGAGGCGCGCCGCGTGGCCCTGGCCGCGCTGGCGCAGGTGGGGCTCGATGAAAAGGCCAATGCCTATCCCGAGCAGCTCTCGGGCGGCCAGCAGCAGCGCGTGGCCATTGCGCGCTCGCTGGCGATGTCGCCCAAGGTGATGCTGTTCGATGAAGTGACCTCGGCACTGGACCCGCAACTGACCGGCGAAGTACTGCGCGTGATGGAAGACCTGGCCGCCAATGGCATGACCATGCTGCTGGTGACGCACGAGATGAACTTCGCCAAGCGGGTGGCCGACCGCATCATCTACATGCACCAGGGCAGAGTGTGGGAAGTCGGTCCCGGCGACATGCTGGACCATCCGCACACCCCCGAACTGCAAGCCTTCCTGGCTGCCGACCTGTAGCGCAAACGCTGTTGCCTGACCTGACCATTCATAAAATAACGGAGACACAAAATGAAACTAAGCCCATTACGCCACCTTGCACGCCCGGCCATTGCGGCCCTGATCCTGGGCCTCGCTTCCCATGCCGCGCACGCCGACCAGCTCGACGATATCAAGAAGGCCGGCAAGATCCGCATCGCCACCACGTCCAGCACGCCGCTGTTCGGCTACAGCGACGACAAGCTGCAGCCGGCCGGCTCCGACGTCGACGCCGCGCGCCTGCTGGCGCAGGACCTGGGCGTGCAGCTCGACCTGATCCAGGTGGCCAATGCCGCGCGGGTGCCGACCCTGCAATCCAATCGCGCCGATATCGTGGTGGGCTCGCTGTCGATCACGCCGGAGCGCCTGAAGGTCATCGATTTCTCCACGCCCTATGCGGTCATCAGCCTCATCATCGGCGCGCCCAAAAGCATGGCCATCAAGGACTATGCCGACCTCAACGGCAAGCGCATCGGCGTCACCCGCGCCACGCCCAACGATACGCTGACCACGCAGAACGCCAAGGGCGCGGAGATCATGCGCTACGAGGATGACGCCACCCTCATCACCTCGATGGTCACGGGCCAGGTGGAAGTCTTTTCCAGCACGCCTTCCAACCTGCAGGAGATGCAGAAGAAGGCGCCGGGCAAGAATCTGGAAATGAAATTTGAACAGAAGGCCTTTGACCTGGGCATCGCCATCAACAAGAACCAGCCACGCCTGAAGGAATGGATCGACAACTGGGTCAAGACCAACCAGAAGAATGGCAAGCTCAATGCCATCTACAAGAAACATCACGGCCGCGATCTGCCGGCTGCCGTGCAGAATCCCGCATAAGCCGTATCTGTTCCAGCCACGCCGGGTGCAGCATGGCCCGGCGTTGTTGCGTCATGCGCAGCGTTCAGCGGCCTTCGAAGATACGCTGGCGTGCATGCCCGATATGGGCGCGCATGGCCGCCTCGGCGTCTTGCGCCGAGCCTTGGGCGATGGCATCGATGATGGCCTGATGTTCATCATCGATGACCTGGATGCGCTCGCTCTCCTGCGGTGAGCCCAGGTTCTGCGCCAGTTCCATGCACTGGCGGATCGGGCCCAGCGCATGTTCGATGGTGGAGATGAAGAAGGGATTGCGGGTGGCCCGGGCAATGGCCATGTGCAGCGCCAGATCTTCCTCCACGCCGGTCTGGCCTTGCAGCTGCGCGCGCCGCAGCGCTTGCAGGCAATGGCGCATCAGGGCGATGTCCTCTTCCTCGCGGGCCGTGGCCGCAATGCCTGCCGCACCCACTTCCACACACGCGCGAAACGCGTAATAGCGCTCCACGTCAGGAATGCTGGCAATCTGCGCCGGCGCGCTGCTTTGCAGGACCGGCAGCCGCTGCACATAGTTGCCCGAGCCCCGGCGCGAGACCACGATACCTTCCGAACGCAGGCGCGAGAGCGCTTCCCGTACCGTCGTGCGGGAAGCCTCGTAGCGCTGCGCCAGTTCCACTTCGGTGGGCAGCTTGCGGTTCTCGCCCAGTTCCCCGCGCAGAATGGACGCGATGATCTGCTTGCAGATGTGTTCGGACCGGCTGAGTTGGCCGCGATGTGAAGAATCGGGGGAGGGCGGGTGGAATGCTGACATGTACGATGACTGCTGCCGGGAAGTTCGTCTGCGGTCACTATGAAGGGTTCTGCGCCGGGGCGCAAGCCTGGGCTGCCCGGCGCGCGGGAAGATTCACCTCATCCCCCTGAAATCGGCCTGCAAAGCCGTTTCCGTGAAGGAATCTGCATTTAATTCGGTTGACTTCCGGAGCCGCGATCATTAGAGTTGTCCACCTGCATGAAGAATTAGTCCGACTAATCGCAGCTCAACTTATACGACATCGTATAAATCAAATGATAAAAAAGATAAGAAAACTTCATCTGGAGACAGGCATGCATTCCCGATCTGCCTGAGCCCAGGCGGCCCTGTGCCGCCGGGGGATGACGGCTGTGCGCCATCCACCGCGAGAGCGGGCGCACAAACGGGCCCCGGGGCGACGAGCCGCGCATTGCCTGCCCTTTGAAGAACTATCCATTTTGGAGACGCCATGAAGTACGTAAGAGGAATCCGCTGGTACATGGTGACGCTGGTCACCCTGGCCCTGATCGTCAATTACCTGGCCCGCAACACGCTGTCGGTGGCCGCCCCGACCATGATGAAAGAGCTGGACATGAGTACCCAGCAGTACTCCTACATCGTGGTGGCGTGGCAGATCTGCTATGCGGTCATGCAGCCGGTGGCCGGCTACGTTCTCGACGCGGTGGGCACCAAGATCGGCTTCGGCATCTTCGCCCTGGCCTGGTCGCTGGTGTGCGCGGCGGCTGCACTGGCGACCGGCTGGCAGAGCCTGGCCTTCTTCCGCGCGCTGCTGGGCATGACTGAAGCGGCCGGCATTCCCGGTGGCGTGAAGGCTTCCACCGAGTGGTTCCCGGCCAAGGAACGGTCGGTGGCCATCGGCTGGTTCAACATCGGTTCCTCGATTGGCGCGCTGTGCGCACCGCCCCTGGTGGTGTGGACCATCCTGCATGGCGGCTGGAAGATGTCCTTCGTGGTGGTGGGCGTGCTGGGCGTGTTGTGGTTCTTCCTGTGGATGCTGTTCTACAAGAGCCCGCGTGACCAGAAGCTGCTCTCGCCGGAAGAGCGCGACTACATCCTCGACGGCCAGGAAAAGACGCCTGAAAAAGTCGTGCGTGAAAGCTGGACCAAGATCGTGCGCAGCCAGAACTTCTGGTCGATCGCCATTCCGCGCTTCCTGTCGGAACCGGCGTGGCAGACCTTCAATGCCTGGATCCCGCTGTACATGGCCACCGAGCGCCACATGAACATCAAGGAAATCGCCATGTTCGCCTGGCTGCCTTTCCTGGCGGCGGACATCGGTTGCGTACTGGGCGGCTACCTGAGCCCGTTCTTCCACAAGCATTTGAATGTGTCGCTGTTCACTTCGCGCAAGCTGGTGATGCTGGTGGGCAGTCTGGCCATGATCGGGCCGGCTTGCGTGGGCTTCGTCGATAGTCCGTATGTGGCCATTGCCTTGCTCTCCATCGGCGGCTTTGCGCACCAGACGCTGTCGGGCGCGTTGTATTCGATCACTTCCGATGTGTTCACCAAGAATCAGGTGGCCACTGCCACCGGCCTGACCGGCATGAGCGGCTACCTGGGGGCGACGCTGTTCACGCTGCTCTTCGGCATCCTGGTCACGCAGATTGGCTATGGTCCCTTGTTCGTGTTGCTGGCCGCGTTCGACCTGGTGGCCGTGGCGGTGGTGTTTGCGATTGCCCGTCCGCGTCCGGAGGCGATTGCCTGATTGTCGTCATTCGCAAGAGTGCATGAGGGGGCGGCGTCTTGGGACGCCGCCCTTTTTTCATTGGGGATCACGGATCAGTGACGCCCGATATCGTTCATGCCGTCAGCGGCGGGCGCTGCAGGGCCACCCACTCCTGCACCGTGGACCGCTGCCATTGTGCCTTGGCATAGGCGGCCAGACGCGGTGGTACAGGATCGCCATGCAGGGCGAGACGATTGATCATCAGCGTCAGGTCGGTATCGGCGATGCACCACTGGCCGAAGAGATGGTCTGCTCCCTGCGGCAGCAGGGCGTCCGCGAAACGGAACAGCCGCTGTGCTGCGGCCTCTGCCTGCGCGGACAGGGGCGGCTTGCGGGCGGCATAGAAGAGCACTTGCGTATTGCGTTCTTCGCGGATGGGCATCAGGTCGCTGCGCAGCCAGGCTTGCACCTGGCGTGCGCGTGCGCGCGCGGCTGGATCGGAAGGATAGAGCGGGGCACCGTCGAAGACGTCTTCCAGATATTCCGTGATGGCCGAGGATTCGGACAGTGCCAGCTCGCCATGCTGCAGCGTCGGCACGCGCGCCGTCAGGGACAGCGCGGCATAGGCGGGATCATGATGGGCGGCAGCGTCGAGGTCGACGGTGTGCAGATCGAAGGGCAAGGCCTTTTCGCGCAGGGCGACGAAGACCGACATGGCATAGGGGCTGGCGTATTGGGCGTCGATGTGGAGTTGCAGAGCGGACGGGTGACGATCAGTTTGCATATGTACCTCATGAAGAACGGTTGAAGAAAGCCGTTCCGCCGGCAGTGCGCCGGGCGAGGTCTGAAAGAAGGGTGATGTTGCGATCCAGTCCCGCCAGGCGATCCGCCGGACGGGACGTGACATCCCCGTCAGCGGAGATGCCGTTTTTTGGTGTTCAGCCCGCGCAGGCAGACACCGGCCGCCGGAAGGGCAGCGCGTGTCTGGATGAGGGATCGCTTCAGTTGCATGGTGTGGGAAGTGATGGGCTGAGCGACGATAGTAAACGAGTTTCACGCGACATTTCCGTCCGTGTGCATCAAAACCACAGAGTGCGTTTCAGAATCGCGGTTTCGCATCGGGCATCCGCCGCACCCGGTGATCGAATTTACTCTCGTTTCTCAAACCTCTTCGCTATCACCAGCTTGGCGATCATAACCAAGATGGTTACAATGCAAATGGAAAAGCACACTCCCCACTGCAAGCTGGAAGTCGTTCATTCACTGGTTCGCCAAGGGCGGGTGCGCAAGACGGCGTCGGCACTGCTGGGGGCTGCAGCCATGGGTATCGACGAGATGGGGATGGTAGCCATCGTGGCCAGTCTGGGCAAGCGTGACTTCTACAAGAGCATGACCACGCACGACGATCATCGCATCTGGCAGGACGTTTACCGCCCGTCGACACGGCACGGCGTGCTCTATCTCAAGCTGACCGTGGTCGATGATGTGCTGATCGTATCCTTCAAGGAGAAATGACATGAAATGCCCCCAATGCGGAGGTGCTGTGCTGGTGCGCGACACGCGTGACCTGCCGTATGCCTACAAAGGCGAAACCACGGTCATTGCTGCCGTCAGCGGCCAGCACTGCCCGCGTTGCGGCGAATGCCTGCCGGATCCGGGCGAAGAAGAACGGATCTCGGCTGAAGCCCTGGCCTTCAACAAGACGGTCAATGCGGGACTGATCGATCCGGAGGAAATCATTGCTGCGCGCCAGGCATTGCACCTGGGCCAGCGCGAGGCCAGTTTGTTGTTCGGCGGGGGCGTCAATGCCTTCAATCGCTACGAGGCCGGCAAGATCAAGCCGCCTCGTGCGTTGGTGCTGCTGCTGCGACTGCTGCGCAATCATCCGGGTCTGCTGCGTGAGCTGCGCAATGAACCAACCCGCGCGTCGCACGCTGGTTCGGCGTTCTCCATTCAGGAACCAGCCAGGCCCGTGCGTGCGCGCAGGCCCCCCAAGTGAAACCCACGGGAGGGATCGCCAACCTCCCTCGTAGTCCGATTCGCGCGTGCGTCCACTCAGCGAATCTCCGCGCTATACCTGAACTTGCTCCCCGCCCCACGCGATTGTCGCCACTCCAGCGGCGCACCATCCGAGCCGAAGGCGATGCGTTCGATCACCACTACCGGCGTCTTTTCCTTGAGTCCCAGCAGCTTGGCCTGCGCCGCCGTCACCGTTTCCACCGTCAGTGTTTCACGCGCCGAGGCGACGATGAGCCCGCATTCGCGCTCATACAGGGGATACAGCAGATCGCCGAAATCCTCCGGTGCCTTCCCCGCCAGCGCCTTGAAGCGTTGGGCACACAGGTAGATGTTCTCGGCCAGCACCGGTTGTCCATCCACCTTGCGCAGGCGCAGCAGTTCGATCACCCGGGCGTGCGTCTTCAGGTGCAAGGCCTCGGCCACCTGACGCGGTGCCTCGATGACCTTGCGGCTGACGATCACGCTGGTCGGCTGCAGCGGGCGGCCATCGGCCGATTCGAAGCGGAAGAAGCGGAACAGCGAATTGTCGAAACGCGCCTTGCGCACGAAGGTGCCACGCCCGTGCGTGCGTTCCACCAGGCCTTCGCTCATCAGCGTCTCGACCGCGCGGCGCACCGTACCCACGGCCACCTGATAGGTCTGGCTCAATTCGGCTTCGGACGGGATGGCTTGTCCCGGTTGCCATTTCTGGGCGCGGATCTGCGCCGCGAGCTGGTCACGCAACTGGAGATAGAGCGGCAGGCGCGCATCGGCGGCGGTCTGGTCAAGCATGCTGAAACTTGCCTTGCAAAAGAGAAAGTGCTCAGTCTACCCGGGGCCGGGCCCGCCCACAATGACAGGGTGCATCGTACCGCACGCAGGTGGACGGCAGTGCGCCGCCGTCCTTGTCCACCGATGATGCAACCCTGAGCGCCACAAGGTTTCATCGCTCGCCGCAGTGATCAGGATTCAGGAGGATTGTTGAGTCACCCCGGCTGTGTTATCTTCCGTTAACTCATATAGATGACTATATGAGTAGTCCACTAAATATATCAATCAGCTACGCGCCACCATCGTGCTTGCATCACGTTCCGGCACTGCCCTGGCGGCCGGACGGGGAAGCCCGAGGTAGCGCGCCTTCGGCATAG
Organism: Herbaspirillum sp. WGmk3; assembly: GCF_023952535.1. Taxonomy (NCBI): domain Bacteria; kingdom Pseudomonadati; phylum Pseudomonadota; class Betaproteobacteria; order Burkholderiales; family Oxalobacteraceae; genus Herbaspirillum; species Herbaspirillum sp. WGmk3. The sequence continues at coordinate 705,297 of NZ_JAKYWT010000003.1, read as the reverse complement.
AGGAAGAGACAATGTTTTCATGGTATCGGCAGGTCACTGCCAAGGAACGCAAGACTTTCTGGGCCTGCTTCAGCGGGTGGGCACTGGATGCGCTGGACGTGCAGATGTTCAGCCTGGCCATCCCCGCGCTGATCGCGGCCTTCTCGCTCTCCAAGGCGGACGCCGGCATGATCAGCGGTGCCACGCTGGTGGCCTCGGCCATCGGCGGCTGGTTCGCCGGCGCCCTGTCGGACCGCTACGGGCGCGTCAAGACGCTGCAGATCACCATCATCTGGTTTTCCTTCTTCACTTTCCTGAGCGCCTTCGCCCAAAGCTATCCGCAGCTGCTGGTGCTCAAAGCCCTGCAGGGCTTCGGTTTCGGCGGTGAATGGGCGGCCGGTGCGGTGCTGATGGCCGAGACCATCCGCGCCGAACATCGCGGTCGCGCCATGGGTACCGTGCAGAGCGCCTGGGCCGTGGGCTGGGGCGGTGCGGTGCTGCTGTTCTCGGTGCTGTTCACGATGCTGCCGCAGGAAATGGCCTGGCGCGTGATGTTCGTCATCGGCCTGCTGCCCGCGTTGCTGGTGGTCTACGTGCGCCGTTCGGTGTCCGAGACCGATGCCTTCCTGGCCGGCCGCAAGGCTGCCACCAGCAAGCCTGCGGCCAGTACGCTGCTGGGCATCTTCCGTCCCGACGTGCTGCGCCTGACCCTCATCGGCAGTCTGCTCGGCGTGGGCGCACACGGTGGCTACTATGCGCTGATGACCTGGCTGCCGACTTATCTGAAAACCGAGAAGCACCTGTCGGTCCTGTCTACCGGCGGTTATCTGGCCGTCATCATCATCGCCTTCTGGTGTGGCTGCATCGCCAGTGCGCAATTGCTGGACCGCATCGGCCGCCGCCGCACCGTGGCGTCGTTCGCACTGTGCTGCGTGGCGACCGTGCTGTGCTACATCTTCCTGCCGCTGACCGATACCCAGATGCTGATCTGCGGCTTCCCGCTGGGCTTCTTCGCGGCCGGCATCCCGGCCAGTCTCGGCGCGCTCTTCAATGAGCTGTATCCGAGCGGCATTCGCGGCACCGGCGTGGGCTTCTGCTACAACTTCGGACGCGTGGCCTCGGCCGGCTTCCCGGTGCTGGTCGGGCACATGAGCGACTCCATGCCGCTGGGCCAGGCCATCGGCATCGATGCCGCCATCGCCTATTCGCTGGTGGTGATCGCCGTGCTGATGCTGCCCGAGACCAAGGGACGCCAGATGGAAACCGGCGCATGAGCAAGACCGCCACCGTGACCGCGCCCGCATTGCGCATCGATACCCACGCGCACGTTTTTGCGCGTGGCCTGCCGATGGCCGACGTGCGCCGTTACACGCCCGCTTACGACGTGACCGTCGAGGAGTACCTGGCGCAGCTGGATGCGCATGGCATGAGTCATGGCGTGCTGGTGCAACCGAGCTTCCTGGGCAGCGACAACGGCTACCTGTTGCAGGCCATCGCTCGCGCTCCGCAGCGCCTGCGCGGCATCGCCATGGTCGATGCCGATATCGACGACGCGCAATTGCAGGCCTTGCAGCAGGGCGGCGTGGTTGGCGTGCGCTTCAACCTGGTGGGGGGCGCGCCGCTGCCGGATTTCGGCGGCGCGTGGCGCGACACGCTCACGCGCATTGCGGCACTGGGCTGGCAGGTAGAGATTCATCGCGAGGCCGCAGATTTGCCACGGGTGCTGGAACCCTTGCTGGCACTGGGATTGAAGGTCGTGGTCGATCACTTCGGGCGGGTCGACGCGGCACTGGGCGTGGATGACCCGGGTTTCCGCTACCTGCTCTCCACCGGCCCTTCGCGCCAGGTGTGGGTGAAATTGTCGGCGCAGTATCGCAACGGCGGCAGCGAGGGCGGTGCCCGTTTCGCTGGCCAGGCCTGGCCGCTGCTGCGCCAGCACTTCGGACCGGATCGCCTGCTGTGGGGCAGCGACTGGCCGCACACCCAGCATGAGAGCATGACCAGCTATGCCGACAGCTGGCGGCGTTTTGAAAGTCTGGTGAGTGACGAGGCCGATCGCCGTTGCATCACCGGCGAGACGGCGGCGCAACTGTTCCAGTTCGCCTGAGCCCGTGCCACGCGCACAGGAAAGCAGATAATCCCTCCGGGGATTGATGCATGGCCTGCATCAGATCCCCGCATTGATGCATTCGCTGCACTTGTTGCGCAGCGGATGATGTCACCTCCGCCTCACTCGATCCAGCTCAGCTGCGTCAGTTTGACGCGCTCACCGAGACGGGGCGCATTGACCAGGTGCCATGCCGTGTATTGCTCGGCATAGGCGGTGTCGGAGGCCATCAGGTCCACCGGCACCACCACGTCAAAACCACGGAAGGCTGCGCTGGCCGCCGTATGCAGCACCGCGCCGTGGGCCGCCGCACCGATGCAGATCACGGTCTTGATGCCTTTCTCGCGCAGCAACTTTTCCAGCTCGGTATTGATGAACTTGTCCGGGCCCGACTTGAACAGCGGCTCACCGCCCTGCATGGCCGCTTCGGGCCAGATGTCGGCCGGCGTGCTGTTGCCGCCCAGGGTATAGATCACAGGGACCTTCTTCTCGCGTGCCATGGCCAGCAGCCTGGCCACGCGCGGCAACATTGCCACGCAGCGCGGTCGGCTGTCTGGATGACAGGTCTGGCGCGCGATGTCGAGCACCAGCACGGCGGTGGTGGCCGGGTCGATGACTACGTGCGACAGTGCCGGCGCGGCCGGTGCCTTCACCGTCGACCATTCGTCATAGACGCCCTGGGCTGCCGCCGGGGCGGAGACTGCAAGGCTGGCCGACAGGCCGATGAGGGCGGCCAGGATGGCGTGAGAGAAGAGTCGCATGGTGTTCCTTTCAGAAGCAGGGGCCCGGGGAGTCGGTATTGTTGGTCATTTTCCTGCACGGTGCCATACTTGGCCCGCCGCGCGGAAACAAATTATCGCCGAGCTTGTCCTATCGCGCAGGCCGGACAAAGCGTCCGCGCCGCCGGAGACAAGCCGCCAGGGAAGCGGCGCCCCGGACAATATTTCTTCAGAACAAAATTTTGCCGGGCGGGGCGGCGGAAAGACAGCATTGGAAAAACTGGTCAAGCGACTTGGTTTGGGCCTCATCGGCCTGGTTTTCTTCTGGGCACTGGATCGCATCAGCGCCAACGAACTGGCCAAGAGCAGCGTGCTCATGGCCACCGCCTTGCCCGGCATCGCCGGCGTGTTTCTGGTCTTGCCGTGGAGGCGCGAACGCCCACGCTGGTTCTCGCGCGCGGCGCTGGTGATCATCGGCGTATTCTTCCTGGATGCCGCCATCAAGGGTTTCCTGCGCGACTATTTCGGCCTGCGCCCCAATCCCATCCTGGTGCTGCAAGCCATCTTCAATACCAACCCGGCCGAGAGCAGCGAGTTCTTCCGCCACAATGGCCGCGACCTGGCCGAGGCGCTGGGCCTGCTGCTGCTGGCGTGGACCGGACTGTGGCTGGGCGAGCGCTGGCTGCGCCGGCGCGAGCAGGGACAGCCCGCCACACCCTGGCGCTGGCGCGGGCGGGCTGCCGTCGGCTGCTTGCTGGCGGTGTTCGTGGCCCTGCATTTCAATCCCACCATGGCCAAGGAAAATCCGCTGCTGTTCTGGCCCATCCGTTATCTCGACTATCGCGAGCAACTGGCCCAGGCCGCCAGCATGGAAGCGGATGTGGCGCGCAACATGGCGCATCGCTCCGACTGGCAGGTGCGCTATGCCGGACCGGAGCGCAACACCGTGGTGTGGATCATCGGCGAGAGTCTCAATCGCGCCAACATGTCGTTGTATGGCTATGAGCGCCATACCTCGCCGACGCTGGAAGCGATGCGCAAGGAGCTCATCGTGTTCCGCGACGTGGTCTCGTCGGAACCCGCCACCATGGCCTCGCTGATGAAGATGCTCACGCCGGCCGACCTCAACGATCCGCAGGCCTGGAACCGCAAGCCGGACGTGCTGATGCTGGCGCGCGAGGCAGGATTCCGGATTCACTGGCTGTCCAACCAGCCGCCCAACGATGGCTGGCTGGGCCTGGTCTCGCGCCGGGCCGACGAGCAGGTGTTCATCAACAAGGGAGCCGGGCGCGGCGAAAACAATTTCGACGGCAACCTGCTGCCGGCGCTGGACACTGCCTTGCACGACCCGTCCCCGAAGAAGCTGATCGTGGTGCACCTGCTGGGCGCGCATCCTACCTATGACATGCGCTACCCCAGCCAGTACGCCCGCTTCGATACCGTGCGCGACGGCGTGACCGAAAAGCTGGAGGACGCCGACCGCTCAGCGTGGATACGCCAGCTGCGCAATGAGTACGACAACGCCATGGCCTACAACGACTACGTGGTCGGCAGCATGCTGAAGCTCACCATGAACGCGGCACGGCAGGACCATGCCAGCCTGCTCTTCAGTTCCGACCACGCGCAGGAGGTGGGCCACACGCGCAATCACGCCGGCCAGTCGGTGAGCGACGCCACCGGCTATGAAATTCCGATGCTGGCATGGACCCGCTCCTTCACCGGCAAGAGCCCGGAGGACAAAGCCCGGCTCGAATACCGGCCTTACCAGACCGACCAGCTGGAGCACACCATCATGGGCCTGCTGGGCGTGCAGTCACGCTACTACGACGCGCGCCACGACATCCTCAGCGAGCAGTTCGGCAGCGGCAATTTCCATCAGCGGCGGCGCATCAATGGCCAGCCTTATCTGCCGCGCACGGTGACCTACAACCAGACTCCCTGATCGCGTTGGAGAAGCGTGATCCGTGATGGAGCCGAGCGAAGCCGCAGGACGCGCCATGCGCGATCCTGACGGACGCGCGCGGTTCTCGTATCATGCTGCTTTGCATCGCACATCCCGCCATGTCCACTTCCTCCGCCATTGTCTTTCCCCGCCACGCCGTGATCATCGGCACCGGTGCCGTCGGTCTCATGACTGCCATCCACGCGCTGGACCAGGGCTTGCAGGTGACCCTGCTGGATTTCAATCCGGCCGGCAGCGAGGAGGCGTCCAGCTATGGCAATGCCGGCTGGCTCTCCTCGCATTCGGTGATCCCGCCGGTGGAGCCGGGGATGTGGAAGAAAGTCCCCGGCTATCTGATGGATCCGCTCGGTCCCCTGTCGATCCGCTGGCGCTACCTGCCGCGCCTGACGCCCTGGCTGCTGCGCAACCTTGCCAGCGCGCGCCGTGATCGCATCCGCGCCACCGCACGCGCCTTGCGCACGCTGGTGGCCGATGCCCGCCGCCTGCATCTGGAGGTGGCGCAGCGCGCCGGTGTGGCGCACCTGATCGATACCTCGGGGGTGCTGCATGTCTACCGTTCGCGCCAGCATTTCGACAATGATGCGTTCGGCTGGGGTGTGCGTCGCGAGCTGGGCATCCAGTGGCAGGAGGTGGAAGGCGCGGCACTGCGTGAACGCGAACCGGATCTGGATCCGGCCTTCGGCTTTGCGGTCCAGGTCGACGAGGCCGGTCATTGCCGCAATCCTGCGGCGTATCTGCAGGCCTTGCAGGCGCATGCCCTGGCACGCGGTGCAAGCCGCGTCGAGGGCCGGGCCACGGGTTTCCGCGTGGAGCAGGGACGCTTGAAGGCCGTGCTGACCGAACAGGGCGAGATCGCCTGCGATGCCGCCGTCATCTGCGCCGGTGCACGCTCAAAGGCGCTGGCGGCTGCCGCTGGCGATCAGGTGCAGCTGGAGAGCGAGCGCGGCTATCACGCCGTCATTGGCGGGCACGACCAGGAGGCGCGAGCGCGCACGCCGATGATGGTGTCCGAATTCAAGGTCATCGCCACGCAGATGGAAACCGGCTTGCGCATCGCTGGCCAGGTCGAATTCGCCTCCTTCGAGGCGGCACCGGACTGGCGGCGCGGCGAGATCATGCGCGACATCGCCCTGAAACTCTTCCCCGGCCTGCCGCGCACGCTGCCGGCGGAGGACGTGAAATACTGGCTGGGCCGCCGCCCCAGCACGCCCGACGGCATGCCCTGCATCGGACCGGCCAGCGCCAGTGCCGACATCATCCATGCCTATGGCCACGGCCACATCGGCCTGGGTTGCTCGGCACGCACCGGACGCATCGCCGCGCAGTTGCTGGCGGGGGAGGTGCCGGAAATCGATCTGGCACCGTTCAGTCCGCAGCGCTTCTGAGGGCCTGCCTCAGAAAGCGATATCGGCGGCTGCCGCGATGGTGGTGCGCACGCCATACGCCCCCAGATTGGCCAGCGTGGCCTGATGATGGGCCACCACCTGATCCACCGGTAACACACCGTTCGGTGCGGTGGTGTGTGCCCCTGCCGCCAGCGTTACCGGAAAGCCCAGCGCCAGTGCGCGACGCACGGTGGATTCCACGCAGAACTCGGTCTGCATGCCGCAGATCACCAATCGTGTCACGCCACGTTCGCGCAGCTGCGATTCCAGGGCCGTCTGGTGGAAGGCGTCCGAGCCGCGCTTGCGCAGGTAGAGGTCATCGGCCTGATGATGCAGACCGTCCGCAAGTTGCCATCCGGCACTGTCGTGCTGCAAGCTGCCGCTATCTTCGTGCTGCACGAAGATCACCGGTGCGCCTGCCGCACGTGCATGGGCCGAGAGCAGGTTGATGTTGGCGATTGTGGTGTCGCCGTTGTCGACGGCTTCAGGGCCGGTGCACAGGGCTTGCTGGACGTCGATGATGAGCAGGGCAGTGGTCATGGTGGCGAACGCGTTGAGAAGAATGCGCTAGGGTAACAGAGCCCCGGCCAAGCGGCCCCGCAAGGATATTGCCAGCCTGACACTGCGGCAATTTGTCCCATTTCATCGGTCCGGGGGCTTCGCTACAATGGGGTACTCCGAGTTATTCCATTTCTGCATCTATTCCCATGACTGCCCTGTTTGACCGCGTCGAAGGCTTCCTGCGCAAGGCATCCGGACTGCACATCCTGCTGGCCCTGCTGCTGGTGTGCGGCCTGCTGTGCTGGGCCGTGTGGGTATGGGCTACCGGTGAAGGCCGCACGCCGTTCGGCATGCTGGACTTCTGCATCACGCCGCCTGCGAAGTAAGCCTCCCATCGCTGGCATGCGCTGAGCGCATGCGCATGACCCCAGCCAGTTTCCCCGCGTTCCTGCACACCCGGCCTGAAGCGCCCTACAATGGCCGCTTCCCCGTTTTTCATCGGCCGCATGCCTGCTTCGCCTTCCTCCAGTGCATTTCATCCTCGCCTGACCTTGCAGACGCTCACCCGTGGTGAGGGCTTGCTGGGCATGCGCGCGCACGGCCTGTTCGGGCCGCGTGGTGGCATGGTGACGGTGGCGCAGATCGACTGGGTCTATGGCGAAGGCGCGCAGCGCTGGAGCATGCCGGCCCCTGTGGGTCACGCCGATGACGAAGCCGGTTACACACCGGCACACGTCACGCGCAACCACGCCGCCGAGGCCGCCGCACTGGAGAGCATTCGCGAGATGGGCCTGCTGCCCTTGCGTGAGGATGCCTTGCAATGGCGTGCCGAGAATCCCCTGCATGACGCCGGTCCGCTCTGGACCCTGATGCTGGAAGACGCCTTCGGCGACTTCTGGGCCGACCAGGCCCCGCGTCTGCAGCAGCAGGGCTGGACCTTGCGCGTGCGGCCGGGGTTTGCGCATGAGAGTGTGCCGGTCACGGCGTGGCGCTTCATCGTCAGCAGCGAGACCGGTGAGTTCAGCGCGCGCGAGGTGGCCGCGCCCCTGCAGCCGCGCGCCTTTTCCAGCGAGATCTTCGACGGCCTCGACCCCAGTGGCCGCTGGCTGCTGGCTATGGGCATCGAGGTCGATGGCCAGACTCTGGATGTGGCACCGATGGTGGCCGACCTGTTGCGGCGCGACCCGCGCTGGGCCGATGCGCAACAGGTGGAGCGCATGGATCCGCATGCCGTGATCTCGCTGCGTGCACCGGGCGGCCGCCGCATCGATGCCATGGCCGGTCCGCTCAAGGCGGTGGTGCTGTCCTTGCTGGATCTGCTGGTGGACCTCAAGCGCAAGGACGGACCGCTGCAGCTCTCGCCTTGGGATGCCCATCGCCTGCACAGCCTGCAGGCCGATCTCCAGCTGTTGGAAGGCGGTGCGCCGTGGCACATGAGCGGCGCTGCCGGCGTGCTGCAACTGGCACAGCGGCTGCGTGCCGCCGGCAGCGTTCAACCGGTGGCACCCCCGGCAGGATTGGGCCTGACCTTGCGCGGTTACCAGCTGCAGGGTGTGGCCTGGATGCAGTACCTGCGCCAGCATGGCCTGGCCGGCATCCTGGCTGACGACATGGGCCTGGGCAAGACGGCGCAGGTGCTGGCCCATCTGCTCATCGAACGACAGGCCGGCCGGCTCGACCTGCCCGCGCTGGCGGTGGTGCCGACCTCGCTGCTGTTCAACTGGCAGCAGGAAGCGCAGCGTATCGCCCCGGCCCTGCGCGTGCAGGTGCTGCATGGCGAGGACCGCGCGCGCCATGTCAGCGCCATTGCGCAGGGACAGGCCGACCTGGTGCTGACCACCTATCCGCTGCTGTGGCGCGATCTCGACCTGCTGCTGTCGCTGCGCTTTCACCTGCTGGTGCTGGACGAGGCGCAGACCATCAAGAATGCCGCTGCCCGCAGCACTGCTGCCGCGCGCCGCCTGCACGCACGTCATCGGCTTTGCATGACCGGCACGCCGCTGGAAAACCATCTCGGCGAATTGTGGAGCCAGTTCCATTTCCTCATGCCGGGCTTCCTGGGGGATGCGCGCAGCTTCGCACGGCTCTGGCGCAAGCCCATCGAGCAGCAGGGCGAGACCGTCCGTGCGCGCCTGCTGGCCCAGCGCGTGCGCCCCTTCATCCTGCGCCGGCGCAAAGAGGATGTGCTGCAGGAGCTGCCGGCCCGCATCGAGATCATCGAACGCCTGCAACTGCAGGGCCGCCAGCGCGAGCTCTACGAGAGCGTGCGCATCGCCGCCGACAAGCAGGTCCGCCGCGCGCTGGAACGGCGCGGCCTGGGCAGCAGCCAGGTGTCGGTAATGGATGCGCTGCTCAAGTTGCGCCAGGTCTGCTGCGATCCCTACCTGCTGAAGCAGGGCCGCATGCCGCGTGGACTGGAGCGCGCCAAGATCGAGTGGCTGCGCGATACCTTGCCCGCGCTGGTGGAGGAGGGGCGGCGCATCCTGCTGTTCTCGCAATTCACCAGCATGTTGACCCTGATCGAAGCGGAACTGCAGGCGTTGCAACTGCCCTGCCTGATGCTGACCGGCGACACCGAACCAGCCGCCCGCAGCGGTGTGATCGCCCGCTTCCAGCAAGGTGAAGTGCCGCTGATGCTGGTGAGCCTGAAGGTGGGTGGGGTTGGCCTGAACCTGACGGCTGCCGATACCGTGGTGCTGGCCGATCCCTGGTGGAACCCGGCCGTGGAAGAGCAGGCCATTGCCCGCGCACACCGGTTGGGGCAGACGCGCCAGGTGTTCGTCTACAAGCTGGTCATCGAGGGGAGTATCGAAGAACGCCTGCTCGAACTGCAGACGCGCAAGTCGGCGCTGGCCGAGGGCATGCTGGGGCGCGATGACACCGCCACCATCAAGTTTGGCGAAGAGGAATTGCAGGCCTTGCTGGCACCGCTGGGGGCGGGCATTGCGGAAAAAATCCTGTCATAAGCGCGGCTGATGACTGAACAGCTTCATCATCAGCTCAGGCATTCAGGATTTCCATTCCGCCACCTCTTCCAGCGTGCGCCGTTCTGCGTCCACCGCAAAGCGTAGCGCGCACACCCCGGCCAGCAGCGCCAGGCATGCGCCCAGCGCATAGCCCGCTGCCACTGCATGGCGGTCACCGCTGGCGATGAGCCAGCCCAGCAGGACCGGCGCCACGAATCCGCCGACGCCGGTACCGATGGCATAGAAAATCGAAATGGCCATGGCACGCATGCGCAACGGGAATACCTCGCTGGCCGTCAGGTAGGCCGAGCTGGCCGCCGCCGAGGCCACGAAGAATACTGCGCTCCAGCACAGCGCCAGTGAACGCGCATCCAGCATCCCGGCATTGAAGGCCCAGGCCGTGGCGGCCAATCCTGCACCGGAGAGCAGGTAAGTGGCCGCAATCATGCGGCGACGGCCGATGCTGTCGAACAGATGGCCCAACAGCAGCGGCCCGAGCACATTGCCCAGCGCAAACGGGAAGATGTAGAGCGCCACGCGATGGTCCGGCACCTGGAAGAAGCGCGTGAGCACCAGCGAGTAGGTAAAGAAGATGGCGTTGTAGACAAAGGCCTGCGCCACCATCATCAGGGCCACCATCACGCTGCGCTGGCGATAGCGATGCAGCAGCACGTGGGCGATCTCGCGCCAGGGCAGCATGCCGCTGCCTGCCGTACCACTCTGGGTCGATGCGCTCGCGGCGTGTTCCACGGCGGGCAGGGGGCCATGTTGCTGCTCGACCTCCGCTTCGATCCGGCGCACCACGTCTTCGGCTTCGGCGTGGCGGCCGTGCATGAGCAGCCAGCGCGGACTCTCCGGCACATGCCGCCGCACCAGCAGCACCGCCACCGCCAGCACGGCCCCGAGCAGGAAGCAGGCGCGCCAGCCCAGTGCCGCACCCATCACCTGCGGATCGAGGATCACCAGCGACAGCCCGGCACCCAGTGCCGCCCCGATCCAGAAACTGGCGTTGATGATGAGATTGACCCGTCCGCGCACGCGCGCCGGTACCAGCTCATCAATGGCGGAATTGATGGCTGCGTATTCGCCGCCGATGCCAAGGCCAGTCACGAAGCGGCACAGCGCCAGGAACAGGAAATCCTGCGCAAACGCGGTGGCCAGTGTCGCCGCCATGTACAGCATCAGCGTGAGCATGAAGAGCCGCTTGCGTCCCAGCCGGTCGGTGAGGCGGCCGAAGACCAGCGCGCCCAGTACGGTACCGGCGATGTAGAGCGAGCCGGTCCAGCCGACCTGCGCCGCATCGAGCGCCAGCGTATCGCTGCGCTCCAGCACGCTGCCCAGCGAGCCGACCAGGGTGACTTCCAGCCCGTCCAGCACCCAGGCCACGCCCAAGGCGATGACCACGCGCCAATGCCAGCGCGACCAGGGCAGGCGGTCGAGGCGGGCAGGGATGGTGGCGGATGGGGTGGCAATCATCGAGGGCTCCGTGTGCGAGACGAGGCGCACCGTGCAGCCTGCGCCTGAACGGCAGACCGCCCGCTGGCAGCGCGGGTTCCTGTGGATGAGCTTGGCCGGCTATTTGCGACGATGAAGTTATTTCTTTATTGGGTGACGTCCATGCAGACCCTGTGGAAGCTCATGCAGAGGCACCGCTAAACCTCCGCATTGAGCCAGTCGCGGCCGGGCATGATTCGCTTCATGAAGTCATCAAACAAGGGAACGGTGAAGGCGGTATCCCCATGTGTCGGACTCCAGATCATGCCTTTGGCGATCAGGCTGCTCCGTACCGGCCCCAAGGATGAGCTCTCTCGTCCCAATTCGGAAGCAATGTCTCCGGAGCGGTGAGGCCCCTGACCTAGTTCCGCCATCGCACGCAGGTATCTTTTTTCGGTGGGAGTGAGTCGGTCAAAACGCACGCGGAAGAAACTTTCATCCAAGGCCGCGATGGCTTCGGTAGAAGCTTTCTCGACGTCTGCTTTGGTGATCGGACTTTTTTCTGCGACATCCCAGGCATGTTTGCCCCATTCCTGCAGGAAGTAGGGATAGCCTTGGGTGTATTGGACGATCAGTTTGACCGCATCCTGGTCAACCTCGACGTGTTCGCTTGCGGCGGGTTTGACGATCGCATCAGTCGCATCCTCCTCTCCCAAAGGACCGATGGGGGGGAAGGCGAACAGCCGCTCGGCGTACGACTTCGCTTCGCCCATGCGGCCCCTGAGCTGGGGCAGGCCCGCTCCTACGACTATCAAGGGTAATTTCTGCTGAGCACAACGATGGAGCGCGGAGATAAGCGCGGCCATCTGCGCTTCGGGAACGTACTGCAGTTCGTCGATGTAGATGGCTACCACCGTTTCTGCCGATTGCGCGGCTTTTCCGACTTGTTCGAGCAGCGCCGTCAGGTCGCCTTCCAGGTCGCCGTTGTCGGCCAGCCCCGGTTCGGCTTCGTAATCAAGGCCGACTTCGATGTCGTTGAACGTGACTTTCAGTTTCCCCACAAAGCCGGCCAATGCGCGCAGACCGCGCACCGCGTAATCTTTGGACTTCTCCAATCTGCTCAGACGAAGCAAGCCCAGTCGCAACTGCGGCAAGAGCGCTGCGGGAAGAGACCTGCCTTCCGGTGCCTCGATGCGGATGGCGACGACGCCTTCTGCCTCCGCGTCGCGCATCATCTGATCAAGCAGAACAGTCTTGCCTACCCCCCGCAATCCGACCAGCATGATGCTCTTGTCGGCCTTGCCCAGACGCACACGCTGGATGCAGATGCTCATCTTCTCGCGAACCGCATCGCGCCCCGCCAATTCGGGCGGTGGACTGCCTGCACCTGGAGCGTAAGGGTTCGTGACCGGGTTCATATCTATCCTTTTTATTCATTTTATCTATTTAGGATAAATTAGCTAAAAAGGATATATCCGTCAACCCCGCTTACCGTATGACGCGCGAAATGATTCGGTTTATAGAAAAATTTTGGTATTTATCTTTGGTAGATAAAAAAGATAAAAAGTTTATAAGTCCGCCGCAGTCCTGCCAGTCCTGCCCTCTTTTCGCCTCAGTCATTTCCTGATGGGCGTCAACCCATCCGCAAGCTACCATCGCCGTATTGCCATCAAACAACGAGGACGGGGAGGACATGGACTGGTTCGATACCATCATGCAGTACGCCATCTATGCCGCCCTGGCCATCTGTTCGGTCGGGCTGGTGGCAGCCATTGCATTGTTCATCGCGCTGGAACACCGCTGGCAGGACCGCGTGATGCAGGAGGTGGAAGATCTGTCCGCGCGCAGGCAATCCGAACATCTCGACAAGGATCTGCCCATCCATCCCTGGGAAGAACTGCGCAACCGCATCGGCGAGATGCAGATCGTGGCCGATGAGGCCGACCGTCCCAGTCCCTACAAGAACGTCGCCTGACGCTCTTCGTCTCGTCTCCTGCCTGCCAGGAGATGCCCGCACATTCCCTAACTTTCCCGCTTCTGCTGCCGGTACGCCAGCTGCGCCCGCGTGATGCCAAGCAGGCGTGCCGCCGCCGACAGGTTGCCGCCGGCCCGTTCGATGGCCTCGGCGATCAGGGTCTGCTCCAGCGCGGGCAGGGAGAGCGCATCACCTTCCTCCTTGCGGCCGCCGCGCCATTGCTGCACCGTCTCCAGCAGGCTGCCTTCAGGCTGATGTGAAGTTTCCTTGCTGCGCTGGCCCTGGCGCCCGGCGAGCGTGCCGGTCTCGCCTTCCCCTTCGCCTTGCAGGGCCAGCGACAGCACCTCGTCATTGAGCGTCTCACCGCTGATGAACATATGCGGCAAATCCAGCGGATGACCCTGCGCCAGGATCACGCCGCGCTCGATCAGGTTCTGCAGTTCGCGGATGTTGCCGGGGAAGCTGTAGTTGAGCAGCGCCTGCACCGCACGCTGCGTGAACCCGCGTACCGCTATCCCGTGGCGTTGCCCGTAGAACTTGAGGAAATGATTCATCAACAGCGGAATGTCGTCGCGCCGCTCGCGCAGCGGCGGCAGGTGGATCGGGAACACGTTGAGGCGGAAGAACAGGTCTTGCCGGAAGCGCCCCTCCCGTACCGCCACCGCCAGGTCCTCATTGGTCGCGGCCACCACCCGTACCTTGACCTTGAGCGGACGGGTCGAACCGACGCGCTCGAATTCACCCTCCTGCAGCACCCGCAGCAGCTTGCCTTGCGCCACCAGGCTCAAGGTTCCCACTTCATCAAGGAACAGCGTACCGCCGTCGGCCAGTTCGAAGCGGCCCGCGCGGGATTGCGTGGCTCCGGTATAGGCACCGCGTTCGACGCCAAACAGTTCGGTCTCGATCAGCGTCTCGGGAATGGCGGCGCAATTGATGGCCACGAAGGGCTGGCGTTCGCGCCGGCCGATCTGGTGCAGCATGCGCGCAAAGCGTTCCTTGCCCACGCCCGACTCGCCCGTGAAGAGCACGGTCGCATCCGTCGGTGCCACCCGGTTCAGCAGATGGCAGGCGGCGTTGAAGGCCGAGGAAGTGCCCACCAGCGCGCGCGTGAGATCGGCCTCCATGGCTTCCGCCGCCTCGGCGCTGAGCCCGCTGTGGCTGTTGGCGGCGGCTTCGCCATCGGTGGCCAGCATGCCGCTGCCGACGAAGTCCTGGGCATTGAGGTAGCGCAGGTCGTCTTCGGCATCGCTCCACAGTTCGGCCGATTTGCCGATCACGCGGCAATGCGGCGTGCCCATGGCGCGGCACTCCACTTCGCGGAAGATCACCAGATGTCCCAGCAGCGTGCTGACATAACCGATGGCATAGCCGATCTGTTGCCAGCACGAGGGCGCGGTGGCGACGCCGTAGGCGGCCAGGTGTTCATCGGCTTCGCTGGAGTTGTGCCACAGGAATTCGCCCTCGTAGCGGCCGCTGTCGGGGTCATAGCTGAAGCTGACCGGGATCACCTTCACCACCCCCTCCAGCGTATGCAGCCGGGTGCCGGCCATGAGGATGGTGGAGGGATCGGCCTCGGGCCAGCGTTCGCGCACCAGCTGCGCATCGCGCGCGCCGGAGATGTAGCCGGCGCGGGTCAGCAGGCCGCGCGCCTTGTCGATGCCGAGATTGTCGATCAGCTCGCGCCGCAGCGTCCCCATGCTGCGGCTGTGGATGAGCAGCATGCGCTGGTCATTGAGCCAGATGCGGCCGTCGCCGGGCGAGAAGAACAGGCATTCGCCCAGGTCCGCCAGGGTCGGATGGGCGTCCACGCTCCAGCGGTCGGTGCTGGCCGAACTCAGCTGCACCGGGGCGGCGGCGCTGCCCTGGCTGCGTACCATCTCGGCAAGGGAAATACGCTGGGATGGCGGCATGGGCGAACTCCTGGCGGAAAGGGGCAAGCGGGACGGGCGAAGGCCCGGTTCATCAAATGATGAAATTCAGTGGGCTGATGGTTGGCGAATTTGCGCAAATGCGCAAGCTGCACTGCGTCAAGAACTCTGCTCCATCGCAGCAAAAATCTCTCCCTGAAACCTGCTCTGGCCTTCCCCGTCGCGGATGGATGAGCTTGCTGCGAAGCCGCATGGGATGGCGCGCAGCGCGGTGGCACAGGCTTTGCAGAATGGCTGCCGATCCGGATTCACCGGCCATTACAAAGGAGACCCGCATGTCCGCCCCATCCACCCCCTTGCTCGATCCTGCCCGCTGGCAACGCCACCTGTTCCGTGGCCGCTGGGAAGAAACCGCACACGGCACCACCGTCATCGAACCGGCCACCGGCGCACCGCTGACCGAGGTCGGTCTGGCCGGCGCGGATGACGTGGCCATCTCCGTCCAGGCCGCCGTGGCCGCCCAGGCCGAATGGCTGACGGTGCCGCCGCGTGAGCGTGCCGAGATCTTCCGTCGCGCCGGCACCCTGTTCCAGCAGCACTTCGATGAGCTGGCGCGCATGGTGGCGCGCGAGACCGGCGGCGTGCTCTTCAAGGGCGAACACGAGGTGCGCGAAGCGATCACCCTGTGCCACCTCGCGGCCGGCATGCCGCTGCAGGCGCAGGGACAGCTGCTGCCCAGCGCGCCGGGTCGCCTGAGCATCGCCAGACGTGCGCCACTGGGCGTGATCGGGGTGATCTCGCCTTTCAATTTCCCGCTGATCCTGACCTTGCGCACGGTGGCGCCGGCGCTGGCGGCGGGCAATGCAGTGGTGGTCAAGCCGGATGTGCGCACGCCCGTGTCCGGTGGCTTCATGCTGGCGCGCATCTTTGAGGAAGCGGGTTTGCCGGCCGGTCTGCTGCACGTGCTGCCCGGTGGCGCGGAGGCCGGCGAGGCGCTGGTGACGGCACCGCAGGTGCCAATGATCGCTTTCACCGGTTCGCCCGCCGTGGGCCGCCGCATCGGCGAGCTGGCCGGACGCCATCTCAAGAAGGTCTCGCTGGAACTGGGCGGGGCCAATGCGCTGGTGATCCTCGACGATGCCGACCTCGACGTCGCCGCCAGCAACGCGGCCTGGGGCGCGTGGCTGCACCAGGGACAGATCTGCATGGCAGCCAATCGCATCCTGGTCCATGCCTCGCAGGCAGCGGGTCTGCTGGAGCGCCTGGTGGACAAGGCGCGTCACCTGCCCGTGGGCGATGGGGCCAGCGGCCAGGTGGCGCTGGGCCCGCTGATCGATGCGCGCCAGCTGCAGCGCGTGCACGGGCTGGTGCAGGACAGCGTGGCGGCCGGCGCACGCTTGCTGGCTGGAGGCTCCTATGAAGGTTTGTTCTATCAGCCGACGGTGCTGTCCGGCGTGCGGCCCGGCATGCGCGTATTTGATGAAGAAATCTTTGGTCCGGTGGCCAGCGTCATCACGGTGGATTCCGAGGAAGAAGCCATCACCCTGGCCAACCAGAACCAGGGCGGACTGGCCGCCGGCGTGATCTCCGGTTCGCTGGCCCGCGCCATGCGGGTGGCGGGGCGGCTGCGCCAGGGCATGGTCCACGTCAATGACCAGACCGTCAATGACGAATGCGTGAACCCCTTCGGTGGTCCCGGCATTGCAGGCAACGGCACCAGTGTGGGCGGGCCGGCCGACTGGGAAGAGTACACGCAATGGAAATGGATCACCGTCAAGGAGCAGGCCACGCCGTATCCCTTCTGACTCCATCGCATGCGTGCCGCTGCAAAAAAACCAAACGATATAAATCATTATTCAAGGAGACCAGCATGACACTGCAAGACAAGACCATCGTCGTCACCGGCGTTTCTTCCGGCATCGGTGCCGAGACCGCCCGGCTGCTGCGGGTCCAGGGTGCCCGCGTGATCGGGGTGGATCGCAATGCACCGATCATCAGCGTGGAGGGTTTCGTGCAGGCCGATCTCTCCACCGCCGATGCCATCCATGACGCCGCCGCGCAATTGCCCGAGAAGATCGATGGCCTGTGCAACATCGCCGGTGTGCCCGGCACGGCCCCGGCGGACTTGGTTGCACGCGTGAACTATCTCGGCTTGCGCCATCTCACCGAGCTGCTGATTCGCCGCATGCCGCCGGGCAGCGCCATCGTCAACGTGGCTTCCATCCTCGGTGCCGAATGGCCGCAGCGGCTGGACCAGCACAAGGCGCTGGCGCAGACCGCCGGTTTTGCGGCCGGGGCCGAGTGGCTGGCGCAGCATCCGGTGCCGCAGGAGCGCTGCTACCAGTATTTCAAGGAAGCGCTCATCGTCTGGAGCATGGCCCAGGCCCAGCCCTGGTTCCTGAAGCATTCGGTCCGCATGAACAGCGTTGCGCCGGGCCCGGTGCTCACGCCCATCCTGGGCGATTTCGTGACCATGCTCGGGCAGGACCGCGTGCAGAAGGATGCCCATCGCATGAAGCGTCCGGCCTATCCGGACGAGATCGCTGCAGCCATCGTCTGGCTGTGCGATGACGGCAGCCGCTGGATCAATGGCGTGAACCTGCCGGTCGATGGCGGACTGGCCTCGACCTATCTCTGAATCCGACGCACGGGAAGCGACCCATCCGATAACAATACAAGGAGACACCATGAGAGAGCACCGACAGCCCGCCCGCCGGCGCGCGGCGCGGCTGGCACTGAGCCTGAGCCTGCTGCCCGCGCTGGCCAGCGCCTACGACCAGCCCGCCGTCAACATGGGCGGGACCAGTTTCTTCGACGGCGCACCGCTGCCCGGCGGTCCCGGCTTTTACTTCGTCGAATACCTCACCTACACCAAGGCCACCAAACTGGTGGACAACAACGGCAACCGGCTGGGCTTTCCGGCCACCCAGGACATCAGCGTGTTCGCCCCCATCAGCCAGTTCATCTACGTGCCACCGGGGGCCAAATTCGGCAACAAGCAACTGGGCTTCCAGGTGCTGGTGCCGTGGGTGGCCAATGCCAAGGTGGACGATGGTGCCAACAATGCCATCCTTCGCGGCAATACCGGCATTGGCGACATCAGCGCCGGCGTGTCTGTGCAGTACGATCCCGTCATGGGGGCGCAAGGGCCGCTTTATTCGCAGCGGTTCGAACTGCAGTTCATCCTGCCGACCGGGGCCTATGACCGCAATGCCACCGTCAATCCGGGCAGCAATACCTGGTCCTTCGATCCCTATTGGGCCGGTACGCTGTGGGCCAGCCAGAACCTGAGTTTCAGCTGGCGTCTGCACTATCTCTGGAATGCCCGCAACAACTCGCCCAATGCGGCTTTCGGCAACAACGTCAGCTCCACGCAGGCGGGGCAGGCGGTGCATGCCAACTTCTCCGCCGAGTACGTGCTCAATCCGGCGCTGACCATCGGCGCGGCCGGCTACTGGCTGCAGCAGATCACCGATACCAAGGTCAACGGCAGCGATGTGGGCGGGCGGCGCGAGCGCGTGGTCGGACTCGGTCCAGCGGCGATGGTGAGATTGTCCGAGCGCGACCTGCTGTTCTTCAACGTGTACCAGGAATTCGCCGTGCGCAACCGGGCCGAGAACAGCAAGTTCCAGATCCGCTACGACCATCACTTCTGATCCGGGCGCATTCGGCGCTGTCGTCAGCTGCGGCTTTGCCTGCTTTCCTACAGCAGGCAGAGCCGTTGTCCGCTTAACCGCCCGGTCCTCCGGCGTGATACTGCTCCCCGACAATGAAGGCACCCAAGGTGCCCGCGACAAGATGGGAGAACCGAATCATGCCAGCTACCGACCAATCCAGAACCGGCCAGCCTGCCCGCCAGCTTGAGCAAACTGACGATCCGATGTGCAAGCGCTTGCGTAAAACGCTCGCGGGTGGACGTTTGCCGCCGGTGGTCCGTCCGCCGCGCCAGCTGCAGCCTGCGCTGCAGATGTCCTCGCAGACCTGCGCGCCCGAGGTGCGCGTGCGTGCCGAGACCGGCCCTGCGCGTCCGGTAGCGAAGCAGGTCCAGCACGAGGAATACACTCAGCCCCTGCGCGCGAACCAGCGCCAGTGGACCTGATGGCGCGGCTTTGTATCACTTTCGGACTATCGGCTCGATAGGCAATGGCGATTGTTCCAGAACCCGGAACACTCAATTCTTTCCAGCGTGGTTTTTCTCCTGAGCGCTCTTCCGTAGACTTCAGTCCATCGATGAACGACATCGCAACGCAAGAAACGATGCGGTTCTAGAGAGTGAGTGGCGTGAGCCGAACGACATCCCGGCCCCACGCATCACTGAACAGAAATCAACCCGACTGAAGTCCACTTAACGTAACGCATTCAAGGAGAAACATCATGTCCGCAAAGACCATCATCGCCGCCGTCCTGGCCCTGTCCGCTTCGTCCGTCGCTTTCGCTGAAGCCCAATACCCGGTTGACAAGCCTTTCGTCTCGCACACCACCCGCGCTGCCGTGAAGGCCGACCTCGCCCGCGCCCAGGCACAAGGCATCGCCAACCAGCCTGACTCGGTGTTCCCGGCCGTCAGCAACGCTGCTGCCAAGAGCGCCGTGCAAACCGCCGGCAGCGTTGCCGATTCGACCTACGCTGGTGCCTGATGCAGGGTGATCCGATGCGTGGACCGGCATGATCGGCCACGCATCGCGGTTCGCTGCATCGTCACTGGTGTGAAGCAGAACCCCAGCACGTAAAACAAGAAAGAGGAATTCATCATGCTGCATCAACTGTTCTCGCGTAGTCTCTCCGTGTATCCACGGATCTACCTGCAATTTGCCGCTCTGGTCGGTTTGCTCATTGCCGCCGAGTTCAGCTTGAGCACCTTGTCCATGATGCTGACCCAGCGCGCCGTCTATCGCGTCTCGCAACGTGTGCGCCACCGCCGTGAATTGCAGCGCCGTGAACGCTGTGCCGATTCCGGCGGCAATTGCTGTGCCTGAGCCTGGCTCAAGAATTTCGACATGAAAAAAGCGGCGCACCCATTGGGGTGCGCCGCTTCCGTTTGCGCCTGTCCGGTTTCGAAGCGCCATTTGCCTCAAAGCCCGCGCTCCAGCAACTGCAACTCTTCACGGAAGGCCGGCTTCAGACGATACAGCTGCGCCGGACGATGCGCCCCGCTCTCGAACTGTCCGTCCACCGGATCGAGCATGTCCATCTCGGTCATCTTGCGGCGGAAACTCACCTTGTTGATGCTCTCGCCCATCAGCACTTCGTAGACCCGCTGCAACTGCGGCAAGGTAAAGACATCGCCCAGCAGATGGCAGGGCAGCGACGAATACTGGCTCTTGCTGCGCAGGCGCGAGACGGCGGTGCCGATGATGTCGCCATGGTCGAAGGGCAGCGGTGGCAGGCGGTCCACGCTGTGCAGGCGGACCTCGTCCCGCTCGGCCTGGGCGATGGTGCTGGCCGGTACCAGCGCGTAATACGCGATCGAGATCGACCAGCCGCGCGGATCACGCGCCGCACCGGAGAAGGTGGCCAGTTGTTCCAGGTAGGGCGCGGCGATGCCGGTCTTGTCCAGCAGCACGCGGCGCGCGGCATCGCGCGCATCGACGTCGGTGCGCGCATGAATGTAGCCGCCGGGCAGCGCCGCCACCCCCTTGAAGGGCGCATGTTCGCGCTTGAGCAGCGCCACTTCCAGCCCCTCGGCCGTGAGCGTGAGCAACGCCACATCCACTGTGCAGATCACCGGATCCATTTTTCTCCTCGCCTTGTCCAAGTCCGGGAAGTCTAAAGGTACTTAGTGTCATTGTGAATCTATTTGTTGCAATTCGGATCACGGATGACCTGTAAGCCCTATTTGGAGAGCTAATCCAGAAAATTTACGAAGCCTATGTTAGTTGCAAAATTAAATTAAGTGGTCTACACTGGCCTTACCGTAACCCGACGCACTCCGAAAGGTGGACACCATGAAGCGCTCCCTGCATCTCCTCGTGATCGATCCGCAAAACGATTTCTGCGACCTGCCGACGGACTGGCTGCCGGTGGACCCGGTTACCGGCGGGGTACTGCAACCAGCGCTGCCGGTGGCGGGCGGCCATGCCGACCTGCAGCGCGTGGCGCGTCTGATCGACCAGGGCGGTACCGGCCTGTCGGCCATCAGCATCACCCTCGACGCCCACCACAGGCTGGACATCGCCCATCCCACGTTCTGGCAGCAAGCCGATGGCGCGGCGGTCACGCCTTTCACCCAGATCGAGGCCGCGCAGGTCCGTGCCGGCGCTTACCTGCCACGTGATCCGCAAGCATTGCCGCGCGCACTGGCCTATCTCGATGCCCTGGAAACCGCCGGATGCTATCGCCTCATGGTCTGGCCGGTGCACTGCGAGATCGGCAGCTGGGGCGGGGCGGTCCACGCCGATGTGCGCGCCGCCTACAACCGCTGGGAAGAACGCACGCTGGGCGTGGTCACCAAGCTGGGCAAGGGCAGCAACCCGTGGACCGAACACTATTCGGCAGTGATGGCCGAAGTGCCGGATGTCGATGATCCCGCCACCCAGCTCAACCGTGGCTTCATCGCCACCCTGGCGCAGGCCGATACCGTCTACATCACCGGCGAGGCGGGCAGCCACTGCGTGCGCGCCACCACCGAGCACATCGCCGCCAACCTCGACGCCGCCGGCCGTGCCCGGCTGGTGCTGGTGACCGATTGCATGAGCCCGGTGGCCGGCTTCGAGGCGCAGTACCAGGACTTCCTGGCGGCCATGTCACAGGCTGGCGTGCGCCTGGCCACTTCGGAGCAGGTGCTGCAGGAACTGCAAGCCAACGCCTGACCCATCCACGTTGAAAGGAGTGCCCATCATGGCACCCGTCGTTCGTAGTTTGCTGGAAACCGATCTCTACAAGTTCACCATGTGGCAGGCCTTGCTGCACAGCCAT
The DNA here is from genome assembly GCF_023952535.1 of Herbaspirillum sp. WGmk3. Taxonomy (NCBI): domain Bacteria; kingdom Pseudomonadati; phylum Pseudomonadota; class Betaproteobacteria; order Burkholderiales; family Oxalobacteraceae; genus Herbaspirillum; species Herbaspirillum sp. WGmk3. Next base: position 683,487 of record NZ_JAKYWT010000003.1, on the reverse strand, counting down.
CCAGGTGCCCAGGCCGAATACACCTTCGTGTGCCGCAACCAGCCGCAATTCCCGCTGGCCGAATTGAAAGAAGAGGTGGAGCGCGAGCTGGATCACCTGTGCAGCCTGCGCTTCAGCAGTGATGAACTGGCCTATCTGGCGCAGCTGCGCTACATGAAGAGCGACTTCATCGACTTCCTCGCGCTGTTCCGCTTCCAACGCAAGTTCATCGAGGTCAGCACCGAGGGCGAGCGCCTGTGCATCGTCGCGCGCGGTCCGCAGGTGCATGTCATGGGCTTCGAAATCTTCGTGCTCTACATCGTCAACGAACTCTATTTCCGCCGGATCGGCACGGCAGCGGCCGGGGAAGAAGCGCGCCGCCGTCTGGAGGAGAAGGTTGCTCTGCTGCACGCCTTCGCCGCTGAAGCGCCAGGCCGTCATCCCTTCGAGTTCTTCGACTTCGGCGTGCGCCGCCGCTACAGCGGAGCGTGGCAGGAGGAAGTGGTGGCCACGCTGGCGCGCGAGGTCCCGCAGTATTTCAAGGGGACCTCCAACGTCTGGCTAGCCAAGAAGTATCAACTGGTGCCGATCGGCACCATGGCCCACGAATACCTGCAGTCCTATCAATCCTTCGGCGTGCGGCTGCGTGATTTCCAGAAGGCCGCACTGGAAGACTGGGTGCAGGAATACCGCGGCGACCTGGGCGTGGCCCTGACCGACGTGGTCGGCATGGATGCCTTCCTGGCCGACTTCGACCTGTATTTCGCCAAGCTCTTCGACGGCCTGCGGCACGACTCGGGCGATCCCTTCGAATGGGGCGAGAAGGCGCTGGCGCACTATCGCAAGCTGCGCCTGGATGCCAACACCAAGCGCCTGGTGTTCTCCGATGGACTGGGCCTGCCGCAGGCGCTGCGCCTGTATCGTCATTTTTCCGACCGTGCCATGACCGGTTTCGGCATCGGCACCAACCTCAGCAACGACACCGGCATCGCGCCGCTGAACATCGTCATGAAGCTGTCGTCCTGCAATGGCCAGGCCGTGGCCAAGCTGTCCGATTCGCCGGGCAAGACTTTGTGCAAGGATGAAACTTTCCTGGCCTACCTGCGCCAGCTGTTCGGCATCGCTGCGCCGGCCACCCCTGCCTGAGCCGCTGCGGCGGCAGAAAGGATGCATCATGCTTCGCATCGCCATCGCCCAATGCAATCCCACCATCGGTGACTTCTCCGGCAACCTGGCGCTTCACCTCGATGGCCTGCAGCGCGCCGCCGGGGCCGGTGCCGACCTGGTGGTCTTTCCTGAACTCTCGGTCTGCGGCTACTACCCCGGCGATTTGCTGGAAGAAGCCCGCTTCCTGGTGCAGGCCGAGCAGACCTTGCAATCGGTCATCGACGCCACCCGCAGCCTGCCCGGACTGACTGCCGTGATCGGCGCGCCGCGCCGCAATCCCGGCCCCGGCAAGCCGCTCTTCAATGCCCTGCTGGCGGTGCGCGAGGGTGTCATCGTGGCCGAGTATCACAAGCAGTTGCTGCCGGTGTATGGCGTCTTCGATGATGGCCGCCATTTCGAGGCGGGTCCGGAGACGGCCTGTGTGTTGCCGGTCAAGGGCATGCGGGTCGGCTTCCTGATCTGCGAGGATGGCTGGAACGACGACCTGCGCAGCTATCGCGTCAATCCCTTCGAGAAGCTGGCCCAGGCCGATGCGCAACTGGTGGTCTCCATCAATGCCAGCCCGTCGGACGTCGGCAAGCGCAGCCAGCGCCACGCCCTGTTCCAGGCCGCCTGCCTGCGCCGCCAGATGGCGCTGCTCTACGTCAACCAGGTCGGCGGGCAGGACCAGCTGGTGTATGACGGCGGCTCCTTCGCCATGTCGCCGCTGCAGGGACTGGCCTTCGAGGCGGCGCGCCTGGCCGAGGATTTCCAGGTCATTGCCTTCGAGAGCGGGCGCTTCCTGCGCAGCGATGGTGTGGGCGAACCGGTCCGCGCAGACCAGACCCTGGCCACGCCCGAATTCCAGCGCCGCCAGATCCTGCTGGGCCTGCGCGACTATGCGCGCCGCTGCGGCTTCGGCAAGGTGGTGGTCGGTTGTTCCGGTGGCATCGATTCGGCGCTCACCATCGCGCTGGCCGTGGAGGCACTGGGTGCTCAGAACGTGGTGGCGGTGACCATGCCGTCGATGTTCTCCAGCACCGGTTCGGTCGATGATTCCGAAACGCTGTGCCAGGCGCTGGGCGTGACGCTGTTCCGCCATCCCATTTCCGATCTGGTGCGCGAGTTCGAGGACGGTTTTGCCAAGGCCTTCGGCGCACCCCTGCGCGGGCTGCCGCTGGAAAACCTGCAAGCCCGCGTGCGCGGTGCCATCCTCATGGAGTATTCCAACGGCTATGACGCGCTGCTGCTGACCACCGGCAACAAGAGCGAGATCTCGGTCGGCTACTGCACCCTGTATGGCGACACCAACGGTGGCCTGGGCCTGATCGGCGATCTCTACAAGACCGAGGTCTATGCGCTGGCGCGCCACCTCAATGCTCAGGCCGGCCGCGAGATCATCCCCGCGGCCATCATCGACAAGGCCCCCTCGGCCGAACTGGCCCCGGACCAGCGCGATACCGACAGCCTGCCGCCTTACGAGGTGCTCGACGAGATCCTCAAGTGGCACATCGAAGGCAGCCGCCTTCCTGCCGATGAAGCCCGGGCGGCCAGCCGCGCAGTCGAACAGCTCAGCGGAACCGAAACCGGGGCAGCACTGGTCGAACGCATCTGCCGCATGGTGGCGCGCAACGAATACAAGCGCCGCCAGTCGCCGCCAGTGATCCGGGTGCGCGCCCGGGCCTTTGGCAGCGGAAGGCAGATTCCGATCGCAGTGCGCTATTGAGGCGCTGGCCGTCATCCGTCATTCAGGTGAACGGCCGTTCGACCCTGTTGATAAAAATTAAGGAAAGCGCATGCCCGTCCTGACTCCGCAATACGATGCCGCCGTGGTGATCGGCCGCTTCCAGCCCGTGCACAACGGCCACCTGCACCTGCTGCATCACGCGCTGGAGCGCGCGGCCACGGTGATCGTGGTGCTGGGTTCGGCCTTCCACGCCCGCAACACCAAGAACCCCTTCACCTGGGAAGAGCGCGCCGCCATGATCGCCGGTGCCATGCCGCCGGGCCAGCGCGAACGCCTGCGCTTCGTCGCTACCCGCGATTACTACGACGATCGCCGCTGGTCCGCCGAAGTGCGCCGCCTGGTCGCGGCCGAGACCGATCCCCAGGCAAGGGTGCTGCTGGTCGGGCACTTCAAGGATGCCTCCAGCTACTACCTGCGCCACTTCCCGCAATGGCAGCTGGAAACCCTGCCGCGCGCGGGCGACATCGATGCCACCGACATTCGCAATGTCTGGTTCGAGGCCGAGGACCTGGAAGTCAGCCTCGACGTTCTCGACACGATGGTGCCGCCCAGCGTGCGCCACTACCTGCGCGCCTGGTCACTGCTGCCGCATTACGCCGCCCTGGTGGAAGAACATCGCCAGTTGCGCAAGTATCAAGCGGCCTGGGCTGCGGCACCTTATCCGCCGGTCTTCACGACAGTGGATGCCGTGATCCGCGCGGCGGACCACGTGCTGCTGGTACAGCGCAAGGGCTTTCCGGGGCGCGGGCTGTGGGCCATCCCCGGCGGTTTTCTGGACCAGCGCGAGCGCCTGATGCAGGCCGCCCTGCGCGAACTGGCCGAGGAAACCAACCTGGCCGTGCTGGATGTGACGCTGGAAGAGGCCCTGGTGGACGTCAAGATTTTCGATCACCCCGACCGCAGTGCGCGTGGCCGCACCATCACTCATGCTTACTACTTTGACCTGCGGCTGGAACAACTGCCCGAGGTCGAGGCCGCCGATGATGCGGCCCAGGCGGTGTGGACACCGATTGCGCAACTGGCGGCGATGGAGGCGAGCTTCTTCGATGATCACTTCCATATCCTCGATACCTTCCTCAACCTCACCGGCAGCGAGTGAGACCATGGCCATCTCTGACGCCGTCGACACCGCCGAGGCCATCGCACCGGATAGTCCGGCGCTGCCGGACCTGATGCCCGCCGCCCTGCAGCAGCTGCTGGAAAACCGCCTGCCACGCGTGATCCGGCGCGAGCCCGACCAGGACGATGCAAGGCGCTGGCGGCGCTGGGAGATCGGCGGGCGAACTTTGCAGATCGCCCAGCCGGTGACCTTCACGCCCTATGCCTCGGCGCAACCATGCTCGGCGCGCTGCCGCTTCTGTTCCGAAACGCTGGACGATGGCGGCCCGCACGCCGCAGCGCTACGACCCGGTCCGCAGTACGGCGCACAGCTCCGGCAAGCGCTCGCTGCGCTGCGCGGGCTGCCGCTGTCGTGGTCGCTGTCAGGGCTGGAGACCACTGATGACGCCTGCTGGATGCTGTCCATGCTCGATGTCCTGCAGGAGCACGCGCGCCAGTCACCCGTGCAGGGCAGCGTGCTCTACACCAATGGAGGCGGCCTGGCCACGCCGCGTGGCGCGGAGCTGATCGCGCGCTTGCAGGCCTTCGATCTCGGCTGGGTGGAACTGTCGCGCCACCATCATGAGGCCCAGGCCAATCAGGCCATCATGCGTTTTCGCAGCGGACAGGCGGTTGCCACGCAGGCCGGCATCGACGCCACGCTCACGCAACTGGTGCCGCAGTTGCCGGTGAAGCTGGTGTGCATCGTGCAGCAGGGTGGCATCGATGGCGTGCCCGCGCTGAAAGCCTATCTGCGCTGGGCGCAACAGCGCGGTGTGACGGCGGTGATCCTGCGCGAGTTCTCGCAACTCGGACCGCAATACCGCAACAACGTGACGGCCCGCTACATCGGCGGCGCGCGCATCGATGTGGCGGCGTTGCTGGCAGCCTGCCTGGCCGATCCGGAACTGAGCGCCGAAGCGCAACCGGTGCATGCCACCTCCGGCTACTACTTCTGGAACGTGGTGCTGCACTGGCGCGGCATGCAGCTCACCTTCGAAGCCTCGGACTATGTGCGCATGCATGCGCGCCATGCCAGCGGACGCATCTACAAGCTGGTGTTCCATGCCAACGGCCGCCTGTGCGGCGGCTGGAATCCCGAACAACACGTGCTGCTGGAAACCACCGGTGCCGCGCCCATGCGCAGTCGCGCGGTGCAGCCGCTGCAGCTGCTGCGGAGCCCGTGATGAACGACAACAGCTGGCTGCACCTCAGCAGGCAGGACCCGGCCTGGACCCTGCCACAGGAGCTGGCCGAGACCGATCCCTTCGGCGCGCGCGATTGCGGCTGGGTGGAGCAGATGCAGCCGTTCATTGCGCACCTGTGCCCGCCTGACGGCAAGGTGCTCGATCCCTTCTGCGGATTTGGCAGCACGCTGGTCGCCGCGCACAGCGTGGGCCGCGCGGGCATCGGCATCGAGATAGATGGCCAGCGCGTGGCATTGACGCGCCAGCGGCTGCAGCGTCTCGGGGCCGATGGTCCGCCACAGCAAGTGTTGCAAGGCGATGCCACGGCGCTCGCGCATTCCCTGCCGGCGGTGGACCTGGTGTTGAGCAACGTGCCTTACTTCGGCTGCCAGTGGCCGGACGCCTCCGACGCCGCGCACGCTGGACAGCTTTACGCCAGCCAGACCTACGCCGCTTTCCTCGGCATGCTGGAGCGTCTGCTGCGCGCATTGCGCGACTGTTTGCGTCCCGGCGGCTGGCTGGTGCTGTGCGCCGAGAACCTGCGGGTGGGCGAGCAGTTCGTGCCGCTGGCCTGGGATCTGGCGCGGCTAATGGCGGACCGCTTCCGTTTCGTCGAAGAACGCATCCTGGTTTATGACCGCGCCAGTACGTCCGAGACGCCCGGCCAGCTGCGCAGCAATCGTTCGCACGAATACGCGCTGATCGCGCGCCATCTGCCGCACGCCATCGATACGGAGCAGACCCTTGCCGTACTGCAAGCGCTGCAGTTGGCGCATCCGGGGTTCGTCCTTTACGGCAGCTTTGCGCGCTGGCTGCAGGATTTGCCGTTGTCGCAGGCGCCCGCCGATGCGGATCTGTTGCTGCCCGACGATCCGCGTCTGGTCGCTGCCGTGTGCCACTGGCTGGAACAGCAGGGCTTCGCGCTCACCTGCTGGGGCGCACCGTTCTCGGCCGCCATGGCCGGCTCCGCTGCGGCCGTGCTCCCGAAGCGCCACTACCTGCGCGCCGTGCGGCTCGACCGTGCGGGCCGGCAGGTGCGGCTGGACCTGTGCTTGCGTGATGCGCAGTACGATGTGGCAACTGTTCTTCCGCATGCGGTTTTCCATCACGGCTTGCCCCTGATGCCGCCAGCGCTGTTGCAGGGCCCCGGCTGAGCTGGTGTGATCACTGCGCCGCATCGTTTATTCATCGCCTGTCTACCCGCTTTTACAGCGCCTCATGCCAAAATGGCATGGGGCGCTGCCGATGCCATTTCGGTATAGTGGCTGCGTTCCAAAGGAGGGTCGCCGCCAGGCACAACGTGGTCGGCACCAAAGACAAGCCGCCGGATCAGCGCGGCAAGCCAACGGGGTAGGGAAGATGGAAATCAAATGGGTGGAGGACTTCCTCTCGGTCGTCGATACGCTGAATTTCAGCCGCTCGGCCAAACTGCGCAATGTCACGCAACCGGCCTTCGGCCGCCGCATCCGCTCGCTGGAAACCTGGCTGGGCGCCGAACTGTTCGATCGCTCGTCCTATCCCTGCACGCTCACGCCGGCCGGTGAATCCTTCGTCCCGATCGCCAAGGAAATGCTCAACCAGTCGATGCAGGCGCGGCTGGTGCTGCGCGGCCAACTCGCAGGGGCGCAATCCTCGGTACGCTTTGCGATGCCGCACACGCTCTTGCTGACGGTGTTCCCCAAGCTGCTGTCGGAAATCGAAAAGACCATCGGCGCCATCGCCACCACCGTCATGGCCGGCAACGTGCACGATGCCGTCATGGCCCTGGTGGAGCGCAACTGCGACCTGCTGCTGTGCTATGACCATCGCCAGCAGGGCATCGCCCTCGATACCGAACGCTATGCCGTGCTTTCGCTGGGCAAGGAGCCGCTGCGTCCCTATGTCAAGACGCTGCCCAGTGGCCAGCCCAAGTATGTGTTGCCGGGTACACCCAATGATCCGCAACCCTTCCTCAGTTATTCCCCGTATTCCTCGCTCTCGCGCATCGTCGAGAAGGCCCTGCATTCCAGCCCGCGCCGCGTGCACCTGTTCCGCCGCTTCGAGACCGACCTGGCCGAAGGCTTGAAGAGCATGGCCGTCGAAGGCCACGGCATCGCCTGGCTGCCGGCCAGTGCGGTGTCGCGCGAGATCGCCGAGGGCAAGCTGACCCTGGCCATCGCCCCGAACGACAGCGAAGCGCTGGAGCAGGGGCTGTGGTGCGACGAGATGGATATCCGCGTCTATCGCCGTCTGGATGGAGCCAATCCGGACATAGACCGGATCTGGAACTATCTCAAGGCCGAGCACGGCACGCCATAATTTTTCCTGCATTTTTTGAAGCCAAGGTCCCGCATGAAATTTCTCACCAACCAGCAGGTCAGCGAACTGCTGACCACCGAAGACGCCATCGCCTCCATGCGCGAGGCTTTTGCCCACGCCGCCGAGGGCGCGCATCAGGGGCGCGTGCGCACCAGTGCCGCCAATGGCGTGATGCTGTCGATGATGGGGGCGGTCATTCCATCGGCCGGGATCGCCGGGGCCAAGGTCTACACCACCATCAAGGGCCAGTTCAGGTTCGTCATCCAGCTGTTCTCCAGCGAGACCGGCGCACCGCTGTGCACGCTGGAGGGCGACGCCATGACCGGCCTGCGCACTGCGGCCGCCACGGCGGTGGCCTGCGATGCGTTGGCCCGCAAGGACGCCGCCACCCTGGCGGTGATCGGCACCGGCGTGCAGGCGCGTTCGCACATTCCGGCGCTGCTGCAGGTGCGGCCGTTCAAGGAAGTATTGATCGCCGGCTTGTCGGGCCGCGAAGCCCTGGCCGAGGAAGTCACGCGCACCCTGGGCGTTCCGGCGCGGGTGGTGAGCGTCGATGAAGCCGCCGCCGCAGCGGACGTGCTGGTCACCGTGACCCGTTCAGCCACGCCGCTGTTCGATGGCAAGCTGCTGCGTCCGGGGGCTTTCGTCGCCGCCGTCGGTGCCTCCAAGGCCAACGTGCGCGAGCTGGACGACACCGCCATCGGCCGTGCCGCCGCGCTGTTCGTGGAATGGAAGCCGCAGGCGCAGCAGGAGGCCGGCGACCTGGTGCAGTGCGCACCGGGTGTGTTCGCGTGGGACAAGGTGATGGAACTGGCGCAGGCTGTCGATGGCAGCATGCCTTATCAGCGCCAGGACGAGGACATCGTCATCTACAAGGCCATCGGCATCGGCCTGGAAGATGTGGCGCTGGCAGGGCTGGCGTATCGCAAGGCGTGTGCGCAGTACGGCTGGTAAGCCAAACCTGGGTTGCATGAAAAAAGGCGCTGCGGATTTTCCCGCAGCGCCTTTTTTGTTGGGGGCAGCCTCGAATCAGGCAGTCACTTTCTTGTCCTTGGCGGCCGCTGCCGGTTTGGCCCGCAAGGCGGTGGCGGTGGCGATGAGCACGACGGCGATGCCGGTCACGGTGCCCACGGTTACCGGTTCATCCAGCAGCAGCCAGCCCCACAGCGAAGCCGTCATCGGCACCAGGAAGGTCACGGTGATGGCCTTGGTCGCCCCTTCGGCGGCAATCAGTTGGAAGAACAGTGCGTAAGCGATACCGGTACAGACCACGCCCAGCACCAGTACAGATAACAGCGCAGGCAGGGTGCCGGCCTGCAGCGCATGCGGCATCGACGGCGCGGCCAGCGGCAGCAGGCACAGGGCAGCGGCGAACTGGCTGCCGGTGGCCATGGCGATGGGCGGGATGCCGCCGGCGCGCATGCGCGTGAAGGTGGCCGCAAAACCATAGCTGACCGCCGCACTCATGGCCGCCAGCACCCCGGCGATCACCAGCGCATTGACCGGCGCCGGGCCGATGCCCACCAGCACCGCCACACCGACCAGGCCCAGCACGAAGGCCCCGGTACGCACCAGGCTCAGCCGTTCGCCCAGCAGCAGGAAACCGAACATGGCCGTGAAGATCGGTGCCAGCGAATTCATGGTGGCCATGTAGGCCGAGGGAATGTGCAGCGCCGACCAGGCAAACAGCGCGAAGGGCAGGGCGGTATTGAAGATGCCGATCACCAGGTAGGGCAGCCAGTTGCGTCGCCACTGCAGCGGCACCCCGCGCATGCGGGCAAAGGCCAGCAGCGACAGCGTGGCCAGCGAAGCACGGCCGAAGGTGGTCAGCATGGGGCCGAAGACCGGTGCGGCGATGCGCATGAGCATGAAGCTGGTGCCCCAGATGGCAGCCAGCAGCAACAGCTTGGCAATGTTGGAGGAAGACATGGGCGTGGGCGGCAGGTATGGCCAGTGGGAGGTCGATTGTACGGCCACTTCCTCGAGCCGTCCCGGTACAGTTGGCAGCTTTGTACCGGGCCACTTGACTGCAGCGCAACAGTCACCGGGGAGAATGAGGAAGAACTGTGCATGGCACCGTACCGGGCCACCTGCTAGGCTTGCCAGCCTGACACTTACTGTACGGGAGCCTGCATGCTGACGATCTACGGCCGTGACAATTCCATCAACGTACGCAAGGTCCTGTGGGCCTGCAGCGAGCTGGACATTGCCTTCGAGCGGCAGGACTGGGGTATTGGTTTCAAATCGACCAGCGAGCCGTCTTTCGTTGCCATGAATCCCAATGCGATGGTGCCGGTGATTGATGATGATGGCTTCGTCCTGTGGGAGTCCAACAGCATCCTGCGCTATCTCGCCGGGCAATACGGTGACGGTGCGCTGTATCCGAAGGAACCGCGTCTGCGCGCGCGCATCGACCAGTGGATCGACTGGCAGGCCAGCGACCTCAACCGCAGCTGGAGCTATGCCTTCATGGCGCTGGTGCGCAAGTCGGCCGAGCATGGCGATGCGCAGCAACTGGCGGCTTCCATCGCTGGCTGGACGCGCTTCATGCAGGTGCTGGAACAACGGTTGCAGCACAGTGGCGGTTTCGTGGCGGGTCCTGCATTCACGCTGGCCGATATTCCGGTCGGGTTGTCGGTCAATCGCTGGTTCGGCACGCCCTTGGAGCATGCGCCCTTGCCGGCCGTGGCAGCGTATTACGAGCGCCTCAGCGAGCGGCCCGGCTTCCGCGCCTACGGCCGCAACGGCATGGCCTGATGGCGGCGGGCGCGGTACACTGCGGCCTTGCGCATGCGCGCCCATTTCCGTCCTGCAGGTTCACCATGGCCACCCGAAAGAAAAAACTGCTCTTCCTTGCCGCCTTCCTTGGCTGTCTGCTGCTGGCCAGCGTTCCCTTGTGGACTTTGCTGTTTTACTGATTTGTTTTGATTGCTTGCGCCTGCCTCGAAAAGGGTTCAGGCGTTACTAAAAATACTTCCATAATTCGCTCTTCTTTTCTGCCCGATGCGGGCCGATGCGTCTTGCCCCGGCATGATGTGCGGCCTTGCTGCGGCACCGGCTGAAGGCTTCTTTCGGATTCTCTTCTTCGCGCTGCGGCTGATGTCATCACTGCAGAGGAGGAGCGTGTGCCACAAGCCTTCATCACCATCGGGGACAGGACCAGCCACGGCGGCACGGTCATCTCCGGCGATCTCACTTTCATGGTCCACGGCAAGCCGGTGGCGCGCGTGGGCGACCAGACGGTCTGCCCCCGGTGCCAGGGGACCTTCGCCATCACTACCGGTGCGGGCGACATGTTCTCGCTCGGCGCGGCCGTGGCACGCCACGGTGACCGCACCGCCTGCGGCGCCACACTCATCGCCAGCCAGGCTACCAGCACGCATGCCGAGGGCCGGATCGCCAGTCCGGAATTCCTGGCCGCTGAGGCCGAGGTAGCCAAGGCCGGCGCCGGGAACGCTGCATCGGCCGATTCCGGCATCTGCCTGAGCTGCATGCGCGATGCTGCCGTCAGCGGCGCCACCCTGCTGGTGCGCAGCTGATGGCCGCCGACGTCATGAAGCGACTGGCCGAGGCGAGGAAGACCATGCCGGCACTGCAGCTGTACGTCCTCGTGGACGGACTGCACTACGAGTCCTGCACGGATGCGGCGCTACGTGAGGCACCCGGCGTCGTTGCACTTTTTGCCGAGACCGTGGATGCGCATCTGGCGCCCGCCGGGCCCTGGCTGCTGGCGGCCGAGAAGTTGTCCCCTGCGTTGCTGGAGCAGATCAGCCGCCTGGAAGCGATTGCTCCGGCGGTTTCCTGGATCATTGGCCCGCAGGATCTGCAGGGCCTGGCGCAACTATTGCGCTTGTGCATGCAGATGAGCTTGCCCGACGGACGCACTGCACTGCTGCGCTTGTGGGATCCGCGCGTGTTGGCTGCAGCAGCGCGTGACCTGAAGGGAGCGCAGCGCCACACGCTCTTCGGTCACCTGTTTGAATGGCACCTGTTGCTCGATGGCCGCCGGGTTCACATCGGGAGGCCGACATGATCCGCCTCGATGAAGACGACCTGGCGCGTTTGCGTGCACGTGATACCGAACATTTCATTGCCGCCGTGGCCGACCAGTTCCTGGCCGAGCGTGCCGACCTGCAGCGCCTGCCGGGTCGCAGCGAGGTAATCCGGCGCATGCGCGAGGCCTATGAGCATGGTCTGTCGCTGGGCTTCGGTGCGCTGTCCCACCTGATCTACATGATGTATCTGTCTGCCGATTGGCCGGGCCTGTTCTGTCGTCCGGGCACCGTGCGTTACCTTCGTCGGCCGGGTGCCACGCCCGAACAAAGGCTCGATGACATGATCGCCGTCCTGCACAAGCTGGCCGCGCCGCAAGATGAGGAGCGCAAATCATGATCGCTCCCGTCGTGGCGGCACCGCTGATCAGCAGCGAGATTCTTGGATGGATAGGGCTGGGTGCGTCGGTGGCCGCAGTCGGTACCGGGGCGGCCATCTACAGCAGTTTGCGCAGGGCCGAAGAGGCCAAGTCCTCCCCATTGAGTCAGGCCGATGTACTCAAGAAAGATCAGTCCTGCAAGCGCTGTCCCCCCGCAGCGGGGAGCCTGGTGCCTCGCAACTGGCACATGTCTGAAGAGGCAAGGGCCTATCAGGCGCGCGTGACCGGGTTTGCACCCTATACCGAGTGGGCCTTCGATGACATTGATTTCGATGGATTCCAGCTCGGCCCGTGTCTGCTGCAAGAGGCCAAGGCACGGTATGCGCAGTTTTTTGACAGAAAGACGGGTGAGCCCAAGTTCTTCTATGGATTGAAGGGGTACCCGAATCTTATGAAACAAGCCGCCGCGCAGAGTGCGGCCGTATTGAAGTCCAGTCCTGCCCACTTGTGCTGGTACGTGCAGGATCATTTGGTCTTTCGTCATCTGAGCGAGGTCTTTCCTGCCAACAAGCTCGCCATCCAACTTTTCCATAAGCCATGATCATGTATCTTGTCATCAACTTTGCCTTTGCTTCAACGCTCGCTACCTTGCCCAGCGCATCCGAACATTTCTCCATACTGTGGAAAGTCGCGGTTCTTTTGGACGCGGTGGGCATGCCGCTGGACGACTGGTGCCCTCCAGCTGATACGCCGGAAGATGCCCGGCGCATCCAGGCATTTGAAAGAGACGGTCCTACACGCGCTGCGCTGGCCATTGTGGAAGAGGGTGAGCGCAGTGATCCTGCCAACGGCTTTCGTTATCTTGGTATCTGGAACGGCTATGAAGAAGAGGCCGGTTCAGCCATCCTTCTTGGTTTGACTGTTGCAGATGATTCCGGCAATTCCACTTTCCGCCTGCAGGCGCAAGCAGTTCCTGCGCTTTGTCAGAAGGCCAATCTGATCAAGGTGCTGACGGGGCTCTCGTTGCAATGGCAGCCTCCCTTCATCGCTGTCGACCCTGACGGATATGGCATGCGACACAAGGTCTTCTCCGATCGCCCCGGCGCCGGATGGCTGCTGTATCTGCCAGGCAGGATCACGCGCGCCCAAGTCCCCGAGGCCGCCGAGCTGCTGCCGGTATTGAATGAGGATAGTCAGCAGCGCGGCACCATCATCGTCTCGGTGGCGGGCGATGCGTTTGACGATGAAAATCCCGATCACATCCAGGCCGCCAACGCCATCGAAATCCGTCTGGCTGACCAGGACCTGTTGCCGCGCTACGCTGCCCTGTAACCCTCACGCAAAAAAAATCCCCCGGGTCCGACGACCAGGGGGCCAACATCATTTCATCGCGATTCAGGCAGACACACACCAGGCGGCACCGGACACGGTGCCGTCCCGCTCGCTCAATACGGCAGCCGATGCGGCGGCAGGCTGGCACGGCCGGCCAGCGGATGATGCCGCCAGCGCGCTTCGGCCAACAGGTAGATGCCCGTGGCCGACAACGCAACGGTCACCAGCGTAGAGAAAACGGCAGTCAGCAGGAAGGTGGTGAACATGATGATCTCCTCAAGACGACTTCATCTTAGGAGAAAGCACCTCGCCTGGCTCTAGTGATTTTCCCTAGAAAACAAACAAGCCGCTCAGGGAATCCCTGAGCGGCTTGCAGGCCGGCAATGCTGTCATTCTGCCAAGCAGCGAGCCGCAGCACGCCGCCGCATCAGCGCATCAATAACGTTCCAGCCAGTGCGCGTAAGGTGCCGGCAGCGTCCAGGAAGGGCGCTCCACGCCCAGTTCCTTGGCGGCCTGATAAGTCCAGTGCGGGTTGGCCAGATGCGACCGGCCCACCATCACCAGGTCGAGCTGGCCCTCCTTGACGGCGCGCTCGGCCAGTTCCGGCGTACCGAAGCCCCAGGCGGAAGACACCGGCACACCAGCTTCCTCGCGCACGCGCTTGGCGATCGGACCGAGGAAGGCCGGACCCCAGGGGATCTGCACTTCCGGAATGGTGAAACCGATGGTCACGCTGATCATGTCCATGCCGATCTCCTTGAACTGGCGCACCACGCCGATGGAGTCGGCCAGCGTCTGCTCGTCGCGGCCATCGTATTCCAGCACGCCGAAGCGCACCGTCAGGGCCAGGTGTTCCGGCCATACTTCACGCACGGCGCGCAGGGTTTCCAGCAGGAAGCGGGCGCGGTTTTCCACGCTGCCGCCGTAGATGTCATCACGCTGGTTGGAATGCGCCGAGAAGAAGCTCTGGCCCAGGTAACCATGGGCGAAGTGCAGCTCCAGCCATTCGAAGCCGGCATCACGGGCGCGGATGGCGGCATCGACGAAGTTCTGGCGCACGCGGGCGATGTCATCCAGGCTCATGGCCTTGGGGACCTTGGGCAAGCCCTTGCCGAAAGCAATCGCGGACGGGGCGATGGTGTCCCAGCCGCGTGCATCGTCGGCGGCCATGTGGTCGTCGCCTTCCCAGGGACGATTGGCGCTGGCCTTGCGGCCGGCGTGGCCGATCTGGATGCCGGGCACGGCACCGGCGGCCTTGATGGCTTGGACGACAGGCACGAAGGCTTGCGCCAGCTCGTCCGACCAGATGCCGGTGCAGCCCGGCGTGATGCGGCCTTCCGGGGCCACGGCAGTGGCCTCCACGATCACCAGGCCGGCACCGCCACGGGCGATGCTGGCGTAGTGCGACAGGTGCCATTCGTTGGCCTTGCCGTCCACCGCCATGTACTGGCACATGGGCGGGACGGCGATGCGGTTGCGCAGGTTCAGGTCCTTCAGCTTGAAGGGAGTAAAGAGAGCAGACATGGGTGGCTTCTTGTCAATGATGAAAATGAGATCAACAAGCGCTGCACTGGCACAGCACTCGCTTCGTTTGTTCGTAAATCTTCGAACTATGGAAGGAGTATAACCCAGGGTGTATCATCTTGCAGATGCGTCCCTACAAACATCCCGAGATTGCCGAGTTCGTGCTGGAGCGCGTGCTCTACGCGCTGAGCGATTCGATCCGCCTGGAGATCGTGCGCCACCTGGCGCGCGTGGAATGTGCGACCTGCGGCGAACTCGATGGCGGGCGTCCCAAGTCCACCGTCTCGCACCACTTCAAGGTCTTGCGCGAAGCCGGCCTGGTGCGTACCGAGAGCAATGGCACCACCCACATCAACACCTTGCGCAGTGCTGATATCGAGCAGCGTTTTCCGGGTTTGCTGTCGGCCATCCTGGCCCAGCACGACAAGCTGCCCGCCCGCCGCAAGAAGGCGGCCTGAAGCCTTCCCGTCCGCTCAGAGCTTGCCGGCCTTGACGTCGGCGTCTACCGCCACGAAGGCCGTGGCCATCGCATACTGTTCTGCCTCCACCGAGGTATTGCCGCGAAAGTCTTCGCACACCACGCGCCGGAAGGCGACCGGGTTGTCATTGCGATGCAGCTGGTAACTGCCGACCCAGGTGCCGTCGATCTGTTCCCTGCTGCTGACCCGGATGAAATAGCCGTGATGCTCGGCCACGTCATTGTCGAGCTGGGTATCGATCACCGCACGCGCGTAACCCACGCCGGCCACTTGTGCCGATGCCACCGAAGCGAAGGGATTGCCGCGCAGGCCGGGGGCCGGTTCGCCGTCGATCTGCACGGTGCAAAGGACGTCGCCATCGCGTTGCTGCGTGCAGGAGACGCTGATGTGCTTGCCGCGATAGGTGGCACCGTAGGTGGGGAGCATGCGTGCTTTCAAGAAGAATTTCCTGGGCGCTATAGTGGCGCGATCGTTCATCGTGGTCAATCAACTTGCAGCCGGCTTGGCGTGACAGCCGCGTAAAAAAAGCCCGCATGCTGCCATGCGAGCCTTTTCTTTCACAGCGACGATTTGCGCAGCAGATCAGGACCCGTGCTTGGCCAGACCCTCGCGCATCCGGCGCACTTCCTTCTCCGACACGGCCCCGGCCTGGTTGCTCCAGCCCTGGCGCACGAAGCTGGCCAGTTCTGCCGCTTCCTTGTCCGAGAGGCGATGGGCGAAGCCCGGCATGACCAGGATCGACGGTGCCTTCTCGGTGGACGGCGTGCGCGCCCCGGCCAGGATCACGTGCAGCAACGCGCTGGGATTGTCGGCATTGACCACGGTCGCGCCATCGAGCACCGGGAAGATGCCCGGCGCGCCCTTGCCATTGACGAAGTGGCAGGCCGCGCAGTTGTCCAGGTACAGGCGTTCGCCCAGGCTCAGGTCCTTGGCGGCCGTGAGTTTCTTCATGGTCGCCTCGGCCCCTTGCGGCGTGACGCGCCCGCTGCTGGCGGAGGCCACCGGCGAGAGCGTCTTCAGGTAAGCGGCGATGGACTGCAGGTCTTCCGGTTTCAGGTGCGCCGTGCTGTGTTCCACCACCAGGCTCATCTCGCCCGCCACTGACGCGGTCTTGTTGCGGCCGGTCTGCAGGTAGTCGACGATGTCCTGCGCGCTCCAGTGCGGCATGCCGCGCAGCGACGGTACCGCCCAGCCATTGAGGTCGCCGCCCGAGAGGAACTGCGCCTGGCTGCTGTCGCTGGCCTTCTCGTTCATGGCAAAGCCGCGCGGGGTGTGGCAGCTGCCGCAGTGGCCCAGGCCCTCCACCAGATAGGCACCACGCTTGATCTCGGCGCTCCAGCCGTCCTGCTCCTTGAACGGCTTGTCATTGGCGAAGAAGACATTCCACAGCTTCATCCCCCAGCGGATGTTGAAGGGGAAGCTCATGCTGCTGGCCGGCGGCGTGGAGGCCACCGGTTTCACCCCTTGCATGAAGTAGCTGTAGAGGGCGTGGATGTCCTCATCACTCACCTTGGCATAGCTGGGGTAGGGCATGGCCGGATAGAGCTGCGTGCCATCGGCGCGCACGCCGTGGCGCACGGCCGCAGAGAACTGGGCTTCGCTGTAGTTGCCGATGCCGTGTTCCTTGTCCGGCGTGATGTTGGTCGAATAGATGATGCCGTGGCCGCTGTCGATGGCCAGTCCGCCCGAATAGGCCGGCTTGCCGACAGCGCTGTGGCAGGCCATGCAGTCGCCGGCACGCGCCAGGTATTGGCCGCGTGCCACCGTATCCTGGTCGGCCGCCTGCGCCACATTGAACACACCCAGCACGCCCAGCGACAACGCCAGTCCGGCCAGCAATGAAGTCATTTTTTTCATGTTCTCTCCCCCCTTCATGCCTGGACCAGCGGGCCGGGGTTCTTCAGGTACTGCGTCTTGATGGCGTGCGCGGCCATGAGCGTGATGGCACCGATGGTAGCCGTCGGATTGGCCTGGAAGTTCTGCGGGAAGGCATTGCCGCCGGGGACGAAGACGTTGTGCACATCCCAGGATTGCAGGTACTTGTTCAAGGCCGAATCGCTCGGCGAATCGCCCATGATCGCGCCGCCCACGTTGTGGGTGGAGACGTACTTGGTGATGTCCCAATGCGAATCCAGGGCCAGGAAACTTTCCGACATGTGGTCCGGATTGAGCTCCTTGGAAATCTTGAGCACGATGTCGCGCAGGTAGCGCTGCAGCTTCAGTTCGTTCTGGCGCCAGTCGAAGGTCATGCGCAACAGCGGCTGCCCCCACGGGTCCTTGTAGTTCGGATCCAGGTCCAGGAAGTGGCCGCGATAGGACATGCAGGTGGTGGTGATGCTGATCTTCATGGAATGGTCGTACCAGTCGATCATGCCTTCCTTCCAGCCGCGTCCCCAGCTGGGCGTGCCCGGCGGCAGCGCCGTGCCGATCGGCGCGCCCGAGGCTTGCGAGCTGTGGATCTTGGCACCGCCGATGAAGCCCAGCTTGATGCCATCGTCGAAGTTGCCGGGCGAAATATCGTTGAACATTTCGCCGGTGGCACCGGCGGTGGCAAAGGAATTGAAGTGCTTGTCCTTGAAGAACAGCGTCGCCCCGCCATTGGACAGGAAGGCATAGTTGCGGCCGATGACGCCGGTCTCGGTGATCGGGTCATAGGGCTTGCCGATGCCCGAGAGCAGCATCAGGCGCACGTTGGCGAACTGGAAGCTGGAGAGGATCACGATCTTGGCCGGCTGGAACACTTCCTTCATGTTCTCGTCGATGTAGGTCACGCCGCGTGCGGTCTTCTTGTCGGCGTGCAGGTCCACGCGGATGACGTTGGCGTTGACCTTGTAATCGAAGTTGGGCAGGCGCTTGACCACATCGAGGATGGTGGTCTGCGGCGAGGCCTTGGAATAGTTCAGGCAGGGATACTTGCTGCAGAAACCGCAATAGTTGCAAGGTGCAATTTGTGCGCCATACGGATTGGTCCAGGCCTGCGAGACATTGGCCGAGGGATTGGGGAAGGGATGGTAGCCCAGCTTGCGCGCCACGTCGGCGAACAGGGTGTTGTTGTAGGTGTCGTGCAGCGCCGGCAGCGGATAGGGGTTCGAGCGCGGTCCTTCGAAAGGATCGCCGCCCGGCTGGATCTGGCCGCGCAGGTTGCCGGTATTGCCCGACAGGCCGCAGACCTTGTCGAAGAAATCGTAGTGCGGCTCGATTTCGTTCCAGGTGAAGGGGAAATCCTTGATGCGCATCTCGGGGTCGAGACTGCTGTGCTTGTAGGCCTGGTCGGCGTAGGTCTTGAGCTTGAGGTCGGTGGGCGTGGCGCGGATCAGCACCGCCGTCCAGTGCAGGCCCGAGCCGCCGACGCCGGTACCGGGCGCGAAGGCGCCCCACTTGCGGGTCGGCAGCGCCTGCTGCGCGGTGTTGTAGCGCACGGTCAGCGCAGCATCGCGCGGAGTGGCGAAGACCTTGTTGCGGGTGGCGTAGCCGTACTGGTCGGCCGGCTTGGGATAGGCGAAGTCTTCGGGCGGACGGTCCGGGCCGCGCTCCAGCGCGCGTACCTTCAGGCCGGCCTGGGCCAGTTCGATGGCCATCAGGGAGCCGGCCCAGCCGAGGCCGACGATGACGACGTCGACGTCGTCGTTGGTAATGTTAGGCATTGAATTAAGTCAGTAAGAGGTTGCAGGCGTGAACGAGGAGACAGGGCCGCGCATCAGGCGCGCTTGCCCGACAGGCTCACCGGTCCCAGCGGATACTTCACGTTGTGCTGGTCCACCCATTCGGTATAGGCCGCACGCGCGCCGGGGAATCCGATGGCGACCCAGGCCTTCATGTCCTTGTTGCCGCCGTACATGGGATCGGCCAGGTAGCCGTTCTTGGTATCGCCCAGCAGCTGGCCGAAGAACTGCGACGGCTTCATCGCCTTCTCGCCCAGCGCGGCAAAGTCCGCAGCGTTCTTCTGCAGCGAGGTCAGCAGCGCATCCTTGTCCTTGGCGTCCAGCTGCTCAAAGCGCTTGCCATGCTGTTGCTGGCTGATCTGCTGGGTCAGCTCGATGCCGATGCGGTAGACGTCCTGCGGCGCATAGGGAATCTGGAAGCCCAGCGTGGCCGGTGCATCGGTCTGGTGCGGCCCCTGCTGGTAGATGTCGCTGCCCAGGCCGGCATGCAATTGCTGGTCGATGAAGACCGGCACATTGGTTTCCAGCGCGCCCGGCCCGCGCCCTTCGGCGGGGATCAGGCGGTCGCAGGCGGCCAGGATGAAGAGCCATTGGGCGGCATTGAAGAACACCGGCTTGTAGTGTTGCAGCTCGATGCCTTCCAGGCCATCGGCCCGGGCCTGCTTGAGCAGGGGCAGCGAGACTAGCGGCACTGCCGCTGCGGTGGCCGCGAGGACGGCACGCCGCGAGGGACTGAACTTGGTGGTCATGATGTGAGCAAAGTGGGGTGGGTGGAAAACAAGCTGCGCGAGGCATCGGGACACGGACGCATCGGGCAGGACTGCGCCCGCCATGACCGCTGCACGGCACGCGCGCCGGCACCCGCAATGCCGCGTGGAGCGGCCTGCGCAGGATGAGACGTCGTTGCAATGGAATGGGGCATGGGTCGCAATCTCAGAGTGGGTCAACGCGTCTCCGATCTTGCGTCCAGCTTGCGGGGCTGGCATTTCTTGTGATTCCCGGTCCTGGCCACGGTCCATCAGGCCAGGCGGGTTGCTCTATGGATGAGCGCACGCATTCTAACACCTCTAGTTGTCAGATGTCTTAAGACGCTGCCTCGTGGCAAGATCCTGCCATGGCCGTCTTCGGCTACACTGCTCATCCGCAGCATTGTCGCTGCAGACCCCGAATTCCGAGACCGAGACACCATGCAGATTCGCGACGCTACCCCTGCCGACATCCCCGGCATCACCCTGATCTTCAACGACGCCGTGGTCAATACCACGGCCATCTGGAGCGACAAGCTGGTGGACGACCAGAACCGCCAGGACTGGCTGGCGGCCCGTCGCCAGCTGGGCTATCCGGTGTTGGTGGCGGTGGAGGGCGACAAGGTGCTGGGCTATGCGAGCTTCGGTGACTGGCGTCCCTTCGATGGTTTCCGCCATTCGGTGGAACATTCGGTCTACGTCCACAAGGATCACCGTGGCGAAGGCCTGGGCGTGGCCCTGATGCAAGCGCTGATCCCGCGTGCGCGCGCCGTTGGCAAACACGTCATGGTGGCCGCCATCGATGCCAGCAACGTCGGCTCCATCGCCCTGCACAAGAAGCTCGGCTTCGAGCAGGTCGGCCACATGCCGCAGGTCGGCACCAAGTTCGGCAAGTGGCTGGACCTGGCCTTCCTGCAACTGACGCTGGATCAGCGCACTGATCCGGACAACATCGACAGCTGATTGCCGCAGCGTCAAACACGAAGGGCCGCATGGAAGCGGCCCTTTGTGTTGCTACTCAGCGATGCGAGGGGGCTCACGGCCTCAGCCGCTGTGCTTTTCTCCCTCGTGCTTTTCGCCTTCATGCTTGTCGTTGGCGCGCTTGTCTTCCTCGTGTTTGGCCGGCTCGTGCTTCGCTTGCGCGTGCGCTTCCTGTGCATGGGGCGCTGCCTCATGCCGCTCAGGAGCAGCCTTCTGTTCGTGCTGCGGCGGACGTTCTTCACGGGGCGCGGCGGCAGCGGCATGCGCCTGCATCTGCGGATGAAGGTTTTCCTGCTTCATCGCCTGGGCCTTTCTTTCCTCGGCCTGCTGGCGCGCCTGTTGCGCGGCATTCTGTTGGGCCTGTTCACGTTCGCGTGCTGCCTGCTGTTCCTTCTGCGCGCGCTGCTCCTGTTGTTGCTGCTGCAGTTGGCGTTGCTCCTGCTGCTCGCGCTGTGCCTGTTGTGGCGCTTCCTGATGCGGGTGCGCACCCGTTGCCTGCACGGCTTCCTTCTGCGCCTGCGGCTGTGCATGCAGGTTGGCCAGTGCCATCTTCTGCTGAGTTTCCTGCGCGCGCAGTGACGGCATCGCGCCGGGACGTGCATCGCTGGCCGTGAAATGCGGCATGCTCATGGCCGCCGGTGCCACCTGTTCGCGGCGATTGTCGATGCGGGTCTGGTTGTTGACGTTGCGCTCGTCGACATTGCGCACGTTGTTCACGTTGCTGACATTGCTGACGTTATTGACGTTGCTGACGTTGTTCACGTTGTTGTTCACCACGCGCGTATTGTTGACCGTCACGTTGTTGTTGGTCACGCGGTTGATGACGGTGGTCGAGTGCGACACATAGGTGGTGTTCTTGTACACCACGGCCGGCCGCTGCCAGTCGCCGGAGGGGCGATCGCCGCCACCGCCGCCACCCCAGTGCATGCCCCAGTCATGCCATCCCCAGTCACTGTGATGACTGATGGCCTCGCCCACGAACACGCCCACGCCGAAGGACAGCGCACCCACCACCACTTCATTGGCCACCGGGCTGGGCGGACGATAGGCATAGCCCGGATATACCGGCACCGGCGGACCATAGACCACGGCCGGGTTGTAGGCCGGTACGTAGACCGTATCCGGCTGGCTGGATTCGATGACGATGGTCTGCGGCGGCGGCGGGATCACCGGGGCACCGGCGTAGACGGTGCGCGGCGCGGGCGCATCTTCCACCCGCACGGTGTCGCTGCTGCGTACCGTGCTGACTACCTTGAGCTGCGAGGAACTCTTGAGATTGCCGGCCTGTTGCGCACGCAGGCGCAGGGCCTGGATGGCATTCATCACGTCGTTGGGATCATTGACGAATGCATCGCCCAGCGAGCGCGTCCAGTCCGGATTGGCGGCCATCTGCGACAGCACCGCCGGGAACATGGTGAGCGATTTCACGCTGACGTCCCAGGGCTGCTTGTCTTCGGCCGCCTGCAGGATATCGCCCTTGAGCGCGCCATTCTGTCCCAGCCACTGGTTGGCGGCGACGATCTGGTCCGGGTAGGTGGCCCCGGCCAGCACTTGCGCCACCAGCTTGTCCGGGAACAGGGCGATGGGGGCCACCATCTGCGACAGTTGCTCGGCCGTGGGCGGCGTGTAGGGCGGCGTGGTCGGCGCAGCCGGCGCGGCGGCTGCGGTGGGCGGGACGGCGTCCTGCTTCTGGCAGGCGGAGAGGGCCAGCACTGCACCGAGCAGCGAAGCCGAAACGATGATGGCGGAAGATCTGTTTCTTGTTGTCATGATGAAGTCCTCGATCCGTGACGGCGCACGGAAACGCGTTGCGATAGCCTGGCTAACGACACGCGGCGATGCGCAGTTGACTGCAGAATTGTGATGGGATGTAACAGCGCAGGCCATGCAAGGCCATCGCGTATTGTTAGGTTTCGAGCACGGCCATGGAGAAAGGTTCGACTTCGTTCTTCGTCAAGCGGAAAGATCGCGCCGCACGGGAAACTGACAAATCACTGACTGGAAAGGCGCACCAGAAGCGGGCGTTGGCGAGATGGTCTTGTCAGCGTTTTGCAAGGTCAATGCAAAAAAGGCAGACCATGAAGGTCTGCCAACAGGAGAGATGCAGCAAGGAAAAACTAATATTTTCAGCGGCACTCGCTCATGTACCGCGATTCGATGCGGGCGCGTTCGCCATACTCGATGTTGCCCGGTCCGTTCATGGTGAAGCGGCCATCGCGCCAGGTGCCCGGCACGGGGGCGCGTTGCACGTTGCTCGGATCGCCGGTGCGCGCGCGCTCCGCTTGCATGCGCAGGCTGCGGCAGGAAGGAGATTCGCTGTTGGAGGCCAGTTGCATGGTGTTGCCGCTGTCATTCACGCTGCCGGTCTGGGGTGCCAGTGCCGTGCGCACCATGGCGCGATGCGGAGACAGGGCCTGGTCCAGTTCACTGGCCGAGGCGGCATAGGCGCTCTGGCTGAACGCCGACGCGAAGACGGCCAGGGTGCCGATGGTGGCGATGCTGCACAGGGCGGAAAGGGTGCGGAAAGAAATGCGCATGATGAGCTCCTCGTTCAGTGATCAGGATGGAAAGCGGCTTGGCATGGACGTAGTCTGCCGGTCCCTGGTTGACGCTGTATGTCATTTCTTCCCGTGCAGATTACAACTGAAACATGGCCGGATGAGCAGTTTTCAGACATGACTTAAAATGATGCATTCCTCCTCAACCATGAGTTTCATTCATCATCATGCTGGACCGCATCCACCTCTCCATCGTGCAGGAAGTCGAACGCCAGGGCTCGCTGACGGCGGCGGCCGGCGTGCTGCACGTCACGCAATCCGCACTCAGCCACAGCATGAAGAAGCTGGAGCAGCAACTCGGCACCGACATCTGGCTGCGTGAAGGCCGCCACCTGCGTCTGACGCAAGCCGGCCAATACCTGCTGGCCGTCGCCAACCGCGTGCTGCCGCAACTGAACCTGGCCGAAGAAAGATTGCGCCAGTTCGCCCAGGGCGAGCGCGGCGCGCTGCGCATCGGCATGGAATGTCACCCCTGTTACCAATGGCTGCTGAAAGTGGTGTCGCCTTATCTGGCCGCCTGGCCAGATGTGGATGTGGACGTGAAGCAGAAATTCCAGTTCGGCGGCATCGGTGCGCTCTTCGGTTACGAGATTGACCTGCTGGTCACGCCCGATCCGCTGGACAAGCCCGGCCTGGTCTTCGAGCCGGTGTTCGATTACGAACAGGTACTGGTGGTGGCGGCCGACCATCCGCTGGCCGGCGCCGATTACGTCAAGCCCAAACAATTGAACAACGAGGTGCTGGTGACCTATCCGGTGCCGGTGGACCGGCTCGACATCTACACCCAGTTCCTGACCCCGGCCGGCATCGTGCCACGCCGCCACAAGACCATCGAGACCACCGACATCATGCTGCAGATGGTGGCCAGCGGGCGCGGCGTGGCAGCCCTGCCGCGCTGGCTGGTGCTGGAATATGCCGAACAGATGGCGATCGTGCCGGTGCGCCTGGGCAAGCAGGGCATCGCCAAGCACATCTACCTGGGCGCACGGGAAAGCGATGTGGAGATCGATTACCTGCGCGCCTTCATCGAGGAGGCGCGGCAGGCGCAGGCATGAACCTTGGTTAGTTCGTTTTTGTGACTTTGTTGAGATGCCGTGGCCGGTCGGCATCCATCCCGCGTGCGGCGGACAATTGCGCCGCCATCACATAGAAGGCCTGGATCGCCACGATGGGATCGAGGTCCGGCGTGGCAGCCACGGGCAAGGTGAGGTCGCGCTCGATCACATCCTCGGGCGCCGCCAGCAGGACCCTGGCCCCGCGTGCGCGCATCTCGGCGGCCAGCGCCAGCATGCCGGCCTGCGAGGGGCCGCGTGTGGCAAACATCAGCAGCGGATAGCCGTCTTCGATCAGGGCCATCGGCCCGTGCTTGATTTCCGCGCCGCTGAAAGCCTCGGCCTGGATGGCGCAGGTCTCCTTGCACTTGAGCGCCGCCTCCAGCGCCAGCGGGAAGCCGATACCGCGCCCCACGATCATGAGGCGGTTGGCCGGGACCAAAGCCTCCACCGCCGCTGACCAGTCGCATTCACACGCCGCGCGCAGCGCCTGGGGCAACTGCGCCAGGGCATCCAGCAAGGCGGCATCATCCTGCCAATGCGCCGTCAGCGAGGCCCCCGCCACCAGACTGGCGATGAAACTCTTGGTAGCGGCCACGCTGGCTTCCACGCCCGCATGCAGCGGCAGGCTCCACTGCGCTGCAGCCGCCAGTGGCGAATCGGCCTGGTTGACCAGCGCCACCGTACTCGCTCCCTGCGCCTGGAAATAGCGGATCGGCTCCACCACATCCGGACTCTGCCCGGATTGCGAGATGGCGATGGCCAGCGCATCGCGCACCTGCAGCGGGGCCCGGTTCAGCGTCACCAGCGACATCGGCAGCGACGCCACGATGCGGCCCAGGCGCGCCATGATGAGATAGGCACAATAGGCGGCCGCATGGTCGGAGCTGCCGCGCGCCACCGTGACGATGGACGCCGGTGGCGCCGCGCGCAGTTGCGCGCCCAGTGCGGCATAGCGGTCCTGGTCGCGGGTCAGCTGCACGGCCACGTAATCGGCCGCAGAGCGGGCTTCCTTAAGCATCAGCGAGGTCAATCTCTTCTCCTTCCACATAGACAGCCTTGAGGGCAAATTGCCGGTCCAGCACCACCACGTCGGCGTAGTGGCCGGTGGCCAGGCGGCCACGGTCGGCCAGGCCCAGGTAATCCGCAGCATAGGTCGAGGTGCGCAGCGAGGCTTCGGCCACGTCCATGCCCAGCGCAATGAGGTTGCGCAGCGCCTGGTCCATGGTCAGCACGCTGCCGGCCAAAGTACCGTCGTCCAGCCGCACGCCGCCCGCGCACTTGTGTACCACCTGCCGGCCCAGCGCATAGTCGCCATCGGGCATGCCCGCCGCCGCCGTCGAGTCGGTCACGCAGAACAGGCGCGGGATGGAGCGCAGCGCCGCGCGGATGGCACCGGGATGCACGTGCAGGAGGTCCGGAATCAGTTCGGCATACTGCGCATGGGCCAGCGCCGCACCGACCATGCCGGGCGCGCGATGATGGAAACCGCTCATGGCATTGAACAGGTGCGTGAAACCCGAGGCTCCATGGGCCAGCGCGGCCACCCCATCGTCATAGCTGCCGGCCGTATGGCCGATCTGTACTTTCATGCCGCGATGGGCCAGCTTGCAGACCAGCTTCAGGTGGCCGTCCACTTCCGGGGCGATGGTGATGAGCTTGATCGGGGCCAGCCCGTCCAGATAATCCACCTGCTCAAGCGACGCCGCGATGGCGAAGTCGGGCTGCGCGCCCAGCTTGCCGGGGTTGATGTAGGGCCCTTCCAGATGCACGCCCAACACGCGCGCATGGCCGGGCAAGCGCGCGTCGGTGGAGCTGCGGATGGCCTTCAACGCCACTTCCAGTTCCTCCAGCGGCGCGGTCATGGTGGTGGCCAGCAGACTGGTGGTGCCGTGGCGTGCATGCAGGCGCGAGAGCACCTGCACCGCGTCGCCGCCTTCCATCACGTCGCGCCCGCCGCCGCCATGCACGTGCAGGTCGATGAAGCCGGGCAGGATGTAGTCGCCTTCGTCGATGACGCGCGGCTGCTGCCGCAACGGGCGGCCGTCGATGGAGCGGATGCGCTGGTCGAAGACCATGCTGCCATGGGTCCAGCCGTGGGGCGTGAGCACGTTGCCGTGCAATTGGGTCAGTGCGTTCATGCCGGGGTCTCCTTGGGTTGCAGGGCGCGCCGCACCAGCAGCAGGGCACCGTCCACCGCATCGGCTTGCGGCGGGACGATGCGGGCCTGCTGGCGGCGTTCCAGGTAGGGCTGCAAGGCTGCGGCCAGTCCGCCGCACAGCGCCAGCGGCAGGCATTGTGCGGGGTCGAGGGTATCGATCATGCGGCTGATCTCGGCGGCCGCCGCCTGCAGGATGCTGCGTGCGGCCACATCGTCATGGGCATGCGCCACCACCGGCCGCGCTGCACGGGCGAAGGCGGCCTGGTCCGCTTGTGCCAGCCAGTCCAGCAAGGTGACGCGTTCATCGCGTGCCGTGTTGGCAGGCAGTTCCTTGCGGCACAGGTCCAGCACGGCGTCGGCCAGCGGCCCGCGATGGCTGCGGCCATCCAGTGCCAGCTGGGCATGGTGCAGGGCGCGCAAGCCCATCCAGCCGCCACTGCCATCGTCGCCGCTGGGAAAGCCCCAGCCATCGACCACGCGGCGGCTGCCATCCAGGTCCAGCGACAGGCCGATGGTGCCGGTACCGACCGCGATGATGGCACCGGGCGCGCCGCCATGCGCACCCAGCAAGGTGGCCACGCCATCATTGACGATCTCCAGCACGCCGAAGGCCGGCGCCTCTGCCCGAAAGTCGGCCGCCCACTGCGCCACGTTCTCGCCTGCGATGCCGATGCCGACCGCCAGCGCTTGATCCGCTGGACGCTGGAGTCCGGCGCTGGCAAAGGCATCCTCGATGGCCTGGCCGATGACGCGCCACGCCTGCGCGGCGCCGATGCGCAAGGCCGAACCCGGGCCGCTGGCCTGCGCCAGCACCTGCCCTTGCGGCGAGGCCAGCCGCACCAGGGTCTTGGTGCCGCCGCCATCGATGCCCAGCAGATAGGCGATAGCGTTCATGTGTCAGTCCTCAGCGAGGCGACGCGCTGCCTGCAGGTTGCCGGGGTTGCGCCGCCGCAGCGCCTGCCCTTGTGCATCGAAGAGATGGAAGGCGTGGCTTTGTACCGACAGCGCGATCAGCTCGCCGATGTGCACGCTGCGATTGCCATCGCCGCGCACCACGATGTCGTGGCCGCCTTCCAGCGTCACGTAGAGGAAGTTGGCTTCGCCCAGGTGTTCCACCAGGTTGACCACGCCGCGCAGCGGCTGGCCATCGCCCAGCCCTTCGCGGATCTGTTCGGCGCGCAGCCCCAGCGTGACGGCTGCACCCGGCGCGACACCCTGCGGATCGACATCAGCCAGCAGCCGCAGTCCGCCGGCGATTTCGACCTGCACGCCGCTGTCGTCGCAGCGCGTGACCACGCCGGGGAAGAAATTCATTTTCGGTGAACCGATGAAACCGGCCACGAACAGGTTCTGCGGCTGCTGGTACAGCTCCAGGGGCGTACCGGCCTGCTGGATGCGGCCCTCGTGCATGACCACGATCTTGTCGCCCAGGGTCATGGCCTCGACCTGGTCGTGCGTCACGTAGACGATGGTGGCCGCCAGTTGCCGGTGCAGCTTGGCGATCTCCAGCCGGGTCTGCACGCGCAGCGCCGCATCGAGATTGGACAGCGGTTCGTCGAAGAGGAACAGGCGCGGCTGGCGCACGATGGCGCGGCCGATGGCCACGCGCTGGCGCTGGCCGCCCGAGAGTTCGCGCGGCAGGCGCTGCAGCAGGTGATCGATCTTGAGGATGGAGGCCGCATGCCGGATGCGGGCATCGATGTCGCTCTTGCTGCTGCCGGCGACCTTGAGACCGAAGGCCATGTTCTTGTACACGTTCATGTGCGGATACAGCGCATAGCTCTGGAACACCATGGCGATGCCGCGTTCGGCCGGCGGCAGGTGGTTGACCACCTCGCCGCCGATGGCCAGTTCGCCGCCGCTGATCTCTTCCAGCCCGCACAGCATGCGCAGCAGGGTCGACTTGCCGCAGCCGGAAGGCCCGACCAGTACGCAGAATTCGCCATCGCGGATATCCAGGTTGAGCCCGGCCAGCACATCGGCGCGGCCATCGTAAGTCTTGCGCAATTGCTTGATGTTGACGTGTGCCATGAAGTCTCCTTTGAATTATTTGACCGCGCCTGAGGTGAGGCCACGGATGAGCTGACGCGAAAAGGCCATGTACAGGATCAGCACCGGGATGACCGCCATCGACAGCGCCGCCAGCACCGAATTCCAGTCGGTGGCGTATTGCCCGATGAACTGCTGCACGCCCAGCGTGACGGTGCGGGTGTCTTCGCCGGGCGCGAGGATGAGCGGGAACCACAGGTCGTTCCAGGCCGGGATCATGGTGAACACGGCGACGGTGGCAATGGCCGGGCGTAGCAGCGGCAGGATCACGCGGAAGAAGATGCTCAGTTCGCCCACGCCATCGCAGCGCGCCGCGTCCTTCAACTCGTCCGGAATCTGGCGCATGAATTCGGAGAGGATCATCACCGCCAGCGGCAGCCCTTGCGCCGTGTAGACCAGCACCAGTGCAGTGCGCGTATTGATGAGGTACAGCGCCACCACCAGCTGCAGGATCGAGACCGTGCCCAGCCGGATCGGGATCATGATGCCGATGGCGATGAAGAAGTTCAGCGCGCGGTTGCCGAAGAAACGGTACTCGGTCAGCGCCCAGGCCGCCATCGCGCCGAAGAGTACGATCAGCAGCAGGGCGGCCAGTGTCACGGCCATGCTGTTGCCGAAGTAGAGCAGGAAGTGGGTCCCTGCCAGCACCTTCTGGAAACCGGCGAAGGTCAGCGTCTCGGCAGTGGGCAGGGCCATCGGACCTTCGAAGATGGCATTGCGGGTCTTGACCGAATTGATGAGGATGAGCGCAATCGGAAACAGCGCAATCACCGCATACAGGCACAGCACCGCATGCACCCAGAGATGGCCGGCGGGGCCGAAGCTGCGTTGGATCAGCGAGGGTTTGCGCATGGTGGTCGGGATAGTTGCAGAAGTGGAAGAAGTGCCGACGGAGGAGGAAAGCTGCATGCCGTTCTCCTTGCCGTCACAGGGCATAGCGCGTCAATCGACGCTGCACCATCACGAAATAGGCCCCCACGCCCGCCAGGATCACCAGGAACATCAGGGTCGCCACGGCCGCGCCCATGGTCGGGCTGCCGATCTGCGCCTGGTAGCCGAAGAAGGTGCGATAGAAGTAGGTGCCCAGCAGGTCGGAGGCGTAGTTGGGGCCGGCCAGCGCGCCCTTGACCGAATAGATCAGGTCGAAGGCATTGAAGTTGGCCACGAAGGTGAGGATGGTCACCAGCCCCAGGGTCGGGTAGATCAGCGGCAGCTTGATCTGCCAGAAGATGCGCAGCCCGCTGGCCCCCTCGGCGTGCGCCGCTTCCAGCACTTCTTCGGGCACTGCCAGCAGGGCGGCGTAGATCAGCATCATGGGAATGCCCACGTACTGCCACACCGAGATCAGCGACAGCGTCAGCAGTGCCGTGGATTCCTGCCCCAGCCAGGGCGCGAACCAGTCGGCCAGGCCGACCAGGCCCAGCAGTTTCTCGCCCACGCCCCACAGCGGCGAGAGGATCAGTTGCCAGATGAAGCCGATGATCACCACCGACAGCAGCGTGGGCAGGAAGATCAGCGTGCGGTAGGTGCGCGCACCGCGCAGTCCCTTGAGGCTGAACAGCGAGGCCAGCAACAGGCCGATGGGATTTTGCAGGGCCATGTGGATGCAGAAGAACTTGACGTTGTTCCACATCGCATTCCAGAAAGCGGCCGACCAGTCGGGATCGAACAGGATGGTGCGGTAGTTGTCGAGGCCCACGAAGCTGCGCACGCCGGCATCATTGGCGGTGTAGAAACCGAGGCGCAGGGTATCGAGCAGGGGCAGGGCGCTGAAGAGCGCGTAGATCAGCACGGCGGGTGCAAGCAGCACCGCCAGTTGCCAGGCGCGGATGGTTTTCACGGATGTCTCTCTTCCTGAAGGGGAGGGAGCGGACCTCTTGGCGGGTCCTTCGCTCCGGGTTGGTGCCTTGCTTGGCCGGACCGTCAGGTCATTGTTGCGGCTTGTACCATTTGGCAAAGCCGGCCTGGATCTTGGCCGCCGCATCCTGCGGACTCATCTTGCCGTTGAGCACCTGGGCATTGACGTTCCACATCTCGTTTTCCATGCTGGGCGTGCCACGGTTGAGGATCTGCGAATTGACGCGGATGGTGGAAGCGCAGTTCTTGCGCCAGCCCATCATCTGCTTGGCAATCGGGTCCTTCACCGAGATCAGGTGGTTCGACAGCGAGAAGAAACCGGTGACCTTGTTGGTGTAGAGATCGGCAAACTCCTGCGAGCCCAGCCAGGCCAGGAACTTGTAGGCGTCATCCTTGTTCTTGGACTTCTTGTTGATGCCCATGCCGATGTCGTTGTGGTCCGAGATGTAGCAGGCATCGCCGTTCTTGGGGACCGGCGGCGGGAAGGCGGCAAAGTCCATCTTGCCGTTGAAGTAAGCGATGTCCCAGGAACCGGCCGGATAGACCGCGCCCTTGCCGAGGGCGAACATGTTCTGGCTGTCGCTGTAGGTCTGGGCCGACGCGCCCTTGGGCAGGTACTTGCCGAGCTTGGCTTCGTATTCCCAGGCGGCCACGAATTGCGGATCGGTGAACTTGGCTTTGCCGGCGATGAGCGCCTTGCGGCCTTCTTCACCCTTCCAGTAATTGGGGCCGATGCTGGTGAAGAGCACCTGGTGCGATTCCCACTGTTCGGAAGTGCCCATCGCCAGGGGCGCGTACTTGCCGTTGGCCTTGACGGTATCGAGCAGCTTGAAGAATTCTGCCTCCGTCTTGGGCGGCTCCAGGTTCAGTTCCTTGAAAATCTTGGTGTTGTAGAAGAAGCCGTGGATCACCGAGGCCATCGGCATGCAGAAGGTGTCCTTGCCGTCATCGGTCTGCCAGGCGGCCTTGGCCGCAGGCGCGAAGAATTCCATGCCGGGCTTGCCATCCAGCTTTTCCAGATGGCCCTTGTTGTACAGCGAGAGCGAGACGTCGAAGGGGCGGCAGGCCACCAGGTCACCGGCGGTGCCACCGGCCATGCGGGCGGCCAGGCTGGAATCGTATTCGGTCGGGGCGGTCGGCGAGAACTTCACGGTAATGCCCGGATTGCTGCGCTGGAAGGCCGGGATCAGCACCTCCTGCCACAGCGGCAGGTCATCCACGCGCCAGCTTTCGATGGTCAGCGTGCCTGCCTGGCTGGGCGCGGCGGCCAGCCCTGTCAGGCCGAAGGCCAGGGCACAGGCGGCCAGCAGGCGACGGCGCGGCAATGCCGGGAGGGAAGGGATGAGGGAAAAACGACCAGCCTTTTGTTCGGTCTGCATCTTGGGTCTCCTTGGTTTTTGTGGGGATCGCAGCAGCCCTGCGCCACGAAACGCCGTGACAGTAGCAGCGGCCCGCATGTGATGCGAGCCTGGGCAGCGGCTGGCCGGAGAGTGCCGCAAGTGTTTGATTCAAAAAGAAATTAAGTCGATTCGCCGCACCTTGCGCATTACATATCCTTACAGGCCCTGCAGCATGGCGCGGGCGGGTTCACCGAGGCGGCAAGGGGGCAAGGTGGCGCAGCATCTGATCGCGCCTGTGGATAAGATAAGCAGAACCAGTCTTACATTTATTAACAAGAGCTAAACCGAGTTCATCGTTTTCAAGATGCGTGCGGTGGCGGCGCACTGCTGCACAAATTGCACAATGGCAGTCACCCGGCTATAGTCTCTTCCGGTTTGGAGACAGCACCCCCCATGATAAAAACGAAACGGCCCGCGAATGCACGCGTCGGCCCGGCCCGCTTCGGGCTGGCCGTGCTGTGCCTGCTCGCGCTGGCGCTGGGGCTGGCTGTCTTGCCCGCCCAGGCGCAGGTGCCTGCAGCGGGGCCGTCCCCGGCTACCGGTAATGCCCTGCAGGTGCTGCACTGGTGGACCTCGGCCAGCGAGCGCCAGGCCATCAACGTGGTGGTCAATCAACTGGCCAAACAGGATATCCAGTGGCGCGACGTCGCCATCCCCGGCGGCGCCGGCATGGGCGCCGCCAAGGTATTGAAGAGCATGGTGCTGGCCAATCGTGCCCCGGAAGTGACGCAGTTGAATGGCGTGGTCTTCGGCGAGTGGGCCGACCTCGGCCTCTTGCTCGAGCTGGACAATGTGGCCGTGCAGGGCAACTGGGAAAAGCAGATGTTCCCTACCGTCTGGTCCCTGCTCAACAACCACGGCCACGTGGTGGCCGCGCCGCTGGGCATCCACCGCATCAACTCGCTGTTCTACAACACGGCCATCTTCAAGCGCTACAACCTCGCGCCGCCCAAGACCTGGGACGACTTCGACCAGATCGTCAAGAAGCTGCAGGGCACCGGCATCGTGCCGCTGGCGCAGAGTGCCGAGGCCTGGCAACTGGCCACGCTGTTCGAGAACATCGCGCTGGCCGAGAGCGGCCCCGCCTATTACCGCCGCCTGTTCGTGGAGATGAGCCCGGCCGCCTATCTCGATGCGCGCATGCTGCATATCCTCAAGCGCCTGCGCAGCCTGGCCTCCGCCATGCCGCAGCCGGTGCGCGAGCGGCCCTGGACGGAAGTGGCGCGCAGCATGGTCAGCGGCGAGGCCGCCATGCTCATCATGGGTGACTGGGCCAAGGGCGAGCTCAATGCCTGGGGCATGGAAGTGGACCAGCAGTTCGGCTGTGCACCGGCGCCGGGCACGGGCGACTTTCACCTCTACAGTACCGACACCCTGGCCATGTTCGCCGGCAACTATGCGCACCAGCCGATGCAGGAAACGCTGGCGCGGCTGACCATGTCGCCGGCCGTGCAGTCCGAATACAATAGGATCAAGGGTTCGATTCCCGTGCTGCGCGCGGCCGATCCGCACATGGACCGCTGTGCGCGCGACTCCTGGCGCGCCTTCAGCAAGGGGCCGGCCTGGCAGGCGCCCAGCCTGGTGCACCGCATGGCCACCGACGATACGACCAAGGATGCCATCGTGGCCGAGGTGCAGCGCTTCTTCCTCGACCGCAACCTGAGCGAAGAACAGACCCAGAAACGGCTGGCAGCGATTGCGCGTACACTCGCCCGCAATCGTAACGATTAAGAATTTCGGAGATGGAGCAGCAACATGACGCGCAAGATATTGATCGTCGACGATGACCAGAAGACCCGCACCCTGTTGAAGGCCTACCTGGAAAAGAACCAGTACGAAGTGCGCCTGGCCCATGATGGCGCGGCCTTCCTGACCGAGTTCCAGCGCTTTGCCGATGAGCTCTCGCTGGTGATCCTGGACGTGATGCTGCCGGACACCGACGGCTTTGCCCTGTGCAAGGCGGTGCGCCGCAAATCCAACGTGCCGGTCATCATGCTCACCGCCAGCTCCGACGAGACCGACCGCGTGGTCGGGCTGGAGCTGGGTGCGGACGACTACATCGCCAAGCCCTACAGCCCGCGCGAACTGCTGGCGCGCATCAAGGCCATCCACCGCCGCATCGGCATCGACAACAGTGCGGCGCCGCGCTACTACCGCTTCGCCGGCTTCTCGCTCGATACGGTGGAACGCACCCTCACCGACAGCGCCGGCGAAGTCGTGCCGCTGACCGGCATGGATTACCAATTGCTGAAGTATTTCGTCGAACATCCGGGCGACGTGCTCGATCGCAATGTGCTCTGTGAAGAAACCCGCGGACGCGATGCCGGCCCGCTGGACCGCTCGCTGGACGTGCAGATCAGCAAGCTGCGCCTGCGCCTCAACGATGGCGGCCGCCAGCCGCACCTGATCAAGACCGTGCGCGGTGCCGGCTATGTCTTCTCGGCCGACGTCAGTGCCGCAGCCGCCTGAGAGCCTGGCGGCGGAGACGGCAGCGCTGGCTGTCCCCGCTGCCGCCGCGCGTCCCCCCAGCCTGCGCCGCCGGCTGGCTGCGCTGCTGGACTGGATGCTGCCGGATTCCCTGCTGGGCCGCCTGTCGGTGGTGATGATCTTTGGTGTGCTGGTCACTCAGGTGGCCGGTGGCCTGATCTGGGCCGTGCAGCTGCGCAGCAAGTCCGAGGCCGAGACCCGCACCGCCGCCCAGCACCTGGCCCATAGCGCCGCTTCGGCGATCCGCTACTTCATGACATTGCCACCCAACTACCGTCCGCTGATGATCCAGCAGCTGCGCGAGATGGGTGGCACGCGCTTCTTCATCAATGCCAACAGCAGCGCGGTACCGGTCAAATCGATCGGCGACAGCCGCCTGGCCAAGCTGGCCATCGATGTCGCCGCCCAGACCCTGCGCGAAGACCTGCCCTTCCTGCCGGAAGCGCGGCTGGCCTTCGCCTGGCCGGATGGCCTGCCGGTAGCCAGCGATGGCCTCACCGTCAACGACCTGCCCGACAACTGGGTGCAGCACATCCTGCTGACCAAGCCCAACTCGGCCCCGGTGCTGGTGATCCAGATGGAGGTGGAAAGCGGCCGCTGGATTTACCTGGCCGCGCTCATGCCCAACCCGTATTTCCTCGACAGTGACAATCCGCTGTGGCTGGACCGCCTGGTGCTGCAGGGTCTGTCACTGGCCGCGATCCTGCTGCTGACCATCCTCGTGGTGCGCTGGACCACCCGTCCGCTGGCCGCGCTGGCCGATGCCGCCGAAGCGTTCGGCAAGGGCGAGACCGTACCCAGCCTGCCCGAGACCGGCAGCCGCGAATACGTCAAGACTGCGCGCGCTTTCTCCGGCATGCGCGAGCGCATCAAGCGCTATCTGGAAGATCGTGAGCGCCTGTTCGTCTCCATCTCGCATGACCTGCGCACGCCCATCACACGCCTCAAGCTGCGCACCGAACTGATGGATGACGACGCCATGCGCACCGATTTCCATGATGATCTCGATGAGCTGGACATGATGGTCAAGGGCGCGCTGCAATCGGTGAAGGACAGCGACATCCACGAGAACCGCACCGAGGTGCGCCTCGATGCGCTGGTGCTGCGCATGATCCGCGATGCCCGCCTGGCCGGCCACGAGATCGCCTTCACGCCCTCCGGCATCAACGTCATGGCCAAGCCGCTGGCCCTGAAGCGCGCCATCGGCAACCTGTTCGACAATGCCCTGTATTACGGCCAGAAGGTCGAGATCAGCATTCGGCCCTCGGCCGGTGTCGGTGGCGACCTGGTGGAAATCGAGATCCGCGACCACGGCCCCGGCGTGCCGGAAGATGCCATGGGTACGCTTTTCCAGCCCTACGTGCGGCTGGAACACGGACGCGCACAGAACAGCGGCGGCATGGGCCTGGGTCTGGGCATCTCGCGCAACATCGTGCAGGCCCATGGCGGCGAACTGCTCTTGCGCAACCATCCGGAGGGCGGCCTGATCGCCACCATCATCCTGCCGGCGCGCTGACGATCCGTCGGGAACGGGCCTGGCGATTCATCTGTCAGACAGATCAATCGCATCAAAATTTTGCATTTAATGAATAAGTGAGAGAAGCGTAGACTTCAGCACACCACCCAGGAAGTGGCAGTTCAGGCAGTTCCCCCTCGATTCTTCCCGCAGAACATTTCTCCAAGGAGACCCATGAGCTATATCGCCGAATCCTCCCGCTACGATGGCCGCATGCCCTACCGCCGTACCGGCCGCAGCGGCCTGTTGCTGCCCGCCGTCTCGCTGGGCCTGTGGCAGAACTTCGGTGGCGTCGACAACTTCGAAACCGGCCGCGCCGTGCTGCGCCGCGCCTTCGACCGTGGCGTCACCCACTTCGACCTGGCCAACAACTACGGTCCCCCGGCCGGTTCCGCCGAGGAAAACTTCGGCCGCTGGATGGCCAAGGATTTCCTGCCCTACCGTGATGAGCTGGTCATCTCCAGCAAGGCCGGCTGGCAGATGTGGCCCGGCCCTTACGGCGGTCCCAGCGGTGCGCGCAAGCACCTCATCGCCAGCTGCGAACAGAGCTTGAAGCGCATGGGCCTGGACTACGTCGACATCTTCTATTCGCACCGCGTCGATGCCGACACGCCGCTGGAAGAGACCATGGGCGCGCTGGCGCAGCTGCATCGCCAGGGCAAGGCGCTCTACGTCGGCATCTCGTCCTATTCGCCCGAGCTGACCCGCAAGGCAGCGGCCATTCTCAAGAGCGAAGGCGTGCCGCTGCTGATCCACCAGCCCAACTATTCCATGCTCAACCGCACGATTGAAAGCGGCCTGCTGCCGGCGCTGGAAGAACTGGGCGTGGGCTGCATCGGCTTCTCGCCGCTGGCGCAAGGCCTGCTGACCAGCAAGTACCTGGGCGGCGTGCCGGAAGGCG
Source organism: Herbaspirillum sp. WGmk3 (assembly GCF_023952535.1). Lineage (NCBI taxonomy): Bacteria > Pseudomonadati > Pseudomonadota > Betaproteobacteria > Burkholderiales > Oxalobacteraceae > Herbaspirillum > Herbaspirillum sp. WGmk3. The sequence goes on along the minus strand of NZ_JAKYWT010000003.1, from coordinate 646,955 downwards.
CCCGCGTGACGCGTGCGCCGTCGCTGCCGCAGCGCATGCTGTCGGAGGACAACCTGGCGCGCATCCGTGCCCTGAACGACATCGCCGCCAAGCGCGGCCAGACCCTGGCGCAGATGGCCATCGCCTGGGTGCTGCGCGATGCGCGCGTGACCTCGGCACTGATCGGTGCGCGCACCGTCGAGCAGCTCGACGATTCGCTGGATGCGGTCAAGAAGCTGGACTTCACGCAGGAGGAACTGGCCAGCATCGACAAGCACGCCACCGATGGCGATGTGGATCTGTGGAAGGTGTCGTCGTCGATCACCTGACGCCGATTGGCACGTGCATCAACGAAGAGCCTGTCCCGTTTGCGCGGGACAGGCTTTTTTCATGAGCGCTCGCCGGGCTCGGCGTCTTCCGCGCGTTCCGGGCGCGACCACATCCAGGCCGCACCCAGGGCCATGCCCAGCGTGGCCAGCACGATCACCCAATGACGCTTGACGGTGAAGAGCATGATGACCAGGCACAGGCTCATCATGAGGGAAGCGCTGATCTTGGCGCGCCGCGCCACCACGCGGCCGTGGCGCCAGTTGTGGATCATCGGGCCGAACAGGCGATGCTGTTCCAGCCAGCGCTGCAGGCGCGGTGAACCCTTGCTGGCGGCCCAGGCGGAGAGCAGCACGAATTCGGTGGTCGGCAGGCCGGGAATGAAGATGGCCACGATGCCGATACCGAGGCTGGCATAGGCCAGCAGCAGCCACAGCCAGCGCGTGCGGCGCGGGGCCAGCTGGCTGGACGGCAGCGGCAGGGGCGGTTGGGACGGACTGTCCGCCATGGCCTCAGTCCAGCGCGAAGTGCCGTTTCAACAGCACGCCAAAACGTTCGAAGGCCGCAGCGGCACCGGCCACCACCGCATCCTGTTCCTGCGCCGAGAGACCCGGCGCATCGAGGAAACTGACGAAGCGGCGCCAGACCACCGCCCGTCCTTCCGGGTAGGCCGCCAGGTTGCGCGCGCCAAAGCTTTCGCTCAGGCCCAGCTTGTCCTTGACCTCCTTGAGCAGGAAGGCCGCGCCCAGCGTCGAACCTTCGGAGACGTAGAGCCAGCCCAGGGCTTCAGGCATGGCCACGTTGCCGGTGGCGATGACGGCCTCACCCGGCGCGGCCTGCAGATCGGCCAGGTCGGCCAGTGCAGCGGCTTCGCGGCCGCGCACCTGCAGGTCAGGCACGGCGGCGTGGATGGCCGGATCGTCGAAGAGATGTTCGACATCGCGCTGGAAGTGATACTGCGCTGCCACGAAGCGCACGTACTGTGCGCGGCTGGCGAAGGGTTGCGCCTGTTCCATCAGGGCGTGCATCTGCTCGTGCAGCGTGGCCGTTTCATGCTTGAGACGGGCCGAGAGCAGGGCGGGAGCGGTAGAGAGAGGATTCATCATGGTCGGGACGGGTCATCATGTTGCCGCCCGGGAGATCCGGCGGGCCCATCATGTCGATGGCCCTGGGCGGCGCGGCTGGCAGACCCGGCCTGCGGGAGGACGGAAGAGGCTGACTGCGTCGGCCATTTTAACGCAAACGGCCGGACCCGCTTGCGCGCGGGGCCGGCCGTGGGGGTGTCAGCACTTTCGTCATTCTGACGAGGCGGGCACGTCAGAATGACAAAGGTGGCGCTACATCTTGAAGCCGCCCACCAGCACCGACAGCCGGTGCGCCTCATCCTGCAAGGACTTGGCAGCGGCTGCCGCCTGTTCGACCAGCGCTGCATTCTGTTGCGTGCCTTCGTCGATATGCGTGATGGCCAGGTTCACTTCCTGGATGCCGCCATTCTGTTCGCTGCTGGCATGGGCGATTTCGCTGACGATCACGCTGACGTCACGGATACTGGCCACGATCTGTTCCATGGTCTGCCCGGCCTGGGCCACCAGCACGCCGCCATCGGCCACCTTGGCCACCGAGTTGTCGATGAGCTGCTTGATCTCCTTGGCGGCCTGGGCGCTGCGCTGGGCCAGCGAACGCACTTCGGAAGCCACCACCGCGAAGCCGCGTCCCTGCTCACCGGCGCGGGCCGCTTCGACGGCGGCGTTCAGGGCCAGGATGTTGGTCTGGAAGGCGATGCCGTCGATCACCGTAATGATGTCGGCGATCTGGCGCGAGGAGGCATTGATGGCTTCCATGGTCGAGACCACGTTGCCGACCACTTCACCGCCCTGTGCAGCGATCCGGGAAGCATTGCCGGCCAGTTCGTTGGCGCGGCGCGCGCTTTCCGAGTTCTGCTGCACGGTCGAGGTCAGCTGTTCCATGGCCGAGGCGGTTTCTTCCAGCGCACCGGCCTGCTGCTCGGTACGGGCCGACAGGTCCTGGTTGCCGCTGGCGATCTCGGTGGAAGAAATCTTGACGGTATCGCTGCTGCGGCGCACGTCCTGCAGGATGCCGGTGATCTGGTTGACGAACTGGTTGAAGGAGCGCGAGATCTGCGTCAGTTCATCCTTGCCGTCTTCGTCCAGGCGCAGGGTCAGGTCGCCGTTGCCGGAAGACAGGCTGTCCATGGCCCGGCGCACGCGCGAAAGGCGCTGGAACACCGCCGTGGTGATCACGCTCATGATGCCCGCTGCCACCAGTGCCACGAGCACCAGCGCGATCAGCGCCGAGCGCGTGGCATTGCGCATGCCGGCGGTGACGTCGGCCTTGTCCATGGCCAGCATCAGGGTCCATTCGGTGCCTTTGATGGGGATGCCCTTGATGAGCTTGGCCGCGCCATCCAGTGGCAGTGCGCTGACCTTGTCATCGGCCGCCAGGCTCTGCAGGCGTTCCGGGGTCAGCTCGGCATTCCACTCCTTGGCCGGCTTGTTGACCCACTGGCCATCCGGGTGCGCCAGCATCAGGCCGTCACGGTCCACCAGGAAGGCGTAGCTGGCCGGGGTCGGGTGGATGGCGCGCACCACTTCGGAGACGCCATCAAGGAACATGGCGGCCGCCACCACGCCCACGCGCTGACCGTTCTGCATCACCGGTGCGGTGAAGGAGACCATCGGCTTCTTGGTGGCGACATCGGTGTAGGGCTTGGTCAGCACCGGCTTGCCGGCGGCCACCGCCTGCTTGTACCAGGGGCGGGCGGTCGGATCATAGCCGGCCGGCAGGCCTTCGGCAGCCGAGGTGAAGGCGGTCTTGTCTTCGCGGCCGAGGGTGGTGACGTAGAAGCCGCCGCTCTTCTGCAGCAGCTTGATGACGAACACCGGATCGGCCCCCTGCACGCCTTCGGCGGCGGCTACCGTCATGGCGGTGCGGGCCGCCACCCATTCATTGATGGTGGAACCGAAACCGGTGGCCACGGCTTGAGCATTGCGCTCGATGGCGCGGTCGTTGTCCGTCTGGATGATGAAGAAGGACACCGTCCCGACCACCGCCAGGCTGGCGACCAGCAGGGCAATCGTATAGAACAGGATGCGGGCTTTGATGGAGTTGAGCATGTGGAATCCCTGAAATCATTATTTTGGTGAACCAGGCCCTGTTCAATCTTGACGGACGGCATCCGGACCGGTGCATGAGTGTGGACCCCGCTGCCGTGGCGGTAACCGTGGAATACAGCTGGATTTCACCGTCTGATGCGGGCTTGCCCGAGACTTGGGCGGTTCCGGGCCGATGTGATGAAAACTTAGTCGGAGTACGGTCAGACCGCCCGCGATCCCTTGCAGCAGGGGGACTGATATGAATGGAAATGAATTTTTACTAAGTTTTTCAACCTCGCTCAGCGCTGGCTGACGAATTCATGACAACAGTTCGCGCAGCAGATCCTTGCGCGGGCCGGACTTGGGTTCAAAGGCCAGTGCCTGTTCCACATGCAGCAGGTGGTGTTCCATCAGTTCGACGGCCTTCTCGACATCGCCCGCCCGCGCCGCCGCGATGAAGGCGCCATGTTCCTCGCTGGAGCAGGCGGCATCGCGCGTGGACTGGTAGAGCATGGTGATGAGGGCGCTGCGGCCAGCCAGCTTTTCCAGGATGTCGGTCAGCACGTCGTTGCCGACGATGCGCGCCAGCAGGATGTGGAAGTCGCTCAGCAGGGAAGAGCGCACCTGCATGTTGTCATCCTTGACGGCCTGGCGTTCCTGTTCCAGGTGCGCTTCCAGCCGGGCGTAATCCGCTTCGGTGGCGCAGGCCACGAACTGGCGCACCATGGCCGCTTCCAGCGCCCGGCGCACGAAGAACAGGTTGCGCGTCTCCTCCACCGTGGGTTTGCTGACGAAGGCCCCCTTGTCGGGGATCAGGTCCACCAGCTTGTCCTTGGCCAGCATCACCAGCGCCGCGCGGATCTTGGTGCGGCTGACCTGGTACACCCGCGCCAAGGCTTCCTCGGGCAGCTTGGCACCGGGCGGCAGGCGCTGCGCGGCGATATTGGCCGCGATGTCGCTGGCGATGGCGTCGGAACTGTCGGGCGCGGGGGCAGGGGCGGAAGCGGTCATGGCTGGGGGGACGAGTGGCTGGGAAGGCCGCCCTGCGGCGGCGCTCCATTGTAACCAGTGCAACGATGGACAGCCAATTCCGCTTCCCCTGCGTCCATCGGCGGGCTCAGGCCCGGGCCGGGCTGGCGGCCACGCCCGGCAGGTCGATGACGGGCAGTTCCTCGGCCAGCGGCGTCACGTATTCGCCATTGAGCACGGCGCGGGCACGTTGCTTGTCGATATCCTTTTCCCAGCTGGCGATGACGACGGTGGCCACGCAATTGCCCAGCAGGTTGCCCAGCGCACGGGCGATGCCGATGAACCAGTCGATGGACAGCACCAGCACCAGGCCCACGACCGGAATGGCCGGGATGGTGGTCAGCGTGGCCGCCAGGATCACGATGGCCGAGCCGGGCACACCGTGCGCGCCTTTGGAGGTCACCAGGGCAATGGCCAGGATCGCCGCCAGGTCACCCCAGGACAGGTGCGTGTTGGTGGCCTGGGCGATGAACAGCGCGGCCATGGTCAGGTAGATCGAGAAGGCATCCAGGTTGAAGGAATAGCCGGTCGGGATCACCAGGCCGACGGTGGACTTCTTGATGCCCATGTGTTCCAGCTTCCTCATGATCTGCGGCAACACGCTGTCCGAGGAGGTGGTGGCCAGCACCACCACCAGCTCTTCGCGCAGGTAGCGGATCAGCTTGAAGATGGACAGCCCGCTGGCGCGCAGGATGCCGCCCAGCACCACCAGCACGAAGAAGATCACCGCGCCGTAGAACAGCAGCACCAGCAGTGCCAGCTGCTTGAGCGAGCCGATGCCGTACTTGCCGACCGTGAAGGCAATCGCCCCCAGCACGCCCAGCGGCGCCAGGCGGATGAAGAAGGACATGCACTTGAAGAAGGCATCCGACAGCGACGACACCAGCGCCACCACCGGTGCGCCCTTGTCACCGATCAGCAGCAGCGCGCAGCCGAAGGTCACCGAGATCAGCAGCACCTGCAGCACATCGCCGGAGGTGAAGGCGCTCACGGCGGTGGCCGGGATCAGCTTCATGATGAAGTCGGCAAAACCGGTCTCCTTGACCTTGCCGGCATTGGCCATGTAGCCCGACAGGCTGCTGGCATCCAGGTTGCTGGGATCGATGTTCATGCCCGCGCCGGGGTGGACCACCAGCGCCAGCACCAGGCCCAGCAGCAGGGCGATGGTGGTCACCACTTCGAAATAGATGATGGCCTTGACGCCCACGCTGCCGACCTTCTTCAGGTCGCTGGCACCGCAGATGCCTTGCACCACCACGCAGAAGACGATGACCGGAATGATCATCTTGATCAGCTTGATGAAGCCGTCGCCCAGCGGTTTGAGGCTCTGGCCGAAATCCGGCCACAACAGGCCGATGACGATGCCGGCCACCAGCGCCAGCACCACCTGCCCGAACAGGGACTTGAATACTTTGCTCACCGTTGTCTCCTTGACTTGTTTTATTGAAATGTTGCCAACGCAGGTGATCTTTTTTGTCGCGGTGGCGCGAGATCACTATATTGCATACAATTTTTGAATACAATAAAAAACACGAAAATTTTCGAGTCCCGCTCCATCCCGGAGCCGGTCGAGCAGAGGAGACGCGATGAACGCCATGGACCTGTCCAGCCAGCAGGCCGGCCAGCAAGCGATGCAGTGGGCCGAGCTGCTGGCGCAGCACAGTGAAGCCCCCGGCATGCTGACCCGGACCTATCTCACCCCCACGCACCAGGCTGCCGCCGCCGAGTTGACGCACTGGATGGAGCAATCCGGCCTGCGCGTGCGGCGCGACAACGCCGGCAATGTGATCGGCCGCTACGAGGCCGCGCCAGGACATGCGCATCGTCCGGCGCTGGTGACCGGTTCGCACTTCGATACCGTGCGCAATGCCGGCAAGTACGACGGCAACCTGGGCATCGTGCTGCCGCTGGCCTGCATTGCCCAATGGCATCGTGCGGGCAGGCGTTTTGCGTTTCCCATCGAGGTGATCGGCTTTGCCGAGGAAGAGGGCGTGCGCTTCAAGGCCACCCTGCTGGGCAGCCGCACCGTGGCCGGCACCTTCGACCAGGCCGTGCTGGAAAACGTGGATGGCGAGGGCATCAGCATGCGCCAGGCGATCCAGGCTGCCGGACTGGATCCGGCTGGGATTGCAGGGGATGCGTGGTCGCCCGCTTCCGTGGCGGCGTTTGTCGAGGTGCACATCGAACAGGGCCCGCTGTTGCTCAACGAGGGCTTGCCGGTGGGCGTGGTCACCGCGATTTCCGGGGCCAGCCGCTTCATGGCCGAGGTGCGCGGCCTGGCCGGGCATGCCGGCACGGTGCCCATGCACCTGCGCCGCGATGCGGCGATGGCAGCAGCCGAGATCGGGCTTTACATCGAACGGCGCTGCGGCATCAAGCCGGGGCTGGTGGGCACCATGGGCATCCTGGAAGTGGTGCAGGGCGCGGCCAATGTGGTGCCGGGGCTGGCCAGTTTTTCCATCGACATCCGCGCCGAGGAGGATGCAGACCGTCTGGCGGCGGTGGCCGACGTGCGCGCCGAGATCGAGCGCATTGCCGCGCGGCGCCAGGTCGGGATCGATTTGCGCCAGACCCATGAGGCGGCCAGCGTGCCCTGCGCGCCGCGCCTGCAGGCGGCCTTGGCGCGAGCCATCGAGACGGCTGGCTGGCCGGTGCGCCACCTGCCTTCCGGGGCCGGGCACGATGCCATGGCCATGGCACCGCTGGGCGAGGTGGCCATGCTGTTCGTGCGCTGTGGCAACGGCGGCATCAGCCATCACCCCGACGAGACCATGAGCACCGAGGACGCCTGCATCGCTGCGCAGGTCTTCCGCCATCTGGTCGAACAATTCCAGCCCTGAGCGCGCTCAGGCTTTTTACTGAAAGATTACGGAGTCTCCATGTCCACCATCACCATCGACGGATTCAACCTCACCGCTGCGCAAGTCGTCAGCGTGGCCCGCGCACCTCACCTGAAAGTGGCGCTGGCCGAGTCTTCGCGAACGGCCCTCAAGCAAAGCCGCGACTACATCGAAAGCACCTGGATGCACGATGAAGCGCCCATGATGTACAGCTTCAATACCGGCGTCGGTTTGCTCAAGGACACCCGCATCAAGGTCGAGCATATCGAGCTGTTCCAGACCCAGCTGATTCGTGCGCACAGCGCGGGTATCGGCGAGCCGTTCTCGGAAGAAGTCAGCCGCGCCACCATGCTGCTGCGAGCCAATGCGTTTGCATCGAATTATTCCGCGCCGCGCGTGGAAGTGGTGGATCGCCTGCTGGCCTTCATCAATGCCGGTATCCATCCGATCATGCCGCAGAAGGGATCGGTCGGCGCTTCCGGCGATCTCGCGCCACTGGCTTACCTGGCGGCGGCCATTGCCGGGTTTGATGAAGCCGAAGTGATGTATCAGGGCCAGCGCATGCGCGCGACGCAGGCCATCGAGCAAGCCGGGATAGGTTCGGTCAAATTTGATCTTAAGGCCAAGGATGCCTCGGCCCTCATCAATGGCTGCACCGCTTCGCTGGCGGTCGCCATCCTCGCCGCGCACGATGCGCGCCATCTACTGACCGATGCCTGCCTGTCGCTCGGGCTGACGCTGGAAGCGATGCGGGCCGAGATGTCGGCCTTCGATCCGCGTATCCAGCAGGCGCGTCCGCATGCGGGCCAGATCAAGACGGCAGAAGTCATCCGCACGCTGCTCAAGGGCTCCACCCGTACCACGCATGAAGCGCGCGCCGTGCAATTGCCCGATGAATTGCGCCGCACCGATATCCCCTACACCGCGCGCATCCAGGATGTGTACTCGCTGCGTTGCGCACCGCAAGTGTATGGTCCGGTATTCGATGCACTCGACTACATCGATACCATCATCGAGAAAGAGACCAACTCCGCTACCGACAATCCGCTGATCTTCAACAAGGAAGACGGCGAAGGTTTCGAAATCATTTCCGGCGGCAACTTCCACGGCCAGTATCTGGCGCAGGCGATGGACTTGCTGGCCATGGCCATCACCGATCTGGGCAGCATCTGCGAACGCCGCATTGCGCGTCTGATCGATCCGACCTTGTCGTGGGGACTGCCGCGCAACCTGATGAGCGGCGTGCGCGGCGTCAACACCGGCTATCCGGTGGTGCAGTGTTCCATGAGTTCGCTGGTGATGGAAAACCGTACCCTGTGCATGCCCGGCAGCGTCGACAGCATCCCCTCCAAGGGCAACAGCGAGGATCACATCTCCAACTCGACCTGGTGCGCCCGCAAGGCGATGACGGTGGTGCAGAACACGCAATACATCGTCGGCGTGGAAATGTTGCTGGCGGCGCAGGCGCTGACCATGACCGAGGACTTGCTCAAGGACTTCAAGCTGGGGCAGGGTACGCAGGTGGCCTATGACGAGATCCGCCGCCAGATCCCGGCCTGCCTGGATGGCGATCGCTGGTTCCACGACGACGTGCAGGCTGCGCATGGCTTCGTGGTCAGCGGGTCGGTGCGGGAGGCGGTGATCGCGGCCATCGGGACGTTCGTGTGAAGTAAATGCGAGCCGAGCCATGAGAATTTGACCCCGCAGGCTCAAGTCTGACAAAAAGCTGACGTTCAAGAAGATTGAACGGCAGCTTTTTTCATTTGGGGGCAGCGCCAATGGGATTGCCTTGCGGCAATCACATGTTGCGTGTTGTCTGCGCGCATCAGGATATCCCTGATGGCTGGATGACGCGCCCGCAGCCAGACTGCGCTCACCAGCACTCTCACACTCCATCGAGGAACACGAATGAACATCAAGAACATCAAGATCAGCGCACGACTGGCGGCCTGCTTCGGCATCCTGGTCGCGGTCATGTGCCTGATCGCGGGCGTAGGGATGCAGAGCCTGCACAGCATCAGCAAGGCTTCGCGCATTGTTGTCGAGGACCGCTACGTGAAGATCGCGTTGGTGATGGAGATCCGCGAGAACGTCAATTCGGCCGCGCGCAACCTGCGCAATGCCATGCTGGGACGCAACCCCGAGGAGGCCAAGCGCTATCTCGACCGCGGTGCGGCCAACAGCGCCAAGACCACCGAGTCCATGAACCAGATCGAAAAACTGATCAGCACGCCGCGCGGCAAGGAATTGTTCAAGGCCATCCAGGACGCGCGTGCCGCCTACAGCACGTCGCGCGACAAACTGCGTGAGCTGATCCTTCAGCAGAAGAAGGAAGAGGCCACCGAAGTGCTCTTCAATGAAGTCATTCCCAAGCAGGACCGCTACTTCGACGTCCTCAACGACTTCGTCGCCTTCCAGAGAACGCTGATGGATGAAAGCGTGGCTGAAGGCCAGCAGACCAGCGATTCGGCCATCGCCCTGATGCTGGAACTGTCGGCCGTGGCCATTCTGCTGTGCGTGCTGGCAGCCTGGTGGGTCACGCGCTCCATCACGCGGCCGCTCAATGAAGCGGTGGACGTGGCCAGCGCCGTGGCGCAAGGCGACCTGACGATACAGATCGGCGAGACCACCCGGGACGAAACCGGCAAGCTGCTGGCTTCGCTCAAGGCCATGAACCAGAACCTGCACCGCATCGTCAGCGAGGTACGGACCGGCAGCGACACCATCAATACCGCTTCCTCCGAAATCGCCAGCGGCAACCTGGACCTGTCGTCCCGCACCGAAGAACAGGCCGGGGCGCTGGAAGAGACCGCCTCGGCGATGGAAGAACTGACCTCCACCGTCAAGCAGAATGCCGACAACGCCCGCCAGGCCAACAGCCTGGCCGCCACCGCCTCCGAAGTGGCAGTGCAGGGTGGCAGCGTGGTGGGCCAGGTGGTGCAGACCATGGGCGAGATCAACGAAGCCTCGCGCAAGATTGTCGACATCATCAGCGTCATCGATGGCATCGCCTTCCAGACCAATATCCTGGCCCTGAACGCCGCCGTGGAAGCGGCCCGTGCCGGTGAGCAGGGACGCGGTTTTGCGGTGGTGGCTTCCGAAGTTCGTACCCTGGCCCAGCGCAGTGCGTCCGCGGCCAAGGAGATCAAGGCCCTCATCGATGATTCGGTCAGCCGCGTGGATAACGGCAGCCGCCTGGTGGAACAGGCCGGTGCCACCATGAGCGAAGTGGTGGCCAGCGTGCGCCGCGTTACCGACGTGGTGGCCGAGATCTCGGCGGCGAGCAACGAACAGAGCGATGGCATCGAGCAGATCAATCACGCCATCGTGCAGATGGACGAAGTGACCCAGCAAAATGCCGCCCTGGTGGAACAGGCCGCCGCCGCCGCCCAGTCCTTGCAGGAACAGTCGGGCCGCCTGGTGGAAACGGTGAGCATCTTCAAGCTCAGCAGCCATGAGACGCCGCGTGCGCAGCCCGCGCGCAAGCCGGTGCCGCCCAAGGCCAGCAGCAAGCCGGCGTCCGCCGCGCCTGCTGCACCGGCCAAAGCCGCTGGGGCAGCACCCGCGCCGGCACCCAAGGCCCTGCCTGCAAAACCGGCCGCGCCAGCCAGCGCCAAGGCCGGCAGCAAGGCCATGGCGGCCGATGACGGGGATTGGGAACAATTCTGAACTAACTATCGCAGGCTCAGGGGCCAGGGGCCGTCTTCCGGACCTCACCCTGTTTTCTCAAGTATTGGCCAAAAGCGCCGTTCAGCATCTGCTGTCCGGCGCTTTTTTCATGCGTCAGGCGATCCAGTGCGGCGTTGCATTCCGCCAACAATTTGCTGACAGAAAGACATGCATGTCTTCACAGCCAACAAGGGGGTAAGTATGAACATCAAAGATATCAGGATCAGTGTCCGGCTGGCCGTCTGCTTCGCCGTGCTCATCGGGGTGATGTGCGTGATCACGGGGATCGCGCTCAAGAGCCTGAACCGGGTCGAGAAGTCCACCGCCGAGATCGTCGAGGACCGTTACCAGAAGATCGCCCTGGCCAGTGACATCAGTGACAACGTCAATGGTGCCGTACGCAGCCTGCGCGATGCCTTGCTCGGCCGCACGCCCGAGGAATCGGCGAAGTACACGGAACAAGGGCAGTCCTTCAGCGCCAAGACCGGCAAGGCGCTGGCGCAGATCGAGAAACTGCTTACCAGCCCGCGCGACAAGGACATGCTCAAGATGGTCATGGATGCCCGCAATGCCTACACGCCCTCGCGTGACAAGCTGCGGGAACTGATCAAGCAGAACAAGAAGGAAGAGGGCACCGAATTGCTCTTCAAGGAAGTCGTGCCCGTCCAGGACAAGTACCTCAAGGCGCTCGATGACTTCGTGGCCTACCAGAAGACCATGATGGACGAGAGCGTGGTCCAGGGCAAACAGACCGCCAGTTCCGCCACCAGCCTCATGCTGCTGCTCTCGGGCGCGGCCATCCTGATCTGCGTCGCTGCCGCCTGGCTGGTCACGCGCTCCATCACGGGTCCGCTCAACCAGGCCGTCAGCATCGCCGGCGCGGTGGCGCAGGGCGACCTGACGGTGCGCATCGAGGCCACCACCAAGGATGAGACCGGCACCCTGCTGGCCTCACTGAAGTCCATGAACGAGAACCTGCATCGCATCGTCACCCAGGTCCGCCAGGGGACCGATGCCATCACCACCGCGTCGAAGGAAATCGCCAGCGGCAACCTGGACCTGTCCTCGCGCACCGAAGAGCAGGCCGGCTCGCTGGAAGAAACCGCCTCGGCCATGGAAGAGCTGACTTCCACCGTCAAGCAGAATGCCGACAACGCCCGCCAGGCCAACACCCTGGCCGCCACCGCCTCTGAAGTGGCGGTGCAGGGCGGCAGCGTGGTGGGGCAGGTGGTGCAGACCATGGGAGAGATCAATGATGCTTCCCGCAAGATCGTCGACATCATCAGCGTCATTGACGGCATCGCCTTCCAGACCAACATCCTGGCCCTGAACGCGGCGGTGGAAGCCGCCCGTGCCGGCGAGCAGGGACGCGGCTTCGCGGTGGTGGCCTCCGAAGTGCGCACCCTGGCCCAGCGCAGCGCATCGGCCGCCAAGGAGATCAAGGCCCTCATCGATGATTCGGTGACGCGGGTGGACAACGGCAGCCGCCTGGTGGAGCAGGCCGGCAGCACCATGAGCGAAGTGGTGGCCAGCGTCAGGCGCGTCACCGACGTGGTCGGCGAGATCTCGGCCGCCAGCAACGAGCAGAGCGCCGGCATCGAGCAGATCAACCGCGCCATCGCGCAGATGGATGAAGTCACGCAGCAGAATGCCGCTCTGGTCGAGGAAGCGGCGGCCGCTGCGCAATCCCTGCAGGAGCAATCGCACCGCCTGTCAGAGACGGTCAGCATCTTCCGGCTGGATAGCCAGCATGCGGCGATGGGGGCTGCGCCTGCCTACGCCAAGCCGGTGGCCAGCAAGCCCGCCGCTCCCAAGCCAGCGGCACAGAAGCCCGCCGCCGCACCGCCCGCGCCAGCCGTCGTGGTCCCCGCCTTGCCGGCCAAGACGGCCGCCAACGCCGCCATTGCCAAGGCCAGCAGCAAGGCACCGCCGGCCGGTGACGGGGATTGGGAACAATTCTGAACTAACTCTGGTGATCAGGCGCGCAGCTCGACCCCACCCGGAAAGGCGATGCGCACCACCAGCCCGCTGCCTTGCGCCGGGGCATCCAGCGTGACGCTGGCCCTGTGCATGGCGGCGATCTCGCGCACGATGGCCAGCCCCAGCCCGGTACCCCCCGGGTTGACGTGCTGGGTGGCCCCGGCGCGATAGAAGGGTTCGAACACTTTTGCGCGCTCGGCCTCGGCGATGCCGGGGCCGTTGTCTTCCACCTCCAGCAGGGCCGCAGTCGGCTGCCCCGGACGGCGCATGGCGCGCACGCGCAAGGTGACCTGGCCGCCGAAGGGCGTATAGCGGATCGCATTGTCCAGCAGGTTCACCATCAGTTCATGCAGCAGCAGGGCATTGGCTTCGATGCCGACGTCGCCCTCTTCCTCGAAGGCCAGCCCGATGCGCCGCGCCACCGCCTGCTGCGACAACTCCAGCGCGACCTGCCGTGCGGCATCGGTGAGCGAGACGCGCATGGTGCCGCCCTCGGCCGCGCCATGTTCTGCGCGTGCCAGGGTCAGCAGGCGATTGGCCAGATGTACGGCGGAATCGGTGGTGCGGGCCATGCCCTCCACCAGCTCGCGCAGCTCGGCCGGGTCGAGCCGCGTGCGGCGCAGTTCGCGCAGGGTCAGTTCGGATTGGGTCTTCAATACCGTCAGCGGCGTACGCAACTGGTGCGAGGCATCGGCGATGAAGCGCCGCTGCGCACTGATGAGGGCCTGCAACCGGCCCATGTAGCCATTCATGGCCTGCACCAGCGGGCGCATTTCCTTGTGTACCAGTGCCGGATCAAAACCGGACAGGTCGGTCGGCGCACGCGACTCCACCTCGCCCTTGAGCTGCATCACCGGACGCAGCACGAAGCGCACCGCGAACCACACCAGCAGCGCCGCCACGCTCACCAGCGTGCCCTGGCGCCACAGCGTGTCGAACAGGATCTTGCGCGTCATGCCGTTGCGGCCCTCCATGGTTTCGCCGACCTGGATCAGGGCGATGCCGCGCATGCTGTCGTCATACACCGGCTGCAGCAGCGCGGCGATGCGGATGGGCTGGTTGTGATAGTCGGCCTGGTAGAAGCGCACCAGGGCCGGATAGACTTCCGAGCGCTTGACGTTGGCAGGGACCGGCGGCAAGTCTTCGTAGCCGGACACCAGTTCCCCTTTCAGGCCCGTGACCTTGTAGTAGATGCGGCCCAGGGTATCGGTCTCGAAGCTGTCCAGCGCCACGTAGGGCACGTCGGCCGTGACATGGCCATTGACGATGGAGACCCGCTCGGCCAGCGCACGGGTGGAGGCCAGCAGCGAACGGTCATAGGCCAGGTCGGCCACTTCGAGCGCGTTGTAGTAGACCGAGACCGCGTCCAGCGCCACCAGCAGCGTCAGCGGAATCAGCAGCCAGCGCACCAGCTGGCTGCGCAGGTTGCCCAGTCGGCGGGTGGCCTGCGCCATTACGCGGCCTGCAGCAGGTAGCCCAGGCCGCGCAGGGTGGTGATGCCGACGCGGCCGGCACCCTCGTGTTCCAGCTTCTTGCGCAGGCGGTGGATGTAGATCTCGATGGCGTCCACGCTGGCATTGTCATCCAGCGAAAAGACCTGCTGGAACAATTTGTCCTTGGGGACCGTATGGCCCTGGCGCATGATCAGCACTTCCAGCACCGCGTGTTCGCGCGGGGTCAGCGCCAGCAGTTCGCCGTGATAGGTGAAGGTGCGCGATACCGTATCGAAGCACAGCGCACCACAGGCCACGGTCACCGCTTCCTGGCTCTGCGAGCGGCGCAGCAGGGCCTTCACGCGCGCTTCCAGTTCTTCCAGTTCGAAGGGTTTGGCCAGATAGTCATCGGCCCCCAGGTTGAGGCCGCTGACGCGGTCAGCCAGGCCGCCGCGTGCGGTCAGGATCAGCACCGGCGTGCGGCTGCCGCGCGCACGCATGCGTTTGAGGACTTCCAGTCCATCCATGCGCGGCAGGGTCAGGTCGAGGATCACCAGCGCATAGTCTTGCGTGAGCAGCAGGCTGTCGGCGTCGGCACCGTTGTGCGCGCACTCCACCGTCAGGTGGGCGTCGCGCAGGGCCTTGGACAGCCAGCGGGAAAGTTCGATATGGTCTTCGACCAGCAGGATGCGCATGCGGCGGCCCTTTTACTTTTACTTGTACGTTGCGGTACGGCTTGTCTCCAGCGCGGATGCTAACAGATGGGCCGCCGCCTTTGAAACGTCCTCATCCGGCCATTGTGGAAACTGCGTAGCATCGATCCCACACTGACAGCTTCGCTGAAAGCCGGCTGAAAGGCTTTTCTTGTACGATGCGCCCATATCAAAAAATCCAAGCCGGAGACACATCATGACCACCCTTGGGTCCGGACCCGTCCGTACCGTTCTTCCCGCCTCCCGTTTCTGCTGCTGACCGCCATGAAGGCGGACCGCTCGCATCGTTGGCACCACTGTGTTCGCTTGCTGGCCGCCTGTCTGCTGGCCTGTGCGATGCCGTGCGCGCTGGCGGCCGAGTGCATCGTCCCGGCCAAGCCGGGCGGCGGCATGGACGCCTCGTGCAAGCTGTTGCGCCGGGCCATGCAGGAAGAGGGCGGCAAGCAGGACTTCAAGGTGGCGTATTTGCCCGGCGGCATCGGGGCAGTGGCCTGGAGTTCGGTGGTCTCGCAGCGGCGCGGTGGGCCGGAGACGCTGGTGGCGTTTTCGGGCGGCTCGCTGCTGAGCCTGGCGCAAGGCAAGTATGGCCCCGCCGATGTAGGCGACGTGCGCTGGGTGGCCGGGATCGGCATCGATCACGGCATGATCGCGGTACGTAGCGATGCGCCGTGGCGCAACCTGAAGCAGTTGCTGGAAGCGATCCGCAAGGATCCGTCGGCGGTCACCGTGGGTTTGTCCGGGACCGTGGGCAGCCAGGACTGGCTGAAGATGGCGCTGCTGGCACAGCAAGCCGGTTTTACGCCGAGGCAGTTCCGCTTCGTGGCGCTGGAAGGCGGCGGTGATTCGTTTGCCGCCTTGCAGGCCGGGCACGTGCAGGTGATTTCGGGCGACACCTCGGAAGCCGCCTACTTCATGGCCGACGGCAAGGTGCGCATCCTGGCGGTGCTGTCCGAGCAACGGCTGCCGGGCCCGCTGCAGGCAATACCGACCGCACGCGAACAGGGTTACGAGGTGGTGTGGCCGATCATTCGCGGCTTCTACATGAGCCCGCATGCGCCGGAGGCGGACTACCGGCGCTGGGTCCGGTATTTCGACCGGGTACTGGCCGATCCCGAATTCGATCGCCAGCGCAGTATCGGTGGCTTGCAACCCTTTGCCATGACCGGCAAGCCGCTCTCGGATTACATCGCGCAGACCGTTGCGCGTTATCGCAGGCAGTCCCAGGAGTTGGGCCTGGTGCGCTGATCAGCCAGGTTGCACACGCCGTCAGGCGTGCTCTGCAGCCGGGCCGGCGCAAGGTCCGTTTCATCATCAAGGAGAATCCATGTTGCACAAACGTCGCCTGAGCATTGCGCTCGGCCTGGCCCTCGCTTTGCCCGTCACTTTCAGCGGTGTGGCCCATGCCGACACCCCCGCCGGCTATCCCGCCGATTACGCCAAGGTCATCGACGGCGCCAAGAAGGAAGGCAAGGTCGTGATCTACAGCACCACCGATTCCAAGGCGGCCGAAGCGCTGATCAAGGATTTCGGTGCGCTCTATCCGGGCGTGAAGGTCGAGTACAACGACATGAACTCCACCGAAGCCTACAACCGCTTCATCTCCGAAGCCGCCGCCGGTGGCGCCACGGCTGACGTGATGTGGTCCTCCTCCATGGACCTGCAGGTCAAGCTGGCCTCCGAAGGCTATGCGGTGGCCTACAAGTCACCGGAAGCCGCCGCCGTGCCGGCCTGGGCCAACTGGAAGGACACTGCCTACGGCACCACCTTCGAGCCCGCTGCCATCGTCTACAACAAGCGCCTGGTGACCGAGGCCGAAGTGCCGACCACCCACGACGAGTTCACCAAGCTGCTGGTCAGCAAGCAGGAAAAATTCAAGAACAAGGTCACCACCTACGACATCGAGAAGTCCGGCGTCGGTTTCAGCCTGATGACCTATGACCTGAAGCACAACCCGCATTTCTGGGACTTCGCCAAGGCCATGGGCGGCGTGGCTGCGCGCGTGCAATCCTCGACCGGCACCATGCTCGAGCGCATCTCCTCGGGTGAAAACCTGATCGGCTACAACATCCTCGGCCCCTACGCCCTGGTGCGCGCCAAGAAGGACCCGTCCATCGGCGTGGCCTTCACCAAGGATTACAACCTGGTGCTCTCGCGCGTGATCTTCATCAACAAGGCCGGCAAGAACCTCAATGCCGCCAAGCTGTGGGTGGACTACATCCTCTCCAAGCGCGGCCAGACCATCATCGCCAATGATGCGCAGCTGTTCGCCATCCGTGGCGACGTCACCGGTGCCACCACCTCGGCCGAACTGACCAGGCAGCTGGGAGCGTCGCTCAAGCCCATGCCGGTCTCGACCGAACTGCTGGAATACCTGGATCAGAAGAAGCGCCTGGACTTCCTGAAGCAGTGGAAGGAAGCCACCAAGAAGTAAATTTTTTAGATTCATCCTGTCACGGGCCGGGTAGTCCGCAGTGCCAAGGGCGTCACGCCTTCGATACGACCCTGCGGGTCTACTCAGTCCGAACGGGATGTTTGTCATCACCGCGCAAGTTCGTTGTTTCGGAGCGCGGCCCTGGCCGCTTCCCTGCCTGTCCTGATCCATCTGCCCACTCATGAGGCGCACCATGCAAACCACCACAACGCTACCGCGCAGCGAGCCAGCCCTGCCGACCCGCCGTTTCCGGCTGAACTGGCCGCGCGGCCTGGTCGTGCTGCTGGCAGCCCTGGCCATCTTCGTGCCGCTGCTGCTGATCTTCTATCAAAGCTTCCTGTCGGCCCCGTTCTTCGCGCCGGTCAAGACGCTGACCTTCGATTCCTACCGCTTCATCTTCGATGACCCGGACTTCCGCCAGGCCTTCGTCAATGGCCTCACGCTGGCCACCGGCCTGGCGCTGATCGCCGTCCCGCTGGGCGGCATGCTGGCCTTCCTGATGGTGCGTACCGACCTGCCGGGCCGCAGCTTCATCGCCCCCGCCCTGATGGTGCCGATCTTCGTCTCGCCCATGGTGATCGGCTTCGGCTACGTGGTCTCGATGGGACCGGTCGGCTTCTACACGGTGTGGGTCAAGAACCTGCTGTCGGTGTTCGGTTTCGAGGGCGATCCGTGGAACATCTATTCCTTCACCAGCATCGTCATCATCGCCGGCCTGACCCACGTGCCGCACGTCTACCTGTATGCCTCGGCCGCCCTGCGCAGCCTGGGTTCGGATGTGGAAGAAGCGGCCCGCGTGGCCGGTGCCTCGCCGCTGCAGGTCGCGCTCAACGTCTCGCTGCCGATGATTACCCCGGCACTGGCCTACTCCGGCGTGCTGGTGTTCTTCCTCGGCTTTGAAGTGTTCGGCCTGGTACTGGTGCTGGGCGATCCGGAAGGCCACCTGGTGCTGCCGACCTATCTCTACAAGCTCACCAACAAGCTGGGCACGCCGTCGTATCACCTGATGGCAGCGGTGGCCGTGTGCCTGGTGGCAGTGACCATGCCGCTGGTGATGCTGCAGCGCTGGCTGCTGCGTTCGGCCAACAAGTTCGTCGCCATCAAGGGCAAGGGCGCGCGCCAGAAGGCGCTGCCGCTGGGCAAGTGGCGCTGGGTGGCGTTCACTCTGATCGCCGGCTGGCTGCTGTTCACGGTCATCATCCCGCTCTCGGGCATCGGCCTGCGCACCTTCGTTTCGCACTGGGGCGATGGCGTCAACCTGCTGGACGTGCTGACCTTCGAGAACCTGTTGAACGTGTGGGATCAACCGTCGCTGGTGCGCGGCATCATCAACACGGTGCTGATCGGCGTGATCGGCGGCGCCCTGGCCGTGGCCTGCTACACCGCCATCGCCCTGGCCATGCACCGCAAGCAGGATGGCGTAACCCGCTTCCTCGACTACAGCGTGCTGGTGCCGCGTGCGGTGCCGGGCCTGCTGGCCGGCCTGTCCTTCCTGTGGGTGTTCCTGTTCGTGCCCTCGCTGCTGGACTCGGCCCTCAAGGGCATCGACAACCCCATCGCCCTGTGGCTGGTGGACAGCTTCATTCCCGCCCTGCGCGGCCTGCGTTCGACCATCTTCTCGGTCTGGCTAGCGTACTCGGTGGTGTGGATGGCCTACGGCCTGCGCCTGATCAACACCGCCCTGCTGCAAGTCGGCCCGGAACTGGAAGAAGCCGCCCGCGCGGTCGGTGCCTCGCGCTCCCGCGTCACGCGTGACGTCACCATTCCGCTGGTGCGCTACGGCCTGGTGGGCGCCTGGCTGATGGTGTTCCTGATCTTCGAGCGCGAGTACTCCACCGGTGTCTACCTGCTCTCGCCCGGTACCGAGGTGATCGGCTCGATGATCGTCTCCATGTGGGCCGCCGGTGCGGTGGAACTGGTGGCAGCGCTGTCCTTCATCAACATCACGCTGGTGGCCGTGGGCCTGGGCATTGCGCTGCGCTTCGGCGTCAAGCTGCACGACTGACCTGCACCGAAAGCACGGCCGGTACCCGGGGTGCCGGCCTCCCGATACAGCAAGAGCATTCTGAGGAATCATCATGACCGAACTTTCCGTCAACGACCTGCACCTGGACTATGGCACCGGCGCCTCCGCCAACCCCATCCTGAAGGGTGTTTCCATGCAACTGCAGCGCGGCGAAGTGGTGGCGCTGCTGGGTCCCTCCGGCAGCGGCAAGACCACGCTGCTGCGCGCCGTGGCCGGGCTGGAATCGCCCAAGGCCGGCACCATCGACATCGGCACCCGCCGCGTTTTTGATGGCGCACGCAACTTCGAGATGCCGGCCGAAGAACGCAACCTGGGCCTGGTGTTCCAGTCCTATGCGCTGTGGCCGCACAAGACCGTGGCCGACAACGTCGCCTATGGCCTCAAGCTGCGCAAGACCCCCTCGGCCGAGATCGCCAAGCGCGTCAAGGAAGTGCTGTCGCAGCTGGGCCTGGGCCATCTGGGCGAACGCTATCCGCACCAGCTCTCCGGCGGCCAGCAGCAGCGCGTGGCCATCGCCCGTGCGCTGGTCTACAACCCGCAGGTGATCCTGCTGGACGAACCGCTCTCCAACCTCGACGCCAAGCTGCGCGAGGAAGCACGCGCCTTCCTGCGCGAACTGATCGTGCGCCTGGGCCTGTCGGCGCTGATGGTGACCCACGACCAGGGCGAGGCCATGGCCATCTCCGACCGCATCCTGCTGCTCAACAATGGCCGCATCGAACAGCAGGGCACGCCGCAGAGCATGTACCAGACCCCCAATACCCTGTTCACCGCCGAATTCATGGGCAGCAACAACAAGCTGGCCGCCGAGGTGGTCAGCCGCGAGGGCGACCGCGTGACCGTCAAGCTGGATGGCGGCACGGCGGTGGCGACCCTGCGCGGACGCGAGGATGCCAAGCCCGGCGAGCAGCTCACCGGCATCATCCGGGTCGAGCAGGTGCGCATCGCGGGTGAGCAGACCGGCAATGCGATTCGCCTGCCGCTTTCGACCTGCATGTACCTGGGCGACCGCTGGGAATGCCTGTTCAAGGTCGAGGGCGGACCGGCCGGTTCGGTCGGCCTGCGCGCTTACGCACCGCAGCGCCTGGACCAGGGCGAATACTGGCTGTCGCTGCCGGAACAGGCCTTGTGGGCATTCTGAAAAACTAAGGTGGCCGAACGGGATGTCTAAGTTTCCTGTTCGGAAAAACTTAGTTTTTTGACGTTTCATCGCATCGATGAAAACCAGCGAGCAAGGCTACCCGCCATCGCCTCGCTCACCCGGAAAAGCCATCAGGGGCACACCGGGTGCATGAACAGAAGACGTCGCACGGCACGGCCGTGCCGACGCCATCCAACGCTTTCAACCAAGGAGACCTCAGTGCAAAGGAATCACCTCGCCGCCAGCATGCTGGCCGCATTCGCCGCGTTCGCCACGACTTCCGTGCAGGCGCAAACTTCCGTTACCGTCTACGGCCTGATCGATTCGGGCGTGGAATATGTCACCAATGCCAATGCTGCCGGCAACAGCCTGGTGCGCCTGAGTTCGGGCACCATGAACACCTCGCGCATCGGCTTCCGTGGTACCGAAGACCTGGGCGGTGGCCTGAAAGCCATCTTCCAGCTGGAAAACGGCTTCAAGCTGGATAACGGCGCCTTCGACGGCGACTCCAACCAGCTCTTCAACCGCCAGTCCAACGTCGGCCTGGAAGGCGGCTTCGGCCGCGTGGTGGTGGGCCGTTCCTTCTCCACCACCTATGACTTCATCCTGCCGTTCGACCCCATGGGCTACTCGGCCAACTATTCCTGGGTGACCTCGGCCGGTGCCACCGGTGGCCGCAAGGACGGCATGCCGACCGGCGTGTCCAACCTGGTCAAGTACCAGGGCGAGTTCGCGGGCGTGAAGGTCGGTGCCATGTACGGCTTCGGCGAAGTGGCCGGCGAGACCAGCAACGGTGCCAAGTACGGCGTCGGCCTGGGCTGGGGTTCGGGTCCGTTCAGCGTAGCCGCGACCTATGACCGCAACAACAGCGTGAGCACCACCAACGCCCCGTATGACCGCGCCACCAGCGCCCACCTGGCCGCCGGCTACCAGCTGTCGGATGCCTGGAAGTTCAACCTCGGCTACCGCTACTACAAGAAGACCCTGGCCAGCGGCGCTGCCGATCAGCGCAGCGACTTCATCTGGGGTGGCGTGACGTACAAGTTCACGCCGGCCATGAGCGTGATCGGTGCGATCTACTACCAGAACATCAAGAACGTGGCCAACGATGCTGATCCCATCATGTACTCGCTGCGCCTGAAGTACGCGATGTCCAAGCGCACCGACCTGTACCTGAGCACGGCCTATGCCAAGGCCAAGAACAACCAGCTGGTGGGCCTGTCGCGCGATGACGTCGGCTTCTCCAACAGCCAGTTCGGCATGACCCTGGGCATGCAGCACCGCTTCTGATGTCCGTGTAGTCCCCTGGCCCGGCGCGCGTGGTTGGCGTGCGGGCCACGATAGTCTTGAGCCGTCATTGACCGGCGCACCCCTGCTGACGGCAGGCGTGCGCCGTTTTTTTTTCAGGGCTTGGGCGTGGGGGGCGAATGCAATTGCAGGAGATCGATCAGCCCCTCGTCACAGACCAGCCGGCCGCAGCCGCTCATGCTGGCCACCAGATGCGCACCGGCCAGCAGCACGAAGATGGTGCCCACGCCTATCCTGCCCCAAGGGATGCGGCGTGGTTCATTTTCCTTTTCCGCGCTTTGCAGCAGCAGCAGCGTCGCCGGGTATTCGGCACTTTTGACACCCAGCAGGGCGGCAATGGTCAGGATTGCGGTCACTGAAAACAGGGCCATCCAGGTATGGAAATGCATGCCTTGCAACAGCGGTCCCGTGGGCGTCTGCCCGGCCAGGGCTTCCAGCGAGATCTGGCGCAAGGCCATCAGCCCGGTCAGCAGCGCGCCCACCAGCGCTACCCCATAATGCGCACTCTTGATCCCGAAGCGCAGATTGCGCAGGAAGCCGATGCCGGTGAGGATGATGCCGGTGTACTGCAGCTGGCGTAGCGGGGTGCCAGGCAACAGCGCCATCGACTGGAGGTACAGCAGCAGGCCCAGGTAGCCACTGATGGCCAGCAGGCACAGGCAATTGAGGAAAATCCCGCCCGGCAGCACGGGTTCGCGTGGAGTGAAGACAACGGAACGGTCCATGAGACGGTGCCATTACAGGATGAAACCCAGGGGACCCTGGGTGGTTTGGCTGAACCACCACAGGGTGACGATGGTGCTTGCCAACCATAGCTTGTTGCTTAGTGATTTCCAGCCGAGTGCAATCCCCAACGCGGTGAGAAAGGCCAGCAGGAAAGGAAGATAGAGAAACATGGCGTGACCCGGAGTTGATCCCGATTCATATCCGGGAATTTGTTTATGTGCTTTGATGCCAATCGTAGCCGAATGCCCATGCAAATCTCGTACTAAAACCTCGAATAAAATCGAGATTTACCAAGAATATTCAGAACGAACCCGGCTTCATTGAAGCCCATCAACAAAGGAGACACAGATGCAAGCATCAGCAAGCGGCGCTCGGGCCGGTCAACAGGAGGTGCGCCGGGTAGCGGTGGTGGGCACCGGCGTGATCGGGGCCAGTTGGGCGGCCTATTTCCTGGCGCGGGGGCTGGAGGTCTCGGCCACCGACCCGATGCCGGATGCGGAAGTGAAGTTGCGTGCCGCCGTGGCGCGCCACTGGCCCAGCCTGGAGTTGCTGGGGCTGGCACCCGGTGCCTCCCCTGAGCGCCTGCGTTTCTCGGCCTCGCTGGAAGAGGCGCTCGAGGGTGCGGACTTCGTGCAGGAAAACGGCCCCGAGCGCGAAGACCTCAAGATCGATCTGTTCCGGCGCATGGATGCCGCGTTGCCGGCGCATGTGGTCCTGGCCTCCAGTTCCTCGGGCCTGCTGATGAGCAAGGTGCAGGCTGCCTGCCGCCATCCCGGCCGGGTGGTGCTGGGCCATCCCTTCAACCCGCCGCACCTGATCCCGCTGGTGGAAGTGATCGGCGGTGCGCAGACCGCACCGGAGGCGGTGCAGGCTGCGCTGGACTTCTACACCGCCATCGGCAAGAAGGCCATTCATGTCCGCAAGGAGGTCAAGGGCCACATCGCCAACCGCCTGCAGGCCGCCCTGTGGCGCGAGGCCTTCCACCTGGTCGAACAGGGCGTGGCCAGTACCGAAGACATCGATACGGCCATCGCCTACGGGCCCGGCCTGCGCTGGGCTTTGATGGGGCCTTATCTCAATCTGCACATGTCAGGCGGAGAGGGCGGCATCGGCCACATGCTGGATCACTTGGGGCCGCCCATCGAAAGCTGGTGGGCCGATCTGGGAGCGCCTTCCATCACCGCTGCGCTCAAGGCACAGATTCGCGCTGGGGTAGAAGAGCAGATGAGCGGCAAGACTTCTGCCGGCATCGCTGCCGAGCGTGACCAGCTGCTGGTGCAGTTGCTGGCGGCCAAGAGCAAGACAAAAATCATTCCTTGAAAACTAAGTTTTCTGAATTTTTTCTCTAAGGTAGCTCTTCTGAAAAACTTAGGAAAATTGATCAGTGTTCAATCGGTTTTCAATCGATTTTCAATCGATTTTTAATTGGTTTTCAATCGGTGTTCATCGTGCAAAAACCAACCGTTCGGACTGAGTAGCGGCCCCGCCGCGTATCGAAGGCGCTGTGCAGCGTGATGATAATTTGCCCGCGCAGCGCGTTCGAGCCGGCCCTGACGGAGCCGCTCAGTTCGAACGGTTTCTGATGGCTCCCATTCATTTGTGCGCGCGCTTGCGCCGGCTCGGTGCCATTTCACGCATCAGGGCAATGAAACGCTGCGCCCCCAGCCCCAGCGGCTGGTCCTTGTTCCACACCACATCCACCCACATGCGCTGCTGGTTGCTGATGTTGTCGAAATCGATGACCACCAGCGTACCGGCCTCGATCTGTGCCTGCACCAGGCTGTGCGGCAGATAGGCCCAGCCCAGTCCCTCGCGCACCAGCGACAGCGTGGCCAGGTGATTGTCGGTGCGCCAGAGGTGGCGTGCGAGGAAGAATCGCGGGTCCGAGATGCTGGCATCGCGGCTGGCCACGGCGATCTGGCGGATGTCGTACAGGTCCTCATAACGCAGCTTGCGCTTCTTGCGCAGCCGCGCCGGATGCTCGGGTGCGATCACCGCCACCATCATCTCGCTGCTGAATTCCTGGAAGGCTTCGCGGTCATTGCCGGCATGGCGCTCGAAGACCAGCGCCAGCTGTGCCGTATTGTCATAGAGCATGCGCATGGCATCGGCCTGGGGCGAGGACAGCACTTCGACCTCCAGTGAGGGAAATTCTTCCGCCAGCACCGCCAGCGGCTTGGCCCAGGGCACCGACAGCAGTTCCGGGGCTACCGCCAGCGTCAGCTTGCGCTCCAGTCCCTGGTGCATGGCCAGCGCGTGGGCGTCGAGCTGGCGCAGGGTGCTGGCCAGCAGGCGCGCATCCGGTTCCAGCGCGCGCGCCAGTTCGGTCGGTCGGGCATCGCGCGCGGTGCGGTCGAACAGCACCAGGTCGAGCTCCGCTTCCAGCTGGCTGATGGTCATGCTGACCGAGGAAGGTACGCGTCCCAGCTGGCGCGCCGCCGCCGAGAATGAACCACTGTCGAGCACGGCCAGGAAGACCCTGACGTTGTCACTGGAGAAAGCCATCGTCTGTTCCTTGTTCCTTGTATGTATCGCTGCACCGACCTGTCAGAAAAACTGAAAGAAGCCGACTTCATTCATCAAAAACTTCATCATAGAATGCTTTCCATCGCGCGGCCAGAGGACTGGCGCGCTGCCGTCTTCAGGAGCACATCATGCAGGGATTCAAACGCAAGCTGGTCTATGCCTGCCTCTTCGAGGGGCTGGCCATCATTTTCACCACGGTCGGGCTGAGCGTCTTCGCGGGCCATGACAGTGGCCATGCATCGGCGGCCGCCGTGGCCTCGTCGACCATTGCCTTCGTATGGAATTTCATCTTCAACGGTTTGTTCGAACGCTGGGAGGCGCGCCAGCCGCGCCGTGGCCGCAACTTTGCACGCCGTGCCGCGCACGCCCTCGGTTTCGAAGGCGGGCTGGTGGTGATGCTGGTGCCGCTGTTCGCCTGGTGGCTGGGCATCAGCCTGTGGGAAGCGCTGGTACTGGACTTCGGGCTGATCGTGTTCTTCATGATCTACACCTATCTGTTCAATCTCGGCTTTGACCGTGTCTTCGGCCTGCCCAGCTCGGCCATGCCGGTCAGCCCGCAAACCGCACAAGCACGCTGAGCCAGCGGTGGCGCTGGACGATCCTTTGGCCACCCGGCTGCAGCAGCTGATCGCCGCCGATGCGCATCGCCTGCCCTTGCTGCAGGCGGTGCGCAGTCTGGCGCTGCCGGATGCATGGATAGGCGCGGGCTGCGTGCGCAATGCCGTGTGGGATGCGCTGCATGGCCGCCCGGCCACGGCCCCGCACAGCGATATCGACGTCATCTGGTTCGATCCCGCTGCTTGTTCACCGGAGCAGGACCTTGCGCTGGAGGCGCAGTTGACGATGGCCTGTCCCGGACCGCAGTGGTCGGTGCGCAACCAGGCGCGCATGCATCTGCGCAATGGCGATGCCGCCTACACCTGCGCCACCGATGCCCTGCGCTACTGGCCCGAGACCGCCACGGCCGTGGCCGTGCGTCTCACCCGGGAGGACCGCATCGAGATCGCCGCCCCGCTCGGTTTGCAGGACTTGTGGCAAGGGCTGCTGCGCCCGGCGGGTGCCTTTGCCACCGACAAGCAGGCGCAGTTCGCTGCCCGCGTTGACGGTCGCGGCTGGCTGACGCGCTGGCCGCAACTGCGGGTGGTCGCGGCGCAGGATGCAATAGAATAGGGCGCTCCTCTCCCTTCAACGCCAGTCCAACGCCAGCCGCCCGCCATGTATATCCCCGCCCATTTCGCCGACCAGGACACCGCCAGCCTGCACCAGCTCATCATCGCTCATCCCTTCGGCGTGCTGGTCTCGCACACGGCCAGCGGGCTGGATGCCAACCATCTTCCTTGCCATCTCGACCCTGCCCAGGGGGCCTTGGGCATGCTGCATCTGCATGTGGCGCGCGCCAATCCGCTGTGGCGCGAGCTGACCGATGGCGATCAGGTGCTGGTGGTGTTTTCGGCGGGCGATGCCTACATCTCGCCGAGCTGGTATCCCAGCAAGCATGAGGCGCATCGCCAGGTGCCGACCTGGAATTACAGCGTGGCGCATGCCCATGGCCGCGTGACCATCCGCGATGATGAGCGCTACCTGCGCGGCGTGGTGGCGCGCCTGACCCGTACTCACGAGGCCGGCGAGGCCAAGCCGTGGAAGATGTCCGATGCGCCTGCCGACTACACCGATACCTTGCTCAAGGCCATTGTCGGCATCGAAATCGAGATCACGCGCCTGGAAGGCAAGCGCAAGCTCAGCCAGAACAAGGACGTGCGGGATATCGAAGGCGCAGGCAGAACGCTGGCCGAGCGCGGCCATGTGCAGCTGGGCGAGGCCATGCTGCAGGAGGCTGTCCGCAAGCAACAGTAATCGCGCGCAAGCGAGCTGTTGATTCCTCACACGGGAATGCGCGGCCCTGTAGAATCCCGGGACAGGGTTGTCGCATGCCCTCCTGCATTCCAGTTTTCCACGAGGTCGCCCATGACTGCCCAGGCCCCGCTTGCCACCGCCCCCGCACGCAGCGACTCTCTCGGCTGTTCGTCCACTGCGCTGAAGCAGAGCCAGGAGCTGCAGGGCAGTCAGTTCAGCTTCTATCGCAAGCGGGTTGAAGGCCGTGAGGTATCGCAGGTCTACACGCCGGCCTCCGATCGCGGTTTCCTGGTGGGCATCTCGATGGCGTCGCAGCACCGCCGCAGCATCTTCCGTGGCCGCCAGGGCGCGCAGTTCGAGTTCGGACGCGGTGCCGTCTACATCCGCGATTTTTCCGAAGACTACCGGGCCGACTTGCAGACGCCCTTCGACTTCCTGCTGGTGGAGTTGCCGCTGTCATGGTTCGCCACGGTCAACGAGGATCTGCGCGGACGCAAGGCCAGGGGACTGGCCACCGTCACTGGCCACGATGATCCGGTGCTGGCCCATCTGGCCGCCGCACTGGCCCCGGCACTGGCCCAGCCCGATGCCGACAATCACCTGTTCGTCGACCAGCTCGGCCTGGCCATGGGCACCCATCTGCTGCAACGCTATGGTGGGGCCAGCCTGCCTGCGCCGCGCCATGTGCGGCTGTCGCGCCTGCACGAGGAGCGGGCCAAGCAGATGCTGCTGCAGAAAAACCGCGACCAGGTCTCCATTCCCGAGATCGCGCGCGAATGCAACATGTCGGCCAGCTACTTCCTGCGCGCCTTCAAGGCCAGTACCGGCCACACGCCGCACCAGTGGCTGCTGCTGCAGCGGGTCGACATGGCGCGCGAATATCTGCGCCACAGCGGGCTGTCGCTGGCCGAGATCGCAGTGGCCTGCGACTTCTACGACCAGAGCCATTTCAGCCGCGTGTTCTCGCAGATCGTGGGCAGCAGTCCGGGCGCATGGCGCCGCCGGCTGGGCTGAGGGCCCCGCGGCTCACGGTACGCGCGGCAGGTCGAAGCTGAACACCGTCCCTTGCGGCTGCGCCGCCTCCACGCGCAGGCGGCCGCGATGGGTCTCGATGATGGAACGGCAGATCGCCAGCCCCATGCCCATGCCGTTTTCCTTGGTGGTATAGAAGGCATCGAAGATGTGCGGCATGGCGTCGGCCGCGATGCCCTCGCCGCTATCCTGTATCTCTACCTTCACGCGCTGTTCATTGCAGCAGCTCACGCCAATGTTGAGCGTGCGTGCATTTTCCGGCACCGCGGCCATGGCATCGATGGCATTGACCACCAGGTTCAGCAGCACCTGCTGCAACTGCACCGTATCCCCCAGTACATGGACCTCTGCAGGCGGCAGGGACAGCGAAAGATGCACTTCACGTTGATCCAGCTCGCTGCGTGACAGGGTCAGCGTATGGCGGATCAGCGCAGCCAGGTTGAGGCGCTCGAATTGCGGCGCGCGATTGCGGGTCAGGTTCTGCAGGCTGCTGATGATGCCGCCGGCGCGCTGGCCTTCGCTGATGATGTCGCGCAGTCCGGCGCGCGCATGTTCCAGTTCCGGCACGGGCCGGTTCAGCCAGCGCAGGCTGGCCCCGGCGTTGGAGACGATGGACATCAGCGGCTGGTTGACTTCATGGGCGATGGACGCGGTCAGCTGGCCCACGGTGTTGGCGCGCGAGACGCGTTCCATGTCCACCTGGGCTGCGCGGATGGCGTATTCCGCCTGCCGCCGCACGGTGATGTCGGTGGCCGTCCCCACGTATTCGGTGAAGGTACCATCCACCCATACCGGCTTGCCGATGCCGGAGAGATAGCGCACCTCACCGGTGTCCTGGCGGCAGATGCGGTGCTCAACGCGGATGGTGCCGCCCATGGCGACGGCCGCATTGACGGTCTCGATCACTTCCTGCCGGTCATCGGGATGCATGATGGACGCGAACTCGTCATAGGTGATGCAGTTGCGGCCCGCCGGCAGGCCGTAGATGCGGCACAGTTCATCGGAGCAGAACATCAGGTCTTCGCGCACCAGGTAGCGCATGCTGCCGGCGTGGTTGAAGCGTTCGCCCTGCTTGAGCAGTTCCTGGCTGGTGCGCAGTTCGCGTTCGGCGCACAGCAGTTGTTCCTTTTCCAGCAAGGCCTGCGCATGGTCGGCGGCATTGGCCAGGGCCACGGCGGCGTGGGCGCCGAGGTGATGGGCGCAGCGCGTCATGGCCGCAGCGGGTGGCGCGTCGTAATACAGCAGCAGTTCGCCACGCGCCTGGCCACGATGGCTCAGGCGCAGGGTGAGCGCGGCCGTGTGCAGATCGTCCGGCCCGGCGATGCAGTGATCCTGGCTGTTGCAGACATCCATGCCATCGCGCCGGGCCTCGGCCTCGATCAGCGTCAGGCCGGCCTCATGCCGCACCAGCAGGCAGCGCCGTGCACCGGCCAGATGGCAGAGCGCGCGGGTGAGCGCCGGCTTGAGCAGGACCGGGTCGAGCAGCGCCGACAATTCGCGCAGGGCGTGCAGCAGGGCATCGTCGTCGGCAGGGCGCGGGTCGGACGGCAAGGGGATCTCCAGGCAAGGATGATGAGGTCAAGGCCGCATTGTGCCGCATTGCCGACACGCGCGGTTCAGGGCGGGCCGTAGAGCAGGGTGGACGTCAGCAGCACCAGCAGGGTATCGGCGTCGACCGGTTTGACCAGCAGCGCCATGCCCATGGCCGTGGCGCGCTGGCGCTGCAGCGGCGTGACCTGCGCCGAGATGAACAGCACCGGCAGGTCCGGCCGCAGGCTGCGCAGCTGCTCGGCCAGTTCGAAGCCGCTCATTCCAGGCAGGTTCAGGTCCACGATGGCGCAGGCGGCTACCGGCAGGCAGGTGCTGGTGAGGAAATCCTCGCCGCCATCGAAACTGCAATGGCGATGCCCGGCGGAATCCAGCAGGTTGCACAGGGCCGCGCGGACCCCGAGATCGTCATCGATCACCGCGATGGGGCGGTGTGATGGTGGCGTTGTCTCCCCTTCGCTCATCATCGTCTGCCCGGTGGCTCACTTGGCGTCCGGCGGCGGTGTGCCGGTGATCTTGGGCATGCATTCGCGGTGGAACCACGCTGCGCTCAGCGGCTCGCCGGCCAGCTTGCGGCGCACGATGGGCACCAGCTGTTCGCCGATGAGCATGCCCAGCAAGCCGAGCAGGGCGATGATGGGCGGTGCCGGTGACTGCACGTGCAGGGCCGCGTAGATCAGGCCGGCCAGCAGGCCCATCAGGAGGGAGATCAGGTAAGGTTTCATGCGTACTCCGGGATCAGTGGCCCAGCAGGGGGCCCAGGCCGTTGACCAGGCGCTCGGCCAGCACCATGCCCAAGAGGCCGATGAGGGCAATGCCCGGTGGTGCCGGTGAGCGCACCTTGAAGAGCGCGTAGAAGACACCGATCAGGATGCCGGCCCCCAGGGAAATCAGATAAGCGGACATGGCCCGGCTCCTCGTGAAGATGGGACGCCGCCGCGCCCCGCCGATGCAGGGCAGGAGCGCGGCGGCGTCGGTGACCGGACTGGCTTACTTGGCCGGCACCGGTGCCAGGATCTTCTGGTTGCCGTGCGGGCGCTGCTCGGCCTTGTGCACCATGGTGTAGGCGTAGTCCACGCCCATGCCGTAGGCACCCGAGTGTTCGCGCACGATGTCCATGACGGCGTTGTAGGTTTCCTTGCGGGCCCAGTCGCGCTGCCATTCCAGCATCACCTGCTGCCAGGTCACGGGGATGACGCCGGCCTGGATCATGCGCTGCATGGCGTAGTCGTGGGCTTCCTTGGAGGTGCCGCCGGAGGCGTCGGCCACCATGTAGATCTCGTAGTCGCCTTCGGCCATGGCACACAGGGCGAAGCTGTTGTTGCAGACTTCGGTCCACAGGCCGGCCACGACCACCTTCTTCTTGCCGTTGGCCTTGAGGGCGTCGCGCACCTTCTGGTCATCCCAGGAGTTCATGGAGGTACGTTCCAGGATGTCGTGCTCGGGGAAGACCGACAGCAGTTCCGGATAGGTGTAGCCGGAGAAGCCCTGGGTTTCCACGGTGGTGATGACGGTAGGGATGTTGAAGACCTTGGCCGACTTGGCCAGGGCGACGACGTTGTTCTTCAGTGCCTGGCGGTCCATCGACTGCACGCCGAAGGCCATCTGCGGCTGATGGTCGATGATGATGAGCTGGCAGTTGGTCGGGGTCAGGACGTCGAGTTTGGTGTTGGTGGTCATGATGGTTCCGTAGGTGGAGTGAACAGGGAGACGGCAGCCGCTGCCTTGGCCGGGGAGAGGCGGTGCGCAGCGGCGTGGCAGGGGAGTGAGGCTGCCGGAGGCGATCATAGGCAAGCGGGCAGGGCGCTGCCATTATCTGTTCGTATAGCTAGACGCTGGCAGCGCGTTTTTGCACACTGCCATCACCAACAAAAGCACCAACACAAGCGCATGAGATGGACGGTTCGCCGCCCGCGACGCCACAACTTGCGCAATCCGCCCTCTTCATCGTTGCAGCCCATGCCCGGAGCCTCCATGACCACCGCAGCCAGCGTCACCCCTGACCTGATTTTGTTGAACGGCAAGATCCACACCGTCGACAAGCAAAACCCCATCGCCGAAGCCGTTGCCATCGGCGGCGGAAAATTCATCGAAGTCGGCAGCGCCGCCGACGTGATGCGTCTCAAGCAGGCCAGCACCCAGGTCATCGACCTGGGCGGCCGCACCGTCATCCCCGGCCTGAACGACTCGCACCTGCACCTCATCCGTGGCGGCCTGAACTACAACCTGGAACTGCGCTGGGAAG
This sequence comes from Herbaspirillum sp. WGmk3, assembly GCF_023952535.1. Taxonomy (NCBI): domain Bacteria; kingdom Pseudomonadati; phylum Pseudomonadota; class Betaproteobacteria; order Burkholderiales; family Oxalobacteraceae; genus Herbaspirillum; species Herbaspirillum sp. WGmk3. The sequence continues at coordinate 615,035 of NZ_JAKYWT010000003.1, read as the reverse complement.
GCGTGCCGTCGCTGGCCGATGCACTGCGCATGTTGAAGGACCAGGCGGCGCGCACGCCGCATCCGCAATGGGTGCGCGTGGTCGGGGGCTGGACCGAATTCCAGTTCGCCGAGAAGCGCATGCCCACGCTGGAAGAGTTGAACGCGGCCGCACCCGATACCCCGGTGTTCGTGCTGCACCTGTATGACCGCGCGCTGCTCAATCGCGCCGCGCTGCAAGCAGTGGGCTATACCAAGGACACGCCCAATCCACCGGGCGGCGAGATCGTGCGCGATGCCTCCGGCAATCCGACCGGCATGCTGATCGCCCGTCCCAACGCCATGATCCTGTATGCCACCCTGGCCAAGGGACCGGCCCTGCCGCAGGAATACCAGGTCAATTCGACCCGCCAGTTCATGCGCGAGCTGAACCGCCTGGGCGTGACCAGCGCCATCGATGCCGGTGGCGGTTTCCAGAACTACCCGGATGACTACCAGATCATCAACAAGCTCGCAGCCGACGGCCAACTGACCATCCGCATTGCCTACAATCTGTTCACCCAGAGCAAGGGAAGTGAACTGGCCGATTTCCAGAAGTGGACCGGTATGGTCAAGCCCGGTGACGGGGACGACTTCCTGCGCCATAACGGCGCCGGTGAAATGCTGGTGTTCTCGGCGGCCGACTTCGAGGATTTCCTCGAACCGCGTCCCGACCTCGCCGACGGCATGGAAGAGGAGCTGGAACGGGTGGTGCGCCACCTCGTGTCCAATCGCTGGCCGTTCCGCCTGCATGCCACCTATGACGAATCGATCTCGCGCATGCTGGACGTGTTCGAGAAGGTCAACCGCGATATCCCCTTCGACGGCCTGCACTGGATGTTCGACCACGCCGAGACCATCACCGAGCGCAACATCGAGCGCGTCAAGGCACTGGGCGGCGGCATTGCCATCCAGCATCGCATGGCCTTCCAGGGCGAGTACTTCATCGACCGCTACGGCAGCGATGCCGCCGAGCACACGCCACCCGTGGCCAAGATGCTGGAGATGGGCGTGCCGGTCGGTGCCGGCACCGACGCCACCCGCGTGGCCAGCTACAACCCCTGGACTGCACTGTACTGGTTGGTCTCCGGCCGTACTGTTGGCGGGACGCAACTGTACCGGTCAACTGGCAGGTTACCTCGCGAAACTGCACTGGAACTGTGGACCGCAGGCAGCGCCTGGTTCTCCAGCGAGCAGGCCAAGAAGGGTCGCATCCAGGCCGGCCAGCTGGCCGACCTCGCCGTGCTGTCGGCGGATTTCTTCAGCGTGCATGAAGACGACATCAAGTCCATCGAATCGGTCATGACCGTGGTGGATGGCAAGGTGGTCTATGGCACCGGTCCGTTCTCCGCGCACGGCCCGGGCGAGATCCCGGTGCTGCCCGAGTGGTCGCCGGTGGCCAAGGTGCCGGGACACTATCGCGCCGTCGCCAGCAGCGATGCCGCACGCCAGCAGAAGACCGCGCTGCCGCATGCCTGCGCGGGTTCGTGCGGCGTGCATGGTCACTCCCATGACGTGGCGCGCAAGTCCAGCGTTCCGGTTTCCCACTTCGCCGGTTTCTGGGGCGCGTTGGGTTGCAGCTGCTTCGCGTTCTGAGCGGGGCCGATCATGCAAGCGCATCATTCCGCTCGCCGGACCGGTTGGCCGGTCCCGCCCCTGGATCTGGGTTTGCTGTTCCTGCGCGTGGCCGGCAGCTTCATGCTGTTCTACGTGCATGGCTTGCCCAAGCTCATGCATTACGCGCATGAGCTGACCGTCATCGAGGATCCCTTCGGCCTCGGCCCGACGGTATCGCTCTGGTCCGCCATTTTGGCCGAAGCGCTATGTCCGGTGTTGATCGCACTGGGCCTGTTCACCCGCCTGGCCTGCCTGCCCATCATCGGCGTGCTGCTGGTGGCCATGCTGGCGGTGCATCCCGGCTGGAGCATCGCGGAAGGGCAGTTCGGCTGGCTGCTGCTGGTGATCTTCACGGCCATCGCGCTGTGCGGTCCGGGCCAGTGGCGGCTGGGCCGGGCCGCAGCTCAACCGTAGGAATCAAGTCGATTCACGGCGGTCTCTCTTCCAGCTTCATTGGCAGATTCAACGTTGTCAGGCCGCTCTGCCATGCGCAGGGCGGTTGCTGTCCCCTGCACGGCCTCTCCACACCATCTCACAAGGAGTCACACCATGAGCACCATCACTACCCGCGACGGCACTGAAATCTATTACAAGGACTGGGGCAGCGGCCAACCGGTCGTCTTCGGCCACGGCTGGCCGCTGGACGGCGACATGTGGGAATACCAGATGAACTTCCTGGCCGAGCGCGGCTACCGCGTCATCGCCTATGACCGCCGTGGTTTCGGCCGTTCCAGCCAACCCTGGAGCGGTTACGACTACGACACCTTCGCCGATGACCTGGCCGAGCTGATGGACAAGCTGGACCTGCAGGGCGCGACCCTGGTCGGCTTCTCCATGGGTGGCGGCGACGTGGCCCGCTACATCGGCCGCCACGGCAGCAAGCGCGTGGCCAAGGCGGCGCTGCTGGGTGCGGTGACGCCGATCTTCGGCCAGGCGCCGGACTTCCCGCAGGGCGTGCCGGCCGAGGTCTTTGCCGGCATCAAGGAAGGCCTGCTCAAGGATCGCGCGCAATTCATCAGCGACTTCGCCGCCGTCTTCTTCGGCACCAACCGTCCGGGCAAGGCCGATGCGGTCAGCGCCGGCGTACTCTCGCAGACCTTCAACATCGCCATGCTGGCCTCGCTGAAGGGAACGCTGGATTGCGTGAGCGCCTTCTCCGGCACCGACTTCCGTGAAGACATCAAGAAATTCAACTTCCCGACCCTGGTGATCCACGGTGACGACGACCAGGTCGTCCCCTTCCAGACCACCGGCAAGCTGGTGGCCGAGATGGTGCCGGGTGCGGAGCTGAAGATCTATGGCGGCGCGCCGCACGCCCTGTGCGCCACCCACAAGGACCAGATCAACGAAGACCTGCTGGCCTTCCTGAAGGGGTAAGCACCATGAGCCTGGATGCAACCCAACGCCAAGCGCTGGAAAAGCGCCGCCTGGCGCCGCTGGCCACACCTGGCGCGCTCTCGGAGCTGGCCACGCAGGAAATCGGTGGCGCCCTCACCATGCTGCTGGCGGACATCTTCGTGCTGTACCTGAAGACCAAGAATTTCCACTGGCACATGTCGGGGCCGCATTTCCGCGATTACCACCTGCTGTTGGATGACCAGTCCGGGCAGATCATCGCCATCACCGATGCGGTGGCCGAGCGGGTACGCAAAATCGGTGCGACCACCTTGCGTTCCAGCGGGCATATCGCCAAGCTGCAACGGCTGGCCGACAACGATGCCGACTTCGTCACGCCCTCCGACATGCTGGCCGAACTGCGGGAGGACAACCTGCGCCTGGTCGGTTTCATGATGGCCACCCATGCGCTGTGCGATGAGCACGGCGACGTGGCTACCGCCAGTCTGCTGGAAAACTGGATCGACGAGGCCGAGCAGCGGGCCTGGTTCCTGTTTGAGTCGGGGCGGACCTCGATGTGAGCGCTCCCTCTTGATGCAGGGTGCGGAAGGCAGAGCTTGACGGCTCTGCCTTTTTTGCGTTTTCCTTCACTCAGCTTCGGATGCGTCGGCTTGTTGGCCGCCACTGGAGCGGGTGGTTTTTCTTTCTTTCACTTTTATCGATTTTCCTCGTGATCCAGCCCTTGCCCCAGCGTTTCATCAAGCGTCTCCGCCTGCAGGACGGCCTGGGCCTGACGCGCGCCGCGCAGTCGCAGGTCACGGGCGTCTCGTCCGGGGCGGTGCCGGTGATCGACATCCCGGGCGAGGATGCCTTTTCGGTGATCGTGCAATTGCAGGATTTTCGCCATCACAAGCTGTGGCGCGGCCGGCAGCTGGTGCATGCGGGCGGCCACCGCAGCGGCGAAATGGCCATCACCGACCTGCGCGAGCAGTGGCGCTGCCAGCACCTGTCGGACTACGACAACGTACGCCTGCAGTTGCCGCGCGCCACCATCGAGCAATGGAGCGAGGAGGGCGGACGCCGCATCAGCGGGCTGCAGCAGCGCCAGGCGGTGCGCGACCCGGTGATCTGGCACCTGGTGCAGGCGATGTTGCCGATGCTGGGCGAGGCGGCCAATGATGGCGATACGGTGTTCATGGACAGCGTGACGCTGGCCCTGCACACGCATCTGGCCCGGCACTATGGCGGCCAGCCGCTGGCGCGCAACAGCGGCCGCCTGGCCGGATGGCAGCAGGTGCGGGTACGGGACTACATGCTGGCGCATTTGGGACAGCGCCTGACGCTGGCCGAGCTGGCGGCGCAGTGCGGCTTGTCGCGCGCGCATTTCTCGCGCGCCTTCAAGCTCAGCTTTGGCCTGCCGCCGCACGCCTGGCTGCAGCGCCAGCGCATTGCGCTGGCCTGCCAGCTGCTGCGCGAGGAGGGCAAGAGCATGTCGGTCATTGCGCTGGAGTGCGGGTTCTCGGACCAGAGTCACTTCAGCCGGGTGTTCAAGCAGGTGATGGGGGTGGGGCCGATGGGGTGGGTGAGGGGACAGGGATAGGCCATGCCAGGCCTACTCGCCCAGCACGGAAATATGGGTGCGGTCATCCGGCGTCAACAAGGGCGCGATGCTCTGGTCCGTATATATTTTGTCTCCCGTGCCGGTGACCACGACCAGATGGAGATCAGGATCCGCTTGATTTGCCGTCGTCCCCCGTCGTATCGCCTTCATCGTTCTTGCCAGCGCAGAGCGGCGTTTCCTGCCGGATGCGCGAACGGCGTCTTTCCATTCGTTCCAGAGTTGCTCGACACCCTCGCTGCGCTCTGCATACCGCACTTCGATGCCGCACAGGCCGTCACCCTGGCTCACCAGAAGGTCGATGTGTTCGCCCGGGCGGGAAGGCGTCACGTGAAAGAATTCACTACCGGATCGCTGCAACATTTGCGCAACCAGGCCCTCGGCAAATCGGTGTGCGATTTCTTGACGACGGGAACGTGGCATGGGCGGCTCCTCAGATGAGCTGTGTCAGTGGCGGATTGTTGCGCAGCGACCAGACGCGGCAAACTTCGTTGTAGATGGCAATCTTGACGGCGTCTTCGGCAAGGTCATGGTGTGGCGCAAGACGTGCGATCCCTTTCGACTGGCGTGCATCTATCCCCTTTACATAGATCCGCTCCCGGCGTGCGGTGCTGCGATCGACGATGCCCACGAAGAAAGGGGTCTTCATGGCGTGCGCACGCTTCACTGCGCTCGCATTGAAACGCAGGGCGTAAGCGCCTGAGCGTGGATTTGACTTGCAGGAAGAAGAAGGGGCCGAGACGCCGCGCAGTCGCATCCAGCAGGTACACCACATAGTCATAGGTCGGTTCCTTGCCCCCGAAATGAAGTGCCTCGAACAGGCAGCCGGCTTCTCCCGGCTGGAAACCGCAAGGCAGGCCAGCCGATGGAATGACCGGACGCATGAGTTCAATACCGCACAGGTATTCACCGCCGGTGCCAATGATGTTCTTGAGATTGCCCATCGTGGTTGTGCGGGTAGCGATGGAGGCCGCCCGGGCTGCTGTCAGAGCCGCACAGGTTACTGATGGGAAGAAGGGATGTGTTCAGGAATACCGCAAAAGCGGATCAGTTTCGAAGGCCTTCGACTACGATGGGCGCTCTTGCGGTGGTCATTGATGGTCCGTCTCGTGCGGATACCGTCAGCTGGCCGGCAGCCTCACCGCTGCCGCGCAGAATGAATCTGCAAGCGCTCCGCCGCCCGCACCAGATCGGCCAGGGTCTTGGTCTGCATCTTGTCCATCACGCGGCGCTTGTGGACCTTGACGGTGATTTCGCTGATGCCCAGCTCGGTGGCGATCTGCTTGTTGAGCAATCCGCCGATGGCCAGTTCCAGCACTTCCCGCTCACGCGGGGTCAGCTTTTCCAGCCGCGAAGTGCTGGCGGCCTGCTCCACACGCTGATGCAGATCACGCCCGGCAATGGCCAGTGCCTCCTGCACCGCGCCCAGCAGGCGCTCGTCTTCGATCGGCTTGGTAAGGAATTCATGGGCACCCGCCTTCATCGCCTGCACCGTCACGGGAATGGTGCCGTAGCCGGAAATGAAGATCACCGGAATGGCATCGCCGCGCTGTTCCAGCTGCCGTACCACCTCGAAGCCATCCGAGCCGGGCATCTTCATGTCCAGCAGCAGGCAGCACGGCGTGCCCGGCAGCGACTCGCGCAGAAACTCGTCGGCCGAGGCAAAGCCGCGCGCCTTCAGGCCGGCCGAGGCCAGCAGTCTCAACAGGGCGGTCCTGACCATGCCATCGTCATCGACGACGTATACGGTACTTTCCATAATGAATCCGTCTTGCCGGGTTGCGAAAATCCTTGCACCGGCACGCCTTCGCAACGCCCCTCTTCGGGCATCGCAGGCCTTGCCGTGCAGTCCTTCGCATCATCAGCATTCAGGCCCGGCTTGGATTGTACAAATGTGCTGTTTTTTGTAGAAAATGCCTTTGTTGCATCCATCAAAGGCATATCGTTGCCGGATCGGCAAGGGTTTGGCGCGGCTTCGCCGGACTTGTCTTATCCACAGGGATAATGGGCGGACGGCAGCAGCGGTGCTAAGGTGTGCGGCCTGCCCCCCGCCCTCCGGAAGCGAGACACCTCATGAATGCCGCACAACGCAACCGCCTCCAGTCCTCCGGACTGGCCTTCCTCGCCGCCTATGTCGATACGCTGGGCTTCATCGCGCTGTTCGGCCTGTTCACGGCCCATGTGACGGGCAACTTCATCCTCATCGGCGCGGCCCTGGCGGATACCTCGCAGATGTCCATCCTGCTGAAATTCCTGGCCTTCCCGGCCTTCATCCTCGGCGTGGCCGTGGCACGCCTGTTCATCGCCGCCATCCAGCGCCGCGATGGCCGCGCCCTGGGCTGGTCACTGCTGCTGCAGTTGCTGTTGCTGACCGGATTCATGCTCTGCGGCATCGCCGCCGCACCGGTGCAGTCGCCCACGGCGGGCTGGGTGATGGCGTCCGGGCTGCTGGGCACGGCATCGATGGGCGTGCATAGCGCCATCAGCCGCCTGCTGCTGGCGCATCTGGCACCGACCTCGCTGATGACGGGCAACGTCACGCAAGTGGTGATCGACGTGGTGGACATGCTGCGCGGCGCGGCCGATGCCGGCACCACCGAGCGCTGCATCAAGTTCGTGTGGCCGGTGCTGTCGTTCGGCGCGGGTGCCATCGCCGCCGCCTTCGCCTATCACGCCATCGGCTTTGCCGGGCTGATCGTGCCGGTGCTGATCCTGGTGGCGATGGTGGTGTGGGAATTTCGCCAGCCGCTGCCGGCCAAGGCGGCCACGTCGTGAACAAGTCGCGGCTGGAAGCCTTCAGCGATGGCGTCATCGCCATTGCCATCACCATCATGGTGCTGGGCTTGCAGACACCGCAGGGCGCCGGTCTGGCCGACCTCGCCCCGCTCATGCCGCCGCTGCTGAGCTATGTATTGAGCTTCGTCTACATCGGCATCTACTGGGTCAACCACCATCACCTGCTGCAGCTGGCCACGCAGGTCGACCGGCGCGTGCTGTGGGCCAACCTGCACCTGCTGTTCTGGCTGTCGCTGCTGCCCTTCGTCACCTCGTGGGTGGCCAACCATCATCGGCAGAGCGCACCCGTGGCCTGCTATGGCGTGGTGCTGCTGATGTGTTCGGTCTCTTTCCTGCTGTTGAAACGCGCGCTGCGCCACAGTGAAGCGGCGCATCCTTCGCTGGCGGCCATGCTGGGACACGGGCGCAAGAATGCGCTCTCCATCCTGCTCTATGCGGTGGCCATTCCGCTGTCACTGGCCACCCCGCTGGGCGCGACCGCCATCTACGTGCTGCTGGCCCTGCTGTGGTTCCTGCCGGACCATCACTTCGAGGCGGCCCGCTCGCAATGAAGGCGCGGACTTATCCGCCGATCTTGTCCCACAGCGCCTGACCGTTGAAATCGCGGATCACGGCGTGGGCACCGGCAGCCCGCAGGCGCGCTTCATCCAGTCCACCCAGCATGCCGAAGGTCCAGACCTGGGCGCTGCTGGCGGCTTTCACGCCCGAACTCGAATCCTCGAAGGCTACCGCCTGGTCCGGTGTGCCGCCCAGCAGTTGCAGGGCGGTCAGGTAGGGCAGGGGATCGGGTTTGGCGCGTTCCAGCTCATCGCCAATCACCAGCGTATCGAAGCGGCCGGCCAGGCCGGTGGCCTTCAACATCAGCTCGGCATTGGCGCGCGGTGCATTGGTCACCACTGCCGTGCGTCCGCCGATGCGGGCGATATGGTCGAGCAGGCGTTCGATGCCGGGCGTGGGCGCGACCTGCTGGTCCAGCTGCGAGCGGAACAGCTGTTCCTTTTCTTCGGCCAGCGGCTGGTATTCCGAGGCCGGCATGCCGGGAAACAGGTGATCGAAGATCATGGCGTTGGACGCCCCCATGATGTGGGTCTTGTAGTAGTCCACATCCACCGAGCGGCCCCAGCGCGACAGGATGGTGTTGAAGGCAGCGTGGTGCAGGGCATCGCTGTCCATGAGGGTGCCGTCGAGGTCGAACAGGAAATGCGTGATCGGAGTGCTGTGCGTGTTGGCCATGGGAATCCGTAGCAGGTTGGGGCGGCAGGGCAGGATGCCGGTGTGTGAGGCGCTCATTCTATAAGACTCGGTGCAGCGCTGCTGTGCAGTTTTCCGTACTGCGTCCTGAGCATTGTTCTGCCGCTCTTTCTGTACGTTTTTCCGTACTGATTCCTGTAGTGAATTCGGCACGGAATTTTGTACGGAATTCTGCACGTTTTCCTGTACGCCGACTCCGCGCTTCCCTGCTCTCCTACGCCACCTGCCGAACTCCGCCGATGGCGCGCGCGCCAGCGCGCGCCTACAGTCTCTCCGTGGCAATGCCCCCCAGCCCTGCGCCAGTCGCAGAGATCAATCCATCAAGAATCGCGAGGAGACTCATGACCACCTCAACCATCCATCCCCTTCCACCGGCCAGCGTCGAGGCCGCCAACAACAACGGCTCCGGCGTCTCGTGGGGTGCCATCCTGGCGGGCGCTTTTGCGGCGGCGGCCTTGTCCTTCATCCTGGTGATGCTGGGCTTTGGCCTCGGCTTCTCGTCGATCTCGCCGTGGTCCGGCGAGGGCGTCTCGGCCAAGGCCATCGGCTATTCCACGGCCGGCTGGCTGCTGTTCACCCAGATCGCCGCCTCGGCCATCGGTGGCTTCCTGGCCGGCCGCCTGCGCGTGAAGTGGGCTGGCCTGCATACCCGTGAAGTCTATTTCCGCGATACCGCACATGGCCTGCTGGCCTGGGCCGTGGCTTCGCTGGCCACCGCCGCCCTGCTGGGCTCGGCCGTGGGCAGCGTGATCTCGGGCGGGGCCAAGACCCTGGGTGCCGCCGGTGGCGTACTCGGTACCGGCGCTGCCGCGACCGCTGCGGCCATGGGGCCGGAGGGCGCGCAACAAGCTGGCAACCTGGCTGATCGTGCTTCGGGTTATTTCATCGATTCCATGTTCCGTAGCGGCACCGCCAATGGCACCGCCAACACCAGCGCAGCCCCTGCCGCACCGGTGACTCCGGCCGCCGGCAGCGATGCCGCCACCGCTGCTCCCGCCGCTCCGCTGGCTGCACCGACTCCCGCCGATGGCCGTGAGCTGACCTCGGCCCAGCGCATGGAAGTGGTCCGCGTCTTCGGTTATTCGCTGGCCAACCAGCAACTGGCCGACAACGACAAGCGCTACCTGGGCCAGCTGGTGGCACGCCATACCGGCCTGTCGCAAGCCGATGCCGAGAAGCGCGTGGCCGATACCTTTGCCGCCTACCAGCGCAATCTGGACCAGGCTGCCACCAAGGCCAAGGAAGCTGCTGATGCCGCCCGCAAGGCTGCTGCCTATGCCTCGCTGTGGATGTTCCTGGCCCTGCTGTGCGGTGCCTTCGTCGCCAGCCTGCTGGCCACCTACGGCGGCCGCCTGCGTGATCGCAACGAACTCTACGGCGAACCGGTGTTGCGTCATGAACTTCGTGACCATCGCGTCGGCGAACCCGAGTTGCGTTGAACAGCGCCCTCCCGCGCCACGTTTCGCCGAACCTGAACACCAACCTTCATAGGAGACTGACATGGGTGCCATTCTGCTCTGGCTCTTGGGGATTCCGATTCCCATCATCCTGCTGCTGATCCTGCTGTTCTGAACGCAGCCATCAATGCAGCAAAGGCAAACGCAGTAACGCACAAGGGCGGCCAATTGGCCGCCCTTGTGCTTTGGCTGGTGAGACCTGCCGTTTACACGCCGAAGATGCTACCGATCGTGGACGGGTTGTACTGCACGCCCTGCAGGGTCAGGTGGTAATACAGCTTGCCCGCGCCCGCGCCGTCCAGGTCGATCTGCAACTGAGTGCTGCCGTTGAGATCGGAGGCCGTGACGTAGTTCTTCACGAAGTCCTGGTTCACGATCTGGCCAAAGACCTTCACCCGGTCCATGCCGACCGTGAAGTCGGTAACGGTTGCCCTCAGTGCGCTCGTCTTGCCGAAGCTGCCCACGGTGATCCTGTCGTCGCCTGCACCGGTTTGCACAAGGATGCCGCCGGTGGCCTCGGGATCGGCCGCAGCACCCACGACCAGCTCGTCGTTGCCATTGCCGCCGACAATGGAGGTTCCCGCCTGCGCGGCCCAGTACCAGCCGAGCTTGAGGCCCTGCATGCTGGTGGTCTGGCCCAGGCGCGCACCGGGAGTGAGCACGGTGGCGCTGATGCTCAGGTCCTGGTAGTAGCCCGGTGGCAGCACGCCGGCCGGGATGCCGATGGCGAAGCTGCCTGCGCCCACATCCTCGAAGGCCACGACCTTGCCGCCCATCTGGATGGTGACCAGATAGCGGTCCGATGCGCTGCCGCCGCCGACCGTGCCGACGAACACCGGGCCCTGGTTGCCGTGCCCGGAGGCAAAGCTGGTGTCCGCATCGCTGATGACGGCATAGGAGGCGCCGGACTGGCCCAGCGACTGTGCCTCGGAGGCGGACTGCTTGCTGCCGCGCACGCCCAGGTCCGACAAGGTCACCGGTGCGCCACCGGCTGCCACGTTCACGCTCAGGTTGCTGTTGACGGAGTTGCCGCCGGTGTCGGTATAGCGGACCTCCAGATCATGCCTGCCGGCCGACAGGCTCTGGAAGACGGCGACGTCCACTTCCTTCGGTCCTCCCCCGAGATCGCTGGCGACCAATGTCTTGCTGCCCACCAGCCGGCCACCTTCATACAGCTCGATCACGTTCCCCGCTACGTTGTTGGAACTGTCGAACCGGACGTGGATCACCGGCCGGCTGCTGGTGTTGGCCACACTCAGCTGGTACAGCAAGCCGATGTTGGCCAGGCCGACATCACTGAGGCCGGTTTCCATGTCGGGCTGGACCTTGTACTGGTCCACGCTGTTGCGCTTGAAGCCGCCCAGCATTTCCAGCGTCAGGTTGTTGAGCCCGGCCGCGCCGGCAGGCTTCAGGCCCAGGCGCAGCCAGGCCCCCAGCGTATCGAGGCTGCTGCCCTGCTGCAGCAGGCTGAAGGAGGTGGTACCGGTCCCCAGCTTGTCGAACATCTGGTAGCTCTTGAGGCTGCCGATGCTGGTGTTGCCGTCGCCGGAGACGCCCTTGCCGCCCCATTCGGCGGAAATGCCGCGCAGCGCGGAGAGCAAGGTGGCCGCAGTGAAACCGGCAGGCAGCATCGGGATGGCCTCCTCGCTCTTGGTCAGCACGGCCGGGAAGCTGAGCGGGGCCACGGGCGCGCCGAAGACGTTGGACATCTTGATGAGCCCATAGCCGAACTGTCCGTCCACCACGCTCACGGTCAGGCTGGCCGGTATCGTCCTGAGGGTCGACATGTCCACGCGGCCCTTGCTGGTATTGCCCGCCTGATCGACCAGCGCGATCTCGAACCGGTGTTCGTTGTTGAGGCCGATGCTGAGATCGGTATTGGGCGGGAAGCTGTACCTGAGCCCCTCCAGGATGGCCTTGACCTGGCTGCCGGGCAGGCTGGCCCCATTCTGGCGGCTGATGCTCAGCTCACGGGTGGCGGCAGTGTAGCGGATCGCCAGCCCGTCCACCCCGCCGATGCTGCCGGTGACGTTGAAGTCGGTGGTGGTGGGGAGCCGGTTGTCCGTATTCAGGATAATTTTTTCAGAGCCTGCGGGGCTGGTTCCCGCAGGCACAGGCAGTGTCAGCACCACCTTTGCGGTGTCGCCTGCCACGGGTGCGGTCACCTCGCCCTTGAAGAGCTTGACCCCGTCGCTGGTCTGGTCTCTGGGAACGATGGTGTTCACCGTGGCCTGATTCCCGGCCTGGCTGGCATCCAGGTCGAGGTCGGGGGCGCGGGTATCCACGATCAGCGTGGCGCGCGAGGTGGAGCCGACCGCATCTTCAGGGCCGAGCAGGGTGATGTCCACGCTGCGTTGGACATCGTTGCGGGTGCTGGCGACCATGCGCAAGCCTTCCAGGATCCGCTTGACCTCGTCGCCCGAGAAGTTGGTACCGTTGCTCTTCCTGATGATCACTGCTCCTTCGGACGTCATCCACCAGTGCAGGTTGAAGATGTTGGCGATGGAGCCGAAGTAGGCCTGCGTGCCCTCTGAGAGGGTGACCACCGCGGCATCGGTACTGTAGATCATCTCATTGATGGGATGCACCCCGAAGAAGTTGAGCTTGATGGTCTGCGGCGTCCCCGTCGGTGCCACCATGTCCCTGACGAAGGGGGTACCTTCTGTGAGGCCGTTGGTACTGACGAACTGGCTGTTGAGGTAGCGCGTGGAACTGCGCTGCACGCCTGCCTGACTGGCGTTGAGGTCGACCTGCAGGCCATATCCCTCGGACTGGATGGTGACCCGCGCGGTATCATAACTGCGGCGTCCGCCCTGGTCGATGAGATTCACTTCCAGGGTGCGTGGCTCGAACGTGGTGGCCAGGTCCAGTGAGTTGCGCAGCTTGATTGTGGCCAGGATCTTTTGCACTTCGGCCCCGATCAATGCGGCACCGGAGGTCTTGGACAGCGTCAGCGTGGTGACGTTGTTGGTGGTTTTGGTGGCCTCACAGGTCACGCCGCTCACACCGCCCACGGTCAGGTTGTCCACGCGTGCGTGACTGGCGTTCATGCGGACTTCGGTGCCGTCCAGCACCAGCAGGTCGTTTTCGCTGATGGGCCGGTCCCTGAAGAGGGACTTGTTGTTGTACACCAGCTCGATGGTGCGCGTGGCGCTGCCGGCCGGTGCAGCCACCGCACCCAGGAGGGGCAAGCCGTTGAGCAGCTCCGTACGGGTCGCGGAGAGCCGCACGCTGCTCTGTACGCCGGTCGTGCCGGCATCCAGGTCAAGGGCGGAGGGGGTGGTGGTGGACATGCTGACCTTGATCTGGGCCGGATCGCTGCGGTTCTCCGGACTGGACTGTTGCACTGCCTTGTAGGTCCAGGGCGTTTCGCTCCAGCCGTTGGCATTGACCAGGCTCACGCCGCCCAGCGTGCGCTGGTGCGAGCTCACGCCGCTGTTGCGCAACTGTTCCTCGGCCACCAGGCTGGCGCTGCGATCGACGGCCACCCAGCTCTTGACGGCCTCCGGTGTCAGCGCCGGCTGCGAGGACGGTGCCTCGCGATACCACTCGCTGCTGTCGCCGCGGCGCGAGATCACGTAGCCGCCGCCGAGGGCCGACCACACGTACCAGTCGGTGTCGCCCGTGCCGGTACGGTAGATCGGCTTGCTCATGTCGACCACCGGCATGCCGCTTTCAGAGAAGGCTGCGCTGAAATAAGGCGTGGCTCCGCGCAGCTTGACGATGGCCTCGGTGGAGTGCACCAGTTGATAGACCGCATTGGCCGTGGTAATGGCACCCGTCACCGTCTTGAATCCGGCAATGGTGAGCGTGCGACCGACTTCGACCCGGCCTTTGCCGCTGGCGTCCAGAATCGTGCGGCCCACTTCGCTGCCATCGTCACGGCTGATGATGGCGGTCATGCCGGCGCGTCCGCTGACTTCCAGCACCATCTTGTTGCCTGCGGACGGGGCAGTGTCGGCGGCATCCAGCAGCGCCGTGCCGTCGGGCAGGGTGCGGATCGTGTTCAGTACCGTGACACCGGGTGCATCCAGCTTGGTCTGCAGATTGAACTCCAGCACCTCGCTCACACTGGCGTTGCCGGCCGCATCGGTCTGGCGCAGTTGTACGCTCTTGACGCCATCGGTACTGCCTTCATCGCGGCCCTTGATCTTGATGCGGTCACCGCTACCCACTTGCCATGTCGCGCCGCGATCCAGGCTGTATTCCCATACCGAACCGGCTTCCTGGGTACCGATCAGGATCGTGCCGTCGGTGGTGCTGCCACCGCTGACGGGTTTCAACAGGGTCGGCACCAGCTTGGCCGGCGCGACGGTGTCCAGGGTGAATCTGAACTCGTCGCTGGCGTCGCTGCGGTTGCCGGCGCGATCGATGCTGCGCACTTTCACCGTCTTGTCGCCATCGCTGCCGCCGTCCCTGGTGCCGCGAATGGGCTGGTTGAAGCTGCTCCACGCAATGCCGTCGAGGCTGTACTCGAAGCGCAGGTCGGCTTCAGTGGCCGCCGGGGCTTGCAGTCGCGAATCACTGGTGGTGCGATCAGTCCCGTCGCGTCCGGTATCGGCAACCAGCGACGGCCGCCCCGGCTTGCCTGGGGCCGTGGCATCGAGCTGCATGGACAGCACGCTGCTGATGCTGGTATTGCCGGCCGCATCGGTCTGGCGCACTTGCAGGCGTTTGGCGCCATCGCCACTGACCGTGAAGCGGTTGCCGCTGCCGTTGGTCCAGGTGGAGCCGCCGTCGGTACTGTATTGCCACGTCGTCTCCGGGTCCAGGTCCAGCACGTCGATGCGGCCGTCATTGCTCAGGTGCGAGGCTTCATCGCCGCTGCTGTTGTTGACCATTGCCAGGCGGGGTGTACGCGGGGGCGTGTTGTCCACCGTGAACTCCAGCTTGGCGCTCGGATCGCTGACGTTGCCGGCGCGATCGGTCTGCCGCACCTGCAGGCTGCGGCGGGTGCCGTTGTCGGTGAAGCTGACGGTGTTGCCGGTGATGCCCGTGGTGGACCAGGTGGTGCCGTTATCCAGGCTGTATTCCCAGATCGCGCCGGCTTCCAGGTTGTCGATGCGCACGGTGCCGTCGGTAGTGATGCCGTCGTTGGCCAGCGCACCGGAGTCCAGCCGCAGGACCGGCGTGGGGGCCGGCGGGCGTCCGGTGTCGAGGGTGAAGGCCAGGGGCGGGCTGTCGGTGTGATTGCCGGCCAGATCGTACTGGCGCACGATGACCGTCTTGGCACCGTCGCCTGCCGGCAGTGTCAGCCGGCTGCCGCTGCCGGCGACGAAGCTGCTGCCACCGTTGAGCGAATATTCCCAGCGGCCCAGCGGTTCCAGGCCGGCGATATCGATCACGCCGCTGTTGCTGAACAATCCGCTGGCCGCGTCACCCCGTGCTCCGACCAGGCTCAGGCCGGGTGCGGGCGGGGGGCTGGTGTCCAGGGTGAAGCCCAGGCGGCTGACGCTGCCGGCATTGCCGGCCACATCCAGCTGGCGTACTTCCAGATAGACGTTCCTGACCTGGCTGGGGGCCAGGCCGATCGGATTGATGGTGGTGCCGCTGGCATCGGTCCAGGCCGGGTTGTCGGCATAGTCGTTGCGGTTCAGGCGCCACTGCAGTCGCGCACCCGGCTCCAGGCCGCTGACCTTGACGGTGTCATTGTTGGTCACCGGCAGGTCGTTGACGGTCCCGCCCACGCTGTCGAGCGCGATGACGGGGGCCGCCGGGGCCTGGCTGTCGAGGGTCAGGTTCAGGGTCTGCGCGGCGCTGCGGTTGCCGGCTTGGTCGAACTGGCGCACGCTGGCCGTCTGTGCGCCCTGCGCGGTGACGGTGAAGCTGTCACCCATGCCGGCCTGGTAATCGCCGGTGCTGCCGATGCGGTACTCCCACTGGGCATCGGCGGCTACGCCCGTGACCTTGACCTTGCCGTTGCTGGTGATGCCGTCAGTGGCCGAGACACCCGTGTCCTGTTCCAGCGTGAGCACCAGACTGGCCGGGGGAGCCACCGTGTCGATAGTCACCTGGTGGGCCACCTTGATGGAATCCACGCCGGTACTGGTATTGCGGGCTTGCAGCTGCAGCGTGCGCGCCACGCCATCGGCACTGTTGGCACCGAGCTTGGTCCAGTCTTCGGCCGTGAGCGTGTAGCTCCAGGTGAACTTGCCGCTGCCGGCATCATGGGCAGTGATGCCGCTCTTCATGACGGTGCCATCCGGGTAGAACAAAGTCAGCACATCGTTCTGTCCGGCGCTGCCGCTCAAGGTGACGCCCGCCGTGCGTTCGGCCAGGTTGATGATGTCATCGCCCGCGACCACGTCCCAGGTCGGTACGCCCGTCACGCTCAGCAGCAGCGTGCGCAACTGGTTCCAGGTGTTGAGCCCGCTGCCGTTATCGGGCAGCAGTGCCAGCTGGGCGCGAATCTGCGCCACCACGGCGGCATCGCTCACTGGCATGCCGATGAGGGTAAAGTCGGCCGGCAGCAGCGGGGAGGTGTCGAGGCCCTGTTCGGCCAGCGCCAGCTTGTGCACCAAACTGACCAATTGCTGCAGTTCCTGCGGCGTGTCGACGGCGGCGGCACTGCGGCTGTCCACCAGCGAACTGAGCAGCTGGACCGCATTGCGGGTGGCTCCCGCTGCGCTGCCATCGAGCTGCTTGAGCAGCGCCATGTCCACGCCGATGTTCTCGAAGTGTTCCAGCTTGGCCAAGGCGGCGGTGGCGGTATTGTCGGCCGTGCCGTCGGCTTGCTGCAGCAGCAGGCGATAGCTGTCGACCACGGCTTGCAGGGCATTGAGCTTGGCCACCGTACTGCCCTTGACGGCAGTGGTGGCCAGGGCCGCATTGACGGCGTCGCGGTGGCCGGCATTGTCGCTGATGCCGGTGATGGCCAGGGCCTGATAATCGGCCACGGTGGGGGCGGTGCCGCCGTTGGTTTCGGCATAGGCGATCACGCGGGCATAGGCTGCGCGCACGCTGGTGGCCAGGGCCTGCACTTCACCGAGGGTGTCGAAGTCGGTGACGGCCTTGGTCTGCAAGACGGCGATGAAAGCATCGCGTTCGTCGTCGCTCAGGGACTGGATACCGAACCGGGCCAACTCACCGCTGGCCGGCGCATTGCTGACCGGCTGCGTGCGGGGCTGTCCGCCCAGTCCAATGAGCTTGCCCACGGTGGCACCCAGGGCTTCGATCCTGGCCGGCGTGGCCACATCGGCAGCGGAGAGACTGTCGATGAGCGAATTGAAGAGCGACAGGATGGCGCCATCCTTGCCACCGCCACTGGGCGCGGTCACGCCCGCAATGGTGACGCCGATGTCGCGGTAGTGCTCACCGGTGAGCGTCACGGCGGTATCGCCTGCGGTGCCGTTGGCACTGTCGAGGATGGCGTTGTAGGCCGTCACGACGCGCTTGATGCCCGCCGGGGTATCGGCCCGGTCGGGGCCGATGCCGCTGGCATGCAGGGCGGCATTGATGGCCTCCACGCGCTCCGGGCTCACCAGTGCGATGCGGGCACCGGTGGCATCGGTCTCGAGGCGTGCCAGCCCGATGGCACGATAGTCCTCGGCGGTGGGTGCGGGGGCGGTTGGCGAACCGGTTTCATCGGCGTAATGCAGGATCTTGTCTTGGGCGCTGGCCGCGCGGCTGGCCAGGGTCTGCAAGGCAGCGAGACTGCCGACCTCGCTGCCGCTGGCGGCAATGGCCGAGAGGATCGCGGGCAGGTGATGGCCGGGTGTGCCGGCGGCGTTGTTGTAGGTGGTCAGGGTCAGGCCCAGTTCCTGCAGGTGTGCCGCGCTCAGGTCGGTGCTGGCCAGGCCGGTGGCAGCGCTGTTGCGGACCGACGCGATTACGCTCAGCAGGTGGCTCAGCTTGGCCGGCAGGGCCAGCGCGGTGCCGGTGTGGTCCACCCCGAGGTTGCTGAAGTTGCGGGCAGTGATGGCGTCAATCAGCAGGGTCATGTTCGCCGCCGGAATGCTCGCCACTTCAGCGGGCGGCAGACCGAGCGCGATCAGCTCGGCCGGGATCGGGCGCGTGGGCGATGCCGGAGCATGGTCAAGGGTACTGTCCACCACACGCTGTGCGGCACCGATGATGGCCTGCAGGAGTGCCGGCGTATTGGCGCGGCTGCCATCGATGGCGGGGGATTTCAAAGCATCGTTGAAGAGCTTGAGATACTCCGCGTTGCTGCCCGCGCCATTGACCGGCAAGGTCAGGCCGATGGCTTCCAGCTCGGCTGCCGTGGCGAGTGCGCCGGCATTGTCTTGCGCCAGCTTGACGAGATGCTCGCGCGCGTTGATGGCCGCCGTGGCCAGCGTCTGCAGCGCCGCCAGCGAGACCAGCACGCTGCCGGGATCAGTGAGGCTCTGCAGCTTGCTGAGCACGAAGCCCAGGTTGTCGGAGCTGACGCCGGTCACGCCCAGCCATTGCAGGTCCTCCACGGTGAGAGAAATGCTGCCCTCGGCAGCGCCGCCCAGCGGCCCGATGCTGCCCGCCTTCATCAGCTGTTCCACCACCAGCGCCATGCGGTTCAGGCCGGCGATGGTGTTGATGCGGCTGGCGTCCGGCTGGGCGTGCAGGGCACTGTTCAGGAGCAGCAGCGCCGAGGTTGGATTGGTGGTGGGCAGCTGGATGCCGATGGTCTGGTAGTCCCCCTGCGTCGGCGCGCTGGTGCCGCCGTTGTTGACCCAGGCCAGTAGCGTGGCATAGCTGGTGGCGATGGCAGCCAGCTTTTCCACACTGTTGACGCCGCTCACATCGTGGGTGGCAGCATTGTCCTGCGAGCGTGGCGCGCCGGTGGCGGGATCCACGCTGTTGCCCTTGAACTGCACGGCATTGAGGAAGGCGCTGCGCGTGGCCTCGTTGGTGATGGCACCCAGGCCCAGGGTTTGCAGGCGGACCAGGCTCAGCGTGCTGTCCTTCTGCGCCGAGAGCGGATCGTCCGCGCTTTCGCGCGCCAGGCGGATCAGGTCGCTGACCGTGGCCGCCAGGTTTTCCAGACGCTCCGGCGTGCTCACGCCGACCGTGTTTTGTGCGCCGACCACGCTGTTGAGCAGCGCCAGCTTGTCGGCATCAATGGCACTGTTGGCGGACGAGCGCGCCAGGCTCGCCAGGTTCACGCCGATGGTGCTGTAGTGGCTGGCTTGCAGCGCATTGCCGGAACCGTCGCCGGCTGTGCCGTCGGCGGCCGTCAGGATGAGGTTGTAGGCCTGCACCACGTTCCTGAGCTTGCTGCGCGAATTGACATCGGGACCATTCAATTTGGCCACGGAAGCGTTGATGCTGGCCAGATTGTTCACATTTATCGCCACAGCGCCACTGCCGGCAGTGATGCCGGTGGCGGTGTAGTCCGCCAGCGTGGGGGCCGGGTTGAGCAGGCTGTCACTGGCATAGGCAATGATCTTGTCCAGTGCGTCGTTGCTGCCTTCGAGCAGTGCCTGGATCTCCTCCACCGTATCGATCTGGCTGGCCGTGCGATTGCGCAGGGCCTGGATCAGTGCCTCCAGGTTCTCGCCCTCGCCACTGGTGACGAGATTGCGCACACCCAGCAGACTGGCGGCCTCGGCCCATTTCTGGCGCCCGGTGGCGTCCAGCGTGCTCACACCTTGGCCATCGATGAACAGGGCCACGGCAGCGCCCAGGGCTTCCAGCTTGCCGAGGCTGTCGACCTGGTCGCGGCTCTTGCGATGCAGGACATCGTTGAGCAGGCTCAGGTGTTCAGTGGTCTTGTCACTGGGACCGGCCGGATCGGTCAGGCCCCACAGGGTCAGGCCCAGTTTGTTGTAGTCGCCCAGCAGCGGATCGCTGCCCGGCGTGGCGTCGGGCACCAGGTCCAGGTTGGCAACGGAGGCTTCATTGGCCTCGGACAGGATGCGGTCGAAACTGCCGACGATGCCTTGCAGCTGCTCGGGTGTGGCGACCTGCGCCTTGCCGATGCGCGTACCGGCCAGCAGCGAATTGAGCGCATTGACGCCGACCATATCGGCGCCGGTGACGCCCATGCCCGTGTAATCGGCCAGCACCGGTGCGGGCTGGTTGGCATCGTCGGCATAGGCGTGGATGCGGTTCTGGGCGGTGCTGGTGCTGGTGGCCAGGGTTTGCAGCTTGGCCAGGGTATCGACGCCGCTGCCATCATCGGCACTGGCCTTCAACACCGCCAGTACGGCCGGCATGCTCTCCGGCTGCAGGCCGGTCACGCCCAGCTTGGCGAGGAGGGGTTGCAAGGTGGCGGCATGCGTGGCCGGAGTGCCGGGCAGGTCGCTCAGATTGCCGGCAGCGATATGCAGAACGGTATCGCTGGCGCGGATCAGGTCCTTCAGCTCGGAGACGGTATCGATGTCGGCGCGCTGCTTGCCGCCACGGGCCAGGGCCGAATTGAGCAGGGCCAGGCTGGCTGGTGACTGCGGCGGGGTGACGCCGATCACCTCGAAGTCAGGTGCGCCGGGCTGCGCACGGGTGCCGTCGGCATTGCCGATCTGGCCGAGAATCCTGCCATAGGCCGTGACGATGGCCTGCACCTGTCCCGGCAGATGCACGTCGGGCGCACTGATGGTCGCTGAATCCAGCACCGAGTTGATGCTGGCCACCATCAGCACGTCGTCCACGCCGGTGATGCCGAGATTCCGGTAATCCTCCAGCAGCGGTTCCGTCGCGCCGGGCTCGTTGCCGGCGTACTTGCGGATGCGCTCGGCGCTGCCCATGGCATTGCTGGCACGCGCGGCCAGGGTCGCCGGGGTATTGACCTCGCTGCCATCGTCGGCGGTGCCGGCAATGGCCGGCAGTACCACGCGCAGTTCCTCGGCGGTGTAGTTGCGGCCGATGTGCAGGCGCTTCCACTCGTCGGCCGTCACCGTCTCCGGCTGGCCGGCCGCAATGCGGATGATGCGGCTGGCGATGTCGGCCAGCGTGTCCAGTTCTGCGCTGGTGTCGACTTCGGCCGCAGTGCTGCGGTCCACCGCCTGCGCCAGGAGCTTGACGGCATTGCTGCGTGCAGCGTCGCCGCTGCCGCTGGGGAAGCGGTTCTGCAGACTCTTGACGCCGACGCGCTGGAAGTCCGCTTCCGTGGGCAGGGTGGCAGGGGTGCCGCTGGCGGCGCCATCGGCCGCATTCAGGATCAGGGTGTAGGACTTCACCAGCCCGGCGACCTTGCTCCATGCATCGACACCGGCCACGCCCACGCCGCGCAGGGCGCTGTTGATGGCTGGCAGCCGGTCAGCCGTGACCTGGGCACCGGCGGCGGCCAGGTCCGGATGTGCGTATTGGGCCAGCGTGGGTTCGGCGAGGGTGGGGGTGGCGGGATCGATGGGCGTGATGCCCTGGGCGTAATTCATCAGCGTCTGCAGCGTGCCCAGGTCGAGGGCGACGATGGCGCGGATCTCGTTCAGCGTGTCGACCACGCCGCTGACTTTACCGTCGGCAATGAGCGAGGGCGGCACTGCGCGCAGCTGGTCGGCCAGGCGGCCGACGTTGTCGGCGGTCACGCCGGAGATGCCCAGCGTACTGAAATCTTGCGCAGTCAGGGGCGAGGCCAGATCGGTGTCGGCGGCGAATTGCGTCACGCGCAGCGCGGCGTTGGCGAGGCTCTCGATCATGGCGGTCGTGGCCACTTCATGCAGCGCCTTGCCGTCGATCACCTGGCCCAGCACGCGCGCAGCGGCCGGGGTCAGCGCGGTGGCAACGCCAAGCGTGGCATAGGTGGCGGCGTCGGGCAGGTTGGCGTCGGTGGTATTGCCGGCCGTGCCATCGGCCAGCGCTGCCACGCGCGCAGCGGCCTGGACGATGTCGCGGATGGCGGCGATGCTGTTGCTGCGTGCCGCAGGCAAGGTCTTCAGGGCGGCATTGGCCAGGGTCAGCGTGCCTTGCTGATCGGTTCCGGCCATGCCCATGTGTTCGAAGTCGGCCGAGGTCGGCGCGGGATTGCTGTCGTTGTCGCCATAGACTTTGGCCTTGTCCAGGGCCTGGTTGGCGGCCACGATGGTGCTATCGACAAGGTCAGTGAGGCCGCGCGCCTCATTGACCTTGTCGGGATCGGCGGTGGCCGCCACTGCGCGCAGGATGGCCGGCAGGTAGGCGGCATCGACGGGCTTGCCGATCAGGTCGGCCAGGCGCGTGCTGCCATCGCTCTTGGTGAGGGCGATCCTGGCCTCTTCCAGCGCCTGTTCACGCGAGGCTTGTGCGGTCTGCAGCGCAGTGCGCGCGGTCGCCAGGGCGGTTTGCTTGGCGGCCTTGTCGGCACCGGTGGCCAGGTCTGCTGCCTGCACCGCCGCCACCACGGCGGCTTTGGCCTCGATCACCGCCTTCTCGCGGTTGGCCAGCGGCACCATCTGCTCGATGACCTGGCTGCGATCGGCAATGAAGGTCTGGATGCTGTCGGTGTAGTTGCCCGCCTGATCGATCTGGCGTACCTCCAGCCGCGCCTTGCCATTGAAGGTGCGGGATTCGCCGATCAGCTGCAGCCTGTCGCCGGCTTTCCACTGTATCCACGTGCCAGGGTCAACGGGTACGCGCGTACTATCGGCGCGCAGCACCTGCAGCGTGGTGTTGCTGGTGCCGACAGCGGTGGCCAGGCGCAGGTGGACTTCAGCACCGGTCTCGAAGGCGGCCACCGGATTGAGGGTCACCTGGCTCTGGCCGGAAATGCCGTCGCTGTTGCTCACGCCATCATCGCGGTTCTCGGCCATGACCAGTTGCACCTTGATCGGCGCGGTCTTGTCCAGCGTGAACTGCAGCGGGGTATCCAGCTCCCGCGAGCCGCCAAAGCCGTTGGTGAACTGCGCACCGATCTGCACCACGCGCGCCTTGACCCAGACCGGCCCGTCCGTGCTGACCAGATTGCGGGCCAGGTAGTGCACCTGGCCGCCGCTGTCGATGCGGTCTACCGCCAGTCCGACCGGATCGATCCAGTTGCCGTAGATCGGCTGGCCGTCCGCGCTCTTGGCCGTGGCGACGGCGAACTGCAGACGTTCGCTTGACTTGATCGCATTGCCCAGTACCACCCGCACGGAAGCGTCGCTGGTGAGCAGGTCGTCATTGCCTTGCGGCGTGGTGCGCAGCGGATCGTTGCCCTCGCCCCCGGTGTAGAAGGAATCGTTGGCCAGCATGATCTTGTTGCTGGCGAAATCGGTGAGGCCGGGTGGCGTCTTGATGTCGATGCGCACATCGGCGTTGCCCTGCCAGAGGTTGTTCGCGCTGCGGCTGTTGTCGCCATCGCTGACGGCCACCTGGGCCGTCACGGGCTGTTCGCGCGTCACCTGCTTGAGCAGCTCGATGGCGGCCTCGTTGGGCCGCAGTACGGCAATGCCGCTGCTGTCGGCGGTGCTCACCGGCAGCTTCACGCGGACCTCCTTGCCCTGTGCGTCATGGCCGATGAAGGTCACTTCCACCTTGGACTGCGGTGGCGCACGGACCGCCAGGCCACCGTTGCCGAGGGCTTCCTGATTCAGGATCACCGTGCCGCTGTTGGCCGGTGCCTGCCACGGCGGACCGCCGGGCGTGGTGTTCTTGATGAGGATGGCGGGGTCGGACAGCGCGATGTGGTTGTCCAGCAGGAAGTCGTTGATGCTGCTGCCGTTGGGCAGCTTTTGCAGCTGGTCGTAGAGCCTGCGTGCCTGGTCGCGCTCACCCTGGCTGCGGGCAGGATCGTTGGCGCGCGCGTTGAGGCTTTCGCCGAAGAGGTCGGATTGGGTAGTGCCGTCTTTCCATTTGAGCCGGCTCTGCAAGCCATCCGTGAACTGCAGGGCATCGGCCAGCTTGCGGATGGCTTCGCCGTTGTCGGCATAGCGTTCTTTGTTGGTCTGGACCAGGTTGGCAATGGCCTTGAGCGCGATGCCGTAGTTGCGCGCGGTCACGCTGGCAGACTGCAGGAAGGCCGGATTGATCACGGCCGCGCCTTGCGCATCGGTGGTGGTCACCGGGGCCACGTCACCGGAGAGGATGTCGACCTTGAACAGGTTGCTGACGGCGGCATTCGCGCCGGTCACCGTGGTCGCGCCGACCTGTGCGGCCGCCAGGTTGGTCTGGCCGGTACCCAGGCCCGCCTTGAGCGCGGCCAGTTCGGTCAAGGCCGTGACGTTGATGATCTGATTGCTGCCATCGGCCAATGCCACGGCGCGCAGCACGGTGTTGCCCAGGTCGGTCATGCGCACGCTGGCTTCATCGGCATAGTTGTCGGCCACGCCGGGGGTGTTGTCGCGGATGGCCAGCAAGATCAGGCCCTTGTAGCCGGATTGGTCCAGCACCAGCGTGTAACGGCCATTGATGACCGGGACCGCCTTGCCGATCACCCGGCCTTCGGCGTCATAGGCGGTGATGGTGGCATTGTTGAGCGGGCCCAGCGCTGCAGCACCGGACAGGGTGGCGGCAATGCCACTACCAGCACCAGCACCGGACGCGGCAGCACCGCCGCCACCGCCGCCTCCGCCGCCACCCCCTGCCGCTGCCAGCAGGCCCAGGCCGCCGGCAATCACCGGCCAGGAGATGCCACCCTTGCTGCTGCCGATATCGGCCGGGGCATCGGCCACATCCTGTATCGCCAGCGAAGAGCTGCTCCCTTTGCCACTGGTGAACTTGCGCGCAGTGAGGTCGCTACCGCCCGAGTCGCCGCTGCGACTGCTGCCGGATCCGTCGTTGCCGGCCAGCGCTTCGGCGGGGCGCGCCTCGTCGGTATCGGGGGAGGCCGCGGTTTCCTCGTCGGTCTTGTCCTTGTCCGCTTCCTGATCCTGCTTGTTCCTGGCGACCTTGGGTTTGACCACACGCTTGATGCCATAGCGCGTGATCTCCTTGGAGGTGACGGTCACGGCAGCATCGGCCGGGACCTCGATGTGGTTGAGCTTCTCGAACACGTCACCCAGGGCGACATCGCCGTCGGCGAACTCCAGCATCAGTTGTGGTGAATTCACCGCCGCCACGGCACCGCGGCTGATGATGATCTTGTGGCCGCTCTCCAGCACCAGGGCCAGGTCGAGATCGATGGCGCGCACATCCTTGATGTCGCGCTTGTTGATGGTGCGCAGCAGAGCGCTGGCTTCGGTCAGATTCAGTACGGTAATGCTCATGGTGGCTGCTTTATCGTTGAAGGCATACCCGATCGCGTCATCCGGCATGCATGTTGATCACGACTACGCCAGCCGCAGGACGACAGAGGCCACGGCACTGCCGATCCGGCAGGCATGGCGATCATTGCGGAGGAGACAGGACTGGCCGGCGCAAGCATCTGCGTTCGGATCAGTGGGGCGAAGCCTGTCTCGGTGGAGGGAGCTGAAGCGGTTCCTGCCGGGGGCCGGTCGGCCTTGTCTTGTGTTCGGGTGGCTCGACCGCATCCGCCATGCATGACCAGTACTTCCGCCACGGCGTAGATTGACGGCAGAAATTATCCGTGCCGGGTCGGCGCAGGGCTGTCGAAATAATTCGATTTATTTGATCAACAAGCAGGTGTTTTGGGCAATTTCAAAAGTGTGCCGACGCAGGACTGGCGGCAGCCAACACAAACTGTGAAAGGAAGAAGAAAACTGGCCCTGAGGACAATGCACAGCGCCCGGGAGGACAGCCGCAATCGCAAGGGAAAGGAGGGAGGACCCGGCGGGTGCGCAGGGAACATCGCGGGATGGAAATCGGAGAGTGGCAGGGGAAGCTTGCGCCGGGCACTTCCCCTGCAAGGTCGAACCGTGGAGATCAGTCTTCCTCGACCCAATCGACCACCGCTCCCAGCGAACGCAGGTTCTCCACGAACTTGGGATGGGCGCGCCGGATCGGCAGCGCATTGCGGATCTCGGAGCGGCCCTCGATGCTGGCGGCGACCATGAACAGCGCGATGGCCACGCGGATGATGTAGGGGCTTTCCACCGAAGCCGGCGACAGCGGCAGGCCGCCGAAGGTGATCAGGCGATGCGGATCGCCCAGGAACACGTGGGCACCGAACTTGGACAGTTCGCTGCTCCAGCCCATGGCACCGTCGTAGATCTTGTTCCAGAACATGGTGTTGCCCTCGGCCTTGACACCCAGGGCGATGAAGATGGGCAGCAGGTCCACCGGCAGATAAGGCCAGGGCGCGGCTTCCACCTTGGTGAGGATGTTGCTGGTGAAGGGTTTGACCACCTTCAGCGGCCCGTTCTGGCGCGTGTGCGACCAGCCGTTCTCATGCACCACTTCGACGCCGAATTTGGCGAAGGTGCGGTCGATCAGCGGGAACTGTTCCGGTGCGCTGTTGCGCACGCGGACCTGGCCACCGGTGATGGCGCCCATGGCGAGGAAGGTGGCGATCTCGTGGAAATCCTCGTCGAAGCGGAATTCACCGCCGCCCAGCTGCTGGCCGCCGCGCACCGTCACGCGCGAGGTGCCGAGGCCGTCGATCTGCACGCCCATCATCACCATGAAGCGGCAGAATTCCTGCACGTGCGGTTCCGAGGCGGCATTGGTGAGCACCGATTCGCCCTCGGCGGCAGCGGCGCACAGCACGAAGTTTTCCGTCGTCGTGACCGAGGCATAGTCCAGCCAGTGATGATTGGCCTGCATGCGGCCGCCGGTGCGGATGATCAGCGAATCCGGGCTGCTCTCCACCCGCGCTCCGAAGCGCTGGAAGACTTCGACGTGCGGATCGATCTCGCGCACGCCGAGCGTGCAGCCCTTGACGTCGTTCTCCAGCCGCGCCACGCCGAAGCGCGCCAGCAGCGGCGGTACCAGCATGATGGAGGAACGCATCTCCTCCGGCAGGTGGTGCACTTTGGGATCGAAGTGCGTAGCGCGGTGATGCAGTTCCAGCACGCCGCTGGCATAGTCCACCTTCACCTCGCTGCCCAGCACGCGGAAGATCTCCAGGATCTTCTTGACGTCGGTGATCTCGGGGATGCCGATCAGCCGCAGCGGCTGGTCGGTCAGCAGGGTGGCGCAGAGGATGGGGAGGACGGCATTCTTGTTGGCGGAGGGGGTGATGTTGCCGCGCAGCGGGCGGCCACCGTGTACGATGAGATTGGACATGAAGAAAATCGTTGATTCAGTCAGACGGAGTGCGCCGGAAGCAGCCTGCCCCGGCCGGGAATGGACAGATTATGCGCCGCCCGGTTGCAGCCAGGGAAGCAAATTATGTCTCGCGGCGGCGGCCTCCTCGGGACTTGTCGTCTTGTCATCTTGTTCACTTATGGCTGTACGGCAGTGAAGGTTGCTGCATTGAAAGCCAAGTTTCCGTATCATGGCCGGTCTTGGATGATCGCACCGACAAGGTTTTCGACGATGTTTCGCATGCAGCAGTCCCGTTCCGGTAATGATTTACGCTTTTCTCTGCTGATTCTGCCTGGCCTGCGCCGGGCCGGCATGGTGGTCCGTCTCCTGATGTGCAGCGTCTTGCTGCTGGCGCTCACCGCAATCTCGGGCAAGGTCAGCGAGGCCCAGGCCGCGGGCTCCACGGCCGGCAAGCACCGGGCCGCCAGCAGCGGTGCCAAGGGCCGCAATCGCAGCGTACGCAAGAAGGCCGCTCTGCCTGCCAAGGCGCGCACCCCGGCGCGTGGCCGCCGTCGTGGCCGTGCGGCTGCGGCCGCTGCGGCAGCCGGAGCGACCGCGGGCGCCGCCGCCGTGGCGAGTCCGGCCACCCCGGCAACGGCCATCACCACCAACACCAAGCCCGAGCTGCTGCCGCGCTGCGGTTTCACCGAAGCCTCGCGCCGCCACATCTTCTCGCGCGGGGTGTACGTGCTCGATGAAGAAACCAATACGCCGCTCTTCGAGCGCAACGCCGATACGGTCGCCCCCATCGCCTCGGTGACCAAGCTGATGACGGCCATCGTCTGGCTGGATCAGAAGTCGCTGCCCATGGCCAATCGCCTGGAAGTGACCGAGGATGACCTGGACAACCTCAAATTTACGCATTCGCGCCTGAACGTCGGGGCCAGCCTGTCGCGTGCCGACATGCTGCACATCGCCCTGATGTCTTCCGAGAACCGCGCTGCCGCCGCCATGAGCCGCGACTATCCGGGCGGCCGTCCGGCCTTCATCGCCGCCATGAATGCACGCGCCCAGGCACTGGGCATGCCGCATACCCATTTCGAGAACGGTACCGGCCTGTCGCCCGAGAATGTTTCGACCCCGCGCGAGCTGGCCGAACTGGTCAAGGCGGCCAACCGCTACCAGCTCATCCGCAATGATTCGCTGGACAAGCAGAAGATCATCAACATCGGCCGTGGCCAGCTGCAGTACATCAATTCCAATCGCCTGATCCGCTACGGCCAGGTCAATGCCACCGTGCAGAAGACCGGCTTCATCAACGAGTCCGGCCACAACATGGTGCTGCGCCTGCTCGTGCATGACCGCCGGCCGGTGATCGTCACCATGCTGGGCAGCGGCACTGCCGATGGCTCGCGCCTGGATGGTGTGCGCATCGCCAAGTGGCTCAACTGTTCGCTGAACTGAACTGCCAACCGGCCGGCGTCATCTCGGCCGGCGCCTGGAACAGCCGCACCCGGTTGCGGCCTTCGCGCTTGGCCTGGTAGAGCGCCTCGTCGGCGGCCTTGACCACTTCCTCGATGCTGCGATGAATGCCGCGCTCCAGGCATGCCACGCCGATACTGATGGTGAGCCGGCCGAAGGGGCTGCGCTCATGCGGGATCTTTTGCCCCTGCAGCGCCGCAATGATCAGCTTGGCCACATGCACTGCACCCTCGGCATCGGCTTCATCGAGCAGCACCACGAACTCTTCCCCGCCATATCGTCCGGCCCGGTCGCAATGCCGGGAGACCGCCGCCTTGATGCAGCGGGACACGGCCACCAGCGCATAGTCGCCCGCCTTGTGGCCGTAGGTATCGTTGTAGAGCTTGAAGAAGTCCACATCCGCAAACAGCACCGCAAAGCGCGCCGATTCATTGCGCTGGCACTTGTGCCAGGCTTCCTGCAAGGCGTCGTCGAGGGCGCGGCGATTGAGCAGGCTGGTCAGCTTGTCGGTGCGGGCCTGCTCCTCCAGTTGCTGGTCCAGCTTGCTGCGGCGGAACAATTCCTCGCGCACGCGGCTGATGAGGTAGAAGGCCGCCGCGCTGAAGAGCGCCATCAGGAAGACCACGGCATAGAACATGCGCATCCATTCACGGAACAGCGCCGCCTTGGTGTGGCCGATGAAGACCACCCAGCGCGTCTGTGGCACGCGCACGTAGGTGTAGAGCCGCTGCACCCCATCCTGCTGCGAGCGCGTGAAATAGCTGCCTTCAGCGGGGGCGCTGGTCGCCAGCAGCTTTTGCAGCTGCGGGGCATTTTCCACCCGGGAGCCGATGAAGGCCTCGTCATAAGGCAGGCGCATGTAGGCCACGCCCTCCACCGAGTAGAGCGACATGACCGCATTCTTTTCCAATGACATGGCCTCGAACAGCTGCCGGAAATAATCCAGGTAGAGCACCATGAAGACCACCCCGCCAAAACTGCCGTCGACATGGACCAGCCGCTTGGACAGCACGATCACCTGGGCGCGCCGTTCCAGCCGTACCGCTTGCGGGGACGAAATGAAGAGGGTGGCGCGCGCGTCCCGTCGTGGCCCGTCGAAGAAATCGCGGCCGGCAAAATTGCCCGGCATGATCTCGTCCAGCACGGGGGAACCGACCACGCGTTCACCATCGGCGTCGATGATGCCCTGGGCGGCGATGTAGCCGGCCTCGATCTTTTCGCCCAGCAGAAATTCCAGTTGTTGCTGGGCCGGCATGCGATGCAGTTGCGTATGGCGATAGCGCCACGCCAGGCTGTCCAGCGCCAGCGAGAGCAGCTCCATGTTGCGCGAGATCGAACGCTGTGCGATACGCGCCACGTTGAGGGTGTGATTGACCGAAATGTGTTCTACCTGCTTGTAGCTCTGGTAGAGCACCACACTGGTGATGACCCCTGCCATCAGTGTCAGCGAGCCGACCAGCAGGGTCATGTTGCGTTTGAGGCGTTTGATTTTTTGTCTCCCCGTACCTTGTCATGACAAAGCGTTCCCTGGCGCAATATCGCACCGTGAAAACCGCTTGGCAATGAAAAGGCAGCCGGGGAAAACCTTATGGCATCAGGCCATAAATCCGGGCCGAGGATTCGCCCCACAGGGCGTCCTGGTCCGCTGGAGAAAGACGGCGCGCGGCCCATTCCCGCACCACCGCCACCACCCTTGCATAGGAGGCGGCCAGCAGGCAGACGGGCCAGTCGGAGCCGAACATGAGGCGCTGCGGGCCGAACAGTTCCAGCGCCGTATCGAGACACTGCACGATGTGATCGAAGTCGCGCGTGCAGAGTCCGCGCAGCCAGTCGGCTTCGGTCAAGAGGCCCGAGATCTTGCAGGCCACGTGCGGCATGGCGGCCAGTTCGCGCAACTGCTGGCGCCAGCGCTCATAGGCGGCGCGGCCCTTGCGGAATTCCTTCAGGGCCGGCTTGCCGAGGTGATTCAGGACCACCCAGTGCTGGTCATGCAAGGCGCAGAGCTGGCGCAACTGCGGCAGGT
Organism: Herbaspirillum sp. WGmk3; assembly: GCF_023952535.1. Taxonomy (NCBI): domain Bacteria; kingdom Pseudomonadati; phylum Pseudomonadota; class Betaproteobacteria; order Burkholderiales; family Oxalobacteraceae; genus Herbaspirillum; species Herbaspirillum sp. WGmk3. The sequence continues at coordinate 584,528 of NZ_JAKYWT010000003.1, read as the reverse complement.
GGCGTTCATGGGTGAGCACCTCCAGCACATAGTCGCGCTCCTGCAGCCAGCGCACGCCTTGATTGAACTGCGGTTGGGCCAGCGCTTGCGCGGCGTCATCCTCGTCCTGCATCGGATGGCGCAGCCCCAGCATCTTGGGCCGGCCCCATTGCTCCATGCGCTCGGCCAGTTGCGGCGAAGCGATGTCATCCCAGGCGATCACGCCGGCGATGCGCGCATCGCGCCGCGCCATCTCCAGCAGGAAGCCGGTTTCCTCGTGGCCCGGACGGGCTTGCACCGTGATCGACGCATGCAGGCCCTGGGCGTCCAGCAGGGGCTGGAACTGATAGGGCAGGCGGTCTTGCGCCAGCAGGTCCATGCCGGTACCGATCCAGGGATAATCCTCGGAACGGTAGCGCCAGAAGTGCTGGTGCGCGTCGATGCGCATCGGCCCCTTGATCCTTCTCACCGGGGCCGGTGGCATGCGCAATTCACGATGCAGGGTCAGCATGTCAGTGATTGTGCCGTGGCAGGGTCTGCGCCACGCCCTGATACTTCAGGGCCAGCTCCATGCAGGCACCGGTCTCCAGTTGGCCGACCGTGCTGCGATAGATTTCCTGCCAGGGTGTCTGGCTGGGCGGCACCGGCGGAATGCCTTCGCTCTTGCGGCGCGCCAGCTCTTCCTCGCTGATGAGCATGTTGCACTCGCCGGTGTTGAGATCGATGCGCACACGGTCGCCATCGCGCAGATAGGCCAGGCCGCCACCAACCGCGCTCTCGGGCGAGGCGTTGAGGATGGAGGGACTGTCGGAAGTGCCGGACTGGCGGCCGTCGCCCAGCGTGGGCAGGGTCGAGACGCCGCGCTTGATGAGCGCATCGGGCGGCTGCATGTTGACCACTTCGGCTGAACCGGGCCAGCCGACCGGACCGGCGCCGCGAATGGCCAGCAGGGTGTTTTCGTCGATCTGCAGTGCGGGGTCGTTGATGCGGGCGTGGTAGTCGTCCGAGCCGTCGAAGACCACGGCGCGGCATTCGAAGATGTTTTCCTGGCCGGGCGTGCTCAGATAACGCTCGCGGAAGGTCTCCGAAATGACGCTGGTCTTCATGATGGCGAAGTCGAACAGGTTGCCCTTCAATACCAGGAAACCGGCGCGTTCGCGCAGCGGGGCGGAAAATGCGTAAATCATTTCCCGGTCGTTCGATGCACGGCCCTGCAGATTCTCGGCCATGGTCTTGCCGGTGGCGGTGATGCGCTCGGCGCGCAGCTTGCCGGCCTGCTGCAGTTCCCACATGATGGCCGGCACGCCGCCGGCGCGGTGGAATCGTTCACCCAGGTACTTGCCGGCGGGCTGCATGTTCAGCAGCAGCGGCACGTCGTAACCATACTTCATCCAGTCTTCCGAATGCAGCTCCACGCCCGCATGGCGCGCCATGGCCATGATGTGCGGCTGGGCATTGGTGGAGCCGCCGATGGCGGCATTGACCACGATGGCATCGAGGAAGGCCTCGCGCGTCAGGATCGCTGAGGGACGCAGGTCTTCATAGGCCATGCCGACGATGCGGCGGCCGGTTTCATAGGCCATCTGGCCGCGTTCGCGATAGGGGGCGGGGATGGCCGAACAGCCGGTGAGCGACATGCCCAGCGCCTCGGCCATGGCGTTCATGGTGGAGGCGGTACCCATGGTGTTGCAGTGGCCGGAGGAGGGGGCCGATGCGGCGGCGATCTCCAGGAATTTCTCGTTGTCGATGGCGCCTGCCGAGAGCAGCTTGCGGCCCTTCCAGATGGCCGATCCGGAGCCCACCAGTTCGCCATCCATCCAGCCGTCCAGCATGGGGCCGCCGGAGAGCACGATGGCCGGGATATCGACGGTGGCCGCCGCCATGATCTGCGAGGGCGTGGTCTTGTCGCAGCCGGTGGTGAGCACCACGGCATCGATGGGGTAGCCATGCAGGATTTCCACCAGGCCCAGGTAGGCCAGGTTGCGGTCGATGGCGGCGGTGGGACGGCGGCAGTTCTCGAAGATCGGATGCAGCGGGAATTCCATGGGAATGCCGCCCGCATCGCGGATGCCATCGCGCACCCGCTTGGCCAGCTCCAGGTGGATGCGGTTGCAGGGGCTGATGTCGCTGCCGCTCTGGGCGATGCCGATGATGGGGCGGCCCGAGCGCAGTTCTTCGGCGGTGATGCCGTAGTTCATGAAGCGCTCCAGGTAGAGCGCAGTCATGTCGATGTGATCGGGATTGTCGAACCAATCCTGGGAGCGGAAGCGACGGGGTGTGGCGTGTGGCTTGTTCATGGATTCCTCTGGGCCGAAAGGCGTGTGGATAAGTTACGCGCCCAGCCAGCCGGCATCGACGTAGTACTCGCGGCCGGTACACTTGGCACCGCTGTCGGAGGACAGGAACAGCGCGAGCGCCGCGACATCATGCGGATCGACACGGACCGGCAGGCATTGCGCAGCCAGGATTTTCGCCTCTTCTTCAGGGGTGTGCCAGAGCAGCGTCTGGCGCGGGGTGCGGATGGCACCCGGGATGATGGCATTGACGCGCACGCCATCGCGGCCGAAGTCGCGCGCCATGCCGTGGGTCATGCCTTCGATGCCGGCCTTGGCGGTCATGTACAGCGTCAGGTCGGGCAGGCCCAAGTGCCATGAGATCGAACCGAAGTTGAGGATCACCCCGGCCTTGCGTTCCCGCATGCCCGGCAGCACCGCCTGGGCGCAGAAGAACTGGTGGCGCAGGTTCACGGCCAGGCGTTCATCCCAGTAGGCGGGGGTGACGTCTTCGCTCTTGTGGCGGTCATCATTGGCGGCGTTGTTGATGAGGATGTCGACGCCGCCCATGACGGTCTCGATCTCGGTGAAGGTGGCGCGCAGGGCTTCCAGGTTCATCAGGTTGCAGGGGAAGAAGCGCGGGGACACGGCGGCGTCCTTGAGCGAGGCCACCAGGGCCTCCGAGGGTTCGGTGGCGATATCGAGGAAGCACACCTGCGCCCCTTGCCCGACGAAGGCTTCCACCAGCGCCGCACCGATGCCGCTGCCGCCGCCGGTGATGACGACCCGCTTGCCGGCGAGGCTGCGATAGAGGGCGTGTTCGAAGACGGTGGGGGTAGCTGCGGTCATGCTTGATGCTCCAGAGGATAGGATGGGCCGCAGATGCGGCCCGGAAATGATATAAACAATTTGTTCAGTGTTGCGCTCAGCGGCCCGAACGGGTGCTCACGTCGACCCACACGGCCAGCACCAGGATGCTGCCCTTGACGATCATCTGCCAGTAGGTACCCACGTCCAGCATGGACATGCCGTTGTCGAGGCTGGCCATCACCAGTGCACCGATGAGCGCGCCATAGATGGTGCCCGAGCCGCCGCGCATGGAAGTGCCGCCGATGAAGCAGGCCGCGATCGCATCGAGTTCGCCCATGTTGCCCGCCGACGGCGAGCCTGCGGCCAGGCGGGCGGTGTTGACCAGACCGGCCAGTGCGCACATCAGGCCCATGATGCCGAATACCCACAGCTTGACGGCTTGCACATTCACGCCCGACAGGCGGGTGGCTTCCATGTTGCTGCCCACCGAATAGATGCGGCGTCCGAAAACGGTCTGCGTGCTCACGTAGCTGAACAGGCCCAGCAGCCCCAGCAACAGCAGCACCGGCACGGGGATGCCGTCATAGCTGTTGAGCGTGCGCACGAAGGCCAGCAGTACCGCACCGATCACCAGCACCTTCAAGCCATCGCGCCAGAGGGCCGCCAGCGGCAGGCCGTGACGGCTGCGGTTGACGCGGCTCATCCACGTGAGCGCCACCGCCAGCACGAACAAGGCGATGCCCAGCGCCACGCCGATCTGCGGCGGCAGGTAGCCCTGGCCGAGATAGACCATGTTGTCCGACACCGGCGCAATGGTGAGGCCGCCGGTAATGCCCAGCAGGATGCCGCGGAAGGCCAGCATGCCGCCCAGGCCGACGATGAAGGAGGGGATGCCCAGGTAGGCGGTGAGGTAGCCGTTCAAGAGGCCCAGCCCCAGGCCGAAGCCCAGCGCCAGGACCAGGTTCAGCGCCAGCGGCAGGTGATGGCTCACGTCCAGCAGCGCGGCGATGCCGCCCAGCAGGCCCAGCAGCGACCCCACCGAGAGATCGATTTCGCCGGCGATGATGACCAGCACCATGCCGCAGGCGAGGATGCCGGTTACCGACATCTGGCGCAGCAGGTTCGACAGGTTGCGGGGCGTGAGGAAGCCGCCATCGGTCATGAAGCTGAAGAAGCCCCAGATGATGGCGATGGCGATCAACAGCGCGATGATCTTGTAGCGGCGAAACACCAGCTTCAGGTTGGCCATGCCGCCTGCTCCACCCATGGCACCGCCGGCGGCGCTGCTCAGATTGCTTGTAGTCATACCGAATTCACCTTGTGATGTTGTGTCAGACCGCCACCGCGCGTGGCGACGCTTGCGGGACGGGCTGGTTGATGGCAGCGGCCAGCACGGTCTCCTGGCTGAGGTTGTCGTTGACGAAGTCGCCGCGCAGTTTGCCTTCGCCGATGACCAGCACGCGATCCGACACGCCCAGCACTTCGGCCAGTTCCGAGGACACCATGATGATGGCCAGGCCCAGCTTGGCCAGCTCCGAAATGAGCCGGTAGATCTCGGCCTTGGCACCGACATCCACGCCGCGCGTGGGTTCGTCCAAAATTAATACTTTGGGCTGGGCCAGCAGCATCTTGGAGAGCACCGCCTTCTGCTGGTTGCCACCCGAGAGTCCGGTGATGGGCAGGAAGGGCGAGGCGGTCTTGACGCGCAGGCGGCTGATCTCGCCCTGGATGGTCTTCAGTTCGGCGCTGCTGTCGATGCGGGTGCCGCGCGAGAAGCGGTTGAGCACGGTCAGCGTGATGTTCTGGCCGACGTCGAGATCGGGCACGATGCCATGGTGCTTGCGGTCTTCCGGCACCATGCACAGGCCCTGGCGGATGGACTTCAGGGGCGAGCCGGTATCGGCCAGCTTGCCTTCGAGCAGCACCTGCCCCTCGTAACGTCCCCGATAGGCGCCGAAGATGGCCGAGACCAGTTCGGTGCGTCCTGCACCTACCAGTCCGGCAATGCCCAGGATCTCGCCCCGGCGCACCGAAAAGGAGACGTCATCGACACGCTTGCGGCGCGGATTGTCGATGTCGTAGCAGGTGATGTTGCGGGCTTCCAGCACCACTTCGCCGATGGCGTGATTGCGCTCCGGGTACATGGCGGTGATTTCACGGCCGACCATCTGGGTGATGATCTTGTCCACATCCATGTCCTGCATGGGCGTGGTGGCGATGTGCTTGCCATCGCGGATCACCGAGATGGTGTCGCAGATCTCGGCCACTTCGTCGAGCTTGTGCGAGATGTAGACGCAGGCCACGCCGCGCGCTTTCAAGTCCTTGATAATCTTCAGCAGCACCGCGATTTCGGAGGCAGTCAGCGAGGACGAGGGTTCGTCCAGGATCAGCAGGCGCGCATCCTTGTTGAGCGCCTTGGCGATTTCCACCAGCTGCTGGTGGCCGCCGCCATATTGCGAGACCGGCAGGGCCACGTTGATGTCGGGCATGTTCAGCTCGCGCATCAGTTCTTCGGCGCGGCGATACATGGCGGGGTAGTTCATGCGGCCACCCGGCAGGGTGATCTCGTGGCCCATGAAGATGTTCTCGGCCACCGACAGCTCGGGCACCAGCATCAGTTCCTGGTGGATGATGACGATGCCGGCGGCTTCGGTGTCACGCACCGAATGGGCCTGCAGCGGCTTGCCGTCCCACAGGATTTCGCCATCCCAGGTGCCATGGGGATAGACGCCGGAGAGGATCTTCATCAGGGTGGATTTGCCCGCGCCGTTTTCACCGCACAGGCCCACGCATTCGCCGGGGCGGATCTTGATGTCGATGCCGTCCAGGGCACGCACACCGCCAAAGCTCTTGACGATGCCTTTCATTTCTAACAGATACTCGGACATGCCTGTTCTTTCCAAGAAGCCTCTGGAGCCTGCGCCCGGCGGCCATGCCGGGGGCGCAGAGAGCGACGCCGGCTACCGTTGCGGGAGCCGGCGTTCGTCACTCAGGAATCAACGGCCGTCGATCTGGGCCTGGGTGTAGAAGCCGTCATCGACCAGGACCTTGACGTTTTCCTTGGTCAGCAGGATGGGCTTCAGCAGCAGGCTGTCGACCTTCTTGAAGCCGTTGTCATACTGGGCGTTGTAGGTCGGCTTCTCGTTGCGGGCCAGTTGCACGGACAGGTTGGCTGCCTCGGTGGCGATCTGCTTCAGGGGCTTGTAGACGGTCATGGTCTGGGTACCGGCCACCACGCGCTTGACCGCAGCCAGGTCGGCATCCTGGCCCGAGACCGGCACCTTGCCGGCCAGCTTCTGCGCTGCCAGGGCCTGGATCGCGCCACCGGCGGTGCCGTCGTTGGAGGCCACGATGGCATCGATCTTGTTGTTGTTGGCCGTCAGCGCATTCTCGACGATGGACAGGGCTTCGGTCGGATTCCATTCCTTGACCCATTGCTGGCCGACGATCTTGATGTCGCCCTTGTCGATGTAGGGTTTCAGGGCCTTCATCTGGCCTTCGCGGAACATCTTGGCGTTGTTGTCGGTGGGCGAGCCGCCCAGCAGGAAGAAGTTGCCCTTGTTCTTGACCTTCAGGATGCCCTCGGCCTGCATTTCACCGACCTTCTCGTTGTCGAAGGAGATGTAGGCGTCGACGTCGGCATTCAGGATCAGGCGGTCATAGGACAGCACCTTGATGCCGGCCTTCTTGGCTTCCTTGATGGTGTTGGTCAGGACCGTGGCGTTGAAGGGGACGATCACGATCACGTCCACGCCGCGCGAGATCAGGTTCTCGATCTGGGAGATCTGGCGTTGCTCGCTGGCATCGGCCGATTGCACATAGACCTTGGCGCCCAGCTTTTCAGCGGCGGCGGTGAAGAAGTCGCGGTCGCGCGCCCAGCGCTCCACACGCAGGTCATCGATGGAAAAACCGATCTTGGGATTCTTGGCGTCGGCCATGGCGCTGCCGGCCACCATGGACAGGGTGGTCACGGTCATCAGCGCCAATACGGTCTTCTTCAGCATTGCCTTCATAGTCCAGTCTCCGATTTGAATTGAATTTGAATTGATTATGATTTTTGAAGCGGCGTGACCGGGTGGAACCGGTGGCCCGTTTTGGGGCAATCGCTTCCAAGGGCGCGTGGGGCCGAGCTTGTCAGGAATGGTCTACGCCGCATGATGGTGCGAGGGGGATACTAGCGCCGGGCCAATCCCCTCTACAATTACGAAATTCACCAAACGGCTTAGTGATTCTTTTTGTTGCAGGAGCACATATCCGTCATTTCGACGATGGCTCGCTACAATTCGACGAATACAAGAACGGCGCGCCTGACGACGCCGGCAACCAGGAGACACAGCGTGGCAAAAACCCCCACGGTGCACCGGATTGCGTTGCTCTTCAATGGCAACAAGATCTTCGATCGGGAAATCATTTCCGGCATCGGCGAATACATCAGCAGCACCCGTGCCTCCTGGGACTTGTACCTGGAGGAGGATTTCCGCTGCCGCCCGCAGGGTATCGAGCGCTGGGCCGGGCACGGCATCATTGCCGACTTCGACGATCCGGTGACGACCGCCGCGCTGGAAGGCGTGCAGCTGCCGGTGGTGGCCATCGGCGGCTCCTATGCCGACCCCTCGCAATATCCGGCCAACCGGCCCTATGTGGCCACCGACAACTACAAGATGGTCAAGCTGGCCTACGATCACCTGATCGAAGCCGGCCTGCAGCATTTCGCCCTGTTCAGCCTGCCCGAGTCGCCCTGCAACCGCTGGGCGCAGGAGCGCGAGCGCATCTTCACCGACCTCACCGGTGCTGATGGCATCACCGGCCACATCTATCGCGGCGTGGGCACCAGTGCGCAATCCTGGGACGCCGCCGTGGAGCAGCAGATCGCCTGGGTGCGCAGCCTGCCCAAGCCGGTGGGCATCATCGCCGTCACCGACGCGCGGGCGCGGCAGTTGCTGCAGGCCTGCCTGTTCGCCGGCATCGCGGTGCCGGAGCAGGTGGCGCTGATCGGCATCGACAATGATCCGCTGGCCCGCGTGTTGACGCGCATCCCCTTGAGTTCGGTGATCCAGGGCAGCGTGGAGATGGGCCGCACCGCTGCGCACCTGCTGCACCAGATGCTGCACGGGGCGCGCTTTCCGGACACGCGCATCATGGTGCCGCCGGTCGGCATCAATGTGCTGGCCTCCAGCCGCCATGAGGTGCGCAACCATCCGCACGTGATGCAGGCGCTGCACTTCATCCGCCAGTACGCCTGCCAGGGCATCAAGACTGACCAGGTGGCCGATTACGTGGGCATTTCACGCTCGTCGCTGGAATGGTATTTCCGCCGCGAGCTCGGCCGCAGCGTGCATGACGAGATCCTCCGCTTCAAGCTGGAAGCCGCCAAGCGCATGCTGGAGCAGGCCGGCAGCCATGCGGCCGAGATCGCCGTCAGCTGCGGCTTCACCACCGTGCAATACCTGCACGCCGTCTTCAAACGCGAACTGGGCTGCACGCCCAGGGAGTACCAGGAACAATTCGCCGCCGGACTGGAGCGCTCGGCTGCACCGTCCGCCCCTGCCGTCCGGCCCAAGAAGAAAACCACGGGGCCCTCCCTTCTTACCACCACAAAATGACGCACTTCACCCTCTCCCACACCACTTCTGCGGACGGCATCCGTCTCTACACCTTGCGCAACCACACCGGCATGCGCGTGACCATCAGCGACCTGGGGGCCACCATGGTCAACTGGTGGGCACCTGATCGCTATGGCCGCGAGGCCGATGTCCTGCTGGGCTTTGAGCGGGTCGAGCAATACGCGCACAACCCGGCGTATTTCGGCGCCATCGTCGGGCGCTGGGGCAACCGCATCGCGGGCGGCCGTTTCGAACTCGACGGCGTGGCGCACCAGGTCGATTGCAATGAAGGCGAGAACCACCTGCACGGCGGCCGCGAAGGTTTCCATGCCCAGCGCTGGCAGGTGCAGCCCGATCCGGAAGGCCTGCGCCTGATGCTGGTCTCGCCGGCCGGGCAGGCGGGTTTTCCGGGCACGGTGATGGCGTCGGTGCTGTACCGCCTGGATGACGAGGGCCAGTTGCGCATCGATTACACCGCCACCAGCGATGCGGCCACGCCCATCAACCTGACCTCGCATGCGTATTTCAACCTCAATGGCGGCACCTCCGACATCCGCGACCACATCATCGCCATCGAGGCCGATGGCTACCTGCAGGTCGATGCCAGGCTGATTCCGGAAGGCCGCGCCGATGTGGCCGGCAGTGCGTTTGATTTCCGCCAGCCGGCCCCCATCGGTCCACGCCTGGACTGGCCGGATCCGCAACTGAAGCTGGCCGGTGGCTTCGACCATTGCTATTGCCTGCGCAGCGAACACGAACCGCAGCCGGGCCAGAGCCGTGTGGCGCAGACCCTGCGCGAAGTGGCCAGCGTCTACGAGCCGGGGTCGGGGCGTGAATTGCGCGTCTCCACCACCGAGACCGGGCTGCAGTTCTACAGCGGCAATTTCCTTTCCGGCGTACAGGGGCGGGGCGAGCAGCCGTATGCCATCCATGATGGCTTCTGCCTGGAGGCGCAGTCCTATCCGGACCAGGTCAACACGCCGCTGCGCGAAGCGGTGATCCTGCGGCCGGGGCAGGTGTATCGGCAGACCACGGTGTATCGTCTGGGGGTGCGGGACTGACCAGGAGGGAGGCGTGAATACCCCCGAAAATTTCGCCGCCCTTCCTCTGACTTGCCCCCCTCCCTAAGGTAAATTCCTTCATCTCCCGACGAGAATTCATTAGCTCGTCTAATATCCCCATTAAGCCCGGCTCAGCTAATCAGTCCCCGCGTGATGCTCCATCATGCGGGGATATTGTTTAGTGTCGCCTTGCTGCGTCCTTCACTTCCCCTCCAGAGCGCCCGTCCGCGCTGGCTTGCGTTCTCAACCCCGATGGCAGGAACCATGGAACTCCAGATCAACGACAAGACCTACCAGATCACCTCCGATGCCGAGACCCCCCTGCTGTGGGTGATCCGCGATGAACTCGGCATGACCGGCACCAAATACGGCTGCGGCCTGGCCCAGTGCGGGGCCTGTTCCGTGATGGTCGATGGCGAGGTGCTGCGCTCCTGCGTCATGCCCGTCGGCGCCATGGCCGGACGCAAGGTCACCACCATCGAGGCGGTCACCGCCGATCCGGTCGGCCAGAAAGTGGTCGATGCCTGGGTCCGGCACCAGGTGCCGCAATGCGGCTATTGCCAGTCCGGCCAGGTGATGGCTGCGACCGCCTTGCTGAAACAGGTGGCCCAGCCCAGCGACGAACAGATCGTCGGCGCCATGGTCAACCTCTGCCGTTGCGGCACCTACAACGCCATCAAGGCCGCCATGCATGAGCTCTCCGGCGGCACGGGCGCACCTGCAGCCGCTGCTGCGGCCACCACGCCCGCTGCACCGGCCGGCGCCGATGGCGTCAACAAGGCCGCCGTGGCCGCTGCCGCTGTGGTCGGCGTGGGGGCCGTCGCCGCCATCCAGTGGAGCAAGACCCAGAAGGCCAAGGCCGGCAAGGAGCAAGCATGAACCAGCCGCACGATCTTCCACTGAACGAATTGCTGCCGGATGGTGAGCCGGTCAACGTCTCGCGCCGCCGCTTCCTGCTGGCCTCGGCCGGCACCGCCGCCGGTTCGCTGGTGGTCGGCTTCACCTTGCCGGCCGGCAATGCACGCGCCCAGGCCAATGCCGCGCCGGCAGCGCCCGGCACGCGCGTGCCGGCCTTCCTGGAAATCCGACCCGACAACAGCATCCACCTGCAAAGTCCCTTCGTCGAAGGCGGGCAGGGCATCTTCACGGCCATGGCGCAGATCGTCGGCGAAGAACTCGATGCCGACCCCGCACGTTTCGTGGTCCACAACGCGCCCGCCAATGACCAGTACAAAGTGATGGACATCGGCATCCGCATCACCGGCGGCAGCATGTCGGTGCGTACCAGCTATCCGACCATGCGGCGTGTGGGCGCACTGGCGCGCCACCTGCTGCTGCAGGCGGCCGCCAATCAATGGCAGGTGCCGCTGGACAGCCTCACCACCGAGCCCGGCCGTGTGGTGCATGCGGCCAGCGGCCGCTCGATCAGTTACGGCGAACTCGCACCCAAGGCGCTGGACCTGCCCAATCCGCCGCTGGAGACCATCAAGCTCAAGGACGACAAACAATTCCGCTGGATCGGCAAGCCGTCGGCCCGGCTCGACGTGCTGGACAAATCCACGGGCCGCGCGCAATACGGCATCGACACGCAGGTCGAGAACATGCTGCAGGCCGCCGTGCAACACGCACCGCGCCTGGGCCTGGAGGTCGGCAGCATCCGCAATGAAGCCGAGGTACGCAAGATGACCGGCGTGCATTCGGTGCATCGCCTGCCGGGCGCTGTCGCCGTCGTGGCCGAGCGCTGGTGGAATGCCAAGCGTGCGGTGGAAGCGCTGCAGGTGGACTGGAGCGACCCCGGCCCGGCACCGGATCGCCGCTATGTGCCGGCCGACTTTTCCACCGAAGGGTTTGCCGAGCAGTTGGCCAAGTCCACTGCGGCCGTCGATGAAGCCGAGACCGAAGGCGATGTGACCAAGGCCCTGGCCGGTGCCAAGACCGTGGTGCAAGCCAGCTACCGCAGCCAGTACCTCAATCATGCCCAGCTGGAACCGCCTTCGGCCACGGCCCGCTTCAATGCCGATGGCACGCTGGAGATGTGGCTGCCCAACCAGGCCCCGGAAATGTTCCAGGCCGCCATCGCCAAGCAGACCGGATTGCCTGCGGAGAAGATCACCATCCATTCGCCCTTGCTGGGCGGCTTCTTCGGCCGGCACTTCCTGTACGAGACGGCCATGCCCTTCCCGCAGGCGATCCAGCTGGCCAAGGCCGTGGGCCGCCCGGTCAAGGTGATCTGGAGCCGCGAGGAAGAATTCGCCCGCGACACCATGCGTCCGATGGCGGTGGTGCAATTCCGTGCCGGTCTTGATGACAAGGGTTTCCCCATCGCCATCGAAGCCATCAGCGCCACCGAAGGGCCGACCGAATCGATTGCCAACAAGCGCAACAAGATCGACCCCACTGCGCTGGAAGGTTTGGCCGGCAAGTCCTATCAGTTTGCCCACAAGCGCATCGGCCAGCGTTTCGTGAAGAATCCGCCCATCGTCGGTTACTGGCGCTCGGTCGGCAATTCGATGAATGACTTTTTCTACGAAGCCTTCCTCGACGAGATCGCCGACAAGGGCGGCCAGGATCCGCTCGATGTGCGCCTGCGCCTGCTGCAGGGAAATGATCGCCTGACCACGCTGCTCAAGGCGGCCGTGGATCTCTCCGGTGGATGGAAGCGCGGTCCTTTCACCGCCCCCGACGGCACGCGCCGTGCGCGCGGTGTGGCCATGGCCAAAGCCTTCGGTACCGAGACCGCAGCCATTGCCGAAGTCTCCATCGAGAACGGCCAGGTGCGCGTGCATGACATCTGGGAAGCCATCGATCCGGGCCGCATCGTCAACCCGGCCATTGTCGAGGCCCAGGTCAACGGAGCCGTCACGCTGGGCTTGTCGCAGGTGCTGCTGGAAGAAGTGGTCTACAAGGAGGGCGCACGGGTGGCGCGCAATTACGATCTCTATCCCATCCTGCCGCCGCAGCGCATGGCGCGCGTGCATGTGAAGATCATCGAGAGCGGTGCCAAGATGGGCGGCATCGGCGAGCCGCCCCTGCCGGCCGTGCCGCCGGCGGTGGCCAATGCGGTTTCGCACCTGACCGGCCAGCGCATTCGCAGCATGCCGCTGTCGCATTACACCTTCAAGGCCTGATGGCAGACTGACGCATCCATGACTGATCAAAAAAACGGCAAGCTGCGCGTCTTCCTGCTGATCCTCGCCGCGCTGCTGATCGCCGCAGCCTGGGTCGCCCTGCGCACCCCGGCCTCGCCCTTCGACGGCGCCGCTGCGCCGCCGCCACCCTCCGCCGGGCTGATCCAGCGCGGCGAGTATGTAGCGCGCCAGGCCGATTGCGTGGCCTGCCACAGCACCCCCAAGAGCAAGCCCTTCGCCGGTGGCCTGGAGATGGCCACTCCGCTCGGTGCCATCTACGCCACCAACATCACGCCCGACCGCGGCAGCGGCATCGGTGACTACAGCCTGGCCGAATTCGACCGCGCGCTGCGTCACGGTGTGGCACGCGATGGGCACCGGCTCTATCCGGCCATGCCCTATCCGTCCTACGCCAAGATGTCGGATGAGGATGTGAGCGCGCTCTATGCCTACTTCATGCATGGCGTGAAACCGGTGGTGCAGGCCAACCAGGAGAGCGACATCCCCTGGCCGCTCAACATGCGCTGGCCGCTGGCGTTCTGGAACCTGGCCTTTACCAGTCCGCATCCCTATCAGCCCGATCCGAAACAGGATGCCCTCTGGAATCGCGGTGCCTACCTGGTGCAGGGCGCGGGCCACTGCGGCAGCTGCCATACGCCGCGCGGCCCGGCGATGAACGAGAAGGGGCTGGACGGCGGCCATCCGCTGTACCTGTCCGGTGCGCTGCTCGATGGCTGGTATGCCCCCAGCCTGCGTGGCGACGTCAACACCGGCATCGGCCGCTGGAGTGAAGCCGAGGTCGTGCAATTCCTCAAGACCGGCCGCAACCAGCACGCGGTGGTGTTCGGTTCCATGGCCGATGCCTTCAACAACTCCACGCAATTCCTGAGCGACTCCGACCTGCAGGCCATCGCCCGTTACCTGAAGTCGCTGCCGGGCGATCCCAAGCGCGATGGGGAACCGTGGAAATACGATAACGGCACCACCACCGCCCTGGCCGCACAACGCTTGGACAGCCCCGCTGCACGCACCTACATGGCCAAGTGCGCGGCCTGCCATGCGGTCGATGGTCGCGGGCGTGCGCCGTGGATTCCGCCGCTGGCCGGTGCCGTCTCCTCGCTGGCCAAGGAGGATGCCTCGGCCATCAACGTGACCTTGAATGGCTCGGTGCGCGTGGTGGCTGATGGCGTACCGGATTCGTATCGCATGCCGCCCTTCCGCAGCCAGTTGAGCGATGCCGAGATTGCCGACGTGCTCAGCTTCATTCGCAGCAGCTGGGGCAATCATGGCGGTGCGGTCAAGGTGGACGACGTCAAGACTCTGCGCGACCGTACCAATCCGGCCAGCAGCAATCCCATCGTCTTGCAGATGCGCTGAATCGTTTTTTCATGAAGTCCCGTTCGGACCGCTGACCTTTGCAGGCAGTGGTCCTTTTTTCATGACGGGAGGAAAGAGGAAAAGCTGGCGCGGAGGATGAAAACTTAAAACGCGGTACCGGCCGTCTTCATGGCCGCGACCGAATGCACCGGCGTCAAGGCCACGCCATTCTTGACGGCCAGCACCTCGGCCATCACGCTCACCGCGATCTCGGAAGGCGTCTTGCTGCCGATATAGAGCCCGATGGGCCCGCGCAGGCGCGCCAGGCTTTCTTCGGTCTGCTCGAAGTGGGTGATCAAGCGGTCCTTGCGCGCAGCACTGTTGCGGCGCGAACCGATGGCGCCGACATAGAACGCCGGACTGGCCACCGCTTCCAGCAGTGCCAGGTCATCCAGCTTGGGATCATGGGTGAGGGCGATGACGCAGCTGCGCTGATCGGGACGGAAATCCAGCACCGCATCATCGGGCATGTCGGTGACGATGCGCACGCCCTCCACCGACCAGCTGCCCAGGTATTCCGAACGCGGATCGCAGATCGTCACCGCAAAGCCGTTGAAGAGCGCCATCGTCGCCAGATATTCGGCCAGCATGCCGGCACCGATCAACAGCATCCGGTAATCCGGCCCCATGGTATGGCGCAGCGTATTGCCATCGAACAGCAGTTCGGCCGGTGACTCGCTGACCTCGATGCGGCTGCTGCCATCATGGCAATCGACGCGGCGACAGACCAGCTGGCCACGTTCCAGCGTACTCACCAGTTCGTCCAGCATGTTCAGCGCAGGATCGAATTCGAGCAGCAGCGTCAGCGTGCCACCGCAGGGCAGGCCGAAGCGATGCGCTTCATCGGCATCGATGCCGTAGCGCACCTGTTGCGGTGATCCTGCCTGGCCCCATGTGGCGGGGCGCTGGCGCAGGTACTGGAACAGCAGGTCATCCTCGATGCAGCCGCCGGAGACCGAACCGATGAGCCGGCCATCGTCACGGATGGCCAGTTGCGAGCCGACCGGACGCGGCGACGAGCCCCAGGTCGAAACCACGGTGGCCAGCAGCGCACTGCGCCCATTGCGCCGCCATTCGCGCAGGGCGCGCAAGACCTTGAGGTCGGAAGTATCGTTCATTGCGGCATCAGTTTACGTTCGATCGGAGGTCCAGTCTGCCATGACATCGGCACAGGAACTAATTAGCCGGGCTTATAGACCAATTAAGCCCGGTCCCGCTAATCCCGGTACCAATGATGAGGCAGAATCTGCAAGCTCGCACGCAGTGTGTGCGAGCGCCGTGTTGCCGGGGCACACGGAAGCGGATGTCGCGGGAATGACGCGCTTGTCTTCGCGATGGTCCCGGAATTTCAGGCAAGAATCATCGCGAAATAGGTCTGTCTTCGCGCGCTGCAAGACGCCACAATCATCCATTTTCAAGACAGGTTGCCCACCCCTGACCTGTTCTTTCTCAACGCCAGCTTATTGGCCCGTTTACTGAGGAGATCCCCATGCCAGTCCACGCTTATGGCGCACACGCCGCCGACAAGCCACTCGAACATCTGGAAATCACCCGCCGTGCCACCGGCCCGCACGATGTGCAGATCGACATCGCCTATTGCGGCATCTGCCACTCCGACCTGCACCAGGTCCGTTCCGAATGGGCTGGCACCCAATACCCCTGTGTCCCCGGTCACGAGATCGTGGGCCGTGTCGCCGCTGTCGGCAACCACGTCAGCAAATTCAAGGTCGGTGACCTGGTCGGCGTGGGCTGTATCGTCGACAGCTGCCAGACCTGCCCGGATTGCGAAGAAGGCCTGGAAAACTATTGCGACAACATGGTCGGCACCTACAACGGCAAGACCGATGACGCCCCCGGCTGGACCATGGGTGGCTACTCGCAGCAGATCGTGGTGCACGAGCGCTACGTGCTGACGGTCCGCCATCCGGAAGCCGACCTGGCCGCCGTGGCCCCGCTGCTGTGTGCCGGCATCACCACCTATTCGCCGCTGCGCCACTGGGGTGCCGGTCCCGGCAAGAAGGTCGGTGTGGTTGGTATCGGCGGCCTCGGCCACATGGGCATCAAGATTGCGCACGCCATGGGTGCGCACGTGGTGGCCTTCACCACCTCGGATTCCAAGCGTGCCGATGCCAAGGCCCTGGGTGCCGATGAAGTGGTGGTCTCGCGCAATGCCGAAGAGATGGCCGCGCATGCCAAGAGCTTCGACTTCATCCTCAACACCGTGGCGGCACCGCACGATCTCGATGCCTTCCTCTCGCTGCTGAAGCGTGAAGGCACCATGACCCTGGTCGGCGCACCAGCCACGCCGCACCCGTCGCCGAATGTCTTCAGCCTCATCATGAAGCGCCGTTCGCTGGCCGGTTCGTTGATCGGCGGCATCCCCGAAACCCAGGAGATGCTGGACTTCTGCGCCAAGCACAACATCGTGGCCGACATCGAGCTGATCCGCGCCGAAGAAATCAACACCGCCTATGAGCGCATGCTCAAGGGCGACATCAAGTATCGCTTCGTGATCGACAACGCCAGCATGGCGGCCTGAGGGCCAACGGCTGACCTGATGGCACGGTGAATGAAATCGGGCGGGCACCCACAAGGTGTCCGCCCGATTTTTTGATTACTGAGCGAAGTGGGGGAGCGTCAGTCCCTGACGACTTCACCACCGAGATACTGCGCATCGGTGACCGGCTCCATCCACTCCACGTTCTTGCCATCAAGCAGTTCGGTGATGGCCACGTGCGTCATGGCAGTGGTGTCGGTGGCACCGTGCCAGTGACGGCGTTGGCACGGACACCAGACGACGTCGCCGGCGCGGATCTCGGTGCGCGGGCCGCCTTCGCATTGCGTCCAGCCGACGCCTTGCGTCACGATCAGGGTCTGGCCCAGCGGATGGGTGTGCCACACGGTGCGCGCACCGGGTTCGAAGGTGACGATGGCACCGCCCGCGCGCGCCGGTTCTTCACCCTGGAAGAAACTGTCGATGCGCACATGGCCGGTGAAGAAGGAGGCCGGTCCCTTGGCCGATGGGGTGCTGCCGTTGCGAATGATCTTCATGGAGATGTCCTTTCGTTGGAAGAAGGCCGGCGATCCTGGCGGGCCGTGAGCGCTGCCAGCAAGGCTGCGGCCAGCAGCACGCCTGCGCTGGCAAAGAAAGTGATGTGATGGCCGCCGTGGTCAAACAGCAGTCCGCCCAGGGTGGACCCCAGGCCGATGGCCAATTGCACCAGTGCCACCATCAGCCCGCCGCCGGCTTCGGCATCGTGCGGCAGGGTGCGCGCCACCCACGACCACCAGCCCACCGGTGCGGCCGTGGCGACCAGGCCCCACAGCGCCAGCAGCAAGCTGACCGGCAGGACGTGATGGCCGCAGGCCACCAGCGCCAGGGCGATGACGGCCATCAGCAGCGGGATGAAGACCAGCGTGCCGTAGAACGAACGGCGCAGCAGCCGTCCGATGAGCGTAGTACCGATGAATCCGGCCACGCCGATGGCCAGCAGGATCAGCGACAGGGTTTGCACCTGCACCCGCGTTTCGCTTTCGAGGAAGGGGCGCAGATAGGTGAAGAGGGTGAACTGCCCCATGAAGAGCAGGCTCACGCCCGCCATGCCCAGTGCCACCAGCGGTGTCGCCAGCAGGGCCAGTGGATGCGTGGGCGCGGTGTGGCGCGCGGCCGGACGCATGGCCGGCAGGCTGAGCGCCTGCCACAGCAGCGCCAGCAGGGCCACCGGCGCCAGGCACAGGAAGGCGCCACGCCAGCCGATGAGTGCGCCCAAATAACTGCCCAGCGGGGCGGCCACGACGGTAGCCAAGGCATTGCCGCCATTGAAGACGGCCAGTGCACGCGCCACGTCCTGCGGCGGCACCAGGCGGATGGCGGCGGCGGCCGACATCGACCAGAAGCCGCCGATGGCGATGCCGATCAGTACGCGCCCCGCCATGTAGACCGGATAGTTGGGGGCCAGCGCAATGACCGGGCCGGAGATCATCATCAGCGCCGTCAGCCACAACAGCAGCGTCTTGCGTGGCAGCTGCCCGGCCAGGCGCGCAATGCTCAGGCTGGTGAGCACGGCGAAGGCGCCAGAGACCGAGATCGCTTGCCCGGCCAGCCCTTCGCTCACGCCCAGATCCTGTGCGATGGGCGTCAACAGGCTCACCGGCATGAATTCGGAAGCGACCAGGGCAAAGGCCGTGAGCGTCATGGCGAAGACGCCGCCCCAGTGCGCCTGTACCGGGGTGTCGGCGGCCTGCAGTGAAGAGGGGGTGCAAGAGGAACTGCTCATGATGATGTCGGGCAAGACTGTGCCCGCCGCAGCACGCCGAAGATCAGCATGCACGGGTCGCAGCGCTTGCCGTGGAGAATGTGAAGGCAGTCAGTGTCGCGCGCGTGCGCCGTATTGACTAGGTAATCAATCCTTAATTACCCTATTAGAAAAACTAATCAATGAATCCCGTCCCCCTTCGTCACGACCCTTGGTTTCACAGGGCGCGGCCTCCGGCTGATCCGGCTTTATTGCTCACCACAGGAAGGGTGGCTGCATGATCAAACGCAATCTCAATGACTTGCTGGGTTTCGTGACCGTGGCGCGCGAGGGCAGTTTCACGCGTGCCGCCGCCACGCTTGGCGTGACGCAATCGGCGCTGTCGCAAGCCATCCGCGGCCTCGAAGAGCGCCTGCAGATCCGCCTGCTGACCCGCACCACGCGCAGCATCTCGCTCACGCCCGCTGGCGAGCGCCTGATCCAGTCCATCGGCAACCGCTTCGACGAGATCGAGGCCGAGCTCGATGCCCTCACCGCACTGCGCGAAAAACCTGGTGGCACCGTGCGCATCACCTGCGGCGACGGCATGATCCAGCGCGTGCTGCTGCCCAAGCTGGCCCCGCTGTTGCAGCAATATCCCGACATCAAGCTGGAATTCGACATGAGCTACGCCCTGCGCGACATCGTGGCCGACCGCTTCGATGCCGGCGTGCGCTGGGGCAAGACCATCGACCGCGACATGATCGCGGTGCCCATCGGCCCGCCGCTGCGCATGGTGGTGGCGGCCTCGCCCGAGTACTTCACGCGCTATCCGGTGCCGCTGCATCCGAACGACCTGATGGCCCAGGATTGCATCAACCAGCGCATGCCGTCCTCGGGCGGGCTTTACGTATGGGACTTTGAAAAGGACGGCGAAAAGATCAACGTGCGTGTCGACGGCTCGCTCATCTTCAACACCGTGCCGCCGCAGATCGATGCGGCCCTGGCCGGGCTGGGCGTGGTGCTGCTGCCGGAAGACGAGCTGCAATCGCATCTGGAGAGCGGCCAGCTGGTGCGGGTGCTGGAGGACTGGTGTCCGGTCTTCGAGGGCTATCACCTCTACTATCCCAGCCGCCGCCAGCCTTCGCCGGCGTTCTCGCTGGTGGTCAATGCCCTGCGCTACGAAAACCGGCCACGTCAGCCGGGGTGATGACAGGGTGCCTGATTCATAAGCTGGACTGATGACCGCATTCAGGCCGGCGGGACTAATCACGGACCGATGATGCAGCGACAATCAGGCCAGATCGATTGCTTTCGGATTGCCCATGTCTTCCTCTTTCCTGCCGTGCCTGACCGTGATTGCCGTGCTGATGGCCGGCGCCATGAGCCTCTGCCCGATGACGGCAGCGGCGCAGACCCGTACCCCTGCCAAGAGCCTGCCCATGACCCTGCGCATCACCATCGCCGATACCGTCCTGACCGCGCGTCTCGAACCCGGCCCGGCCGCCCGCGACTTCGCCGCCCTGTTGCCGCTGACGCTGGAGCTGTCCGACTACAACCAGACCGAGAAGATCGCCCAGCTGCCGCGCAAGCTGGCCACGCGCGGCGAGCCCGAGGGCTATACCCCGCGCAGCGGGGACATCGCCTTCTATGCGCCCTGGGGCAATATCGCCCTGTTCTACAAGGACTTCGCTTACTCGAAGGGATTGGTCAAGCTGGGCCACATCACCGGAGACATCGCGGTCCTGCGCCAGCCAGGACCGTATATGGCCCTGATCGAGCAGGAATGAATCGCTGCCGCAATCAGGCCGCGTACTTGCGCAAGGCGGCCAGCGGCACGTGCAGTTCCTCGCTGGCGGCGAAGCCTTCCAGCAGGTAATCCACCGCCACCCGCACGCGCGGCGCGATCAGCGCCCGGTGCGGGTATTGCAGGCACATCTCGTAGTTGCCCGGATGATGGCTGCGCAAGAGCAGCACCTTCAATCGCCCGCGTTGCAGATAGCGCCACGCGTGATGCACCCCGACTTCGGCGATACCCATGCCGGCCAGGGCCGCCTGGACCAGCGCTTCGGGCGAGGACAAGGTCAGCAGTGCGTGTTCGGTATTCCAGGTCATGATGCTGCCGTCGCTGCCCTGGAAATTCCAGGGCGACACCTTGCCGCCCAGAAACTTGCGCGTGATCAGGCTGTGCTTGTGCAGATCCTGCGGGCGGCGCGGTGTACCGCGGGCCTCCAGATAGGCGGGACTGGCGACCAGCGCCAGGTTCAGTTTGCAGATGCTGCGCGAGACCAGCGACGAATCGGCGATGCGTCCGCCCCGGATCGCCAGGTCATAGCCGTCCTGCACCAGCTCGCTGATGCGGTCATCGAAATCCACTTCCACCGACAAGGCCGGATAGCGCTGGCTCAGGCCGGGCAGCAGCGGCAGCAATTGTTCGCGGCCGAAGGCCGCACTGGTGGAGATGCGCACGCGTCCGGTCGGTGTCGCGCGTGCCGCCACCACGTCATCGGTTGCCTGTTCCAGCGCATCGAGCGCGATGCGTGCCTGGCGCAGGAAGGCGCTGCCTTCCTCGGTCAGGTTCAGGCTGCGCGTCGTGCGGTTCATCAGACGCACGCCCAGCGCGGTCTCCAGCCCGGCCACATTCTGGCTCACCGCAGCGGAGGAGATGCCGAGTATCCGCCCGGCGCCGGCGAAGCTGCCGCTATCGGCGGCCTGCACGAAGGAAATGATGGCGCGTACCCGTTGCGACGTATCCATGGCCGTTGCTCCCCGAAAAATGGATTGATAAGTTCATCTTGATAAATCCTAAAGTATTGCACCGCTACCGTCATTTAATCCATTTGCGCAGAATGAGCCTGTTACGTCATTCCCCGGTCCCGAACGGCTTGATTTATCCACAGGAGAAAACATGAACATCAGCATCGTCTTCGACAGCGGCTACGGCCATACTGAAAAACTCGCCCAGTCCGTGGCGCGCGGCGTGGAAGAAGTCGCAGGGGCTCACGCCACCCTGGTGCCGCTCGCCGCCGGCAGTGTGGACTGGGCTGCCATTGCCGCCAGCGACGCCATCATCTTCGGCTCGCCGACCTATAACGGCACCATCTCGGCGCGCTTCAAGCAGTTCATGGAAGACTCCACCCGCCAGGCGTGGATCCCGCAGGCCTGGCGCAACAAGGTAGCGGCCGGCTTCACCAATTCCGGCGCGCTGCATGGCGACAAGCTCAATTCCCTGGTGACCCTGGCGCTGTTCGCGGCCCAGCACGGCATGCTCTGGACCGGGGTCGATCTGTTCCCAGGCAAGAGCGGTGATGAACTCAATCGCATCGGTGGCTGGCTGGGTGCCATGGCGCAATCGGACGACGCCCCCGCCGAGGTCACGCCCGGTGCCAGTGACCTGGCCACGGCCGCCTATCTGGGCAAGCGCGTGGCCGAGGTGGCGGCGCAATTCGCACGCGGCCGCGCCTGAACCTCAGGCCCGTGCCCTGATCCAGATATCAGTTTTCCCGATATCGATCATCGGCTTTCAGGATTGGCGTAATAACTGGACGGTCCGCATCATGCAGACCTGTCCAACAATCCGCCAAGGAAAATCATGTCTGCCATCACCACTCAAGCCGCCATCATCTGGCCGGCCGGCTATCTGCCCGGCACCACCGACAACTACGTTTCCAATGAAGTGATCATCGCCGGTCTCTCGGCGGCCCAGGTGTGGCCGCTGCTCAACGACACGCGCGCCTGGCCCGGCTATTACGGCAATGCCAGCGAGATCCGCTTCCATGATGGCAGCGGTCCGCTGCTGTCGGCGGGCGCTCGTTTCCGCTTTACGACCTTCGGCTTTGCGGTCGAAGCGGAAGTGACCGAATACCTGCCGCCCCAGCCTGGCCAGGCCGCTCGCATCGCCTGGCACGGCTGGGTCGAAGGCGATGCCGCGCAGCGTCTGGATGTCCACCACGCCTGGCTGTTCGAAGACCTGGAGGGCGGCCGCGTGCGCATCCTCACGCAGGAGACCCAGAACGGCCAGCCCGCGCGCGAGCTGGCAGCCACCTTGCCCAATCCCATGCTCAATGCCCACCAGGAATGGATCACCGGCCTGGCGCGGGCAGCGGCTGAGGCCGTTGCGCTGCGCTAAGGATCAGCGCAGAGGCACCAGCCCGGCCGTGGCAAACAGCAGTTGCCGTAGCCAGCGCTGCGCCGGATCGCGGTGCGTACGCTCGTGCCACGCCGCCGTCTTGGTGAAGCCGGCGATCTCCAGCGGCGGCGGCAACAGCTTCAGGCCCTCCACCCCGGCCACCAGCCGTGACGGCACCACGGCCACCAGGTCGGTGCTGCGCAAGATCTCCGGCAATACCAGGAAACGCTTCACCGACAGGCTCACGCGCCGTTGCAGGCCGCGCTGTGCCAGTGCTTCATCGGTGACGCCGTGGAAGGGATCGCCCGCGTACGACACCAGCGCATGATCCAGCGCGCAGAACTGCTTGAGCGAGAGCCGCTGTCCCCGCACCACCGGATGATCCTCACGCATCGCGCAGACGTAATGCTCGTCGAACAGCCGCCGCGCATGCAGGCCCGGCGGCGTATCCTGCGGCGTGGTCAGTGCCAGGTCGATCTCGCCGCGCTCCAGCCGCTCCTGCAGCGGTGCATCTTCCATCGACGCCAGTGCCACGCGGATGAACGGGGCATGCTGCTTGAGCGCCGTCAGGAAGGGCAGGGCGACCGCGCGCAAGGCATAGTCGGTGGCGGCGATGGTGAAATCCAGATGGGCCGTGGCCGGATCGAAGACCGGCGGATGCAGCAGACCATCGATGTCGCGCAGTACGCGCTGTACCGGTTGCGCCAGTTCCAGCGCCCGTGGTGTGGGCACGATGCCGCGCTGGCTGCGCGCAAACAGGGGATCATCGAAACTTTCGCGCAGCCGCGTGAGGATGCCGCTCATGGCCGGCTGGCTCACCCCCAGCCGCGCTGCGGCACGCGTGACGTTGCGTTCATCGAGCAGGGCGGCCAGTGCCTTGAGCAGGTTCAGGTCGAGGGTGCGGAGGTCCGGTTTTTTCATGCGCGCAGGATCAGCAGGAAGAGATGTCGCATGGTAGCAAGCCCCTGCGACAAATTGCCACATTCAACAAGTGGTCATACCAGCTTATGCTTGCCGCTCCTGATTTCCCATGCGGCATCCAGGGGACGGCAGCGCAACTGCCGGAGGAGGCCGCATGCACTGCCTATACCAAGACCACTACAAGACCAATGACGACTCACTCCGCCCGTCGGCCCGGGCCGCAGCATCGCGCACGACCCGTGTTCAAACTCACCGCCCTGTCCGGCCTGCTGGCCCTGGGGGCCGCACCTTGGGCGCTGGCGCAATCGGCCAGCGCCGCCGAGGATTCTTCACTGACGCTCGGTACCGTGGAAGTGAGCGCACGCCGCAGTGGTCCGCTGCAACTCAACAACGTGCTGACCTCGGTGGACCTGATCGGGGCCGACCGCATCCAGCAACAGCAGGTGCAATACAACTGGGAGCTGTTCGCGCAGTCGCCGGGCGTGATGCTGACTCAGTTCCGCCAGGGCAATGAATCGGGCAAGCTGTCCTTCCGTGGCTTCAATGGCGAGGGCGAGGTCAATGCGGTCAAGCTGCTCATCGACGGAATCCCCAGCAATGACAATGCCGGCGGCATGCCCTTCCTGGGCACGCTGTTCCCGCTCGATATCGCCCGCATCGAGGTTGTACGCGGCACCAACGATGCGCGCTACGGCCTGCACAACATCGCCGGCAACGTCAACATCGTCACCCGCCAGGGCGGCAACTACGACGAGGCGCGCCTGACCTACGGCAGCTTCAACACGCGCCAGGTGCAGGTGGTCAAGGGCGTGGAAAACGGCAACTGGTCCCAGAATTATTTCGTCGGCTACGAAAAATCGGATGGCTATCGCGACCATGCGCAGGCCGAGAACATCGCCTTCTCCGGCAAGTGGTTCTACACCAGCGATGATGGCCGCTATCGCACCGGCCTGAGCATCCGTCATGCCAATACCTATGCCCAGGAACCGGGCTACCTGACGGCCCAGGATGCGCGCAGCAACCCGACTTCGTCCTATGCCTATGCCCAGTCCGATGGCGGCAACCGCCAGATGGACCAGGTCAGCCTGCACTTCGATGGCGACATCGATGACCAGCTCTCGGTCGGTGCCAAGCTCTATCTCAATCGTGTGCGTGACCAGCGCTGGCTGCGCTATTCCTCCACGACCTCGCAGCAGGAGCGCGTCATCGACGAGACCCACTACGGGCTGTTGACCAATGCCACCTATCGGCCCCGCTGGAAGGCGCTCGAAGGCATGAGCGACCTGGCACTGGAAGGCGGCTTCAGCATGGAGCGCCAGGAAGACCAGAGCCCGCGCTACAACACGGTCAACCAGGTACGCGTATCGCAGACGCGCGACCATCATTTCGTCTTCGATACGGTGGGTGCCTATGTACAGGCCGTGATCAAGCCGGTGGAGTCGCTGCGCATCATCCCCGGCTACCGGGTCGACCATGTGGGAGGACGTTTCAACGATCCCTCGCGCGGGGTGAGCTATGGCATCCAGGATTACGGCTACATCCGCCAGCCCAAGCTGAGCGTGGTCTATGCACCGATCCGCGAGGCCAGCCTGTATGCCAACTGGGGCCGCACCTTCCAGGTCGGCGCGGGCGCGGCGGCCTACAAGTCCAACAACAATGACCTGCGTCCTTCCATCAATGACGGCTGGGAAACCGGCGTCAAGTTCACGCCGGTGGACTGGCTCGATGGTCGCGTGGCGGTGTGGGAGCAGCGTGCCTCGGATGAGGTCAAGCGACGCCTGAACGATCCCACGGGCGATTCGGAAAACGTGGGACGCACGCAGCGCAAGGGTGTCGACCTGCAAATCAATCTGCGCGCCAGCAAGCGCACCACGCTGTGGCTGGCGTATTCGCGCCAGCGTTCGGAAATCATCACGCCGGACCCGACCGCACCCAACACCCTCGGCAAGGAAATCGACCACGTGCCGCGCCAGGTGTATTCCGGTGGCATCGATTACCAGGCCACGGCGGACCTGAAGCTGTCGGCCTCGGTCAACGGCCAGGGCAGCTACTACCTGACCACGGCCAATACCGGCGGCAAGTACGGTGGCTATACGCTCTTCAATGCCAGCGCGACCTATCAGGTCAACGACAAGCTGAGCCTGGAACTGCAGCTCAAAAACCTGGCCAATCGCTACTATGAATATGTCTGGATCAACGACCAGACCCGGCATGCACCGGGGGATGGGCGGGCGGTCTACCTCTCTGCCAATGTGAAGTATTGAGCAAAAAATACGGAAGGGCAGGCAGCCGCAATGGCTGCCTGCCCTTCTTTTTTTTCTGCTTATCGGGCAGCGATCACGGTCATCTCGACCAGCAGATTGGATGCGCCCAGTCTGGCTTCGAGCGTAGTACGGGCCGGCGCGGTTCCGGCAGGCACCCAGGCATCCCACACCGCATTCATGGCCGCAAAGTCGGCGATGTCGCGCAGGTAGATGGTGGTCGAGAGGATGCGCTCCCGGCCGGTGCCGGCTTCCTGGAGCAGAGCATCGATCCGGGCCAGGACTTCGCCGGTCTGGGTCGCGATGTCGGCCTCGGCATGCGGTCCGCCATTGGCGGTCTGGCCGCACAGGTAGACCAGGCCGCCATATTGGACGATCTTGCTCATGCGCGCATTGGTGTGTTTTCTCTCGATGCTGTGGTCGGTGGTGCTCAAGCGATTCTCCTGTCAACGATGGATCATGTCACTGCCATGGGGCTGCCCCGGATCATTCCGGGGCCAGCGGTTCGGTATCGGCCAGTGCCGCCAGCGAAGCCAGCGCAATGGGTTTGAGCGGCGTGCGGATGTGATAGGCGCCGACTTCCTCGGGCGACTTGTGCAACGCCTGCGCCAGCATCTGCGTGACGGTCAGGCCGCACATGCGTCCCTGGCAAGGACCCATGCCGCAGCGGCTGAAGAACTTGGTCTGGTTCGGCCCCTGGCATCCCAGGCGCGCCATCTCGCGGATCTGTCCGGCCGTGACCTCTTCGCAGCGGCATACGATGGCCTCGTCCGGCGGCTGCGCGAGCCATTGCGGCGGACGATAGAGCGCGTCCAGGAAGGGACGGATCCGCAGATGCCGGTCACGTTCCGCCTGCGCTTCCCGCACGCTGGCGGCGCACGTGGGCGCATCGATTTTGCCCACGGCCAGTGCGGCATGGGCGGCCGCAATGACGCCCGCCGGTTCTGCCGCACGGGCGCCCGCAATAGCGGCACCGTCGCCGGCAATGCGCAATCCGGGCAGGGAGGTCTGGCCGCCTGCGTCCACTACCGGCGTCCAGCAGAGATTGATGGCATCCCACTGGTGATCGAGGCGCAGCTGGCGGCTGAGCTGCGTATTGGGTACCACCCCGTGATGCAGCAGAACGACCTTGGCCGCCAGCGTGTGGCGCTGTGGTCCGATATTGAACTGCACCTGCTGTACCTGATGCTCGCCCTCGATGCGCAGCTCGCTGGCACCTTGATAAAGCGGTACGCCAGCCCGGCGCAAACGCCACAGCATCTTCAGACCCTTGATCAGATAGTGCGGCGCGCCCAGCGCTGCGGGCAGATGACGCAGGGCGCGGCGCAGGTTTTCGCGGGGCGCTGTCTGCACCACGGCCGCGACTTCGGCCCCCGCCTCCAACAACTGGCAAGCCACCAGCAACAGCAGCGGGCCCGCACCGGCCAGTACCACCGGCCCCTGCGGCACCGAGGCCGAGGTCTTCATCGCGATCTGCGCGGCACCGGCGTTGAGCACGCCCGGCAAGGTCCAGCCCGGCACCGGCGAAGGCCGTTCCATGGCGCCGGTAGCGGCAATGATCTGGCGCGCCCGCACGCGTGAGGAACGCTCATCCTGCTGGAACGTGACCACCAGATCCTCGGTGATCTCCCAGACCAGGGCACCGCGACGATAGTCCACGCCGCATTGCTGCAGGCGCTCGGCGAGACTGCGTCCATGGCGGTAGTCCGGTCCCAGTACTGCTGCTACCCTGGGCGGCACTTGCGTGACATTGCGATAGATCTGGCCGCCCGGGTGGCTTTGCTCATCCAGCAGCAGCGTCTTCAGACCGAGCGCGGCCGCATGCAGCGCGGCGGACATGCCGGCCGGCCCGGCACCGATGATGATCAGATCGTGAGTGGGGGCCATCATGCCGGTTCTCCCACGTGACGCGCGCCGTCGGGCAGGCGGACCTGCATCCCTGCATGCACCTGCACCATGCAGGATTGCACGTTCTGGCGGCCATCGACCTCGACCAGGCAATCGAAGCACACCCCCATCAGGCAGAAGGGTGCGCGCGGGCTGCCCGAGACCGGCGTATGCCGCAAGGGGACGACGCCCGCATTGAGCAGGGCAGTGGCCAGGCTTTCGCCTGCGCGTGCCCGGATGGTCTTGCCATCGACCAGGATGGCAATGTCGGCGCGCTGGTCTTCACTGGCCGTCAGCATGGACTTGAACATGGAATCGCTCCGCTTTGAAGGTGGAAATGGCGGCTGGCTCGGCCGCACCCCGGATCCAGTCCGCCAGGGGACCGGCGTGCATGGCGGCCAGCGTGATGCCGCTGTGGCAGGTCACCAGGAAGGCTCCCGGGCATTGACGTGATTCTTCGTAGATCGGGAAGCCGTCCGGCGTCATCACCCGCAGCGCTCCCCAGGTACGGACCACGTTGGCCCCGTCGAGCAGCGGAAAATATTTACGCGCGCGATGGGCGATGTGGGCCAGCTGATCGATCGAGGTGCGGTCATCAAATCCGACGTCCTCCTTTGAATCGCCGATCTGCACCACGCCCTCGCCGGTCTGCCGCACGTGCCCCGACGGATGGCGCAGGAAGGGCTGCATGCGTTCGGTCACCAGCACCTGTCCGCGATTGGGCGCGACCGGGGCATGCAAGCCGACCATCGGGCCCAGCGTGCGGTTGCCCAGCCCGGCCGCCAGCACCAGCTTGCCGGCGACGTATTCCTTGCCGCCCGCCTGCACGTGGAAGCGGTCGGCACGATGGACGATCTGCTCGCAGCGCACGCCATTGCGCAGGATGCCGCCCAGCGTGTGAAAGCGCTGTACCAGCGAGCGCAGCAGGCGTAGCGGGCTGACGTGGCCGTCACGCGGACCGTAGACCGCACCGACCACTTCCGGGCCGATGTGCGGCGAGAGCTGTTTCAGCGCGACCGGATCGAGGACCTCGAAGGGGTAGTCACCGACGGCGGCGCGCAGGTTTTCCAGCTTCCGTACGTAGGCCCGCAGTTCGTCCTCGTCCAGGAAGAATTGCAGGCCGCCGATCTGCTGCAGCTCCAGGTCGATGCCGTTGGCCGCCGTCAGCTCTTGCGCAAAGGAGGACCAGCGCAGCACCGAGGCCATGCTCCAGCGCGCATAGTCGGGCCGTTCTTCGCCCTTGCCCTGCACCCAGACCAGGCCGAAATTGCCGCGTGCGGCACGAAAGGCATCGTCGCCCTCGTCCAGCACCAGCACTCGTTCGCCGGCTTTGGAGAGGCCGTAGGCGATGGACATGCCCACCACGCCGCCGCCGATGACCAGCGTATCGATATCCGTTGAAATCATGATGTCTTTCCAGAGAGAATCCGGTCCAGCCCGTAGAAGCGTTCCAGCAGCGCCATCAGCACCAGGGTCAGCACGATGAGTACCGTGGAGACCGAGGCCAGCAGCGGATCGATGGTGTTGGCGATGTGGTTGTACATCTTCACCGGCAGGGTCTCGGTACCGGCGGAAGCGACGAAGATGGACATGGTCAGTTCGTCGAAACTGTTGATGAAGGCAATGATCCAGCCCCCCGCCACGCCCGGGATGATGAGCGGCAGCTCGACCCGGCGGAACACCGTCCAGGCCGATGCACCCAGCGATTGCGCGGCCTGCGCGATGGTGCGGTCGAAGCCGGTGGCTGCGGCTACCACCAGGCGCAGTACGTAGGGCAGCACGATGACCGTGTGTGCCACCGTGAGGCCCCAGGCGGTACCGGGCGAGCCCAGCAAGGTCAGCAAGCGCAGCAGTGCGATGCCCAGCACGATGTTGGGCACCATCAGCGGCGACAGCAGCAGCCCCAGCAAGGCATCGCGTCCGGGAAAGCGATACCAGGCGATGGCCATGCCGGCCGGCACCGCCAGCAAGGTGGCCAGCGTGGCTGCCGTGACGCCCAGCGACAGGCTGCGATAGAAGGCCGTCATGAAACTGTCGTCGCGCAGGATGGCACCGTACCAGCGCAGCGAGGCGCCATCGAAGGGCAGCGAAATATAGCCCTTGTCGGTGAAGGAAACGCAGACCACCATCACCAGCGGAGCCAGCATGAAGGCCGCAAAGGCGAAGTGGAACAGCAACAGCGGAAGCGGAGCGCGCGTCTTCATTGGAACACCTGCCTGTAGCGGCGCTCCACCAGGCGGTTCACGCCCAGCGAGACAGCCAGCACGATCACCAGCAGCACCACCGACAGCGCCGCCCCCAGTGGCCAGTTCAGATTGCCGAGGAATTCGTCATAGATGGTGGTCGGTACCACTTTCAGTCGTCGTCCGCCGATGATGGCCGGCGTGGCGAAGG
Organism: Herbaspirillum sp. WGmk3; assembly: GCF_023952535.1. NCBI lineage: Bacteria > Pseudomonadati > Pseudomonadota > Betaproteobacteria > Burkholderiales > Oxalobacteraceae > Herbaspirillum > Herbaspirillum sp. WGmk3. The sequence continues at coordinate 554,470 of NZ_JAKYWT010000003.1, read as the reverse complement.
CGCTGGCCGCCAGCGAGAACACGATCAGTCCGCCCGAAAGCACGCCCGGGATCACCTGCGGAAAGACGATGCGCAGCATGATGGTTCCCAGTCCCGCGCCCAGCGATTCGGCAGCCTGTTCGGTGACCGGATCGAGCTTCTGCAGCGAGGCCCAGACGGCCAGTACCATCATCGGTACCAGCACATGCACCAGGGCGATCACCACGCCGGTAAAGGTGAACAGCATCTTGAGCGGTGTCTCGATGAGACCCATCGCCATCAAGGCCTTGTTGATCACGCCTTCGTTGCCCAGCAGGATGGCCCAGCCCAGGGTACGGACCACCACCGAGATCAGCAGCGGGCCCAGCACGATCACGATGGACACCGCCCGCCATCTTTCCGACAGGCGCGACAGCACATAGGCTTCCGGTACGCCGATGGCAATGCAGATCAGGGTGACCACCAGCGCCAGCCCGAAGGTGCGCAGGAAGATGCTCTGGAAGTAGTCATCGGTGGCGATGTCGAGATAGTGAGTGAGCGTGAGCTGATCGCCCGTGCCGCCACCGGCCACGAACGGAAAGAAGCTCAGCGACAAGGTCACCACCAGCGGCAGCACCACGAAGGCCAGCGTGAGCAGGGCGGCCGGTGTGCCCATCCAGTAGGGCAGGGCGCTGCTGCGGGCGGTCATCGCGCGGCTCCCGCACGGGGGACCACGTGCGCATGTTCCGCTGCCCAGCGCAGGCTGACCGTATCGCCTTCGGCCGAGCTGGGGGCACCCTTGTTGGACTGGCTGATCTGCACCAGGCCCAGCGGTGTCTGCACCTGATAGAGCCAGTGATTGCCGAGGAATACGCGTGCCTCCACGCGCCCGGCCAGCATGGCTGTCTCCGGCGTGGTGAATTCCAGCTTCTCGGGACGCACGATGTATTCGACCTCGCCGTGGGTGGCCGGATCGGAGGCGGGCAGGCGATAACCCTGGAGTTCGACGCAGTCGCGGCCCTGCATGCGGGTGCCGGCAAACACGTTGGCCTTTCCCAGGAAGGTCGAGGAAAACCGCCCGTTGGGTTGTTCGTACATGTCGTAGGGGCGGCCGATCTGTTCGATGCAGCCCTTGTTCATCAGCACCACGCGATCGGACAGGGTCATGGCCTCGGCCTGGTCATGCGTGACCATGATGGTGGTCACACCCACACGGTGCTGCAGGGCGCGCAGTTCGATTTGCATTTCTTCGCGCAGCTTGGCATCGAGCGCGCCCATCGGTTCATCCAGCAGCAGTACCGGCGGCTGGATGGCCAGGGCGCGTGCCAGCGCAACCCGTTGGCGCTGGCCGCCGGAGAGCTCTTTGGGATAGCGTTGCGCCAGCGCAGCCAGGTGCACCAGCTCCAGCGTTTCCGCCACCCGCCGGTTGCGCTCGCCGCTGGCCAGGCCCTGCATCTCCATGCCGAAGGAGACGTTCTGCGCCACCGTCATGTGCGGGAACAAGGCGTAGTTCTGGAAGACGATGCCGAGGCCGCGCCGGCTTGGCTTGATGTCGGTGATGTCGCGGCCATCGAGCAGGATGCGTCCGCTGCTGGGCTGCACGAAGCCGGCGATCATCTGCAGCGTGGTGGTCTTGCCGCAGCCCGAGGGACCCAGCAGGCTGATGAATTCGCCCTTGGCCACCGACAGCTCGCACTGTCCCACGGCCACTACATCGCCGTAGTGCTTGGACAGGCCATTCAATTGAAGAAAGCTCATGGAGGAAATCCCCTGGTCTGATCTGGCAAGGAGGAGCGCTCAGCGCTCGACGGCGCGGTTCCAGCGATTGGTCCACTCGGCGCGCTGGGCATTGATGACGCCGTAGTTGGGGGCGATCATCTGGCCCACCTTCTCGGGTCCGTAGACCACGCGCTTCATGACCTCCGGTGCGAGCCTGGTGTTCTTGTTGACCGGTCCCCAGCCCTGGGCCGTGGCGAGGATGGCCTGCACCTCGGCCGACAGCACGTACTGCAGGAACTGCTGCGCCAGCTTGGGCTGCGGTGCACCTTCGACGACACAGGCGGCCGACATCAGTGCCACCGCCCCTTCCTTGGGATAGACGAATTCCACCGGTGCGCCCTGGTCGATGACCGCCTGCACGCGGCCATTGCCCCAGACGGCAAGGGCCGCCTCACCGGTCTGCAGCATCTCGGCCATCTTGCCCGGAGAGGGCTCCCAGGCCAGCACATTGGGCGCCACCTTCTTGATCATGGCGTCGAAACCCGGTGCGATCTTTTCTTCGCTGCCGCCGTTGAGGCGCGCCATCATGACCAGCGTCAGCAGGCCATAGCCGTTGGTGATGGGCGGAATCACCACCTTCTGCTTGTACTTGGGATTGGTCAGGTCCTGCCAGGAGTCGGGGGCCTTCCAGCCGTTCCTGGCAAAGACTTCCTTGTTGTAAGCCAGGCCGGTGGCGATGAAGCCGATGCCGATCGACTTGTCCCCGATCATGCGGGCGTTGGGATAGGCCTCGCGCGAGCCGCTGCCTTCTTCGATCTTGGCGCACAGGCCCTGGCCGACGGCCTGGTACATCGGACCATCGTCGATCATGGCCAGCGACATTTCCTGGCGGCCCTTCTGCGCTTGCAGCTTGGCTAGCAGGTCGGTGGAGTTGCCGGACACGTAGACCACCTTGCTGCCGGTCTTCGCTTCGAACGGCGGAATGATCTTTTCCTTGAAGGCCTGTTCGGTCGAACCGCCGTAGCCACCGACATAGACCGTTTCCGCCGCATGGGAAGTTGCCGTGGCCAGCAAGGCGGCCGCCATCGTTAAGCCAAGAACGCTTCGCATCAGGTATTCCTCCGGGTAGGGACTGCAGTTGAATGGACAGCAGGAGCCCCTAGTGTAGGCAGTCCTCCGCGCCTCAAATATTAAAATTTCGAGGGTTGCTTATGCCTGTTTGTTATGTGTCTTGTTGCGGTGCAAATCAGCGAATTTACGAGGGAAAAGGCACTGCAAAGATGCGATACTGCACCTCCTTGAGGCATATTTGCCGAACCATTACAGCGAGTTGGTTATATGAGAAACAGCGTGAATTTGCGCCAGATCGAAGCCTTCTATTCGGTCATGCGCACCGGCACCGTAGTGGGGGCCGCCCAGATGATGAGCGTGACCCAGCCGGCTGTGAGCAGGGCCATCGCGCATCTGGAGATCCGGATCGGCTACGACCTGTTCGAGCGGCGCGGCCGCAAACTGGTCGCCACACCCGAGGCCCAGGCCCTTTATGCAGAGCTCGAACCGATCTATGGCAACCTCGACCGCATTGCGCAGGTGGCGCACGATATCGGGCACCAGCGGGCCGGTGCATTGCGCATTGCGACATTGCCGGCGCTCTCGCAGAGCCTGGTGCCGCGTACGGTGGCACGCTTCGCGGCGGCCCGTCCGCAGGTGTCGGTCTTCGTGCAGACCTTGCCGTCACGCCAGATTGCCGAGATGGTTGCGACCAAGCAATTCGATATAGGGATTGTCGAGTTGCCGCTATCACAGCCTTCGATTTCAATCGAACCGCTGGAACCGCTGGAGCGCGCACTGGTGCTGCCGGTCGGGCATCGGCTGGCGCGCCGCAAGCGGATCTCGCTCAAGGAGCTGGATGGAGAGCGGATGATTCTGCTGTCGCAGCACAGCTACATGCGCTACCAGATCGATGATGCGCTGTCCAAGCTGCGGGTATCGGTGCAGGTGGCCATGGAGACGCCCAATTCGCTGGTGGCCTGTGCGCTGGTGGCGGAAGGGGCCGGGATCACGCTGGTATCGCGCATCACGGCGGAACCGTTCGTCAGCGCGGGCGTCGTGATCCGGCCGGTGGTGGAAGAGCTCGATACGCGTTGCGCCATCATCTTCCCTTATCCCGGCAAGCGGCTGGCACTGGCGGAGACATTCGCAGCCGACCTGCGGGACGAGCTCAGGCGCTGCCAGTCCGCCTGATCCGGGTCTTGCCGGTCCGCGCTGGCTTGTGCGCCAGCAGCGCCAACAAGGCCTGGTTTTCCTGCTGCATGGTCTGCGACAGCTCAACCGCCATGAATTCAATGAAGGCGCGTACGGCCGGCACCAGTCCGCGCCGCGACGGAAACACCGCATGCAGCTGATGCGGCGTGCCACGATGCTGAGGGAGCAGCACCCTCAATTGACCGCCTTCGATGGCAGCGTGGCAGACGTTGAAGGGCAGCAGTGCCACGCCGGCACCGCCGATGGCAGCCTGCATCGCCAGATGCATGTCGTCCGTCACCATGGCTGCGACGTAGTCGATCTCGGCGACTTCTCCCTGCGGACCGTGCAGTCGCCAGCGCTGGGCCTGGCCCGGCATGCCGCCGGGACCCAGGCCGCGTTGTCCTTGCAGAGCCTCCACCCTGTCGAAGGGCCCGTGCTGCCGGATGTACGCAGGGCTGGCAGCCAGTACCTGCTGGCTGGTGCCGAAGGTACGCACCACCAGGTTGGAATCTTCCAGCGTACTCCTGACCCGCATGGCCACATCGAAGCCCTCGCCGATGACATCGACCCGGCGATTGCTCAATTCCAGCTCCAGCCGCACATCAGGATGGGCGCACAGGAAGCGCGCCAGCAGCGGCGCCAGGAAGATGTGCGCCACCCCCATGGGCGAACTCACCCTTAGCCGGCCCGCAGGTTTGGCCCCCGCCTGTTCGCTCACTTCCACCGCCGCCCGCGCCGCCTGCGTCATGGCTTCGCAGTGGGTAAAGAAAGCCGCACCCACATCGGTGACACGCACCACCCGTGTCGAACGTTGCAGCAGCCGCACGCCCAGTCGTTGTTCGAGCTCGGCCACCCGGCGGCTGATGCGTGATTTGGGGATGTCGAGCGCACGGGCGGCTGCCGAAAAGCTGCCGTGCACCACGACAGACGCAAACAAGGCGAGATCGTTGAGGTCTTCCATGCGCGCTCCGACGATGAGGGAAAGCCTGATTATAAGATCGGCATTGTTCCATGCATGGAACAATCTGGTGCGCCGATGATGGCTAGTGGCGCGGTCTTTGCGTCGGTATCGTCAGTCCCGTGCTCTTCCTCATTGATGACTGAAAGGACCCCGCCATGAAAATTCTCCACCTCGATACCAGCATCCTGGCCGATGCCTCCGCCTCACGTGTCCTGAGCGCGGCCATCGTCGATCATCTGCAGGCCCGGCATCCGCAAGCCCGGGTCAGCGCACGCGATCTGGTGAGTGCGCCCGTCGCCCACCTGGACGGTGCCATTGCCGCCGGCTTCCGCCAGTCCGGTGGCAGCGTCACGGATGCGGGCGTACTGGCCGAGCACGCGCTTTCAGAGACGCTGGTCAGTGAATTCCTCGACAGTGACGTCATCGTCCTGGGCGTACCGATGTACAACTTTTCGGTGCCCAGCCAGCTCAAGGCCTGGCTGGACCGTGTGGCCCAGCCGGGACGCACCTTCCGCTATACCGAACAGGGGCCGCTGGGATTGTCCGGTGACAAGGCGGTGATCGTGGCTTCCACGCGCGGCGGCATGTATTCCAGCGGACCGGCGGCGGTGATGGACCATCAGGAGTCGTACCTGAAGGCCTTCTTCAGTTTCCTCGGCATCCAGCGCGTGCGCTTCGTACGTGCCGAACGGCTGACCAAGGGGGCCGAGCTGCGCAGCCAATCCATGCGCGTGGCGCTGGACGAGATCCCGTCCGTAGTGGCCGACCTGCTGGCCAACTGATCGGGAGCGCATCATGATCTTTGCCATCGTCCTCACCTATACCCGACCCATCGAGGAAGTGCAGCGGCACCTCGACCCGCACAAGGCCTGGCTTGCCGCGCAGCTCAAGCAGGGCCGCGTGATCTGCGCGGGCCCGTTGGCGGCGGGCGGCGGCGGACTCATCCTGGCTTCCTGCGTCGATGAAGCGGAACTGCACGCGATGATGGCGCTGGATGCCTTCATCAGCCAGGGCGTGGCCAGTTACCAGGCCCATGGCTGCACACCCGCCCTGGCTGCCGCTGGCTTCCCGGCGCACTGGGTGCCACAGGCCACCTTCATCGGATGAGGAGCGCAAGAGCGATGAAGCACAACCTGGACCGCCATCGCCTGCGCAGGCGTTGGATGCTGGCCGGCCTGATGGCCTGGCTTTTTCTGATCCCGTTTCTCTCATCGGCCCAGACCATGCGTACCGAGCCTGCCCCTTTGATCGATATCGTCCTGGTCCACGGCGCGTTCGCCGATGGCTCCAGCTGGAGCAAAGTGATCGCGCTCCTGCAACGTAAGGGTTATCACGTGACGGCGGTACAGAATCCGCTCAGCAGCCTGGCGGCCGATGTGGCGGCTACTTCCCGCGTCATTGCGCGCCAGCCGCATCCGGTGCTGCTGGTCGGGCATTCGTGGGGCGGGGCGGTGATTTCGGAGGCCGGGAATCAGGAGAAGGTGAAGGGACTGGTCTATCTGTCAGCGCTGGCACCGGATTCCGGCGAGAGCGTGGCGCAGGCCTTGCAGCGACTGCAGGCACCCATGCAGGGCCTGCAGCCGGACCACGACGGACTCATCTGGCTGGATGACCCCAAGGTATTTGCGCAGGTGATGGCGCACGACGTGGCGGTCGATCAGGTACGTGCGCTGGCGGCCGTGCAGCAACCCATTGCCGCCAGTGCCTTCGCGGAACCGGTCATGCACGCGGCCTGGCACGACAAGCCCGGCTGGTATCTGGTCACGCAGGGCGATCACGCCTTGTCGACCGCCGTGCAGCAGCAGTTTGCTGCTGCCATGAAGGCGCAGACCGAGACCATTGTTTCCAGCCACCTGTCGCTGGTCTCGCATCCGCGACAGGTGGCCGACCTGATTGATCGTGCCGCCCGTAGCCTGCATTGAAGGGGTGCAGCGGCGTTGCGCTCAGGGTGCCCGGTCCTCTACGGGCTTGGCGGTCTTGCGTATCTTGGCCACATCAGCCGCACTCACGGTCGCGCCGCGGTTGCCCCAGGCGGTCTGGATGTAGGAGGTGACTTCGGCTACCTGCTGATCGTTGAGCAGTTGCGCATAGGGTGCCATCACCAGCCCCGCCGTGGCGGAATCGGTGGAGGGCTGGCGTCCTCCTTGCAGGATGATGCGGATGGCCGAGGTGGCATCCCCGGTTTGTAGCACCGGATTGCCGGCCAGCGCCGGGAACGCCTTGCCATAGCCGGTGCCGTTGCTGCGATGGCAGGCCGCGCAGCGATCCAGGTAGAGCGCTGCGCCCGGCGTCTGCGGACGTCCTTCGTAAGCCGCCGTGGCCGTGGCCTCGTCATAGCGATAAGGCTCGGCGCCGTTGCGTGGTGCCAGGCTCAACAGGTAACGCGACATCGCATTGAGATCGGCCTCGGTCATGTATTGCATGGAATGCTCGATCACGTCATTCATGGCACCGAAGGAAGCGGTGTACTGGTTGCGGCCGGTACGCAGGAATTCCACCAGGTCGGCCTGGCTCCAGCCCGCGATACCACCGCCATGTTCGTTGCGCAGTGACGGTACGCTCCAGCCATCGACCACCTGCCCGCCGGAGAGATACAGGCGGCTGCTGTCATCCCGCAGCGATTTCTCCTGCATCGTGGTCGAGCGCGGCGTGTGGCAGCTGCCGCAGTGGCCCAGTCCTTCCACCAGATAGGCTCCGCGTGCCAGTTGCGCATCCGTCCCGGCCGGGGCCGCATAGGGCGCGGGCGTGGGCGCGAACAACTTGCGCCAGATCGCCAGCGGCCAGCGCATCGACAAGGGCCAGGGGATGTCATTGGCACGATTGGCCTGCGCCGAGGGCGGCACGGCCTTGGTGAAATACGCGTACAGCGCCTGCATGTCCTCATCGGTCAGGCGCGAATAGGACGGATAGGGCATGGCCGGATAGACCGTATAACCCGCCTTGGTGACGCCGGTGCGCATCAGGCGCGCGAAGTCCTCATAGCTCCAGTCGCCGATGCCGTGTTCCTTGTCCGGCGTGATGTTGGTGGAGTAGATCGCACCGATCGGCGAGGCCAGCGCCAGTCCGCCTGCGAAGGGCGCACCTCCCTTGCTGGTGTGGCAGGCCACGCAATCCCCGGCGCGAGCAAGATAAGCACCGCGCAAGAGTAGCTGGTCATCGGCACTGGGGCCGTCTTTTTTGGCAACGCGCTCGGCCAGTGCCGCATCGGCCGGCGGCGTGGCCAGCGGACGCATGGGTGCCGTTTCCCGGTTGAGCAGGCGCGCGCCCACGGGCGGCTTGGGTGGGGCAGGAACGCTCAGCGATGCATCGGCATGCGCCAGGTTGTAGGCGGCGCTGGCGGCCAGCGCAGCGGTACCGAGCGCCAGGGCGGAGATCAGGATCAGTCGTTTCATCATCGCTCCCGTCTTCACGCGCTGACCAGCGGTCGCGGGTCCTTCAGGTATTGCTCACGGATGGCGCGCGCCGACCAGTAGGTCAGCGCCACCGCCGCCCCGGTCGGGTTGTAGCCGATGCCCTGGGCAAACACGCCCGAGCCCACCGCAAAGACGTTGTGCACATCCCAGCTCTGCAGGTAGCGGTTCACCACGCTGGTGGACGGATCCGTGCCCATGGCCACGCCACCGGCCCAGTGCGTGGTCTGGTAGCTGCGCAGGTCGGGCGCGGCACCGAAGTCCTTGACGGTGACCTTGATCTCGCGCGCCTTCAGTTCGTGGGCAATCTTGACGGCCTGGTCGGTGACGTAGCGGCTCATGCGGATGTCGTTGTCCTTCCAGTCGAAGGTGAAACGCAGCAGCGGCTGGCCGAAGGCATCCTTGTAGTTGGGATCGAGATCCACATACACGTCGCGATAGACCATGTTGGCACCATGCACGTCGAAGGACATGGTGTTCAGGTAGCTGGCCTTGACCGCACGCTTCCAGTCGCGGCCCCACTTGGGCGTACCGCTGGGCACGGCGATACCCGAGATCGGCTTGGCCCCGGCCGGGTTGCACCAGATCGGCGAGCCACCGACGAAGCCCAGCGGGCCGTGGTCCATGTGGTCGCCATTGAAATCATCCACCGCCACGCCATTGCCACCGGCACCGATGAAGCCGTTGATGTTCTTGCCCGGATCGAAGAAGGCATTGATGGTCGACATCATCTGGAAGGCGATGTTGCGGCCGACCGCACCGGTGTTGCTCACCGGGTCATAGGGTTTGCCGATGCCCGAGAGCAGGAACAGCCGCGCATTGTTGTACGCGAAGGTACTGGCGATGACGATGTTGGCCGGCTGGAACACGGTATCGCCATTGGCATCCACGTAGGTCACGCCAGTGGCTTTCTTGCGGGTGCTGTCGAGTTCGATACGCAGCACGTTGCAGCTGCTGCGCAATTCGAACAGCGCACTCTTGCGCAGGGCCGGCATGATGTTGACGTTGGGCGAGGCCTTGGAATAGTTGTAGCAGGCATAGCCGGAGCAGTAGCCGCAGAAGGTGCAGGGCCCCATCTGGCAGCCGTACTGGTTCACGTAGGGCGCCGAAGCATTGGCCGAGGGCAGGGTGAAGGGATGGAAGCCCGCCTGCTGCGCGGCCTTGCGGAACAGCGCAGCCTGGTATTGCTCCTTCTGTGCGGGCAGCGGGAAGTTGTCCGAACGGTTGGCCTCAAAGGGATTGCCGCTGTCGTCGACCACCTTGCCGCCGACGCGGTAGGCGGTGCCGGAGGTGCCCATCATCTTTTCGGCGAAATCGAAATACGGTTCCAGTTCCTCGTAGGTCACGCCCCAGTCCTGCAGGGTCATGTCCTTGGGAATGAAACCCTTGCCGTAGCGTTCCTCGTAATGGCTGCGCATGCGCAACTCTTCCGGCAGGATGCGCCAGTGGCAACCCGACCAGTGCAGGCCGGCACCGCCCACGCCTTCGCCCGGCTTGAACATGGCGATCTGGCGATAGGGGATGGCGCTGTCACCGCTCTTGCGGCGGAAGGTGAACGAGGATTTGTTCAGATTCTGGAATAACTTGAAGCGCTGCTGGTATTCCAGCTCATTGATGGTCTTGGGATAGGCGCCATCCGGGTAGGTATCGCGATAGACGCCGCGTTCCAGCGCCACCACGCTTTGTCCGGCCTCGGTCATTTCCTTGGCCATGATGGCACCGGTCCAGCCGAAGCCGACGATGACGACGTCGACTGCTTTCATGTTCTTGTTGGCCATATGCTTGGGCTTTCGGGGTCAAACGATGCGAGGAGGAAGCAGCGATCAGCCGCGCGAGATCGGAGGCAGGGGATAGGTGCGGCCGTACTGGTCGACCCAGTCGTAATAGTCGGCGCGGGCACCGGGGAAGCCGATCATCTTCCACGAACCCATGCCCTTGTTGCCGCCATCGGTGGGGTCGCAGAAATAGCCTTCGTGCACGTTCTGCAGCAACAGGTTGAACAGCGCTGCAGGCGGGATGGTGGCCATCTTGAGGCTGCCCTGGTCGCCCTTCTCGAACTCGCCCATCATCTTTTCGCGTTGCTGGGTGTTCAGTTCCACATAGCCGTGGCCGTATTGCTGGCGGATGGCCGCGTCGAATTCGGCCAGTCCCTTCTTGTACAGTTCGCGTGGCGGATAGGGCAGCTGGTAGCCGAATTCGGGCGGAGCGTCCGGGGTGAAGGGGCCTTGCATGTACCACAGCTGGCCCTGCCCGTAAGGGGTATTCATCTGCGCATCGATGAAGGCGGGCACGCCCGCTTCCAGCGCACCGGGACCGGTCTCGTCGGCGGGGATGAGGGTATCGGCCAGGGCGCTCAGGAGCGCGAATTCATCCTGGTTGAAGAAGACGGGTTTGTGGGGGACGTTGCCGGCTTGTTCCTGGGCGCTGGCGGAGAGGCTGCCGGCGGTGACAGCCAGTGCAGCGGCGGGCGCGGCGGTCAGCGCGCCGCGCAGGAAACGGCGGCGATTGGCGGAGATGCTTATTTTTTTCATGGCGCGTTTCCTTGAGGGAAATCCGGAGCGTGAGCAAGGCCTTGCCTTGCTCACGGCCGAGCCATGATGCGCGCGATGACGCCGCAGGGGGATCAGTCATCCTGTGCTTTTGATGTGGGAAATGTCTGACGCGGTCTTGTGATCAGGCAATCACGGGCAACTGGAAAGTCCTCACCGAACGCGCCAGTTCGCCCGCCTTGTCATTGAGGAAAATCGAGGCCGCCGTCGCCTCTTCCACCAGTGCCGCATTCTTTTGCGTGAGGTCGTCGAGCTGGATCAGCGCCTGGTTCACTTCGCCGATGCCGGTGCTCTGTTCCTGGTTGGCCGAAGAGATATCGCGCATCACGCTGTTGACGCGGGCAATGCTCTCCACCACCTGCTGCATGGCCGCCCCGGCCTCGCGCGACAGCTTGCTGGCCGCGGCGCTGCTGTCCACCGACGCCAGGATCAGTTGCTTGATCTCGCGCGAGGCCGCTGCCGAACGCTGGGCCAGCGTGCGTACCTCGGTCGCCACCACTGCGAAGCCGCGTCCCTGTTCTCCGGCACGCGCCGCTTCCACCGCCGCATTCAGGGCGAGGATGTTGGTCTGGAAAGCCAGGCCCTCGATGACCGAAATGATGTCCACAATCCGGCCCGAGCTGGTATCGATTTCCTGCATCTGCGCGATGACGCGCTCCACCACTTCGCGCCCGCTGCGGGTCGCGGCCGATGCTTCATCGGACAGGCGACAGGCCAGCGCCGACTGGTCGGCGGTATAGCGCACCTTGCTGCTCAGTTCACCCATCGAGGCCGTAGTCTGCTGCAAGGAGCTGGCCTGGATTTCGGTGCGCTCGGAGAGATCATGATGTCCCTGCGCGATCTGCTGGCTGGCCGACGCCACCGCCTGTGCATTGTGATTGACCAGGCCGACCACGGCGATGAGCTTGTCGCGCATCTCGCGCATGGCCGCCATCATGCTGGCCTGGTCGCGTCCGGCCACCGGTACCGTCACCACCAGGTTGCCGCCGGCGATCTCGTGCGCGACATGCAGCGCATCATGCGGTTCGCCCCCCAGACTCTTGCGCATGCCGGCAATGAGCGCGTAACCCGCCCCGCCGGCAAAGACCAGGCAAGCCACGAAGCATGCTCCCATCAGCCAGCGCGCGCGCTGGCTGTCCCGCTGGCTCTGCAGTTGCAGCTGATGATTGCGTTCGGTCTGGAGATCGATGAGTGCCTGGATCGCCGCCTGCAATTGCGCCAGCGCCGGATTGAGCTGCGTGGCCAGCCAGCGGCCGGCTTCCTCGCGCTGGCCGGCCATACTTAGTTGCACGAAGTATCCAAAGGCTGGCTCGGCCTTCTGGTCGTTCACGGTGAAGACGGTTTGCGTCAGTTGCCGCATCTGCTCATCGGACACCAGTGCCAGCAGTGCCTTGCGTTGCTTGATGAAACGCTCATGCGCTGCGCCCCCGCGCTGCATGGCCGCCTCGGCCGCCGCCTTGTCGCTGATGATGATGACGCTCTGGAAGGATTCCACTCCGATATGGACCTGCCGCGACAGGTCCTGTGCCAGCGCCAGCTTGAGATTGCCGTCGTTGACCACGGCATCGAGCTTGCCGGTGACGAGCTGCAACTGCCATAGCCCGATCACGCCGGACAGGATGCACAGCAGTACCAGGGTGCCGAAGGTGAGGCCGATGCGCAATGCCAGGGGCAGCGGACGCGTGGTGCCAGGCTGGGTGTCCATGAGCGGATCTCCTGCAAATGAGGTCGCCGGCGATGGCCGGCAGGGAAGAGGCCCGCCACCGGCCGGCCTGGCCGATGGCGGGAGAGCCAGTCCGTGAGCCGCGTCAGAACGGCAGGATGGCCTTCACGTAGAACTGCTTGCCCTCGGGGCGATTGCGGACGTCATATTCCTGCTGGAACTTGGCAGTGACCACCAGGCCTTTGCCGTTGTCGTATTTGAGGTTGGGGCCGATGGCCAGTGCCTGCGACTTGCCGGCTGCGGCATTGGGGCCGCTGTCATTGGTCACCTGCTGATAGACATAGCCGCCTACCCCGGCCACCAGGCCGTTCCCGAAGCCCCAGCCCAGCGCATAGTCGGCGTGGATGGCCTGGCCCGAGCGGGTTTGCGTGGCACCGTTGCGGCCGTTGAAGTCATACATCAGCTTGACGTCGGCATTGACGCCTTCGCGCTGGATGTAGCTCAGGGCCACCAGCGGCTGGTAGACCCAGATGTTCTTGCCAAGGCTGGAGGGATTGTCGCTGCTGTACTGGCCGCTGGGCATGGTGATGTCGAAGCCGACGGCGTAATGCAGGGCCGGCGAGGCGTGATACGCCAGGGCCGGGCCGACGGTGATGTCACCCAGGCCGCGGCTGTGGAAATTACGGCCGCCTGCACGCACATCCACATCCAGCAGCGGTGCCAGTGCGTGGAAGGCCAGCTGGCCGCCGAGGATGCTTTGTTGCGTGACCCACACCACGCGCGGTGCCAGCACGCCGACCTGCACGCGGAAGTCCGGCGGGCCGATGTCCTGGCCGTTGTTGCCGCGGATATGGTCGTATTGTGCAAAGCCGGTATAGACCATGCCGTAGACCCCCGGTGGCGGCAGTGCGCCCGAACCGAAGTTTTCCAGCCCGTCCGGATAGGACGGCAGGCCGCTGCCGTCGATGGCATGGGCCGGCAGACAGGCCAGGGCCAGGCCCAGGCTGCAGCCCAGTCCCAGGGCGCGTGCCAGCAGTGTGCGTGGTGCGTTCTTCATGGTTTCCCTCTGTGTGTGAAATGGTGGTGGCAGGTCAGGTGCAGACGACGCGCTCGCTTCAGCACTTGCCGCGGCCCCAGCGTGCTGCGGTGTGAAACACCGGCGCGGGTGGCGGAGTGGCCTGGCGTGTAGATGAATTGAGGCGGATCAATGATCGCGGCAGTGCTCGCAAACCGATGATCCAGATCCGGTCATCGCTATCCCCTGAGTGCAGGAACTTGCGCCATCGCCGAACCCGGCCATGCCGCGCGGCAACGCGCGCCGCCTGCCGGACCCGGCTTTTCAAATTGCCGCAAACGATGGATAGCCCGTGCGCGCTGCGGATAGGGCCTTGCGGCTTGCTGCGTCCATCATGCATTGCAGGCGCAGCGAGCAAGCGATGCTCTTCTCCCTGCATCACCACAACCGACAACAGAGGGTTAGCGCAATGAAAGATCTCGAAGGCAAAGTGGCGGTCGTCACCGGCGGTGCCACCCTGATCGGTGCAGGCGTGGTCCGCCGCCTGCGCAGTTATGGCGTCAAGGTGGCGCTGTTCGACATCGACGCCGACGGCGGCCAGCGCGTGGCCGGTGAAGACCGCAGCGCCTGTCGCTTCTGGCGCGTGGACATCACCGATGACGCGCAAGTGGCCAAGGCCGTGGAAGAGGTGGCGGCGCATTTCGGCCGGCTCGATTTCCTGGTCAACCTGGCCGCCTCCTATCTCGATGACGGTGCCGCTTCCTCACGCCAGGACTGGCTCAAGACCCTGGATGTGAATCTGGTCAGCGCCGTCATGGCCGCCCATGCGGTGCGGCCTTATCTGGTCAAGGCGGGTGGCGGTGCCATCGTCAACTTCACCAGCATCTCGTCCAAGGTGGCGCAGACCGGGCGCTGGCTCTATCCGGTCTCCAAGGCAGCGCTGGTGCAGGTCACGCGCAACATGGCCATGGACTTTGCGGGTGACGCCATCCGCGTGAACTCGGTCTCGCCCGGCTGGACCTGGTCGCGCGTGATGGATGAACTGACCGGCGGCGACCGCGCCAAGACTGACCGCGTGGCGGCCGATTTCCATCTGTTGAAGCGCGTGGGCAACCCGGAAGAAGTGGCGGATGTGGTGGCCTTCCTGCTGTCCGGCCACGCTTCCTTCGTCACCGGGGCCGATTACGCCGTCGATGGCGGCTATTCCGCCATGGGGCCGGAGCAGGCCGTGCCGGCCATTCCGCGCCTGGCGCAGTGAAGCCATCAATGATTTATACGATTTAAAACATTTAAACAATTTTCAACGATCGGTTCGCATCATTCAGCTGATCCGGATCGATTGACAACGAGAGGAGAAACATCATGCGTAGCATCGCGATCGTAGGTGGTGGTCAGGCCGGTCTTCCGCTGGCATTCGGTTTGCTGGAGCAGGGTTATCAGGTCACCGTGGTGACCAATCGCACACCCGATGACCTGCGCAACGGCAAGGTCATGTCCAGCCAGTGCATGTTCGATCCGTCGCTGCAGATCGAACGCGATCTCGGCTTGAATGACTGGGAACAGCAATGTCCGCCGGTGCAGGGCATCAGCTTTGCCGTACCGCATCCGGAGGTGCCCGGGGCCAAGGCCATCGACTGGAGCGCCCGCCTGGACCGTCCGGCGCAGGCCGTGGACCAGCGCCTGAAGATGTCGTCCTGGCTGGAGCAGGTGGAGGCGCGCGGCGGCAAGGTCCTGATCCAGGATGCCGGCGTGGCCGAACTGGAAGTGCTTTCCGAACAGCATGACCTGGTGATCCTGGCCGCCGGCAAGGGCGAAGTGGTCAAGCTCTTCGAGCGCGATGCCGCCCGTTCTCCCTTCGACAAGCCGCAGCGTTCCCTGGCCCTGACCTATGTGCATGGCCTCAAGCGCCAGCCGGACTATTCCAGCGTAGCCTTCAACCTGATCCCCGGCGTCGGCGAGTACTTCGTGTTCCCGGCCCTGACCCTGTCCGGCCCGTGCGACATCATGGTCTTCGAGGGCATCCCCGGTGGTCCGCTGGATTGCTGGCGCGAGGTGCGGACTCCGCAGGAGCATCTGGCCACGTCCAAGGACTTCCTGCGCAAGTTCCTGCCGTGGGAGGCCGAGCGCGCCGAGCACGCCGAACTGACCGATGACAAGGGCATCCTTGCCGGTTCGTTCGCGCCTACCGTGCGCAAGCCGGTACTGACGCTGCCGTCCGGCCGCCTGGTCTTTGGCCTGGGTGACGCCGTGGCCACCAATGACCCGATCACCGGGCAAGGGGCCAACAATGCCACCAAGGCAGCCAAGGTCTATCTCGATGCCATCCTGGCCCATGGCGACCAGCCCTATACCCGTGACTGGATGGAGCAGACCTTTGAACAGTTCTGGGATTACGCCAAGTGGGTGGTGCAGTGGACCAACTCCCTGCTGACCCCGCCGCCGCCGCACATCCTCGGCCTGCTGGGTGCAGCCGGACAGATGCCGTCGCTGGCCAAGGAAATCGCCGAAGGCTTCAACCACCCGCCGCGCTACTTCCCCTGGTGGGCCGATGCCCAGGCCTGCGAGGAACTGGTGGCCGGCCATCAGGCCAAGGCCGTGGCCGTCGCTGCATAAGGAGCCATCATGTCGTCCATTGCAACCCTGGCCTTGGCCGAAGCCACGCCTGATCTGCAGGCGCAACCGGCCCCGTGGGGCCAGACCGACCTGGCGCCGCGCACCCTGCGCAACCTGATGGGGGCCTATCCGACCGGCGTGGCCATCGTCACCATGCGCACCCGCGACGGACGCGATGTCGGGCTGACCATCAATTCCTTTGCCTCGCTGTCCCTGGATCCGCCGCTGGTACTGTGGAGCCTGGTGAACCACTCGCCCAACCTGGACGCCTTCCGCGATTGTGCGCACTTCGCCATCAACGTGCTGGCCGACGGACAGGAAGAGCTGGCGCGCCGCTTCGCCACCCCGGCCATCGCCGACAAGTTCGAGGGCGTGGCCGTGGCCCAGGCACCGGAAGACCTGCCGGTGATCGCCGGTGCGCTCACCGTACTGGTGTGCGAGAACGACCATAGCCGTACCGTGGGCGATCACCTGCTGATGGTCGGGCGCATCGTGCGCACCGGCCACCAGCCGGCGGCACCGCTGGTGTTCCATGCCGGGCGCTTCACCGCCCTGCAGGCGGCGGCCTGATGGCCTCCTGATTTCATCCTGTTCGCATCACTGAAGGAGCCCTCCATGGCATCCCCCCACACCTCCACTGCGCTGCTGCCCGCCCTGGCCGCCGGTCTGGCCGATGGCCGCCTGCGCGTGGTCGACCTGACGCAGACGCTGTCCCCGTCTTTCCCCGCGCTGCAACTGCCGCCGCAATTCGGCCAGGTGCAGGGCTTCAAGATCGAGCGCATCTCGCACTACGATGAATCCGGTCCGGCCTGGTACTGGAACAACTTCTCCTGTGGCGAGCACACCGGCACCCACTTCGATGCACCGGTGCACTGGATCAGCGGACGCGACCATCCCGGCAACAGCGTCGATACCATCGCGCCCGGCAACTTCATTGCGCCGGCCGTGGTGATCGATGCCAGCGCCGAAGTGGCCGCCAACGAAGACTGGCTGCTCGACGTGCCTTTCCTCGAACAATGGGAAGCGCAGCATGGTGCCATCCCGGCCGGTGCCTGGGTCCTGTTGCGTACCGACTGGTCGCTGCGGGTCGATGATGCGGACGCCTTCCTCAACCTGCGCGAGGACGGTGCGCATACGCCCGGTCCCACGCAGGCCGCTGTCGAATGGCTGATCCACCAGCGCAAGGTACACGGCTTCGGCGTGGAAACCATCAACACCGATGCCGGCCAGTCCTACGCGTGGCCGGTTCCCTATCCTTGCCACACGCTCATGCACGGTGCCAATCGCTACGGCCTGCAATGCCTGCGCAATCTGGATCAGTTGCCGCCGCAGGGGGCGATGCTCTTCTCCGCACCGCTCAAGATCGAGGGCGGTTCCGGCAGTCCGCTGCGCGTGCTGGCGCTGGTGGAGTAAGCACATGGCCAGCGCACATTCCTTTGCCGGGCCGGATGCGGCCGATGTGATCTTCGTCGGCAGCGGCATCAATTCACTGGTCGGCGCCGCGCTGCTGGCGCGGCGCGGCAAGCGCGTGCTGGTGCTGGAACGCAATGACCGCGCCGGTGGCTGCATCCGCACCGAGACGCTGTTTCCGGGTTATACCCATGAGGTATTGTCGTCCTGGTATCCGCTCTTCATGGGCAGCCCAGCCTATGCCGAACTGGCCGACGACCTCAAGACGGCCGGACTGGAATTCCTGCAGCCGGCCTACACCACCGGGCTGGTCACGCCCGATGGCCGGGGCCTGGCCCTGCGTCAGGACCTGGCCGACGCCGCTGCCCGCATCGACGCGCTGGCACCGGGCGATGGCGCGGCCTTGCTGGCCATGGCGCAGCGCCTGTTCGGACAGGATGCGGCGCTGACCTTCGGTCTGCTGGGCAGCGATCCGTATGGCTGGAAGCTGCTGCGGCTGCTGTTTTCCGAATGGCGGGCGCGCGGACTGGATGGCCTGCTCGGTTTTGGCGCGGATGCCATGGAAAGCTTCCGCCGCTGGTCGCAACGCACGCTCAAGTCGGATCTGGCGCGCGCCCTGATCGCCCCCTGGGTGCTGCATTCCGGTCTCGGTCCGGACGATGCCACCTCGGCCCTGATCGGCAAGCTGACCTTCGCAGCCGTGGTCAGCGGTGGCATGCCGGTGGTCAAGGGCGGGGGCGGGCAGCTGGTGGCGGCCCTGTCGCATCTCATCATGCAGCATGGCGGCGAGGTCCGCACGAACGCTGACGTGGCCCGCATCATGACGCGCGGCGAAGGCCGCAAGCAGCGCGCCACCGGCGTCGAGCTGGCCGACGGTACGCAGTTGCAGGCCGGGCAGGCGGTGGTCTGCAACGTCACGCCGCCGCAGCTTTATGGCCGTCTGCTGGCGCAGGCACCGCAGGCGGTGCGGGAGCGGGCCGGGAGCTACCAGTTCGGCCGTGGCGGCATGCAGATCCACTTCGCGCTGGATGCCCCACCGGCCTGGACTACCCCGGAGCTGTTGCAGGTGCCGCTGGTGCACCTCACGGAGAGCATGGAGCAGGTGTGCGCCAACGTGACCGGGGCCAACAATGGCTGGTTGCCGGCGCGTCCTACCTTGGCCATCGGCCAGCCGGTGGCCGCCGATCCCTCGCGCGCACCGGCGGGGGGCTGGATCCTGTGGATACAGATGCAGGAATTGCCGTCCCGCCTCAAGGGCGACAGCGCCGGCGAGATCGCCGTTGCGGCAGATGGCCGCTGGACCGCCGAGGTGCGCGAGGCCTTCGCGGACCGGGTGCAGGCGCAGCTGGAGCAGGTCATGCCGGGGTTGGGTCAACGGGTCGTGGGCCGCCGCGCTTATTCGCCGGCGGATCTGGAGGCACTGAACTGCAATCTGGTGGGTGGCGATCCGTATTCGGGCGTGTGTTCGCCCGACCAGTTCTTCTGGCTGCGTCCGTTTGCAGGTAGCCACGGGGCGCGCGGACAGCAGACGACCGTGGCCAATGTCTTCCACATCGGCGCCAGCACCCATCCCGGACCGGGACTGGGCGCGGGTTCCGGCTACATGGTTGCGCAGCGGCTGGCGCCGCGCTGACGCGCTGTTTCTCTACTCTCTGGTCTGGAGGGTTTGTGCGCCGGTGATCCCGGCGCATTTTTTTCGTCAATCGCCAGGGGTCAGCGCGCCCGCAAGGTCTTGCTGGGCGATTCGCCGTAGCGTTGCTTGTATTCGTTGCTGAAGCGGCCCATGTGGGCGAAGCCCCAGCGCAGCGCCACACCGGCCACGTGGTTGCTGTCGCCGCTCATGAGCTCGGCGCGGGCGCGTTCCATGCGCAGGTCGCGCAGGTATTGCATCGGGCTCACGCCGAGGAAATCCTTGAAGCCCGCATAGAGGCTGCGCACGCTCACGCCGGCGGCCTGGGCCAGTTGCTCGGCCGTGACCGGCTCGTGTGCATGGGCTTCCAGGAAATCCTGGGCGCGCCGCACATGGCGCGGCAGGATGGTACTGCGGCGTGCCGGGGCGTCCTCGCAATGATTGTGACGATGCGAGGTGACCAGGATGGACGCCGCCAGCTGTTCGATCTGCGACACCACGATCTTGTGCATGGCCAGGTCGGGATGCTGCAGGGTGCAGTCGATCAGGTAGGACAGCATGCATTGCCACGGCGCACACTCGCGCCAGCGAAAGCCCAGCTCGAAACGCAGCGGCTCGTTGAGCGGATGGCCGAGATAACCGACCAGGGTGCGTTCCACCAGCGAGCGCGACAGGCGCAGCATCAGCTGATCGGTACCGGCCATCCAGGTCATGCGGGTGGCTTCCTGCGGGCTCAGCACCGAGGCCAGCTCGGCCGAGGAATCGATGTGCTGTGCACCGCTTTCGATACGCGCCATCCCATAAAGAGGCATCTGCACCAGAAAGAAGCTGTCCAGCGAGCCCGGCTCGATCTGTACCGCCGAGCCATAGCGCAGGCGGCTCACCGACAGGTCGCCCAGCGAGGTGTAATGCATGCGCGCATCCAGGCGCTCGCCCTGGCCGGTGAGGTCCAGCCGGTGCGGTTTCATCACGCGGCCGACCATGGAGCGCACTTCGTCCAGGTCGGACGAGGCGAACAGGAGCTTGTTGGAACCATTGAGCAGGCGTTCGACCGACGCCGGCATGGGCATGCGCCCGGTGGAGGGATCGGAGTGGAGTACGTTCATCATGGCTGCTACCTCTGCAGGCTAGTCCGGCGGTGGTGTCTCTTGTCATCATCAGGGCGGAAACAAGAGGGCGGAAATGACTTCCTTTGCCTAACAAGTTTCGTGCCAAGATGTATGAAAAATCATGTTTTAGTTCTTGTGATGTCTTTATCTCATTGCCGGGCCCGTGGTGGCAATATGCGCTGCAACATGGCGTCATCGATGGCGTGCAGCGGATGTTGTCGGCGAGTAACGAAAAATCCGTAAATCATTATTATTGGTGATTTTTCCCAACGGTTTAAGGCTTTCTGGCGCCCCCGGCCATCGGCGGAAAAGTTGTCTTGCCGCCCGTTTCCATCCTTGGTCCAATCCTGTTTCTATCCCCGGAATGCGCGCCTTATCCAGCCTCTGCCAAAAGTCCTGATGCATGATTAATCATGTATTGACGCCAGCCTCCCCGGGAACGAAAGTGCAACACAAGGAAATTCATTGCACACGGGGACCACGATGGCCGAGCGATCATTCGTAGAAGAAGTCAAGAAACTGCGCCTGGGCGCAGGGGAAGTATTCAGCGGCGAGGGCATCCTGGCCGTCACCAAGGCCTTGCTGGAGTCAGGCGTGGCCTATGTGGCCGGTTACCAGGGCGCACCGATCTCGCACCTGATGGACGTGCTGGCCGATGCCCAGGACATCCTGTCGGAACACGGCATCCGCTTCGAGAACAGCGCCAGCGAAGCGACCGCTGCCGCCACCCTGGCAGCCTCGGTGAACTATCCGCTGCGCGGCGCGGTGACCTTCAAGGCCACCGTCGGCACCAACGTGGCTTCCGACGCGCTGGCCAACCTGGCCTCGGGCGGGGTGCTGGGCGGTGCGCTCATCATCGTCGGCGAAGACTATGGCGAGGGCTCCTCCATCATGCAGGAACGCAGCCATGCCTTCGCCATGAAGTCGCAGATGTGGCTGCTCGATCCGCGTCCCAACCTGCCCTGCATCGTGCAGGCGGTCAAGGATGGCTTCGACCTGTCCGAAGCCAGCAGCACGCCGGTGATGTTGCAGATGCGCATCCGCTCCTGCCACGTGCACGGGCAGTTCGTCAGTTCGGCCAACCGGCGTCCGTCCTTCACCGTCAAGGATGCGCTGGAAAATCCGGCGCGCGACCTCAGCCGCATCGTGCTGCCGCCCGCCAGCTTCCTGCATGAAAAGGAAAAGGTCGAGCAGCGCTGGCCCGCCGCCATCGAATTCATCCGCGCCCGCCAGCTCAATGAGTTCTTTGCCGAAGACGCGGCCGATGTCGGCATCGCCCTGCAGGGCGGTACCTACAACACGCTGATCCGTGCGCTGGAACAACTGGGCCTGTCCGATGTATTCGGCGAGTCGAAGATTCCTCTGTACGTGATGAACGTCGCCTATCCGCTGGTGGATGCCGAGTTTGACCGCTTCTGCCAGGGCAAGCGCGCCATCCTGGTGCTGGAAGAAGGCCAGCCCAACTTCGTCGAGCAGAACGTGGCCAACATCCTGCGCCAGCTCGGCCTGCCCACGCAGCTGCATGGCAAGGACCTGTTGCCGATGGCCGGTGAATACAACACCGCCACCGTACTGGCCGGGGTGCGCAAGTTCCTGGAGCGTTACCAGATCATCGAGCCACAGCCCGCTCCCGCACCGGCAGCCAGCACGCCGCGCGTGATCCCCATCGCCAACGGCAATGCCCCGGCCAGGAGCGCCGAGGTCACCATCAAGGAAGCGAAACTGCCCACGCTGGACCAGTCGGTGCATGCACGGCCGCCGGGCTTCTGCACCGGCTGTCCGGAGCGGCCCATCTTCACCGCCATGAAGCTGGTGGAACGTGAGCTGGGCGAGCACCACATCAGCGCCGACATCGGCTGCCACCTGTTTTCCATCCTGCCGCCCTTCAACCTGGGCAACACCACCATGGGCTATGGCCTGGGCGGGGCCGGGGCGGCGGCGCTCAATGCGCCGGCCGGCAAGCGCGCCATCTCGGTGATGGGCGACGGCGGTTTCTGGCACAACGGTTTGACCAGCGGCGTGGCCAATGCGGTCTTCAACCAGAGCGACAACCTCACCATCATCATCGACAACAACTACACCTCGGCCACCGGCGGCCAGGACATTCCGTCCTCGCGCGCCGTCAACGCCACCCGCAGCACCGGTCATGAGATCGAGACGGCGGTCAAGGGCGTGGGTGTGAAATGGGTGCGCACCATCAAGCGCACCTATGACTTGAAGCGCATGACCAGCACCCTGCGCGAAGCCCTGACCACCACCGAGAAAGGCCCGAAGGTCCTGGTGGCGCAGAGCGAATGCATGCTCAACCTGCAGCGCCGCGAAAAACCCAAGGTGCGCAAGGCCGTCGCTGCCGGCCAGCGCGTGGTGCGCGAGCGCTTCGGCGTCGATCCCGAGACCTGCACCGGGGACCACTCCTGCATCCGCCTGTCGGGCTGCCCGTCGCTCTCCATCAAGAGCAACCCCGATCCGCTGCGGCGTGATCCGGTCGCCACCGTGGTGGACAGCTGCGTGGGCTGCGGCCTGTGCGGCGAGGTCTCGCATGCGGCGGTGCTGTGCCCCTCGTTCTTCCGCGCCGAGATCATCACCAACCCCAGCCGCATGGACAAGCTGCGCCAGCGCGTGCGCACCGTGGTGATCGGCTGGCTGCAGGCACGCGACGCCAGGCGCCGTGCGCGTTACGCCTTCTGAGCCGGGACGCGCCATGACTGCAATGAACAAGAACCTGACCTTGAAGATGGAGCTGCACCATGTCCCCTAAACCGATCAAGATCGCCATCCTCGCCATGGGCGGCGAGGGCGGTGGCGTGCTGGCCGACTGGATCGTCGACCTGGGCGAATCCAACGGCTATTTTGCCCAGACCACCTCCGTGCCCGGCGTAGCCCAGCGCACCGGGGCCACCATCTACTACGTGGAACTCTTCCCCGGCGCCGGCCAGCCTGGCGCACGCACGCCGGTGCTGGCGCTGATGCCCATGCCGGGCGACGTGGACGTGGTGCTCGCCTCCGAGCTGATGGAAGCGGGCCGCGCCGTGCAACGCGGCCTGGTCACGCCGGACCGTACCACCTTGCTCAGTTCCACCCATCGCGTGTATTCCATCGGTGAGCGCACCGCCATGGGCGATGGCCGGGTCGACAGCGACGCGTTGATCGAACATGCCCGCAAGGCTGCCAAGCGTTTCGTCAGCTTCGACATGGCCGAGTCTGCCGAGCGGGTGGGCAGCGTCATCAGCGCCGTGCTCTTCGGCAGCCTGTGCGGCACCGGTGTACTGCCGTTCAGCCGGGCCCAGTTCGAAGCCACCATCGAGCGCGGCGGGGTCGGCGTCAAGCCCAGCCTGAAAGCCTTTGCCGTCGGCCACGATCAGGCGCGGCAGGCCGAGGCGGCTGCACCTGGCGCAACGGCCGAGGCAGCGCAGTTCAAGCCGGTGCAACTGGCCGCCATCGCCGACCAGCAGGTCGTGCGCCTGGTGCAGCAGGCCCAGGCTTATCCCGATCCGGTGGCCGCCATCGCGGTGGAGGGCGTGCGTCGCCTGATCGACTATCAGGACCCCGACTACGCCGCGCTCTACCTGCAGCGGCTCGCTGCCCTGGCCACGGCCCCCGGCGGCCAGGACACGGAACTGCTGGCCGAATCGGCGCGCTACCTGGCCCTGTGGATGTCGTATGAAGACACCATCCGCGTGGCCGATATCAAGACCCGCAGCAGCCGTTTCAACCGGGTGCGCAGCGACGTGCGCGCCAAGGAGGAGCAACTGGTGGACATCAATGAATTCATGCACCCGCGCCTGGAAGAAATCTGCGAGACCCTGCCGGCCGGTCTTGGCCGCTGGCTTGCGCGCCCCCACTGGGCGCATCGCCTGGTACGCCGCCATACGCAGGAAGGCCGTGTCATCAAGACCAGTTCGCTGCCCGGCTTCCTGCTGCTGTACGGGCTGTCGCGCTGGCGTCGTTTCCGCCGCGTCACCTTGCGTTATGCCCAGGAGACCGAGCGCATCGAACGCTGGTGGCAGCGTGTGACCGCGCTGGCGGCGGTCAATCCGGCGCTGGCCCTGGAGGTGGCGCAATGCCAGCGGCTGGTCAAGGGCTACAGCGATACCCATGTGCGCGGCCTGCGCAATTACGAGACCCTGATGCAGGTGGTGGATCGCCATGCCCGCGTGCTGGCCCCCGCCGTCCTGCGTGAACTGCGCGATGCGGCGCTGGCCGACGAGCACGGCCACAAGCTGCGCGCCAGCCTGCAACAACACGCGCTGCAATGAGGAGGACGGCATGACATTTCCGCGATTCGAACGTGCCCACCGCATCCGCTTTTCCGAATGTGATCCGGCCGGCATCGTCTTCTATCCGCAGTACTTCGTGCTGTTCAACGATCTGCTCGAAGCCTGGATCGACCACCTGCTGCCCGGGGTCGGCTTTGCCGGCTACATCGGCCAGTTGCGCTACGGCCTGCCGACGGTGGAACTGCATGCGCAGTTCGAGGCGGTCTCGCGCATGGGCGATGAGGTCACGCTGGTGCTGGAGGTGGAGCGCCTGGGCGGCAAGTCGCTCACGCTCAATCTGTCCTGCATCGCCGTCAGCGGAGAACTGCGCATGAAGGTGCGGCAGGTGCTGGTGTGTACCTCGCTGGAGACGCATCGCTCCATCGATGTGCCCGCCCTGCTGCGCAACGCCCTGGAGACGGGGGCTCACCAACAACAAAGGAGTGCGACATGAACATCGTCTGTATCGGCGGCGGTCCCGCCGGCTTGTATTTCGGTCTGCTGATGAAACTGCAGGACCCGTCTCATCGTGTAGTGGTGGTCGAGCGCAATCGTCCCTATGACACCTTCGGCTGGGGCGTGGTGTTCTCGGATGCCACGCTGGACAACCTGCGCGAGGCCGATCCGGTATCGGCCGCCACCATCACCGGCGAGTTCAGCCGCTGGGATGACATCGACGTGCATTTCAAGGGCAGCGTCATCAGCAGCGGCGGCCACGGTTTCATCGGCATCGGCCGCAAGCGCCTGCTCAACATCCTGCAGGCACGCTGCGAAGAACTCGGTGTGGAACTGGTCTTTGAAACCCAGGTGCAGGATGACCAGGAGATCGCGCGCCAGTACCAGGCCGACCTGCTCATCGCCAGCGACGGCATCAACAGCGCCGTGCGCACCCGCTATGCCGAGAGCTTCCGTCCTGACATCGATCAACGCAATTGCCGCTTCGTCTGGCTGGGCACGCGCAAGGTCTTCGATGCCTTCACCTTCATCTTCGTGCCGACCGAATACGGCTGGTTCCAGGCGCATGCCTATCGTTTCGAGAATGGCCTGTCCACCTTCATCGTCGAGACCACCGATGCCGCCTGGCAGGCGGCCGGCATCGACAAGATGTCGCAGGAAGACGGTGTGGCCTTCTGCGAAAAACTGTTTGCCCCGTGGCTCGATGGCGAGAAGCTCATCTCCAATGCCACCCACCTGCGCGGCTCGGCCATCTGGATCCGCTTCCCGCGCGTTATCTGCGACAAGTGGGTGCAGTGGACCCGTCCGCATGGCGAGGCCGGTGCCGAGGTGCCGGTGGTGCTCATGGGCGATGCGGCCCACACGGCGCACTTCTCCATCGGCTCCGGCACCAAGCTGGCGCTGGAGGACGCCATCGAACTGTCGCGCATGCTCAAACAGGAAGGCAGTCTGCGCGCCGGTTTGCAGCGATATGAAGCGGTACGCGGGGTGGAAGTCCTGAAGATTCAGAATGCGGCGCGCAACTCCACCGAATGGTTCGAGAACATCGCCCGCTATGAAGACTTGGAACCGGAACAGTTTGCCTATTCCCTGCTGACCCGCTCGCAGCGCATCTCGCACGAGAACCTGCGCCTGCGTGATCCGCAATGGCTGGAAGGCTATGAACGCTGGCTGGCCAAGCGTGCCGGGCTGCCCGCCGATGGCGCGCGCCCCACGCCGCCGCTGCTGACGCCCTTCAAGGTGCGCGAGCTGACGCTGAACAATCGCGTGGTCGCCTCGCCGACCTTGCTGTATGCGGCGCGCGAGGGCGTAGCGGGCGATTTCCATCTGGTGCATCTGGGTGCGCGTGCGCTGGGCGGCATCGGCCTGCTGCTCACCGAGGCCACGGCCGTCAGTCCCGAAGGCCGCATGACGCCGGGCTGCCCCGGCCTGTGGAACGAGGAACAGAAGCAGGGCTGGAAGCGCGTGGTCAACATGGTCCACGCCAACAGCCAGGCACGCATCGGCCTGCAACTCAATCACGCGGGCCGGCGCGGCTCCACCCAGCTCGGCTGGGAGCAGCCGGATCGTCCGCTGGCGGCGGGCAACTGGCCGCTGGTTTCGGCCAGTGCGCTGCCCTATCTGGAAGGTGTTTCGCAGGTCCCGGCGGAGGCCAGCCACGAGGAACTGGCGCGCATCCGCGAGGACTTCGTGGCCGCCACGCGACGTGCCGTGGAGGCCGGTTTCGACTGGCTGGAATTGCAGGCCGGGCATGGCTGCCTGCTCTCCAGCTTCCTCTCGCCACTGACCAACGAGCGTCAGGATCAGTACGCCGGCACGCTGGAAAACCGCCTGCGCTACGTGCTGGAGGTGGTCAAGGCGGTGCGTGCCGCCTGGCCCGCGCACCTGCCGCTGTCGGTCCGCATCTCGGCCACCGACTGGGCCGAGGGCGGCACGACCGTGGATGAGGCGGTGGAAATCGCCCGCCAGCTGCATGCGCACGGGGCCGACGTGATCGACGTCTCTTCCGGCGAAGTGACCCCGGCGCAGAAGCCGGTCTATGGCCGCATGTTCCAGGCACCGTTTGCCGACCGCATCCGCAATGAGGCCGGTGTGCCGACCATCGCCGTGGGGGCCATCACCGAGGCCGACCAGGTCAACGGCATCATCGCCTCCGGCCGCGCCGACCTGTGCGCGCTGTCGCGGCCGCTGCTGGCCGACCCGGCCTGGCTGCTGCACGAGAGCGCCCGCCAGGGCTGGCGCGAGGTGAGCTGGCCGCCCGCTTACCAGTGGGGCCGCGACCAGCTGGAACGCAGCCTGTCCGGCACCCGCCGTTGAGCCGTCCATCCGTCAATGAAAGGGAAGCATCGTGAGCAATGACACCTACGATCAGTACCGCGAAAGCGTGGCCGGCCGTGCCGATGTCTCGGACACGCCGGAACTGCTGGCCTACTACCGCCAGCTGGAACAGTTGAAGACCGGCGCACTCTGGACGGTGGCCAACAAGATCGAGCCCTGGCAGCCGAAATCGCAATCGGTGCCCGTGCTGTGGCGCTATGCCGAGCTGCGCGAACACGTGCTGCGTTCGGTGGCGCTGGTCTCGCCGGAGAAGGCGGGCCGGCGCGTGATCTATCTCGACAATCCGGGCCGCCGCGAGGTCTCGGCGGCCGTCGGCTGGCTCTATTCCGGCCTGCAGGTGATGCATCCGGGCGAGGTCGCCAGTGCGCACGCGCATTCCTCCTCGGCCCTGCGCTTCATCATGGAAGGACGCGGTGCCTACACCATCGTCGACGGCCACAAGATGACGCTGGAAGCCAATGACTTCGTGCTCACCCCCAATGGCACCTGGCACGAACACGGCGTGGAAGCCGATGGCCTGCCCTGCATCTGGCAGGACGGCCTGGACATTCCGCTGGTCAATGCGCTGGAGGCCGGCTTCTACGCCGTCCATCCCGACCTGCACCAGGCCGTGACCCATCCGGTCGACGATGCGGTGGCGCTGTGGGGTGCACCGGGCCTGCGTCCGCAGGATGTGGGCTGGAACAGGCCCTACTCGCCGCTCTTCAAGTACCAGTGGGGGCCGACCTATGAAGCCCTGCAACGCTATGCCCGCGCCACCGAGGGCAGCCCCTTTGATGGCCTGCTGATGCATTACGCCAACCCGGTCAGCGGCGGCCACGTGATGGCCACCATCGGTGCCAGCATGCAGTTGCTGCGTCCGGGGTTCGCGGGCCGCGCGCATCGCCATACCGGCAGCTTCATCTACCAGGTGGCCAAGGGCCATGGCCATTCCATCATCGATGGCCAGCGCTTCGACTGGAAGGAGCGCGACATCTTCTGCGTTCCGTCCTGGGCCTGGCATGAGCACGTCAATGGCAGCGCCAGCGAGGATGCCTGCCTGTTCTGCTTCAGCGATTTGCCGGTCATGGAGAAGCTGGGCCTGTATCGCGAAGAAGCCTATGCCGAGCACCACGGCCACCAACCCGTCATTACCCCCGCAGCAGCGTGAGGCTGCAGGGATTTTCTGAACGCCCTACCAACATCCAACAGGAGTGAGATGCCATGAAACTGGTTACCTACCGCGCCAATGTGAGCGCCGCCGCCCGCCTGGGCGCCATCGTCGATGACCTGGTCGTCGACCTGCAACAGCTGGGCCTGTACGCCGGCGAGGCGCTGCCCGACAACATGCTGGACTTCATCGACCTCGGCCCGTGTGCCATCACCAGCACCACCGCGCTGCTGGAGCGCCATCGCGGCCAGTGGCCGGTGGGCGTGGCACGTCCGCTGGTCAACGTCCGGTTGCTGGCACCGATTCCGCGTCCGCGCAAGAACATCTTCGGCATCGGCCTGAACTACGTGGAGCACGTGGAAGAATCCAGCCGTACCCTGGATACCGCCAAGGAGCTGCCCAAGCAGCCGGTGATCTTCTCCAAGCCGCCCACCACCGTGATCGGCCAGGGTGACGCCATCGAGCACAACCAGGCCATCACCCGCCAGATGGACTGGGAAGTGGAACTGGCCGTCATCATCGGCAAGCAGGCCAAGGGCGTGAGCAAGAACGACGCGCTGGACTACGTGTTCGGCTACAGCGTCATGAACGACATCAGCGCCCGCGACAACCGCCGCGCAGGCCAGTGGATCTATTCCAAGGGCCAGGATACCTACGCGCCCTTCGGCCCCATGATCGTCACCGCCGACGAGATTCCCGACCCGCACAACCTGGATCTGAGCCTGACCGTCAACGGCGTGACCAAACAAAGTTCCAACACCCGCCACATGCTCTTCAAGGTCGACACCCTGATCGCTGACATCAGCGCCGGCATCACCCTGGAACCAGGCGACATCATCGCCACCGGCACCCCTGCCGGTGTCGGTGCCGGCCGTTCGCCGCAGGAATGGATGTGGCCGGGTGACGTGGTGGTGGCCACCGTCGAGAAGATCGGCAGCCTGCGCAACCCCATCGTCGCCGTGGGCGAGCTGCCGCCGGGCAAGGCGTAAGCCCGTGAATTCAAGTGCGGTCTGCCATGCAGGTCGCCGTTCTCTCACCAAGGAACTGACATGCTCGAACTTCAACGTTTCAAGGCCGCGGCCGTCCAGGCGGCCCCGGTCTTCCTCGATACCGATGCCACGGTGGACAAGGTGGTGGCGCTGATCGCCGAAGCCGCCGGCCATGGTGCAAAGCTGGTGGCTTTCCCGGAAGTGTTCGTGGCCGGCTATCCCTACTGGAGCTGGATCATGAACCCGATCGAGGGCAGCAGCTGGTTCGAACGCCTGGTGCGTTCGGCCATCGAGATCCCCGGTCCCGAGATCAGCAAGATCGCGCAGGCGGCTGCGCGCCACCAGATCAACGTGGTGGTGGGCGTGAACGAACGCAACCGCCACGGCATCGGCACGATCTACAACACCGTCGTCACCATCGCCGACGATGGCCGCATCATCGGCCGCCATCGCAAGCTGGTGCCGACCTGGGCCGAGAAGCTGACCTGGGCCCCGGGCGATGCGTCGGGCCTGCGCGTGCACCAGACCAGCATCGGTCCGCTCGGTGCGCTGGCCTGTGGAGAAAACACCAATACCCTGGCGCGCTTCTCGCTGCTGGCACAGGGCGAGCTGGTGCACGTGGCCAGCTACATTGCGCTGCCGGTCGCCCCGGCCGACTACGACATGGCCGAGGCCATCAAGGTGCGTGCAGCGGCCCACTGTTTCGAGGGCAAGGTGTTCACCATCGTGTCCTGCTCGACCGTCTCGGAAGAGATCATCCAGGCCATGGAAGCCAGCCACCCGCAGGCCCGCGCGCTGCTGTCACGCCGCAACAGCGCCTTCTCCGGCGTGCTGGGTCCGGATGGGCGGGTGATCGGCAGCCCGCTGATCGACGAGGAAGGCATCGTCTATGCCGACATCGATCTGTCGCGCTGCATCCAGCCGCGCCAGATGCACGACATCACCGGCCACTACAACCGCTTCGATGTCTTCAATCTCAACGTCAATCGCCAGCCCTTGCAGGCTGCGCATTTCTCCGATGGCGACGCTGTCATGGATGAAGTGCCGGTCGAGGCCGTGGCGGAAATTCAAAAGGATCGCCCATGACCACGAAAGTCAGCCAAGCCGCCGACAGTGCCCGCAGCTATCGCATCGGGCAGATCGTGCCTTCGTCCAATACCACCATGGAGACCGAGATCCCGGCCATCCTGCGTGCGCGTGAACTGATCCTGCCGGAGCGTTTCACTTTCCACTCCAGCCGCATGCGCATGAAGCACGTCACCAAGGAAGAGCTGGCCGCCATGGATGGCGACAGCGACCGCTGCGCGCTGGAATTGTCGGATGCGCGGGTGGATGTGCTCGGCTATGCCTGCCTGGTGGCCATCATGAGCATGGGGCGCGGCTATCACCGCGTCTCCGAGCAGCGCCTGCACCAGCGCACCGTGGACAATGGCGGCCCGGCTCCGGTGGTGACCAGCGCCGGTGCGCTGGTCGACGGCCTGCATGCCATCGGTGCCAAGAAGGTATCCATCCTCACGCCCTACATGAAGCCGCTCACGCAACTGGTGATCGATTACATCGAGAACGAAGGCATCGAAGTGGTCGACAGCATCTCGCTGGAAATTCCGGACAATCTGGAAGTCGGCCGCCAGGATCCGCGTGCACCCATCGAGATCACCAAGCGTCTCGACACCCGGGGCGTGGATGGCGTCGTGGCCTCGGCCTGCGTGCAGATGCCTTCGCTGGCCTCGGTGCAGGCCATTGAGGATCGCGTCGGCCTGCCGGTGCTGTCTTCCTCGGTGGCCACCACCTACATGATGCTCAAGCGGCTGGAGTTGAGTACCGCCGTGCCGGGTTTTGGCGCGCTCCTGTCGGGGCGCTATTGAGCGGGGTCAAGAAAGCCCCGTCCGGGGAGGCCATGGGTCTCCCCATTGCGCCCGGGGACGGGGTATCCTTGCTGCTTTCAGAAGAAGAGGCAGCGAGGGGAATGGCAAAGTCAAAGGCATTCGTCGACAACTACCTGCCGGCTCTGCTGGGGCAAGCCTGGCAGCTGTTGTCGACCCAGTTTCATGCGGTGGTGGAAGCACACGGCCTGTCGGTGCTGGAATGGCGCGTACTGTCGATTCTGGCCAGCAACGGCGGCATGAGCATCTCGGCCCTGGCCGATGCGGCGGTGAGCAAGCAGCCCACGGTCACGCGGCTGCTGTTGCGGCTGGAAGCGCAGGGCCATGTCGAGCGCACCACCAGCCAGGACGATCGTCGCTTCACGCTGGTGCGGGTCACGCGCAATGGCCGCAGGCTGGTCTCGGGCCTGATCGAACTGGCCGAGCAGCACGAGCGCGAGGTGCTGGCCTCGATGAATCCGCAGAAGGTGGAGATGCTCAAGGAACTCCTGCAGGAAATCATCACGCGCTATCGTCCGCAGCGCTGACCTGGCGCGCAGCGCTTACTTGGGCCGCCGCATCTGGAACCGGCCCTGCGGCAGCACCTCGAAGTAATCCGCCGGTCCGCCGCCGCGCAGGATGTGCTGCGCCGCTGCCGTATCGTAGACGCCATCGACCAGCAGCGACTGGTCGATGTGCACCGCCACCACTTCTCCGTAGACCATCCAGGTGTCCAGCGTGCGGCCCTCCAGCGTGGTCAGCGGCTGGATCTGCGTCACCTTGCATTCCATCGCCACCGGGCTCTCGCCCACGCGCGGTGCGGCCACCACCAAGCCCGTTACCGGCGTCAGTCCGGCCAGCTCGAATTCATTGACTTCGCTTTGTTCCAGGCTGCTCTGGTTGACCTGCCCGGCCAGCGCCCGCGTGGCCAGGTTGTAGACGAATTCGCCGGTGGCCTCGGCATTGCGCACGCTGTCCTTCTTGCCGACGCTGGCGAAGGCGACGATGGGTGGCCGGTAGTTGAAGATGTTGAAGAAGCTGTAGGGCGCCAGGTTGGGACGGCCCTCGGCATTGAGGGTGGAGATCCAGCCGATCGGGCGCGGACCCAGGATGGACGGGATGGGATCGTGCGCCAGGCCGTGGCCGTGGCGCGGTTCATAGCGGTGAAAGAGTGGGCTCATTGCGATATGCGGGCAAGCGCTGCCGGATACGGATGGAAACCGTATTATGTCGCGCCTGCCGTCCAGGCAGGGGGACCGCCGCATCAAAGCTGCCAGATACGGACGGTCACCGCGCTGCCTGGACTGTGAATGGCTACCCGGTTCAGAAGCCCCAGCTCAGCATGCCCACCAGCTGGTTGCCCTGCTTGACGTCAAAGCGGTTGTAGCCGCCAAGGATGGCCTGCAGCGACCAGGTGATGGAAGAGTCGGGGAAGGGTGCCGACAGGCCCAGCGTCAGGTGGCGCAGGCCGCCGCTGCTGGGGCTGTTGCCGGCGAAGCAGCCATTGACCACGAAGGCCTGGCCCGCCCCGCAGGAGGCACCGGTGGCGGTGTCGCGGGTGCCGAGATACTTGCCCTCGCGGCTGTAGGTGTAGGCGCCCAGCGTGCCGGTGAAGGTGATGTCGTAGGGCAGCGGCTTGGTGTAGACCAGGGTCCAGTAGGTATCGCCCTTGTTGCCCCAGACCACGTCGTTGAGCAGCGTCTGCGCATTGAAGGACAGCGCGCCCCAGGTCAGGCCGGCCTTGGTTTCCAGCGCATTGGCATGGCTGCCGTTGGCGTAGTAGTAGCCGGTCATGCCCAGGGTATAGCCGAGGTGGCCGCTGATGTTGCCGGCGTAGGCGAAGTAGAAATCGTTTTCCACCGAACGCGGTTTCTGGAATTCGGTGATGCTGCGATCGCTGTAGGAATTGCCCAGCTGCTTGTACGAATAATTGATGGTCGAGGCCCAGTAGCCGAAGCTCCAGCCGCTGCTGTGGACGAAGTCGATGCCCCATTGCAGCGCGGCCTGGTCCGATTCGGGCGCGTCGGCTCCGGGATTGCCCAGTGGCTGGCCGTTGCCGTAGGTGGTGGTGACACCGCGCAGTACATAGCGCGAGGCCAGGTCGATGTGTTTGGTGATGGTCCACGGGCCGGCGGGGGCCGCCGCCGGTGCGGCATCATCAGCCAGCGCCGGAGCGCAGGCCAGCAGGGTAGTGAGGGCGGCAACGCAGGTGCCGAGGCTGCAAAGGCGCGACAGGGAAGTGGCGTAGGTAGTCAAGGTTCTCTCCGTGGGTTGGTCTGGAATCAGCGTGGATCAGTGTGAAAGCAAGGGACGAGCAGGCCCCGGCGGGTCCGTTGCCGGACCCGCGCAAGACAGTGGGTGATGCTGTTGTGGTGGTGACGTTGCGCGTGCGTGCGCGCGAAAAACTTAAAGTTTTCCGTCGGCCGCCATCTTCATGTAGGCCGGATCGAAGCGCAGCTTGACGTTCTTCTTGTCGCCGATCACCACGTTGCCGTCGAAGGCGACGCCGATGCCATCTGCGCTCTTGACGTTGGGACCGAGGATGCCGTGGTCAAAGCTGAACTTGGCGATGCGGCCCATGATGGCCGGCAGCTCCTTCTTGGTGGCGAATTCCAGCGCCGCCTTGGGCTGGTAGAACATGGCGGTAGCCGCCAGCTGCGACTGGAAGCCCGCCAGGTCGGTGCCGGAAGCCTTGCCCATGGCGGTCAGCGCGCGCGTGGCGCGCTCATCCTTGGCGGTCATGATGGCCATCATCTCGTACCAGGCACCGGTGAGGGCCTTGCCGAAGGCGGGGTTCTCCTGCAGGGTTTTTGTGTTGACCACCATCAGGTCCATGATTTCGCCGGGCAGCTGCTTGGAGGTGTAGACCAGCGACACATCGGGCGAAGCCGCAATCGAGGACAGCATCGGGTTCCAGGTCACCGTGCTGGTGACGGCCGGGGTGGCGAAGGCGGCAGTGATGTCGGCATCGCTGGTGTTGACTACCTTGACGTCACGCTCGCGCAGGCCGGCCGTTTCCAGCGCGCGCGCCAGCAGGTAATGCGAGACCGAGAATTCCACCAGCTGCACCGACTGGCCCTTGATGTCGGCCAGCTTCTTGTTCTTCCCCTTGAGCACGATGCCATCGTTGCCGTTGGAATAGTCGCCCACGATCAGGGCAGTGGAGTCCACGCCACCGGCGGCGGGAATGGTGAGCGCATCCATGTTGGTCATGGTGCAGCCGTCGAACTTGCCGGCGGTGTACTGGTTGATCGACTCCACGTAGTCGTTCAACTGCACGGCACTGATGGTGATGCCGTACTTCTTGCCCCACTTGGCCAGGATGCCTTGTGCCTGAGCTTCGCCCCAGGGCATCCAGCCGGCATAGATGGAGGTACAGACCTTGAAGTCGGTGCGGGGGGCGGCGTGGGCCGATGAAAGCGCGCCCGTGAAGGCGGCCAGGGCGATGGCAGCGCCACCAAGGATTCGGGAAATGTTGTACACGGCGTAGGGTCCTCGAAGGGTTTATTGGAAAAAAGCCCGGGAGCGGCGCGGTCGTTGCGAACGCGTCATCTCCCGGGCTTTTCTCCCGCCGTGTAACCCCTTGCGAGGTCGACTGCTCTCGGACCAGACATCCGCACCAGCGAACCGGAACCCTAGCTGTCCATTGCAAATTGTGCTGACTCAAGACCGGACTCGCCGGCTCCCGCTCGCTTTTCAGCAAGGTTCATGCCAATGCCCGGATGCGATGTCGATGATGCGGGATGCCGGTTTTCGCTATTAATAGCGAACGGTTCAACGCGCCATTCGCTGCGTCACACGTGAGCGATGCTGGCGCATCGTGCGCGCGCCAAATCGGTGCCGGTTTGCACCATGCTTGCGCTCCGGTGATCCGCGAAGTTTCACGTGATTGGCTGCGAACCAGTGCAGGTGCGGGTTTGCGCCGGGTGCGCAAGGGCATGCAGGGCTGGTCTGGATCTTGCATGCAAGATTGTCGTTCTCGCCGAGGGCGAGCCAAGACGACTTGGGCCGAAGCAAATGAAGCGCATGCATCACGCGTGGCGGCGGCAACCATCCCTGGACGGCCAGGCCATGTTCGCAGGAGCAGACCATGCCCATGACCCGATCTCACGACACTGCCGTTTTTCCCTTCGCCTTTTCCAGCGAGGCCGCACAGGCCCTGCCGCTCTGTGGCCGCATGCGCACTTCATTGCTGCTCATTGAAGTGCTTGCGCATGCGGTGCGCTGGCTGCGCCGTGCGCGCTGATGGTATGGAATTTGCTGAAATCCAATGACATGCAGAGCAGCCCGCACCGATGATCTGACAATGACCTGATCATCCGACGGCTGCACAAGACGTTCAAATAGCTGGCTAGGGTTCCGGTCTGCCGCAGGCAGATGACTGGTCCGAGAGCCGGCGACCTCGGTCGAGGTTACACGGCGGGACAAAAGCCCGGGAGAGAGTTGCACCACAGGTGCCGCGCTGCTCCTGCTTTTGTTCAACCCCGACCGGAGTTTCCCGTGATCGCTGTTCGCCACCCCAGGTTCCATCCCGCAGCCCGCGTGCTGCGTCCGTCCCTGCCTCGGTCCTTGCCACAGGGAGGCGCGCCATGCGTTTCCTGAATCGCCATCCCGGCCGCTCCGGGCAGTGGCTGCTGACGCTCCTGCCCTTCCTCATCCTGGCGCTGCTGTACGCCTTCGGCTCGGCCACGCGCCTGGCCGACAATCCCAATGACAAGCTCCTGCCCAGCCTCGCGCAGATGGTCGATGCGGTCCGTCACATGGCCTTCATGGAAGACCCGCGCACCGGCGACTACCTGTTCTGGAGCGACACCCTGGCCAGCCTGCAGCGCGTGCTGCTGGGCCTGGGCATCGCGGCCGTGGCCGGGCTGGTGCTGGGCATCGCCAACGGCATCTTCCCGGTGCTGCGCGCAGGATTCTCGCCGCTGCTGACCGTAATCTCGATGGTGCCGCCGCTGGCGATCCTGCCGATTCTCTTCATCGTCATGGGGCTGGATGAATTGTCCAAGGTGATGTTGATCGTCATCGGCGTCACGCCCTTGCTGGCGCGTGATCTCGAACACACCGGCCGCGCCATCCCCGCCGAACTGCTGATCAAGGCGCAGACACTCGGCGCCAACAGCTGGACCGTTGTGCTGCGCGTGGCCCTGCCGCAGATGCTGGCACGCCTGCTGGTCTCGCTGCGCCTGTCGCTGGGGGCGGCGTGGCTGTTTCTCATTTCTGCGGAAGCGATTTCGGCAACGGCTGGTTTGGGCTATCGCATCTTCCTCGTGCGCCGCTATCTGGCCATGGACGTGATCCTGCCTTACGTGGTCTGGATCACGCTGCTGGCGTGGCTGATGGACTGGCTGCTGCGCGCCATCCACCGCCGCTTCTTCCCATGGGCTGAAGGAGGCCGCGCATGAGCTACATCGAGATCCGCAACGTGTGGCAGCAATACGGCCAGAACGTGGTCCTGGAGCGCCTCAACCTGCGCGTGGAAGAAGGCCAGTTCTGCACCCTGGTCGGTGCTTCCGGCTGTGGCAAGTCGACCTTCCTGCGCCTGCTGCTGGGGCAGGAGCGTCCCAGCAAGGGCCAGCTGCTGCTGCAGGGCCAGCCCTTCCCGGCCGAGCCCGATGCCACGCGCGGCGTGGTGTTCCAGCGTTACTCCGTGTTCCCGCACCTGAACGTGCTGGACAACGTGGCCATCGGCCTGGAGCTGCCGCGCTCGCCCTTGCTGGGTCGCCTCTTCGGCGGTGCCAAGCGGCGCGCCCGTGAAGAGGCGGCGCAGCTGCTGCATCGCGTAGGTCTCGGCCACGCGCTGGACCTGTATCCCAGCAGCCTGTCGGGCGGCATGCAGCAGCGGCTGGCGATTGCCCAGGCGCTCATCGTGCGCCCGCGCGTGCTGCTGCTGGATGAACCCTTCGGTGCCCTCGATCCGGGCATCCGCAAGGAAATGCATGCGCTGCTGCTGGACCTGTGGAAGGACAGCGGCCTGACCGTCTTCATGGTCACCCATGACCTCTCCGAAGGTTTCACCTTGGGCACGCGCTTGCTGGTGTTCGACAAGGTGCGCGTCGATCCGCAATACCCGCAGGCCTACGGGGCCCACATCACTTACGACATCGCCCTCAACGAGGCCCGTGCCCGCGAACAGGCGGACAAGCTGGCCTCCCTCCTCACTGCAAAGGAAAGCTGACATGAGCAAGGATCCCCTGGCCCTGCAGGCCAGACTCTACGAAGAACTGCTGCCCGGCGGCGGCCATACGTCCTTCATCCTCAAGCGCGGGCAATCGCTGCGCATCACCGACATCGAAGGCGGCGCCAACGTCAGCATGATGATGCTGAACGCCCAGCAGCCCAGCGAACGCCTGAATCTGCCCGACACTCTCAAGGGCCAGCACACCGCGCGCCTGCAGGCCGGCCACTGCCTGTACTCCGACATGGGCCGCGTGCTGGCGGCCATCACCGAAGACACCTGCGGCTGGCATGACAGTTTCGGCGGCGTGCTCAATGCCGAGGAGGTGCGCGAGAAATACGGCCAGGGCCGCTACCAGGAATTGCGCAACGGATTCCATCGCAACGGCGCCGACAACCTGCTGGTGGAAATGGGCAAGTGGAACCTCGACCTGCAGGACCTGCTGATGGTGGTGAACCTGTTCTCGCGCGTGAACGTGGATGCCGAGGGCGTTTTCCACTTCGTGCCCGGCAATTCCAAGGCGGGTGACTTCATCGAACTGGCCGCGCCGATGGACACGCTCATCATCCTGACCGCCCTGCAGCATCCGATGGACCCGCATCCGCACTACGCGCCGCGCCCGGTCCGGCTGGCGTGGCTGCAGACGCACAGCGACGACAGCACCCATGCCTGCCGCCATTCTCGCCCCGAGAACGAGCGCGCCTTCCACAACACCGAACGCTTCCATCTGTGAAGCAGGGAGACTCACATGCACATCATCGAAAGCCAGCGCGCCCCCGAACAAGCCGTGTTCCGTCACGTGATCCCGGCCGGCGAACCCTATCTCTTCAACCTTGGCGCCGGGCAGACCGTGCGCCTGCTGGACCTGGAAGGCAACCAGGCCATCGATACGCTGTTCTACAGCGCCGCCAATCCGCGTGAACGCTACGATCCCCAGCGCACCCTGCGCCGCCAGAATCGCGCCTACCTGGGTGCGGGCAGCGTGCTGTATTCCAACCTGGGCCGCGCACTGGCCACCATCGTGGCCGATACCTGCGGCCGCCATGACACGCTGGGCGGGGCCTGCGCGCAGGAGAGCAATACCGTGCGCTATGCGCTGGACAAACGCTACATGCACAGCTGCCGCGACAATTTCCTCTGTGCCTGTTTGCACGATGGCCGCCTCAACAAGCGCGACATCGGCGCCAACATCAACTTCTTCATGAACGTGCCGGTCACCCCCGAGGGCGGTCTCACTTTCGAGGATGGCATTTCGGCCGCCGGCAAGTACGTGGAGCTGCGCGCCGAGCAGGATCTCATCGTGCTGATCTCCAACTGCCCGCAGCTCAACAATCCCTGCAACGGCTGGAACCCCACGGCGGCCGAAGTGCTGGTGTGGGACTGATCCGCACCGCTTGAACGACCGCAGTAGTGCACCGCTCGCGGACGACCGCGAGCCGGTTTTTCGAATCACGGGACGACCCGGATTTCCAGGCCCATTCCATGTTTGACCACTTGCTCATCGCCAATCGCGGCGCCATTGCCTGCCGTATCCTGCGCACCTTGCGCACGCTGGACGTGACCGGCGTGTGCGTCTATTCCGAAGCTGACCTCGGCAGCCTGCACGTCTTGCAGGCCGACCGCGCCATCTCGCTGGGAGAAGGACCGGCCGCCCAGACCTATCTTGCCGTGGACAAGATCCTGGCCGCCGCCCGCGACAGCGGCGCGCAAGCCATCCACCCGGGCTATGGCTTCCTCTCCGAAAATGCCGCCTTCGCCGAAGCCTGCGAAGCGGCCGGCATTGCCTTCGTCGGCCCGACGCCGCCGCAGTTGCGCATCTTCGGACTCAAGCACACCGCGCGTGCACTGGCACGCGAACAGGGCGTGCCGATGCTGGAAGGCACCGACCTGCTGGAGAGCATCGATGATGCGCTGGCCGCTGCATCCCGTGTCGGCTATCCGGTGATGCTGAAGAGCACGGCAGGCGGTGGCGGCATCGGCATGCGCGTCTGCCGCAGCGATGCCGAACTGGGCGATGCCTTCGATTCGGTGCGTCGCCTGGGCCAGAACAATTTCAGCGACGCCGGCGTCTTCATCGAGAAATACATCGAGCGCGCCCGCCATCTGGAAGTGCAGGTCTTCGGGGATGGCCAAGGCGAGGTGATCGCATTGGGTGTGCGTGACTGCTCGGTACAGCGACGCAATCAAAAGGTGCTGGAGGAAACTCCGGCTCCCAACCTGCCCGAGGGCATGGCCGACGCCCTGTGCGCGGCGGCCATCAAGCTGGCCAAGGCGGTGAACTACCGCAGCGCCGGCACGGTGGAGTTCGTCTATGACAGCCTGGCCGGGCAGTTCTACTTCCTCGAAGTCAATACGCGCCTGCAGGTGGAACATGGCGTGACCGAACAGGTCTGGGGCGTGGACCTGGTGCGCTGGATGATCGAGCTGGCCGCTGGCGGCCTGCCGCCGCTGGCGCAATTGGCGGCCGGTCTGCAGCCGCGTGGCCATGCGATCCAGGCGCGCCTGTATGCGGAAGACCCGGGCCGCCAGTTCCAGCCTTGCCCGGGCCTGCTGACCGCCGTCGGTTTTCCGGACGCCGATGGACAGGCGTTGCGCATCGATACCTGGGTCGAGGCCGGATGCGAGATCCCGCCGTATTTCGATCCCATGATCGCCAAGCTCATCAGCTGGCAGCCCACCCGCGAGGCAGCCCGTGTGGCGCTCAATTCCGCGCTGCGCGAGACCGCGCTGTACGGCGTGGAGACCAACCAGCACTACCTGCGCCAGATCCTCGACGATGTCCCGTTCGCCAGCGGCCAGCCATGGACGCGCTGCCTGGAACATCTGGTTTATCGCGCCGATACCGTGGAGGTGCTGTCGCCCGGCACCCAGACCACGGTGCAGGATCATCCCGGCCGCATCGGATACTGGGCGGTCGGTGTGCCGCCCTCCGGCCCGATGGATGAGCGCGCCTTGCGGCTGGGCAATCGTCTGCTGGGCAATGCCGAGGATGCGGCCGGATTGGAAGTGACGATGATGGGTCCGGTATTGCGCTTCAATACCGCCGCCAGCGTGGTGGTGACCGGTGCCGTGATCCCGGTGCTGCTCGATGGCGTGGCCCAGCCAATGGCCACCGTGCTGCACATTGCGGCCGGCAGTACCTTGAAGCTCGGTACCATCAGCGGGGCCGGTGCGCGCAGTTACTTGGCCGTGCGCGGTGGCGTGCAGGTTCCGGCCTATCTCGGTAGCCGCAGCACCTTCACGCTGGGCCAGTTCGGTGGCCACGCGGGCCGCGCGCTGGCCAGTGGCGACATCCTGCATCTGCTGCCGCTGGCCAGCGATGAGATGCCCGCGGCCGGCCAGGTCTTGCCGGCCGATCTGTATCCTGCGCTGGAGACGGTGCGGCAGGTCCGCGTGATCTATGGTCCGCATGGTGCGCCGGAGTATTTTACGCCGGCCTACATGGAGACCTTCTTCGCCACCGACTGGGAAGTCCATTTCAATTCCAGCCGCACCGGCGTGCGCCTGATCGGTCCCAAACCGGAATGGGTGCGCGACAGCGGCGGCGAAGCCGGGCTGCATCCCTCCAACATCCATGACAATCCCTATGCCGTGGGTGCCGTCGATTTCACCGGCGACATGCCGGTGATCCTCGGGCCGGATGGCCCCAGCCTGGGCGGCTTTGTCTGCCCGGTCACGGTGATCGAGGCCGATCTCTGGCAGATCGGCCAGATCAAGGCGGGCGACAAGGTCCGCTTCATTCCGGTGGACGTGAGCACGGCACGCCGCATCGCTCTGGCAGCGCATGCCGGCATCGCCAGCCTGCAGGCGCAAGCGGTGGACTGGTCGCCGGCACCGCTGGCCTCACCCATCGTGCTGGACCTGGGCCAGGATGAACAACGCCTGGTGGCGCGCCTGTCGGGCGATGCCAACCTGCTGCTGGAAGTGGGCAGCCCGCAACTGGACCTGGTGCTGCGTTTCCGTGTGCACGCCCTGATCGCGGCGCTGGAAGAACAGGCCT
Source organism: Herbaspirillum sp. WGmk3 (assembly GCF_023952535.1). Lineage (NCBI taxonomy): Bacteria > Pseudomonadati > Pseudomonadota > Betaproteobacteria > Burkholderiales > Oxalobacteraceae > Herbaspirillum > Herbaspirillum sp. WGmk3. The sequence goes on along the minus strand of NZ_JAKYWT010000003.1, from coordinate 512,958 downwards.
TGCCCGGCGTGATCGACCTGACCCCCGGCATTCGTTCGCTGCAGGTGCATTACCAGCCGGAAGCGCTGCCCTTGCCAAGGCTGCTGGAAACCATCGCCGGATTGTGGGACGCCGTCTGCGCTCGCCAAAACCTGACGGTTTCGTCGCGTATCGTACATCTGCCTTTGTCCTGGGATGATCCGGCCTGCCAGCTCGCCATCGAAAAATACATGACGACGGTGCGCAAGGATGCGCCCTGGTGTCCCAGCAATCTTGAATTCATCCGCCGCATCAACGACCTCAAGGACATCGGTGCAGTGCGCGAGACGGTCTTCGATGCCAGCTACCTGGTCATGGGCCTGGGCGACGTCTACCTGGGCGCGCCGGTGGCGACACCGCTGGACCCGCGCCATCGCCTGGTCACCACCAAGTACAACCCGGCGCGCACATGGACTGCCGAGAATTCGGTGGGCATCGGCGGCGCCTACCTGTGCATCTATGGCATGGAAGGGCCGGGCGGCTACCAGTTCGTGGGCCGCACGCTGCAGATGTGGAACCGCTATCGCGAGGTCGCCGCCTTCCGGGGCAAGCCGTGGTTGCTGCGCTTCTTTGACCAGATTCGTTTCTATCCGGTCACGGCCGAAGAATTGCAGACCATCCGCCGCGATTTCCCGCTGGGCCGCTTCGTCGTCGGCATCGAAGAGACCCAGCTGAACCTGGCGGACTACCAGGATTTCCTGCAGCGCGAAGCCGAAGGGATTGCCGCCTTCCGCCAGCACCAGCAGGCCGCCTTCGATGCCGAACGCCAGCGCTGGATCGCCAGCGGCCAGGCCAACTACGAGAGCGAGGAGAGCAGCGCCATCGTGCAAGATCACCAGCCGCTGCAGGCGGGCCAATTGTCCGTGGATGCTCCGATTGCCGGCAACCTCTGGCAGGTCAAGGTCAGCCCCGGCCAGCGTGTGGCGCAGGGTGAGCTGCTGATGATCCTGGAGTCGATGAAGATGGAAATCAACATCACCGCGCCTGAGGCCGGCCTCGTCGCCGAAGTGCGGGTGCAGCCGGGTAGTCCGGTGCGCGCGGGACAGTGCGTGCTGGTCATGGAAAACACTGAAGAGGAGGCCGCATGATCCATTCCTTTGACCTGCGCATCGATGCGCTCACGGCGGCCTATCGTGATGGCAGCCTGTCGCCGCGCGCCGTGATCGGCCGCCTGCGTGAGAGTGCCATCGCGCTCAACCCGCAATACCGGCTCTACATCCACCTGTTGAGCGAGGAGGAAACCGAGCCCTACCTGCAGGCACTGGAAGGGCAATCCCCGCACAGCCTGCCCTTGTATGGCGTGCCGTTCTCGATCAAGGACAACATCGACCTGGCCGGCATCCCCACTACGGCCGCCTGTCCGGCCTTCAGCTACGTGCCGCGCGAGAGCGCCACGCTGGTGGCGCAGCTCATCGCACTGGGCGCGATCCCCGTGGGCAAATGCAATCTGGATCAGTTCGCCACCGGCCTCAACGGCACGCGTTCGCCCTATGGCGCTTGCCGCAACAGCGTGCATCCGGATTATCCTTCCGGCGGTTCATCCTCCGGCTCGTCGCTGGCGGTGGCATTGGGCTTGAGCAGTTTTGCACTGGGCACCGATACCGCCGGCAGTGGCCGCGTTCCCGCCGCCCTGAACAATCTGGTCGGGTTGAAGGCGACCAAGGGTTTGCTCTCCACCGCCGGCGTGGTCCCCGCCTGCCGCACGCTGGATTGCGTGACCTTCTTCACTGCCACGGCGGCCGAGGCCAGCCACCTGCTGGCGCTTTGCACGCAGGCCATGCAGCCCGATGAGCGCGATGAATACAGCCGCGCCAACCTGCCGCAGAACGATGCAGCGGCCTTCCAGCCACCGCGCAAAGGCTTGCGCGTGGGGGTGCCGCGCCAGCTGGAATTCCTCGGCTGCAGCGAGAGTCCGGTCCTGTTCGTGGAGGCGCTGGAGCAGATGGAGGCCATCGGCGGCGTGCCCGTGACCATCGATTTCACTCCTTTCCTGGAGGCAGCGCGCCTGCTTTACGAAGGGCCATGGGTGGCAGAACGCTACAGCACCATCGAGGCGCTGCTGCAGGAACGGCCTGAGGAAATCCTGCCGGTGATTCGCGACGTGCTGCGCAAGGCGCCGCAGTTCAGCGCCGTCGATACCTTCCGCGCGCAATATCGCCTGCAGCAACTGAAGGCCGAATGCGACCGCATCCTGGCCACCGTTGATTGCGTGGTGACGCCGGCCTATCCGCGCCCGGTGACGCTTGAAGAATTGCGCGAGCAGCCGGTGCAGCGCAATTCGGACCTGGGCTGGTACACCAACTTCATGAACATGCTGGATTACGCCGCCGTGGCCACGCCCATGAATTTCATGAAGAACGGCCTGCCCTGGGGCATCACGGTATTCGGTCCGGCCTTCAGCGACCAGAGGCTGCTGGGTGTGGCCGATGCCCTGCAGCGCGCCCATGGGCGGCCGCTGGCCGGGCAGCGTCACATCGAAAGCCGGCTGCTGGCTGCTTGAAAGAGCGAGGGCAGGGACGCCGGATCAGGCGTCCGGCAGGATCTCGGTCAGCGACAGGATCGCCTGCGCCACTTCGGCAATGCGCCGGTTCTGGTTCATCGCATGCTTGCGCAGCAGGCGATAGGCGGCCTCTTCGTTGAGACCCTGCTTCATCATCAGCACGCCCTTGGCGCGTTCGATGAGCTTGCGTTCTTCCAGGCTCTCGCGCACGGTGGCCAGTTCCTGGGTCAGGTTCTGCAGGCGTTCGGACTGGGTGCGCAGGATGTCGACGATGGATTGGGTCAGGTGCGGGCCCACGCCCGCGCTCAGCGAGCCGTCCGGCAACGGCTGGCCATCCAGGCCGGAGGCGAAGGCCGTCAGCGAGGCCAGCGGATCACGGTCATCGGCCTGCGTGAAGAACTGGCCCTGATGGTCCAGGTCCTTCTGCAATTCGCGGATCTTGTCCTGGCATTGCGACTGCACGTATTGCGCGAGATGGATCTCGACCCGATGCAGGCCATCCATGCGGGTGGAGCAGCACTGATACCAGGCATCGGCCAGCTCGGGATCCAGCGGCCGGCCGTGGGCGGTGAGCAGCTTGCGGCGCAGGCGTTCCAGATCGGCCAGCGGCAGCGTGGCCTGCATGGCGCTCCATTCATTGCGGAAGCCTTCGGCGAAGGATTCGAAACGGCGCAGGGCCTGTTCCTGCATCTCGATCTGGGTCTCGATGGTCTGTTCCTGTTCGCGCGTGATCTTGCCCGTGACGAAGGCGGCAGCTCCGGCGGCCCGTTCGCGGCCGGCAAATTCCTTGCCTTGCATCAGGTTGAACAGCGCCACCAGCAACCGCGAAATCTGCGGATCCACCGCCACGTCAGCGGCTTCGAATACCAGCGCCAGCAAGGCACCCACCACGGTCTTGAAACGCTCGTAGCTGGCCGCCGGGGTGCAGGCCAGTGCGGCCACATCGGCGCGCAGCTTGGGCAGCCCGTCCAGCGCATGCAGGGCGAAGGCGATGCGGGTGTAGAGGCGAGCGCCGTTGGAGAGGGCGTTGTCGGGGACGGTGGAGCCGAGCCAGGTGTCGAACTCGCACTGGGCCGCCTGGCTGGCGGCCACGCGCTCCTGCCAGGCCTGCGCATCCCGCTCGCCGCGCGAACCGAGATAGATGTTGGACAGGCCGCGTTCCTGCTGCAGGCAATGGATGAGCTTGCCCACGGTCAGTACCAGCTGGCAGGTGTGCGCCAGGCGTTGCAGTTCTTCCGCTTCGCAGCGGCGGGCGGTGATCAGGTAGTTCAGGACTTGGCTCATGGCGGGCAGGGCTAAGAATCACAATGGCTGGCCGCATCGCGAGCAAGATTCGTGCGATGCATGGATGTCCCGGATTGTAATGGAATCGCCCCGCCCGGCGCTTCCCCTGCCAGCGCTAGCGGGCGATATACCACTCGTAGCGATGATTCCACGCCACGAACAGGTTCATCGTGATGGCGCCGACCAGCGAATAGAACACGCGATCCATCGGCAGGAACAGCGCCGCCGTCGCAAACAGCGCCAGGTCGAAACCCATGAGCAGCCAGCCGGCCTTGAAGCCGGTGCGCTCTTGCACATAGGTAGCCAGGATGCTCATGCCGCCGCAGCTGGCCTGGTGGCGGAACAGGCCGATCAGGCCAATGCCCACGCACAGGCCGGCCAGCACGGCACCCACGGCGGGATCGAGGTGGCTGTAGCTGATGTAGTTGCCGGCCACGTTGGTCAGCACCGACACGGCGGTGACGGCCGCCAGCGTGCGCCAGGTGAAGGCCGCGCCCATGCGCAAGGCGGCCAGCAGGTAGAAGGGCAGGTTGATGAGGGTAAAGGCCATGCCGAAGCTGATCCCGGTGGCATAGGTCACCAGGAAGGCCACGCCGGCGATCTGGCCGATGATCAGGCCCAGGCTGTGCAGCATGGACATGCCGAAGGCGATCATCACCACCCCGAAGAGCTGGCCCTGCAGGTTGTCGATCCAGCTGTGGCGCACGGCCGGGGTGGCAGGAGCCGTTGCCCGCGCAGCGGGCGCGGAGGCAATCGGCGAGGAGGGCGAGGAATCCGCAGTGGAAGTCGTCATGGCAATACCAATCATCAATCGTGGATAACGAACGCGTCACGTCAATGGCCAGGCCGGCGGGTAAGCTGACCCAGTCATCAGTGTGCAGCTGCCTTCAATCGCCGACAGCCGCCGCAGGTGCGCATGGTAAAGGATTTGTTGCAGTGCGGCGACCGCCGGATGAGGCGGCGCGGCGCTGCTGCAACACTTCTCGGCTAGCAGGAAATGTGCCAATGCAAAAAAGAGCAGCAAGGCAGCAGGATTCACCTTGCTGGTGCAAGGAACTGGCCGCAGGAGGGAAGGTGACGGGTCTTTGGCGCGTTGGCATTCATCTGCGCTACAGATCAATCCACTTGCGTTCATCGATCGGGCGCATGAGTCTCACCGCACAGGCAACGTGGATCGGGCCAGCGCACTCTGCGTGGCCCGAAGAAGGAGGGAGAAAGCGATCAGGGCATGGATGTGGCACCCCTGATCGCCTGCAGCGGCTAGGCCAGGTGCGTGCGGAAGAAGCTGGTCAGCTTGTCGAAGGGAATCAGGTCGACACGGTCGTACAGGTCCACATGCACGACCCCCGGGATGATCATCAGTTCCTTGGGCTCGGCGGCGGCGGCGAAGGCGGTTTCGCTGAAGTAGCGCGAGTGTGCCTGCTCGCCATGGATCAGCAACAGCGGGCGCGGAGAGATTTCCTTGATGTAGCTGAGGATGGGCATGTTCATGAAGGACAGCGGCATGGTCCTGGTCCACGAGGCATTCGAATTCACCGAGCGCGGATGGAAGCCGCGCGGGGTGCGGTAGTAGTCGTGATACTGCACCAGGAATGGCGGCTCGCCGCCCTTGAGCTGGTTCATGACCGGACCATGTTCCGGCGTGCCGCGCTCGGCATCCTTCCAGCGTTGCTGGCCGAGCTGCTCCAGCAGCTCCGTGCGCTGGGCCAGCGTGACGCTGTCGTTGTAGCCGCGCGAGAGCACGCGCGTCATGTCGTACATGGTGCTGGCAACCACCGCCTTGACGCGCTTGTCTACAGCGGCCGCATTGAGGGCCATGCCACCCCAGCCGCAGACGCCGATCATGCCGATACGCTGGCGATCGACATGGGGCAGCAGGCCGATGAAGTCGACGGCGGCGCTGAAGTCTTCGGTATTGATGTCGGGCGAGGCGACATTGCGCGGCTCGCCGCCGCTCTCGCCGGTGAAAGAGGGATCGAAGGCCAGCGTGACGAAGCCGCGTTCGGCCATGGTCTGGGCGTACAGTCCGGAGGATTGCTCCTTGACGGCGCCGAATGGCCCGCTCACAACGATGGCGGCAATGCGTCCGCTGATGTTCTTCGGTTCATAGAGATCGCCTGCGAGCACGATCCCGTAGCGGTTGCGGAAGCTGACCTTGCGGTGCTCGACCTTGTCGCTGCGCGCGAAGGTTTTGTCCCACAGGGTGCCGTCAGCGCTGAACGGCAGTGCAGTAGTTTGATTGGATTGGGCGTTGGCAGTGGTCATGAAGGTGGTTCCCAGGGCGGCAAGGCCGGCGCCAGCTGCCTTGAGCATGCTGCGGCGGCTCACGGTGGACGGCTCCGGACGGAGCGGGTTTTCTGCGGATTGGGTCGGTTCGTTCATTGCATTTCCGGTCAATGGCCCCCCGGGACGCCAAGGGGGAAAGGAAGTTCATATCGGCGCGCAACCCACCAGCCGCCGGGCAGAGGCCCGGCGGCTGTCGTCCTGGTGGACACGGACCATGCGCCGTGATGTGCCCCGGGCGGTCAGGGGGGAACCTCTCCGGGACAGAACAAAGTCTGTCAGGGGACCGCAGGACTGACTAGCTAATCAATGCTTAATTACCTTATTAGCCTGGCTAATGGATAGAGGTGTGTGTTCGCCTGCAGCTGTGACGACCACCCCATCGGAGTGGCCATGCGTGCGCTGTTCAGAGCGCCATGCTCCACACCTTGGCATGCCGGCCTGCGCCGTAGTAATCCATCATCATTCCGTGGCTGGCATCGAAGAGATGGTCGTAAAAACCCCAGCTGGTGCGATAGCGCGGCCCGCTGTTGACGACCAGTTTGGTGGCCCCGGCCGCACGGGCCTCATCGCAGGCGGCTTGCAAAAGTGCACGGCCGATTCCCCGTCCGCGCATCGCATCGCGGTGCACGAAGACATTGAGCAATTCGAGCGCGCTCCCTTGTCCCTGCGTATCCATTGCGAGATGGCTGCTGATGCGCGCATCCGGACCCGACAGCGCCATGCAGCCCAGCGCGACGCCCTGCGCATCACGCGCCACCAGATAGCTGCGATAGCGCCCATCGGCATCCCGCTCGCCGTTCATGCTTTGCCGGATGGCGGCGATCTCGGCCTCGACCATGCTGCCATCGTGCAGATCGCGGACATGCTGGCGCAGGATCGTATCGAGTGCGGGAAGGTCGGCGTGCTCCAGCCAGCGTATGACGCCAGCTTCAGGTGCATGCGCTGCGGTGGCGTCTGCAGGCCGGGGATGCTCGTAAAGGATGTCCCATTCTCCCTCGCCGGCCTGCACGAAGCCATGGCGCTGATAGAAGCCATTGGCCGGGCTATCGCGCAATGCAGCCAGCTGCACGCTGCAGCCATGGCGGCGGGCATCGGCCAGGATGCGCCTGAGGACTTGCGCACCGAGGCCGCCATGCTGGAAGTCCGGATGCAGATACAGATGACGCAGCCGCAGCCTGTCGGTCTGTCGCTCCAGCACAAAGAAGCCTGCGGCCTGGCCCGCCTGCATGATGTGGAAGGTCACTTCCGGCACGAAGCCGCTGGTGAAGCGCTCGCGCGCCCGTTGCGGATCGAAGCGCCCGATCTGCTCCAGGCTGGGACGCATGGCGGTGATGCGCAGGGCGACCAGGTGGTCGAGATCCGAGGGGAGGGTTTGCCGGAACAGCGCCAGCGGGGCCAGGCGGAGCAGGGAAGAGCGGGTCATCTTGCGGGACCGGGGGGCGCGGGCATCGGTCAGGTGGTAGCGGGGCTATCAGCATACCCGTGTCGGGGCTGGCGTGCCGGCTGCGGGCAGCCGTGATCTTGCGGTGATCTGTTCCGTGTACACTCCACGTTCCCTGCCCCTCCTCGTGCATCGCTCATGTTTCGTCTCAGGCTTTCTCTCGCCTTTGGTTTGCTGGTCGTGCTGGTCTGCGTGCAGGCCGGTTTCGTCTATTGGGGTGCCAACCGCGTCAATGACTATGCGCAGCACAGCCGGCTGGCCAGCGACATCCAGTCCGAGCTGCTGGAACTGTCCGCCAACAAGCAGCGCTTGCGCGTGTGGGCTTCGCAGCAGCTGATGGATGCCGATGCCTCGCCCGAGGTACGCGACCGCCTGCTGGCCAGCATGCAGGAGAGTGCCGCGCGCCTGCAGCAACTGGCACGGCGCGACATCACGCTGTGGACCGAGATCGCCGCGCGCGACCAGGTGCCGATCCCCGCCGATGTCGAACAGCTGGCGTCGGTGGCTGACCTGCTGAGCGACAACATCGCCGCCGTGCAGACCCGCCTGCTGGCCCTGGCCCCCTTGCGGGGCGATGCCGAATTCTCGGGCGTCTGGCGCGAGATCAATCAAGTCTTCGACATGGCGCGCGGACGCGACCTGCGCGAGCTGCTCAACGGAGCCATCGAGCGCCAGCGCAAGGCGGTGCCGATTGCGCGCCTGGCCACCGAACGCGGCCTGGACCGGGTTCGGACCCAGGCCATCTTCATGGTCATCATGACCTTGCTGGGAGCGGCACTGCTGGCGCTGCACCTGGGACGCCGCCTGCAACGGCCGCTGGAACGCTTGCTGGACGGCGTGCGCGCCTTGCGCGCGGGCCAGCTCGATCATCGTGTACCGGTCGGTTCCGGCGATGAATTCGATCGCGTCGCCGAGGGCTTCAATGCCATGGCCGCCGAACTGCAGCAGCACCGCGCCGATGCCGATGCCGCCCGGCGCCGGCTGGAAGAGGCCGTGGAGGCGCGCACCGGCGAACTGCGCCATGCACATGAAACCCTGCAGCACATCGACCTGCGGCGACGCCAGCTGTTCGCTGATCTCGGCCACGAATTGCGCACCCCCACCACCGCCATCCGTGGCGAAGCCGAGATCGCCCTGCGCGGCGCGGACAAGCCGGCGCAGGAATATCGCCAGGCCCTGCAGCGCATCGTCGAAGACAGCAAGCAGCTCACCGGCCGCATCAATGACCTGCTGCTCATCGCCAAGGCCGAAGCCGACCAGATCGTGATGCAGCCGCAGCCCATCCAGCTGCACGAACTGCTCACCGATGCGGCCGACGTTGCCGAAGCATTGGGCGCGGACAATCAGGTGAGCGTGCAGCGCCTGCCTTTCCCGGAGGCCGATGCCTGCTGGCTGATGGCGGATGCGGAGCGCCTGCGCCAGGCCATCGTGATCGTGCTGGACAATGCCATCCGCTATTCCCCGCGCGGGGCCGTGGTGAGCGTGCAATGCCTGCAGCAGCCGGATCGGGTGCAGATCTTGATCACCGACCAGGGCATCGGCATAGATGCCGACGAATTGCCGCAGGTCTTCGAGCGCTTCGTGCGCGGCCGCCGTGCGCGGGCGCATCGGGCCGACGGGACCGGCATCGGGCTGTCGATCGCGCGCGCCATCCTGCATGCGCATCAGGGGGAGATCCGTTTGCAGAGCACACCCGGAGAGGGGACCTGCGTCACCATCGACTTGCCGCGCCATCCCGCACCGATATCCGGCAGCCGATACCACTGATCCTGCATCACCATGAACATCCTCATCATCGAAGACGACGCCCGCGTGGCCGATTTCCTCTCGCGTGGACTGCGTGCCGAAGGCTACCGCGTACAGCATGCGCGCACCGGGCCGGACGGCCTGCAGCTGGCCCGCGAAGGCGAGCATGCGCTGCTGTTGCTGGACGTGATGCTGCCCGGCATGACCGGGCTGGAACTGTGCCAGACGCTGCGCGCCGAGTGCAATCACGTCCCCATCCTGATGCTGACGGCGCTCAGCGATGTCGACGACCGCGTCGCCGGCCTGCGCCTGGGCGCGGACGACTATCTCACCAAGCCCTTCGCCTTCGAGGAATTGCTGGCCCGCATCGAGGCATTGCTGCGTCGCGGACGCGAGCAGCGCACCGTGGCGACCGTGCTGGAAGTGGCCGATCTGGTGCTCGATCGCGAGCGCATGCAGGTCACGCGCGCCGGCAAGCCCATCACGCTCACGGCCAAGGAACTGGCCTTCCTGGAATTGCTGATGAGCGCACCGGGCCGGCTCTACAGCCGCGAGCGCATCCTCTCCAACGTCTGGGGGGCCAACGAGGATCCGCTGACCAACATCGTGGACGTCTACATTCGCCGCCTGCGCAGCAAGATCGACGAGGGCCACGATCTGCCCCTGCTCAAGACCGTGCGCGGACTCGGTTATCGCCTCGACGACCAGCCTGCGTGAAGGGCCGGCCAGCGGCCGCCGTTCATCTTGCGTTCATCTCCCGCTCAGCGAGCCTTCATGGAAATCGCGGGTTGAGGTTCATCTCGCCTCTCCAGAATGGTGTTGCGCCGTCTTCGTGGCGCGGTGCCGGAGACGGCATCTGAACCAGTCCCCCTGATAGGAAACCTGATGAACTATCGTATCGCCATCCCCCTGTTGACCCTGGCCGGCCTTGGCATCGGCACGGGGCTGCCGGCTGCGGCTCAGACCGCAGCGGCCGCACAGCCTGCCAGCGCCACCTGCGCAGCCGCCACCCCGAAGCAGATCGAAGCCTTGTTCGATCGCTGGAACGCCTCCCTGCGCACGGGTGATCCGGACCAGGTCGTGGCCAACTATGCCGCCGACGGCGTGCTGCTGCCGACCGTCTCCAACCAGCCGCGCACCAACCCGGCCGAGATTCGCGACTATTTCGTGAAGTTCCTCAAGAGCGGTCCGCAAGGCACGATCGACAGCCGCATCGTCAAGATCGGCTGCAACGTGGCCCAGGACGTCGGCACCTACACCTTCAAGTTCGCCGATGGCAAGAAGGTGCAGGCGCGCTACACCTATGTCTATGAGTGGCAGGACGGCAAGTGGCTCATCGCCCACCATCACTCCTCGGCCATGCCGGAGCAGGCGATTCGCTGAGGCGCATTGCCGGGGCAGCGGATCACGATAAATCGCTGCGCTGGTTCGTCCTGCTGTCATCGCCAAGACGAAGGAATGGGCATGCGCCGCAGGGCGGACCAGCGGGCGTCTTGCCCATCAGTCCAGCGTGGTCCCGCGAATGATCTTGATCAGCCTCAGTGCCGCCGGCGAAAGATAGGTATCGCGCCGGTAGCTCAATCCCATCCGGCGCAGCATCGTGGTTTCTTTCAGCACCACCTCGCGCAGGTGATTGCGCCCGGCCAGCAGGTTCAGTTTGGAAGCAAAGCCCAGCAAATTGCTGCGCTCGATGAGCGGCATGATCATGTTCAGCACCGTCGGGGTGATCTGCACCGTGGGACGCGACAGGTGATGACGGTCGAAGACGTTGTCCAGCCACTGCCGGCTCAGTACCGATTGCGCCGGCAGCACCCATTGATACTCCAGCAGATGGCGCAGCCGGATCTTGCGGTCGAAGATGGGGTGATTGGGGCTGGCCATGACGACCATCTCGTCGCGCATGATTTCTTCGGTGTGAAACAGCTCGTCATCCTGGATCATCGGCCCCAGCACCACATCCAGTTCTCCCGCCTTCAGGCCCTCCAGCAGGGCATCGTTCATCGACACCTTCAGATCGATCGTGACCTTCTCCGCCTCGGCCAGCAACTGCTGGCAGATGCCCGGCAGGATGTGTTCGGCCAGGGTCGGGATGCAGCCCAGGCGGATGTTGCCTTCGCGCCCGTGCGCGTAGTCGCCGATCTCACGTGCAGTCTCGTCCATCATCAGGCTGATGCGGCGTGCGCGGTGCAGCAGGGCCTCGCCCACCGGTGTCAGGCGGATGCCGCGACCCACGCGTTCGAACAGCGGTGCGCCCAGTTGTTCTTCCAGGCGATCAATGCACTTGGTCAGCGCCGGCTGCGTCTTGAAGAGCCGCTCGGCCGCCCGTCCCACGTGCCCTTCCTCGGCGATGACGGCGAAATACTTGAGATCGCGGAAGTCCATGATTCATTCCTGAAAGTTATGGATAACAAAATAAAAGCAAATATACATTAAATATCCCCGCACGTAGACTGCCCTCCAAACAAGAACCCTCGCCCTTTGCGGCGACGACAACACGGAGACCAGCACGATGCAAGACCTGCCTTCCCGGCGCGCTTTCCTGCGGCACAGTACACGGCTCGCGCTCGGCCTCGGTGCCATCGCCCGGCTGCCGCTGGCGCGTGCGCAAACCGAGCCCTATGCGCACTCTGCCGGCACGCAACACGCCGCCAGCCGCCTGCCCGCCGATGCCTGTGATTGCCACATGCACATCTACGACCCGCGTTTCGCGTGGGCACCGGGTGCCAAGCTGCTGCACGCTCCGGCCACCGTCCCCATGTATCGCCGCCTGCAGCAGCGGCTGGGCACGACGCGCAACGTGGTGGTGACACCTTCGGCCTATGGCGTGGACAACAGCTGCACCCTCGATGCGCTGGCGCAACTGGGTGCGACTGCCCGCGGCGTGGCGGTGGTCAATGACCAGGTCAGCGATGCCGAGCTGCAGCGCCTGCATCAGGCCGGCGTGCGCGGATTGCGCTTCAACCTGGCGCTGGGATCGGTCACCACCGTGGAGATGATGGAGCCTCTGGCGCGCCGCGTGGCAGCGCTGGGCTGGCATCTCCAGGTCAATATGCCCAATGACGTGCTGCTGGCCAACCGCGCGCTGCTGTCGGCGCTGCCGGTGCCGCTGGTCTTCGATCACTTTGCGCGCATCCCCCTGCATGCCGGTCCGGGCCATCCGGTCTTCGACTTCGTGACGGGACTCATGCGCGAGCAGCGCGCCAGCGTCAAGCTTTCCGGTGCCTACCTCTACAGCAAGCGTGGTGCGCCCGATTACGAGGATGTCGCGCCGCTGGCCCGCACCCTGGTGCAGACCGCACCGTCGCAGGTCGTGTGGGGCAGCGACTGGCCGCATCCGACCGAGCAGCACAAGCCCGATGATGCGCGCCTGCTTGATGTGATGACGACATGGCTGGGGTCCGACGCGATGCTGCGCACGGTACTGGTCGACAACCCCGCCCGCCTTTACCAATTCTGACGGAGAACACCATGTCGCAGGTTTCCACCCAAGCCGCGGCGCACGCCGCCGCAGCCGGCACTGCCACCGCCGTCAGCGAAGAAGCCACCATGAAGAAGGTGATGCGCCGCCTCATCCCCTTCATCCTGCTGTGTTACGTGGTCAGCTATCTGGACCGCATCAACGTCGGCTTCGCCGCGCTGACCATGAACAAGGACCTGGGCCTGACGCCCTCGCAATTCGGTCTGGGCGCGGGTCTGTTCTTCATCGGCTACTTCTTCTTCGAGATTCCCAGCAACCTGGCGCTGCATCGCTTCGGCGCGCGCATGTGGATTTCGCGCATCATGATTTCCTGGGGCGTGATCTCGATGGCCACCGCCTTCGTGGTCGGCCCCAAGAGCTTTGCACTGGCGCGCTTCCTGCTGGGCATGGCCGAGGCCGGCTTCACGCCGGGCATCTACCTGTATTTCACGCAGTGGTTCCCCGGTGCCTGGCGCGGCAAGGCCACGGCCTTTTTCCTGATCGGCATCCCGGTGGCCAACATCATCGGTTCGCCGCTGTCGGGTGCGCTCATGGAATTGCACGGCATGTGGGGCTTCAAGGGCTGGCAGGTGCTGTTGCTGCTGGAGGCACTGCCGGCCGTGCTGCTGGGCGTGCTCTGCCTGTTCCTGCTGCCGGATCGTCCGTCCAAGGCGGCCTGGCTCACGCCTTCTGAAAAGCAGTGGCTGGAAAACGAATTGTCCACCGAGCAGAACGTGCTGGCCGCCCGCCATGGCAACAAGCTCAAGGATGCCTTCACCAACTGGCGTGTCTTTGCGCTGGCTGGTGCGAATTTCTGCGGCATCATCGGTTCGCTCAGCATCGGCCTGTGGCTGCCGCAGATCATCCGCGAGTTCGGACTGCCCTCGCATCAGGTCGGCCTGGTGGCGGCCATTCCCTACCTGGTCGGCGCGGTGGCCATGACGCTGTGGGCGCGCCTGGCCAATCGCAGTGCGCACCGCCTGTTCTTCGTGGCCGGGGCCATCGTGCTGGCGGCGCTGTCGCTGGCCATTTCGGCCTTCCTGCATACGCCGCTGCTGAAGATGCTGGCCATCACCATAGCGGTGGCCTCGATTCTGTCATTCCAGGCGACCTTCTGGGCCATTCCTTCGGGCTTCCTGACCGGCCGCGCGGCCGCCGGCGGCCTGGCGCTGATCGTCTCCATCGGCAACCTGGGCGGCTTCGTCGGCCCGTCGGTGATCGGCTTCATCCGCGAAAGCACCCAGGGCTTTACCTATCCGCTGATCTTCGTGGCCGGTGCCTTGCTGCTGGGTGCCGTCATCACGCTGGCACTGGGTGATCCGTCCCGTGCCCCTTCCACTTCCAAGGAAACAGCATGAGCTTCTTTGCCCCGCCTCCCACGGTCGAAGCCAGCGTCTTCACGCGCTTGCCCGATCATTTCAGGTCCTCCCGCAAGAATGCCTGGGGCGATGCCAACCGGGGCGGCCTGCCCATCGATTCCTTCCTCGAAGGGCCGTCCTTCGACCGCCAGGGCCGGCTCTACGTCACCGACATTCCCTATGGCCGCATCTTCCGCATCAGCATGGACGGCCAATGGGAACTGGTCACTGAATACGACGGCTGGCCCAATGGCCTGAAGATCGACAAGAGCGGCCGCATCGTCATCACCGACTACAAGCGCGGCCTGGTGCAGCTCGATCCCGATACCGGCACCGTCACGCCGCTGCTGGAAACGGTCGGCTCGGAAGGCTTCAAGGGCGTCAATGACCTGGTGTTCGGTCCCAAGGGCGAGATCTATTTCACCGACCAGGGCCAGACCGGCCTGCAGGATGCCACCGGGCGCGTGTATCGCCTGGCGCCTGATGGCCAGCTGACCTGCCTCATCAACACCATCCCCAGCCCCAACGGCATCGTCTACGACCCGGCCCTGAACCACCTGCTGGTGGCGGTCACGCGGGCACAGCAGATCTGGCGCATCCCGCTGCATCACAACGGCGTGGTCGGCAAGGTCGGCGTGTTCGCCAACCTGCACGGCGGCATGGCCGGTCCTGATGGCCTGGCGCTGGATGCCGAGAGCTGCCTCTACATCGCCCACACCGGCTTCGGTTCCATCTGGCGGCTGTCGAAGTTTGCCGAACCCTTGCTGCGCATCCGCTCCACGGCCGGCATCTCGACCACCAACCTGGCCTTTGGCGGAGTGGATGGCAAGAGCCTCTTCATCACCGAATCCCAGACCGGATCCATCCTGCGCGCCGACGTGCCGGTGGCCGGCCTGCCCATGTATTCCCACGCTTGAGCGTGGTCCCCTGACTGCATCTTCAATTCTTCCATCAAAGGATCCCCATGAGCACCCAACCTGATTTCATCCGCGACATCGAACGCGTCGACGCTGCCATCGTGGCGCAGGCCGCAGAATTCCCGGCCTCCATCCTGGCCGATGTGGCCGGCCGTCGCGGCACCCTGTGCAGCCGCGTGGCACCGCTGTCGCCCTCCATGCGCGTGGCCGGACCGGCCGTGACGGTGGAAGTGCGTCCCGGTGACAACCTGATGATCCACGCCGCCATGGCCATCGCCAAGCCGGGCGACGTGCTGGTCATCGATGGCAAGGGTGATGAGACCTGCGCGCTGATGGGCGAGATCATGGTGTCGCAATGCAAGGCCAGCGGCCTGGCCGGCATCATCATCTATGGCTCGGTGCGCGATACCGAAGCCATCCGTGCCATCGGCTTCCCGGTCTATGCCGTGGGCGCCAATCCGAACGGCCCGACCAAGAACATCGCCGGCCGCGTGAACTGGCCGGTCTCGGTGGGCGGCACCGCCGTGCAGCCAGGTGACCTGATCGTGGGCGATGCCGATGGCGTGGTGGTGGTCGAGCGTGAGAAAGCCGCATCGCTGCTGGCGGCTGCCGCCAAGAAGGTGGCCGATGAAACCAAGCGCCTCACCGAAATCCGTGGTGGCGGCCCGCTGCGCCCGGCCTGGCTGGAAGGCGCATTGCGCAAGGGCGGCGTGCTGGCCGAAGGAGAATCGCTGTGATCGCTTTCAAGAAGGAAGTGGTGATCGTCACCGGTGTCGACCTGGCACCGCAAGCGGTTGAGATCCTGCGCGACTTTCAGCTGGTCTATGCCGGTGCCAAGCCGACCGAGGAAGACATGGTCAGGCTTGTGCAGCAACATCTGCCGGTGGCCATCATCGTGCGCTATGGCGGCGTGAGCGCGCGCGTGATGGATGCGGCCCCCGGCCTGCGCGTGATTTCCAAGCACGGCACCGGCATCGATTCCATCGATACCGAAGCGGCCAAGGCGCGCGGCATTGTCGTCAAGGCAGCGGCCGGTGCCAATGCGCCGGCGGTGGCCGAGCATACCTGGGCGCTCATCATGGCCTGCGCCAAGAACGTGGTCGGACTGGACCAGCGCATGCGCGAAGGCCACTGGGACAAGTCCACCCACAAGAGCCTGGAGCTGCGCGGACGCACGCTGGGCCTGGTCGGCATCGGTGCCATCGCGCGTCGCGTGGCTGCTGTGGCGGTCGCGCTGGAGATGCCGGTGCTGGCCTATGACCCGTATGCGAAGGACGCTCCGCAAGGCGTGCGGCTGGTCGATCTCGATACGCTGTTTGCGCAATCCGACGTGGTCTCGCTGCACTGCCCGCTGACGGCCGACAACAAGCACATGATCAATGCGCAATCGCTGGCCCGCATGAAGGACGGCACCATCCTGGTCAACACGGCGCGTGGCGGACTGATCGATGAACCGGCACTGATCGCGGCACTGGCTTCGGGCAAGCTGCGCGCAGCTGGCCTGGACAGTTTCGAGAAGGAACCCTTCACCGCACCGCATCCGCTGCAGGACGTCAGCAACGCCATCCTGAGCCCGCATATCGGCGGCGTGACGGCCGATGCCTACATCGCCATGGGCACCGGGGCGGCCAGCAATGTCCTGGCGGTATTGAACGAACAGACCGTCACCGGCTGATTCATAATGACTGACGGGCCAGCCGCCGACACAGGCGGCACCCGACTTCCGAGAGAGAGACATGGAGACCATCCAAGACGACAAGCGGCTCGAACAAGAGACCGTGCGCAAAGTGACCTGGCGCTTGCTGCCCTTCCTGATGCTGTGCTACCTGTTTGCCTTCATCGACCGCGGCAACATCGGCATGGCGGCCTTGCAGATGAACCACGACATCGGGCTCTCGCCCAAGATGTTCGGCTTTGCCAGCAGCCTGTTCTTCATTGCGTATTTCATCTTCGAAGTGCCCAGCAACCTGGCACTGCAGAAGTTCGGCGCACGCAAGTGGCTGGCCCGCATCATGGTCACCTGGGGCCTGATCTCGGCCTGTACTGCCTTCGTGCAGGGGCCGACTTCGCTGTATTTCGTGCGCTTCATCCTGGGCGCTGCGGAGGCCGGATTCTTCCCTGGGGTGGTGCTGTACCTGACCTATTGGGTGCCATCGGCATATCGCGCCCGCATCGTGGCGCTGTTCATGGTGGCGATCCCGGCGGCCAGCTTCGTGGCCTCGCCGGTCTCGGCGCTGCTGCTGCAGATGGATGGCATCGGCGGATTGCGCGGCTGGCACTGGCTGTTCCTGCTGGAAGGGTTGCCGACCGTGTTGCTGGGCGTGGTCTGCCTGTTTTTCCTGACGGATCGTCCGGACCAGGCGCGCTGGCTCAATGATGCGCAGCGCCAGTGGCTGGTTGCCACCATGAACAAGGAAGCGGCCAGCCGTACCGCCAAGCAGCACATTCCCTTGTGGAAGCTGTTCAGCCAGCCGCACGTGTGGGGCATGGCCCTGGTCTGTGCCTGCGCTTCGGCGGCCGGTTCGGTGTTGAACGTGTGGCAGCCGCAGTTGCTCAAGTCCTTCGGGCTGACGGTGATGCAGACCGGCCTGGTCAATTCGATTCCCTACCTGGTGGCCTCGGTGCTGATGGTGTGGTGGGGCCGTCATTCCGACCGGACCGGTGAACGCCGCTGGCATACCGCCATTCCGCTGATCCTCATCGGTGGCGGCCTGGCGCTGGCATCGCTGGCCAACACGCTGGCCCCGGTGGTGCTGCTGCTGACCATGGTGTTGATTGGCGCGTATTCGTTCAAGGGACCGTTCTGGGCCATGGCCTCGACCTGGCTGGCCACGGGTTCGGCCGCGGCCGGACTGGCGGGGATCAATGCCGTCTCCAACCTGATCGGCGGTGGCCTGATGGTCAACGCCTACGGCTGGATCAAGGACGCGACCGGCAGCTACGCCATGGCCTTGTTGCCGCTGGTGGGCTTGTCGGTGGTGAGCGTGGCCATCCTGCTGGTGCTGTCGCGCAAGTCGCGCGTGGCCGCTACCGGCGGCTTGAAGGAAGCCGTGCGCTGAGCACAAGCGTGATGACAAAAGAGCCGCCTTGCTTGCGCAGGCGGCTCTTTTGCATTGCGTGTCGCGGTTTCAGGAAAAACCGAACAAACTCGCCGGATTGCTCACCAGGATCTGGTGGCGCAGCGCCGGATCAGGGGCCCAGGCGGCCAGCAGGTCGAACAGCACGGCGTCATCCGGTTTGATCTTTTCGGTGGGATGCGGCCAGTCGCTGCCCCACAGCGTGCGCTGCGGTGCCGCCTGCAGATAGGCGCGCGCCAGCAGGCTGGTATCGGGATAATCAGGCGGCCCCTGCAGGGTATCGGCATAGGGCTCGGAGAGCTTGATCCAGGTATTGCCCTTGGCCAGCAGGCGCAGGATGGCTTGTGCGCCGGGATGATCCAGTCCTTGCGGCTGCGGGATGCGGCCCAGATGGTCGATCACCACCGGGGTGGGCAGGCCGGCCAGCACGGTTTCATGCTCGGCGATCTGCGTGCCCGACATCAGCACCTGCACATGCCAGCCCAGCGGCGCGATGCGCTTTGCCGTGCGCAGCAAGCGGTCCACGGTCGTGATGCCCCAGCTTTGCGGCGACAGGAAATTGACTCGCACGCCGCGTACTCCCAACTGATCCATCTCCTTCAATTGCGCCAGTTCCACGTCATCGTCGATGACCACGATGCCGCGTGCCTGCGCGCCGAACTGGGTGAGTGCGTCGAGCAGGCAGCGGTTGTCGCTGCCATAGGTGGAGGGCTGGACCACCACGTTGCGGGCGATGCCGAGCTTGGCCATCAGTCGCCGGTAGTCGGCCACGGTGGCGCCGTCAGGGCGGCCGCCGCGCCAGTGCGGCGAGACCGGGAAGCGCGCGTCATAGATGTGGTGATGGCTGTCGCAGGCCAGCGCTGGCGCTTTGAGCCGGGGCGGCTGGTCGCCGGCGGAGTTGGGAATGGACTGGGCGATGGCCGAGCGCGCTGCAGTACAGGCGAGCAGGCTGCCGGCCAGGAATTGTCTTCTGTTGACCATGGGTCTCCTTGCATTGTTGTTGTCGGGACGGCCGGGGCGCATCAGATCAGAGGGCACCAGCGTCTGCCATGGAGTCTAGTGATGGGGTGGGATGCAGACTATTTCCTTTTTTTTCTGCATTCATAACTGCGGGGAATGGATCGGGAGTCGGCACCGATCGGGCCGGATCGCGCCGTTGTGCGAGCAAAGCTGCAGCCAAGTGAAGATTGATTCTCGTCAAGCGAGAACTTAAAGAATCCGGAGTGACTCTACAGCAGCACTGTCCGGTACTGCGCCGCTGGCGTCGGTTCCCGATCGTTTTCCCGTCCAACTGAGATCCCGCGCGCCATGCAACCACAAGAAAACTCATCGCCAGAAGCCCGCTCACCCCAAACTCCAACCCCGGAAGACCCATCACCAGAACATTTGCCATCCACGGCCGCTGCCGTACGCAACCCATGGGGCAGCATGGTGCTGTTCCTCTCGGGGTTGCTGTTGTGGGGGCCATTCGGGTTGGCCGTCTTCACGCTATCCACGGCCAGATTCGGAGCTACCGGGATGGGCCCGCTGGCGGGGGTCTATCTGGTCGGGGCACTGTTCGACTTCGTCATGTACGTTGCATTGGCCGGCGGCTGTCTGCTGGCGATCTACGCCTGCATCCAGAAGCCATGGCAGAACAAGCCGGTGTCGATACTGTTCGTCTTGCAGCTGATCACCCTCGTGGGATTCGTCATCCTGGGTGAGCTATCCGGCAAGTCGATCTTGGAGCCGGTGCAGAAGATCGTCCGAAACATCGGTAGCACGTCGCACGACGGGCGGGACATTCCTTCGCAGTTTTGGGAGGTCATGGGTGCCCCCTCCGGGAATGATGGCACGCGTCATCCCAGTGATGTGGAGGCTGCGCGCAAGATGGTGATTTCCAACGTCAAACTGCAGCGCCAGCTCCAGGATGACGTCCTCTACTTGCTGTGCCAGGTGGCGGGATTCACCGACGTCCAGGGTCTCGAATTCATCACCAAAGAACTTCGGTTCGGGCCCACATTCGCTTGCTCCTTCGCGCAGGCGGCCGAATCGGCGATGGAACAGCACAACTATGCTGCTGCGGCCTGGCTCGTCGATCGGGCGGACGACGCAGCGTTGCCGCGCCTTTGGGGTCGGATGCTGATGAGCGTGGACCATCGCCAGCAGGACAACGTGAAGCCCGGCGAGATCGACAACGAAACCCGAGCGCTGCCGATATTTGAAAGCATGCTCAAGCGTGGCTTGCCCATGGGGCCATTGCCCGGGAGCGCTTCGTTGCTGCACGGCGCCATCTTCGAGGGACAGCCGAAGGTGGCTGCGCTGTTGCTTGCCCATGGTGCTGATCCCAATGAGCGACCAAACAATTCTCCGCCACTCATTTTCATGGCTGTCAAGGCAGGACCGGCATTTCTCCGACCGTTCCTGGCAACCCCGGGGCTGCGGCTCGATGTAGTCGGCCGCAGCGGTGAATCTCTCATGGCCGCTGCCCTGGGAAGCAACAATACAGAGACGCTCAGCCTCTTGCTGGAGGCGGGTGTGCGTTTCAACCCGACTGCGCTGGACGTGCTTGAGATCAAAGACCTGAAGCTCATGCAAATCATGCTCGATCATGGATTGAACCCGCGTTGGCGCGATGCTGAGGGCAATACCTTGCTGGCCTATTTCTATCGTACCGACACTTTCCCTGACATCGCAGCCATGCTGGTCAAGGCGGGATTGCCGGTGAATGCGCGCAATCGTTACGGTGCAACCATCCTCAATTACGTCTCGGCGGATGACTTCCGTACCGACGCCCGGGATGCCTTGATCGCACTGGGGGCAAGGCCGGGTAAAACCGACCAGCGACTGCTGATGCAGTATCCGCGTGGTGGAGCGGCTGCCGGGGTGAGTTACGAGATCCGCTTGCAGACCGGCAAGAAAATCACGGGCAGAACGGATATCTTCGGCAAGTCCAGCTGGGTGCCGGATGGTACGCCCTATGAGTCGGAGCGGGTGTGGTCCAGTCCGTGAAGCGATGGGTCAAGGCCTGTCGTTCTGTGCTCCGGCAGCATGGTGCGGAGCACGTGGGCTATGGCGGGTCGCCTGATCCGTCCCATCGGGTTGGCCTCATCGCACCCGCGTGGCCGGATCGGGCAGTATCATGCCGGTTCACACAAACTCCTTCTCCAACCAAAAACCACGTCGCACACATGCCCGAATCCCGCCTCCCGTCAGTGGACATCACCACCGCCACCCCCGCCCAAAAGGAAGTCCTGGACGATATCCTGAAGGGCCCGCGCGGCAACCTCGCCGGCCCCTTCCTGTCCTGGATCCACAGTCCCGAACTGGCCCAGCATGCGCAGAAGCTGGGCGCATTCTGCCGCTATCACACGCAGCTGCCCTTGTCCCTGTCGGAACTGGCCATCCTGTGCACCGCCGCCAGGTGGCAAGCCCAGGCCGAATGGCAGATCCACTATCCGATCGGGATCGAAGCGGGACTGGATGCGGCCAACGTCGAACGGATCCGGCGCGGCGAGCGCCCCGACTTCGCTGCGCGTGATGAACAGATGATCTGGGAACTGGTGGAGGAACTCTACGAGACCAAGCGCATTTCCGACCCCTTGTACCGGGAAGCCGAACAGCGTTTCGGCATCGAGGTGCTGGTCAATCTCGTGGGTTTGTTGGGTTACTACTCCCTGGTGGCGATGACCCTGAATGTCTTCCATGTGCGCCACGGCGATGGCGCGCTGCCCTTTGCGGAACAGACCGGTCAAGCTGCGCGCTGATCGGAGGGCGACCCTGGCGGAAATTCAAACATTCCGCCCCCATGTTTGAATCAGGGGATATCCAGCACGATCCGGCCGCGCGCTGCCTTGCCTGACTCCAGCAAGGCATGCGCGCGGGCAGCTTCGGCCAGCGGGAAGCACTGGCCGACCGTCGGCACCCATACGCGTTCCTCTGCCAGCTTCGCCACCGCGCGCAGGCACTCCGGGGCATCATCAATCATCGCGCGGACCACGCGCACCTTGAATTCCTCGCCGCGCTCCAGGATCGGTGATGCGACCAGCCAGACCAGTTGGCCGCCCGGCTTGAGCACCGGATAGGAACGGTCGTGGGTGTCCCCGCCCACCAGGTCGAAGACGATATCCACTCCACGCAGCGCCGAAAAATCCTCCTTGTCATAGGCGATGACGCCGGTCGCGCCCAGTGCCAGGACGTCGTCCCGGTTGGCGCTGCTGCAGGTCGCCCAGACCTCGGCCCCCAGATGCAGCGCCAGCTGGATCATCAGACTTCCCACTGCACCCGACCCGGCGTGCACCAGTACCTTCATCCCGCTGCGCACCTGTGCCGTCCTGACGATGGGGATCCAGGCACTGGCACCGGGCTGCAACAAGGCGGCTGCCTGCCTGGTCGAGAGCGTGGACGGCTGCCTGACCACGCGCGCGGCCGGCACAACGATGCTGTCGGCGTAGCTGCCCTGGCCGAACATGTCGGCCATCACGCACACGGGCTCACCGACAGGGAGACCCTCTGCCCGCGATTCGACGATCACGCCGGCACCGTCGCGGCCCGGTACCTTGGGCAGCGTCAACGCCAGCTGAGCTTGCAGCAGGCCCGCGCGCAGCTTGGCATCCAGCGGAGCCACGCCCGCTGCCCGCAGGCTGACGCGGACCTGGCCCGGCTTCAGCGGAAGCTGCTCAACGGCTTCCAGGGCCATGACATCGGGCGGGCCATACTGGTGATAGCGGATGGCTTGCGTATTCATCGTTTGTCTTTCATGGAGTGCTTGTGAAGATGCGACATTCCTCCTCGCAGGAGGCCATGCACGGATACTAGAGAGTCGTCTCACGGTAGTGCAAATCGGTCCTGCCGATTCAGCCGATCAGCCTTGCTGATGCAAGGCCAGCCTGGCCGAAGTCATTACAGCGCTGTAATGACTCGGCAATCTTTCTGTCTCCACCCGCTTCTTAGAATTCATTCCCGGAAACCACCGTCTGGGCCAGCCGATGCAGGCCCGCACAGCGCAAGGCCTTTGACGCGTCGCTGTACGACGGTGCATAATCGCCCCCGCTTCTTGCCAGCGTCGCATTCCCATCCCGTGGCTGCCGACCGGACTGGCTGGTCGCCATCTCTCATTTCCACCATGCGTGCACTGATTCTCCTGCTTGCCTTCCTGTTGCCGATGCAGCTCTCCTGGGCGGCAGTGGCATCGTATTGCCAGGCGGAAAAGGAGAGTACGTCCGCGCACCTGGGACATCACGACCACCCCGCCGCCGAGACGCACGCGCAGGTGAAGTCCTTGGACTCCAAGGACTCCAAGGAATCCAAAGCAGGGGAGCTCGACCTGGATTGTTCCCTCTGCCACTTCTGCGCCATGAAGTCGGTACAGGCCGGCAGCAGGCTCCTCATCGCGCCGCTGGCCACGCGTGTGTCAGCCCATTTCAAGCACGTTTCCCATCCTGCCTCCCACATCGCCGACGGGCCCGACAAGCCCAACTGGCTGCTCGCCGCCTGAGTCGGCGAGGACAATCCACACCCGTCATCTGCTCTCGCCGAATTCCCCTTTTCATCACCGGAGAATTCGATGTTTCGTCACAGCTTCACGCTGGGGCTGGCGCTGCTTGCGGCCAGTTCCAGCCATGCGCAATCACCCGCGCAATCCAGCCCGCAATCCATTCTGCCCGCCACGGCATCCGCCCTGGACCGGGAAGCCGGCCCGCTGTCGCTGCAAGCCGCGATCAGCCTGGCCTTTGACCACAACAAGACGCTGGCCGCCGCCCGCAAAGAGATCGAGGCCGTCGAGGCCACGATCCTGCAAGCGGGTGCCCGGCCCAATCCGGAATTCTCGGCGCTGATCGAGGATGTCCGCAAATCCAGCCGCACCACCACCTACCAGATCAATCAAGCCATCGAACTCGGCGGCAAGCGCGGTGCCCGCATCGAGGCCGCGCAGCGCGCCCGCGACATGGCCGTGCTGGAATACGCCGCCAAACGCAGCGAACTGCGCGCCGCCGTGGTGGCCGCGTATGTCGACGTGATGGTCGCCACCGAGCGGCAGCGTCTTGCCGGCGAACTGCTCGGATTGGCCAAGACCTCGGCCGAGATGACGGGTCGGCGCGTTACGGCAGGCAAGATTTCTCCCGTCGAACAGACCAAGGCGCAGGTGGCGCAGTCCGGCGCGCAACTGGAACTCAGTCAAGCCAACAGCGAGCTGCTCCTCGCACGGAGAACCCTCGCGATGCTGTGGGGTGGTGGCAATGACCGCGTTCAGTTGAGTGAAGGCGGCGTCGAGTCTCTGCCGCCTTTGCCGGCGATTGCACAGCTGACCGAACAGGTCGCCAATGGCCCGGCAGTGCGCCTGGCCCGGCTTGAAGTCGAGCGCCGCCGTGCGCTGGCCCGGATCGAGACCAGCAAGCGCACTCCCGATGTGAGCCTGACCCTGGGCAACAAGCGCGATGAATCCAGTGCTCGCAACATGTGGGTGGTGGGTTTTTCCGTGCCCATCCCGGTCTTCGACAGCAACCAGGGCAATGAGCTGGAAGCCTTGAAGCGCGTCGATATCGCACGCGATGCCTTGGCGGTCGCCGAGGTGCAAATGCAGGGCGAGGCCGCACAGGGCTTCGAGCGGTTGCGCAATGCCAGGGAAGAGGCCACGGCCTTGCGCAACGACATCGTTCCGGCCGCGCAATCGGCCTACCAGGCCGCCCGTACCGGATTTGAAGCAGGCAAGTTCGCTTACCTGGACGTCCTTGACGCTCAGCGCACCTATTTCCAGGCCAAGGCGCAGTACTGGAAAGCCCTGTCCACCGCCTTCCAGGCCGCCGCCGATCTTGATCGCCTGGCCGGCGTCGAGACCCTTCCAGCAGAGTGAGAACAACCATGACAAAGAAGCAGACATTCACCATCGCGGCGATCATCGCCATTGCAGCGCTCGTGTCGGGAGTCATCCTGATGAAGGACAACTCCGCTCAGGGCAGCAACGCCAAGCCGGACGCCCACCAGGAAGATGGCGAGCATCGTGAAGAGGGCGGTCACAAGGACAAGGCTGCGCATGATGACGACAAGGAAGTTGAGCACAAGGACGACGAGCACAAGGAAGGTGAGCACAAGGAAGAAGGAAAGATCGCCCTGAGCAAGGAGCAGATGGCCGCCGCCGGCATCCGGGTCGACACTGCCGGTCCCCTGCAGATCAGGTCCACCGTGCAGCTGCCGGGCGAGATCCGTTTCAATGAAGATCGCACTGCGCACGTAGTCCCGCAGGTCGCCGGCATCGTCGAATCGGTCTCGGCCAATCTGGGCCAGAAGGTCAAGAAAGGCCAGGTACTGGCCGTCATCAGCAGCAGTGCCGTCTCCGAGCAGCGCTCCGATCTGCTCAATGCAGAACAGCGCCTGTCGCTGGCCCGCAGCGCGTATCAGCGCGAGAAGCACCTGTGGGAACAGAAGATTTCTGCCGAACAGGATTATCTGCAAGCGCAAGCCGCGCTGCGCGAGGCCGAGGTGGCGGTGCGCAATGCGCAGCAGAAGCTGTGGGCCATCGGTGCGACGGGCACATCGTCCGGCAGCCTCAACCGCTATGAAATCCGCGCGCCCTTCGACGGCATCGTGGTCGAGAAACATCTCGGCCTGGGCGAGGCCGTGCGCGAGGATGCCAATGCCTTCCTGATCTCCGATCTCTCCAGTGTCTGGGCCGAGATCATCGTCTCGCCCAAGGACATGCAGGTGGTCCGGGTCGGTGAGAAGGTGGTGGTGCGTGCCACCGCCTTCGATGCCAGTGCCGAAGGCAAGATCTCCTACGTCGGCTCCCTGATCGGCGAACAGAGCCGTACGGCCAAGGCCCATGTGGTGTTGCCCAATACCGGTGACCTCTGGCGTCCGGGCCTGTTCGTCAATGTCGAGGTGATCGCCGGCGAGACACAGGTCCCGGTGGCCGTGGCAGCCGATGCCATCCAGACGGTCGAGGGCAAGAACGTGGTGTTTGTCCGTGATGCGGATGGCTTCGTGGCCAGGGAAGTACGCCTGGGACGTTCCGATGGCAAGTCCGTCGAGATTATCTCCGGCCTCGATGCCGGCACCGGCTATGCCGCCACCGGCAGCTTCGCCATCAAGGCTGAACTGGGCAAGGGTTCCGCCGAGCACAGCCACTGACCAGCGCGACCTCAGGAAAGACGACAATCATGTTTGAACGCATCATTCGCTTTGCCATCGAGCATCGATGGCTGGTCCTGCTGGCGGTGCTCGGCATGGGCGCGTACGGGATCTACAGCTACCAGAAGCTGCCCATCGACGCCGTCCCCGACATTACCAACGTGCAGGTACAGATCAATACCGCCGCGCCCGGCTATTCACCGCTGGAGACCGAGCAGCGTATCAGCTATCCGATCGAGACCGTCATGTCGGGCCTGCCGCATCTGGAACAGGTGCGCTCGCTCTCGCGCTATGGCCTGTCGCAGGTGACGGTGATTTTCAAGGACGGCACCGACATCTACTTTGCGCGGCAACTGGTCAATGAACGCATCCAGCAGGCCAGAAGCCAGCTGCCCCCCGGCATCGATCCCGGCATGGGACCGATCTCCACCGGCCTGGGCGAGATCTACCTGTGGACGGTAGAGGCCAGGGAGGATGCGCGCAAGGCCGATGGCACGCCCTATACCGCCACCGACCTGCGCGAGATCCAGGACTGGGTCATCAAGCCGCAATTGCGCCTGGTGCCGGGCGTCACCGAGATCAACACCATCGGCGGCTTCGCCAGGGAGTATCTGGTGGCACCCTCACCGGAGAAACTGGCCTCCTACGGCATGACCATGGACACGGTCGTCAAGGCGCTGGAGAAGAACAACAACAACGTCGGTGCCGGCTACATCGAGCGGCGTGGCGAGCAATACCTGATCCGTGCACCGGGCCAGGTGGGTTCCACGGAAGACATCGGCAACATCGTCCTGGCCAACGTGAAGGGCGTGCCGATACGCGTGCGCGATGTGGCCGAGGTGGGGATCGGTCAGGAACTGCGCACCGGTGCCGCTACCGAGAATGGCCGCGAAGTGGTCCTGGGCACCGTGTTCATGCTGATCGGCGAGAACAGCCGCAAGGTCTCGCAGGCGGTGGACAAGAAGATGCGCGAGATCAACCGCACCCTGCCGGAGGGCGTGGAGGCGGTGACCGTGTATGACCGCACCGTACTGGTCGACAAGGCCATCGCCACCGTCAAGAAGAACCTGGTCGAAGGGGCCTTGCTGGTGGTGGCGGTGTTGTTCGTTTTCCTTGGCAACATCCGCGCGGCCATCATCACGGCCACCGTGATTCCGCTGGCGATGCTGTTCACCTTCACCGGGATGGTCTCCAACAAGGTGAGTGCCAACCTGCTCAGTCTGGGCGCGCTGGACTTCGGCATCATCATCGATGGCGCGGTGGTGATCGTGGAAAACTGCGTGCGCAGGCTGGCCCATGCGCAGCAGCATCATGGCCGCACGCTCACCCGCAGCGAGCGCTTCCATGAGGTCTTCGCTGCGGCCAGGGAGGCGCGCCGCCCGCTGCTGTTCGGCCAGCTGATCATCATGATCGTGTATCTGCCGATGTTTGCGCTCACCGGCGTCGAGGGCAAGATGTTCACGCCAATGGCCTTTACCGTCGTGGCGGCGCTGGTCGGCGCGATGATCCTGTCGGTCACGTTCATTCCCGCCGCCATCGCCCTCTTCATCGGCGAGCGCGTCGCGGAAAAGGAGAATGTCATGATGGCCTGGGCCAAGCGCCTGTATGAGCCGATGCTCAAGCGCATCATGGACAACAAGGCCGTGGTGCTGACCTTTGCCGGGGCCCTGATCGTGGTGTGCGGCGCAGTCGCCACCCGCCTGGGGACGGAGTTTGTACCAAGTTTGAACGAAGGTGACATGGCGGTGCAGGCGCTGCGCATTCCCGGTACCAGCCTGAGCCAGTCGCTCGAGATGCAAAAGCAGATCGAGCGCACGCTGAAGCAGACATTCCCCGAGATAGAACGCGTGTTCGCCCGCACCGGCACGGCCGAAGTGGCGTCCGATCCGATGCCGCCGAACATCTCGGATGGCTACATCATGCTCAAGCCGCAGGACCAGTGGCCCCAGCCGAGAAAGACACACGAAGAGTTGCTGGCCGCGATCCAGTCCGAAGTGGAAAAGATTCCGGGCAACAGCTACGAGTTCTCGCAACCCATCCAGCTGCGCTTCAACGAGCTGATCTCGGGCGTGCGCAGTGACGTCGCGGTGAAGGTCTTTGGTGATGACATGAAGGTGCTCAACGAGACCGCGGCCAGGATATCGGCAGTGCTGGAGAAGATCCCCGGTGCCACCGAAGTCAAGATCGAACAGACCACCGGCCTGCCGATGCTGACGGTGGACATCGACCGCCAGAAGACGGCGCGCTACGGGCTCAATGTCTCGGACATCCAGGACACCATCGCCACCGCCATCGGCGGCAAGGAAGCCGGGACGCTGTTCCAGGGCGACCGCCGCTTCGCCATCGTGGTGCGCCTGCCTGATCAGGCCCGCACCGATCTGGAGGCGATCCGTCGCCTGCCGGTAGCCTTGCCGCTGCAGGAGGGCGCGCAGCGTACCAGTTACGTCCCGTTGGGTGAAGTTGCCACGCTGAACATCGCGCCGGGTCCCAACCAGATCAGCCGCGAAGACGGCAAGCGCCGCATCGTGGTCAGTGCCAACGTGCGCGGACGTGACCTGGGTGGTTTCGTGGCCGATGCCGAGCGCCAGTTGCAGTCCGAGGTCAGGATTCCGACCGGTTACTGGACCACCTGGGGTGGCCAGTTCGAGAACCTGCAATCGGCCACGCAGCGTCTGCAGATCGTCATTCCCGTGGCCTTGCTGATGGTGTTCGTGCTGTTGTTTGCGATGTTTGGCAACGTCAAGGATGGCTTGCTGGTGTTTACCGGCATTCCGTTTGCGCTGACCGGCGGCATTCTCGCGCTGGCCTTGCGCGACATCCCGATGTCGATCTCGGCGGCGGTGGGCTTCATTGCGCTGTCCGGGGTGGCGGTGCTCAACGGGCTGGTGATGATCTCTTTCATCCGCAGTCTGCGCGAGGAGGGGCGGTCGCTGGATGTAGCCATTCACGAGGGCGCCATGACCCGCTTGCGTCCGGTGCTGATGACGGCGCTGGTGGCTTCGCTGGGTTTCGTGCCGATGGCGCTGGCGACCGGGACCGGTGCCGAAGTGCAGCGTCCGCTGGCTACGGTGGTCATCGGCGGCATCCTGTCCTCGACGGCGCTGACCTTGCTGGTGCTGCCGCTGCTGTACCGGCTGGCGCATGCGGGGGATGAAGAGGGCGGGCCGCGCTGGTTTGAGTTTTTGCGGAAAAGGAGGGCACAAGCATGAGGGCCTCCAACATTCATCCCTGGATCAAGGTTTCGTCCCTTGTGGCCGTTGTCGCGCTGATCTCGGCATGCGCCGCGCCGGAGCAGGAAAGGGCTCCGTGCAGGATCCTGCAGCAATCCAGCGCCTGCGTTGCCGTGCCGGTGCATGACGACGTGCACGAGGATGAGGCCAAGAAACTGACACCCCCGCCGGAGGGCATGGCCTACCTGTACATCACGCGGCCCTATGCACAGCAGCGTGGGGCGAGGACGCGGGTGTATGTGGACGACAGGCTGGTAGCCGAGTTGAGGCCGATGTCCTTTGCGCGCATCGCGGTCAGGCCGGGGAGGCATACGGTCAGGGTGGTCACCGATAAGGTGGAAGCGGTCTCGATGGCGACCGATACGGAGAAAGTAACATTTCTGGAATATCAGGTCGTGGAGCACTTTTTCAGCACCGAGCCGAGCCTGAAATCAGTTGCGCGCGAGCGGGCAAGCGAGTCGATGCAGCCGCTGGAGATGGTGCTCAACGCGGACCAGCAGGGGGCGCACTGAGGGGAAGGAGGGCCTGCCATGGCTCTCCTGTTTGTCTCCGGGACTTGGTCCGTTTATGTGACCAAGTCAGATTTTCCGTTGAATCTGGTTTACTCTGTGCGCTGTTTCGATGTGGCTTTATCACGATGGATTTTGACGGCACTTTTTCTGCGTGTGCGGTGTCGTTGCATGATCGGGAGCGCATCGTCAAAGTGATTTTCAAGAGGAAATGAATGAACAGAGTATTGCAGTCCATCCACGATAACCTGCCGCAATGGATGGCCGACTGGTTCGACGTGCTCGTGCCGGCGACGGAGGTGGTCCTGATCTTCCTGCTGGCGCTGGCCATCATGCGGGTGGCCCGAAGCGTGATGGCCAGGATCGCGCGGACTTATGGACTGCCGGCCACGGCCGTCATGCTCACGCAGCGGGTACTGGGATTTTTCATCTATGGCGGTGCCATGCTGTGGGCGCTGGAGCGCATGGGCGTGTCCGGAGCGGTGCTGTGGTCAGCATTCACCGGGTTTGCCGCTGTGGGTGCGGTGGCGTTCTTTGCGGTGTGGAGCGTGTTGTCCAATCTGTTTTGCGCCATCCTGATCTTCACCACCAGCCCGTTCCGCGTGGGGGATCTGATCGAGGTGCTGGAGGGCGGCGACAAGCCCGGCGTGAAGGGGCGCGTGCTGGATATCAATCTGGTCTATACCACCTTGCTGGAGGAAGGGCCGGAGCAGGAATCGAAGACGATTTTGCAGCTGCCCAACAGCATGTTCTTTCAGCGGATTGTGCGCAGGTGGAATGATGAGGGTGGGGCTGGTTTTTAGTGGCTCGCGGAAGGGCGTACTGACTGGTTCGCGGGGGCGATCTCTTCCAACCGACCAGTTCGTCAGTCCGGGCTGCTTATCAGAGCTCCCGCACTGCGCAGGTCCCTGAACAGCGACAGCCATTCAAGGAATTCCAGATGCTGCAGATACCGAGGTTGCATCAGCACGATGCCAGGCGGCCTCCCCAACAGCGGGGCCAACATGAACGGCAGCCTGGTTATTTCACTTTCCTCACCAGCGTGCGTGCCGGGTGCAGGTAGCTGCCGTCTGCGGAAAGCGGTGCCATATACGTCACCCGCTTCCCGGTCTCTGCATCAATGAGGACGGAATGGCGCTCACCGCGCTTGAACAGGTGCGCTTCCCCCCATTGTCTTAGCGCAACGAGCAATGGAAACAGACTGAGTCCCGCTTCAGTCAGCACGTACTCCTGATAAGACGTCCCGTCGGATGCCGATTGCGTCTGAAGGATGCCGGCATCCACGAGTTTGCGCAGGCGGTCTGCCAGAATGTTCTTCGATACCGACAGGTTGCGCTGAAAGTCGCCAAACCTGCATACCCCGTCAAACGCATCCCGCACGATCAGCAGCGCCCATCGGTCCCCCACCACGCTCACGCTGCGTGCGATGGGACAGTATTCTTCATCATGATTCAGTTGAGTCGACATAAGCCTTCCAGCTGGTGTAGTCCGCAATGTGGTTGCATTTTAAAACCATATCCACTAGCATTCAAATGGTTTTAAATTGAAACCAGATTGCTGCCATGGTCCCATCTTCCCCTGCGTTATCCCGCCGCTTGCTGCTTCTGTTTGCGTTGGCCAGTGGCTTGAGCGTAGCCAATGTCTATTACGCCCAGCCTTTGCTGGATGCGTTGTCTCAAGATTTCAGGATCAATCAGTCAGCTGTCGGCGGTGTTGTGACGGCGACCCAGCTCGGCTGTGCGCTGGCCTTGCTCTTTCTGGTTCCACTTGGCGACAAGGTGGCGCGCAAGAAGCTGACTGGCCTTCAGTTGTCCGGTCTGATTTGTGCACTGGTCACGGTGGGACTGGCACGAACTTCTTGTACGCTGTTGGCAGGCATGCTGGCAGTCGGTTTGCTGGGGACGGCAATGACCCAAGGTCTGATTGCCTACGCCGCGAGCGTCGCTGGTGAGAACGAACGTGGGAGGGTAGTGGGTGCTGCGCAAACTGGCGTGTTCATCGGTTTGCTTTTGTCACGCGTCTTCTCTGGTGCGATCAGCGATGTCACGGGGTGGCGGGGCGTTTACTTCTGTGCTGCCCTCATGATGCTGTTGTTGGCCTGGCCGCTGTGGCGAGGCCTGCCCGCAGTACCGGTGTCCTCGAATGGATTGAGTTATGCAAGGCTCCTTGCGTCGATGTGGTCCTTGCTTCGTCATGACAAGGTACTTCAGGTCCGAGGTACGCTGGCGATGTTGATGTTCGCCAGCTTCAATATCTTCTGGAGTGCCTTGGTTCTTCCCTTGAGCGCGAGTCCCTATCACTTCTCTCATACCGTGGTTGGTTCTTTTGGTCTGGTTGGCGTCATTGGAGCGCTGGCGGCATCACGCGCCGGAAGATGGGCGGACAAGGGACACGCACAACGCACCAGTGCGGCCGCGCTCTCGCTCTTGCTGTTGGCCTGGTGGCCCTTGTCGCTGATGGATGGGTCGCTGTGGGCCTTGGTGGCCGGCATCATCTTGCTCGATCTGGGCGGGCAGGCGCTGCACGTCACGAACCAGAGCTTGATTCTTCGCAGCAGTCCGGAAGCGCATGGCCGCCTGATCGGCATCTACATGCTCTTTTACGCGGTGGGCAGCGGTCTGGGCGCACTCTCTACTACCGTTGTCTATGCGGCCCATGGGTGGCGGGGTGTCTGTCTTCTTGGTGCCGCCGTCAGCTTCAGCGCTCTGCTGTTCTGGCTGATCACCTGCCGACGGCGATAGGGCAGGACCCAGCAATCACGCCAGGCATGATGCGCACCATTGAGGTATCGTTCAGGGCTACGGAGGAGATGGCTCATGGACTTTACCAATATCCTGGAATACAAGCACTGGTCGGATCGCCGCATTCTTGATGCGGTCGCGCAACTCACGCAAGAGGAACAACAGCGCGCGTTCGATTTCGCGCGGCAACAGTTGAACCACATGGTGCGCGTGGAGGAATTGTTCCAGTCCCGCTTACGTGGCGTGGCCGATCCGCATGACTCCACCAATACCGAGCACCTGCCTGCACTGGCTGAGCTGGAGGCCAGGCTGATGGCGGCGAACC
Organism: Herbaspirillum sp. WGmk3; assembly: GCF_023952535.1. Taxonomy (NCBI): domain Bacteria; kingdom Pseudomonadati; phylum Pseudomonadota; class Betaproteobacteria; order Burkholderiales; family Oxalobacteraceae; genus Herbaspirillum; species Herbaspirillum sp. WGmk3. The sequence goes on along the minus strand of NZ_JAKYWT010000003.1, from coordinate 479,963 downwards.
AGTGGTTGCTGACCTATGCCAGGAGTCTCAGTCCCAGCCAGTTGAAGGAAAATATTTCTTTCACGTTCGTGGATGGGAAGCGCGGAAGACTCAGCCGCGAAGAAGTCATCTTTCACCTCATCAATCACGGCACTTACCATCGCGGGGCGATTGGCCATGCGCTTGATCTGGCCGTGGGGAAACGTCCTGCCGATACTTACAACGTGTTCATTCATGCTGCAGAACCCGAGAGAAGGAACTAGCGATCATCAAAACGCAGTCGTGTTTTGATGCATGGCTGATCTGCTTTGCGCTCCTCTCTCTTCGGTAGTGCGGGTGACCAGGATGCTTCACTTCATCCCCGGTTCCAGGCGATGCCGGGAGAAAAAATCGACAACCAGCCGACTGGCATCCGGCCCCGCTGCATTGTAGGACAGGGAGGTGTCCCCGCCGCTCCAGGCGTGTCCGAGTCCCTCGATCAACACTGAGCGGATGATGAGCTTGCGGCCACGCACATAGTCACGGGTTGCAACTATCCTGCGCCGGGGCTGCTTTTTGGAGGTACGGCCGTAGGGCGTTTCCCGGGGAGGCTGCTCGGTCAAGCTCTGCGTGTGATTGATTAAAAGAAACTGTTCCACCAGCTGGCGCTGATTGATGGGCCGCACGATCTTGTCGTCAGTCCCGCCGATGAGGATCGCCGGCAATGCACCTGTTCGGGGAAAACGTGTGAGCGCCCGCTTGGCGGCGGCTGAAGCGCGCAGCGATCCGTGCTGCATGACAGAGTACGCTCCGGCGGCATTGCTGCAGACACCGGAAACCGGTGCTGCGTGCAGCGCGACAGCAGCGATGAGTTCGGGGTGCGTCAATGCCAGGAGATGTGCCATCGCTGCACCGGCCGAGATTCCGCAGACGTAGATGCGTTGCGGGTCGATGGGGTGCGTTTTCAGGATCTCCTGGATCAGGGAGGCCACCAGTGCGACGTCACCTTCTCCCTTCTGGGCGTCCGGTGCGTACCATCGCCAGCATCGGTGCGGATGGGCACGCAAGGATTGTTCGGGATACAGGACGGCAAAGCCGTGCTTTGCTGCGTGCGCATTCATCCTGGTTCCTTGCGCAAAGTCGGCAGCGTTTTGCTGGCAGCCGTGGAGCATCACGATCAAGGGCAGCTCTGAAGGAGTGGGCTTGGGCAGGCAGAGGCGATACTGCAGCGAATGGGTGGTGGCGGGGACGTGATGGACTGCGGAGGTGACCGTGACTTCGGATGTGGATGAGCTGGCTGCACGGGGAGCGGTCTTGGGCTTGCGTATGGATGAGGTTTTGCTGCGGGGTGAAGCGGGCGAAAGAAAATCGAGAAATTGTTTGCGCTGTACTTTCCCGGCTTTTTTCATGGCCGATAGCCACAGGCGGCTCAGTTTTTTCATCGGGATGGCGCCAGGTGGACGATGGGTTTCGTTTGACCGTTGTGCCTGCAAGCAGGTTCTCTTGCGAGAGCCAGAGCAGTCGCTGCGCGCCATGTCCGAAACGACAGTCGCAAGCCTGGGCGCTCCGGAGGCGGAATGGTCGACTCGTCCGTTGCTCAGGGACATATCATGTTCTTGCCAATTTTTTTGGGATTGGTATTACACAGAAGCTGGGGGTGCGGCATTGAATGCAATTTCGATTCCGCAAAATATCGCCCTATCTGCATGACAAAATCCAAGGAGAGATGGCGGATGCGAGCGCCATCATGGGATTACCGCCAAGGATGGTGAGCTGAACTGTTCTCTGCCGTATCGGCCTCAGGACTAAAAGACTGCAAGGAACCCGCGAGATTGCGCAATTCGTCCAGCAAGCGGGTCGCTGGTGTGGGCAGTATCCCTTGGCGGCGTCGAAATGCCATCAAGGTCCGTGGGGCTTTCAGTCCCTCCACCGGCAGCGCATCAATCAGGCCGGCCTTGCGTTCCGTATCGAACATCGGGCCAGACATCCAGCCCACGAATCCACAGCGTGCTACCAGGCTCTTGAGTACCGTGACGGAACGGGATTCCACTGCGATCTCAGGCATCGGCAATCCAGCCTTCGCAAACGTTTCTTTCAAGTGCAGATAAGGTCCTGTGCCTGCAGGGGTCAATGCCCATCGCAGCTCAAGGGTTTCGGCCAGGCTGATCTTGTCTTTGCCCCGCAAGGGATGATCGTTTCCTGCCACCACGTAGCTCAGATCTGTCCAGCAGCAGTCCGCGATCGCTGCCACGCCATCCGTTTCCATGCCCGACGTTCCCAGTGCCAGGTCGATCTCGTGGGTCAGCAAGCCCTCTGCCAGACGATCCCAAACGCCTTCGATGATTTCCACGCGCAGGTTGGGCCATTTTTCCAGTACACCGGCCACAGCCAGTGGCAGTACGAGACTGGCAATGCTCCCCACCGCCCCGACCTTGATGACGCCCTTGCTCAAACCACGCAGGGCATCCAGTTCGTCGCGCGCCTGCTTGGCTTCCCGTTGCAAGGAAAGTGCGTGCGGCAGCAGCGCCTGTCCAAGCGATGTCAGATGCATGCCGGTGGTGTGACGTTCAAACAGGATGCCGCCAACGGATTCTTCGAGACGCTTGATGGCGCGACTCAAGGCCGGCTGGGTCAGGCCGAGCACGTGCGCCGCTCGCCCCAGGCTACCAGCACCGACGATGGCACAGAACATTTCCAGTTGCTGCAGATTGAAGCTCAATGATTTCTCCCGATGATCGTGCTGGCTGAGCATTTCGGCGCTTGTGTGACATGAGCTGGCACATTACCAAAGGTTATGACTTTTATCCAATTTGGCAATTTTCAAAGAGATGATTGAGTCACATACTCCTCCCGAATCACTTTCCACCCAAGTCACAAGATCTTCCATAGGACTTCACATGCAGGCGCCCCAATTACCTGGAATCACAGTTCGCGACGCCGTCCTCGATCTGATGCGTCGCCTGGACATGACCTCCGTCTTTGCCAATCCGGGCTCCACTGAACTGCCCATGTTCCGTGACTTCCCGGCCGATTTTCGTTACGTGCTGGGCTTGCAGGAGGCAGTCGTGGTCGGCATGGCCGATGGTTATGCCCAGGCCAGTGGCAAGGCCGCCCTGGTCAACTTGCATTCCGCGGCGGGCGTCGGCAATGCCATGGGCAACATCTTCACCGCCTTCCGCAATCGCACTCCCTTGATCATCACTGCCGGCCAGCAGGCACGCTCCATCCTGCCATTCGATCCGTTCCTGGCAGCCTCGCACGCAACCGAGCTTCCCAAGCCTTACGTCAAGTGGAGCATCGAGCCTGCGCGCGCCGCTGACGTCCCACGCGCGCTTGCCCGGGCCTATCACATTGCCATGCAGGAACCGCGTGGTCCGGTGTTCGTTTCCATTCCCGTGGATGACTGGGATCAGCCTGGGGAGTTGCTCGAGGCCACCGCGGTCACCACGCGCAGCCGCCCCGAGGCGGACGCCATCGCTGCCCTCGCCACCGCCCTGCACCGCAGTGAGCGTCCGGCCATCGTCGTCGGTTCGGAACTGGACCGTGCCGGGGCTTGGGATGAGGTGCTTCGTCTGGCCGAGACCTCCAACGCTCGCGTGTTTGTTGCGCCGATGTCCTCGCGTTGCAGCTTCCCTGAAGACCATCGCCTGTTCGCTGGATTCCTGCCGGCCATGCGCGAAAAGATCGTGCAATTGCTCAATGGCTACGACCTGATTTTCGTCGCCGGCGCTCCGGCCTTCACCTATCACGTCGAAGGCAGCGGGCCGCATCTGCCACCCGGGGCGCAGCTGTACCAATTGATTGATGATCCGGTGACGGCTTCCTGGACGCCGTCCGGGACTGCCATCGTCGGCAATATCCAGCTGGGACTGCAAGATCTGTTGGCGCAGATGCTGCAGCATGCGCCCGCCGCTCGTCCGGCGCCACCTGCGCGTGCTGCGCGTCCCCGCGCCGAGCCGGAGACACCGATGTCAGCGGCCTTTGCCATGCAGACCCTCGCTGAAGTGCGCGCAGCAGAGGATATCGTCGTCGAGGAAGCGCCAGGATCCCGTCCGACCATGCAGGCCTATCTGCCCTTTACACGCCCGGGAACCTTCTACACCATGGCCAGCGGCGGTCTTGGCTATGGCATGCCGGCGGCGGTGGGGGTTGCCCTGGCCAGACCGCAGCAACGCGTCATCGGGCTGATTGGGGATGGTTCTGCCATGTATTCGCCGCAAGCCATCTACAGCGCTGTGCAGCTGCGTCTTCCCCTCACCTTCGTGATCATCAACAACGGGCGCTACGCCGCCCTGCAGGACTTCGCGCCGGTTTTCGGCTTCGGTGCCGGCGACGTGGTCCAAGGGACTGATCTTCCCGGGCTCAACTTCGTTGCACTGGCGCAGTCGATGGGATGCAAAGGCGTGCGTGTGAGTGAGCCCGGCGAGCTGGCCGCTGCACTGCGGACGGCGATATCGTCGAATGAACCCCGTCTGGTGGAAGTCGTGGTGCGCTGATTGTTTTCGTTAGGATTCTGCTTGGTTGCAAATCGATACTAATGGCCTGGCAGCGAGATGGAAGCTAGAAACAACAGGAGGAGACTATGAAAGAAGTTGACATGCTGATCAACGGCCAGCGCCGTCCAGCCACTGGCGGTGCTTGCTTCGAGCGGCGCAACCCGCTCGATGAGAGCGTTGCCTCGCGGGCACCGGCGGCGACCGTCGCGGATGCACATTCTGCCGTTCGCGCTGCTGCTGAGGCTTTCCCTGCTTGGGCAGCGATGGGCCCCGGAGAACGCCGCGGCCTGCTTGCCCGTGCGGCCGATGCGCTGCAAGCCCGCGCAGACGCCTTTGCGGAGGCCATGGCCTCCGAGACCGGTGCGTCTCATCACTGGGCCGCTTTCAACGTTCATCTGGCCGCCGACGGCCTGCGCGAAGCCGCAGCGATGACGACCCAGATCGCGGGGCAGCTCATTCCCTCCGATGTCCCTGGCAACCTCGCCATGGGTGTGCGCCAGGCGGCCGGTGTCGTATTGGGCATCGCCCCTTGGAATGCTCCCGTCATCCTGGGCGTGCGTGCCGTCGCACTTCCGCTGGCCTGCGGCAATACCGTGATCTTCAAGGGATCTGAAATCTGCCCGGCGACGCATGGCCTCATCATTGACGCATTCCAGGACGCCGGATTGCCACCTGGCGTGGTGAACTTCATCACCAACGCACCGGAAGATGCCGGAAAAATTGTTGAAGCCATCATCGCCGATCCGGCAGTGCGACGTGTCAACTTTACGGGCTCCACGCGCGTAGGCCGCATCATCGCCGGCCAATGCGCCAAGCACCTCAAGCCTTCCGTACTGGAGCTGGGGGGCAAGGCACCTTTCATCGTGCTGCACGATGCGGACATCGAGGCCGCCGTGCAGGCAGCGGCCTTCGGCGCCTTCGCCAATTCCGGACAGATCTGCATGTCCACCGAGCGCATCATCGTCGACGAACGTGTGGCCGATGACTTTGTCGCCCGCCTGGTCGCCAAAGCGCGTAGCCTTCCGCTGGGTGATCCCCGCCAAGGGCCGGTCGTGCTGGGTTCGGTGGTCGACCTGGCCACCGTGCAGCGCTGCAACGCGCTGATCGATGATGCCCTTGCCAAGGGCGCACGCCTGGTGTGCGGCGGCAAGGCCGAGAGCACGCTCATGCCGGCCACGCTGCTGGACCATGTCACGGCGCAGATGGACATCTATCACGAGGAGTCCTTCGGTCCGGTCAAGCCCATCGTGCGAGTCAAGGATGACGATGCCGCCATTGCATGTGCCAACGACAATGAATATGGCCTCTCGGCCGCACTGTTCAGCCGTGATATCGCCCGCGCACTGAACCTGGTACGCCGTATCGAGTCCGGAATCTGCCACATCAACGGAGCGACCGTGCATGACGAGGCGCATATGCCCTTCGGCGGCGTGAAGTCCAGTGGCTTCGGTCATTTTGGCGGTACCGCCGGGGTGGCCGAATTCACTGATCTGCGATGGATCACGGTTCAAACCTCGCAGCGCCAGTACCCGTTCTGAGAGAGTTCGCTGCACGCGGGGCGGTACGCCGTCCCGCATTGCCAATGACTATAAAAACAATCGCCAATGCGGGCCGGCAATGACCGGACCCGTGCGATACAACCGAGGAGACAGCCATGAAAATGACATCCTGGCACCAGCATCACAAACACGATCCGATCCGCATCAATGCGTTCGCCGCGGCCACCATCGAAGACACGATCCGGGAGCGCACATGAGCACCTACGGGAACGATCAAGCAAAGGTCGTTGACATCGGACGCGTGCTGGATGAAGGGACGTTTACCGGCTTCCAGAAGATGGTGGTCATCCTGGCAGCGCTGTCGATCGTCATGGACGGATTCGACGGGCAGCTGATTGGCTTCGCCATTCCCAGCCTGATCAAGGAGTGGGGCGTCACGCGCAATGCGTTTGCTCCGGCTGTGGCCGCGGGCCTGGTCGGCATGGGCTTGGGAAGCGCCTTTGCCGGCTTGTTTGCAGATCGCTTTGGTCGCCGCCTGGCCATCATTGGCAGTGTCTTCGTGTTCGGGATCGCTACCAGCCTGATCTCGTTTTCTCCGGATATCACCACGATTGCAATTCTGCGGTTTTTCGCCGGCCTCGGAATCGGCGGTGCCCTGCCTGTCTCCACCACGATTACGGCAGAATTCAGCCCGGCCAGGATACGTACCTTGGCCGTCACCGCGACCATCGTCTGCGTTCCCCTGGGAGGAATGTTGGCCGGGCTCTTCGCCAACCTGGTCCTGCCTCACTATGGCTGGCGTGGCCTCTTTTTGCTGGGTGGCATGCTGCCGGTAGCATTTTCGGTACTGCTATGGTTCAGCATTCCGGAGTCGCCACGATATCTGGCACGCCAGCCCGCCCGGTGGGATGAGTTGCGGTCCCTGCTTACGCGCATGTCCCGCACGATCTCCGCGGGGATGCGCTTCACCGACGCGCGTGAACAGGATTCCCAACCCAAGGCAGGATTCGGTGCGCTGTTTACTGAGGGAAGGGCACGCGACACCATTGCCATCTGGCTCGCTTTCTTCATGAACCTGCTGGCCGTCTATAGCGCATTCAGCTGGCTCCCCACGATGCTGGCAGGCGAAGGCCTCAGCCCATCGGTGGCCGCCAATGGCCTCACGGCCTACAACATCGGCGGCGTCTTTGGCGCACTGTTGTGCGCGGTAGTCATCGGCCGCTTCGGTTCGCGTGTTCCCATGCTGCTCTGCTGCCTGGCCGCCGCAGGGACTGCATTTGCGTTGCGCAGCCTGGACGTGAGCAGCCAGACGAGCTTGTTGGTCGCGGGCATCGGCTTGCACGGACTGTTCGTCAACGCCGTCCAATGCACCATGTACGCGCTTTGCGCTTATATCTATCCGACCCAGGTACGCGCGACCGGGACGGCGGGCGCGCTGGCTTTCGGTCGCCTGGGGGCCATCCTCAGTGCATTTGCGGGTGCCATCGTGATCACCCAAGGTGGTGCTTCGGGCTATCTCGCCATGCTGGGAGGGGCGATGCTGTGCGTCTTCGCGACTCTGCTGACGGTGAGCAAGCATATTCCCCGCGCAGCGGCGACCGTTAAACATCAAGAGAAGGAGCAGCAAGCATGAACATTGCCATTGTTGGCGCTGGCGCCATGGGCGGACTATTTGGTGCGCGTCTTGCGTTGAACGGGCAGAAGGTCAGTTTCATCGAAGTCGCGCCCGCTACGATAGCGGCGATCAGCGATAGCGGCCTGGCCTTTTCCGATGACAGTGGCACCCATACGGTAAGAGTCCCGGTAGGCAGGGCTGACTCCTTTGCCGAGCCGTTTGACCTCATCGTGTTCTTTACCAAGAGCCTGCATACCCAAAGCGCAGTACGTAGCATCTCCCATCTTGTGGGCCAGGATACCTGGGCTTTATCCGTGCAGAATGGATTGGGTAATGCGGAAATCATTTCCGAGGTCATTCCGAGCGAGCGCATCATTGTCGGGATGACCAATCTCCCTGCGGATCTCAAGTCTGCGGGGGTGGTGCATAGTCATGGGGAGGGTTATGTCAGGATCTGGACTATGTCGGGCAAGGAGCGGCCGGAAGTCAGCCGAGTGGCGGAGATCTTCAGTGCAGCCGGACTCAATTGCAGTGCTGACCCTCAGGTACGAGCTGCCATCTGGGAAAAGGTCGCTTTCAATGCGGCACTCAATTCGGTGTGCGCGGTCATCGGCTGTACAGTCGGTACGGCCGGATCGACCGAGCAAGGGCGCGCACTGGCGATGCGCATTGCCGCTGAAACGGTGTCGGTAGCTCAGGCGCTCCAGATTCCCGCCCGCATGGCGAAGGTGGAGGAGGCGCTCCTGGATGCCTTCAGGATGCACGTCAACCACAAGCCATCGATGCTGCAGGATATCGAGGCAGGCAGACAGACGGAAATCGATTTCATCAATGGCGCCGTCGCCGATCAGGCGCGCGGCTGTGGGGTTGCGGTTCCTACCGTCACCGCGCTTTACGAGCTGGTCAAGATGAAGCAGGACGCAGTGCTCAATGGGAAATGAAGGCATCAAGAGGCTCCGCCACGGTTTGGTTCTGATGCTGGGACCAGACCGTGGCGAGCGGGAATAGAAAAGGGGGAGATCAGGTCTTTCCCCCTTTCGTCCTCACTCCACCGTCACCGACTTAGCCAAATTCCGCGGCTTATCCACATCAGTCCCCCTCGCCAACGCCGTGTGATACGACAGCAACTGCAACGGCACCACATGCAGAATCGGCGACAGCACGCCATAGTGCTCCGGCATGCGAATCACATGCAGCCCTTCCGCCGAAGTGATACGCGAATCACCATCCGCAAACACATACAGCTGCCCGCCACGCGCACGCACTTCCTGCATGTTGGACTTCAGTTTTTCCACCAGCGCATCATTGGGTGCAATGGTCACCACCGGCATCTGATCCGTCACCAGCGCCAGCGGACCATGCTTCAGTTCACCTGCGGCATAAGCCTCGGCGTGGATGTAGGTGATCTCCTTGAGCTTGAGCGCACCTTCCAGCGCAATCGGATAATGCAGCCCACGCCCCAGGAACAGCGCATTCTCGCGACGCGCAAAGGCCTCGGCCCACGCCACGATGGAGGGCTCCAGCGCCAGCACGCTCTGCAGCGCGGCCGGCAGGTGGCGCATGGCCTTCAGGTGTTCGGCTTCCTGTTCTTCGGTCAGCAGCCCGCGCGTCTGCGCCAGCGCCAGCGTCAACAGGAACAGCGCCGCCAGCTGTGTCGTGAAGGCCTTGGTCGAGGCCACGCCCACTTCCACACCGGCACGCGTGATGTAGGCCAGTTCGCATTCGCGCACCATCGCACTGGTGGCCACGTTGCAGATGGTCAGCGTGTGCTGCATGCCCAAACCACGCGCATGCTTCAACGCAGCCAGCGTATCGGCCGTCTCGCCACTCTGCGAAATGGTCACCACCAGCGACTTCGGATTGGGCACGCTGTCGCGATAACGATATTCGCTGGCGATCTCGACGTTGACCGGGATCTTCGCAATCGACTCCAGCCAGTACTTCGCAGTCAGGCCCGCGTAATAGCTGGTGCCGCAGGCCAGGATCAGGATCGAATCCACTTCCTTGAAGACCTTGTAGGCCTTGTCGCCAAACAGCTCGGGCATGATGCCGACCACGCCTTCGAGCGTGTCGGCAATCGCGCGCGGCTGCTCGAAAATTTCCTTCTGCATGTAATGCTGGTACGGACCCAGTTCCACCGCGCTGGTGTAAGCCTGCACAGTACGCACTTCTCGCTCGGCCGGGCGGCCGGCTGCATCGACGATCCACACCTTCTGCAATTGCAGGTCGACCACGTCGCCTTCTTCCAGATAGATGATCTGGTCAGTGGTACCGGCCAGCGCCATCGCATCCGACGCCACGAAATTCTGTCCTTCGCCCACACCCACGATCAGCGGCGACCCCTGGCGCGCGGCCACCACGCGATGCGGTTCGTCGGCGCAGAAGACGGCAATGGCGTAGGCACCGGTCAGGCGGCGCACGGCTTGCTGCACGGTGTGGAAGAGATCGCCGTCATACATGTGGTCGACCAGGTGGGCGATCACTTCGGTATCGGTCTGGCTCTCGAAGACATAACCGGCAGCCTGCAACTCGGCGCGCAGTTCGTCATGGTTCTCGATGATGCCGTTGTGGACCAGCGCGATGCGGTCGCGCGAAAAGTGCGGGTGCGCATTGTGGGTGGCAGGCGCGCCGTGCGTGGCCCAGCGGGTGTGCGCGATGCCGGTGAAACCGGACAGGCCGCTCTGCGCCACCTGCTGCTGCAGCTCGGCTACCCGCGAGGTGCTGCGCGAACGCTGCAGCTTGCCATCCACATGCAGCGCCACGCCGCAGGAGTCATAGCCACGGTATTCAAGGCGCTTCAGGCCTTCGAGCAGGATGGGAGTGACGTTTTGTTGCGCTACCGCGCCGACGATGCCGCACATGGATTACCTCGCTGGAAAAGATGTGCATGCATCTTAGGCGAGGCATCGTGAAATAAGATTTCTAAAATATCGGTGAAATGAACTAATATTGCTTAGCTATTGGGTGATGAAATAATATTAAATTCAGAGGTGAAATTTGGATTTATATGTCATTCAATCTCGCTCACCCTCACGCAATCTCCGGCAATTTCACAAGCTGACGCAGGTATCCATGAAAACCCCCCTCGATCTGGACGATCTCGACCGCCGCATCCTGCAAGCCCTGCAGAGTGATGCCAGCCAGACCAACCAGGAGCTGGCCGCGCAGGTGCATGCCTCGCCGCCGACCTGCCTGCGCCGCGTCAAGCGGCTGGTCGATGCCGGCGTGATCGCGCGCCAGGTGGCCTTGCTGGATCCGGCCCAACTGGCGTCCACGCTCACGGCACTGGTCGAGATCACGCTGGATCGCCAGGGCGAGGAAGAGCAGCAGGCCTTCGAGGCCCTGGTGGCGGGGGAGGCGGCGGTGCAGCAGTGCTATCGGGTCTCGCCGGGGCCGGATTTCGTGCTGGTGGTGCTGGTGCGCGACATGCCGGCTTACCACGCACTGGCGCACCGGCTGTTCGCTTCCCAGCGCAACGTGCGCAATGTGCGCAGCTATTTCTCCATCCACCGCAGCAAGTTCGAGACGGCCATCCCGCTCGGCGCGGCTGCCGACGCACCATGAAAAACGGCCGAAACCTTCAGGTTTCGGCCGTGTTGGCCTGTGGATAAGTCAGGAAGTAGCGTGTTGACGGGCTTTTTCCTTCATATCGCCCTGAAACCACCACCCGAGCTGGAGTTGTCCACAGGGCGCGCGGCCGGAGACGCTTACTTCTTGATCTTGACCGGCCGCTGCCATCCCGCCAGCGACAGCTGCTTGGCGCGCGACAAGGTCAGCTGATCGGCCGGGGCATCCTTGGTCAGCGTGGTACCGGCACCGATGGTGGCCCCCTTGCCCACGCGCACCGGGGCGACCAGCTGGGTGTCGCTGCCGATGAAGGCGCCGTCTTCGATGATGGTGCGGAATTTGTTGGCACCGTCGTAGTTGCAGGTGATCACGCCCGCCCCGACGTTGACGCCGCTGCCCACATCCGCATCGCCCACATAGGCCAGGTGATTGGCCTTGCTGCCTACGCCCACGTTGCTGTTCTTGACCTCGACGAAGTTGCCGATGTGCACATCCTGCGCGAGTTCGGTGCCGGGCCGCAGGCGTGCGTAAGGACCGATCTGGCCGCCCGCGCCGACCACGGCGTCGTCGATGTGGGTGAAGGGCTTGATGGCCACGCCGGCACCGATGCGCGCATTGCGGATCACGCAGTGGGCACCGATGCTGCTGCCTTCGCCAATGCTGACCTGGCCTTCGAAAACGCAATTGACGTCGATGCTCACATCGCGCCCGCATTCCAGCGAGCCGCGTACATCGATGCGCGCCGGGTCGGCCAGCGTGACGCCCTTCTCCAGCAGGCCATGAGCGATGTTGCGCTGGTGCACGCGCTCCAGCTCGGCCAGTTGCACCTTGCTGTTCACGCCCAGGGTTTCGGCCACGTCATCGGGCTGGGCCGAGATGACTTCCACACCATCGGCCACGGCGGCCGCGATCACGTCGGTCAGGTAGTACTCGCCCTGCGCGTTGTTGTTGGAGAGCTTCGCAAGCCACTGGCGCAGGCGCGCCGTGGGCGCGACGATGATGCCGGTGTTGACTTCGCGGATGGCACGTTCGGCCTCGCTGGCATCCTTCTGCTCGACGATGCGCTTGATCTGGCCGTCTTCGCGCACGATGCGGCCATAGCCGGTGGGGTTGTCCAGGGTCACGGTCAGCACGCCCAGCTTGTCCTGGCCGGCGGCATCCAGCAGGCGCTGCAGCGAGGCGGCCGTGGTCAGCGGTACATCGCCATACAGCACCAGCGTGGGCGCGCCATCATCGAGATGCGGCACGGCCTGCATGACGGCGTGGCCGGTGCCCAGCTGCGGTTCCTGCAGGGCAAACGACAGGCCCTGGCCGGCGAAAGCCTTGGGCACGGCATCGCCGCCGTGGCCGTAGATCACGCACAGTTGCGTCGGTGCCAGCTGGCGTGCGGTATCGATGACATGGCCCAGCAGGGGTTTGCCGGCGAGCGGATGCAAGACCTTGGGCAGCGCGGATTGCATGCGTTTGCCCATGCCGGCGGCGAGGATGACGATGTTCATGAGTGGCAGCGAAGAGGAGCGAAGAAAAGCCAAAAGTCTAGCACGCGACCCCTGCGCGCCAGCATCCGCATCGCTGCGCATCGTCGCAAAAGAGGAAGTTGAGGGGCCTTTGGCGGTCTACTCCGGTCTTTATGCGCACGGCTCCCCCTTACCATGTCAAGCTGCACAGTCTCGCCCGCGCATTGCGACTGCCCACGTCTGCAGGAGGCCTTAGCGATGCGAGCGGGCAGCCGACTGATGAACTGACAGAACCAATAGAACCAATAGAACCAATAATGACAACCGGTCCGGCCAAGGCCGACCCTTCCTGGAAAGTGCATGAAGATTCTTCTGTTGAACGATGAGTTCTACACCACCGGTGCCAGCACCGCGATGCTGCGTCTGGCCGAGCGCCTGGTGCAGAACCATGAGGTGTCGGTCCTGCCGCGTATCGATGGCCAGGGTGAAGTGCGCAAGCAGTTCGAGGCGATGGGCGTGCCCATCGTCAAGGACCTGGCAGGCGATCCCGACGTGATCGTGTCCAACTGCATCCTCTCGGGGGCGCTGGTGGGGGAGATGGCGCCACGCTGTCCGGTGATCTGGTGGATCCACGAAGCCGAGATCGGACGCGACCTGCTGCTGCGCTATCCCAACATGGCACAGGGTTTCAAGAGCGCTTCGCACATCGTCTTCCAGACCGAATTCCAGCGCCTGGTCTATGGCAGCTTCCTGTTCGACAGCCCGGCTATGGTGCACGTGCTGCCGTTCTGGAACGACGCCATCTACCGCCAGCAAGACCTGCAACCCAAGCCCAAGGACAAGAAGCGCATCGTCTGCATCGGCACCATCGAGCCGCGCAAGCGCATGGAAGACACCATCATGGCCGTCAATGCCATGAGCAGCGACCAGCGTGCGGGCATCGAGGTGGTCTTCATCGGCAAGTACCTGCAGCTGGGCGAGGGCGCGCGCAAGCTCTCCGAAGCACTGCCGGAACGCTATCGTTTCCTGGGCGAGCAGCCCAACGAGGAGGCCCTGCGTTACCTGGCCTCGGCCGATGCCTACGTGCTGGCCAGCTCCAGCGAATCACAGCCGCTGACCATCTGGGAATCCTTCGAACTGGATGTGCCGGTCTGCCTCTCCGATCTGGAGACCTATCGCCACATCGGTCTCAAGCATGGCGTCAACGCCCTGATGCATCCGGTCGGCAACATCGATCTGCTGTGCTCGAACCTGCAGACGGTGCTGCACAACGAGGATGTGCGCCGCCGCGTCACGCGTGCCGGCAAGAGCCTGCTGCTGAAGAATCTCACGCGGGAATGGTCGGACGAATTCGAACGCCTGATCCTGCGTACCCAGACCATGGCTGAAATCAGAAAGATGGGATATTGAACAAAGCCCTCGCCGGAGCAGATCCGGCGGGGGCTAGTCCCTTGCGGACTTAGTTCAGGCTTTGATAGAAGGCAATCTGGTTTTCCGAGAGCGTGCGCAGGTCCTCGTTGTTGAGGTAACCCGCGTACCACTGCGCCGTCAGTTCCAGCGCGGTGTAGAGCTCCATCTTCGGAATCCAGTCCAGGCGCTGGCGCACCTTGGAAATATCCAGGCGCAGCAGGGCAGCTTCGTGCGGTCCGTTGGCCTGGGTCTCCAGGCGCACTTCCACCTGGCCCGCGTCATTCTTCTGCAGCGAATGATTGAAGGTGGCGCACAGCTGGCTCACGGTCTGCAGGTCGGTATCGGCCGGCCCGAAATTCCATCCTTCGGCGAACGCACCGCCCTGCTCGTAGAGCAGCTGGGCAATCTGCAGGTAGCCCGACAGCGGCTCCAGCACGAACTGCCACGGGCGTACCGCGTGCGGATTGCGGATCACGACCGGCTCTTCCTTTTCCAGGGCGCGCACGAAATCGGGAATCAGGCGATCGGCTGCGAAGTCGCCGCCACCGATCACGTTGCCGGCGCGCACGCTGGCGATGCCGACGGTGTTGTCGGGATTGCTGGCAAAGAAGGAGCGGCGATAGGCGGAAGTCACCAGTTCAGCGGCGCCCTTGCTGCTGCTGTAGGGATCGTGGCCGCCCATGGGATCGTCTTCGCGATAGCCCCACAGCCACTCGCGGTTTTCGTAGCACTTGTCGCTGGTGACCACCACCACCGAACGCACGCTGGGCGTATGGCGCACGGCTTCCAGCAGGTGCACGGTGCCCATGACATTGGTGGCGTAGGTATCGACCGGCGTGGCATAGGAGTCGCGCACCAGCGGCTGGGCCGCCAGGTGGAACACCACATCGGGTTGCACGGCAGCCAGCGTCTCGGCCAGGTGCTGCGGATCGCGCACGTCGCCGATGGTGGTCTGCACGCAGTTCTGCAAGCGCGCCAGATGGAACAGGCTGGGATTGGTCGGTGCCGGCAACGCGTAGCCGCTCACCTTGGCCCCCATCAGGTGCAGCCACAGGGTCAGCCAGCTTCCCTTGAAGCCGGTGTGACCGGTGATGAAAACGCGCTTGTCGCGCCAAAAGTTAGCCATCAGGCAGCCTCATACACGGTATGGCAGAGAGTCGTTCGGGGTGCAGAGGCATGACGGCGGCAAGCCGTTCAATCACGCGGATGGCGATACCACGCAGGCCGGCCGTGACACTGGCCGAAACCACGTTTCCCTGCGAAACCACGACTGCATGGTTATGTTTTTTCTTTCCCTGGCAAAGCGGCCTCGCGGCACGCCATTGCGATGGGACAGATTAGAACATGCGTGTTTTCGCCTTCAAGCGTGGAAGAGGAGGGTATTTGATGCCCAATCCCCGACTATAGCCATATGACAACAAAAATTTACTTTTGCATCGGCCTGCGGGAATCGGCAATGGGCGCGAAAGCCGCGCCACAAGGGCATTTCCTGCGGATGAGGTGGAACGCAGTGTCTCGCCGGACTAAGGTTTTGCGAGACGCCACAATGAGCCGCAGCGTCTCGTGTGCTCAGACCAGATTGATGACGGACTGGCCCTGGTCCAGTTTGTCGTCGCGGTCGAACAGGGTATCGCCCTGCGCTTCCTTGCCGGCCCCGGCGGTGAAATGCGTGAAGTCGAACAGGCTGCGGTCCAGCATGTGGGACGGCGTGATGTTGGCCATGGCCGTGAACATGCTCTTGATCCACAAGGGATTGGTCTTTTCCCACTGGTTGAGCATCTCGCGCATGGCCTGGCGCTGCAGGTTGGGCTGCGAGCCGCACAGGTTGCAGGGGATGATGGGGAATTCCATGGCGGCCGCGTACTTCTTGATGTCCGGCTCGCGCACGTAGGCCAGCGGGCGGATCACCACGTTCTCGCCATCGTCGGCGATCAGCTTGGGCGGCATGGTCTTGATCTTGCCGCCGTAGAACATGTTGAGCATGAAGGTGTGCAGGATGTCATCGCGGTGATGGCCCAGCGCGATCTTGGTCGCACCCAGTTCCTTGGCCACCCGATACAGGATGCCGCGGCGCAGGCGCGAGCACAGCGAGCAGGTGGTTTTGCCCGGGGCGATCTTTTCCTTGACGATGCTGTAGGTGTCTTCTTCGACGATGCGATAGGGCACGCCGATGCGCTCGAAGTATTCCGGCAGGATGTGCTCGGGGAAGCCGGGCTGCTTCTGGTCCAGGTTGACGGCGATGATCTCGAACTTCACCGGGGCCACCGTCTGCAGGTAGCGCAGCGTGTCCAGCATGGTGTAGCTGTCGGCGCCGCCGGACATGCAGGCCATGATGACGTCGCCGTCGCGGATCATGTCGAAGTCGGCGATGGCGCGGCCGGTCAGGCGGCGGATGTTCTTTTCCAGCAGCTCGAAGCGGCGCGAACCGCGCGCGGTCACTTCAGGCTGGCCACGTTCTTCCTGTTCCTGGGCGGAGGAAGCATCTAGGTCGGCAAGGTCGGACAGTTGCACTGCAGCGGCAATGTCGTTCATGGGGTATTCCTTCAATCGGTAGGCTGTTGCTGCCGGACGAGCAATGTTGCCGCTCCTCCATATCCGGAGGGGACAGGGGCGGAAGGCTGCGTGCGGGCGGAGGACCGGCATTTTCTCATGCAGCGCCGGATCCTGCCATTTCTGCGTGGCTTGCCGCGCGGCAAGCGTCGCATGGATGCCTCATCACGGCCTTTTCAGGGCCTTTTTACGGTTTCATTTTTCGGCTTGCAGCGCGCCCAGTTCGTGCCGCGTGCGGATCTGGCGGATCGCCGCCACCAGAAAATCGATGAAGGCCGCCACCGCCGGCGGCAGCTTGCGGCCGGCCATGGTCTGGACCTGCAGGGTGCGCTGGTGCAGTTCGCTCTCGGCCATCGGCACCAGGGCCATGGCATCTTCCTCGGCGCGTTCCTGCACGGTGAGGAAGCCGCCCAGCGCCACCGTATCCGGCGAGCGGGCGGTGAAGCGGTAGACCGCGCCCAGCGAATGGCTGGTGAAGACCGGTGCGAACAGCAGGCCGCGCATGCCGCAGGCGATGTCGAACAGCTGGCGCACCGTGGAGCCCTGTTCGGGCAGGGCCAGCGGGTAAGGTGAAAGATCGTTCAAGGACAGCAGCTTGCGCGCGGCCAGCGGGTGGTCGCGCCGCATCAATGCGAAGATTGGTCCCGATTCGCGGTAGGCGATGTTGAGCCCTTCCACCGGGCCCAGGCTGTAGGTGACCGAGATGTCGGCCTCGCCATCGATGACCATCTGCGAAGCCTTGGCCGCGCCGACCACGTTGAGCTTGAACTGCATGCCCGGATATTGCTCGCGGAAGTGCGCCATCACGTTGGGCAGCAGATCCCAGGCAAAACCCTCCGAACAGGCCAGCGTGACCACGCTCTGGCCGACGGCGTGCAGCCCCTTCACTTCTGCCATCACCTGTTCCACCTCCAGCAGGTTGCGCCGCGCGAAAGCCATCAGCACTTCACCGGCGGGCGTGAGCACCATGCCGCGCGCGCGGCGCTCGAACAGCGGCACGCCGGTTTCTTCTTCCATCTTGGCGATCTGGCGGCTCACCGCCGAGACGGCCACGTGCAGCCGTTCGGCGGCAGCCGTCAGGGAGCCGGTGCGGCCGACCTGGTAGAAATAGCGGAGCGCGGTACTTTGCATGGCAGAAATGGCTTTCTGAATTCGGCAATCAATGAAGAGGAACCTTGCAAAGCTGCGCAAGGCCATCCTGGTGCGCGTGGATGAAGATGCACGAAATCACCGCGTTGAAGCGCAATTCATGCACGTTTCTTGGGCTGGAACGCGCTGAAAAACACGATAAATCATTTTGCCAATTTGTGAAAGCAGTGTTTTAAAAATTGACATTGTTGGAAACCATGTCGGCTCCTAGAATCGTCTCCAATGACAGTTCACCCGGAGTCCTCCATGTCCCGCAGCACCGCCCTTCGCCTGGCCGCCGAATATTTCGATTCGGGCCGTTTCCAGCGTGACCTGCAACGCCGCATCGCGCTGCCGACCGAAAGCCAGAACGCCGCACGTGCCGATGAACTGGCCGCCTACCTGCGCGAAGAGATCGCACCGGCGCTGGCCGCACTGGGCTTCGAGACGCAGCAGATTGCCAATCCGGTGGAAGGCGCACCGCCGCTGCTGCTGGCGCGCCGCATCGAATCGGCTGACGCGGTGACGGTGCTCATGTATGGCCACGGCGATGTGGTCAACGGCCAGGAAGGCCGCTGGCAGCAGGACCGTTCGCCCTGGCAGCTGAGCCCGGATGGCGATCGCTGGTACGGTCGCGGTACCGCCGACAACAAGGGCCAGCACAGCATCAACCTGGGCGCGCTGGCCGCCGCCATCGAGGCGGCAGGGGGCAAGCTGGGCTGCAACCTGAAAATGATTTTCGAAATGGGCGAGGAAGTGGGCTCGCCCGGTCTCTACGAGGCCTGCCGCGATCACGCCGATTATCTGGAGGCGGACCTGTTCCTGGCCTCGGATGGCCCGCGTCTGGCGGCGTCCAGCCCGACGCTCTTCCTCGGCTCGCGTGGCGCGCTGCAGTTCAAGCTGGTGCTCGACACCGGCAACGGTGCACACCATGCCGGCAACTGGGGCGGCGTACTGCGCAATCCGGCCACGGTGTTGGCCAATGCAGCGGCCTCGCTGGTGGATGGACGCGGCGTGATCCGCGTGCCGGGTATGCGTCCGCGCAACGTGAGCGAGCGGGTGCGGGCGCTGGTGCGCGACTTTGCGGTGGGCAGCGACGACGGTGATCCGGTACTCGATGCGCATTGGGGCGAGCCCGGCCTGAGCGCTGGCGAGCGTCTGTTCGCCTGGAATACGCTGGAGCTGATCGCTTTCGAGGCCGGCAATGCGCAGCGTCCGGTGGGGGCGATTCCGGCGCGGGCGCAGGCGGTGTTCCAACTGCGCTTCGTGGTCGGCACGGTGTGGGAAGACGTGCAGCAGAGCCTGCGCCGCCATCTCGATGAACACGGCTATGCCGATGTGCAGATCGAGATCCAGGCCGCCGCGCCCGCCACGCGCCTCGATCCCGATGACGCCTGGGTGCGCCTGGCCACCGGTTCCCTGCAGGAGACCAGCGGCAAGCCCGTGACCATCCTGCCCAACCTGGGCGGCACCATCCCCAATCACTGCTTCTCGGAAGCGCTGGGTTTGCCGACGCTCTGGATGCCGCACTCCTATCCTTCCTGCTCGCAGCATGCGCCGGACGAACACCTGCTGGCCCCGGTGGCGCGCGAAGGCCTGCAACTGATGGCGGGCCTGTTGTGGGATATCGGCCAGCAGGGGCGGCAGGTGCGCCAGCAGCGGGCGCAGCCGGCAGTTGCCTGAGTTGAGCCCTTTTTCATTTTCAAGAACGCAAGCCAGCGCAGTCCATCTTCCAACGGGAACACGACCATGAACGCAGCGTCACCCTCGGCAACACCGGAAATTTCTTCAGCAGCAGAAGCCGCCCCCGCGCCCATGTCGGCCGCGCGTACGCGGCGATTGATCGTCGCCTCCTCCATCGGCAATGCGCTGGAGTGGTTCGATTTCGTGGCCTATGGTTTCTTTGCGGTGACCATCTCCAAACTGTTCTTCCCGACAGGCGACGAGACGGTCTCGCTATTGGTAACGTTTGCTACCTTCGGGCTGTCGTATCTGTTCCGTCCGCTGGGGGCGATCCTGCTGGGCTGGTATGGCGACAAGGTCGGCCGCAAGCCGGCGCTGCTGGTCTCGCTGTCGATGACGGTGGCCGGCACCCTGATCTGTACCGTGATCCCCACGTACGAGACTATCGGCGTGGCCGCGCCCATCGGCATCCTGGTGGCGCGTATCCTGCTGGCGTTGTCGGCTGGCGGCGAATTCGGTTCGGCCACGGCCTTGCTGACCGAGACCGGCTCCAAGCGCCGCGCTTTCATGGCCAGCTGGCAATTCTCCAGCCAGGGCGCAGCGGCCCTGATGGCGGCGCTGGCCGGATTCCTGCTGAACCAGTGGCTCACGCCCGAGCAGATCTCCGCCTGGGGCTGGCGCCTGCCGTTCGCCTTCGGCTTGCTGATCGCGCCGGTGGGTCTGTACATCCGCCGTCACATCGATGAAGTACCGATGGCCAAGAAGGCGCAAGTGGCCGGCGAGGACGATGCCAGCTGGGGCCTGCAGGTCACGCGGGTGCTGGTGGCCATGGGCATTCTCTCGGTCTCCACTGCGGCCACTTACCTGATGCTGCTGTACATGCCGACCTATGCCATCAAGCAGCTGCACCTGCCGCAGTCGACCGCGTTTGCGGCGGCCGCCGTGACCGGTGCCATCCTCATGATCGGCGCGCCTTTCATGGGCATGCTGGCCGACCGCGTGGGCCGTGCCCGCATCATGGTGGTGTCCACCGTGCTGACGCTAGCCACCATCTATGGCTCCTTCGTCTGGGTGATTGCCATGCCGACCGTGTGGGTGATGATGGCCATCATGATCTGGGCCGGCATCCTCAAGGCGGTCTATTTCGGTTCGCTGGGGGTGGTGCTGTCGTCGATCTTCCCGCCGGCCACACGGGTGCGCGGCATGGGGATCAGCTATAGCCTGGGAGCAACCCTCTTCGGCGGCTTCACGCCCTTCATGGTGACCTGGCTGGTGGGCAAGACCGGCAATCCGGTGTCGCCCAGCTATTACCTGATGGTTTGCGCCGCGATCAGCCTGTTGTGCGTGAGCATCTACCACTTCCGGCTGAAAAAATACCTGTGAAAAAACGCACAGGGGGCACGCGGGACGGGAATTTTTTCCCGTGCCGCGCTACCATGGCGGTCTTGCCGGACAAGCTGGACTGTGCCGGCATCGGCGTTTACCCACATTGACGAGGTCCTCATGTTTTCGCATCTCCCGCCGTATGCCGGCGATCCCATCCTGAGCCTGATGGAACAATTCCAGCGCGACGAGCGCAGCAACAAGGTCAACCTGAGCATCGGCATCTACACCGATGGCCGTGGCGTGGTGCCGGTGCTGCCCTCCGTGCGCACTGCCTCTGCAGCGGTGGCCGAGACCGGCGCGCCCTACGTCTACCTGCCCATGGAAGGCCATGCCGCCTACCGCCAGGCCGTGGCCAAGCTGCTCTTCGGTGCCGACCTGCCGTCGGCCGAGCACCTGGCCATCGTCCAGACCCTGGGTGGTTCGGGCGCATTGAAGGTCGGTGCCGACCTGATCGCGCGCTTCTTCCCGCAGCCCACCATCTGGCTGCCGGACCCGACCTGGGACAACCACGTCGGCATCTTCGAAGGCGCGGGCTTCAAGACCGAGCGTTATCCCTACTACGATGCCCAGACCAAGGGCCTCAATTTCAACGGCATGCTGGACAAGCTGCAAAGCCTGCCCAAGGGCGCCGTGGTGCTGCTGCACCCGTGCTGCCACAACCCGACCGGCGTCGACCCGACCCGTGCGCAGTGGGAGCAGATCATTGCGGTGGTCGAGCAGCGCGGCCTGCTGCCCTTCTTCGACCTGGCCTACCAGGGCTTTGCCGAAAGTCTGGACGACGACATCTGGCCGGTGCGCGAAGCGGTGCGTCGCCAGATTCCGTTCTTCCTGTCGAACTCCTTCTCCAAGATCTTCTCGCTCTACAGCGAGCGCATCGGTGCCTTGTCGGTGTTCTGCCCGCAGGCCGGCCAGGCGGCCAACGTGCTGGGCCAGCTGAAGCTGACCGTGCGCCGCAACTACTCCAGCCCTGCACGCAATGGTGCGCTGCTGGTGGCGCATGTGCTCAACGACGACAAGCTGGCCACGCAATGGCGTGCCGAAGTCGAGGAGATGCGGGTGCGCGTGCGTGACATGCGCGTCAAGCTGGCATCGCAATTGAAGAGCGCGGTGCCGGACCAGGACTTCTCCTTCCTGCTGCGCCAGAACGGCATGTTCGGCTACACCGGCCTGACCTCGGCCCAGGTCGATCGCCTGCGTGAAGAGTTCAGCGTCTATGCCGTGGGCACCGGCCGCATCTGCGTGGCGGGCCTGAACGACAGCAACGTTGCACGCGTGGCCGAGACCATGGCCGAGGTGCTGCGTGGCTGAAGTGGCAAGCAAGGCCGCCGTGTCGGCGGCCGACCTGCGCCACAAGAGCTATGAAGACGTGCTGGCCCTGGTGGCCGGTACGCTCTTCGTCTCGCTGGCGGTGAACATGTACAGCCAGGTGGGCCTGTTGACCGGCAGCACCGCCGGCCTGGCCTTCCTGACGCATTACCTGACGGGGCTGCCGTTTGGCGTGGTGTTCTTCACCATCAACATCCCGTTCTACTACTTCGCGTTTCGCCGCATGGGCTTGCGCTTCACCGGCAAGACCTTCTGTGCGGTGGCGCTGGTGTCGGGCTTCTCGCTGATGCATCCGCATTTCATCGGTTATGCCAAGCTGGACCTGTTCTACAGCGCGGTGCTGGGTGGACTGTTGATGGGGGTGGGCTTCGTGATGCTGTTCCGCCATGGTGCCAGCCTGGGGGGCATCAATGTGGTGACGCTGTTCCTGCAGGATCGCTACGGCCTGCGCGCCGGCAAGCTGCAGATGGGCGTGGATGTGGTGATCGTGCTGTGCTCGCTGTTCGTGGTGACCCCGCGCGTGTTGCTGGCCTCCATCCTCGGGGCGGTGACGGCCAATCTGGTGATTGCCTTGAATCACCGGGCGGGCAGGTATATGGGAATGTAAGAAGGGCAGGCGGGATCGCCTGGCTGGAATGAATGCCGTTCAGTGCAGACTGGACGGCATTTTTTTTAGTTCTGGGTTAGTTCACACTTGCAACAATCCCGGATCAGGCTCCTGATCCTTGCACGAGAGTCCGCGTGCCTCCATCACGTGCAGCAGGAAGTCGATGGGATCGGGATCATCGATGGCAAAGTGCGCACGTTCGTAATCGGCGATCAGCAGGGTGAGCACATCGAGCTGGTCGGCTTGTTCCGATTGGGCGGGCGCGTCCCACAGGCGTTCTGCTTCGGCCAGCGCGGCGTGGTAATCCTTGCGGGTGCGTATCAGTTTGAATTGCATGCCGTGCTCCTTCCGAGTGCTTCCACATTGAACCGATCTTGCGTTGCGTTTTACGCGCAAGCATCCGAGCCGGCAATCGTCGCTTTGGGAAAAACGAAGGTCCAAAAAACAAAACCCCGCATCAAGCGGGGTGAGCAGGACACAGCAGTCTGGCCGATGTGGATCAAGCCTTGATCCGGAAAGTCTCCACCCCCACCGAATCACAATCCGGATACACATCCGGCTTCTCGGTGGACACCCGCACCGCGCGCACCTTGGGGTGGGCCAGCATGGCGGTCATGACGTCGTCGCACAGGGTTTCCTGCAGGTGGATGTGGCCGCGGGCCATGCGCTCGGCGATGGTGGAGCGGATGAAGTCGTAATCCACCACTTCGTCCAGGTGGTCGGCGGTCGGCGTGGTCTCGGCCAGCGGGACGTAGAGGTCGACGTTGATCAGGATGCGCTGCTCACCCTTCTTTTCGAACTCGTGCACGCCGATGTTGATGAACACCTCGTAGTTGCGCAGGAACAGGCGGCGGCAATCTTGCAGGGAAGGATGGGAGAGAAAGAGCATGATCAGAAAAAATTAAGGTTATTTCGCCACGAACATGACGTCGCGCGAAAGGGGAAGCAAATGCTGGCCGCCATCGACCAGCAGGGTAGTGCCCGTGACAGCCCGCGCCGAAGCGACGTAGCAGACCGCAGCGGCAATGTCCTCGGGCGTGCTGCCACGGCCCAGGGGGGTGACCGTGTGCGCCTTGTCGAACTGGTCCTCGGTCTGGTCGCCCGAGACCATGGTCAGCCCGGGTGCCACGCCGACCACCCGCACCTTGGGCGCCAGTGCCTGTGCCAGCAGCGTGGTAGCGCTGTGCAGGGCGGCCTTGGAAAGGGTGTAGGACAGGAAGTCAGGATTGGGATTGTACAGTTTCTGGTCCAGCAGGTTGATGACCACGGCCTGCTGGCCCTCCGGCGTGGCCTCGAACAGGGCCTGCGCCAGCAGCACGGGCGCGCCGACGTTGGCGCTCATGTGGCGCAGCAGGCGGTCATTGCCGAAGCTGGCGGCGTCATCGTAATCGAACAGCGAGGCGTTGTTGACCACGCAGGTGATGCGTCCCAGCGGCGCGGCCTGGGGCAGCAGGGAACGGACCTGGGCTTCGTCGCCCAGTTCGCCCTGCACCGCCAGGGCACGGCGGCCCAGGGCTTCGATCTCGCGCACCAGCGTGTCGGCTTCCTCGCGCGAACGGTTGTAGTGGACCGCCACGTCCCAGCCCGCGCGGGCCAGAGCCACTGCGATGTGACGGCCGATGCGGCGTGCGGCGCCGGTGACCAGCGCAATACCTGCAGAAGAGGGTGATGTCATGTTCCAGGTTTCCAATCGTCGATACAATACGGCCCATGCAACTGCAACTACCCGAACCCGGCGCTGACGCACAGTCCGCCTCGCATTCCCTCCAGCACCTGATCGCCGGCGAGATCGCCGCATCCGGCGGCTGGATCTCCTTCGAACGTTACATGGAATTGGCCCTGTATGCGCCGCAGGTCGGCTATTACAGCGGGGGTTCTTCCAAACTGGGCAAGGAGGGCGATTTTACAACCGCCCCGGAAATCTCGCCGCTGTACGGCGCGACCCTGGCCCACCTGGCCGCCGAAGTGATCGCGGCCAGCCCGCAGGTGGCCAATGTGCTGCTGGAATTCGGTGCCGGCACCGGCAAGCTGGCGCGCGACATCCTCACCGAACTGCAGTCGCGCGAAGCGCTGCCCCAGAAATATTTCATCGTGGAAATCTCGGCCCAGCTGCGCGCCCGCCAGCAGGAAACCCTGGCCGCTTTCGCGCCGCTGGTGGAGTGGCTTGATGCCCTGCCGGAAACATTTTCGGGTGTGGTGGTCGGCAACGAAGTGCTCGATGCCATGCCGGTGCGCCTGGCGATCAAGGCCGAAGAGGGCTGGCAGGAACGCGGCGTCACGGTCGATGCCACGGGCCGTCTGCAGTTTGCGGACCGCACCGTGAGCGACCTGCCGGTGGCGCAGATTCCCGAGGCCGAACCCTTGCCGGCCGGTTACCTGACCGAACTGTCGCCGGTGGCCATCGGCTTCATGCGCACCCTGGGCCGCATGCTGGCCAGCGGTCCCGGTGCCTTGGCGATCCTTCCGGATTACGGATTCCCCGCCGCGGAATACTACCTGCCCGACCGCGACCAGGGCACGCTGATGTGCCACTATCGCCATCATGCCCACACCGATCCTTTCTACTGGCCGGGTTTGCAGGACATCACCGCGCACGTGGATTTCACGGCGATGGCGGTGGCGGCGGTGGAGGAGGGCGCGGAGGTGCTGGCCTATACCAGCCAGGGCGCCTTCCTGCTCAATGCCGGTATCGGCGAGCTGCTGCTGCGCACCTCGCCCGAGGACAGCCTGCGCTACCTGCCACTGGCCAACGGCATGCAGAAACTGATTTCCCCGGCCGAGATGGGCGAGCTCTTCAAGGTGCTGGCCATTGGCAAGAACGTCGAATGGCCAGCCCGCATGCTGCGCCATGACCGCACCCATCGCCTGTGAGGAGCCGCGCATGATTCGCTGGATCGTTGTCATCTTCCTCTCGGTCATCGTGTTCTCGACCTTGTTGCCCTGGCTGGAAAAGCTGGGCATCGGCCGCTTGCCCGGAGACTTGCGTTTCCGCTTGTTCGGCCGCATCTTTTCGCTGCCCTTCGCCTCGACCATCCTCATTTCGGTGGTGGTGTTCCTGCTGGCGAAGATCCTCTGAGTCCGATCAGGAGTAGTCAACATGCGCGTATTGCTGGTGGAAGACGATCCCATGGTGGGCGAGGCCGTGCGCAAGGGTTTGCGCCAGGATGGCTTCACCATCGACTGGGTGCAGGATGGCAAGTCGGCCGATGTGGCCCTGCGCACCGAGGACTACGCCATGCTGCTGCTGGACCTGGGCCTGCCGCAGAAGGATGGCCTGGCCGTGCTGCGCACCCTGCGTGAACGCGGCAGCGCCATTCCCGTGCTCATCACCACTGCACGCGATGCCGTGGCCGATCGCGTGGCCGGGCTCGATGCCGGTGCCGACGATTACCTCATCAAGCCCTTCGACCTGGAAGAACTGTCGGCCCGCATGCGCGCCCTTTCGCGTCGCCAGGCCGGACGCGCCGAAAGCCTGGTGCAGGTGCGCGAAGTGGTCTTGAATCCGGCCACGCATGAAGTGACCGTGGGCGGCAAGCCGGTCAATTTGTCGGCGCGCGAATTCGCGCTGCTGCACGCCTTCATGGATCGCCCGGGCGTGGTGCTCTCGCGCGCCCAGCTGGAAGAAAAACTCTACGGCTGGGATGACAGCATCGAGAGCAATGCCGTCGAAGTGCACATCCACGCGCTGCGCAAGAAGGTCGGCAGCGACTTCATCAAGAACGTGCGCGGCGTGGGTTACCTGGTACCGGCATGAAATCGATCCGCAACAAGCTGCTGCTGTGGCTGGGGCTGGGGCTGTTCTCCATCATCGTGCTGGCCGGCGCGGCGCTGTACTTCCAGGCGCGTGGCGAGGCCAACCAGATCTTCGATTACCAGATGCGCCAGATCGCCGCTTCGCTGCCGCGCCAGGCCTTCTCACCCATCTCGCCGGGGCAGCAGTTCCCCGAGCTGGAGGACGAGATCATGATGCAGATCTGGGACAGCCGTGGCTCGGTCATCTATCACTCCCATGCACGCGGGGCCATGCCGCGCCAGGCCGAACTGGGCTTTGCCAATGTGCGCGGACCCAATGGCATGTGGCGCGTCTACAGCGCCCAGATCGGCAGTACCGTGGTGCAGGTGGCGCAGCCCCAGAGCGCGCGTGACGAGATCGCCGCGCAGATGGCGGTCAAGACGGTGGTGCCCTTGCTGTTGCTGTTCCCGCTGATCGGTGTGCTGTCGTGGGTGGCGGTCAGCCGGGGGCTGGCCCCGGTGCGCAAGGCCGCCGCCGAAGTGGCGGCACGCGACATGAACTCGTTGCAGCCGCTGTCGGATGTGGGCATGCCGCAGGAAATCCAGCCGCTCACGCATGCCTTGAATGACCTGCTGGCACGGCTCAAACACGCCACGGAAACGCAGCGTGCCTTCGTCGCCGATGCGGCGCATGAACTGCGCACACCGCTGACGGCCTTGCGCCTGCAGGCGCAACTGGCTGAGCGCGCCACCGACGAACAGGAGCGGCGCGCCGCCTTTGCCGATCTCAAGAACGGGCTGGAGCGCGCCACCCATCTGGTGCACCAGCTGCTCACGCTGGCGCGCCAGGAGCCCGATGCGATGGGCTTTGCGGAGGTCGACCTGCGTGCGCTGCTGGGCAGTGTCGTGGGCGACTTGTCCTCGGTGGCCGATCATGGCGGCATCGATCTCGGGCTGTCGGACCAGGGCGATGATGGCCGTCCGGTGCGCGTGCAGGGCAATGCCGATGCCTTGCGCATCCTTTTCAACAATCTGGTGGACAACGCCCTGCGCTATACCCCGGCGGGCGGCGTGGTCGATGTTGGCTTCGAATTTCCCGCTGCGGGAAGGTGTGCGGTGGTGATCCAGGACAGTGGCCCCGGCATCGCCGAGAGCGAATTGCCGCGCGTCTTCGATCGCTTCTACCGGGCCCAGCGTGCGCAGGAACAGGGCTCTTCACGCGGTGCATTCGGCAGCGGCCTGGGGCTGGCCATCGTGCGCCAGATCGCCGACCTGCACCGGGTGCCGGTGGAATTGCGCAATACCGGGCGCGGCTTGCAGGCGCGTGTGGTCTTTACGCTGTTGCCGGCCTGAATCGCTTGCCGGATGGCGTTTTCGGAGCATTAAGCGCAGATTAATGCTCAATTTTTCAGCCTTAAGTTTGTCTTAATTTTCACTGCTTAATCTTCACTCCAACGGTTGAGGCCCAACGGCCCCGACCCTCGATATCCCGTTCGATCAAGGAGAAGAAGATGAGCCGTCGCATCGTTTTTGTTCGTAACACGTTGGCTGTGATGATTGCCGCGGTGGTTGGCGGCAGCTACGTCTATTTTCGTGGTGCCGACCTGCCGTCGGCGCACGCGGCCGCGCTCAACGCCCCGCTGGTGGCGTCCAATACCGCGCCCGCTGCCCCGGCCGGACCGGTGGTCGCGGCGGCGACCGATTTCTCGGGCATCGTCCAGCGTTACGGCCCGGCGGTGGTCAACATCAGCGTCACCGGCAAGGCCCGCAAGGTCGCCGATGACGATGACAACGGCCTCGATCCGAACGACCCCTTCTCCGAATTCTTCAAGCGCTTCGGCCCGCAACTGCAGATGCCGCAGCAGCCGCGCATCATGCACGGCCTCGGCTCCGGTTTCATCATCTCGCCCGATGGCCTGATCCTGACCAATGCCCACGTGGTCGATGGCGCCCAGGAAGTGGTGGTCAAGCTGACCGACCGCCGCGAGTTCAAGGCCAAGGTGCTGGGCATCGACAAGCAGAGTGACATCGCCGTCATCCGCATCGATGCCAAGAACCTGCCCACGGTGCAGATCGGCGATCCTTCCCGCGTGAAGGTCGGCCAGCCGGTGCTGGCCATCGGCTCGCCCTACGGCTTCGACAACACGGCCACCGCCGGCATCATCAGCGCCAAGTCGCGCAGCCTGCCGGATGACAACTACGTGCCCTTCATCCAGACCGACGTGGCCGTCAATCCGGGCAACTCCGGTGGCCCGCTGTTCGACCTGAATGGCCAGGTGATCGGCATCAACTCGCAGATCTACAGCCAGACCGGCGGCTTCCAGGGCCTGTCGTTCTCCATCCCCATCGATGTGGCGATGAAGGTCGAGCAGCAACTGGTCACGCACGGCAAGGTGACGCGTGGCCGCCTGGGCGTCTCGGTGCAGGACCTGAACCAGGCCTTGTCCGAATCCTTCGGTTTGAAGAAGGCTGAGGGCGCGCTGGTCAGTTCGGTGGAAAAGGGCAGCCCGGCGGACAAGGCCGGCTTGCAGGCGGGTGACGTGATCCTGAGCTTCGATGGCCACGCCATCGATCATTCGGTCGACTTGCCTACGCTGGTGGCCGATACCGCGCCGGGGTCCAGCAAGCCCATCCAGGTCATGCGCGGCGGCAAGGTGCTGACCATGAACGTGACCGTGGGCGAGATGAAGCAGGCCAAGAATGAGGCCAAGCCCGGCAAGTCCGATGATCAGGGACGTCTGGGGCTGGCGGTGCGTCCGCTGGACAAGGATGAGCAGGCCCAGATCGGTGGCCAGAAAGGCTTGCTGGTGGAAGACGCCAGCGGTCCGGCCGCAGTGGCCGGCATCCAGAGCGGCGACGTGATTCTGGCGCTCAACGGCACGCCCGTCTCCAGTGTGGCGCAACTGCGCAAGCTGGCCAGCGAGGCAGGCAAGAACGTCGCACTGCTGGTGGAACGCGGTGACGAAAAGATCTTCGTGCCGCTGGCCTTGAATTGAACTAAATCGTTTAAATGATTTGGATGATTTAAATGATTTGCGGTACTGACGTCTTCAAGTCTTGAGGTTTTGCAGTGAGTAGTACCGGTGAGCAGCAAGTAGCAAGCAGTGAGTAGTAAGTGGTAAGCAGTGAGTAGTAAGCAGTGAGGGATTTGGCCGGATGTGCGCAAGCGTGTCCGGCCTTTTTTTATTCTTCCGCTGCCGGTTTGGCGGGAGCGGGTTTTTCACGCCACTGGTCATGCGTATGATCGCGCTGCATGGCTTCGCGATCCCCGGCGAACATGGCCTGCAATTCTTCACGGGCCTGCACTGCCATGGACACCATCTGCGCCTGGTCCTTGTAGTGCGGGTAGAGCGCTGCCAGGGTTTTGAGATTGTGAGAGCGGAATTTCATCGCGGCTTCACGCGCGCGATAGGCGCCGAAGTCCAGCTGCTGCAGCACCTGGCGGCCCATGTGCAGGGCGCTTTCGAAGGTCTCGCGCTCCAGCACCGTGACGCCGCGATCCATCAGGTCGTAGTAGTGCGTGACGTTGCGCGCACGGGCGGCGATCTGCAGGTGCGGGAATTCCTCACGCACTTTTTCCACCATGTCCAGCGCGGCCTGCGCATCGTCGATGGCGATCACCAGGACCTTGGCCTTGTCGGCACCGGCAGTACGCAGCAGGTCGATGCGGGTGGCGTCGCCATAAAACACCTTGAAGCCGAACTTGCGCAGGAAATCGATCTGGTCCGGATCGTGATCCAGCACCGTGGCGCCGATGTCATTGGCCGCCAGCAGACGGCCCACGATCTGGCCGAAGCGGCCGAAGCCGGCGATGATGACCTGGTTGTCCTGGGGGCCGATCTTGTCTTCCGGGCGGCGCTTGCCGCCTTCCAGCCAGCGCACCAGCAGGCGGTCATGCACCAGCAAGAGCAGGGGCGTGATCAGCATCGACAGCGCCACCACGACGACCAGCATGGACGAGATCTCGGGCGTCAACACCTTGGCGGTGACGGCGGCACCGAAGACGATGAAGGCGAATTCCCCGCCCTGCGAGAGCAGGAAGGCGAAGAACAATTGCTGCCCGCGCGGAATGCCGAAGCAGCGGCCGAGGAACCACATCACGCCGGTCTTGATGGTCAGGAAGCCCGCCACCATGCCGAGGATGCGCCAGGGCTGGGCGAGGAAGACGCCGAAGTCCACCGACATGCCCACGGCAATGAAGAACAGGCCCAGCAGCAAGCCCTTGAAGGGTTCCAGATCGCTTTCCAGCGCATGGCGGTATTCGGAATCGGCCAGCAGCACGCCGGCCAGGAAGGTGCCCAGCGCCATCGACATGCCCACCGATTGCATCAGCAGGCAGGTGGAGATGACCAGCAGCAGGGCGAAGGCGGTGAAGATCTCGCGCATGTCGGTCTTGGCGATGATGCGCAGGATGGGGCGGATCAGCACCCGTCCGCCGAAAATCAGCAGGGCGATTACCAGCGCCACCTGGCCGGCATGCAGCCAGCCCTGCCCGCTGCCCTGGCTGGCCGCCACCCCCAGCAGGGGGACAGCGGCCATCATGGGGATGGCGGCGATGTCCTGGAACAGCAGGATGGAAAAGCCGGCCGCACCGGCCGGTGTGGCCGTGAGCTTGCGCTCGCCCAGCGTGGCCAGGGCGATGGCGGTGGAGGAGAGCGACATGCCCAGCGCACCGATGAGCCCGATGCGCCACGGCACGCCCGCTGCCAGCGCTGCAGCGAAGAGCGCCAGTGACACCGCCGCCACCTGCACGCTGCCCCAGCCGAAGATGGAACGGCGCAGCGCCCACAGGCGCTTGGGATCGAGTTCGAGACCGATCAGGAACAGCAGCAGCACCACGCCGAATTCGGAGAATTCGAGGATGTGCTTGACCTCGGTGATGAGGCCGAGTCCCCACGGGCCGATGACGATGCCGGCCAGCAGGTAGCCCAGCACGGCACCCAGCCCCAGGCGCTTGGCGATGGGCACGGCGGCCACTGCCGCCAGCAGGTAGACGAGGGCGATCAGCAGTTGTTCATCCATGGCGGGGTCCGGTCAGTTGGTCAGTTGAAAGGGGAGGGCGCAGTGATGCGCGAGGATTGGTGAGAAATCCGATGCGTGGCTCATGCCTGCAAGCCTTCCAGGTAGCGTTCCACATGGCGCTGGAACTCGACCGGCGGTACGTGGTGCGCGCCATGCAGGATCAGCGGTTCTACCCACTGCATGCCGCACAGGCGCGCGGTCTGTTGATACGGCGGCAGGAAATCGGCAAAGGGATGGCCGTGGCGGCCGCTGCTCTGGTAGGACGCCGTCTCCCCGCCGGTCGAGGCCACCAGCCAGAAACGCTTGCCTTCCAGCGCATGGCCATCGTGGCCGAAGGCCCAGCCGCGCGTCAGCACGCGGTCCAGCCATTCCTTCTGCAGGGCCGGCATGCTGTACCAGTGGATGGGATGCTGCATCACGACCAGCTCGGCCTGGCTCAGCAGTTGCTGTTCGTGTTCGACGTCGATGTGGAAGTCGGGATAGTGCTCGTAGAGATCATGCACGGTCACGTCGGGCAGGCGGGCGGCGGCTTCCAGCATCAGGCGATTGGTACGCGAGAGCTCGGCAGCGGGATGGGCGTACAGGATCAGGACCTTGGACATGTGTCGGCGCGGGCAATGTGGGTGGTGGGCAGGGGGGACGATGGCCTCCGGTGCAAATGGCCGGAACATGCATGGCCCTGGCGCTGTCTGCCCTTGCAAGGGAGAGGAGTGTGCCACGAAAGGGCGCTGGCCGGCTTGGATGAAACTGCTTGCAGGCGGCGCCGTCCGCAGGTGTCCAAAGCCGGGCAATGGAATATACTCAGCCACTCCCCGGGCCCGTCGCGCCATTGACGGCTTGCATGCCGCCGCTGGTACTCGCCGCAGTTCATTTCATCTGATTACTTATTGCAGCCATGTCCGACATCCAAGATTCCGAAGCCAATCTGCCGCCAGACCGCTCCCCGGGCGCGGTCCCGGCCAAGCCAGTGTCTGCCGACGCGTCCGGTACGCCGGCCGCATCACAGAATCCTGCCCAGCCCGCCGCTGCACCTGCTACCACCGTGGTAGCAGCACCGGCAGCCTCTGCGGCAGTGCCGGCCGTTGAAGCCGTAACGCCGCCGGCCCAGCCGGACGCGCAGCCCGCCACTGAGGCCGCCCACGGCCAGACGGCGGACCAGGCGCAGCAGCGCATCTATACCTCGCTGCCGCCGCCTCCGCATCACGCGGGCGATGCACCCTGGGCGCAGACCTGGCGCTTCCTGACGGCGCGCCTGCGCCAGCTGTCGGACAAGGCCGGCCGGCGCGTCATGCAGCGTACGCTCAAGATCGGCGTGTCGGCCCGCATCTTCCATCCCGAGAGCGGTGCCAAGGGCTTGCGCAGCAAGACCCTGCAATATCTGGAAGAGTCGATCGCGCAATGGGTGATGTCGCGTGACGTGCTGGTCTTCATGATCCCCACCGTCAATACCAATGGCCTGGTCCACCCGAGCAATATTCGCCTGCGCGACTATGCCAAGCATCTGGATGGCCTGGTGCTGCAGGGCGGGGCCGATGTCTCGCCGCAGAGCTATGCGCAAGCGGCGACCCGGCCCGAATGGAGCGGCGACCGCGTGCGCGACATGTACGAGCTGGAACTGCTGCATGAATTCATCGAGGCCGGCAAGCCCGTGCTGGGCATCTGCCGTGGCTGCCAGCTGATCAACGTGGCCTTCGGCGGCACGCTCTACCAGGACATTGCCACCGATGTGCCGACCGCCATCCCGCACGTCAACGAGCAGTACGACAGCAATTATCACGCGCTGCATTTCCCGCAGGGATCGTCGCTGGCCGGCATGGTCAAGACCGAGAATGCCATCGTCAACTCCATCCACCACCAGGCCGTGCACAACCTCGGGCGCGACCTGTCGGTGGAGGCGGTCTCGGGGCCGGACCAGATCGTGGAAGCCATCCGCTACCGCAAGGCACCGTTCGTGATGGGCTTGCAGTGGCACCCGGAATTCCACCGCGCGGGCGGTCCGGAACTGCTGGACTGCACGCCGATCCTGGACAGTTTCCTGCGGGCAGCGCGCGAAACACGTTTCTGATCCGGCGCGATTGGCCGGAACCTAAGCCCGCCAGCGTCATCGAACCCTCTTTGCGCTGGCGCAAGCCAATTGCATCGCCTCTGCAGCATGGCTGCAATGCGCTACCCGCCTCGTTGCGGACTCTGTAGAATCAAACGGTCGTCGCAATGCAGCACCTCTTCAGGTGCGGCGTTCAGGGTGCGGCGACTTGCTAGTCTTTTCCATCACCGGCAAAAAAGGAGAATTTACATGCCTCAATCCCCCGCACTGAAGACCGTTCGCAATGACATGAAGACGCTGGTCAAGGACGCCCAGGCATTGTTCGCCGAAGCCGCCGCCGCCACCGGCGAGAAGGCCGACGAGCTGCGCGCGCGTGGCCTGACCCTGCTGGAAGCCGCTGCCGAAGCCGCCCAGACCGCGCAAGCCGCCGCCATCGAGAAGGGCAAGGAAGTCGCCGCCAAGACCGACGACTACGTCCACGAGAATCCGTGGCGTGCCGTGGCCATCTCGGCAGGCCTGGGCCTGCTGGTCGGCCTGGTCATCGGCCGCAGCAAGTAAGCGCCGCCCCGATGGCGACGCCCCACAAGGAAGGCCCGGCCGCACCCGCCGCGCATGCCGCCAACCCCGGCTTGACGGCGGGCCTGCTGGGCCTGGCCAAGAACCTGCTGGGCCTCATCATCAGCCGCATCGAACTGGCTTCGCTGGAGATGTCGGAGATCGGGGCCAATCTGGTCCGTTTCGCCGTCATCTTCGTGCTGGCCGCGGTCGCGTTGTGGTTCGCCATCGCCTTCTGGTCGGTGCTGGTGGTCATGCTGGCCTGGGATACCTGGGGCTGGAAGATCCTGGCCCTGCTGGGTTTCGTGTTCAGCGTGGCAACCGTGGGTCTGGTGTATTACGCCAGGTCGGTGCTGATGCAGGGCAAGCTGTCGCTGCCGCAGACCATGTCCGAGCTGCGCAAGGACCGCGATGCGCTGTTGTGATGAGACTGTCTGCACGTGAAGTCTGCGGCAATTTTCCTAGTTCAATGAGGACTGCATGAGCGATCAGGACCAGGGCATGACCCATGAGGAACGCAAGCGCAAGGTGCTGGCGCAAGGCGCGCTGTACCGGCTGGGCGTGATGGAAGCGCGTGAAGTCGTGCGCGAGAATCTCAGCGCCGAGTCGCTGGCCAAGGGTGCCTTGAGCCGCGTGGGCCATTTTGCCGCCTCGCTGTTCGGCGGCGGCAGGACGGTGCAATCGATCAAATCCCTGAAGTCGCTCAGCGGCGGACTGGGCAACCTGAATCTGCAGACGGTGACGCCGCTGCTGATGACCGGTGCCTCGCTGCTGTCACGCCGCTGGCTGCGCAAGCCGCTGATGATGGGCGGCGTGATTGCAGCCGTGGGCGGGCTGGCGTATTACTTCAGCCAGCGCGGCGGCAGCCGGGATCCATCGGATGCGTCCGATGCGGCAGCATTGCAAGGGCCACCGGAGCCGGATTGAGGGCTTCGGGTTGATCCATGATGTTCCTGCAAAGGCATCCGGTTTTCCGGATGCCTTTGTCATTCATGGGTAGCGTTTTGGCAAGCGCGGCAGGAACATATCCGCCCCGATACGCTCTGAAGAACACCGGCCCATGGCCTGGACAACAAGACTGACAAGGCAAGAAAGGACATGACATGAAGAAAATTTCAATCGCAGCGATCGCCGGCGTGCTGGCGCTCTCCGGCTGTGCCGACATGAGCCCGACCCAGCGTGGCACGGCCACCGGTGCGGGTATCGGTGCCGGCCTGGGCGGCATCATCGGTGCGGCTACCGGCGGTGGCGGTGGCGGACGTGCGCTGGGTGGTGCGGCCATCGGCGGCGCCATTGGTGCGGTGGCCGGCAACATCTGGTCCAACCGCATGGAAAACCAGAAACGCGCCATGGAACAGGCTACCCAAGGCACCGGCGTGCAGGTCACGCAGACTGCCGACAACCGCCTGAAACTGGAAATCCCCAGCGACATCTCCTTCGATACCGGCCGTGCCGACATCAAGCCGGAGATGCGCCCGGTGCTGGATCGTTTCGCCGCCACCCTGGTGGAGAACCCGGCCACCACCGTGACCATCGTCGGCCACACCGACAACACCGGCAGCGATGCCATCAACGACCCGCTGTCGCAGCAGCGCGCGGCGCGCACCCGCGATTACCTGACGACGCGCGGCGTGGCCGCCAACCGCTTCAACATCTCGGGCCGTGGTTCGCATGAGCCGCTGGTCCCCAACACCAGCGATGCCAACCGCGCCAAGAACCGCCGCGTGGAAATCTTCGTGGCCGAGCAGCAGGCTGCAGCACCGGCACAGCAGCAGGCGCCGGCGGGTTATGCACCGGGCAACTACCCGCCGCCGCCTCCACCCCAGCGGTATTGAGGCGATATGAAGCTTTCTCCGATGCGTCCGGCATGAGGGCGCATCCGGAGGGGCTGGAATAGGGCGCAGAGGCTTTTGGCTGCGCTTGTACGTGAATGAAATTGAAAAATCCCCGAATTTCGCTTCGGGGATTTTTTTGGCGAGGCCAGCGAGCGGGTCGCTGGCCACTGCGAGGATTACTTGGCGGGTGCGTCGGCAGCCGGTGCGGCACCTTCGGCGGCGGCCGGGGCCTTCACTTCGGGTTCCTTGAACTTGGCGCCGGACTGGTTGGCCATGTAGACCACGGTGCGCTGGATTTCGACGTCATCCAGATCAGGGTTGCCGCCCTTGGCGGGCATGGCGCGCAGGCCATTGATGGCGTGCGAGACCAGAGTGTCATAGCCTGCGGCGATGCGGGCCTGCCAGGAGGCAGCGTCACCGACCTTGGGAGCACCGGCCACGCCGGCGCTGTGGCAGGCGGCGCAGGTGGTCTTGTAGACTTCTTCACCGGAGAGCAGTTGCTTGGGGCCGTTGGCATCACGGAAGGTGAAGCCATCGTCGGAGACGGGTTTGATGCGTGCCGCGATCATCTCGGGCGTCTGGCTGTCGGAGCCGGCACCGGTTTTCTGGCCATTGGTGACGTACTGCACGAGCAGCACGATGCACACGATGGGGACCAAAAAGCCTGCGACGACGGCTGCGATCAATTGCTTGGGAGTCTTGATTGCCGACTCGTGTTCCTGCTGAGCTGAGCTCATGGGCGTCCCTCCGTAATGTTTCCTCGAAATTGGGGCGGAAAACGTCGGTTCCCTTTGTATTGCCTTATCGCCTGGCATTGCGTGGAACTGGGATCAGGCAGGGCTTTCATTGCGCTCTCTCGCCGAACTCTTGATTATAGTCACAATGCTTTCCGTTTGACACGGAAAAACCGCCAGCGCCATGGACGTCCAGCCGGAAAGACGGTATCCTTCAGGCCTTTCCGGGGTTCGCCCCGATTCAGCGCGGCTGTAGCTCAGTGGATAGAGTATTGGCCTCCGAAGCCAAGGGTCGTGGGTTCGATCCCCGCCAGCCGCGCCATTTCTTTTCCGCCTTCCTCACGCCAGCAGTCAATCTTCTGCGACCCGATTTCCAACGCAAATTGCAATAGTTGCAACGAATTCCGTTGGGAAACATCATGCGCGTTTTCTGCTTTTGCTGCTTTGCGCAATATCAAATATGCCGGACCTGTGCTGCTGCGAGAGCAGCGCAGCTTCATATGCAAGCTGCTGGTGCTGCATGAGCGCGTCTGATATCGTTCCAGCTGCCCGTCAAAACCGATCAATTTCATTACAGGCTTGCGATCCGACCCATGCTGACTCTCCTCATTCCGACCAAGAACCACGGTATTTATCTGGAAAGCCTGCTTTCCAGCGTCATTTTCGCGCCCGGATCGCCAGTGACCAAGCTGATCGTCTACAACGATGGTTCGACCGACAATACGGCGGAAATCCTTGCCAGATATTCGGGCGACGCGCGGGTGCGGGTCTTGGGGGGGGACGGGCCGAGCGTGGGTGTGCTCGGGGGGTATCAGAAGATGTGCCCGCTGATCGACACGCCCTACATGACCATGCTGGCCTCCGACGATCTGTTTTATCCCGAAAAGCTCGCCCTGCTGTTCCAGGAAATGTTGCGCACGAACGCAAAAATGGCCTTCGGAAAATACCAGATTCTGGAAAACGGCCAGTTGTCCAACCTCAGCCATCCTGGCTGGCAGGCCCGACGATACAAGCCCAATTGCGATTTCGAGGCATTGATCGGTTTTGATCACTATGTCTTCTGCGGCATCTACAAAACCGATGCCTTGCCGCGCCACGGCAGCAACGGGTTCATGTTTGACCTGACGCTCAGCAAGCTGGTGGCCGCCGACGGCTTGGGGGAATTCCGGGGACAGGACTGGGCACTGGCGCTTGACATGGCGGTGGCCCATCCCGGCGAGATCTGCTTCGTGGACGATTACATTGCCGTGTTCCGCAAGGTCGCCAACCAGCTCTCCAGCGATTCCGTCTACGTCCACACGGGCAGATCGGCATTTGAAATGGCGCTGCTGATCGTCAAATTCCTCAGCGACTACTCCTTGCGCGCCAAGCTCAAGAGCGAGCCCTACTTCCATCAGTCCGTCAAGAACCTGTTTTATGCCAAGTTTGGCGGTATCACGGAGGCGGCCAAGCAGACCTCCAATTTCCAGCAGATCTACAAGCCGATGATTCTCGCGGCAGACACCATTCTGAACAATATGTAAGTGCCGCCGCAATGGTGCCTGGCCGCGCATCGCGCGTGGCCAGTACAGGCTTACAACTTCTGGAACACCCCGTGATGATTGGGCATGCCCCAGGTGGCGATGAATACGCTGTCTTCACGGCAGAAAGTGGTCAGCTCGTCGACCTTGCCCTGTCCCATCAGCGTCATGGCCGTCTTGATCATCGTGAGGATGGTCCGGGCCTTGGCCGCATCTTCTGGCGACGCGATGATGTTGCCCGCGGCAAGGAAGGCAATCAATTCATCCAGAATGGCGACGGCGCGCAGGCAGTTGGTTTCCGCGGCATTGTCGATGAGGCCGTCCACGATCCCGACCAGTTCGGCCAACTGATTGGAGATGGTCGGTGAGGGCGCCGGCAACAGGCATTGCGTACTGAGGACGTGGCTCAGCCGGCTCTGCTCGATATAGGCAATGGCCGCCTCGTTGTCGTCGCCCGCGCGATACTCGCCCTTGATCCAGTTCATTGCCAGCACATCCTTGTAGTTCGGCCAGGCCGAATACAGTCGGAAATGACCGGCATGCATCTCACGCAGCAATTGCGCCGGATCGATGAAATATTTCATGCGCACGAAGGGATTCTGGATCACGTCCATGAACCAGGACTCGATCTTGCGCGTATGCGCAATGCTGTTCCACTTCGGCAGGAACAGATGCCGGGCAGTCTCGATCCCGCCCTCACCCTGGCCGTGGCGCAGGGCAGTCTGGTAGATCGCCTTCAAGAGCAATTCCATGAAGCTGCCGTACTTCTCGACATAGGTCACCAAGGCGATGCCATCCGGCTTCAGGCATTCATGCAGCTTGCTGACCCAGGCGCTGGTCGGCTGCACGGTATAGATGAAGCCTTCTGCATCCACGAAGTCGTATTGGCGGGCTGGCTCGAAATCAAGAACTGACTTGGTGACGATCTCGGTCAGATTCGATTCCAGGGAAAATCGGGAAAAATACTGGCGGATATAGGGGTGCGCCTCCGCATTGGGTTCCACCAGCGTCACGCGCGCGCCCCATTGGGCGAAGACGATGGAGTTCTCGCCGGTATCCGGCCCGAACTCAAGCACTTCCTTGCCCTGAAACAGGGCCAGTGGCAGCGAGAGACGGAAGAACACGTTCTTGCGCAACTGTGCATAGCGGGAAAGCTCGGCATCGCTGCTGAAATCGGCATAGGTCGGCTGTACGTCCTGCTTGGCGTAGTACTCGTACATTTTCTCAGTCATGGTGTATTCCCTCGGAAAGTTCGGATCGGGTGCTCTCGGCCGCCAGACCCTTCGGCCTGATGCTCGGACCTTGCGGCACGAGCTACCCTTGATTGCTCAGTCTGCCCGGTATTGCCCTGCATGCTGCTTGTGCAGCAGCTGCGCAGGGGTCTCGCGGGCATCACTCTGTCTCTTCTGTGCACCGGCGCAGGCCTGCACGCATGCAGGCTCCTGCAGTCAGGCGCGCGTCAATGCTGGTCGGCCAGCTCCTGCATCAGGTCACTGGCGGACAAGGGGATGTTGCCCACGCGGCTGACCTGGCAGGCGGCCGCAATCGATCCCAGATACATGCTTTGCCAGATGTCTACCCCGACCGTCATGGCCATGGAGGTGCAGGTGAGGAAGCTGTCGCCGGCACCTGCCGTATCCTTGGGCGAACTGTTGAAGGCAGGCAGGCGGTCGGTAAGCCAATCCAGCTCACCCTCGGACTGCGCATGAGCCAGGATGCCTTCGGCCCCCAGGGTCAGGATGATGTTCTCCGACTGCGAGCGCTGGCGCAGCTTTTCGGCCAGCACCACCAGACCCGAGCTGTAGTCCCGCACGGCCAGGCGTGCTTCGCGTTCGGTCGGCGTGAGCAGCATGGCCCCGCGGAAGCGCGATACATCGCCCATCTGCGAGGAGGACTGGCTGTCAGCGACGAAGGGGATGCCGCGCTCGACGCAGGCTTCCACCAGTTGATCGACCACGGCCTGCGGCAGGCAGCCGTAGTTGAAGTCGGAGAAGATCACCAGATCGCAGTTGTCCAGCGTGGCGATGACGGCCTCGGCGTAGCGCTGGGCCAGCCGGGGTTCGATGTCGTGCTGGCGCAGATGGCTCACGCGCAGCAAGGTCTTGCCAGCGGCGCGGAAGCGCTGCTTGAGCGTGGTCGGGCGGCTGTCGTCTTCGAAGAGGGTGGCCGTGACATGGTATTCGCTCAGCTTCTCACGGGCGAAGTCGGCAGCGGCATCCTTGCCTGCGACCGAGAAGTAATTGACCTGCGCGCCGAGCTTGCAGGCATGCGACGCCACGATGCCCGCCCCGCCGATGAAGCGCTCCTGCATGATGGGGGTGACCACCAGGGTCGGATCTTCCTGCGACATGCCCAGGGCTTCGCAGCTGACATATTCGTCGACGATCAGGTCGCCCAGTACAGCGACCCGCAATCCCTTGAATTTCTCTACCGTGCTGCGCAGGTCGTGCATCGTGAAGGCGTGACGCTCCGGGTAATCGTTGGGCAGCACGATGGACGACAGGTTGGGTTCGAGGATGTCGCGCTTGAGCAGGTCGATCGAGGAGAAGCGCATCTCGCCCGAGCTGAACATGAGCTTGCCGCCATATTCATCCACGGCCGCCTGCTCGGGATTGAACTTGGACTCATGCTCGTCGCCCTTGACCACGATGCTGGGCTTGAGCGCGCGGATGATGTCCTCCGGTGCAGAAGTCATCACGAAGGCATGGTCCACGAAACTGATGGCAGTAATGCCGTCGAAGCGCAACTGGGCCGGCAGCAGCGCACCGGGGACATGGTCGCCTGCCACGCCGACGACCAGGAAGTCGCCGCATTCCGAGGCGAACTTGAGCAAGCGCAGGTGGCCCGGGTGTACCGTGTTGAAGTTGCCGGCGACGAAGACGATGCGTGCGCCTTCGCCCGCCAGGCTCCTGGCTTTGTTGATTTCTGCGATGTCAGTTGTAGACGAAC
This sequence comes from Herbaspirillum sp. WGmk3, assembly GCF_023952535.1. NCBI lineage: Bacteria > Pseudomonadati > Pseudomonadota > Betaproteobacteria > Burkholderiales > Oxalobacteraceae > Herbaspirillum > Herbaspirillum sp. WGmk3. The sequence continues at coordinate 438,890 of NZ_JAKYWT010000003.1, read as the reverse complement.
TATCCAATTGATCCTCCGATACCTTGCCTGATCCGGTCCGTGCCGGTCGCTTTTTTCTGCCGCACGCGGCCACTTCACTGCCTGGGAAAATCCCTGATGATCGATTCATGGCTGCGCAAGCTCAGGCCGCCGTCGACCACGATGTTTTGTCCGGTGATATAGCTGCTCTGTTCTCCTGTGAGAAACAGGATGGCATTGATGATGTCGCGGGAGGAGCCGGCGCGCCGCAGGGGAATGAAGCGTTCGAAGCGATCCGTGATCCAGCTGTTCTGGCGGTAATACTCCCGCGCGGCTTCCTTGATGACCACGCAGGGCGACACCACATTGACCCGGATGCCATGCGGACCAAGCTGCAGAGCGTAATAGCGCGCCAGCTGCACCAGGCCGGCCTTGCTGACGTGATAGCCAAGATCCTGTTCCGGGGCGACGTAGTGGTCTGCGATGGAACTGACCATCACGATGCTGTTGCCGGATTCGTCCAGGCTGAAATGGCCTTGGGCAAGCAGATGGTCGATGGCATTGCGGGTGGCGGTCAGGGCGACGGCCAGATCGGTGTCGAAGGCGTCGCCGGTCGCGCGGTTGCGCTGCATGAAGACGGCGCTGTCGATCTTTCCCTGAGACCTGGCACACGCATCGAGCGCGACACGCAACGCCCCCCCGTCGGTCACATCCAGCTGTTGCCAATTGAGCAGCGGGGACGATGGCAGCGGGCTGGCACTGCGTGCGAGCACCGAGACGCGTTGCCCTGCTGCCAGCAGGTGCTCCACCAATGCCAGGCCGCTGCCCTTGCTGCCGCCGACGACCAGGAAATGACGTTCACTCATCTCAGACGATCTTGAAACCCGGCACGGGCTGAATGAAATGGCCACCTTGCTCAAGGTAGGCCTGGTGTTTCTGGATGAAGGGTTCGCCAAACCGCCAGGCCAGGACCAGCACGTAATCCGGCTTGCGCTCGTAGATCGCCGACGACGGCAGCACCGGCAGGTGCCAGCCCGGGCTGTAGCGGCCCTGCTTGGCCTGGTTGTCGTCCACGAGGTAATCGAGGTACTGCCCCAGTTCGAAGTGATAGATGAGCGTGGTGCAGGTGATGGACGCACCGAAGCCGGCCACCGTCTTGTTCTCGGCCTTGGCCTGGCGCAGGAAGTCCAGGGTTTGCCGTTTCAGGGCATCGATCCTGGCGGCATAGGCATCGTAGGTGTCCTTGCGGTAGATCCCCTTGCGATCTTCTTCTTCCAGCAGTTGCTGCACCGAGCCATCCGGCTGCACCGGACCTTGGGGGCGCTGGACGAAATAGCGCAGCGATCCGCCTTTGGTGGCGACCCGCTCGATGGCCGTCAGCTCCAGCCCCACGCGGGCAAACAGCGCCTGGATCGGGCGCACCGAGAACGAGGAAAGGTGTTCGTGATAAATGAAATCGAACACCATGTTGTCGATGAGGTCGGCCAGGTAATAGCTCTCGAAGACGAATACGCCATCGTCGGCCAGCAAGGTGTTGATGCCGTCGACCCACGAACCGAGATCATCGATATTGGCGAACACATTGTTGGCCGTGATCACCCGGGCAGGGCCGTGCTGCGCCAGGATGTCCTTGGCCAGACCGCGGTCGAAGAACTTGCCGATGGTGGGAATGCCGCTGGCGGTTGCCTGCTCGGCGATGTGCGCGGCGAACTCCACGCCCAGCACATCCATGCCGAGTGTCTTGAACGAACGCAGCAGAGTTCCGTCATTGGAGCCCAGGTCCATGACGCGCGAGCCGGGCGCAAGCTGGCAGCGCTGTACGACGTTCCGAGCGTAGGCGTGGAAGTGGGCATGCAGACCGGGGGAGCTTTGGGTGACGTAGATGTAGTTGCCGTACAGAACGTCCGGGTCAATGATGTCGGTGATCTGCGCCAGACCGCACTGACCGCACATGAACAGATCGATAGGATAGCTCGGCTGTGCTTCGCCGAGGCGCTCTGCGGTGACATAGTCGTCGCCGATGGGGGTGGGCTTGAGTGCGAATACCAGGTCCAGATCATGGCTGCCGCAAGCGCGGCAGGTCGTGCGGCGATGGATGATTTGCTTCATTGGGTTCTCGTAAAGGGCTTGATTCGGAGTTCCAGTTCCCGGATGTAGGCGTCGGCCAGCGCGGCATCGCTGCCATCGGCTGCCCAGGCGGGAAACGCCGTGGCGGCGGGAAGGAAGGGGCCGTTGGTCACTTCATGGAAGACCAGGACCGGCGAGCGGATGATCAAGGTGTGAAAGATCGGCTTGTCCATGCGCTCGTAGAAGGGCAAGCCGGATGCATAGTCGCCCATTTCGATGACGCGGGTCACTTGCCCTTCGTCGTCCATCATCACCAGATCGACCCGGCCGGCAATCACGTGCATCGATTCCGATTTGCCAGGATGCTTGTGCGGACGCACGTACGCTCCGCGCTCATGAATGATGAGCATCTCGTGCAAGGCATCGTCGGGGCTGTCGTGCGCACACAGGCGCACCCGCTTGCGCGGATTGCGGGACGACAGCGCCTGCAGATGCTCGATGTCCTCCCGCGAAGCGGTCACGATCTCCATTTCCGAATAGATCACCTCGGGGTTCTGGAATCGGTATTTGCGCTGATCCTGGTTCATGGCCTTCCAACACGACTAAAAAATGTGCGGCGAAATCAGCCGTACCGGCCGCACCCCCGCACAGGTTTCCCTATTGTGAGTTTTATTGCCACATTGGCAATCGTGGACAATGCATCTTGCACAGGATAACCCGGTGGCTAGCGCGGCCATCCGTGAAACGGCCGTGCAAATGCCCGCCAAATAGGCGTTTTGCCACCGTCATGGCAACTCACTGCCCGGCCAGCCGGTGCAGCAGCTGATGCAGTTCCGGTGCGAGGGATTGCGTCAGCTCTGCCCATGCGTGCGCATTTCCGGGCTGGGCAGGGGGCATGTGAAAGTCCTGCTGGGCCTGGGTCCAGCTCTGCACGGTGCCAATATCGCGATGGTAGGCATGGTTGGTGAAGGTGGCGATCCTGCCCAGATAGTGCGGAATGACTTCGGTGCTGAAGTCGATGTCGGGACGACCCAGGCTGTCCAGAAAATCCAGTACCTCCGGTTCGAGCAGGTAGACCGCCGCGTTGGCCAGCCTGCCAGGTGGCTCCGGGACCTTTTCGTGGAAGGCCTGCACCACGCCGTTGGCATCCAGCTCGACGATGCCGCAAGAACGGGGATCGGGTGTCTCGAACAGCATCATGGTCAAGGCGGTGTGCACCGGGCGTTCGCGGTGCGCAGCGAGGAAATCGCGGCAGTCGAAACGGGTCAGATTGTCGGCATGTGCCAGCAGGAAGGGCTTGTTGCCGAAGAACGCGCGGTTGGCCAGTGCAGTGCCCGCCGTGCCCAGCAAGACAGGCTCGCTGACCAGCGTGACCCGGTCGCGCCAACAGCTGGCGGCGATGTAGCGCTCCACCAGACGGGCCTGATAGTGGGTATTGATCAGGATGTCGTCCACGCCCTGTCCGAGCAGGTTCTCGATCCAGTAGTCCAGCAGCGGCCGGCCGTTGATCGGAACCAGACATTTCGGCAGCAGATCGGTCAGGGGACGCAGCCTGGTTCCCAGGCCGGCAGCTAGCAGAAGTGCGCGCATGGGAAATCGGACGCAGCGTGCGTCGCCCGGCAGGTGGCGTTTTCAAACAACGCATGGTCGGTCAATGGCACCAGGTCACTGCGGTGCTTTCGGGCCGGAAGGACGACGGTAGGCATGGGGTTCCTTGGATGATTTCTCTGGCGCGTTCTGTGCGGCGGAGCCGCCTTTTCCGGATGTGACAGATGATAATGGGCCAATATCACGCCAAAGCAGGGAATAACCGGCGGAAAGGGGGGCTAGATCTTGATTTGGCGCAGCGCTGCGCCGCCAGCGTGGGGGCTGAACAGCCTGTTACGGCAGTTCAACGCGGGAATAACCCCCCTTTTTCCTGCATTTACAGCCGTCCAGAGCGCAACTGAACCTGTGTAAAATCAGTCGCACCAGAACCACACGTGCGGCGAGCCTCCGGTTCTGCATGCTCGCTGCGTGACGACGACAGCGGGCCTGCGGCGATAGGCAGGCCCGGTGCATTCAGGCCCGCGTGCAAGCAGTACGTGAGCAACCCCACTTCAGCGAAGCCATCATGAACTCATCAGCCTCCAACCTTGACCCCATCGTGACCCACCTGATCGAGCACGGCAAGCGCGAGGACCTGCTCGCCGCCGGCGCTCAATTCATTCGGGAAAACCGCCGCAGCGATGCCATTGCCTGCTTCGCCAGGCTGGCCGAGGAAAAGAGTGACCTCAATGCGCGTTTCATCCATGCGCAACTGATTGATGACGGGTCGCACAAACAGCTGGCCGCCGCACGGGATGCGGCAGTGTCCATCCTGGAGGATTTTCCCGCTCTGTTCGACAACGGCACCGAGGCCAACTGCGCGCTGGTGCGCTTTGCCGCACAGCGCTGCAGCTATGTCGGCCCACAGGAAAAGGCCGCCGACCTGTATCGCAGGCTGGTCGCCATGTCCAATAGTGCTGCGGACTACTACCATCTCAGCGAAAGCCTCTCGCACATCAACAATGTAGCCAACAACCTGGCGGACTCGATTGCCGCACTGGAAAAAGCCATCGCGCTGGACCCGGCCGTCTACGATACCGATACCAATCGCGAAACCATCAAGCTTGGCAAGGCTGCGCTGGCCCAGCAAGCCGAGGCAGCGAGCCCGAAACGCAAGAAAATCGGACGCTATCCGCTCACCGAGGATTTCGTCGGCGACCTGCCTGCGCTGATCAAGAAACACATCGCCTTCGATCTGCGCAACGAAGAGAAATTCATCAGCCGTGCCACGCGCTTCTTCACCATGGGTTCCTGCTTTGCGCGCAACATTTCCGCCGCCCTGAACAAGAGCGGCTACAACAGCACCCACATGGAAATCTCGGAGTACATCAACACCACCTTCGCCAATCGCGCCTTTGTCGATTGGCTCAGCACCGGCAAGACCGATGTGGCGGTGAGTGAGCGTATCCAGGAACTGCTGCCGCCGGGCTGGAGTGCCGACAGCACGCTGGAGAAGATTCGCAACTCGGATGTCTTCATCCTTACGCTCGGGGTGGCACCGGCTTTCTTCGACAAGACCACCGGCGCTTTCGTGCTGCCGCGCCCGACCGCGCTGAACTCCCGCGTGCTGGGCGAGAAGTACGAATACCGGACGACCACCGTGCAGGAGAACGTGGACAACGTCCTGTACCTGATCAACTTCGTGCGCAAGCTGGCTCCGCACGCCAAAGTGGTGATCACGGTCTCGCCGGTGCCGCTGATTGCGTCGTTTGAATTTGAATCCTGCGTCGTGGCCGACTGCCTGTCCAAGAGCACCATGCGCCTGGTGGCGCATCAGGTGGTGCACCAATCCGGCCTGAGCAATGTGCTTTACTGGCCCTCCTTCGAGGTCTTCCGCTGGGGCGGCTCCAATGCCAGCACCTTCTATGCGGCCGATGATGGCGCCGCATGGCATGTTTCGGAAGAGAAGGTCAACGGGACCATCGGCGCTTTCATCGACATGTTCGACGCCGGTCGCTGATCAGCGCTGGCGGACGGCGGTCAGTTTTTCGTCATCCGTTGCGGGAAGACCAGCGTGATCTCCACGCTCACGCGGGTCTGGTCCCCCAGATTGACCGCCCCCCCATGCAGAATGCCTTCGTTGAAGATGAGCATGTTGCCGGGCTCCGTGAGCATCAGCTGCGCACCCAGTGTCGCGGGATCTTCATCGATGATGGGCTTCATGCCGCCGGCACCGGGTTCGCCGTGGTAGCGATACTGGCGGCGATGCGAATCGGGCACGATCATGAGCCCGTTGCGCCCCGGCTGTGAATAGATCGGAATCCAGATCTTGACGGTCTCCGCCTGTGCCGCGAAGGCGCGATCGTCCATGCCCATGACATCGTGAAACCACTTGTCGGCATGCATGCCGCCGATGTCGCGTGGCGCATTCGGGCGTACCAGTCTCCAGTAGATCTCTTCGCGTCCGGCCTCGTGCGTATCCCCATAGAAGACATCGGAGATGGCAAACTCGCCCATCTCCGCACGGATGGTCTGCAGGAACGGCAGCCCGCGGATCTGCTGGCAGCTGTGCAGCGGCAGGCAGCGATGCTGCTTGGGCCAGAGTGATTCGTGCTTCAGCAAATGGGACAGCTCGTGGTAACGCGCAATGCCCACTTCCCCGAATTGCGCCGCCAGTTCAGGATGCGCCCTACCGATCACGTCGAGCCACTGCTCGGTGATGGCCGCGCGAAACACCTCCAGCTCCTCAGGCGTGAGCCGGACATCGCTGGAGTAGCCGGGCGTGTCGAAAATCTTGTGCTTCAGGTTCAGTGCAGTCATGGCGTGCTCGCGCTGGGTCAGTCGTGCATGCGGATCAGGCAGCGGCCCGACATGGCACCGCTGCGCATGCGCTGGATGGCGACGTTGATGTCGTCCAGCTTGAAGTGCTCGGTGATGAGCGGCTTGAGCTGGATGAGGCCGGCATCAAGCAGCCTGGTATAGCGGGGAATGTCGACATGCGGCACGGCCTCGCCGCCATGCGAGCCACTGATGGTCTTCTCGAAGTGCAGCGGCAGCGAGTAGATGCTGATGTTGCGGCCGGCACGCGGCACCCCCACCAGAACCACGCGTCCCTGCGCCTTGGTCAGCTCATAGCCCATCTCGATGATGGACGGCTGTCCGGTGTTGTCGATGAAGACGTCGATGCCCTGCTTGCCCGTCAGCTCCAGCAGCGCTGTGCGTGCATCGACCTGGCTGGCATTGATCAGGTGCGTCGCACCGACCTGTTTGGCCAGCGCCAGCCGGCCTTCGTGCAGATCGACCGCAATGATGGGATAGGCCGAGCGCAGCGAGGCTGCCTGGATGATGTTCAGGCCGACGCCGCCGGCACCGAAGACCACCACCGATTCCCCCAAACGGATGTCCGCATTGTTCTCGGCCACACCGAAGCCCGTGGTGACCGCACACCCGAACAGTGCCGCAACATCCATGTCGCTGGAGGGATCGATACGGGTGACACGATTCTCCGAAACGATGGCGTATTCGTTGAAGGTTGCGATCAGGCCGGCGTTGAGCGGCTTGCCGCGCCAGGTGTACTTGGGCGGAAGCGATTCGATACCCTGGCTCTTGCGCCAGTGCAATACCACACGGTCGCCCGGCTTGACGAAACGCACGCCGGGACCGACTTCCTCCACGATGCCCGAGGCCTCGTGGCCGAGCAGGTGCGGCAGGTACTTGTCCTCGCCCTTGGCACCGTCGATTTCACCGAGCTGGGAGCCGCACACGCCGCTGACGCCGATCTTCACCAGCACTTGTCCGACGTCGAGCTGCGGCGGCAGTTCGACCTCATCGATGATCAGCGGCTGTTGCAGTTCGGCCAGGATGGCCGCACGCATGGTCTTGGGAATGCTCATGGTGTTCACTCGAAATAGATGAGGGAATGGTCGCCGGTATAGCCGGTCTGGCGGAACCACCAGTCCCATTCTTCGGGGGTGCAGAAGGCTTCGCAGGTGACCTGCCAGTACAGCAGGTTAGCCTTTTCGGTTTCGTTGCGATATGACTCTACGCAAACATACTTCTGCTTGCCGACCCGCTCCATTTCCCGCAAGGCCTTGTCCAGATCGTAGTTGTGCAGGTTGTGCAGCGTGGTGATGGAAAAGACGAAATCGAAATATTGGTCAGGGAAGGGCAGGCTGGTGGCATTGCCCAACAGCAGGCGATCGCGGATCTCTTCCTTGGCATGCTCCAGCGCATAGGGAGAAATGTCGATGCCATGGATCTCCAGGCCGGGGACCAGCAGCGACATCTCATAGAGCAGAAAACCCTTGCCGCATCCCACGTCGAGCACTTTGTCGCCCGCCTTCAGGCCATAGTGGTCGATCATCGCCTGCGCCACCGGTGCCCAGCGGCCCGGCATGTAGCGATAGCCGCCGTAGCAGATGCGGCGATCGCCGTCCCAGTAGTCGAATCCCCATTGCTTGGCCAGCTCGGCCGCCTTGGGCTTGGGGAATTCAGGGTCGTTCACGCGCGCCAGATAATCGCGCTGGGTGCTTTTGTGAACGGAGCTGAGGAAGTCGATGTAGGCCATGTCTTATACCAGTCTGGATTGGAAAAATTGTCGCGCCTTGTCGAGCTGGGTGCGCTTGCGCTGCTCCACTGAAATCGAGGCATCGGCAAACTGCCGTCGCCGCGCGGCCTCGGGCAGGAATTCGTTGAGCATGATGCAGCACCATTTGGCCTGCATCACCGGCAGCAGTTGCCGGGAGCGCTCACGCAGGGAGCTGGCCCGCTCGGACCAGGCCAGTGCCTGGCCGGCAAAATCCTCGAAGTCGCCAAAGGGTACCGGGACGGCGGGCTGGCAAAAGAAGTCACCGATCATCTTGGCCGGATCATCCCACCCGGCGTATTCGAAATCGATGAAGCACAACTGGCCATCAGGTCGCAGCAGGACGTTGTGAAAGCCGAAGTCGGAAGGCGATATGCAACGGTCCGCCTCCAACAGCACTGGCAGACCCTCGGCAACCAGCCGTGCACGGTGGCGCTGCCAGACTGCCGCCATCTCGCTGATCAGTGCCTGCGCTTGTGCGTCCAGCGCATCGCCGGGGACGAGGGCCTGCAGGCGCGCGATGCGCCGGTCGACGGTGGTCAGGTGTTGCGTCAGATCGAAACAGGCTTCGGAGGCCGGCGGCAGATCGTGACCGTCGTGCCGCGCCGCATTGAGGGCGTGCAGAAATTGTGCGGCGTCCATGACATGGGCCGATGTCAGTCGTGCTGCGACGATCTTCTCGCCATGGACGTATTCGTAAAGGCCGACCCGCTGTTGGAGGTCGCAGGCCAGCGCGCGCGGAACGCAGCGCAAGCCGAGCTTGCCGGCGTAGCGCAGGAAACGGTACTCCGCTCCCAGGCGGTCGCGGGTATCGGCAGCATCGCTGAAATAGGCCTTGGCCAGATAGCGGCCACCTGCCGTGTCGACGGCATAGACGCGGTTGTTGCCGCCGCCGTCGAGCGCAGTAAGGCGCAGGTCGCCAGCATCCAGTCCCGACTGTGTCAGCAAGGCCGTGATGGTGGCTTGCAGCCCGGTGTTCACCATCGTTCCTCGAAGAAGGCCCGGATCCCCGGCCATCCACTGAGTCGCGTGAATTCCGATGTGGCAGCATGATTGCCCTCGGGATCGAACAGCAGGCGCACCGTCTGCGGCGGGAATCCCGGCATGCGCAGGATCTCGGGCAGATCGTCGATGAAGTAATCGCAGCCGCAGTCGGCGATGCGCGCGATCTTGGCCTCCTTGGTCGGCTCGAAATACACGGCCTGCACGGCGTCCTTCCCGGTGGCTGCGCGCAGCGTGCCGTCAATCCAGCCGGTGGCCGCTGCATGCAGATCGTGTTGCGGACCTTTGAAGGGATAGCGGGTCTTGTGGCTGATGATCAGCAGTTCGGCACCCCGCGCAGAAGCCTGAAGGATGAAGTCGAACACGCCCGCAAAGGCTTCGGCCTCGCCCATGCGGGCGCCGTAGACATCGCCCTGCAGTTCGGTGAAGACGGCATCCTGGCCGGCCTCGCGCAGGTAGTCGCGCACGGCGAGCCTGGAGACCGGCAAGCTCGCCGGGACCAGCCCCTGCTCGGTCGCCACCTTGTGGAACAGCGAGTCGTAGGTGACGATGGTGTTGTCGAAATCCAGTCCGATGCGCATCTCAGCCTGCCGTCTTCCGGAACGCAGCCTCCACCTTGGCGGCGATGTTGTCGGCGGTCAGTCCGTACTTGGCGCGGGCATATTCCTGCGAGCCGATCTCGTGCATGAAGCTGTCGTCCACGCCGAAGCCAAGCAGACGCCCCTTCATGGGCTCCTGCCGTGCCAGCCATTCTGCAATGGCACCACCCAGGCCGCCGATGCGGCTGTGTTCTTCCACCACGCCTACCACCGCGTATCCCGCGAACGCCTGCTCCAGGCTGGCTTCATCGAGCGGCTTGATGGTGTGGAAGCTCTCCACGCGCGCCGAGATCCCGCGTGCCTGCAGCAAATCGGCTGCCGCCATCACGGTGGGCAGCAAGGTACCGGCACCGATCAGGCAGACATCGCTGCCGCTGCGCACATTGATGGCGCGGCCGATCTCGAAGTGCTCGTCCTGCTTGGGAACGATCTGCTCGCCTTTCTTTCCGATACGGATGTAGACCGGGCCGTCGAGCTTGAGCGCAGCACGCAGGCACTGGCGCAGCTCGACTTCGTCGGCCGGCGCGAGCACTGTCATGTTGGGCAGTACCCGCATGATCGCCAGGTCTTCGCACGAATGATGGGTCGGCCCCAGTTCGGCATAGGACAGTCCGGAGCCGGTCCCCACGATGATCACCGGGACGTTGTGATAGCAGGCATCTACGCGGATCTGCTCGAAGCAGCGGGTGGTGGTGAACGGCGTGATGGTGTAGATCACGGGCCGCAAGCCGGACAGTGCCATGCCGGCGGCCACGCCCATCATGTTGGCTTCGGCGATGCCGCAGTTGAGGAAGCGCGTGCCGTTGGCGGCCTTGAACTTGTCGAACAGCTTGTTGCCGATGTCGCCCGAGAGCAGCACCACGCGCGGATCACTGCTACCCAGTTTGGTGATCTCATCTGCAAATGCGTTTCTCATGCCTGAGCTCCCAGTTCCTGATAGGCAGCGGCCACTTCGTCGGCATTGGGAATCCGGTAGTGCCAGTTGTTGTCGTCTTCCATGAAGGAGACGCCTTTGCCCTTGACGGTGTGTGCCACCACGGCAATGGGTTTTCCTTCGGGTGCGCGCGGGCGTCCCATGATCTCGACCAGGGTCGCCATGTCGTGCCCATCGATTTCCATCGCATCCCAGCCGAAGGCGCGCCACTTGTCCACCAGCGGATTCAAAGCCAGCACTTCCTCGCTGCGGCCGGTGGCCTGCCACTTGTTGAAGTCGACCAGCACCATCAGGTTGCCGGTACGCTGGGCCGCGGCCATCATGGCGGCTTCCCAGACCGAACCTTCATTGCATTCGCCGTCACCCAGCAGCACCGTGACGTCATAGCGCTGTTGCTGGATGCGACCGGCCAGGGCCATGCCCAGGCCGATCGGCAGACCATGGCCGAGCGAGCCGGTAGCGGCCTCGATACCGGGCAGGTGATCAGGCGTCGGGGGGTGTTCAGCGAAGATGCCGCCGTCCTTGCCATAGTCGTCCAGCATCGCGATCGGGTAGAAGCCGCGCAAGGCCAGCACCTGGAACAGTGCTGCAGCACCGTGTCCCTTGCTGAGGATGAAGCGGTCCCGCAGCGGGTCGGCCGGCCTGGAAGGATCAATGCGCAGCGTACCGAAATAGGCCGCCGTGAGGATGTCCACGCAGGAAAGGCAGGAGCCCAGGTGCGGTGTCTGGGTGCGGTGCGCATTCTCGATGATGCGGCCACGCAGCTGGCTGGCTGTTTTCTTCAGCGCGGTAATGTCTTGGGCCATAACGATCTATCCAAAAGCAATGCCCGTTCTTTCAAACGGGCAGCAAAACGATGCGGCATTCGCCGAGGCTGCACATCAGTGCGGCTCAGGGCTTGTGGACGTAGTTCCATTCCATGGTCTGCATGGCGTCCAGGTTCTGCCGGACCCAGCTGACGCATTCATCCAGTCCTTCGTCGAGCGAGACTTTCACGTTCCAGTCCAGGCTCTGGCGCAGCTTGCTGCTATCCAACATGTAGGCGGCATCCTTGCCCAGGCGCTCGCCGACGATCTCGACGTTGGCCGCAAAATCCACGTCCAGCTTGGCGCAGATGCGCTCGACCAGTTCGCGCACGCTGACGATCTCGTCAGTGGAGATGTGGTAGGTCTGGCCATTGATACCGCGCGTGGCGATGGCGTGGGTGGCGCTCGATACATCGCGCATGTGGATGAAGGAGCGGCGCGAGAGTCCACCGCCATGCAGCTGCAGTTTCTTCCCGGTCAGCACCGAGAGGATGGTGCGCGGAATGATGCGATACAACTGCTGGCCCGGACCGTAGACGTTGGCGGCCCGGGTGAACACTACCGGGAAACCGTAGGCATCGAAGTAGGTCTTCAGGCTCATGTCGGCCGCCGCGCGGGACACCGCATAGGGCGTGCTCGGGTTGAACGGCGTGTCTTCCTTGATGAAGCCATCGGTACTGCCATACACCTCGGGTGTGGTGATGTGCACGTACTTGTCCAGGAAGTCGCACTGGCGCAGCACTTCGTGCAGGCGGATGGTCGCCATGACGTTGGTCTCGAACCAGTGTTCCGGATTCTTCCAGCTTTCGGCGACCATGCTTTGCGCGGCGAAGTTGACCACGATGGCGGGCTTCTCGCGCTGAATCAATTCGGTCAGCGCGGCCAGGTCCTTGTTGAGGTCATACGGGTAGAACGTGAATGCGGCCTGATGCTCGGACCAGCGATAAGGCAGGAACGCGCGATGCGGCTCCTGTGAACGGCTCACGCCGATGACGTCGTTGCCGTTGCGCAGCAGGTAATCCACGAAGCTGGCACCGGAAAACGAGTTGCTGCCGATGATGAGATATTTTGCCGACATGTTCATTCCACTGCGGGTTTGTTTTCGTACAGCCACTGCATGACCATATGTCCCACGATCACCTGCATGTCCTCGGCGATCTGCATGTCATCCACCGCAAAGTGGACCGGGATGTCGCACAGGTCCTTGGCCTTGCCGCCGCTGTAGCCGAGGATGGCGCAGGAGAGCACATCCATCTTCCTGGCCTGTTCCAGCGCACGCAGGATGTTGCCCGAATTGCCGCTGCCCGACAGCACGATCAGCAGATCGCCCGGCTGCGCCTGCACGGCCAGCTGCTCGGAGTAGATGTGGTCGTAGCCGATGTCGTTGGCCAGGCAGGTCAGCACGGCGGCATTGGCCGACAGCGCCGAGACCCGCATGCCACCGCCCGTGCGCTTGGCGATGCCGTACAGGAAATCATTGGCCAGGTGGATGGCATTGCCGGCGCTGCCGCCATTGCCGCACAGAAAGACCTGGCGGCCCTTGAGCCAGCATTCCTGCATGGCCTGCGCCAGGCGGCCCACGCCATTCCAGTCCGAACCTGCCAGTACCGCCTGCAGGCGGGTGGCGTAATCCTGGAACGCCGTCAGCGAAACCGGTGCCGGGCTCATGCCGCCTTGGGAGACAGTACGGTCTGCTCCATCCACTTCAGGTTGTAATAGCGGTCCTCATCCTTGAGCACGCCGCTGCGGTACTTCTCGATGATCTCGGTGATGGCGGTCTCGACCGACTTGGACGGCTTGAAACCGGTGGCCAGCAGCTTGTCCGAATTCACGCGGTAAGAGCGCGGATCGTTCGATTCGGTCACCACGATGTCCACCGGGATGTGCTTGGCGACCATGCGCGCGATGTCCAGGATGGAGATGTTCTCGAAGCCGGCGTTGTAGACGCCGGTGATTTCCGGATGATCGATCAGGTGCAGGTAGACATCGGTGATGTCATCGATATGGATGTTCGGACGCACCTGGGTACCGCCGAACACGGTGATCTTGCCCTTGGCCAGCGCCTGCATCGTCAGCAGGTTCACCGACACGTCCAGGCGCATGCGCGGCGAGTAGCCGCACACGGTAGCCGGACGCACGATCTGGACGATCATGCGGTCCTTGTAGCTCAGCAGCACCGGCTCGGAGACCATCTTGGTCTTGTTGTATTCGGAGATCGGTTTCAGTTCCAGGTCTTCGGTGACCTGCAGCTCTTCCTTGACGCCGTAGACGCTGCCGGAAGAAGCGTAGATGAATTGTTTGACACCCTTGCGCACGGCCTTGTCGGCCAGCTGCATCGTGGCCAGTGCGCTGACCTCCCAAGTCAGCTTGGGATCGAGATCGCCGCAGGGATCGTTGGCGACCGACGACAGGTGAATGATCGTGTCGACACCGTCCAGGTTGATCTGGTCGATGTTGCGCACGTCACCTTCGGTCACGGTCAGGTTGGGGTGGGGGGGCAGGTAATTGCCGAACCACATGATGTCCAGCACATGCACCTTGTAGCCGCGCGCCAGCAGTTTGGGGACGAGAACGCTGCCTTTGTAGCCGCAGCCGCCGGTGACCAGAATATTCATATCTACGCGTGATTCCCTAATGTAAAAACTGTCAGTGGTGATCGCGCCATGGCTGGCCAAAGCGGATCAGGCCGGCGGCTGCGGATACCTCGGCCGAGGCCGTACCGTGCGCTTGCAGTGCAGGAAATTTCCCTGGAGAAATATCACAGAGAGTCTTGCCCATGCTTGCATCTTGACAGCTTGGGCAGGCGGACGACGGCCACATAAGCGAGGAAACTTGCCCCCTATTTATCGCATGGACGTCATTGAAGGATCGCCCGCGCGCAGGTAGGCAAGCCCGCACCGATGCGTTCAACTACGGAAGGAAAGGGTAAAACTTGAATGGCCGGATGGCCGCCGCGCCGGGGCGGCGTCCAGTGCCGGATCAGAAGAAGCTGGCTGGGCGATCCTGTCGGTACTCGGGATCGCAGCGCCGCAGCAGGTCGTGGCGCAGGGCGTGGAAACGATCGAGGTAAGCCTGGTCGGCCGAATGCAGGTAGGCAGTCTTGAGCGCATCCAGGACCACCATCTCGTCGCGGCAGGGATAGAACAGCGGGTCACCGAAGCGCATGGCGGCAATGTTCAGATTCGTCACCTGCAGTTCGGGCATGAGCGCCATCACCAGCGAACCGATGCGCTCCATGATGAAAACCTTCATCTGCACCGTACTCTTGCCATAGTCGGTGACTTCGTTGAGCTTGCGCGCCAGTGGCGTGGCATTGGCCTCCGCCAGGGCGAACATGTGCTCGTTGATGGCGAACCACTTGTCCCAGAACACGGGCTTGGCAATGATGTAATTGCAGTACGCGGTGGAGCGGAAATTGTTGATCAGCGATTGCAGGTTCACGTCCAGTCCGATGTCGGCCATCAGCGCCTGCGCGACCGGAACGATGCCGGGATGGCGCCGGGCGCCCTGTTCGAAGACGCTCAGGTAGGCCGAGGCATCCGACATCGACGGCGAGAACGTGTACACATCCGCGCCAGGGCGGCTGTCCATGAAGGCGTGCACCTGCTGCGCGTTCATGCGCGTCTTGTCGAAGAACAGCGGAGAGAGGAAACCGTAGTAATCGTCCTCATTGAGCGCCGTGTTCAGGAAATAATTGCGGATGCCCCAGTACTCGCGCCAGTCAGGCCGGGGATTGCCGACGATCTCAAGCGGCGTGAAGCCGGGATCCAGCATGCGGCGGCTGGCTTCGTCGTAGTGGATCTGCAGGATGTGCTTGTTCATGGTCATCAGGGGGCCAGGCAACGGCTGTAGACATCGTGATAGTGGGCGGCCTTGGCGGCCAGGTCGAAGCCTTCACGCACTTCCTTCTGCCCGGCGGCGGCCAGGGCGTGGCGCTTCCCGGGCGATTCGATCAGTTGCGTGATGGCGTCCAGCCATGCCTGGCTTGAATTGGGCATCAACAGGCCGGTGACCTCATGCGTGACGACCTGGCTGTACACGGAGACGTCGCTGAAGACGGAGGCGATGCCGGCCGCCGAGTAATCGAGCCACTTGATGTAGCTCTTGCATTGATTGTATTCGTCGCTGGCCAGCGGGATCAGCGCAATATCCCAGTTCCACTGGCGCAATTGCGCCGCATAGTCCACGTACTGATGCACGAAGGTATGGAAGGTCGTCAGCGGATGGCCGGCCCAGCCCTGCGGGCACTCCCAGCCGACGAAGTCGATGTGCAGGCGCGTACCGTAGCGCTCCACCAGGGCGCGCAAGGCCTGGTCGACCAGCGCAAAATTGGAGGGCTGAATGGAAGAGCCCAGCAGCCCGATGTTGATGCGTCCATCGGGGGCGGTGGACTGGGGAACCGGACGGTAGAACAGATCGAAATCGATGTAGTTGGGCAGGACGTGGACCGCCGCATTGAGCTCGCGGTACTTGGCGGCGAGGAATTCGGTAGAGACCACGACGGCCTTCGCATGCCGGACCGCGAACTCGATGCCGGTCTTCCAGGCCGCGCCTTGCTGGGCTTCAGGGTGGTCGGCCGGAATCTCGTTGAGCAGGTCGTCGGACTCGTAGATGATGGGAACCTTGGAACTGAAGATGGTACGCAGCACGTCCAGCGACATCAGGCCGGGGGTGTAGCGATGCAGCAGTATCAGGTCGGCATCGGCCAGGTAATTGCTCTGCAGCTGGCCATTCTGGATGCCCCAGACCAGTTCCCACTCGTCCTGCAGATGGGCGAAGGGACGGATCAGGCGGATCTGCGGGCAAGGGCTCCAGGTCGATTCCACCGAATACACCACCAGCCGTTTCTTGCGGCGCGTCGGGACCGGTGCTGGCGTAAAGGCCGGCGCGGCAGGAGGCGCGTTGAAGCGCCGCTGGCTGGCCAGGATGAAGTCGTCCAACTGCCCCGCCACCAGGTCGCGGCGGGCTGCCTGGTCCGCCGCTGGTAGCAGCGGCAATTCCAGCAGTTGCACGCCGCCACCGAGTCCGGGCTGCCAGGCCAATGGCAATTCGCCGGCCAGCGCGGCCTGTCCAGGCTTGAGCAGGAAACGCACCACGTTCACTGCGGACAGGGGATTGCCGGCCACGCTGCCGGCGTAGATCACGATGGGATTGCGTCCGGCCGCCAGGTGGGCGTTGATGAGCTCTTGCGTCAGTCGCGGCGTGCGCAGGGCGGTGCTGCCTTCTTCGGTGACATAGGCTTCTTCGCCCCACAGGTTCAGTGCGTGGCAGAGGCGATGCAGCAGCAGGGCTTCTTCCGATTGGGTGGAGAAGGCGGGCGCAAAGATGTAGTAGGGGGAGTGCAGCCGGGCGAACAAATCTGGTCTCATATGCTACTCGGTGGTCTGTCTCTGGGTGGCTCGATGATCTGCGCAACGGACAGCGCCCCGGCTTCCTGCCCCCGGCGGCGGCATCCAGGCGCTGCGCCCCCTGCAGGGCAGACCTCATGCAATCGGCGCAGTATAGCAGTGCACTTTTGCGGGGAATGGCCTGAATTGGCGGCAAAGAGGGCGACAAATCCTCGCATGGCCGGCTGCTGCGGCGGACTGCAAAAAGCCAAATTGGCCTCGATAAACCGCCCAGACCCACGGTTGTTCCTGCTGGCAAAGCCGGTAACATAGGCATCTTTGGTGAGAGTGTTGCTTTGGATGCAATACTTTCATGGCTGACGGATCATCACTCATCTAGGGGTAGAAATTGAAAGTCGTCATTCTCGCCGGCGGTCTGGGTACGCGGCTTGGGGAAGAAACCGATGTGCGTCCGAAACCGATGGTGGAGATCGGTGGCAAGCCCATCCTGTGGCACATCATGAAGGGTTATTCGCAGCACGGCTTCAATGAGTTCGTGATCCTGCTGGGCTACAAGGGTTACCTGATCAAGGAATTCTTCGCCAACTACTTTCTGCATCAGGGCGATGTCACCATCGATCTGGCCGACAACCGGGTGGAAGTCCATCGCAACAAATCCGAGCCGTGGAAAGTGACGCTGGTGGAAACCGGCCTGTCGACCCAGACGGGCGGCCGTTTGCTGGCCGCCCGCGACTATCTCAAGGAGGGCGATTTCATGCTCACCTATGGCGATGGCGTTTCCGATGTCGACGTGACCGCTCTGGTGGCGCATCACCAGGCTAATCCCCAGGCACTGGTGACCATGACCACGGTGCAGCCCGAGGCGCGTTTCGGCATGGTGCAGACCGATGAGGCCGGCTTCATCCGCGATTTCCGCGAGAAGCCGCCGGGAGACCTGGGCTGGATCAACGGCGGCTTCATGGTATGTCGCCAGGGCGTGTTCGATTACCTCAGGGAAGGCGAGGGCACCATCTTCGAACGCGCCCCGTTGGAGCAGATCGCAGGGGATGGAAGGCTGCTGAACTGGCCGCACCACGGATTCTGGAAATGCATGGACACCCTGCGCGACAAGATCCAGCTCAACCAGATGTGGGACCAGGACCAGGCACGATGGAAGACCTGGAGCTGAGCCCGTCCTGCGGGCGCGGGGAGTGCGCATGAACCTGCAGATCACGCCCACCGGAATCGCGGGGGCGGCGGTGGTGTCCAGTGTGCGGCGCGGTGACGCGCGCGGCAGCTTCGCGCGCTGGTTCTGCGACGAGGAACTGGCACCGGTATTGCAGGGCAGCCGCATCGTGCAGGTCAACAATTCGTTCACGGCCGAGCCCGGCAGCGTACGCGGCATGCACTTCCAGCATGCGCCCCACGCGGAAAAGAAACTGATTCGCTGCCTGGCAGGCCGCGTCTTCGATGTGGTGATGGACTTGCGCAAGGGCTCGCCCACCTTCCTGCAGTGGCGCGGCGTCGAGCTGGCGGCCGGTGACGACCGCGCGCTGCTGGTGCCGGAAGGCTGTGCGCACGGTTTCCAGGTCCTGGAAGCGGGCAGCTCGCTGCTCTACCTGCATACTGCTCCCTATGTCCCGCATGCCGAAGGCGGTGTGCGCCATGATGATCCACGCGTGGCCATTGCCTGGCCGCTGCCACCGCAGAACCTGTCGCCACGCGACCTCCAGCATCCGCTGCTGGCTCCCGATTTCGATGGAATACCGCTATGAAATGCCGCCACTGCCAGACCGAACTGCATGACACGTTCCTCGACCTGGGTTTCTCACCGCCCTCCAACGCTTATCTGAGGGCCGAGGATCTGCGTCGTCCTGAAACCACCTATCCGCTCAAGGTGATGGTGTGCCGCCAGTGCTGGCTGGTCCAGACCGAGGATTACACGCACTACGACCAGCTCTTTGCCACCGATTACGCCTACTTCTCGTCCACCTCAAGCACCTGGCTGGCGCATGCCGCGCGCTATGTGGACATGATTGCGGCACGCCTGAACCTGAACGCGCAATCCCTGGTGGTCGAACTGGCCGCCAATGATGGGTATCTCCTGCAGTACGTGCAGCAGAAGGGCATCCCCTGCCTGGGCGTGGAGCCCACCACCAGCACGGCTGACGCCGCGCGTGCCAGGGGCATTGCGATCGTCGAGGAATTTTTCGGCGTGGCACTTGGCCAGCGGCTGCGCGAGAGCCATGGTGCTGCAGACCTGATCGCCGCCAACAACGTGCTGGCGCATGTCCCGGACATCAATGATTTCGTGGGCGGCATGCGCGCCCTGCTGGCACCGCAAGGGACGGTGACGGTCGAGTGTCCGCACCTGTTGAACCTGATCGCTCAGGCACAGTTCGATACCGTCTACCACGAGCATTTCTCCTATCTCTCGCTGGTGGCGGTACAGCGCGTGATGCAATCGCAGGGGCTGCGCGTCTACGACGTCGAGGAGCTGCCGACCCACGGTGGCAGCCTGCGCATCTATGCCTGCCATGCCGATGCCGCTATCGCCGCCACTCCGGCCGTGCAGGCCATGCTGGCACGTGAGCGGGAGGCCGGGCTGGAGCGCATCGAGGGCTATGCAGGGTTCCAGGCGCGTGCCGAAGAGATCAAGTTGCAGTTGCTGTCCTTCCTGTTGGAGCAGAAGCGCGCCGGCAAGAAGGTGCTGGCCTATGGCGCCGCTGCCAAAGGCAACACGCTGCTCAATTATTCCGGCGTGCATCCCGATCTGCTGGCCATGGTCGCCGATGCTGCACCTTCCAAGCAGGACAAGTACATGCCAGGCAGTCATATTCCCATCGTTTCCCCGCAGCGCCTGCTCGACGAAAAACCGGACGTGGTGCTGATCTTGCCCTGGAACATCAAGGACGAGGTCGCGCAGCAGCTGGCCGAGATCCGTGCGTGGGGCGGCCGCTTCGCCATCGCGGTGCCGCAGCTTCAGGTGTGGTGAGGGAGGCCAACATGCATATTCATCTGTTGCAGCTCGCTCCGTCGACCGTCCCGGTAGCGCCAGGCTTCCAGCACGTGCTCACCCCTGCGCCTGACGCTTGGGGCGATCTGTTGGCCATGCGCCGCTTTTTTCATGAACAGGCTATCGATGGTGAGGCTTGCTATGCCTTCGTCACGTCGGCATTTCTCGGCCAGACCGGTCTGGATGCGGCTGGCGTGCGCAGTCTGATCGAGGCGAATCCGCAAGCCGCCGCCTGGACCTTCATGCCGCATCCGCTGGAGGCCTGTGGCCAGCTCAACCTGCTGCTGCAGGCGGAGCAGCACCTGGAGGGTTTCACCGCGCTGGCCAAGCGTTTCCTGCAGGCGCTGGGCTTGCAACTGGACCCGCTGCATTTCGTGCCGCAGTGGCAGAACAATGTGCCGCACGGTTTCATCGCGGCCAAGCCGGCGTTCTGGCAAACCTGGTTTGATCTGGCCGAACGCCTGTTCCAGATGGCCGAGCAGGAGCCGGGTGAGTTGCGCGCGGCACTGCAGCGCCAGGCAGTATCCGGCGAGTCCGGACGGTCGCTGCTGGCGGCACGCCTGGGCTCCCTGGTGCTGGGACTGGACCAGCAACTGCGCGTATGGCATTGCCCGCCGGCGCTGATGCCGGCTGCCCTGCCCGTGGCAGCTGCCGACCTGGCGGAACTGGAAGCCTTGCGCAACGCCTATGCGGCCAGCGGTGACGCCGCTGATCTGCAGCGTTTCAGCTTGCGCTGCGGACAGTTGCGTGGCGCGCCGGCCCGGCCGCCTGCGCCGCTGTCGGCACCGCTCGCCGCTGCGTCATCTCCATCGCTGACGCTGGCACCGCGCACGCTGGCGCAGCCCGATAACGCGGCGGCCCAGGCCGCGCGTGGCGAGCTGGTGTTTGGCTGCATGACCCACGTACCGTTGCCGGTGAAATTCCCCGATCATGTGCTGCCGATCTACCTCGGCGAGGCCCAGCATGAGGGCGCGCTCAACCTGCGCGACCTGGCACCCCAATGGGTCCCTTATCACCCCATCGTGGCCGGCATGCTCGGCAACTTTGCCTTGCGCAACCTGATCCTGCGCGACTACCCCCACGTCAAGCGCGTGGGCGTTTGCCTGTACCGCAAGTTCATTTCGCGCGAGCGCATCAGCGGCGTGCCTGCTGAAGACAACTGGATGATGGACGTGGTCTCCGACAAGGAATTCGCACGGCTGTCGCTGGAGCAGATGATGGAGCCGGGCGAGCAGGAATTCCTGGTTGGCAAGACCTGCGGGTTCAAGGTGAGCGGCCGGGATGCCGGCTATCTGTCGCATTACGCGGTCTCGCATCACGCCGAGGATCTGTTGCGCTATGCGGCTGCCGCAACCGAGCTGGGGGTCTTCGCACGCAGCGAAGCCGAGCTGTTCTTCAACGAGAAGACCTTCTTCATGGGCGGCATCGAGATGGGCGTGTTTCCCGCCGATTTCTGGCTGCGCACCGTGGAGCAGATCGAAGCCGTGACCTGGTATTGCGTCCAGCACTACGACACCCGCCGCGAAGGCTATCAATCCCGCGCGTGGGCCTTCTGCGCTGAACGCCTGGGCAGCTACCTGCTCCTGCGCGAACTGCGCGCACGCTACGGTGATCCGGGCTACATGCGTTTCTTTGGACAGCTCAATCTCATCACCCGTGGCGACCAGACCAAGTACGTCCCCAGCCACTGACCAGGTTCATCACGGCCCGGCCGCCGATACCGCCTGCGTCTTCAGTCAGGGAGCAGCTTGCCCTGATCGAGCTGGTAGTGGTCGATGATCTGCTGCAGGCAGGCCGTGGCGTCCTCATCCCATGCGGGCAGGGTGATGCCGAAGCGCTGTTCCAGCTTGCTGCAATCCAGCCGTGAATTGAGCGGACGCTCGGGCGGCGTGGGGTAGGAAGAGGTCGGTACCGGGGTGATCTGGTGCAGTCCCTTGAGCCTGACCGGGACGCCACGTGCCACCAGCTCGCGCGCCACCAGTTGCGCATAGCGATGCCACGACGTGGCTCCCTGCGCGGTGAGGTGATAGATGCCGCTGGTGGCCGCAACTTTCTCGCGCCCGCCGTCGGTCCCGGCCAGCATGCGGCAGCAGACCGCCGCAATGGTGGAGGCCCAGGTCGGTGCCCCGAACTGGTCGCCCACGATGGTATAGCTTTCCTTCTGCTGGGCCAGGCGAATGGCCGTCTTCATGAAATTGTTGCCCGTGCGGTTGTAGACCCAGCTGGTCCGCAAGATCCAGTGGGCTGCGCCGCTGGCGGCGATGGCCAGTTCGCCGTCACGCTTGCTGGCACCGTAGACATTCAGCGGATGGGTCGGCATGTCTTCCGTATAGGCACCGGGGTGCTGTCCGTCGAACACGTAATCGGTGGAGAAGTGGATCAGGGCAGCCCCCAGCCGCGCGGCCTCCTGCGCCAGGAGGGCTGGCGCGTCGGTGTTGATGCGACGCGCCAGCTCCGGTTCGGACTCGGCCTTGACCACCGCCGTATAGGCGGCCGGGTGGATGATCAGATCGGGCCGGGCTTCGCGTACCGCCGTGCGCAGCGCATCCGCGTCGGTGAGGTCGAGTTGCCCGCGCACGGGCGCGATCACATCGAGGCCGGCCGGCATGGCACGCAGGCGGCGCAGGAATTCACTGCCGACCTGGCCGCTGCTGCCGGTGAGCAGGATGCGCATGGGTTTCATGGCTCAGGGCTTGAAGCCGTTCGGATTGTTCTGCTGCCAGCGCCACGAGTCGGCGCACATGGCGTCCAGTCCCAGCCTGGCTTCCCAGCCCAGCTTGCGGCGCGCTTCCGCCGGATCGGCATAACAGGAGGCGATATCGCCCGGACGCCGCGCGGCGATGGTGTAGGGGATGGGTTTGCCGGCGGCCTTTTCATAGGCCTTGACCACATCCAGCACGCTGTAGCCATTGCCGGTGCCGAGATTGACCGCGAAGCATTGTGGTTCGGTCAGTGCCTGCAGCGCGGCCAGGTGGCCGGTCGCCAGGTCGACCACGTGAATGAAGTCGCGCACGCCGGTGCCATCCGGGGTCGGATAATCGCCGCCCCAGATGCTCAGTTTTTCACGGCGGCCCACGGCGACCTGGGCGACATAGGGCATCAGGTTGTTGGGGATGCCACCCGGATCTTCGCCGATCATGCCGCTCTCGTGCGCGCCGACCGGGTTGAAGTAGCGCAGCAGGGCGATCTTCCAGTCCGGATGGGCGCGATGGTAATCGCGCAGCATGTCTTCGATGACGATCTTGCTGCGGCCATACGGATTGCTGGCCGACAGCGGGTGGGATTCCGTCAGCGGCAGGTATTGCGGGTCGCCGTAGACCGTCGCCGAGGAGGAGAAGACGATGGTCTTCACGCCCGTGGCTTCCATGGCCTCCAGCAGGCGCACGGTGCCGACCACGTTGTTGTCGTAGTACATGAGCGGCTTTTCCACCGACTCGCCCACGGCTTTCAGGCCGGCGAAATGGATGACCGCGTCGCATTTGAACTCGCGCAGCACGCTTTCCAGCTGATCGCGGTTGCGAATGTCCCCCTTGACCAGCGCCAGTGAACGGCCGGTGATCTGCTGCACTCTCGCCACCGACTCCGGGCTGCTGTTGCAGAAATTGTCGAAGACGATCACTTCGTGGCCTGCCTTGAGCAATTCCACGCAGGTATGGGAACCAATGTAGCCGGCACCGCCGGTGACGAGGATGTTCATGTGAGCTTCTCTTGGTAAGTTGGCAACAGCGTGATTATGTCAGAGTCTGGTAAAACCCAATCTGTTCTTCGGTCAGGGTGCGCAGGTCATCGTTGTTCAGGTAGGCGGCGTACCAGCGCGCGGTCATCTGCAGCGCGACGGTCAATTCCAGTTTGGGCGTCCAGTTCAGGCGCTGGCGCGCCTTGGAGATATCCAGCCGCAGCAGATGGGCTTCATGCGGGGCATGGGCTTGGGATTCAACACGGATGTCCAGCGGCGCGATGTCGTGTTGCCGAAGCGCCTTGTTGAAGCTCTCGCAGAGCTGGCCGACGTTGCGGGGATCGGCATCGGCCGGGCCGAAATTCCAGGCTTCCGCATGGCGCGGGCCTTCTTCGTAAAGGAGTTGCGCAATCTTCAGATAGCCTGACAGCGGTTCCAGCACGAATTGCCAGGGACGGATTGCGCCAGGGTGGCGAATGTTCAGCGGCGTCTGCGCTTGCAGGGCGCGGATGACATCGGGGATCAGGCGATCTGCGGCGAAGTCGCCGCCGCCGATCACATTGCCGGCCCGCACGCTGGCGATTGCGGCGCGGCCCGCATCGCGCTCGCCAAAGAAGGAGCGGCGATAGGCCGAGGTCACCAGTTCGGCGATGCCCTTGCTGCTGCTGTAGGGATCATGCCCGCCCATGGGATCGTCTTCGCGGTAGCCCCACAGCCATTCACGGTTCTCATAGCATTTGTCGCTGGTGACCACCACCACGGATCGCACGCTGGGGGTGTGCCGTACGGCTTCCAGCACGTGCACGGTGCCCATGACATTGGTCGCGTAGTTGTCCACCGGGTTGGCATAGGAGTCCCGCACCAGCGCCTGGGCCGCAAGATGAAACACCACGTCAGGCTGCACGGCTGCCATGGTCTGCGCCAGATGCACCGGGTCGCGCACATCGCCGGTGGTGGTCTGCACGCAGTCGTGCAGCCGGGCCAGTTCAAACAGGCTGGGATGGGTCGGTGCAGGCAACGAATAGCCGCTGACCTTCGCGCCCATCATGTGCAGCCACAGGCTCAGCCAGCCACCCTTGAATCCGGTGTGCCCGGTAATGAAAACACGTTTGTCACGCCAGAAGTTCGACATCATGCAGCCTCGAATGCGGGAGAGGAATATCGCCGAGATCACCCGGACGAATGCATGTGCGCAGCAGCGTTGGTGTCGACGAGGCCCCTATTAGACCATGGCGTGGCGGCCGGGCAAGAGTGAAGCAGGCAGGCTTTCTTCTTTCATTCCCGCCGTTGCGCAGCGGCGGAAGAGGAGGAAAGGGAATGAGAGATGCGCCGCCGGCGCGGGCCGGCGGCGAACTTTGCTGAGGAGGGCGGCTTACTTGGTCGCGGCCACGGCTTCCAGAATCACCTTGGCTACGTCAGCCGGACGCGATTGCTGCGGCACGTGGCTGGCGGCCAGCTCGGTCGTCTTTGCGTTGATCTGCTTGGCAAAGCTGCGCTCCAGTGCGGGCTGGATCATGCGGTCCTTGGTGCTGACGATGTACCAGCTGGGACGAGTCTTCCAGGCGGCGGTCTCGACCTTGTCGCCGAAGGCCTTCATGGCGATCGGACCTTGGGTTGCGGCCATCACGGCGGCCTGCCTGGCCGGCACGTCCTGGGCGAAATCAGCGGCCAGCGCGGCCGGCGGCAGGCTGGCGAAACCGGCCTTGTCCACCGACAGCTTGGCGATGCCCGGCGGTACCGGCAGGTCCTTGCCGAGGTCGCCCGTGGCCTGGCCGGCGTCCGGTGCGAAGGCCGCGACATAGACCAGGCTGGCGACCTTCTCATGATTGCCGGCCTCGGTGATCACGGTGCCACCCCAGGAGTGGCCGACCAGCACCACCTTGCCCGGCTGGTTGTCGATGGCGCGCTTGGCGGCGGCGACGTCGTCGGCCAGCGAGGTCAGCGGATTCTGCACCGCGGTGACCTTGATGCCCTTGGCTTGCAGCAGCGGGATGACCTTGGCCCAGTCGGAGCCATCGGCAAAGGCACCGTGGACGATCACGACCGACGGCTTGTCCGAGGCATCGGCGGCGATCGCGCTGCTGCCGGTGAAGGCGGCGGCGAGAGCCAGCATGCCGAGAGTGGTCTTGAAGCTGAAGCGGGGGAAAGCGGATTTCATGGTGTTCTCCTGTTCAAAGAGTGCGTGGGCTAGGGGTGTGTTGCAGTGAGGCCAGTATAGAAATGCCGCTGCGCTGCCGGTATCGGTCAATTGACCGACCCCGGCCAGCGTGCGGCAAGGCGCTGCGATTGTGGCCGGTTGCCACCGGCCTGCCCATTAACCGAAGAGTTGATTGCGGCCGGTGGATGCTTGCCGCTACAGTGTCGGGATGCCTCCCGACGCTTCCCCCCTTCCCGACGCCGGCACGTCCGCGCTACCCGCCGCCCACCTGGTCGCCGCCGGCACTGCCGTGCAGGTTCTGGCACTGGTCGGCGACCTCAGCATGGGCCAGCCGCCGCACCAGTCCCGCCGGTGCGCTGTCCTGGCCGCCCGCATTGCCGCGCTGGACGGTGCCTCGGCCGACCTGATCCAGCAGGCGCAGCTGGTGGCCTGGCTGCGCTGGTCCGGCTGCACCGCCAATGCGGCGGGCTTTGCCAGCCTGCTGGGTGACGATGTGGGCGGACGCGAGGCCATGCTGCGGCAAGCCTTGCCCGAGGGGCATCCCCTGAACTTTGCGACGGTCGAGCCGCTGGCCCGCATCCACTGTGAAGTGGCGGGCGACGTGGCCGGCATGCTGGGTTTGCCGGGCGGGGTCGAGACCGGACTGCGCCATGTCTGGGAACACTACGATGGCAGCGGCGTGCCGCAGCGGCTGCAGGGCGCGGCCGTGCCCGCCGTGGTCTATTACACCAGCCTGGCAGGGGATCTGGAGATTCATGCACGGTCGCACGATATCCCGTTCGCCCTGGAGGCGGTGCAGCGCAACGGCGGCATCAAGTATCCGGCCGAGCTGGTCAGCCGCGTCCTGCCGCAGGCGGCAGACTGGCTGGCGGCGCTGGACGAGGAGGCCGATGCGGCAGCGAAACCGGTGGACCTGCCCATGCACGCCGTTCCCCTGAGCATCGTGGCCGACCTGATCGAACTGAAGCTGCCGTGGTTGACCGGCTACTCCAGGCGCGTCAGCGAACTGGTGCAGCGGGCAGCCGTGCTGGCGGGCCTGCCTGTGGAGCAACAGGAACGGCTGGCACGGGCCGCCTTGATCCATGGCATCGGGCGTGCTTCGGTTTCCAATACGATCTGGGAGCGCGAGGGCCGTCCGGGTCAGGCTGACTGGGAGCGCATTCGCCTCGCACCCTACTGGACCGCCCGTGCCGGCGCGCTGATCCCCGACCTGCGTCATGAGGCCGCGCTGGCCTCGCAACTATATGAACGTCTGGATGGCAGCGGTTATTTCCGGGGGCTGGACGCCGACATGCTGGGATTGCCAGCCCGACTCCTGGCGGCCGCGTCGGTTCAGGCCGCGCTGTGCGCCCGCCGTCCCTGGCGCGAGGCGTATGCGCCGCAGGCCGCCGGGGAGGTGCTGCAGGAGCAGGCCCGCCTTGGCCGCGTTGATCCGGAGGCGGTGCGCTGGGTGCTGGCCGCAGCGGCAGGAGAGGGTGTTCCGCTCCCGGTCCGCAAGGGCTTGCTCTCCGAGCGCGAGGTCGAGGTGCTGCGCCGCATCAGCCTGGGCGAGAGCAACAAGGAAGCCGCCCGTACCATGCAGATCAGTCCCTCCACCGTACGCACCCACGTCGAGAGCATCTTCCGCAAACTGCAGTGCTCCACGCGGGCTGCCGCCACCCTCAAGGGGCTGCACCTGGGCTTGATCTGATCTTGATCCGATGCCGTATTTCTACGGCATCAACGGTCCGACCACTGCACCGGTCTGGTGAGCGGGCTCACTTTTTTGCGGGGCGGCGCTGTGCTGCAACATGCGTCCCTGAAAGCGAGCCCGGTCGTCCGACCTCTCCCGATTTCCTGACAAAATGTCAGCGCCTTGCGTAAACGTTTGCGAGCGCCCCGGAAATTTCCGTAAATCATTGAATTTGCGGGATATTTCTCTGGCGTCGAGGGGCGTTTTTGATTAAATTGAGCGCTGTTTCAAAAACCGGCGCGTTTTTCCGGCTTTTGTGCATGCATTTCTGCAAATTCACTGCGAGATGCATAAATCTGAACAAACGGACAAGAAGGGGAGATCCGTCGGGAGCAAAAAGCGGGCAGGGGACAAAACACGCGCCATGGCGTTTTTGTGCTGCACTGCAAAAAATCGAAGTGGCTGCTTATTTGCCACAACTCGCCGCGAAGTGCCCCAGATAAGCCCTTGATCTGGCTGCAAAAGGTTTGACTTACCGGAAAACGAACCTTTATAATCGCCGGGCTTTTAAGCTGCCGTCTGCTCGTAAAGGGTGCGGCGCATGCACGATATTGGATAGATATGCTGCGCATCATTCTCTTGCAGCTCCTCACCACGGTCATTGCTGCCCTGGTGGCGGGGATGCTGGGCGGACTTCCGGCGCTTTGGTCCGCATTGTTGGGAGGCGTCTGCTGTGTCGTTCCCAATGCCCTGTTTGCACTGCGACTTCATGTCAGTGCGCAGAAACCCGGTGGTACCAACCCGATGACGTTTTTCTTCGGGGAATTTATCAAGATTGCTACGACTTTTGCGCTCATGGGCGCGATCGTTTGGTTGTACCACGGTGTTCACTGGCTCGCATTTTTGCTGAGCTTCATCGTGGTGCTTAAGAGTTATTTCATTTTACTGTTTAGACACCGACCATGACCGTAGAAGCCGCAGAGCACGCGCCGACAGCCTCTGAATATATCGTCCACCACCTCGGACACCTCTCCACGCAGCACCAGACCAAGATCGTCGATTTCTCCATCCTGAACGTGGACACCATCTTCTGGTCCGTGTTCTGCGGCGTGATCGCCTGCTTCTTCATGTTCCTGGCTGCCCGCAAGGCGACCTCGGGCGTGCCGGGCCGCTTCCAGGCCTTCGTCGAGATGGTCGTCGAAATGGTGGAAGACCAGTCCAAGGCCATCGTCCACGGCGACCGTACCTTCATCGCCCCGGTGGCCCTGACCGTGTTCGTCTGGGTGGCCCTGATGAACTCGCTGGACTTCCTGCCGGTGGATCTGGCTTCCGGCATCCTGGGCCTGTTCGGCCTGGGTGAAATGCATCACCGCATCGTCCCCACCGCCGACCTCAACGGCACCCTGGGCATCGCCCTGGGCGTGCTGGCCCTGATGCTGTATTACAGCGTCAAGATCAAGGGCGCAGGCGGCTTCATCCACGAACTGTTTGCAGCACCCTTCGGCATCTGGCTGGCGCCGTTCAACCTGCTGCTGAACATCATCGAATTCGCCGCCAAGACCGTGTCCCTGGGCATGCGACTGTTCGGCAACATGTATGCAGGCGAACTGTTGTTCCTGCTGATCGCATTGCTGGGATCGACCGCGACCGCATTCGGCTTCATCGGCCATGTGATCGCCGGTTCTATCTGGGCAATTTTCCACATCCTGATCGTGTTGCTCCAAGCATTCATCTTCATGATGTTGACACTGGTTTACCTGGGCCAGGCGCACGAAGCGCACTAACACAAGGCTTGCAGTACCTGTTTTTCAGTTTGTTTTTTGGTTTTGTATTTAATTTAACTTTTCTTAAGGAATTGTCATGACTGATGTCTCTTTCGTTGCTCTGGCTTGCGGTTTGATCATTGGCCTGGGTGCTATCGGCGCTTGTATCGGTATCGCGATCATGGGCGGTAAGTACCTCGAAGCATCCGCACGTCAGCCTGAACTGATGAACACCCTGCAAACCAAGATGTTCCTGCTGGCTGGCCTGATCGACGCGGCCTTCCTGATCGGCGTTGGTATCGCCATGCTGTTCGCATTCGCAAATCCGTTCATCGCCAAGTAATTCGCGCTTCATAGCCGATTCTCATCTGCCGGACGATTGGTTCCGGCACTCGTTATTCTGAGAAGGAAATTACCGTGAACTTAAATGCAACATTGATTGCACAGTTCGTGGTCTTCTTCATCCTCGCCGGCTTCACGATGAAATTCGTGTGGCCGCCGTTGATTAAGGCGCTCGATGAACGCGCCAAGAAGATTGCGGACGGGCTGGCAGCCGCTGACCGCGGTAAGGCCGATCTGGCCGCCGCCGAAAAGCGTATCCAGGGCGAACTGGCATCGGCACGTGATGAAGGCCAGAAGCGCATCGGCGAAGCCGAAAAGCGCGCTCAGCTGATCATCGAAGAAGCCAAGAAGACGGCCGCTGAAGAAGCTGCCCGCATCATCGCCGCTGCCCGTGCCGACGCTCAACAGCAAGTGAACCAGGCACGTGAAGAACTGCGCGGCCAGGTCGCAACGCTCGCCGTCAAGGGCGCGGAACAGATCCTCAAGCGCGAAGTGAATGCGGCTGCTCACGCCGACTTGCTGAATCAACTGAAGACAGAGCTGTAATATGGCCGAACTCGCAACGATCGCTCGTCCTTACGCCGAAGCCTTGTTCCGTGTGGCCAAGGCAGGCAGCCTGGCAGCCTGGTCCGATCTCGTCGACGAGATGGCCCAGGTGGCGGCGCATCCCGAGGTGCAGGCCCTGGCGCAGAACCCTTCCGTATCGCATGACAAGCTGGCAGAAGTGTTTGCCGCTGCCCTGAAGACCCCGCTGTCCGTCGAGGCGCAGAATTTCGTCAAGACGCTGGTCGACAACGGCCGCCTGGTCCTGCTGCCGCAGATCGCCGAACAATTCCACGTGCTCAAGAACACGGCGGAAGGTTCGGCTGATGCCAACATCGTGAGCGCCTTTGAGCTCAGCGATGCCCAGGTCAAGGATGTGGTCTCGGCACTGGAGAAGAAGTTCGGCCGCAAGCTGAACCCCTCCGTGACGGTCGACAGCAGCCTGATTGGCGGTGTGCGCGTCGTGGTCGGCGACGAAGTGTTCGATACCTCCGTGCGCGCGAAGCTGCAGCAGCTGCAAGCTGCTCTGGCCGCGTAAGTGCCTCTGGCTGGCTAAGCGAAAGAACAATTTTTAGGAGTTAGTATGCAACTCAACGCATCTGAAATCAGCGAGCTGATCAAGAGCCGGATCCAAGGCCTTGGCGATACCGCTGAGATTCGCAATCAGGGCACGGTCATTTCCGTGTCCGACGGTATCTGCCGTATCCATGGTCTGTCCGACGTGATGCAAGGTGAGATGCTGGAATTCCCGGGCAACACCTTCGGCCTGGCGCTGAACCTGGAGCGTGACTCGGTGGGCGCCGTTATCCTGGGCGAATACGAACACATCTCCGAAGGCGACCTGGTCAAGTGCACCGGCCGCATCCTGGAAGTGCCGATCGGTCCTGAACTGAAGGGCCGTGTGGTCAACGCACTGGGCCAGCCGATCGACGGCAAGGGTCCGATCAACGCCAAGCTGACCGCCCCGATCGAAAAGATCGCCCCGGGCGTGATCGCGCGTCAGTCCGTGTCGCAGCCGATGCAGACCGGCCTGAAGTCGATCGACTCCATGGTGCCTGTCGGCCGTGGCCAGCGCGAGCTGATCATTGGTGACCGCCAGACCGGCAAGACCGCTGTTGCGATCGACGCCATCATCAATCAAAAGGGTCAGAACATGACCTGCATCTACGTTGCGATCGGCCAGAAGGCTTCGTCGGTCAAGAACGTGGTGCGCGCACTGGAAGCCCACGGCGCGATGGAATACACCATCGTCGTGGCAGCAACCGCCTCCGAATCGGCAGCGATGCAATACGTGTCGGCCTACTCGGGTTGCGCCATGGGCGAATACTTCCGCGACCGCGGCCAGGACGCCCTGATCGTGTATGACGATCTGTCCAAGCAAGCCGTGGCTTACCGTCAGGTCTCGCTGCTGCTGCGCCGTCCGCCGGGCCGTGAAGCTTACCCTGGCGACGTGTTCTACCTGCACAGCCGCCTGCTGGAACGTGCTGCCCGCGTGAACGCCGACTACGTCGAGAAGTTCACCAACGGCGAAGTCAAGGGCCAGACCGGTTCCCTGACCGCACTGCCGATCATCGAAACCCAGGCTGGTGACGTTTCCGCCTTCGTTCCGACCAACGTGATCTCGATCACCGACGGCCAGATCTTCCTGGAAACTTCGCTGTTCAACGCCGGTATCCGTCCTGCGATCAACGCCGGTATCTCGGTGTCGCGCGTCGGTGGCGCTGCCCAGACCAAGGTCATCAAGGGCCTGTCCGGCGGTATCCGTACCGACCTGGCACAGTACCGTGAACTGGCTGCCTTTGCGCAGTTCGCTTCCGACCTGGACGAAGCCACCCGCAAGCAGCTGGACCGCGGTGCGCGCGTGACCGAACTGCTGAAGCAGGCTCAGTACACCCCGCAATCGATCTCGATCATGGCCGTCACCCTGTTCGCCGTCAACAAGGGCTACATGGACGACGTCGAAGTGAAGAAGATCCTGGCCTTCGAGTCGGGTCTGCACAACTTCATGAAGACCAGCCACGCTGACCTGCTGAAGAAGATCGAAGACACCAAGCAACTGGATAAGGATGCTGAGGCAGCCCTGGCAGCCGCCATCGCTGACTTCAAGAAATCCGGCGCGTACTAATTCTTACTGAAGCTATAAGGAGTCTTACTCATGGCTACAGGTAAAGAGATACGTGGCAAGATCAAGAGCGTAGAAAATACGAAGAAGATCACCAAGGCGATGGAAATGGTCGCGGCATCCAAAATGCGCAAGGCGCAGGACCGGATGCACGCAGCCCGCCCGTACAGCGACAAGATCCGCAACATTGCGGCCAACCTGTCGCAGGCCAATCCGGAGTACGTGCACCCGTTCATGGTCCAGCAGGATACGGCCAAGCGCGTTGGTTTCATCGTCGTCACGACCGACAAGGGCCTGTGCGGCGGCATGAACACCAACTCGCTGCGTCTGTTGACCAACAAGTTCCGTGAACTGGAAGGCCAGGGCAAGGCCATCGAAACCGTCGCCATTGGCAACAAGGGTTTGGGTTTTCTGAATCGCATCGGCGCCCGTGTGGCCGCCAACGTGACGCAACTGGGTGATACGCCGCACCTGGAAAAGCTGATCGGCCCCGTCAAGGTGCTGCTCGACGCTTACCAGGAAGGCAAGCTGGACGCGGTGTACCTGGTGTACACCAAGTTCATCAACACGATGAAGCAGGAAGCCACCCTGCAGCAGCTGCTGCCGCTGACCAGCGACAAGCTCAAGGCTGACGAGGGTGCGCACTCCTGGGACTACATCTATGAGCCCGATGTGCAATCCGTTGTGGACGAACTGCTGGTGCGTTACGTCGAAGCGCTGATCTATCAAGCCGTCGCCGAGAACATGGCCTCCGAGCAATCGGCACGCATGGTCGCGATGAAGGCCGCCAGCGACAACGCAGGTAGCGTGATCGGTGAGTTGAAGTTGGTCTACAACAAGACTCGCCAGGCCGCCATTACCAAAGAGCTGTCGGAAATCGTCGCCGGTGCGGCTGCGGTCGGCTGATCAGCTGGCGTAGCGTAGCGAAACAGAATTTAAATTTTATCTATTGAAGGAACGAAAATGGCTGATGGCAAAATCGTTCAGTGTATCGGCGCTGTGGTGGACGTGGAGTTTCCGCGCGATGCGATGCCCAAGGTTTACGATGCCTTGAAATTGGAAGGTTCGGATCTGACCCTGGAAGTCCAGCAGCAGCTGGGCGACGGCGTGGTTCGTACCATTGCGCTCGGTTCGTCGGACGGTCTGCGCCGCGGCCTGACCATCTCGAACACCGGCAAGCCGATCACCGTGCCCGTCGGTACCGCGACCCTGGGTCGCATCATGGACGTGCTGGGCAACCCGATCGACGAATGCGGTCCGGTCTCGCACGAGCAAACCGCTTCGATCCACCGCAAGGCTCCCGCGTACGACGAACTGTCGCCCTCGCAAGAGCTGCTGGAAACCGGCATCAAGGTCATTGACCTGGTTTGCCCGTTCGCCAAGGGTGGTAAGGTTGGTCTGTTCGGTGGCGCCGGTGTGGGCAAGACCGTGAACATGATGGAACTGATCAACAACATCGCCAAGGCGCACAGCGGTCTGTCCGTGTTCGCCGGTGTTGGTGAGCGTACCCGTGAAGGTAACGACTTCTACCACGAAATGGCAGAAGCCAAGGTGGTGGACCTGGAAAACCCGACCAACTCCAAGGTCGCCATGGTCTACGGCCAGATGAACGAACCGCCGGGCAACCGTCTGCGCGTGGCGCTGACCGGCCTGACCATCGCGGAAGGTTTCCGTGATGAAGGCAAGGACGTGCTGTTCTTCGTCGACAACATCTACCGTTACACCCTGGCCGGTACCGAAGTGTCCGCGCTGCTGGGCCGTATGCCTTCGGCCGTGGGCTACCAGCCGACGCTGGCCGAAGAAATGGGCCGCCTGCAAGAGCGTATCACCTCGACCAAGACTGGCTCGATCACCTCGATCCAGGCCGTGTACGTCCCTGCGGATGACTTGACCGACCCGTCGCCGGCAACCACCTTCGCCCACTTGGACTCGACCGTCGTTCTGTCGCGTGACATCGCCTCGCTGGGTATCTACCCCGCCGTCGATCCGCTGGACTCGACCTCGCGCCAGCTGGACCCGCAAGTGGTCGGCCAGGAACACTACGAGACCGCCCGTGCGGTCCAGGGTACCCTGCAGCGCTACAAGGAACTGCGCGACATCATCGCGATTCTGGGCATGGACGAACTGGCACCGGAAGACAAGCTGATCGTCGCCCGTGCTCGCAAGATGCAACGTTTCCTGTCGCAGCCCTTCCACGTCGCCGAAGTGTTCACCGGTTCCCCGGGCAAGTACGTTTCGCTGAAGGACACGATCAAGGGCTTCAAGATGATCGCCAGCGGCGAACTGGACCACCTGCCGGAACAAGCGTTCTACATGGTCGGTACCATCGACGAAGCAATCGAAAAGGCCAAGAAGATCAACTAAGACTGGCCATGCCGTCGCAGGCAGCGGGTGCATAGCCCGCTCCGGTGGCGGCAGGTAAGTACACATTGATTCATTGGCGCCGCTCCTGTTCGCAGGAGCGGTCCATCGACTAGGAAACGACATGGCACATACTATTCACGTGGACGTGGTCTCGGCGGAAGAGGAAATCTTCTCCGGCGAGGCAGAATTCGTCGCGTTGCCGGGCGAAGCGGGTGAACTGGGTATCTATCCCCGTCACACCCCGCTGATCACGCGCATCAAGCCAGGTGCTGTCCGTATCAAGGTCGCGGGCCAGGCGCACGAGGAATTCGTGTTCGTGGCCGGCGGTCTGCTGGAAGTGCAGCCCGACGCCGTGACCGTGCTGGCCGACACCGCCATCCGTGGTGCCGACCTGGACGAAGCCAAGGCCGCCGAAGCCAAGCGTCTGGCCGAGGAAGCGCTGGTGAACCGTGACTCCAAGATCGACCACGCCGCAGCCCAGGCCGAACTGGCCGCCGCAGTGGCACAGCTGGCCGCGATCCAGAAGTTGCGTCAGAAGCGCTGATCGGCAGCGGCGTTCTTCCTTGCGAAGCACGCCTGGTCCGGTAGCACAACAGCACAGCAGCACAGCAGCACAGTATTACCGCAGGAATGCAGTACGTGAAAAGGCAGCTTCGGCTGCCTTTTTTCATGCGCGCTCGATCCGCTCAGACCGGCCTTCCTTTGGCCGCTCCCCGGGCTCACAGTGATTGCCGAGCTGACCAGGCCTGCCGGTTTCTGGCACTTTGAAACAATCTGCATCAAACCTTCCCCAATGCCGCGTCCACTGGCGCTGCGGCCACTGCCATCCTCGGGTAAAGTGCCCGGATGGTGAAGAAAAGAACCAATTCCTTCCAGCCAGATCATTTAAAGCATTCGCCCCTTTCAAACCAGCCGGACAGGAGCCCTCATGTCGCCAGCTGTACCCGCATCTTCCGCATCCTCTTCCACGGCCAGCCCGCGCCAGCACGGCAAGCCCATCATTGCCGTGGTCGGTCTCTCCAATCGCCCCGAGCGCGCCAGTTTCGACGTGGCGGCCTACATGCAGTCAGCGGGCTATCGCATCGTGGCCGTCAATCCCATGTACGCTGGCCAGACCATCCTCGGCGAACACTGCCACGCCAGCCTGCAGGACGCCAGCGCGGCCTTGGCCAGCGACGGCTTGCGCATCTCCATCGTCGATTGCTTCCGCAAGTCGGCCGACATCCCGCCGGTGGTGGAGGAGGCCATTGCGATCGGCGCCGAATGCGTCTGGATGCAACTCGACATCGTCCACGAAGAAGCGGCGGCGCGCGCCCGTGCCGCCGGGCTGAAGGTAGTCATGGACAAGTGCATCAAGATCGAACACGCCATGGGCCAATCCCACGGCGTGTTGTAAGACGTCACCGGTCCCAACCGGAAATGATTTATAACGAAAAAAGCGAGACAGCATGGCAAAGAAAATCGGCCCGCAATTCATCGTCCATCCCAAGTTCGTCCTGAAGGAAAGTGAAGCCTCCACCAAGCCGCTCTCCAGCGGCGACAAGGAAACCGACCGCGCCACCGTGCAGCGCCTGGCAGCCGAGATCGGCCTGCAGCAGCAGATGCTCTACGCCGGCCACAAGCACAAGGTGCTGGTGATCCTGCAGGGCATGGATACCAGCGGCAAGGATGGCACCGTCAATGACGTCTTTGCGGCCGTCAATCCGCAGGGCATCCGCATCGCCAACTTCAAGGGGCCGACGGCCATCGAACTGGCACACGATTACCTCTGGCGCGTGCATGCGCAGGTACCGGTGGCGGGGGAGATTGCCGTCTTCAATCGCAGCCATTACGAGGATGTGCTCATCACCCGCGTGCACGACTGGATCGACGACAAGGAGTGCAAGCGCCGCTATCGCCAGATCAACGACTTCGAACGCATGCTGTGGGAAACCGGAACGGTGGTGTTGAAATTCTTCCTGCACATTTCCAAGGCCGAGCAGAAATCACGCCTGCAATCGCGCATCGATGATCCCAACAAGCACTGGAAATTCGATCCGCAAGACCTGGCCGAGCGCAAGTTCTGGGATGCCTACCAGCAGCGCTACCAGGAGGTGCTGCGCCAGACCAGCACCCTGCATGCGCCCTGGTATGTGGTGCCGGCCGACTCCAAGACCCACCGCAACCTGCTGGTGGCCAATGTGGTCCTGGAGACGCTACAGAAGCTCAAGCTGCGCTTCCCCGACCCCAAGCCCGAACTCAAGGATCTCAAGTTCGATTGAGGCCGGGCGCGAGTCAACCGGCCCTTACTTGATCACTTCAGCCACTTGTCGAAGATGCGCTGGTATTCGCCGGTCGCCTTGGCCAGGTGCAGCCAGGTATCGACATAGGCCTTGAAGGCGACATCGCCGCGCGGCAGCAGGTAAGCCTTCTCGGCGAACTGCAGCGGCTGGTCAGGCTGCACCGGGCACAGTTCCGGATGCAGCTTGGATTGCCACAGGGTCTCGCTGGCATCGGTGACCATGACATCGGCCTTGCCATCGATGATCTGCTGGAAGATGGTGACGTTGTCCGGATGCTGGAGCAGGGTCGCATTCTTGTAGCGGGCCTTGGCAAAGCGCTCGTTGGTGCCGCCCGGGTTGACGATGGCGCGCGTGCCGGGCTGGTCGATCATGTCGAAGTTGCGGAACTTGTCCTTGTCGGCACAGCGGATGATGGGCGCTTTTCCATCCACCATGACCGCCTCGGAAAAGGCCGCCCGGCGGGCGCGATCCAGGGTGATCGAGACACCACCCATGGCCACGTCGCACTGGGCGATGAAGTCATTCATCAGGGTGCTCCAGGTGGTCTTGACGAACTGCGCCTCCACGCCCAGCGACTTGGCCAGCGACTGGCCGAGCTCCACGTCCATGCCTTCGAAGGTCTGGTCGGGACGATAGTAGGTGAAGGGCTTGTAGTCCCCGGTCATGCAGATGCGCAGCTTGCCGGCCTTGATGACCTGGTCCAGGCGTGAGGCAGGGATGGCGTCGTCGGCACGGGCCGCCGACAGCGTCAGGCAAAGCGACAGGGTGGCCAGGCCTGCGAGCAGGGCGGTGCGGATGATGGACTTCATGGAAGCTCCTCGTGGATGATGATGGACAGGGACGTTGGCATTGCATTCGGTCCGCTTCTTGTTCATTGGAAGGACCGGCTGGCGACAGCCATCGGATCATAGCAAAACCGCGCGCCACGACCTGCATCAATATCAGCGCACGCTGATAGCGACAATTAGCCGGAAGCCATGCGCGGAGGATGAGATAATGCCGGATTGTCGTCAGACCGCATTGCAGGCCGACCATGTCCTCCTCTTCTTCCATGTCCACCTTCGCTCCGCTCAAAAACGATACTTTCCTGCGTGCGCTGCTGCGCCAGCCCACCGACTACACGCCGCTGTGGCTGATGCGCCAGGCCGGCCGCTACCTGCCGGAATACCGCGCCACGCGCGCCCGTGCCGGTTCCTTCATGGGCCTGGCCACCAATCCCGACTACGCCACTGAAGTCACGCTGCAGCCGCTGGAACGCTATCCGCTGGACGCCGCCATTCTCTTCTCCGACATCCTCACCGTGCCGGACGCCATGGGCCTGGGCCTGTATTTCGCCGATGGCGAAGGTCCCAAGTTCGAGCGCCCCTTGCGCGACGAGGCGGCCATCCAAGCCCTGCAGGCCCCCGACCTGGGCAAGCTGGACTACGTTTTCAAGGCCGTCACCCAGATCCGCCGCGAGCTCGATGGCCGCGTGCCCCTGATCGGCTTCTCCGGCAGCCCCTGGACCCTGGCCTGCTACATGGTCGAAGGCGGCGGCTCGGATGATTTCCGCCTGGTCAAGAGCCTGCTCTATCGCCGCCCGGACCTGATGCATCACATCCTCAAGACCAATGCCGATGCCGTGGCCGCCTACCTGAACGCGCAGATCGCCGCCGGTGCGCAGGCCGTGATGATCTTCGATACCTGGGGTGGCGCACTGGCCGATGGCATCTACCAGCAATTCTCGCTGGCCTACATGCAGCAGGTGGTCGGCCAGCTGCAGCGCCAGCAGGATGGCCAGCAGATCCCGGTGATCGTCTTTACCAAGGGCGGTGGCCTGTGGCTGGAGCAGATCGCCGCCATCGGCGCCGATGCCGTGGGCCTGGACTGGACCGTCAACCTGGGCGAAGCCCGCCGTCGCGTGGGCGACAAGGTGGCGCTGCAGGGCAACCTCGACCCCAACGTGCTCTTTGCCGGTGACGACGCCATCCGCGCCGAAGTGCGCAAGCTGCTGGAGTCCTTCGGACGCCCCGGCGCCGGCAGCGGGCATGTCTTCAACCTGGGCCACGGCATCTCCCAGCACACCCCGCCGGAAGCGGTGGCGACCCTCGCGCAGGCCGTGCACGAGATCAGCCGCTCGCTGCGCGGTTGAACGTGCGCGTATCTGTCGTTATCTTTTCGTATTTGTGCAGTTTGCCAAGTCCATATGCACATTCGTGCCACTGGCGAGGGACTTATGCACATACAGGCAGAATTTTTGACTGAGAATCAAATTTATTTGAATATGAAGGATTGCGCAGAGGGCTCCTTTGTAACCCATTGATTTTATTGGGTTTAATTTTTTGGCTTGCAGAGGCATTTTTGCTGAAAGATGCACTGGCCGTGGCTTGCGAGCTTGTCAATAGGCAGTTGCCCACAAAGTTATCCACAGACGCTGTGTATAAGACCCAAAAGCGTTTACAAAACCGCTGCTTATCGAAATCTTTGAAGGTTTACTTTAAGTTTGTAGGACAGTGAGATAACGGCCTGCCGGCCAAAGCCGACAAAATTCTGTCGGTCAGGACTTGACAAACGCTGGGCACATTGCCCCTTGGTGCAGACTTATGCACACAGGAAGCACCAGCGCCATGCGCAAAGCTTCCATGCAAAAATATTTTTCGTGCTTGAAGCCTCGGATGCAAGTCATTGATTTCATTGGCTTAATTTTTTGCCCTCGATTTGGGCAACGCATCGCAAGCCGCAGCCAGCCTGCGCGGGGCGATGTCAAGTGGCACTTGTCCCCAAAGTTATCCACAGCGTATGTGGATAGGTCCAAAAATGACGATGAAACCGGGGCTTAGCCCGGTTTTTCAGGATTGACTTTAAGTTCGTGGAACAACGCCTGCTCCAGGTGGCGCTCGATACGCCCCTGCATACCGTCTTCGATTACCGCTGGCAGCCGGCCACGCCGGCGGAGCCCATGCCGGCCATCGGCCAGCTGGTGGTGGTGCCGTTTGGCCGCCGTGAAGCCGTAGGGGTGGTGGTCGGCCATGCGGATCAGACCGACTTGCAGGCCGACAAGATCAAGGACGTCATTGCCGTGCGCCACCAGTTGCCGCCGATGTCGGCGCACTGGCTGGCGCTGTGCGGCTTCGCGGCCGACTACTACCAGCGCCCGCTGGGCGAGGTGATGCTGCCGGGGCTGCCCAAGAACCTGCGCGCCCTGACCACCGTGGCGCTGGACAAGGCGCTCAAGGCCCTGGGCCGTCTGGTCGCGCCCAAGAAGACCAAGGCGCGCCGCAAGACCCGCGCCGAGGCTGAAGCGATCACCGCCGAGGCAGCAGAACCCGGCCTGCAGGCTGCACCCGATCCGCTCGAGCTGGGTGAGGCACCGCCCCTGAACCCGGCCCAGCAGCAGGCCGTGGACGCCATCGCCGGTGCCACGGGATTCGCGCCGTTGCTGCTGTACGGGGTCACCGGCAGCGGCAAGACCGAGGTCTACCTGCAAGCCGCCGCCACCATCCTGCGCCGTGCGGCCGATGAGGCGGCACAGGGCAACAAGGAAGCGCCCACCGGCACGGCCGACCCTGGCCAGCCCGCCCCGGCCCCCGCGCAGATCCTGGTGCTGGTGCCCGAAATCAACCTGACCCCGCAACTGGAAGGCAACATCCGCGCACGCTTCCCGCACCTGAACGTGGTGGCGCTGCACAGCGGACTGGCCGAGGGCGAGCGCGCCCGCAACTGGCTGGCCGCGCACTTGGGCCAGGCTCACATCGTGCTGGGCACGCGGCTGGCGATCCTGTCTTCGCTGCCATCCCTGAAGCTCATCGTCATCGACGAGGAACACGATCCCTCCTACAAGCAGCAGGAAGGACTGCGCTATTCCGCGCGCGACCTGGCGGTGTGGCGCGCGCACCAGCTCGGTATTCCCGTGGTGCTGGGCTCGGCCACGCCCTCGCTGGAAACCTGGCATCACGCCCAGGCCGGCCGCTACCGCCGCCTGGAACTGCGCCAGCGCGCAGCCCAGCAGGCGGTGCTGCCCACCGTCAAGGTGATCGACATGGAGCGCGACAAGCCCGTCGACGGCCTCACCGCCGGCCTGATCGCCGCCGTGCGCAAGCGCCTGGAGCAGGGCGAGCAGTCGCTGCTGTTCCTGAACCGCCGCGGCTATGCGCCGGTGCTGGCCTGCGATGCCTGCGGCTGGATCAGCAACTGCATGCGCTGCGATGCCTTCATGGTGGTGCACCGGCCCGAGCGCCGCCTGCGCTGCCACCATTGCAGCCTGGAACTGGCCATCCCGCGCGCCTGCCCGACCTGCGGCAACGTCGACCTGCAGCCCTTGGGGCGCGGCACCCAGCGGGTGGAGGAGGGATTGGGGGCGATTTTCCCCGGCGCGCGCGTGTTGCGCATCGATGCCGATTCGACCCGCCTGAAGGGCTCGGCCCAGAGCGCCTTCGACAGCGTGCACCGGGGCGAGGTGGATATCCTGGTCGGCACCCAGATGGTGGCCAAGGGACACGACTTCAAAAAACTCACGCTGGTGGGCGTGCTCAATCCCGATACGGCGCTGTTCTCGCACGACTACCGCGCCAGCGAACGGCTCTTTGCCCAGTTGATGCAGGTTGCCGGCCGCGCCGGACGGGCCGGGCTGTCCGCGGATGGCAGCTCGGGCGAGGTGCTCATCCAGACCCGCTATCCGCATCACCCGCTGTATCAGGCCGTGATGCGCCACGATTACGACGGCTTTGCCGGCGACCTGCTGGACGAGCGCCGCCAGGCCCATTTCCCGCCCTTCATGTACCAGGCCCTGCTGCGCGCCGAGGCGCGCGAGCTGGATACGGCCATGGGTTTCCTGAAGGAGGCCGCCGCCCTGTTGGACGCCCCCGCCATCACCATCAACGAACCGATCCCCATGACCATGATGCGGGTGGCCAACGTGGAGCGGGCGCAGTTGCTCATCGAATGTCCATCACGCCCGGCGCTGCAAGGCTTCCTCAAGCACTGGCTGGCCGAGTTGCGGCAACTGAAGACGCGGGTGCGCTGGTCGCTTGAGGTCGATCCGGTCGATATATGAAGGCAGCCCGGCCGCAGGCGGGCCCCCGGCGCATCGTGAAATGCCCGGTGAAGTTTGTTGCAAAATTGACCTAAGCGCTTCCAAGTGAGGCTGCACGCTTTGTTGTGATTGCGCCATCTTTATGGAACAGAGAGCTTGCCTGTGTGCAAGCTGCTTGCTCGGGCAGCCAACATGGTGCGCCTAGCCGGTATAATCTCGGCTGCTCAACCAATTGCAAGCGATCCCTCCGCGCGGCGCAGCCTGCCAGACCAGCGCCTCGGCCGCTTCCGCTTTACCCCTCATTCCCATGCTCGCACAACAGAAACAACGCATCTCCGACCTGTTCTCGTCCGCCTTGCAGCCGCTGCTGGCTGATAGCGGCCTGACCCCGACCATCACCCTGGAGCGTCCGCGCGATGCCTCGCACGGCGACATCGCCTGCAACATCGCCATGCAGCTGGCCAAGCCGCTCAAGAAGAACCCGCGCGAGCTGGCGCAAGCCATCGTGGCCGCCGTCATGGCCGACCCGGCGCGTGAAGGCCTGGTGGAGTCGGTCGAGATCGCCGGCCCCGGCTTCATCAACCTCCGCGTGGCGGCTGCCGCCAAGCAGGCGGTGGTCAAGGTGATCCACGAACAGGGCGAGGCTTTCGGCCGTGGCAGCCTGGGCGCTGGCAAGAAGGTGCTGGTCGAGTTCGTCTCGGCCAACCCCACCGGTCCGCTGCACGTGGGCCATGGCCGCCAGGGCGCGCTGGGTGATGCGCTGTCCTCGCTGCTGGAAGCCCAAGGCTATGACGTGCTGCGCGAGTTCTACTACAACGATGCCGGCGTGCAGATCGCCACGCTGGCCACCTCGGTGCAGGCGCGTGCGCGCGGCTTCAAGCCGGGTGACGCCGAATGGCCCGAGTCGGCCTACAACGGCGAC
Organism: Herbaspirillum sp. WGmk3; assembly: GCF_023952535.1. NCBI lineage: Bacteria > Pseudomonadati > Pseudomonadota > Betaproteobacteria > Burkholderiales > Oxalobacteraceae > Herbaspirillum > Herbaspirillum sp. WGmk3. The sequence continues at coordinate 396,214 of NZ_JAKYWT010000003.1, read as the reverse complement.
TACATCGCCGACATCGCCCGCGACTTCCTCGACAAGAAAACCGTCTCGGCCAGCGATGGCGAACCCGTCACCGGCAGCGGCGATGTGGAAGACATGGAATCGATCCGCCGCTTCGCCGTGGCCTACCTGCGCCACGAGCAGGACCTGGACCTGCAGGCCTTCGGCGTGAAGTTCGACAATTACTACCTGGAGTCCTCGCTCTACGCCGACGGCAAGGTGGCCGCCGCCGTGGAGGCGCTCATTGCCGCCGGCAAGACCTACGAGCAGGATGGCGCGCTCTGGCTGCGCACCACCGACTATGGCGACGACAAGGATCGCGTCATGAAGAAGACCGACGGCACCTACACCTACTTCGTGCCGGACGTGGCCTATCACATCAACAAGTGGCAACGCGGCTACGGCAAGGTCATCAACATCCAGGGCAGCGACCACCACGGCACCATCGCCCGCGTGCGCGCCGGCCTGCAGGCTGCCGGCGTGGGCATCCCGCAGGGCTATCCCGACTACGTGCTGCACAAGATGGTCACCGTCATGCGCAATGGCGAAGAGGTCAAGATCTCCAAGCGCGCCGGTTCCTACGTCACCCTGCGCGACCTGATCGAATGGTCGGCCGGCGAAGCGGTCGAGGGCCAGGAACGTGATCTCACGCGCGGCCGCGATGCGGTGCGCTTCTTCCTGATCTCGCGCAAGGCCGATACCGAGTTCGTCTTCGACGTCGACCTGGCCCTGGCGCAGTCCGATGAAAACCCGGTCTACTACGTCCAGTACGCCCATGCCCGCATCTGCACCGTGCTGGGCAAGTCGGGCGTGGATGAAGAAGCGCTCAAGACCACGGCCGACCTGTCGCTGCTGACCGCCCCGCGCGAAGCGTCGCTCTTGGCCAAGCTGGCCGAGTATCCGGACATGCTGGCCCATGCCCTGCAGGAACTGGGACCGCACCAGGTGGCCTTCTACCTGCGCGATCTGGCAGGCGAACTGCATAGCTACTACAATGCGGAACGCGTGCTGGTCGACGATGTCCCAACCAGGTCTGCACGCCTGGCGCTGTTGTCCGCCACCCGCCAGGTGCTGCGCAACGGCCTGGCATTGTTGGGCGTATCGGCTCCGGCCAGAATGTAAAACAAGCAGCTAAAGAGAAACGTGAAACCGTTGAACGCGAAATATCACAAGCAGGCCGGCGGTACGCTGCTCGGCCTGATCCTGGGTTTGATCGTCGGCCTTGGGATCGCCGTGGGTGTGGCACTGATGATCACCAAGTCGCCCATCCCCTTCGTCAACAAGGTGACGCGCCCCGAGCGCGCCGACCCGACACCGGCCCAGGCGGCCGATCCCAACCGTCCGCTCTACGGCAACCGCGACATCGCCCGCGAAGCAGCGCGCGACCAGCAGCAGTCGCAGACGCCGGTGCCGCCCAATACGGCCGCCGCGCAACCGGTGCCGCCAGTGGCCCCTACGCCGCAGCCCACCCCGGCACCGTCCAAGCCGGAGACCAAGACGGCTGACGCCAAGCCCTCGGCCACCACGCCTGCGACCCCGGCCGCCAAGAACGACACCAACGACGACAAGTGGACTTACTTCCTGCAGACCGGTGCCTTCCGCGACCAGGCCGATGCCGAAAGTGCCCGCGCCAAGCTGGCCCTGCTGGGCTTCGAGGCCAAGGTCACCGAACGCACGGCAGACAGTGGCGTGCTTTACCGCGTGCGCATCGGTCCCTTCGAGCATGCGGAGTCGATGAACCGCACGCGCAGCAAGCTGTCCGATAACGGGGTCGATGCCGCCATCGTGCGCATCCCCAAATAAACAGATCGCACCGTGGATGCCGGCGGCAGGGGATAACCGACCGGCACGACGGGCTTGGAACGGCCCCAGGCCGATTCCGCCGACTATCCATCAGAGAGGGTAATACCATGCGTTTCCATCAAAAGCTGCTGGCTGCGGTCAGCTTCGGCGTACTGGCTGTCACCGCCAGCGTTGGCGCTTCGGCCTCGCCGGCCAATCCGCAAGTGGGCAGCGACTACCGTGTGCTGGAGCAGGCCCAGCCGACCGACTCCGGCAACAAGGTCGAAGTCACCGAATTTTTCTGGTTCGACTGCCCGCACTGCGCGGCCTGGGATCCGTCGCTGACGGCGTGGGTCAAGAAGCAGGGCGACAAGATCAGCTTCAAGAAAGTGCCGGTGGCCTTCCGCGACAGCTTCGTGCCGCAGCAGAAGCTCTACTACACGCTGGAAGCCATGGGCAAGGCCGATGAACTGACCCCCAAGATCTTCCAGGCCATCCACGTGGAAAACCAGCGCATCAACACCGACAAGACCATCCTGGCCTACATCGAGAAGATCGGCCTGGACAAGCAGAAATTCCTCGATCTGTACAATTCCTTTGGCGTGCAGACCAAGGCCCGCCGCGCGGCCCAGCTGCAGGAAGCCTACAAGGTCGACGGCGTGCCCATGATCGCCATCGATGGCCGTTACGTGACTTCGCCGGCCGTGGTCGGCGTGGCCCTGGCCAACCAGCCGGAATCGATGCAGCAAGCCGCCGCCCTGCAGGTGATGGATCACCTGGTGGCCAAGGTGGCTGCTGAAAAGGCCGCTGGCAGCACCCCCGCGAAAAAGAAATAAGCTTCACCCGTTCCACACGGTCCGCGTCCGCAAGGCCGCGGACCGTTGTCATTTGGGCAGCAGAAATTACCTAAACCTTCAACTCACCTCAGGAGCAGGCATGGCCAACCCTCTCGTCGTTGCAGCCCAGGAACGCGTGTTCCTGACCGGCGCCTCCAGCGGTATCGGCATGGCCCTGGCGCAAGCCTACGCCCGCCGTGGCGCCATCCTCGGCCTGGTCGCGCGCCGCACGGCCGAGCTGGAAGCCCTGCGCGCCAGCCTGCCGCATCCGGAGCGGCACCGCGTCTATGCCCTCGACGTGACCGACCATGCGGCCCTGGCCGCCGCCGCCGAAGCCTTCCTGGCCGAGTTCGGCGGGGCAGACGTGGTCATTGCCAACGCCGGCATCTCGCAAGGCACGCTGACCGAATATCAGGAAGACCTGCCGGCCTTCGAACGCATCCTGGCCGTCAACGTCACGGCCACCTTTGCCACCTTCACGCCCTTCGTGGCCCGCATGAAGGCCGCGCCGCCCGCGCAGCGCAATCGCTGCCGTCTGGTCGGCATCGGCAGCGTGGCCGGCATTCGCGGCTTGCCGGGGGCGGGGGCCTACAGCGCTTCCAAGTCGGCCGTCATCAGCTACTGCGAATCGCTGCGGGTGGAGCTGCGCTCTTCGGGCATCAAGGTCGTGACCATTGCGCCGGGCTACATCGATACCCCGATGACCCGCGTGAACACCTATCCGATGCCTTTCCTGATGCCCGTGGAGCGCTTTGCCGAGCGTGCCGTCGAGAGCATCGCCGAGGGCGTGAGCTATCGCGTCATCCCGTGGCAGATGGGAGTGGTGGCCAAGCTGCTGCGGCTGCTGCCGAACTGGCTGTACGATATCGCCTTCGCCCGCGCGCCCCACAAGAAACGCAATCTGTAAATCTGGCGGCTGCGGCCGCCCCTGGAGTTTTTCATGAAGATCATTTTTGCCGGCACGCCGGAATTCGCCGCCGTCGCGCTAGAAGCGCTGTACGCTGCCGGTCACGAGATCACGCTGGTGCTGACCCAGCCCGACCGCCCCGCCGGACGCGGCATGCAGCTGCAGGCCTCACCCGTGAAGCAGTGCGCGATCAAGCACGGTACGCCCGTGGCGCAGCCGGTCTCCCTGCGCCTGAACGGCAAATATCCGGAAGTGGCACAGGAAGCCCACGCCCTGCTGCAATCGACCCCGCATGACGTGATGGTGGTGGCTGCCTATGGCCTGATCCTGCCGCGCAGCGTGCTCGACATCCCGCGCCTGGGCTGCATCAACATCCACGGCTCGCTGCTGCCGCGCTGGCGCGGTGCCGCCCCCATCCATCGCGCCATCGAGGCCGGTGACACCGAGACCGGCATCACCATCATGCAGATGGAAGAGGGTCTCGACACCGGCCCCATGATGCTGATCGAAAGCGTCCCCATTGCTGAGGACGACACCACCGGCAGCCTGCATGACAAGCTGGCCGCGCTGGGCGGCAAGATGATCGTGGAAGCGATTGCGAGGCTGGAACAGGGCACGTTGCCGGCCACGCCGCAGCCGGAAGAGGGCGCGAACTACGCCGCCAAGATCGCCAAGGAAGAGGCCGCGCTCGACTTCACCCAGAGCGCCGACCAACTGGCCCGCCGCATCCGCGCCTTCAACCCCTTCCCCGGCGCAACGGGCCGCTTCGGCGATACCTTGGTCAAGCTGTGGCAGGCGCGTCCGGTCAAGGTGGCGCAGCAGGGGGAACCGGGCCAGGTGCTGTCGGCCGATGCCCAGGCTGGCATCGTGGTGGCTTGCGGTGAAGGCGCATTGCTGCTGACGGAACTGCAGAAGCCGGGCGGCAAGCGCCTGCCGGCGGCAGAATTCCTGAAGGGATTCCCGCTGGAAGGCGGCCGCTTCGCCTGAGCGCTGCGACCACCTTCTGGCAGGCATGAGGACTTTGGTTCAGGCGCGAACTAAGTCCTCCCGTCGCGCCTGAATGCCTGCGCGAATCAACGCGCCTGTTCTTCCTCGAACTGCCTGAGCACCAGCGGCAGATGCCGCCAGAACAACTCCTCGCCCAGATGCACGCGCGCCTGCCAGTCATCGGCCGCATCGTCATCGGCCCCATCGGTGATGAACTTGAAAGCCCGCCACGGCAAGCCAAAGTGCCGGCACACGCGGGCGATGGCAAACAATTCCATATCCACCAGATCGACCTTCTGTTCCAGCAGCCAGTCGTCGGCTGCCGTCACGAAGCTGTCGCCGGTGCCGCACAGCACGCCGGGATAGCCGGACTCCAGGCGCGCCGGCTGTTGCTCCTGGTTCATCAATGGCGTCACTCCACGCGGTGCCAGCGGCATGGCCGCCATGTCGCGCTGGATGACGGCCGCCACTTCCAGCAGCCCGTCGTGCCCCGGATCGATCTTGCCGGCCGTGCCGAAATTGATGAGTGCGCGCGGGCGATGGGTCAGGATGGCCTGGGTCGCATGCAGGGCGGCATTGACCTTGCCCACGCCGCAATAGACCACCTGCACCCCCGCCGGGGCGGCGGTGGCATCGAGTTCATTTTCCAGGGCGGTCAGAATGAGGATGGGCGGGTGATCGGGCATGGATGTAAATAGTTAACATTCTGCAACCAAGCCCCGCCCGCAAAGCCTGCCGGGAGGCGGGAGGAGGGTGCTTTGGCGTATAATCGGGTTCACTTTTTGCCTGATGAACCGGTCCTTTTCTGGCCGGTTTTTTTATCCGCAGCGCGCTTGCGCGCGGGATCAGGCCTCGCATTGTTGCCGTTACCAGAGAAAAACGCCAGATGAAGCCGAACGAACTGTGCCAGACCGAATTGCTGCTGCGCGACCTGATGTCGCAGCGCATCCTCATCCTCGATGGTGCGATGGGCACCATGATCCAGCGCTACAAGCTGACCGAAGAGGATTATCGCGGCCAGCGTTTCGCCGACTTCAGCGTTCCCGGCAAGGACCTGTTCGTCAAGGGCAACAACGAGCTGCTCTCGCTGACCCAGCCGCACATCATCCAGGAAATCCACGAGCAATACCTGGCCGCCGGTGCCGACCTGATCGAGACCAATACCTTCGGTGCCACCAGCGTGGCTCAGGACGATTACCACATGGCGCACCTGGTCTACGAGATGAACGTGGAATCGGCGCGTCTGGCCCGTGCGGCCTGCGACAAGTACTCGACCCCGGACAAGCCGCGCTTCGTGGCCGGCGCCCTCGGTCCCACGCCCAAGACCGCTTCCATCTCGCCGGACGTCAACGACCCGGCCGCGCGCAACGTCACCTTCGATCAGCTGGTGGCAGCCTACCTGGAACAGACCCGTGCGCTGGTCGAAGGCGGTGCCGACGTACTGCTGGTCGAGACCATCTTCGATACGCTCAACTGCAAGGCGGCTTTGTTCGCCATTGATACTTTCTTCGAAGAGAGTGGCAAGCGCCTGCCCATCATGATCTCGGGCACCGTCACCGATGCCTCCGGACGCATCCTGTCGGGCCAGACCGTGACCGCCTTCTGGAACTCCATCCGCCATGCGCGCCCGCTGACCGTGGGCCTGAACTGCGCCCTCGGTGCGGCCCTGATGCGCCCCTATGCGGAAGAGCTGTCCAAGATCGCCGACACCTACGTCTGCATCTATCCCAACGCCGGCCTGCCCAATCCGATGAGCGATACCGGCTTCGATGAAACCCCGGACGTCACCTCGGCCCTGTTGAAGGAATTCGCCGAGAGCGGTTTCGTCAACGTCGCCGGTGGCTGCTGCGGCACCACGCCGCCGCACATCAAGGCCATTGCCGAGACGGTGGCCACCATCGCCCCGCGCAAGCTGCCCGAGCCCACGCACGAGATGCGCCTGTCGGGCCTGGAGCCCTTCACCATCAATGACCAGTCGCTCTACGTCAACGTCGGCGAGCGCACCAACGTCACCGGTTCCAAGGCCTTCGCCCGCCTGATCCTGAACGAGCAGTACGACGAGGCCCTGGCAGTGGCCCGCCAGCAGGTCGAGAACGGCGCGCAGATCATCGACATCAACATGGATGAGGCGATGCTCGATTCGGTTGCCGCCATGACGCGCTTCCTCAACCTGATCGCCTCCGAACCCGACATCGCACGCGTGCCCATCATGATCGACTCCTCCAAGTGGGAGGTGATCGAAGCGGGCCTGAAGTGCGTGCAGGGCAAGTCCATCGTGAACTCCATCTCGATGAAGGAAGGCGAGGAGAAATTCCTGCGCGAAGCCAAGCTGTGCCGCCGCTATGGCGCCGCCGTCATCGTCATGGCCTTCGACGAAGTGGGCCAGGCCGATACCTTCGCCCGCAAGATCGAGATCTGCGAACGCGCCTATCGCCTGCTGGTGGACAAGCTGGACTTCCCGCCCGAAGACATCATCTTCGACCCCAACATCTTTGCGGTCGCCACCGGCATCGAGGAACACAACAACTACGCGGTCGACTTCATCGAAGCCACCCGCTGGATCCACCAGAACCTGCCCTACGCCAAGATCAGCGGTGGTGTCTCCAACGTGTCCTTCAGCTTCCGCGGCAACGACCCGGCGCGCGAAGCGATCCACACGGTCTTCCTGTATCACGCCATCAAGGCGGGCATGACCATGGGCATCGTCAATGCCGGCATGATCGGCGTCTATGACGACCTGCCGGCCGAGCTGCGCGAGCGCGTGGAAGACGTGGTCCTGAACCGCCGCGAAGATGCCACCGAGCGCATGATCGAATACGCTGCCACCTTGAAGGCTGGCGACAAGAAGGAAGAAGCCACCCTGGAATGGCGCAACCTGCCGGTGGCCAAGCGCCTCTCGCATGCGCTGGTGCACGGCATCACGCAGTGGATCGTGGAAGACACCGAAGAGGTGCGCCAGCAGGTCGCCGCCGATGGCGGCCGCCCCATCCACGTGATTGAAGGTCCGCTGATGGATGGCATGAACGTGGTCGGTGACCTGTTCGGCCAGGGCAAGATGTTCCTGCCGCAGGTGGTCAAGTCGGCGCGCGTGATGAAGCAGGCCGTGGCGCACCTGATCCCCTTCATCGAAGAAGAGAAGCGCCAGCTCGAAATCGCCACCGGCGAAGTCGCCAAGCCCAAGGGCAAGATCGTCATTGCCACCGTCAAGGGCGACGTGCACGACATCGGCAAGAACATCGTCACCGTCGTCCTCCAGTGCAACAACTTCGAGGTCGTCAACATGGGCGTGATGGTGCCCTGCGCCGAGATCCTGGCCAAGGCCAAGGAAGAGAAGGCAGACATCATCGGCCTCTCCGGCCTGATCACCCCGTCGCTGGAAGAGATGGCCTACGTCGCCAAGGAAATGCAGCGCGACCCGTATTTCGCCGGCCTGAAGATGCCGCTGATGATCGGCGGCGCCACGACCTCGCGCGCCCACACGGCCGTCAAGATCGCTCCCAACTATGAAGGCCCGGTGGTCTACGTGCCGGATGCTTCGCGTGCCGTGTCGGTGGCACAGTCGCTGCTGGCCGACGAGCAGAAGACGCAGTACGTGGCCGACCTCAACGCCGACTACGAACGCATCCGCGAACAGCACGCCAGCAAGAAGGCCGCGCCCATGCTGCCGCTGGCAGCGGCCCGCGCCAACAAGACCAAGCTGGAATTCGCACCGGTCAAGCCGAAGTTTATCGGCCGCCGCCTGTTCAAGAATGTGGACCTGGGTTTGCTGGCCAACTACATCGACTGGGGTCCGTTCTTCCAGACCTGGGACCTGGCTGGTCCTTATCCTGCCATCCTCACCGATGAAGTCGTGGGCGAAGCGGCGACCAAGGTCTTCCAGGAAGCCCAGGCCATGTTGAAGAAGATCATCGATGGCCGCTGGCTCACCGCCAATGGCGTCATCTCGCTCTTGCCGGCCAACACCGTCAACGACGACGATATCGAGATCTACACCGACGACAGCCGCAGCCAGGTGGCCTTCACCTATTACGGCCTGCGCCAGCAGAGCGAGAAGCCGGTGGTGGATGGCGTGGCGCGTCCCAACCAGTGCCTGTCTGACTTCATCGCGCCCAAGGCATCGGGCGTGCAGGATTACATCGGCATGTTTGCCGTGACCGCCGGCCTGGGTATCGAGAAATACGAGAAGCGCTTCGAGGATGCGCACGACGATTACTCCTCGATCATGCTCAAGGCCCTGGCGGACCGCCTGGCCGAAGCCTTTGCCGAATACCTGCATGAGCGCGTGCGCAAGGACCTGTGGGGCTATGCCGCTGATGAGAACCTGAGCAGCACCGATCTCATCAAGGAAAAATATCTCGGCATCCGTCCCGCCCCCGGCTATCCGGCTTGCCCGGAGCACACCGTCAAGGCTGAGGCTTTCCGTGTCATGCAGTGCGACGAGATCGGCATGCAGTTGACCGAGTCTTACGCCATGTTCCCCGGCGCCTCGGTGTCGGGCTTCTACTTCGCGCATCCGCAGTCGAAGTACTTCGTGGTCGGCAAGATCGGCGAAGACCAGGTGGTGGATATGGCAGAGCGCCGCCATGTGCCCAAGGAAGAGGTGGAGCGCTGGCTGGCGCCGAACCTGTAAATAGTTTACGGAATCGCCGTCCGGCCTGATGCCGGGCGGTTAGTTTCATTTCCGGACTTTTGCCGCTGGTTCTTGTATTCCGTCGCCGTCCTGCTATCATCCACGCCCGCCGTTCCGTAGCCCTGCTTTTGCCATGATCGATTCCGCTGACCACGTCACCCATGCACTGCCCGTGACCGTGGCCACGCGCCTGCACTTCACCGACGGCAAGACGCGCGCCATCTTCACGGTGGACCTGGTGCAGGATCTGCTGGGGGACTGGGTGCTCACGCAAGCCTGGGACGGCATCGAAGGCCGCAGCGCCGTGCGCCGGGTGGTGGTGGCCGGGCATGAGGAAGGCTTGCGGATGCTGCAGAAGATTGCGCGGCACAAGGAGCGCCTGGGGTTTCGGCCGGTGCATCTTTATCACGTGGGCTGAGGCTGCCTGCCTTGCTTGCTGATCGCCGTTCGCGCCCTGGTGGCCCGGACGGTTTTTTTATGTGCGGGTGTCTGGCAGGCCGATATTCAGGAGTGTCGCATGAACATGCATGACCTGTTGGAGGGTGAGCTCCTCTCCATTGAGTGGGCGCAAGAGAAGACGTATGCCGGCCTTGAAGTCCTTACTGTGGACGACCGGAGAGTTCGGATCGACGCCATCGCCTTGCATGATGTCGACGTGCAGATGAGCTTTCATCCAATCGCGCTCAATGCAGGTCGTTGCACTGCCGACGGCAGCCCAAGCCTCGGTGAGATTGAAGCGATACAGTTTGCTCCCCATAGGCTCACGCTCGAAGGTGATTTCGGGTGTATCGAGTTGGTAGCGGGGCACATGGAAATCGTTGCATGTGAGCTTGTGAAGTCCGGAAGGTGAATCCATGCGTCACAGAAAATCGCTCTTTCTTTTTATCGAAGCAGTAGCTTTGGGTGGTTCTTCTGACGCCGTTGGTACACGAGCAGAATCCAATTTTTGGCGATGACAGCTTTGAGGCCGGCATGCCACTCAATCTCATCAGTCGGGAACTTCTTCTGCCATAATGTTTGGCAGCCATACCGCCGACATAAACAATTAAAAGGGGAATTCCATCCATGAATGCATCACTGCGTTTTCTCATTTCTTTTTTTGCAAGTCTATTTTTCATCTGCAGCAGCGCCAATGCGGTGGACCAAGCGACCGAAGCCGAGCAAAAAGCTGCGGCTCAGGAGGCTGAAAAGCTTCTCCAGCATGGCCCTGCCTCCATCGATATCCAAGATCAGGCAAAGCTTGCGCTCCCGGCTGGAACTGCATTCATCCCTTCTGCTGCCGCGGCACGTTATTTGCGTTCCCTTGGCAACCGCGTTAATGAACAAGGATTGGTCGGCATCATTGTGCCTACCGATGGCACAAGCTCATGGCTGAGCGTACTGACCGTGGAAAAAGCCGGCTATGTCCGTGACGATGATGCCAAGGATTGGAAGGCAGACGACATCCTCAGCAACCTCAAGGAAGGCACGGAGGCCGCCAATGCTGAGCGCACGCAACACGGGATTCCTGAGATCGAAGTGACCGGTTGGGCCGAGATACCCAAATATGATTCGGCTACACATAAGCTGGTGTGGTCAGCCATCGTGGCCAACAAAGGCAAGCATGATGCCCCATCCGACCTTTCGGTGAATTACCGTACCTTAGCATTGGGTCGTGAAGGCTATCTCTCACTCACTATGGTCAGCTCGCTGGATCTGCTCCAACAATACAAGCCAGCTGCGCAACAACTGCTTGCGGCGATCAGTTTCAACGAAGGCAAACGATACATTGATTTCAACGCATCCACCGATCATGTCGCCGAATATGGTCTTGCCGCTTTGGTGGCAGGGGTGGCGATCAAGAAGCTGGGCCTGTTTGCTCTCATTGCTGCCTTTTTTGCCAAGTTCTTCAAGGTGATTCTGTTGGCCGTGTTCGGCTTTGGCGCGGCCTTCAAGAAGTTCTTTACCGGTAAAGCCAAGACTGCCTCTCCGACTGTGTCGGGAGAAGATACGCATGCTCCCGTTTCGACCGTGCTAATTCCACCGGAAGCGCAGAACACTCCACCGTCGTCGCCCGGGCCTGCGGACTCACGCTGAGCAAACGTCATGATCAAACTGCTAGTGCTTGCCCTATCCGGGCTCAAGTTCGGCAAGTTGCTTGCGTCGGGCGGTTCCATGCTGCTGTCGCTATTAGGCTATACCTTGATCTTCGGCTGGCGCTATGCGCTGGGCTTTGTATGCATGCTGCTGATTCACGAATACGGCCATTACTGGGCAGCCCGCAATCGGCGGCTGGATGTCGGCTTGCCGACCTTCATTCCATTCGTCGGTGCGTGGATAGAAATGAAGGACAAGCCCCTCGATGCAGAAACGGAAGCGTATGTCGGATTGGCCGGCCCACTTGCTGGCAGTATTGCAGCGCTTGCCTGCTATTTCGCAGCACGTCAACTGGACAGCTCGCTGTTGCTCGCCATTTCATACAGTGGCTTTTTCCTCAATCTATTCAATCTCATCCCGTTGTCGCCCTTCGATGGTGGCCGCATTACGGCAGTATTGTCTCCCCGTATCTGGTTCGCCGGCGTTCCGGTGTTGATAGCGCTGTTCGTCTACCATCCGAGCCCGATGCTGATCCTGGTTGCGATATTGGCTTTGCCGCAACTTCGACTAGCCTGGAACTATGATCCGAGTCATCCCGACAATGCGCGCTATTACGGAGTTCCGCTTTCGACGAAGCTTAACTACAGTACGTGCTACCTCGCCTTGATTGCATTTCTCGCGATGATGGTGCTTGGTGTGCATGACATGTTGGGTACGGTGCGAGTTATGCACTAGGAATCACGCAAGCAGGTGTGGCGCATGCAAGGAGTCAATATAGGCCACCTATCGGTGGCGATCGACGAGTTGGCCAATCGCTACCTGTAACGATGTAATCGGAGTCCTGTGCAACCGCGAGTGACATGGATTTTTCTTGCGCACGATGCCCACAATCGGCCCGGGACGGACTGCGGCCCAACCGACATATCGAAAGAAGCCATATGACCTGCGATCCTCTCTCACAAGTCATTGATGAACCGCTTGCCTTGGATGCAAGCGTCACCGAACAATTGCGAGCCTATCGGCTGGCGGCGAAGTACTACTGGCAAATGGTCTGAAATCTGACTTCTCATTTTCAATGAAGACAAAAATCGGACTGGTCCTTGCGGGCATCGTTATCGCGATTCAATGGCTGATAGTAGTGAGCTTCATGGATCATTCCTATTCCTCGTGGTTGAAGGAGGGGAATCGGGTTGTCACGGCCAGTATCCGCGGCACCATCTTCTTCACCATTTGTTCGGGGCTCGCCATCCTGTTCCTGGCAAAGTTGAATGACAGATTCCATCAAGCCCGATCAGCTCTTCGTTATCTCAGCCAGATCCTCATGTTGATGGGATTGGCAGGCGTGTTGGTATTTTGGGGAATGATATTTTCTGCAATCGTTCTGCTTGTGAATCGCTGAAGGTGTTTGGTCACGTTCAGGAATTGGCGGTTGCAGAGTCACCCGATGTCGATGTCTGTGTCGTGACAATGATGCGTTGCAGGCGACTGCAAGCTCGGTCCAGGAGGCCTGTGAGAAATTAAGTGCCACCCCCAGAACTGTAAGGCAAATGGCTGATGCGCAATTACTTGTATCGAAGAAGGCTGTTGTCGTACAGGACTCGGATTCTGAACCCAATAAATGCTTTCCTCGTGCAAAGTCTTTGATGGTGATGGGAGCACCACTCTGCCAGATGGAATTTGCGCATGTTCAGGTTCCCGTTTTGGCCGCTGTCTTTGCTTCGACAAGAACTATAGCGACGCAACAGCCGAGTATCTGAAAGACATCAAAAAGGGAAGGGTTTACGGATCTCTGCGTGCCTGGAAAAACGGCGCGCAGTATATCGTTCTGGAACAAGATGAACCTGGTTATCATGCCGAGGATATGTCATTGAGCCGGAGCGTAGGCAGCAAGCAAGGAATGATCATCAGCAATACAGATCTCAATACCTGCCGTTGAGCGCCCGCTTTTTTCTTGCTGCTTCCATGCTTGCGTTTCAACGTCCCGATGTCGTCCGCAAGTTTTCAGAAGCGTGCTTTCCTGGCCGCGTTTTTAGCTAATGATGAACGGCAGATAACGGAGCTATCCCGATCACATGCTCGTTTAGGGGTTCGCATGATTTGCTGAGAACCATAGGCGGTTTCCATATCGGCGATCGTCATTGTTATTGGGGCTATGATGTCCGCTATCGGTCAGAAGTGGCCCTTCTACGCAAACTGTCCCACGAATTCAGGCTGTTTGTTGTGGATGGAAATACTCATGGTTTGGCGTTCGGAACAAGCGGGCGTTCCTGGACCCGCGAGAATCTGAAATGTACGAACTTTACGATGAATATCTTGGTCGCGACTTCTCGTCTGACTATTGGTCAGATGAGGGAATATCGCAGGCGGGATTGATTTTGAGCAGATTTACCGATAGCGATTGGAGTGCTCTTGCTACCTCGTGCCTTGGCAAGCCCGAAAAGTGGGGTATTCGATGCGCAGAGACTCTCGGCGATATCCAGAGTTACAACGCGATTTTAGTTTTGCTCCAACTACTCAAATCCGTAAATTCTGATATCCGCGTCGCAGTACTTGATTCGATCCGATCTCATTTGAGTAGCGCGGCATATATCTCACCGCATGTTCAAGAAATAACTGATGCCGTGGCACAGATAAGGGCATCCAAAGACGTCGATCACATTGTTAACTTGGTACTTACATCGCTCGAGAAACAGATGGTCAGGTTGCAGATGGGGTGATCGCATCTCTTTGTATACGATTTAAGGAAGTCCGCCCTCGGCCGGGAACGGGTGCCTGGTTCTCAACGTACTATATGATTGGCACAAATGGATAAGCCAATTCCTGCTCCTGACGTGATAGTACGTCTTCATCTTATAAGGATGGAGGATGGCGGTCGACGCCAACCTATTCGATCTTATGAATCTCACGGCTACGGTTGCTTGTTATCGATCGATGCCGAATATTTCGATTGCCGTTGGCTACTGGCTGAACACGAAATATTGGCTCCAGGGACTCAGCATCGGGTCGCGATCAAGTTCCTTGATCGATCGTTGGTGGAACTCTGTCTAGTTGTCGGAAAAAATATCAAGATGTGGACCGGAGGGATGAATAAATGCATGAACAATTTGATGTGCTCTTTGCCGAGCAGAGAACCAATAAGTTGCAGCAACAAACGGTACGTATAGAGCAATCAATTGAGGGTATTAAGCGAAGTCTGGCTGCGAAAGGCACGCTCAATTCAGGGGCTCGGTACAAAATGGTGTTTGAAGCGATTGTGAGCGAACTCACCGCCCGATCTGACGAAATCCGCTCTGAGGCGTACCGGGCATCTAGCGTCTTGCGTGATGTAGAAGAACTTGCGCAAAAAAATGCGCTTCATAAGATTACCCACGATTCTCTTGAGCATGAAATTCAGACGTTACGTAGCGTCTACTTACGAGAAATCGATCCGAAACTGCAGCAAGCTTTGGACTTCGATAGTGCCGCCAGCAGGGTTCTAGCTAAGAATAAGACCGAAGTCGCGCTCCACTTTGCCGAGCGCCGAGAAAAGGCTCCATCGCCAAACGTGTTCAATACCACTGTGCATGGTCCAGTGGGTGCAATTCAAAATGGTTCAGGTTCAAGTGCTGTCATTTATCAAACGGTCGACGCGGATATCTCAAAGATTTTTGAGCTGCTGAATGATATGAAAATAGCGATTAACGCATCTAGTGAAGTTGATCCCGCCGCTAGGAAAGATATGTTGGATCACGTCGAGCAGTGCAACGCTGCGGTGAAGGCAGATAAACCTAATAGATTCACTGTCAAAGGACTTATCTCGGGGCTAAGAGATATCGCCGGCATCGTGCCTAATATGCAGACGACTTATAAGGCAATCGAAGAATTAGTTCAGCGCGCTGGACTCTTTTAATGCTCTTGCAAAGCGCGATATGGCGATCCTCCGGAATGGAATCAACACGCTTCTGCCGCAGTAGAGGCGACGGTCAAGGCCGATTTCGGGCAGGAGCCGTCTTAGCTTATCGTTTCTATTATGACTATTACTACAGCACGAATCTATTACGAGGCGCGCAGCGAGAAACGCACACTGCAACTCAATAGGACGCATTGGGGATTCGCAACCTGGTTCAAGCGAAGACTCAAAACGGTAAGAGAGCAGTTGCGCGGCCCAGAGGCCGAAGGCGTCGACATCGTGAATTTTATGTTGCACGAGGTGCCGGAGCATGCTTGGCGACCTTGCGAATGGGCTAGACGCGGCAACACTTTTAATTTCAGTTATGTCTGCAATCTATCGCCTTTATTGCTCACCCCTCCAGTTGAAAACATTGAGAAACTGATGGGGTTCACGGCAGAAATCGCAGAACAGGCCCCTTGGCCGCAAGTGCGAGCGTTGGCAATCCCTTTATCGGAACCTCTCTCCGAAGAAGACAAAGTCAGCTTGCTTCCCTATCTGAAATGGCCTCGCCCCCCGGAATTGCTGTATTAAGAGCGCTTCGAAAAAGATCCGCTATCGGCCAAAAGCGGAATCTCCTATAACGAAAAATGCATCGGCACGTCATGAACGAATACGAAAAAAACAATCGTGCAAGACTCATTCAGCTGTTGTCGAAGATTCCATCTCAAGCTTGTCCCCTTGGTTGGCAAAAGACGGGAACATTCGCTGTTGGAGGTCTAACCGAAGTTGGGTTCTCACAACGATCAGAATTGCTTTTGGTTGTGTCCAGCGCTGGCAGAGGAGTGATTGATTGCACGCGTGGGGAAAAAATCGCGCGCGACTATGAGATCAATGGCGATTGGTATTCTGCATGGTCCTTGACTTGTGAAGGGATAGGCCCGCTGAAGGATGAACGAATACAGCTGGCTGGCCTGGTTGGTGGAGGTTTGCCTCTTGCCAACAAGCGTGGAGAATCGCTGGAAAGCGCCGCTCCCAACTGGCCTGAGTCTGATCTGTTCTTCTGTGCCCCCTATAAATCGCCTTTCGTAGAAGGTCATCAAACAGACTGTCTGCATATCGCATCTGGTTACTTTCAAACGTTTGGATTTTCCTTTAGCGGAAACTCATTCATCTTTGCGACGAGTAGTGATGTCACAGTTTTTAGTAAGCTACCGGAATGACTGCAATCGATCAGAAGAGGACTATGCATACGTCATCCGAGGGCATGCTCTAATTCGGCCAGACGCGAATCGTGTGAAATATAAAAATGGCATATACCCTTCAGGCATTCGTTTTGCCGCGATCTTCTTTAGAAAATGGGGGCTCGGCCGTCTTTCCGGGTTTGGTGGAGTTAAATCAGGGGTTGGCTATGATTCCAATGACAAGCGCTCTGCGAGCGGCCACCGGCATTCCTTTCCTTCCTCTGACGGAGGGTGGTGAAAAAGCGATGCCACACTCGTTGATCGCTCTTTGCAAAAAAATCGCTCTTCCAGGTATCGTCCTATACTTGGAAGCCGAATACTTTGGAGGCGTCGGGACGCAAGCATGTGCGGTGATCAATGGCGGCGAATTGGTTTCAGGTCCGATTGTCGGTGCTGATGCAATTAATTCCGCGCTTGCTTTGGTCGGCGTCAATGTCTCCGAGGATGAGGATGGATTTCGCGTTGTGGGACTGAATAAATGTCGCGATACGGACCAATGGATTACAGGTTCGTAGACGTCCGCAATCGGCCAAGAACAGACGTCGGACATATGCTTCGGCCATGCGCATGAGAAGAAAAAAATGAAAAATGTACTTCATCTCGCGGGCCCAGGCGGTGCCGGAAAAACGAGTGTTGGAAAGTTGCTGGGGAAGCTGCTAGCTTGGGAGTTCATCGATCTTGATGAATCCTTTATCTCCTCTGCGGGCGATATTTCCGCATTTATCGAAACGAAAGGCTATCGCGCATACGCACAGCGAAACTTGGCAATTTACGAATCAATTGTTTCCATAGGCAATGCGCCCGTAGTTCTTGCCCTATCTTCCGGCTTCATTACATATCCAGCAGACGTTGCCGAAGGTTATCTAGGGCTGCGTCACCGAATCGAACATAATCCTCTGTCTGTCTTGCTGTTACCATCCTTCGAGCTGGAGGAATGTGTTGAGATCATTGTCAGCCGCCAAATGGGACGACATTACCTCAATGGGAACTCGCACCGAGAAGAAGAGAAAATCCGGCAACGTTTTCCGGCATTCATGTCCTTTGAATGCACTCGTTTCCTAAGTAATGTCCCCGTGACGGAGCTGGCGTGCCGCATTATGCGGTTTGCAAGGGAGCGGAAGCCTGCCTTCTAGAGAGACGCGTGAATTGACACAGGCCCTAAGTGCCGTCTGCAATCGGCCAAGAAGAGACGCAAGAATGTTTCCGGAGTTGCTCACTGGAAGATCACACTAAAATCATGAAAAAAATCAACATTTGTTTTGCACTCATTTCTCTGGTACTGGTGACAACCGCCAGTAGGGCGAAGGGCGATGGGATGTCGGATAAAGTGGTGGGAAGCTGGCTCTCCAATTTCTTTCCTGCCTCTATTGCACCCGGAACCACTGCATCTTTTCCGCATCTTTTTCGGACTGGTGACGTTGGCGTAGCCTGGAAATTTGAGCATGATGGAACGCTGATCTCATTCATGCCGTGCGACGTCAATGAGCGTTTTAGAAAAGGGAATCTCGCGATTGGCTCTTGGAGCCTGGATCCGGAAAACAACTTGCGCCTACGCCTAAGACCGTTGGACGAATCCAAGCCTCCTCTGGAAATAGATGGAAAAATCGAATTCGACTCTTACCCATCGAAAGAATCTGGAGCGGGCACCATGGCCGTTTACACATCGAACGGAAAGCTGCACTGGGGGCGATATGATGAAAATGCCTGGAATTGCGCTTCGCCGAAGTTTGAGTGAGTAGCGTGTCCGCAGCCGGCCAGAAGAGGACATGACTAAAATCATCCGAATGGCTGGTCTGATCTACGCAAACGTGGAAGGGAGTAATGATCGATGCAGAACAGGCGAAGACCTTGGTGCTTCGCTATCTTGACCGCTCCTCGGCTACCGAACCTTTTGCAATCCAGTCCTGTACGCTGTCTGAGCGGAGTGATTACTGGATCATCCGCGCCAATAGTGAGGCGTATGTCGTCCGAGGGATACTGGAACGTTGCTATGTTGGGGTTAATGCCTACCTGGTCGATACGGTTTCCGGTGAGATCGACCGCGTTGGCAGCTCGTGCAGCGTGGATGATTATCTTCAGGACATGTACGATGCTGCTGCGGCCGGTGCTATGTATTACGTATTGGGCCCTGCATTTGGGAAGGATGACAAGCGCGCGGTTATTCGGCTACGACAAAAGATCGAATGCTCGTTGCAGCAAGCAATGAAGCTCGTTTCGTCGGAGTCATCTCACTGGCTTACTGGCCGGCGACGAACGCTTTGCCTGATGCAAGCCATGTTGCTTCGCGAAGGGATTGCAACAAACATCCAACTGTGGGATAGCGCGCTATCCGCCGAATTCGTCAACGAGTCCATTTGGTATTGGGATCAATTGAAGGCAGTTTTAAAACGTGCAGCGGAGAAATGAATTCCTGATAGTCCACACGCTGGACCAAATAGTCTGCCCTGCAGCAAATTCTGGAAACGTGGCGGAGAGCGGTTGAGAGGCGAACGTTATTGCGGCTAGGATGACCTATATTGCGGTAGTTGCCTTCGGTGTCTCATCCGCAATGACTTCTTCTTGGCGCGTTCGCGTCCGCAATCGGCGAGAATTCAAACAATCACGAAAATTCAAAATGAAAATTTACCCGGCAATTTTTTTTCTCCTGTTATTTCTGTCGAACTGCGCTCATGCGCAACTCCCCCGCGATTGCAGCGATGCCTCACAAAAGTTGCTGGAGGCAGAAGTTCAGCAAGGGAATCCCAAGGCCCAATATTTGTTGGGCACTCAGCTTTTGACGGGGCAATGTGGAAGAAAAGATAGTGATGAAGGCGTCAAGCTGGAAACCAAGTCGGCCGAGAGTGGATATCCGCCCGCAATTCATATCCTTGGTGTCATTCTTCGCAAAGAGCGCAGCATCCAGGAAGCTGTTCCGTTTTTCCTTGGTGCCGCACAAAAAGGCTTCCGTTTAGCTGAAGTTGACCTTGCGTTCGCTTATGGCGAAGGCTCTCCGATCAAGAATCTACCACTGTCCTACGCATGGTTCTCTGTCGCGGAAAGTCATGAAGAAAAAGCAGAGCTAAAACAATTTCTCGCATCGAATTTAAAGATGCTGGCTGGAAAAATGGGTGACGCTGATATGGAAAAGGCAAACCAATTGAAGGAGAAGTTGCTCTCGGATTTTGGCTCCATCCCGCGATTTAAAGATGATCCATGAAATCACCAGCGGCCAAATGTGAGCAACACCAAGACTACAGGCACACGGTCAGCCAGTGCTCCTGTTTTCGATGGCAGTGATTCCGCTAGTGTGGCTTGCTGTCACGATAGGCCGGGAATAGTCAACGAGCCATGAGATCCAGCATTTGGTAAAACAGCTGCCTTTTGGTCGCAGAGACGTCGGGAAATTGCTGATCAGGTTTTCGAAGCGACGACTTCTTGAAGTTGAATTTCTTGGACCCAAAGGGGCGAGAGAAGCCGACTATGATTGCGCAAGATTGAATCTTCCTTCGGCTGAAGCGGCTTGGTCCGATAACGACCCTCTGAACAAAAACGTGGTGTCATGAACATGCAAGAACCAGATCCCTGTGCTTATCAGTACGTTATTTCCCTTCGGATTTGGCATCCAAATATGCCTCACGAAGAGATTTCAAGAACGATGGGGCGCACGCCCAATCGCAGTTGGACTGTGGGAAGTCCTCGCTTCTCGATTCATGGAAAACCTTTGGGAGGTGCCTATGATTCCTCCTACTGGACCGAAAGACTAACGAAGAAAACAGTGCTCTCCGATACCATTTGGGTAGAAGAGGAGATAGCGCGGCAAGTCGAAGCGTTTTCCCAACAAGCTTTGTTTTTCAGGAAAGTTCGTGCAGAAGGAGGACGGGCCGAATTGTTTGTCGGACTCTTCAGCGATTTCAATATCGTCGTTGAGCTGGAACCAGCGCTGATGGGACGCCTTGCCGAAGCAAGCCTGGGCATCTGCCTCGATTACTATCCCTATAAAAAAGATGAGAAACAAGGCTGATCGGACCAAGCTCATCGCCAGCAGTCAGCCAAGAAAAATTGCCAATCGAGCACAAGCGGGCGTTGCAGCGCCCCATTAAAAAAATGATCAGGAGACCCCCATGCCCCCATCCTCCCCCGCAAGCCCCGCACCCCCCGACCCCCACCAGGTCGACTCCCCCTACGCCGTAATGCGCCTCTGCATCACCATGATCCTGATGGTCGTGGGTGCCAGCGGCATGTACGTGATCGCAGTGGTGCTGCCCTACGTGCAGGCGCATTACTACGTCGACCGGGGCCTGGCCTCGATGCCCTATACCCTCACCATGCTGGGTGTGGGCGTCGGTGGCCTGCTCATGGGCCGCATGGCCGACCGCTCCGGCATCACCCGGCCGATGATGCTGGGCGGGCTGTGCCTGGGCGGCGGTTTCATCGCCGCTTCCTGGGCCCAGGACATCTGGACCTTCATGGCCGTGCATTGCATCCTCATCGGCCTGCTCGGGACCTCCGCCACCTTTTCTCCGCTGGTGGCCGATACCTCGCTGTGGTTCCGCAAGCGGCGCGGCATCGCCGTGGCGGTCTGCGCCAGCGGCAACTACTTGGGCGGCGCGATCTGGCCGCCCATCGTCCAGCATTTCGTCGACAACTACGGCTGGCAGGAAACCTATCGCGGGCTGGGCCTGATCTGCATCCTGGTCATGTGCCCGCTGGCCCTGCTCATGCGCGCCCGGCCGCCGGTGCAGGACAGCAGTGCAGCGACGCCCCGCGCCGGCGGCGGCCCGCGTCCCTTCGGCCTGGCACCGGGCTCCGCCCAGCTGCTGCTGTGCGTGGCCGGTGTCGCCTGTTGCGTAGCCATGGCCATGCCCCAGGTCCACATCGTGGCCTACTGCGGCGACCTCGGCTACGGCCCGGCACGCGGTGCCCAGATGCTCTCGCTGATGCTGGCCTGTGGCGTGGTCAGCCGCCTGGTCTCCGGGGCCATCTGCGACCGCATCGGCGGCCTGCGCACCCTGCTGCTGGGCTCGGCCCTGCAGGGCCTGTCGCTGCTGCTGTTCATCCCCTTCGACAGCCTGGCCTCGCTCTATCTCATCTCGGCCCTGTTCGGGCTGTTCCAGGGCGGCATCGTGCCGTCCTACGCCATCATCGTGCGCGAATACTTCCCCGCTGCCGAAGCCGGCCAGCGAGTGGGCGCGGTCATCATGGCCACCATGTTCGGCATGGCGCTGGGCGGCTGGATGTCCGGCAAGATCTTCGACCTTACCGGCAACTACCACGCGGCCTTCGCCAATGGCATCGCCTGGAACCTGCTGAACCTGGGTATCGCGGTGCTGCTCTTCACGCGGGTGCGCGGCATGCGGTTGCGGGCCGCCTGAGAGAAGAGGGCACAACCGCGCAACGGCAGATGCGGCCGTGGTTGGCAGCGTAGCGGCTTTCAGCTACGCTGCCGGGTCAACCTTCAATGCCGATTATTCGCCGTTTATTTCTGATTGCGCCATGTTCATCCTTTTCCTCAAGGCGGTCGTCCTGATCCCGGTCACGCTCTTGCCCATCCTCAATCCCCTGGGCATCGCGCCGGTCTTCGCCAACCTGCTGGGCAACGTCAGCCGCAGTACCGAAAAGCGCATCGCGCGCCAGGTCGCCATCAATTGCTGGTTCATGCTGGTGGCGGCGATCTTCATCGGCTCGCACGTGCTGACCTTCTTCGGCATCTCGCTGCCCATCGTGCGCGTCGGCGGTGGCCTGCTGGTGGCGGTCTCGGGCTGGAAACTCCTCAACGACAACAGCCAGGACAGCTCCATCCCCACCCAAGTGGCCAAGACCTATGACGAAGACCTGCCCGACGATGAAATCAAGGCGCGCAGCTTCTATCCCATGAGCTTTCCCCTGACCGTCGGCCCCGGCACCATCGCCGCGTCCATCACGCTGGGGGCCAATACGCCGACCCGCCTGCTGGACTGGGTGATCTCGGTCGGCAGTGCCGCGCTGGGTGCCGCGCTCACGGCGCTGGTGATCTTCCTTTGCTACAACTATGCGCACAAGCTGGTGCACCTGATGGGGCGTCTGGGCACCATGGTGGTGTTGCGCCTGTCGGCGTTCATCCTGCTGTGTATCGGGATCCAGATCTTCTGGTCGGGGATGTCGGCGCTGCTGGCCGAGGCGGGGATCAGTGGCGTGTCGCCGTGACGGGCACGAAGGAATCTCAGGAAATGTGAAGCGGGATAGTTGGTTGCAATATGGAAATAACTAACTATTTCAGCCAGCCCAACTCATCCAGTGCATCCTGCACCAGCTCCAGCCGCAACAGGGGATTGTCCAGCGCCAGCAGGCTCTGCTTGAGGTTGACGGAGATGGGCATCATCTCGGCCCAGCGGTTGGCCACCCAGCCGCAATCGTCCAGCCGGTAAGGCGCGGCGATGGGCACTTCACTGTCCGGCAGGCCCTGGCGCAATACCGATTGCAGCAGGTTGTCCAGCGCCTGCGAGGTATTGCGCAACTCCTCGGGGATCGTCACGGCGCGGTCCGCTTCCATCATCTCCACCTGCGCCGTCCATAGTCCATGTTTCTGCTGCTCGGCCTGCACGATGCGGAAACGCTCGCTGCCGAGGCAGGCGATGCGCATGAGGCCGGGGGAGGGCGTGCTCCATTCCTGGATGCGCGCCAGCGTGCCCACGCCGACGAAGCGTTCGCTCTGGCCGGGCCGCCGCACTTCCGATCCTTCCGTCAGGGCCACCACGCCGAAGCTGCTGCCCTCGGCGATGCACTTGCCAATCATGTCCAGATAACGCACCTCGAAGATCTGCAGCGGCAGCCGCCCTTCCGGGAAGAGCGTGCTGGCCAGCGGAAACAGCGGGATGGTTTGGGCCGAGATCGGCGGGCGCGGGGTAGCGGGGGCGGCGGGCATGGTCACTCCTGGCAGCGGTCACTCACGAACGCAGAGCATACCGGTTCTCGGCCACGCATTCATAGCGCTGCACGATGTAGCCGTTGTCGTCCACGCTTTCCAGATAGACGTCGAACTGCCACAGCCGCGCCATGTGGCGCAGCACCTCGTTGGTACTGTCGCCCAGCGAGCGGCCGTCACTGCGGAAGTGGCGCAGCGTCAGGCTGCGGTTGCCGCGCGTGTTGACCGACCAGACCTGGATGTTGGGTTCGCGGTGGTTGATATCGTACTGCCGGGACAGCGCCTGGCGCACGTACTGGAAGCCGCGTTCGTTGTGGATGGCCGAGACCTCGATCTCGCTGCGCGCCTCGTCATCGAGCACGGCAAACATGCGCATGTCGCGCATGAGCTTGGGCGAGAGATATTGCGCGATGAAACTCTCGTCCTTGTAGTTGCGCATCACGTACTGCAAGGTATCGAGCCAGTTGCGCCCGGCGATGTCGGGGAACCACTCGCGGTCTTCATTGGTAGGGTTCTCGCAGATGCGGCGGATGTCGCTCATCATCGAGAAGCCCAGTGCATACGGATTGATGCCGTTGTAATACGGCTTGGTGATGGGCGGCTGGAACACCACATTGCTGTGCGAATGCAGGAATTCCATCATGAAACCATCGGTCAGGCGGCCCTGGTCATACAGCGTATTCAACAGCGTGTAATGCCAGAAAGTGGCCCAGCCTTCGTTCATCACCTGGGTCTGGCGCTGGGGATAGAAATACTGCCCGACCTTGCGCACGATGCGGATCACCTCGCGTTCCCAGGGCTCCAGCAGGGGGGCGTTCTTCTCGGCGAAATACAGCAGGTTCTCCTGTGGTTCGGACGGGAAGCGGCCTTCCACGGCTGCGGCGGCCGTTTCCTTTTTGGCCGGCAGGGTGCGCCACAGTTCGTTGACCTGCGACTGCATGTAGGCCTCGCGCTCGCGCTGGCGCGCCTTCTCCTGCGCCAGCGACAGGCGTTGCGGACGCTTGTAGCGGTCCACGCCGTAGTTCATCAGCGCGTGGCAGGAATCCAGCAATTCTTCCACGCGCTCGAAGCCGTGCCGCTCTTCGCACTCGGCGATGTAATTGCGCGCATACACCAGGTAATCGATGATGGCGCTGGCATCGGTCCACAACTGAAACAGGTAATTGCCCTTGAAGAAGGAATTGTGGCCATAGGCCGCATGCGCGATGACCAGGGCCTGCATGGTCATCGTGTTCTCTTCCATCAGGTAGGCGATGCAGGGATCGGAATTGATCACGATCTCATAGGCCAGGCCCATCTGCCCGCGCTTGTAATCGCGCTCGGTCAGCATGAAATGCTTGCCGTAGGACCAGTGGCGATAGTTGACCGGCATGCCGTGCGAGGCATAGGCATCCATCATCTGCTCGGCCGAGATGATCTCCAGCTGGATGGGATAGATGTCCAGCTCGTACCCCTTGGCCACGCGTGCGATTTCCTCGTTGTAGCGCTCGATGAGATCAAAGCTCCAATCCGAGGGGCAAGGCAGCGGGTCATGCTTGAAGCGGCTGTTCATGCGTGCACCTGCTTTTCAAAGAGTTCGCGGAAGACCGGGTAGATCTCGGCGGCCGATTGCACCTTCTTCATGGCGAAGTGCGGATGCGATTCGATCAGCTGCATGTACTCGGTCCACAGGTTCTGTTCCGGCTCGGCCACCTGGATGTAGGCGAAGTAGCGCGTCAGCGGCAGGATCGACGACTCCAGCAGTTCGCGGCACTTGGGGGAATCGTCGTTCCAGTTGTCGCCATCCGAGGCTTGAGCACCATAGATGTTCCACTCGCTGGGCGAGTAGCGTTTGGTGATGATGTCATGCATCAGCTCCAGCGCGCTGGAGACCACCGTGCCGCCGCTTTCCTGCGAATGGAAGAAGGTGTTCTCATCGACTTCATCGGCCCGCGTGTGATGGCGGATGAAGACCACTTCGATGTGTTCGTAATTGCGCGTAAGGAACAGATACAGCAGGATGAAGAAGCGCTTCGACAGATCCTTGCGCTGCTCATCCATCGAGCCCGATACGTCCATCACGCAGAACATCACGGCGCGGCTGGAGGGTTGCGGCTGGCGCACTCTGTTCACATAGCGCAGGTCGAAGGGATCGATGAAGGGGATGCGCAGGATGCGTGCGCGCAAATGCTTCACTTCCTCTTCCAGCAGCGGGATGTCGGCGCTGTGCTCCTCGGGTTTGCGCTTCATCTCGGCCAGCGTTTCCTCGGCCACGTCGAGCTGGCGCTGCAGCGGTCCGCCGAGGGCGATGCGGCGGCCCAGCGAGGAACGCAGCGAACGCACCACATCGATGTTGTTGGGCGAACCGTCCACCGAATAACCGGCGCGCTGGTTCTTCCAGTTCGGTACCTGCAACAGGTTGGTTTCCACCAGGCGCGGCAGTTCCAGGTCCTCGAAGAAGTAATGCATGAACTCTTCGCGGGTCAGTTCGAAGGTGAAATCGTCCTGGCCTTCGCCGTCGTTGCTGGCACTGCTGCCGCCCCCGCCGCCGCTGCCGCCGTTCTGGCGCGGGATGCGGTCACCCTGCAGGTAATCCTGGTTGCCCGGATGCACGGCTTCGCGCTTGCCGCCCTTGCCGTGATGGAAGAAGGGCTCCGAGACATCCTTGCGCGGGATGCTGATGCTCTTCGATTTTTCGAGATCGGTGATGCTGCGGTCGCGCACGGCGTCCGCCACCGAACGTTGGATATGCCCCTTGAAGCGCCGCAGGAAGCGCTCCCTGTTGGCGATGCTCTTGTTCTTGCCAGCCAGCCTGCGGTCGATGATCTGATGCAGCACTCGGTTCTCCTGCTAGTGGTCGGCGGTGCGCCAGGCGCACGGCGCCGAAGGGTCGCCGCGCGCATCGCCACGCGCTCTGCGGGCGATGCGCAACAGCGGCGCTTACGAGGACTTGCGCACGCGCAGGTACCATTCGCACAGCAGGCGCACCTGCTTGGGCGTGTATCCCTTGCTGACCATGCGATTGACGAAGTCTTCGTGTTTCTGCATTTCCTCGGTGGAGCCCTTGGCGTTGAAGGAAATCACCGGCAACAGGTCTTCGGTGTTGGAGAACATCTTCTTCTCGATCACCACGCGCAGTTTTTCGTAACTGGTCCACAGCGGATTCTTGCCGCCGTTGTTGACCCGCGCACGCAGCACGAAGTTGACGATCTCGTTGCGGAAGTCCTTGGGGTTGCTGATGCCGGCCGGCTTCTCGATCTTTTCCAGTTCCGCATTCAGGGCCGCACGGTCGAAGCTCTCGCCGGTATCGTGATCGCGGTATTCCTGATCCTGGATCCAGAAGTCGGCATAGGTCACGTAACGGTCGAAGACGTTCTGGCCATATTCCGAATACGACTCCAGGTAGGCCGTCTGGATTTCCTTGCCGATGAATTCGGCGTAGCGCGAGGCCAGCGTGTCCTTCACGAAGGAGAGATATTTCTGCTCGGTCTCCTGCGGGAATTGCTCGCGCTCGATCTGCTGTTCCAGCACGTACATCAGGTGCACCGGATTGGCCGCTACCTCGGTGGTATCAAAGTTGAACACCCGCGACAGAATCTTGAAGGCGAAGCGCGTGGAGATGCCGTTCATGCCCTCGTCGACACCGGCGTAGTCGCGATACTCCTGGTAGGACTTGGCCTTGGGGTCGGTGTCCTTGAGGTTCTCGCCGTCATAGACCTGCATCTTGGAGAAGAGGCTGGAATTTTCCGGTTCCTTCAGGCGTGTCAGCACCGAGAACTGCGCCATCATCTTCAGCGTGCCGGGCGCGCAAGTGGCCTTGCCCAGCGAGGAGCTGCGGATCAGCTTTTCGTAGATCTTGATTTCTTCGGAGACGCGCAGGCAATACGGCACCTTGACGATGAAGATGCGGTCCAGCAGCGCTTCATTGTTCTTGTTGTTGCGGAAGGCCTTCCATTCCGATTCGTTGGAGTGGGCCAGGATGACGCCATCGAAGGGGATCGCGCCGAAACCTTCGGTACCCTTGAAGTTGCCTTCCTGGGTGGCCGTCAGCAGCGGGTGCAGCACCTTGATGGGGGCCTTGAACATTTCCACGAATTCCAGCAGGCCCTGGTTGGACAGGCACAGGCCGCCCGAGTAGCTGTAGGCGTCGGCATCGTCCTGCGAATATTGTTCCAGCTTGCGGATGTCGACCTTGCCGACCAGGGTGGAAATATCCTGGTTGTTTTCATCGCCCGGCTCGGTCTTGGAAATGCCGATCTGGCGCAGGATGGACGGATAGCGCTTGACCACACGGAACTGACGGATGTCGCCGTTGTACTCGTGCAGGCGCTTGACTGCCCAGGGGCTCAGGATGGGTTTGAGATAGCGGCGCGGGATGCCGTATTGCTCTTCGAGGATGGGACCGTCTTCGTCGTAATCGAACAGGCCCAGCGGGGATTCATTGACCGGCGAACCCTTGATGGAATAGAAGGGCACCTGCTCCATCAACTGCTTCAGGCGTTCAGCGATGGAGGACTTGCCGCCACCGACCGGTCCCAGCAGATAGAGGATCTGCTTCTTTTCTTCCAGGCCTTGCGCGGCATGGCGGAAATACGAAACCACCTGCTCGATCACTTCTTCCGCGCCGTAGAACTCCTTGAAGGCGGGATAGACCTTGATGACCTTGTTGGCGAAGATGCGCGAGAGGCGCGGATCTTCCCGGGTGTCGACCTTCTCCGGTTCGCCGATGGCCATCAGCATCCGTTCGGCAGCCGATGCATAGACTGCCGGGTCGTTCTTGCAAAGATTCAGATACTCTTCAAGCGATAATTCTTCTTCTCTGGTCTTGTCGAACCGGCTTGCAAAGCTGCTGTAGATATCCATACCACCTCCGTCGCTCTCAAAAAAGTACGAAACAGATTCATATGTCTGGACTTGCCATCTGCGGTTATCGAAGAACGCGTCGGTGACTCTGTATTGCGTCATTGCCGGTGTGTTCTTTGAAAGCCGTAGCTTCTACAACGTGATGCGAAGATCTTTTCAGATCCTGCAGTTCATTCTATTCCTTTTTTTGCTTCTGCTTGGTGATCCCTATAGTGCAGCTTCATTCAGCAAGCGCTGGATTTTCTTTGCATTTTCCCGCGCATTGGGGTGAAGCGTTTATCCCATTGCGTGCGCAGGGACATTCGCAGCTTCATTCACATCATGCTCTTTCAATGTGCGGATTGCTTCAGCGGTTGACCACACGGTGCGCTATTTTCGCGCAGCGCGCCATCGTGAAAACCCTGATAGCCGGCGGGAGGGAACAGGCGGACAATGCCTGTCGGGCGGTTGCGCAGGCCAGCGCGGCTGATGCCTGGCGATGCTGCCGATCTCCTCCTGCCGGTGCAATTCGTTCCTGCCTGCTTGCCGGTCTCTTTGCTTCATCTCCCCTTATAGCTGGAATCGTGCCAGGCATGTTTGTCATATTGCAGGGTGCAGCTTTCATGACGCATCTTTTTTGTAACAGGACGATTGCGCTGTCTCAATGTTGCTGATCTGCCTCATCCGCCTCCCATGGGCAAGTCAGGCGCACCGGTGTCCAGCCCTGCTGAAAAAATGCTTTAGATGATTTACGGATTTGTTCATGCGTGGGGCGCATGGCGTGCCTGCATTTTCTTCATGCATTGAACGCGTCAGGTGAAGGCTTGTACTGAAAACGGGGTGATGTCCTGCAAGCAACTTCATATCGGCTTTTTGCCGGCCGGCTGGCGGCAGGGAAGGGGCGATTCTGGCCAGATGCGGCAATTCCGCCACGCATTGGCCCCGAACTCGGCCGTTGAGTGCCCGGGGAGGGCGTAAAAGCGCATAAGTCATTGACAGCGAAGTGGAAAATGCAGTCTAATTCAGGGTTCACCATCTGAAGAATTGCGCGCGGTGCCGACGCAGTGCTGTTTCAGTTGTCCACCGGTCGATTACCCAGTGATCACACCGGGAGGCGGCAGAGGCCAACAGAGTTAATGGTGTCAGCGATGCAGGGGCTGCCGGCTCAGACAGGCGGCAGGGCATCGGTGATGCGGAACAGGCACACCGAAAGCGGTTCCAGAATTCCGATTTATTTTTGCTGTTTGCTCCAAGGCAGCCCAACTTAGCGAGTCCAACATGAAACGTACTTACCAACCTTCCGTCGTGCGTCGCAAGCGTACCCATGGTTTCCGTGCCCGTATGGCAACCCGTGGCGGCCGTGCCGTGATCAACGCCCGTCGCGCCAAGGGCCGCAAGCGTCTGGCTGCAGTTTAAGCCGGGGCTTTGCGCTGCCGTTTCGTGTGACGGACGTCCGTACACCGCTTCCAGCACGTCAAGCAGGCGACTTCCCACGCGATCGGCGAATCGTTAAAACGGATGAGTTTTCATCCGTTTTTCGTTTGCGCCCCGTGTATCGTACCGAGCATTTCGTGTTGTACGCACGCCGCAACAGCCTGCCGCAAGCCCGTCTGGGCGTAGTGGCGGCCAAGCGGCTGGCACCGCGTGCGGTCACCCGCAACACGATCAAGCGGGCCACGCGCGAGCTGTTTCGCCAGGCTGAACTGCCTGCCGTGGACTGCATCGTGCGCCTGTCGCGCCCGGTCAATACCAGGAAGGATCCTGCCCGCAGTGCGTCCGTCAAGGCCATGCTGCGTGCCGAACTGATGCAATTGTTCGCCTTCCTGCCGAGCGCCCCCGCGTTCGCCAGGAAATAGCCAGGAAAACAGGAAGTGATGAAGACCCCTCTGCTCCTGCTGTTGCGTGCCTACAAGCTGGGAGTGAGCCCTTTCCTGGGGCAGAATTGCCGTTTCTATCCCAGCTGTTCCGACTACGCCGCCGAGGCGGTGCGTCTGCATGGCGCGCTCAAGGGCAGTGTCCTGGCCGGCAAGCGCCTCTGCAAATGCCATCCCTGGCATGCCGGCGGCCTGGATTTCGTGCCCGGCTCGGCCGAGGCGCAAGCCCATGCGCAGGCGCAGGCGAACAGCCCGTCTTCTTCCGTCGTTCCCGATTCCCCGACCTCTGCGCTGCCGTCTCCGGCAGCGCGGCTGTCTCCCCCTGTGGCCGCTGACGGTTGCAGCCACTCCTGAACTCATCAATACGCATATGGATATCAAACGTACCGTCCTGTGGGTTGTATTCTCCTTCTCCCTGCTGCTGCTGTGGGATGGCTGGATGCGCCATAACGGACATCAGTCGATGTTCTTCCCGTCGGCCAACCCGACTCAGGAGCAAGCCGCCGCCAATCTGGCCGCGCCCACCGCCAGCCCGACCGGTTCCCCGGTGCCGCAGGCTGGCACGCCGGCACCGGCACCTGGCGCGGTCCCCGGTGCTGACGTGGCTGCCGCCACCAAGGGCGAAACCATCACCATCACCACCGACCTGGTCAAGGCCAGCATCGATACCGTGGGCGGTGAGTTGAAGCGCCTGGAACTGCTGAAGCAACCCGACGTGGTCGATCCGACCAAGAACGTCGTGCTGTTCGATTCCGAACCCGGCCACATGTACCTGGCGGAGTCGGGCCTGATCGGCGGTCCCTTCCCCAACCACAAGACCATCTTCACCGCACAGCCCGGCGCCCGTTCGCTGGACAACGGCAATGAAGTGCAGCTGGTGCTGGTGGCCGAGCAGGGCGGCGTGAAGCTGACCAAGACCTACACCTTCAAGCGCGACAGCTACCTGATCGACGTCAAGCACACCGTGACCAACACCACGGGTGCGGCGATCAATCCTTCGCTGTACCTGCAGCTGGTGCGCGACGGCAACAAGCCGGGCGGCGAATCGCACTTCTACAGCACCTTCACCGGTCCTGCCGTCTACAGCAGCACCGAGCACTTCGAGAAGCTGGACTTCGAGAAGATCGCCAACGGCAAGCAGCAGCACGTCAACAAGGCGGACAACGGCTGGATCGCCATGGTGCAGCACTACTTCGTCTCGGCCTTCATCCCGCCGCAGAACGCGCAGCGCGACATCTTCAGCAAGAAGGTCGGCGACAACCTGTACGCGGTCGGTTCCATCCTGCCGCTGGGCAGCGTGGCCCCGAACGCCAGCGTGACCATGGATACCCAGCTGTATTCCGGTCCCACCGTCTCCAAGACCCTGCAAGCGATTGCCCCGGGCCTGGACCTGGTGCGCGACTACGGCCACCTGACCGTGATCGCCGAGCCGATCTTCTGGCTGATGACCCACATCCACAACCTGGTGGGCAACTGGGGCTGGACCATCATCCTGCTGACCGTGCTGATCAAGCTGGTGTTCTTCCCGCTGTCGGCGGCCAGCTATCGCAGCATGGCCAAGATGAAGGCGGTTTCGCCGAAGATGCAGGCCATCCGCGAACGCCACAAGGGTGATCCGCAGGCCATGAACCGCGAGATGATGGCGCTCTACAAGACCGAGAAGATCAATCCGCTGGGCGGCTGCCTGCCCATCGTGATCCAGATCCCGGTGTTCATCGCGCTGTACTCGGTGCTGCTGGCCTCGGTGGAAATGCGCGGCGCGCCTTGGCTGGGCTGGGTGCATGACCTGACCGCCCCGGACCGCCTGTTCGGCACCATCCCTTACTTCAACATGCCCATCGGTTTGCTGC
This sequence comes from Herbaspirillum sp. WGmk3, assembly GCF_023952535.1. NCBI lineage: Bacteria > Pseudomonadati > Pseudomonadota > Betaproteobacteria > Burkholderiales > Oxalobacteraceae > Herbaspirillum > Herbaspirillum sp. WGmk3. Next base: position 364,462 of record NZ_JAKYWT010000003.1, on the reverse strand, counting down.
CGATCATCATGGCTGCGTCGATGTTCCTGCAGACCAAGCTGAACCCGACGCCGCCGGATCCGGTCCAGGCCAAGGTGATGATGTTCATGCCGCTGGTGTTCTCGTTCATGTTCTTCTTCTTCCCGTCCGGCCTGGTGCTGTACTGGGTGACGAACAACATCCTGTCGATCGCGCAGCAATGGGTGATCACCCGCAATATCGAGAGCGGCAAGACCAAATAATTTGCTTCTTGCAGGCCATCAAAGGAAAAACCCGTGGAATCCACGGGTTTTTTTTCGGTCGTAGAGCGCAAGCAGGGTTAACATGGCTTTACGCCGTTGCTCCGAGGGGGATGCAGCGGCGGGCTCACCTCAACACAACAACAAGTATTTGCAGATGACTTTCGATTCTTCTCCCATTGCCGCCATCGCCACCGCACCCGGACGCGGGGGCATCGGCGTGGTCCGCATTTCAGGCAAGAACCTGGCCCCGGTGATCCGCGCCGTCTGCGGCCGCGACAGCCTGGCACCGCGCCACGCCACTTATCTGCCCTTCCTCAATGAGGATGGCAGCCCGATCGATCAGGGCCTGGCGATCCACTTCCCGGCCCCGCATTCCTATACCGGCGAGGATGTGCTGGAACTGCAGGGCCACGGTGGCCCGGTGGTGATGCAGATGCTGCTGGCGCGCTGTGTGCAGGCGGGCCACGAGATCGGCCTGCGTCTGGCCGAGCCGGGCGAATTCACCCAGCGTGCCTTCTTGAACGACAAGATCGACCTGGCCCAGGCCGAGGCGGTGGCCGACCTGATCGAAGCGACCACCGAGGCGGCGGCCAAGTCGGCCTCCGAATCGCTCTCGGGCGCGTTCTCCAAGGTGATCCACGAGCTGGTGGACCAGGTCACGCGCCTGCGCATGCTGGTGGAAGCGACGCTGGACTTCCCCGAAGAAGAAATCGATTTTCTGAAACAGAGCGACGCGCGCGGCCAGCTGGCCACCATCCGCAGCACGCTGGAAGAGGTGTTCAAGCATGCCGCGCAAGGGGCCTTGCTGCGTGATGGTCTGAATGCGGTGCTGGCCGGCAAGCCCAACGTGGGCAAGTCTTCTCTGCTGAACGTGCTGGCCGGATCGGATGTGGCCATCGTCACGCCGATCGCCGGCACCACGCGCGACAAGGTGACGCAGACGATTCAGATCGAAGGCATGCCGCTCAACATCATCGACACTGCGGGTATTCGCGAGGCTGGTGAAGATGGCAGCGGCCCGGACGAAGTCGAGCGCATCGGCATCGAGCGCACCTGGGCCGAGGTGGCCAAGGCGGACGTGATCCTGCACATGCTGGATGCGGACCGTGGCCCGACGCTGGAAGATGAAAAAATCACCGCGCGCTTCCCCGAGGGCGTGCCCATCATCCGCATCTGGAACAAGATCGACCGCTCGGGCCACAAGCCGGCGGTGGATCCGATGCCGGACGCCACGCATGTGTATCTGTCGGCCGCCGAAGGGCAGGGCGTGGAGTTGCTGCGTGCCGAGTTGTTGCGCATTGCTGGTTGGCAGCAGACGGTGGAATCGCGTTACCTCGCACGCGAGCGGCATTTGCTGGCGCTGAAGGCGGCCGATGAGCATCTGGCCCATGCAGCGGCACATGCGGCGCTGGACAATGAGGCTGGTGAGCATGCATTGGATCTGTTTGCAGAAGAGCTGCGACTGGCGCAGGAACGCTTGTCCAGCATCACGGGCAAGTTCACGCCGGATGATTTGCTGGGGGTGATTTTTTCGCGGTTCTGTATCGGGAAATAGCGAGGGATCTGCGCCTCGTCGCGCACTTGGCCGGACCTATCTTGAAGCGTGTTGCCCGGGTGCGCTTTCCCGAAGAGCTCCGGAGCACATCCGAGATGAAGGTTTTTTGCGTACGAGCTGTCTGATCTCGTTATGCTATCCTCGCAAAAAAAATTGCCAAAAGTTTATCAAGAGTGCTTGAGCTTACGCGTGTTGCCAGGTTTGACCGGTAGTGAAATCTGTTTTACGCCGGCAGTTGCTCACCAAGAAAAGGATCTTCGATTAAAGATGTCTACGACTAAACACGATATTGCCCTACTGGACTTTCTACGGGGCTGGTCGGCAGTTCTCGTGTTTTTTCACCACGCGGCTATTCTTGGCGGCGGGCCGGGTTACTTGACTGGTGCGCTGGGCAAAGAGGCGGTCAATGTATTCATGATGGCCTCTGGTTTCCTCATTTATTTGCAATGCTCCACATCGGCCGGATATGACCATCTTCAAAGCTCGGCCGGTATCCGTAATTTTTACGTTCGACGTTTTTTCAGAATAGCGCCGGCTTATTATGTGGCCCTGCTTTTTGCATTGCTTCTCTCAAGCTATCTCGGGCAGTGCCGCGAGCAGATCGCGCAGGTCTTGCCCTCGTCGGCAACCTCAATGGAGCGGTATTACATCGAGGATTACGTCACCAGTGTCCTGGTCCATGTGAGTTTCATTTTTGGCTTGTTTCCGAAGTTTGCGTTCAGTACCCCGCTTCCAGACTGGAGTTTGGGCCTTGAAATGCAGTTCTATTTCGTTTTCCCGCTGCTGTACTTCGGCTACCGCAAAAATTTCAAGATCGCCTTGCCCGTAACGCTCATCCTCATGTACTGCGCGTGGATGGTCATAAGACGTTCGGGGTTGGACTTCCCTATGCCGAGCTTGTTGCCGCTCAGTTTCCACAACTTTGCAGCAGGCATCGCGCTGGCTTATTTAATGCTGAATCCGGATGCCGGGAGAATTTCCCGGATGTTTGTGATTGCGACGGTATTGTTTTTCCTTTTATTGGGAAATCGAAGCCTGCCTATTCCGTTGCTTTTCGTTTTTGGGTGTTGGTTTCTGTCGTCCGCACGGCATCTTGAAATCCTCAGAAGTGGGCTTCAACGTGTGTTCGCGCATCGGTCGTCGAAAATCTTGGCCGACATTTCGTACTCGCTTTATATTTTTCACTTGCTGCTGATGCTTCCCTATTTTTCTTGGCTGCTCAGTTCAGGTCCGCTGCCAACGTGGGGATGGTTTTTCGCAAGCGCGGGTCTGTTTGCGGTTACCGCGATAGTGGCCTATTGCAGTTATCGCTATATTGAATCTCCCGGAATAAGGTTTGGAAAGCGCTGGCTTTACGCACCGTCTTCCTCACGGGGGTGAATGGAACGTGCAGCTCTGCCGGCAATGTAAAGGGGGGGGGTAATCCCCGCCAGCGCAAGTGTTGTCGGTATATAGAGCATGCGAGCTGAGCAAAATCGGGCCAGTTTCGAATCCTGACAAAGTCCCCACAGTCCACTGCACAATTGCAACGGATGTTACAGCGTGTAAAAACGTTGGAGGCGCGAGAGGGCCATCGTTATTCTGAAGTTCCTCCCCCTCCAATTCATCACCCCTGAGAATTGGATTTAACCCGCGGCCGCAAGGTGCGCGGGTTTTTTTATGGCTGCGTGCCGGCTCTGCAGGAAAGGGGCGGCGCTGCTAAGATGCCTGCTGCCTGAATTCATCCACCCTCATCCTCATAGGAAAAGAGCATGTCCGCCAATCCGCGCAACGCCGACTATCCCATCGATCCGCAATTCCTGAACCGCTGGTCCCCGCGCGCCTTCAACGGTGCCGAGATCTCCGAAGAAACCGTCCTGACCTTCCTCGAAGCTGCTCGCTGGGCACCCTCGGCCTACAATGCCCAGCCGTGGCGCTTCGTCTATGCACGCCGTGGCACGCCTGCCTGGGACAGCCTGCTGGGTCTGTTGAATGAATTCAACCGTTCCTGGTGCGCCAATGCATCGGCTCTGTTCGTGGTGCTGTCGCGTACCGTGATGGTGCCGCCGGGTGCGACCGAGGCGGTGCCTGCGCCGACCCATTCCTTCGACACCGGTTCTGCCTGGGGCTACCTGGCGCTGCAGGCGTCGCTGTCCGGCTGGCATGCGCACGGCATGGCCGGTTTCGACAAGGACAAGGCGCGTACCGAGCTGAACGTGCCGGCCGAGTTCTCTGTGGAGGCGATGGTGGTGGTGGGCAAGCTGGGTGACAAGGCCATCCTGCCGGAAGGCCTGCAGGCACGTGAAGTCCCGAGCCCGCGTGAGCCGTTGTCCAAGCTGGCGTTTGAGGGCAAGTTCAAGGCTTGATGCCGGGCCGTAAAATATTTCGCAATTATTTTTAAAAAGGGCTGGTATTTTCAAAAAGCCTCTCCTATAATAGCGATCTTTCAGCAAGCAACGACAGCTGAAACGGTTTTAGGAGTGGTAGTTCAGTTGGTTAGAATACCGGCCTGTCACGCCGGGGGTCGCGGGTTCGAGCCCCGTCCGCTCCGCCAGATAAAACGCCTCATTCGAAAGAATGGGGCGTTTTTGTTTTTGCGCTTCTTTCCCGTTCGGACTGAGTAGCCCGCAGGGCGTATCGAAGGCGCGCATCATTCGAATAAAAAAGCCGATGCACCCCAAGATGCATCGGCTTCCTCATACAGCTAGCAGCCAGCAGCTAGCAAGTCCAATCAACCCTTGCCCTTGCTCCCCGACAACTGCTCCACCACCTGCCTCGGTGCCTCGGCATAGTGCTTGAACTCCATCGAGTAAGTCGCGCGTCCCTGCGAGAGCGAACGCAGCGTGGTCGAGTAGCCGAACATTTCCGACAGCGGGACTTCAGCACGCACCAGCTTGCCGCCGCCCACCATGTCTTCCATGCCCTGCACCATCCCGCGCCGTGAGGACAGGTCGCCCATCACGTTGCCCATGAATTCCTCGGGCGTTTCCACTTCGACCTGCATCATCGGCTCCAGCAGCATCGGACCCGCACGCTTCATCGCTTCCTTGAAGGCCATGGAGCCGGCCATGCGGAAGGCGTTCTCGTTGGAGTCCACATCATGGTACGAACCGAAGGTCAGCGTGGCCTTCACGTCCACCACCGGATAACCCGCCAGCACGCCCGCCTTCAGCGACTCCTGGATACCCTTGTCGACCGCCGGGATGAATTCGCGCGGGACCACGCCACCCTTGATGGCATCGACGAATTCATAACCCTTGCCGGCCGGCTGCGGCTCCAGCTTGATGACCACATGGCCATACTGCCCGCGTCCACCGGATTGCTTGACGAACTTGCCTTCCACATCTTCCACGCCCTTGCGGATCGCTTCGCGGTAAGCCACCTGGGGCTTGCCGACCGTGGCCTCGACGTTGAACTCGCGCTTCATCCGGTCCACCAGGATTTCCAGGTGCAGCTCGCCCATGCCCGACATGATGGTCTGGCCCGATTCCTCATCGGTATGCACGCGGAAGGACGGATCCTCCTGCGCCAGGCGATTCAGGGCGATGCCCATCTTTTCCTGGTCGGCCTTGGTCTTAGGTTCCACTGCCTGCGAGATCACGGGCTCAGGGAAGATCATGCGTTCCAGGATGATGGGATGTTCCGGATCCGACAGCGTGTCACCGGTGGTCACATCCTTCAGGCCCACGGCGGCTGCGATGTCGCCTGCGAACACTTCCTTGATTTCCTTGCGCTCGTTGGCGTGCATCTGCAGGATGCGGCCCAGGCGTTCCTTCTTGCCCTTGACCGGGTTGTAGACCGTGTCGCCCGAATTGACGATGCCGGAATACACGCGGAAGAAGGTCAGCTGCCCCACGAAGGGATCGGTCATGATCTTGAAGGCCAGCGCCGAGAACGGTTCCTCGTCCGAAGGATGGCGCTCGATCTCGCTGTCGTCCTCGGCATGGCCGGCAATGGCGGGCACGTCGACGGGCGAGGGCAGGTAATCGATCACCGCATCCAGCATGGCCTGCACGCCCTTGTTCTTGAAGGCGCTGCCGGCCAGCATCGGCACGATCTCGTTGGCCACCGTGCGCAGGCGCAGGCCGCGCTTGATGTCGTCTTCGGTCAGGGGATTGCCGGAGAGATATTTCTCCAGCAGTTCCTCATTGGCCTCGGCGGCCTGCTCGACCATCAGGTCACGCCAGTGGCGTGCGGTGTCCTCCAGCTCCAGCGGGATGTCTTCATACTTGAACAGCACGCCCTGGCTGGCTTCGTCCCAGATGATGGCTTTCATCTTGACCAGGTCGATCACGCCCGAGAAATGGTCTTCCGCACCCACCGGAATCTGGATGGGAACGGCCTTGCCCTTGAGGCGCTCCTCAATCTGCTTCTGCACGCGGAAGAAGTCCGCACCGATGCGGTCCATCTTGTTGACGAAGGCAATGCGCGGCACCTTGTACTTGTTGGCCTGGCGCCAGACGGTCTCGGACTGCGGCTGCACGCCGCCCACCGAGTCGTACACCATCACCGCGCCATCGAGCACGCGCATGGAACGCTCCACCTCGATGGTGAAGTCCACGTGGCCCGGGGTGTCGATGATGTTGATGCGATGCTCGGGATAATTGCCGGCCATGCCCTTCCAGAAGGCCGTGGTGGCGGCCGAGGTGATGGTGATGCCGCGTTCCTGCTCCTGCTCCATCCAGTCCATGGTGGCCGCACCGTTATGCACTTCACCGATCTTGTGGTTCACACCCGTATAAAAAAGAATGCGCTCGGTGGTCGTGGTCTTGCCCGCGTCGATATGCGCGCTGATACCGATGTTGCGGTAGTTTTCTATTCGGGTCTTGCGGCTCATGGCATGTCCTTTCGATGGGTGCCGTCAAATGCTGGATTCAGTGTTGATGGTTACGGTTGATCAAATTGCCCGCTACAAAGTTTATTTATGTAACGAGCATTAGATAATAGGAACCTCTTCCCCAAAGTTCAAGGGCTGGCGATTTATTTTTGTAATGCCGACTAAATTAAACTACACTTCTCCGCAATACCATTACCGCCAGGGGTAATACCCCGCAAAGGAAACCGATGATAAAAACCCGTGGCCGCCCGCGCAGCTTCGACCGCGACCAGGCGCTGCAGCAGGCCATGCAAGTGTTCTGGAGCAAGGGCTACGAAGGCACCACCATGGCCGATCTGTGCGAGGCCATTGGCGTGAAGGCCCCCAGTCTCTACTCGGCCTTCGGCGACAAGGATGCGCTGTTCCGTGAAGTCATGGAGGTTTACTCGCGCACCATCAGCGCCGAACCGCTGCGCCTGTTGCAGGCCGGCAAGGGCATTCGCGAAGACCTGCAAGCGATGCTGCGCGCCAGCGTGCGCATGTATTCGGGCAAGTCGACGGTGCCGGGCTTGCCGACAGGAAAGGGATGCATGGTAGTGATTTCCGCCATCAACTGTGCACCCGAAAACAGCGAGCACAGTGATGCGCTCTCGCAACGTCGCCACAAGCGCCGCAATGAAATCCGCGCGCGCCTGCTGCAGGCGCAGCGTGAAGGGGAGATCCGGGCCGATGCCGATGTGACGGCCCTGGGCGATTTTTACACCAGCTTTCTCAACGGACTGGCGCTGGGTGCGCGCGATGGGGTCTCCACGGCGCGGCTGGCCGCCACACTGCCGCATGCGATGCTGCCGCTGGAAAACGTGATGGTGCATGCGCTGCCGCCGGAGTGAATGAATCCTGCTGCGCCCGTTACGATATCCTCCCTCCCTTTGCCGTTACCAGGACCCTTGCCAGCCTCATGAGACCCTTGCACTATGCCGTCATCGGCGGCGGCATCAACGGCCTGGCCGTGGCTCGCCAGTTGCTGCTGGATCAACCCGATGTGCGCGTCACCGTCTTCGAGAAGGAAGACGCCGTGGCCCGCCACCAGTCCAGCCATAATTCCGGCGTGGTCCACGCCGGCCTGTATTACGAACCGGGCGGCCTCAAGGCGCGGCTGTGCCGGCGTGGCGTCGAGCTGGTCAGGCGCTACTGCGAGCAGAATGGCTTGCCCTACGATGAATGCGGCAAGGTGGTGGTGGCGCTGGACGCGGACGAATTGCCGCGCCTGGAAGCCATCCATCGCAAGGCGCTGGCCAATGGCGTGCCGGATGTGGAGATGATCGACGGCGCACGCCTGCGCGAGATCGAACCCCATTGCGTAGGGCTGCGCGCGCTGTATTCGCCGCGCACGGCCATCGTCAGCTATGGCCAGATCGCGCAGCACATGGCGCAGGAGATCGTGCAAAGGGGCGGCGTGATCCGTCTCAATGCAGCGGTGCAACGCGTGTTCGAACAAGGGCAGCATGTGCAGATCGAACTGGCCGGCGGCGAGGTGCACGGTGATGCGTTCGATTTCGCCATCGCCTGCTGCGGCCTGCAGTCAGACCGGCTGGCGCAGCAATCGGGCGATGTCGCCACGCCGCGCATCGTGCCCTTCTTCGGTCAGTACTACGTCATCGATGAAGCCTTCAAGTCGCATGTCCGGGGCCTGATCTATCCGGTGCCCGATCCGCGCTTTCCCTTCCTCGGCGTGCATTTCACCAAGCGTATCGATGGCCAGATGACCATCGGTCCGAACGCCTTCATTTCGCTGGGACGCGAGAATTACCAAGGGGATCGTTTCAGCCTGCGCGATGTGGCCGACTATCTCGGCTATCCGGGTTTCTGGAAATTCGCCAGCCGCAACATGGCCGCGACCCTGCGTGAACTGAAAACGGTGGTCAGCGAGCGGCACTTCGTGCGCGAAGCTGCCCGCTATGTGCCGGCCCTGTCCGAGGTGAGCGTGACCCCGGCCGTGCGCGGCATTCGTGCCCAGGCCATGGAACCCGATGGCCGGCTGGTGGACGATTTCGTGATTCGCCAGAGCAGCCGCGTCACGCATATCCGCAATGCGCCTTCGCCGGGGGCCACCTCTTCATTGGCCATCGGCGAGCACATCGTGCGCAACCTGATCCACCCGCACGGGACGATATGAAAAAAACGCCGCGACGGTCAGCCCGTCGCGGCGTTTTCATTCGTACTGGCGTACTGAAGCGATGCCGGTCAGGCCGCGCGGGCCAGTGTTCCGTCGTTTTCCTTCAGTTGGCCTCCCAGCGCGTCGACCAGCGCGGTCAGCAGCTTGGCCAGCTCACCGGTCATCAGCATGAAGTCGCCATCGAAGCGTTCATCGTCGTTCTTGCCGGCGATCTCGCTGTCTTCCTTGAGCACGTCCAGCGGCGCGATGCGCTTGACCGACAGGTTCTCGGTCAGCACGAAGGACACCTTGTCGGCCCAGGTCAGCGCCAGGCGCGTGCACTGCTTGCCGGCTTCGATGTGGCGGCGGATGTCGTCGGCTTCCAGCGTGTGGCGCACATAGCGCACCGTGGCCTTGCTCTCGGCGGTGGAGCGCAGCTCGGTATCCTGGTCCACGGTGAAACCGTTGGGCGCTTCGTCGCTGGCCAGCCAGTCGGTCATGGCCGCTGCCGGCGACATGACGGTACGCAGCGTTTCCAGCGGGAACTTGGGGATGGCCTTGAACAGCAGCTTCAGGACTTCTTCGGCCTTGGAGGGCGAGCCGGCATCGACCAGCAGCCAGCCATTGACCGGATCGATCCAGACCCAGGTACTGCGCACTACCGAGAAGGCGCGCGGCAGCAGTTCGTCGGTGACCTGTTCCTTCAATTCCTTGGTCTGCTTGCGGCCCGGCGGGAAACCTTGCTGCTCTTCCAGCTCGGCGGCACGGGCCTTGGTGACCTGGTTGATGACGGTCGAGGGCAGCAGTTTCTTCTCGGTATCGAGTTTCAACAGCAGCTGGCGGTTGACCACATGCACCAGTTTTTCATTGTTGCGCGGCGGCACCCAGCCCTGGCTCTGCATGTCCAGGCTGGAGCAGGCGGTGAAGGCCTGCGGCGCGAGATGGGATTCGAGTTCGTCGGCATTGATCGCCCACGGTGCGGGCAAACGGTAGATCTGGAGATTCTTGAACCACATAGGTTTCCGGAGCAGGGCAAAGAGGGAAAGGGGGAGATTTTACACGCCCGTCTCGCCGCAAGCGATGTCGGATTGTCCACGCTTGCAGTTAAATTTTTCGTGGCCAGGCTTGCCGCAGAGTACGTCAGAAAAACGCACAAATAGTTCGCGGAAAAATGGATCAGCCGCCGAACGGCAACTCCGCCTGCAGCGCCTGCGCCGTCAAGGCAAGCTCATCCTTGCGCGAAAGCGCGCCCACGCGCACACCGAGCAGGCGCAGCTTCTTTTCCAGCGGCACTCGCTTCAGACATTCCCCCGCCGCCTGGCGGATGGTGGCAGCGTCCCCGGTGGGTGCGGGCAGCGTAACATCGCGCGTCACACCCTGGAAATCGGCGTATTTCAGTTTGATGCCGATGGTGCGGCCGACATAGCCCTTGCGCTCCAGGTCACCGGCCAGCTTTACGCACAGGGCGGTGAAGATTTCCGAGAGTTGTGTACGGTCGGCACGCGCATGCAGGTCGCGTTCAAAGGTGGTTTCCCGGCTGATGGATTTGGGTTCGGAATAAGTCTGCACCGGGCGATCATCGACGCCCTGCGCCACACGTCCCAGCCATTCGGAATAGCTGCGTCCGAAATGCGCGCGCAGCAACTCAGGCGATGCGCGTGCCAGGTCGGCCACGGTCTCGATACCCAATGCCGCCAGCTTCTCGGCGGCCTTCGGCCCGATGCCGTTGATCTTGCGCGCAGGCAGCGGCCAGATGCGGCGCTCGATATCCTCGGGCGTGAGGATGGTGAGCCCGTCGGGTTTGTCCAGTTCGGAAGAGATCTTGGCCAGCATCTTGTTGGGCGCCACACCGACGGAGCAGGTCAGGGCGGTAGCGGCATGCACCGCGTCCTTGATCTGGCGCGCGACCTCATGCGCGGTATCGGGCCACGCAGAAAGATCGATATAGATTTCATCGATGCCGCGATCCTCGATCAGCGGCGCGATGCTGCGCACCGCTTCCTTGAACAGGCGCGAATACTTGCGATAGGCCTCGAAGTCGGTCGGCAGCAGGATGGCGTCCGGTGCCAGCTGGGCCGCCTTCATGATGCCCATGGCCGAGAAGACGCCGAGCGCGCGCGCCTCGTAGGTGGAGGTGGTGACCACGCCGCGCCCGGCGTAATCGCGCATGCGGAAATACTGGCGCGTGCCATCGGGCAATTCCACCGGCCGCGTGGCCGAACCGCCGCCGATGACCACCGCCTGGCCGCGCAGCTCGGGATAGCGCAGCAATTCCACCGACGCATAGAAAGCATCCATGTCGAGGTGGGCGATGCGGCGTTCGTTGGCCATGGTGGTGCGAGCAGCGAAGAGGAAACGGAAGCGGCGCGATCAGTAATGCGGCGGCTTCTCGTTGGCGGCGGCGCGGTCCTGGCTGGTGTCGGACAATTCCTTGAAGCGCTTGGCCAGGGCATGCAGCAGCATGTCCAGTTCCTCGATCTTCTTTTCCTGGCGATAGACGGTCTGGTTCAGTTCGTCCAGCAGGTGTTCCTGATGGGCGAGTTTCATTTCCAGGTCGATGAGGCGGTCGTCTTGGGTCACTTGTGTTGTTCCTTGGAAGAGTTGCTCAGGCTGGCAGCGCGGTCATCACTGATGAGCCAATGCAAGGCACCGGCCGCAGCGGCGCGGCCGGTGGCAAAGCAGGCAGTAAGCAGGTAGCCGCCGGTGGGCGCTTCCCAGTCCAGCATCTCGCCGGCGCAGAACACGCCGGGCAGGGCACGCAGCATCAGCGCATCATCGAGCGCCTCGAAGCTGACGCCACCGGCGCTGCTGATGGCTTCGGCGATGGGACGCGTGCGCAGCACGGTCAGCGGCAGGGCCTTGATGGCGCGCGCCAGCTTGCCCATGTCGGCGAAGTCGTCCTTGCTGACCAGCTCGCGCAGCAGTCCGGCCTTCACGCCCTTGAGATGCAGGCGGCTTTGCAGGTGGCTGGAGAGCGAACGCGCACCACGCGGATGGGCCAGTTCGGCTTCCACTTTTTCCAGCGGCCAGTCGGGCAGCAGGTCCAGGTAGAGACGCGCCGCGCCTTCTGCGGCGATGGTGTCGCGCAACGCCGAGGACATGGCATACACCAGGCTGCCTTCGATGCCTTCGGCGGTGATGATGAATTCGCCGCGGCGATTCTGCACGCCGCCGCTGGGCAGCGCCGTGCTGGCTACCACCGGCTTGACCGGTTCGCCCGCGAAGCGGCTGCGGAAATGTTCGCTCCAGTCCAGCTCGAAGCCGCAGTTGGAAGGCAGCAGCGGTGCGACCTCGACCTGGCGGTCTTGCAGCAGCGGCACCCAGCTGCCATCCGAGCCCAGGCGCGGCCAGCTGGCGCCGCCCAGAGCCAGCACCACGGCATCGGCTTGCACATCGGTGTGGCCGTCAGGATGGGCAAAGCGCAGCGCGCCGTCCTCCTGCCAGCCCACCCAGCGATGGCGCATGTGGAAGCGCACGCCGGCTTCGCGCAGGCGATGCAGCCAGGCGCGCAGCAGCGGCGCGGCTTTCATCTCGCGCGGGAAGACGCGACCGGAGCTGCCCACGAAAGTCTCGATGCCGAGGCCGTGTATCCATGCGCGCAACTGGTCGGCGTCGAAGCGGCGCACGAAGGGCGCGACCTGTTCACGGCGATGGCCATAGCGCGGCAGGAAGTCGGGTTGCGGTTCGGAGTGCGTGATGTTCATGCCGCCGCGCCCGGCCAGCAGGAATTTGCGGCCGGCCGAGGGCATGGCGTCGTAGACGTCCACGGCGGCGCCTTGCGCGGCCAGCACTTCGGCGGCCATCAGGCCGGCCGGACCGGCGCCGATCACGGCCACGCGGCGGCTGCCGGGAGCGAGTTGGGGAAGAGTGTGCATCGATGTCATGCGCGGCATGATACCGCCCGCCTGCGAGCAGCGCACGCGCTTCCCGCTGATCGCTGCGGATCGGCGGGCAAATCGGTCAGCGGCGATGCGGCGCGCTGTACTTGTTTTCCAGACGGGCCACCACCAGCGCCAGGCAGATGGTCATGGCGAAATACAGGATGGAGATGGTGATATACGGCTCCCAGTAACGGGCATACGTGCCCGCCACGGTGCGCGCAGCATAGGCCAGTTCGGCCAGGCCGATGGCCGAGACCAGCGAGGAATCCTTCAACAGCGTGATGGCTTCGTTGCCCAGCGGCGGCAGCATGCGGCGAAACGCCTGCGGCAGTACCACGTAGCGCATCGTGAGCCCGTAGTTCATGCCGAGGCTGGCGGCGGCATAGGACTGGCCGCGTTCGATGGACTGGATGCCGGCTCGGAAGATTTCCGAAATGTAGGCTCCTGCATTGAGCGACAGCGCGACCGTGCCGGAGAGGAAGGCACCATAGTCCTGCTTGATGGTGCGCGCCAGTTCGCCGGTGATGAGCAGGCCGTGTTCCTGTTGCACCAGCAGTGGCATCACCGCGAAGTGGATCAGCATGATCTGCACGAACAGCGGCGTGCCACGGAAGAAGGCGACGTAGAAGCTGGCCAGCCAGCGCAGCAGCTTCAGCGGCCACTTCCAGGGGCCGTGCTGCAGGTCGGCCAGGCGCAGCATGCCCACCAGCAAGCCGATCACGGTGCCGATCAGGATACTGATCAGCGACACCTGCAAGGTCATGAGGACGCCCTTGGCGAACAGTGGCGCGTAGCCTTGGATGATGCTCCAGCGGAAATCCATGTCGGACTCGATTGGTGGTTGAAATCGGGAAAGGAACAAAACGGGGACGGCGGCCGGGGCCGCCGTCTTGTTGCCGGATCAGGCAGTCATGCACTCAAGCACTCATGCACTCATGCAGTCCTCTGCTCCTGTAGAGGTCGGCAGGAGCAGCGGGACGGCGTGCGGGCTTATTTGCCGAAGTATTGTGCGCTGATGGCGGCGAAGCTGCCATCGGCCTTCATGTCGGCCAGGCCCTTGTTGATCTTGGCCAGCAGTTCCGGATCATCCTTGCGCACGGCGATGCCGTAGTCTTCCTTGGGGAAGCTGGGATCGGTGACGGTACGCAGCTTGCTGTTGGGGTTGTTGGCGATGTAGTTCTTGACCACCGGTTCATCGGCCACGACGGCGTCGACGCCACCGCTTTCCAGTTCCTTCAGGGCCAGCGGGGTGGAGTCGAAGCGCTTGATCTTGGCGCTGTTCTTGCCCAGCACCTGCTGCACCAGTTCGTCGCCGGAGGTGGCGCTCTGGGTACCGACGGTCAGGGGCTTCAGGTCGTCCATCTTGCTGACCTTGGTGTCGGCGGCCGGCAGGGCGATGGTCTGGGTGGCCACGAAGTAGGGCTCGGAGAAGGCCACCGACTTCTTGCGTTCATCGGTGATGGTGATGGCCGAGATCAGCAGGTCGCGGTCACCTTGCGCCAGGAAGTTGAAGAAGCCTTCGAAGGGCGTCGGTACGAACTTGACTTCGATGCCGATCTTCTTGGCCAGGGCCTTCATGACGTCGATGTCGAAACCGACCACATCCTTCTGTTCGTTTTCCGAGGAGAAGGGCGCATAGGCCGATTCCACGCCGACCACGTAGACGCGGGCGGCTGCGGCTTGCGGTGCCGGGGTGGCGGCGCTCTTGTCTTCCTGCTTGCCGCAGGCGGCCAGGCCCAGCATGCCGACGAAGCCGGCGGTCAGTGCCAGCGTACGGGCGTGGCGGGAGAACATCTTGATCATTGCTTGATTTCCTTGTCTGGAATGGTTTGGGGCAACAGGGGCAGACGAGCGGGTAGCGCGGCGGGCGGTGTTGCTTGGGTGAAACTCGGGGATTTTTTTGCAGGCGGCATTGTAAACCGCGATGCGGTCAGGGCGCTCATTTCGAGATCAAATCGCACTATGGATGTGCGTGATATCGACATTTTCGCCACGCTTCAGGCACGTATGCGCCCCTGGACTCAACTTCCTTCAGGCGTCGGACGCGGCTTCTGCAACAACGCCTTCAAATTCGCCAGCCGCGCCTGCGGCGTGATCTTCTCGCTCTCCTGCGGCACCGCCTCGCCCTCATCCAGGCGCATCTCCTTGACGAAGCGCGAGATCTGGCATTCGATCACTTCCTTGGCGCGCTTGCGGCGCTTGCACCAGGACAGGTGCAGGGAACGTTGCGCGCGCGTGATGCCCACGTACATCAGGCGGCGCTCCTCTTCCACGCGCGCAGCGGCGGCCTCGGGCGGGGTGTCGGGGTCGCCCTTGTGCGGCAGGATGCCTTCCTCCACGCCCACCAGGAACACGTGCGGAAACTCCAGTCCCTTGGACGCATGCAAGGTCGACATGCGCACCGCATCCTGCTCTTCGTCGCGCCCTTCGAGCATGCTCATGAGCGCCACCATCTGCGTGATCTCCAGCAGGTTCTTCTCTTCACCCTCGCCATCGCGCCCGCCGCAGGCGCGCTCCTTCAACCAGTTGATGAAGTCCACCACGTTCTGCCAGCGTGCCAGCGCCGCGCGCTCCTCGAAGCTGTCGTAGAGGTAGAACTCGTAGTTGATCGCCTCCATCATGTCGTCCAGCACCTTGCCCGCCTCTTCGCCGCTGCCGGACGGACCCGGCCGCGTGGCGCGCGATTCCAGCGCATTGATGAAGTCGCAGAACTTGCGCAGCGGCAGCAGCTGGCGGTCGGTCAGCTTGTCTTCCAGGCCGCCCTTGTAGACCGCCTCGAACAGCGAACACTGCCACTGCCCGGCCAGCGTGCCCAGCACCTCCAATGTCGCCTGGCCCACGCCACGGCGCGGCGTGGTGACGGCGCGGATGAAGGCCGGGTCATCGTCCTGGTTGGCGATCAGGCGCAGGTAGGCAATGATGTCCTTGATCTCGGCACGGTCGAAGTAACTCTGCCCGCCCGACATCACGTAGGGGATGCGTTCGCGCCGCAAGGATTTTTCCAGGATGCGCGCCTGGTGGTTGCCGCGATACAGGATGGCGTAATCGGCAAACTTGGCGCGCCGCTCGAAGCGGTGCGCCGAGAGCGTGATGGCGATCTGGTCGGCTTCGGCTTCTTCATCATCCATCGCCATGACCGTGATCGGATCGCCCAGCCCGTGCTCGGACCACAAGGTCTTGTCGAACAGCTTGGGATTGTTGGAAATCACCGCATTGGCCGCCTGCAGAATGCGCGTGCTGGAACGATAGTTCTGCTCCAGCTTGATGAGGTGCAGGTTGGGAAAATCCACGCCCAGCAGTTTCAGGTTCTCGATGGTCGCGCCGCGCCAGGCATAGATGGCCTGGTCGTCGTCGCCCACGGCGGTAAACATCGGCTTCTTGCCCACGCCGGTCACCAGCAGCTTGACCAGTTCGTACTGGCAGGTGTTGGTGTCCTGGTATTCGTCGATGAGCAGGTAGCGCAGCTTGCGCTGCCAGCGGTCGCGCACTTCCTCGTTGCTGCGGAACAGTTCCACCGGCAGGCGGATCAGGTCATCGAAATCGACCGCCTGGTACGCCTTCAGCGTAGCCACATAGCTGCGGTAGATGCGCGCGGCCTGGGCTTCGTCTTCGGTGCGGGCATTCTTTTCGGCCAGCTCGGGATCGACCAGGCCGTTCTTCCACAAGGAAATGGAGTTCTGTATGCCGCGGATGATGGCCTTGTCGGTGGTGACCGCCAGTTCTTGCACGAGGGAAAAACAATCGTCGCTGTCCATGATTGAAAAGCGGTCCTTCAGCCCCAGATGCTTGGACTCCTGCCGCAGGATCTTCACGCCCAGCGAATGGAAGGTCGAGACCGTGAGGTGCTTGGCCTGCTTGGGATCCTTGAGCAGCTTGGCGATGCGCTCCTGCATTTCCAGCGCGGCCTTGTTGGTGAAGGTGAGCGCGGCGATGTTGCGCGATTCGTAACCGCAGTTCTCGATCAGGTGCGCGATCTTCTGCGTGATCACGCGGGTCTTGCCCGAACCGGCACCGGCCAGCACCAGGCAGGGCCCGGCCATGTAGTGGACGGCTTCGCTTTGCGGCTTGTTCAGGCCGAAGGAGGGTGCGGACATACGGAGGCGATCGGCGTGGGCAGGAGAAGAAACGAGGCGCCATTGTAGCAGCCCGCCCGACCGGCCCGGCTGCGCCTGTGGGACAATGCCCGCATTGCCGGCGGCAACAACAACACGAGAGCAACCATGAAATTCAACCATCTCATCCAGATCAACGATCCGCTCAATCCGCTGATCGATTCCCTGACCCGCGAGCAACTCTGGCGCGGCCTGGTCCTGCGTGCGGAGTCGCCGCGCCTGTTCATGCCGCATCTGGATGACTGCCGCCTCTCCGAAAAAAGCCTCGACAGCGTGCGCCGCGAGTTACGCTATGGCGAGCTGGTCATCATCGACAAGGTCACTTACCTGCCGCAGATCCAGGTGCTCTATGAAGTGCCCTCGCAGGGCGAGATCCCGGCGTCGCGCATGAGCATGACCATCGAGGAGCCCCAGGCCGATGTGCTCTTCGTGCGCTTTGAGTATGACGACGGCAAGCCCGAGGATGTCACCGGCGAAGAAGCTTTCTATGACAACTTCCGCCGCTCGGCTTATCAGGAAGCCGATATCGATACGGTGCGCATCATCCGCGAACTGACCCAGCGTGGTGAGCTGCATTGAAGAAACTGAATCAAGTTTCCCATTGAGTCAGTTTTCCTGATGTAACAAAAAAGGCGCGCTCCCTGCGGAGCGCGCCTTTTTGCTTGATGAGGTGGAGTGGGCCTCAGGCCAGCAAGCGTCCCAATGCGCCATTGACCAGGGCACCGCCAATCACCAGCCAGGCAAACAGCACCGCACCGAGGATCATGGGCTTGATGCCAGCGCTGCGCAGCGCCGAGAGGTGGGTGGACAAGCCCAGGGCCGCCATGGCCATGGCCAGCATCAGCGTATCGGCTTGCAGCACCAGCTGGTTGACCGCGGCCGGCAGCGGGAAGAAGGAGTTGAACACCACCACACCGATGAAGGCGAAGGCGAACCAGGGAATGGACAGCTTCTTCGTTGCATGTGCAGCCCCCGATGCCGCCGCTGCAGACGGTGCGACCTTCATCGACAGCATCAGCAGGAAGGGCGCCAGCATCATCACGCGGACCATCTTGGTGATCACCGCGACGTCGGCCGTGTGCTGATCGATGGAGCGTGCAGCGGCCAGCACCTGCGCCACTTCATGGACGGTGGAACCGATGTAGACGCCGAAGTCCGGCAGGCGCAGGCCCCACACCGGTTCGGCCTGCAGCGTATAGAGCAGCGGATAGAGGAAGATCGCCAGCGACCCGAAGATGACCACGGTCGAGACCGCCACGGTGACCTGCTCGCTGCGCGCGCGCAGCACCGGCTCGGTGGCCATCACGGCAGCCGCACCGCAGATCGAGCTGCCGGCACCGATCAGCAGCGCGGCGTCACGATCCAGCTTCAACAACTTGGTACCGACCAGCCAGGCCAGCCCGAAGGTGGACAGCAGCATGGCCGCATCGATCACCACACCAGCCACGCCGACGTGGGCGATGTCCTGGAAGGTCAGTCGGAAGCCGTAGAGGATGATGCCCGCACGCAGCAGCGTCTGCTTGGAGAAGCGCACGCCCTCGCCGCAGTACGCACCGAGACGCGGATAGACGGTGTTGCCGATCAGGATGCCCAGCACGATGGCCACGGTCAGGGCCGAGAAGCCGTGATTCTGCAGCCAGCCGATATTGCCCAGGCTCATAGCTGCCCAGGCGACGGCGCCCGAAAGCGCCAGTCCGGCGGCGGCCGGCGGCAGGGAGGAGGTCTGGATGGCGGTACGCATGGGGCTCTCCACGAAGGGTGTGCTGTCGATGGAGTGCACTTTACGCGCCGGGCTTATAAAAGAAAAACGCGTTATTTTGCTAATATCTACCTGTTAAACAGGTAGATGGACGGTGACGTTTTCTGCGCACCCCCATGTTGGAAATGCATAACGGAGGATCGATGAGGATCACGCTGCGGCAATTGCAGATTTTCCTGGCGGTGGCCCAATCGGGCTCGACCACGGCGGCGGCCGGGCTGGTGGCGCTGTCGCAGTCGGCGGCCAGCGCTGCGCTGAACGAACTGGAGAGCCTGCTGGGCGTGCAATTGTTCGACCGTGTCGGCAAGCGGCTGGTGCTGAATGACAGCGGCCGACAGCTGCTGCCGCAGGCGCGCCACATGCTGGATGCGGCCCAGACCATCGAGCGCCAGTTCAGCGATCCGGCCGCCGGCAGCGACCTGCACCTGGGGGCTTCCACCACCATCGGCAGCTATCTGCTGCCGGCCATGATCGCCGCTTATCGGCGCAGTCATGCAGGAGCGCGAGTGCGCGCGCTGGTGGCCAATACCGCCGATATCGTGGAGGCCGTAGTCAACTTCGAAGTGGATGCGGGGCTCATCGAAGGGCCCTGCCATGCCGATGATGTGCAGGTGGAGCCGTGGATGACCGATGAACTGATCGTGGTGGCCGCGCCCAAACACCCCATCGTCCGCGCGCGCCGCAAGATCACCCTGAAGATGCTGCGCGAAGCCGACTGGCTGCTGCGCGAGGCCGGGTCCGGCACGCGCGAGGCGGTCGAGCATGCGCTCATTCCCTACCTGCACTATTTGCCGTCGTCCTTCGAGTTCGGCAATTCGGAAGCCATCAAGCGCGCCACCGCCGAAGGCCTGGGCATCAGCTGCCTGTCACGTTCGGTGGTGGAAGATCTGATCGAATCGAGGAAGCTGGTCGAACTGGACACGCCCCTGCCGACCTTGCGCCGGCATTTCTACATGGTGGTCAGCCGCCACCGCGCGCCTTCGCCCAGCCTCGCGGCGCTGCTGTCGTTCTGCCGCGACTGGGCGCAGCGGCAGGCACCGCACTGAAGACGGGGCCTGCCAAAGGCCGGAATCAGATCGGCTCGAAAACGCCCGCGCTGCGGTTCTTGGCCACCTTGTTCCAGGCGAAGATGCGGCCGTTCATGGCCACATACACCCCCGGCGGCAGGACCTGGGCTACGCCGCAGGCAAAGCCGAAGTTGAAGAAGGCGTCGGAATTGGCGATCTCGTAGGGGATCATGGCGCCGGTCAGCACCACGGTCTTGTCGGTGAGCGCCTGGCCGAGCACCTGGGCGGTCTGCTGCATGGTGTCGGTGCCGTGGATGATGACGATGGCCTGCTGCGCCGAGGCCTGGCAGGCTTCCAGCACGCGCTGGCGGTCGCCGTCCTGCATCTCCAGCGAATCGAGCAGGCGCAGGGTTTCCAGGGAGACTTCGGTGGTGATGCGGGCGCGGGCGATGACGTCCGGCAGGTGGCTCTCGCCAAAGCCAAGCTGGCCCGCGATTTCGTCGTAATGCTTGTCGAAGGTGCCACCGGTGGCGATGATGCGCAGGCTCATGGGTTTCCTATCTTCCAACTGGTCAAAATGTTCACATCGCGGGATAAGCAAGATGCGGTCCCGGACGCCGCGTGCCAGCCGCTTCCCCCCGGATAGCCGCGCTATGGCTGCTGGCAGGCGCTATCTTACACGCAGGAAGCTTCATTTTCGTGTCGAGACGGGCGGGGCCGGAGCGATTTTCCAAGGACATTTATAATGGACCGCATATGAAACCTCTGGCACCCGGCACCGTCATCTTCCACCGCCATCGTGGCTATGGCGTGATCGTGCTCGTCAACCTGATGACGGGCTGGATTTCTGCGCGCTTCGGCAGCGAAGTGCGCACCCTGGACCTGAACCTGTCGTCGGACGAAGTGCAGCACGCCGATGGCACGCCCATTTTGTTTCGCCGCGCTCCGCCGGACCGCATGCCGCATGCGCGCCTGATGGCCATGGTGCGCGAGCTGCATCGTGCCGGTTATCAGCGGCTCTACCTCTATAGCTGGCCCAAGCCGTCCGGGCTGCACTGGCGCTGGCATCTCTTCAGCGGCCCGCGCAACTGGATCGAGCGGCCCTGGCGCGAGGGCTGGTATGGCTCGGGCGCCGATTACAACTTCAATCCGGTGATGGGCTGGGGCGACGGACCTTCTTCGTCCCCCGAGGAACTGGCGCGCCTGCTGGCCCAGTTCGATCCGCAGGGGCTGGCCCAGGCGCTGGGCGAAGACGAAGCCCACGCCAGCTGGTTCGAGCTGGTCTGCGCCACGCTCTTGCCGGATTACGCCTTCAGCCTCGGCTGGCACAGCAACGGCAGCATCCCGGAACACCTGCCGGTGATCCCGATCCGGCGCAACGTCCCCGAATACGCCGGCCCGCCGCTACCTTGGCCGCCGGGTTGGCGGCACCTGTGGAAGCGCGCCGGGGCCATGCCCCAGCTCACCTATGACCCGCCGGTCAGAACCATTCACCGCATCACCCCAGAGCCTCAGGATTGAGCACGTTCTTGGGCGATCCGGCGGCGTAGTCGACGATGTTCTGGAAGGCCGCGCGGAAGTAAAGTTCATATCCGTCTTTTTCCACATAGCCCAGGTGCGGGGCGGCCACCACGTTGTCCATCTTCAGCAGCGGTGAATCCACCGGCAGCGGCTCGCGCTCGTAGACGTCGAGCGCAGCCAGTCCGGGGCGGCCGGCGTGCAGGGCCGCTTCCAGCGCATCGGCCTCGACCAGTTCGGCGCGGCTGGTGTTGACGAAGCAGGCGGTCGGCTTCATGCGGGCCAGGTCGCTGGCCTTGACGATGCCGCGCGTGGCGTCGTTCAAGCGCAGGTGCAGGGTCAGTACGTCGGCCTGGGTGAAGAAATCTTCCTTGCTGGCGGCAGCTTGCAGACCATCCTTGACGGCTTGCTCGCGGCTGGCCTCGCGTCCCCACACCACCACCTGCATGCCGAAGGCGCGGCCATAACCGGCCACCAGCTTGCCGATCTTGCCGTAGCCCCAGATGCCCAGGGTGCGCCCCTTCAGGGCGGTGCCGATCAGGTTGTGATGCGGCGTGGGCGAGACCTGCTGCCAGGCCCCAGCACGCAGGGCGCTGCAGTATTGCGGCACGCGGCGCATGGCAGCCATGATGAGGGCCCAGGTCAGTTCGGCCGGCGCGGTCGGGTCGCCCACGCCTTCGACGATGGCGATGCCGCGCGCGGTGGCGGCGGCCACGTCGACATGGCCGCTGACCTTGCCGGTCTGGGAAATCAGTTTCAGCAGGGGGAGTTTTTCCAGCAGGGGCTGGGTGAGGGCGGTGCGTTCGCGGATCAGCACCACGGCGTCGAAGGGCGCCAGCCGCGCGGCCAGCTGGCCGGTGCCGCGCACGGTGTTGGTGAAGACCTTGACGTCGTGGCCGTCGAGCAGGCGGAAGCAATCTAGGTGGCGCACGGCATCCTGGTAGTCGTCGAGGATGGCGATTTTCATGGGAAGTCTCCTGGCACTCTTGAGGGGCTGTGACCGGCCACCTGCGTGGCCGGCGTGGACGTCCATCATAAAGCGATTGCCGGGATTCGGCACGGGCGCTGCTGCCCATGCAATTGGGGCGGCGCGTAAAGCTCGCATATTTTTCAGGGCCGCCCGATCCGGCGGCCGCCAGCGACTCCGATGACTGCCGCACAGGCCGGCAGCGGCATCATCCAGCAGATGTCGGTGACCCTCGATCCGGCCATGCAGGAGGGCAGCCTGGTGCCGGTGCTGCCGGAATGGCAGGTGGCCGGTCCGGACATCGTGGTGCTTTACCAACCAACACGCCGCGAGACAGCCAAGGTGAAAGTTTTCGTCGCATTTCTGCAGGAGATATTCACGTTGTGAATGGTGTATCGCCCGCAATGCCCCGCAAATCCAGTGTTCATGCGGTTTATCAAGGAATGACTGTTATATCCCACGGTAATGAATTAACAGATTTTTTTTGATTTGTAATTACCTACTACATAAGTCGGGTATTTTTCGCTACAAATTTGCGTAAATTCCGTTTTATCGGGGTACAATCGCTGCCACTTTCCTGCACTCTCGACTGTCGAAGAGTGAGCAAAACCCGCCGCCAGCAAGGAGGCGGGCCGGGTAGCCGGGCTCCTGGAGCCGGCCGCCATCGACAAGACCGCCGTATTGCAGACTGGCGTGCGTATCCCGCCAGGCCCGTGCAACGACGATCCTGCCGTGCCAACCGAATTCATCAACTTGTGGCATTGGAGGTAGCATATGAACCAACCCCTCATGGCAGGCATTCCCGCAGTCAATGCGCCCGCCTACGTCAAACACCAGAAACTGATCAACTGGGTCGCCGAAATCGCCGCGCTGACCAAGCCGGCTCGCATTTACTGGTGCGATGGTTCGCAGGAAGAATACGATCGCCTGTGCGCTGAAATGGTCGCCGCCGGCACCATGAAGAAGCTCAACGAAGCCAAGCGTCCCAACAGCTACCTGGCCTGCTCCGATCCGTCGGACGTGGCCCGCGTGGAAGACCGCACCTTCATCTGCTCGCAGAACAAGGAAGACGCCGGCCCGACCAACAACTGGACCGATCCGGCCGAGATGCGCCAGACCTTGAACGGCCTCTTCGACGGCTGCATGGCCGGCCGTACCTTGTACGTGGTGCCGTTCTCGATGGGTCCGCTGGGTTCGCCCATCGCCCACATCGGCGTGGAATTGTCCGACTCCCCCTATGTGGCCGTGAACATGCGCATCATGACCCGCATGGGCAAGGCCGTGTATGACGTGCTGGGCAGCGATGGCGAGTTCGTGCCCTGCGTGCACACCGTGGGCGCACCGCTGGCCGCCGGCCAGAAGGACGTGGCCTGGCCGTGCAATGCCACCAAGTACATCGTCCACTATCCGGAAACCCGCGAGATCTGGTCCTACGGTTCGGGTTACGGCGGCAATGCGCTGCTGGGCAAGAAGTGCTTCGCCCTGCGCATCGCCTCCACCATGGGCCGCGCCCAGGGCTGGCTGGCCGAGCACATGCTGATCCTGGGTGTCGAATCCCCGGAGGGCAAGAAGCACTACGTGGCTGCCGCTTTCCCCTCGGCCTGCGGCAAGACCAACTTCGCCATGCTGATCCCGCCCAAGGCCTTCGGCGGCTGGAAGGTCACCACCATCGGTGACGACATCGCCTGGATCAAGCCGGGTGCCGATGGCCGCCTGTATGCCATCAACCCGGAAGCCGGCTATTTCGGCGTGGCCCCGGGCACCAACGAAAAGAGCAACTACAACTGCATGGCCTCGGTTGCAGCCAACACCATCTTCACCAACGTGGCGCTGACCGATGATGGCGACGTCTGGTGGGAGGGCATGACCAAGGAAGCCCCGGCGCACCTGATCGACTGGCAGGGCAAGGACTGGACCCCGGAAATCGGCAAGGAAACCGGCCGCAAGGCAGCGCACCCGAATGCCCGCTTCACCGTGGCCGCGACCCAGAACCCGGTGATCGATCCGGCCTGGGATGATCCGGCCGGCGTGCCGATCTCGGCCTTCATCTTCGGTGGCCGCCGTTCCACCACCGTGCCGCTGGTGACCGAAGCCCGCAACTGGGTGGAAGGCGTGTACATGGCCGCGACCATGGGTTCTGAAACCACTGCTGCGGCCGTCGGCCAGCAGGGCGTGGTGCGCCGCGATCCGTTCGCCATGCTGCCCTTTGCCGGCTACAACATGAGCGAATACTTCCAGCACTGGCTGGACATCGGCAAGAAGATCGCCGCCTCGCCCGCAGAGCTGCCGAAGATCTACTGCGTGAACTGGTTCCGTACCGATGCCGATGGCAAGTTCGTCTGGCCCGGCTTCGGCGACAACATGCGCGTGCTGAAGTGGATGCTGGACCGCATCGAGGATCCGCAGGGCGTCAAGACCGGCGGTGTCGAACACCTGTTCGGCGTGACCCCGCGCTTCGATGACCTGCAGTGGGAAGGCCTGGACTTCAGCGCCGAACAGTTCGCCACCATCACCTCCATCGACAAGGCCGCCTGGGTCAAGGAACTGGAGCTGCATGCCGAACTGTTCGACAAGCTCAAGCACAAGCTGCCGGCCGAACTGCAGGGTGTGAAGGACAAGCTGGAGAAGAAGCTGGCAGCCTAAGCTGACCGGTTCGGAGAAGACAGGAAGCGCCTGCCGCATTGATGCGGCGGGCGTTTTCTTTTTGGGGTGGCGGATCTGGCCGAAGCGTTTTTTCAGCCCGGCATCAGCAAGGTCAGCGGCATGAGCGCCGCCCGCAATGCCTCGGGCAAGGCCACCGGTCTGCGGCTGGCGCGATCCACGTACACATGCACGAAGTGGCCTTGCGCAGCGACAGTCTCTTCCCCCGCCTTGAAGATGCCCAGCTCGTAACGCACGCTGCTGCGGCCCAGATGCGATACGCGAACGCCCACTTCGATGAGGTCCGGAAAGGCCACGGAAGCGAAATAGTTGCACTGCGTTTCGATGACCAGCCCGATCACTTCCCCTCGCTCGATGTCCAGCACGCCCCGCTGCACCAGGTAGTGGTTCACGGCGGTATCGAACCAGCTGTAGTAGACGACATTGTTGACGTGGCCATAGACATCGTTGTCCATCCAGCGTGTCGCAATGGCGTGGAAGTGCAGGAAATCGGCGCGGCGGCCGGGTTGGGGACGGTGCTCGCTCATCGGTTCATCAGGGTCAGGATTGGTCAGCTTGTGCAGCTGCACAAGAACGGCGTGCTTGCAGTAACATTGCTCCCACTTCCGCTCGCACCCGCTCCTTGGCGCGGCCGGAAGTGTTCCATCTTAAGCGATCACGGTCAGAGATTGGCCAGTGTCGCGCTTGCATCTGCGCAGGCCGATGCCATGTGTTTCCGGTGACCGCGTCGTTTTGCGGGCGCCGGCGCTGCCGATAGCCTGATCCTCAAGACTGATAGTTAAATCCAATCAAAAGTATTGATTAAATAAAATTGATCTATTTTGTTTGGCGTTCTACTATTCAACCCATCGCTTCACTCAACCCCCCTTTAAAAGGAAATCGACAATGTCCCTGATCAACACCACTATCAAGCCGTTCAAGGCAACCGCTTACCACGATGGCAAGTTCGTCGACATCACCGAAGCCACCCTGAAGGGCAAGTGGTCCGTGTTCGTGTTCTACCCGGCCGACTTCACTTTCGTGTGCCCGACCGAGCTGGAAGATCTGGCCGACAACTACGCTGAATTCAAGAAGCTGGGCGTTGAAATCTACGGCGTGTCCACCGACACCCACTTCGCTCACAAGGCATGGCACGACACCTCGGAAGCCATCAAGAAGGTCCAGTACCCGCTGGTGGGCGACCCGACCGCAACCCTGGCACGCAACTTCGAAGTGCTGATCGAAGAAGAAGGCCTGGCACTGCGCGGCACCTTCGTGATCAATCCGGAAGGCGAAATCAAGGTCATGGAAGTGCATGACAACGGCATCGGCCGTGACGCTTCGGAACTGCTGCGCAAGGTCAAGGCTGCCCAGTACGTGGCATCGCACCCGGGTGAAGTCTGCCCCGCCAAGTGGGAAGAAGGCGCTGCCACCCTGAAGCCTTCGCTGGACCTGGTCGGCAAGATTTAATTACCGATTGGGCTACTGCGCGACCCGATCTCCGCGCTGCGATGCTCGCCGTACCTGAGTACGGCTGCGCTTCTCCCGCGGACCTCGGGCCGCTCGCTACGCCCACTCGGCAATTAAATTCTCTGAAGTAATTCCCCTGCAGTATCCGTCCTGGCCCGCTCCCCCCGGGCAAGCGGCCAACCCCCACAAGGGCGAGGCCGTGGTCAGGGCGACCCTAGAATCTCTCAACGAGGAAGTAATCATCATGCTTGATGCCAATCTCAAGACCCAATTGAAGGCCTATCTGGAAAAGGTCAGCCACCCGATCGAGATCGTCGCGTCGCTCGATGATGGCGCCAAGTCCCGTGAGATGCAGGAACTCCTGCAAGACATCGTGCTGCTGTCTGACCGCATCAAGCTGGTCGAGCAACGCGGTGCCGATGCCCAGGGACGTACCCCGTCCTTCAGACTGAACCGCCCCGGGACCCATATCAGCGTCGAATTCGCCGCGATCCCGATGGGCCACGAATTCACCTCCCTGGTGCTGGCGCTGCTGCAAGTCGGCGGGCACCCGGTCAAGCTCGACGACAAGGTCATCGAACAGATCAAGAACCTGGACGGCGATTATCGCTTCGAGACTTATGTCTCGCTGACTTGCCAGAACTGCCCGGAAGTCGTGCAGGCGCTGAACGTGATGTCCATCATCAACCCGCGCATCCAGTCCGTGACCATTGATGGCGCGCTGTTCCAGGGTGAAGTCGAGCAACGCCAGATCATGGCCGTGCCGACCGTCTATATGAACGGTGAAGTTTTCGGCCAGGGCCGTACCGGCGTGGAAGAGATCCTCGCCAAGCTCGACACCGGTGCCGCTGCCCGCAAGGGTGAAGAACTGAGCGCCAAGGAGCCGTATGACGTGCTCATCGTCGGCGGTGGCCCCGCTGGTGCAGCTGCGGCGATCTATGCAGCGCGCAAGGGTATCCGTACCGGCGTGGTGGCCGAGCGTTTCGGCGGCCAGGTGCTCGACACCCTGGCCATCGAGAACTTCATCTCGGTGAAGGAAACCGAAGGCCCGCAATTCGCCACCGCGCTGGAACAGCACGTGCGTGCCTATGACGTCGACATCATGAACGTGCAGCGCGCTGAAGCGCTGGTGCCGGGCGACAAGCTGATCGAAGTGAAGCTGGCCAATGGCGGCGTGCTGAAGGGCAAGACCGTGATCCTGTCCACCGGTGCCCGCTGGCGCAACGTCAACGTGCCGGGCGAGCAGGAATACAAGAACAAGGGCGTGGCCTATTGCCCGCACTGCGATGGTCCGCTGTTCAAGGGCAAGCGCGTGTCGGTGATCGGTGGCGGCAACTCGGGCGTAGAAGCAGCCATCGACCTGGCCGGTATCGTCGCCCATGTGACCCTGATCGAGTTCGCAGCCGAACTGAAGGCCGATGCGGTGCTGGTGCGCAAGCTCAAGAGCCTGCCCAATGTGACCATCGTGACCTCGGCGCAGACTACCGAGATCACCGGTGACGGCCAGCGCGTCAACGGCATCAGCTACAAGGAACGTGAAACCGGTGAGGTCAAGCACGTGGAACTGGAAGGCGTGTTCGTCCAGATCGGCCTGGTGCCCAACACCGAATGGCTCAAGGGTACCCTGGCCTTGTCCAAGCACGGCGAGATCGAGATCGACGCCAAGGGCCAGACTTCGATTCCGGGCGTCTTCGCGGCCGGTGACGTCACCACGGTGCCGTACAAGCAGATCGTCATCGCCGTGGGTGCAGGTGCAACGGCTGGCCTGTCGGCCTTCGATCACCTGATCCGGTCGTCGGCGGATGATGTGGCACCGGCAGTAGCCATGGAAGCGGTTGCGGCCTGATTGCTGATTGATTTCAGCCAGCCAGCAAAGCAGTAAAAGAAACGCCACCGGTTCGCCGGTGGCGTTTTTGTTTCTGGCTTGGGGTATGTGATCCGATGCATCCAAGGGTTTGCGTATACGTATCGGCATGCAATGCGTGGCCTTGGCAGCGCACATGAAAAAACGCCATCGGTCACCCGATGGCGTTTTCTTGACTTGCTCATCTTGCTCATCTGCCGCCGTGGCGGCAGAACCACCTGAGGATTACTTGAACATCAGGCGCAGCGAGTCCCAGGCGCGGCCGATGAAGCCAGCCGGGCCCACCGATTCCAGTGCGATCACCGGCAGTTCGGCCACGGTCTTGTCATCGATGGTTACCTTCAGGGTGCCGACCTTGGCGTTTTCCGAGATCGGGGCGATCAGCGGATCATTGCGTTCCAGCTTGGTCTTGACCTTGTCAGCCGTGCCCTTGGGGATAGTGATGTAGACGTCGTTCTTGAAGCCGACCTTGATCTTGCTCTGCGAACCCTTCCACACGTCCGGCGTATCCACGGCCTGGCCCTTGGCATACAGCTTCACGGCGTCGAAGTTCTGGAAGCCCCAGTTCAGCAGCTTCTGGCTTTCCTGGGTGCGGACCTGGTCGGAAACGGTACCGATCACCACCGAGATCAGGCGACGCTCGCCGTTGGGCACCGGGCGATGGGCCGAGGTGATCAGCGAATAGCCGGCGCTGGAGGTGTGGCCGGTCTTCATGCCATCCACCGTCGGATCCAGCCACAGCAGGCGGTTGCGGTTGGGTTGGGTGATGTTGTTGTAGGTGAACTTCTTGACCGAGTAATAGCGCTTGTAATAGTCAGGGAAGTCGTTGATCAGGTTGCGGCACAGAATGGACAGGTCGCGCGCGGTCGTGTACGTGTCGGCGCTGGGCAGGCCGTGCGGGTTGCTGAAGTGGGTGTTGGTCAGGCCCTGGCGCTGCGCTTCACGGTTCATCAGCTGCACGAAGGCATCTTCCGTACCGGAGACGGCTTCGGCCACGGCCACGGCGGCGTCATTGCCGGAGACCGAGATCAGGCCATACAGCAGGTTGTCGATCGAGACCGGCTTGTTGGGCTCGATGAACATCTTGGAGCTGCTCGGATCGACCTTCCAGGCGTTGACTGAAACGTTCACTTCCTGCTCCAGGCTCAGGCGCTTGTCACGCAGGGCGGCGAAGGCCAGGTAGGCGGTCATCAGCTTGGTCAGCGAGGCTGGTTCCACGCGGGTGTCGGCGTCGCTGGAGGCGATCACCTGGTTGGCCGAGGCATCCAGCAGCAGCCAGCTCTTGGCCGCCACGGTCGGCGGCGGCAGGCTTTGGGCGGAGGCGGTCAGGGCGGAAAGGGAAAGGACGGTTGCGGCAAATGCCGCGAGAAGCTTTTTCATCGGTGCCTAAGAAAAATTGCCAGCACGGGGGAACATCGTAGCTGTTGGTTTGAAAAGAGGGTGAGGCAGGACGGATCAGTCTGGTTCAATCGATGCGAACAACCGCAATGGCGCGCGCTGCGCCGGTCTGGCTGGTCGCACTGAATTATAAAACGTCATGTGGCATCGTTCCCAATTGAATGGATCTTCATCCCCGAAAATCCCCTCACGATACCGGCATGCACCCTGGCTCTGGCCTCGTACAGCGCCGCCATGCTTCCGGATGAACGCCGGACGTGCCGGAAAGGTTCAGGCCTGAAGCTGCGCCGGGCGGCGATGCCAGCTTTCGACCACGACGTTCTTGATATGTTGCAGCTTGCGGTGAAAAAAGTGATCCGAGCCCGGAATCACCACCACCGGCAGCTCCTGCGGGCGCGCCCAGTCCAGAACGGCGGACAGGGGAATGGTGTCGTCCTGCTCGCCGTGGATCAGGATGGTATTGGCCGGGGCCGGCGGCATGGGCCACTTGCCGGCAGCGGTGCCGACCAGCACCAGGCGTTCGGCGGCGCTGGCTGCATCCTGTTGCAGCAGGCGCTGCTGCAATTGCGCCTGAACGAAGGTACCGAAGGAGAAACCGCCCAGTGCCAGCGGCAGGTCAGGATATTGCGCGCGCATGTGCTGCAGAAGCAGGGCCATGTCGTCGGTCTCGCCGGCACCGTGGTCGTGCACCCCTTCGGACTTGCCCACGCCGCGGAAATTCATGCGCACCGCCACGTAGCCCAGCGCCAGGAAGGTGCGGGCCAGGGTTTGTGCGACCTTGTTGTCCATCGTGCCGCCATACAGAGGATGCGGATGGGCCACCAAGGCCAGGCCGACGGGCGCGGCGAATTGCTCGGGATCCGGCAGGTCGAGTGCGCATTCGAGCTGGCCGACGGCACCGGCGATCTGGAAGTTTTGGGTATGTACGTTCATGGCGTGCGGGGAAACGGATGAGGGGAAGCTTGCTGCGCCCGGCATTCAGGGCGGCAGCATGATCAAACTTTCATATCGTCAGATTTTCAGGCGGTCCACGACCTTGCCGCCGACGATGTGGCTGTCGATGATTTCGTCGATGTCTTCATTGTCGACGTAGGTGTACCAGGTGCCTTGCGGGTAGATCACCACCACCGGGCCTTCTTCGCAGCGCTCCAGGCAGCCGGCCTTGTTGATGCGGACCTTGCCGGGCGCGGACAGGCCCAGTTGCTTGATGCGCTTCTTGGCGTGTTCCTGCGCGGCCTGCGCGCCCTTGTCGGCACAGCAGGTACGCTCGCCCGGCTTGCGCTGGTTCAGGCAGAAGAAGACGTGATGTTCGTAATAGGGTTGCTCTTGCTCTTGCTCTTGCGGTTGCTCTTGATCGCTCATGGAATGCCCTGTGGAGAGTGACGGCAGTGCCGGCGCGGGCCGGCAAAGCGTCAATGATACACCCCGCTCAGCCCGGCCTGCGGTGCACCGGGTGCAACAGGAACCAGATCGCCAGGAAGGGCCACAGCACCGACAGGAACTGCGCGGCCCCGTCGAAGTTGAGGAATTTGCCCTGGACCCAGGTCTCCAGCGTGGAGAGGTAATAGGGATTGGCCGGGACTGCGTTGGTCACCACCAGGCTCAGGATCAGTGCCAGCGCTGCCACGCGCCGCTGCGCCGTAGGCGGGGCCCAGGCCAGGCCGACGATCATCAGCGTCCCCAGCATGATACCGCCCACGGCACTGGGAGAAATCCAGACGAAGGCATTCTGCGGC
Organism: Herbaspirillum sp. WGmk3; assembly: GCF_023952535.1. NCBI lineage: Bacteria > Pseudomonadati > Pseudomonadota > Betaproteobacteria > Burkholderiales > Oxalobacteraceae > Herbaspirillum > Herbaspirillum sp. WGmk3. The sequence continues at coordinate 333,384 of NZ_JAKYWT010000003.1, read as the reverse complement.
GCGAAGAACAGCGCGCAGGCCAGCGACTTGGCCGCGATGCAGGCCAGCAGGTAAAGCGTTACCAGCCGCCGGCGCGGGGCCTGTCGGCGCATCAGCAGCAGCACCAGCAGGGCCGCGCCGGTCAGGCCGCAGGCGGTGACGATGACGTCGGCCAGCCAGTATTGCTCGGCGCTCGGTTGCGCGCTGTTGAGCCAGGTGGTGGCGAGGTCGATGGGGGTATCGAACAGGTCGGAAAAGAATGCAGACAACGGCGGCACCAGATGTCCCAGGCCGAACAGGTGATTCTGTGGATAAATCAGCGCCAGCGGCCACAGCCACGCTACCACCAGCCCGCGGCTGGCCGCGCCCGAGAACCAGCGGCGGCGCAGCATCAGGAAGCGGCTATCCTCCAGGAAATAACGACTGCAAGCTGCGCCCAGCACGGCCCCCAGCGCCACGCCCAGCGAATTGGTCAGCAGGTCGAGATTGGAGGGCACGCGCGTGGGCAGGTAGGTCTGCACCGCCTCCATGCAGGCCGACAGCAGCACACCGGCCACCGTGGCCGGCCATATCGCCCACCGGGGCCGCAGGTGCGGATGCAGGGCCAGCACCAGCAGCAGGCCCAGCGGGATGTAGCCGGCCACGTTGGTCCAGACGTCGAACACGGTCCAGTAGTAGGGCAGGCGCGCGCCCAGGTAATCGAAGGGTTTGATTCCCATGTCGCGCCAGCCGGAGAAGGGATACCAGCTGGCATAGACGATCAGCAGGGTATAGACCAGCAGGCTCACGCGCGCGAACGACGAGGCTGCCGGTGCACTGGCCGGGGTAGCGGGAGGCTCGGAGCGGGAATCGGGTGGAACGGGCATGGGCCAGAGGGTAACCGATTTCGGGCCAGGCAGCGCCCGCCGGCTGCCGTCTTTACCATTGCAGCGTGCCCGGCCCCCCGCGCAGGTGCGCTCTGCCGTTACAATGCCCGCATGACACTGACTTTTCCCATGCCCGCCGAGTCTGAATCGGCACCGCTGGTGCGTCCCGAGCGCATCGGCATGCTCCTGGCCGGTTCCGATCCCCAGGGGCAGCAACGCATCGATGTCGAAGCCGTGGCCGAGACCGGTTCCACCAATGTCGACCTGATGCAGCGCCTGTCGTCCCTGCAGCGTCCGCTGCTGCTGGTGGCCGACCGCCAGACCGCCGGCCGTGGCCGCGCGGGCCGTCCGTGGCGCGCCGCACCGGAAGATTCCCTGACCTTTTCGCTGGCCTGGCGCCTGCAGCGTCCCATGCACGCGCTGCTGGGTCTGCCGCTGGCTGTGGGCGTGGCGCTGGCCGAGGCGCTGGAAGTGTTCGGCATCCGGCCGCAACTGAAGTGGCCCAATGACGTCTTGCGCGATGGCGCCAAGCTGGCCGGTGTCCTGATCGAGACCGCCGCGGATGGCCGCCAGGGCAATGCCACCTGGGCCGTGATCGGCATCGGACTGAATCTGGCGGTTCCGCCGGGGCTGGAAGATGAACTGCAGCGCGCCATCGGTGCGGCCCCCGAACTGCAGAAGCCGCCGCGCGAAACCGTGCTGGCCATCATCGCCAGCGCGCTGGCAGGCGTATTGGAAGAGTTCGAGGCGCGCGGCTTCGGGGCCTTCGTCAAGCGCTGGGAAGCCTTCCACGCCTATGCCGGCCAGGCCGTCAAGATCGTCGAGAATGGCCGCGTGCTGCAGGAAGGCACGGCCGTGGGCGTGGACATGATGGGCCGATTCCTCATGGACACCGAGGCCGGGCAGGTCGAGATCCTGGCCGGGGATGTCTCCTTGCGGTTGCAAGACGCATGAGGCTGCTGGTCGACGCCGGCAACACCCGCATCAAGTGGGCGGTCGTGGCCGATGCGGAACGGACCACGCTGCCGCTGCCGCGCTGGCAACAACAAGGCGCGGTGGAACGCGCCCAGGTGGAGAGGCTGGCACGGGACTGGGGGGCACTGGCCAGACAGGCTGCTCCTGAGGAGGCGTTGCAGATCTGTGTGTCCAACGTCGCCGGCCCGGCCCTGCGCGACAGCCTGCAGGCCCTTCTGCACGGTGTCTTCGGACCGCGTGTGATCGTCGAATGGTTCGCTTCCACAGCCGAGCGGGCTGGCGTGCGCAATGGCTACCGCCATCCCGGCCAGTTGGGCTGCGACCGCTTTGCGGCGGCCATCGGTGCGCGGGCGCTGTTTCCGGACCAGGAGTTGCTGGTGGCGACCTGCGGCACGGCCACCACCATCGACGTGGTCAGTGCCGACGGGTGCTTCGAGGGCGGCATGATCCTGCCGGGATTCGGTACCATGGCCACCTCGCTGGCCTTGAATACCGCCCAGCTGCCGCGCATCGATGGCGCCGCACCGCCCGAACGCCTGTTTGCGGACAATACCGTCGAGGCCATCGTCGCCGGTTGCATCGCGGCCCAGGTCGGAGCCATCGAGCATGCGCTGGCCGAGCGGCGGCGCCTGCGTCCGAACGTTCCGCTGCGCTGCCTGCTGGCCGGGGGCGCCGGCTTGTTGCTGGCGCCGTATCTCGCATCGGGCGATACGCCACTGGAAAAAGTGGATAATCTGGTGCTCATAGGCCTTCATATGGCCACCATGCGGGTATGAACCATGGACGCTGAGCGCTTGTCCATGCAGACAGGCAAATCAATGAGGGCAAGGAAGACTGGGCGCGGATGAAGCTGAAACTGCTTTTTTGGCTGTTGCTGGTAGGCAACGTGGTCCTGTTCGGGATGTCGCGCGGCTATTTCGGTGCCAACGCGTCCGAACGGCGCGAGCCGCAGCGCCTGGCTGAGCAATTGCGCCCGGAACTGCTCAGCGTGCTGCCCGCCAATAGCGACAAACTCGCGTCGCAACTGCGCGCGCAGCCAGCAATCGCGCAGGCCGCCGCTGCCGACACTGGGACGGCGGCCGCAGCGCCTGCCCCTGCGGCCACCCCCGCCACGGCAGCCCCGGCCCAGCCAGCGGTCCCGCAGGTCGCCACGGTCACGCCTTCCTGTACCGAAGTCGGCAACTTTACCGCCGCCGACGCCCGCCGCTTCTCGGACCAGCTGGCCAGCCTCAAGCTGGGCGACAAGGTGGTCCAGAAGCTGACCCAGGACGTCACCAGCCACATGGTCTACATCCCGCCCCAGGATGGCCGCGAGGGCGCGGACCGCCGCATCGCCGAACTGCGCCGGCTGGGTATCGGCGATTTCTACGTCATTCCAGACAGTTTCCCCAATCCGGCACTGCGTTCGGGCGTCTCGCTGGGCATCTTCCGTACCGAGGAGGCGGCCAAGGCCTATGTGGGCCAGTTGATCTCGCGGGGCGTGCGCAGCGCCCGCATCATTGCGCGCCGCTCGGGGGCCGGCAAACAGGTATTCCAGCTGCGCGACCTGAGCCCGGAAGCCCGCACCGCACTGGAGAACATCAAGAGCGCCTTCCCGGATCAGGAAATCCGCGCCTGCAGCGCCTGAGCGCGGCGGCGTTGTCTGGATAGGACACGCCGCATGTTGCAGTGCGAAGGCAAGCGGCTTTCCATGTAAAATCGCGTCCCTAACCGCATCACCCCATCACTTTTTCCTCATCGCATCGACAGGACATTGCCATGACCACCGACCTCACCCACGTAGCCCCGCAGATCAAAGCCGAAATCCTGGCCGAGGCGCTGCCGTATATCCGCAAATTCCACGGCAAGACCATCGTGGTCAAGTACGGCGGCAACGCGATGACCGAAGAGAGCCTGAAGCACGGCTTCGCGCGCGACGTGATCCTGTTGAAGCTGGTCGGCATGAACCCGGTGGTGGTCCACGGCGGCGGCCCGCAGATCGATGCGGCGCTCAAGAAGATCGGCAAGCAGGGGACCTTCGTGCAGGGCATGCGCATTACCGATGAAGAAACCATGGAAGTGGTGGAATGGGTGCTGGGCGGTGAGGTGCAGCAGGACATCGTGATGCTGATCAATCACTACGGCGGCCAGGCGGTGGGCCTGACCGGCAAGGACGGCGGCCTGATCCGCGCGCGCAAGATGCAGATGCCGGACAAGGAGCATCCGGGTCAATTCCTCGACATCGGCTACGTGGGTGAGATCGACGCGATCAACCCGGCGGTGGTCAAGGCGCTGCAGGATGATGCCTTCATCCCCATCATCTCGCCGATCGGTTTCGGCGACGACGGCCAGGCCTACAACATCAATGCCGACGTGGTGGCCGGCAAGATCGCCGAGATCCTGCACGCCGAAAAGCTGATCATGATGACCAACATTGCCGGCGTCCAGGACAAGGCCGGCAACCTGCTGACCGACCTGTCGGCGCGCGAGATCGATGAGATGTTCGCCGACGGCACCATCTCCGGCGGCATGCTGCCCAAGATCTCCTCGGCGCTGGATGCGGCCAAGTCGGGCGTGAACACGGTGCACATCATCGATGGCCGTATTGAACACTCGCTGCTGCTGGAAGTGCTGACCGAGCAGGCCTTCGGGACCATGATCCGTTCGCACTGATCCACACGCGATTCAAGTTTCAACATCAAGGCGGCGCAGATCGCCATGAACCCCCAAAGGATGGTGCCCCCATCCTTTTTTGTTTGCCTTCCTCATCGACTGGAGAAACCATGATGCATCACCGCCGTATCCTGCTGGCCGTCGCGTTGTCGGCCTTGGCTGCCCTGTCTGCCGTCTCGGCACCTGCGCTGGCGGCACCCGCCAGCGAGGACACCGTTCGCCAGATATTGGAAGTGACCCAATCGCGTCAGCTCGTTGACGGCATCATGGACCAGCAGGCAGCGCGCATGGATCAGGTCATGACGGCGGTGCTCGCGGGGCACAAGCCCACCCCGGCTCAGCAGCAGGCGATGGACAAGATGAAATTCCGCATGCTCAACCTCATCAGGGAGAGCATCAACTGGGAGAAGATGGAGCCGGCCTATATACGCCTCTACCGTGAGACCTTCACGGAGGAAGAGGTGCAGGGTATGCTCGACTTCTACCGGACCCCGGCCGGACAGGCCATGATCCACAAGTTGCCAGTGTTGATGCAGCGGAACATGGACCTGATGCAGCAATCGCTCATCGCGATGCAGCCCAGGATGCAGCAGATCCAGCAGGACTTCATGGCGGAAATCAAGGCGGCGAAGTAAGCCGTTTTCTGACGCTGGTGAGATGAACAGGGACGAGTACGCTCATCCCTGTATGTTTTCCGGATATCCTGGTCCGACCGGGTCAATAGAGTTGTCTGACCTGCAGGCCTTGCTTGCCCAGCAGCACCGGCACGCTGTGCGGCCCGACCAGATGCAGGATGCCGATAGCCGCCACGGCCTTGTCCTGTTGGCGCAGCAGTCCGGCAATACCCGCCGCCAGGCCAGGATTGCGCTCACGCAGCAGGGTTTGCACGGCAAAGCGGCTGGCGAAACTGTCATCCTGTTGCATCTCCTGCAAGGCGGCACCGAAGTCGGCACTGTCGGCCCTGCGCCAGGCTGCCACCAGGCGATCGAGCTTGCGGGTGAGGTCGGCATCGTCCAGCTCCTGCAGGGTATCGGACAGGAATTGCGCCTGCTGCGCCGGCGTCAGCTTGCTGAACAGGCCCAGCTGGCGGTCGGCGCTTTCCAGTTCGATCACCCTGCCACCATGTGCGCGCACGCTCTCAGCCAGGTGGCTGTCGACGGCCAGGTCGGTGCGATAGCCGTGGCGCACATATTCCTGCACGGTCAGGGCCATGGCCAGCATCCAGGGACGAAGTTGCTGTACGTTGTCCGGCGTCATGCCGAAACGCTGCAGCGTGGTCCGGGTCCGTTCGCGCAGCGCCGGGTCGAGTTGGTCCAGCAGTTGTTGACCGGCAGGATAGACCGCATAGCGTTGCACGGCGCTCTGCATGGCGGCGGTGTTCTGCGGATCCAGTTCCAGCGCCAGCGTGGGGGCGGCGGCCAGGGCTTGCTGAAGTTTCGGTTCCAGCGGATAGAAATCGGGTGCGCCGACGTGGATGGTGCCAAACAGCAGCAGCGTATGGCGGCCATCGGAGACCTGGTAGAGCGCGCCGCGCGGCGGGGCGGCCGGAGCTGCATCGGCTGGCGTCGCGGCGCGGGCCGGGGAGAGCAAGTTCAGGCAGGACAGCCAGGTCAAACTCACTATAATCAAGCGTTGCATCAATCCGGTCACTGCTGGCCTTTCTTTCCTAGCTTGCTGAAGGTGCGCCCCGGCGACGGCGGCGCGCCGGTCTTTTTATGGCGTCCAATACTACACCGCTCTGGCTGTTCGATCTCGACAATACCCTGCACAACGCCTCGCACGCGATCTTCCCCGCCATCAACACCAACATGAACCGCATCATCAAGCGCGTGCTGGATAACGATGGCCAGCCCAGCGACGAAGCGGCGGTCAATTACCTGCGGCGGCATTACTGGAAGCTCTACGGCGCGACCCTGCTGGGGCTGGTGCGGCATCATGGACTGGGGGTGGATGAATTCCTGCATGAAGCGCATCTGTTCGACGACCTCCCGGGCATGGTGCGCGCCGAGCGCGGCATCGGCCGCTGGCTCTCGCAGTTGCCGGGGCAGAAGATCCTGCTCACCAATGCGCCGCGCCGCTATTCGCGCGAGCTGGTGCGGCACCTGGGGCTGCACCGGCATTTCTCGCATCACATTTCCATCGAATCCATGCACGTGCATCGCCAGCTGCGCCCCAAGCCTTCGCGCATCATGCTGCGCAAGCTGTTGGCACGCCACAAGGTGGCCCCACGGCGCTGCATCCTGGTCGAGGATACGGTGGATAACCTCAAGAGTGCCCGCGAGTTGGGCGTGCGCACGGCATGGGTCACCCAGTACCTGCGCGGCAGCCAGGCCCTGCTCGGGCACATGGGAGGCCAGCGTGCGCTCAGTCGCCTGCCGGGTTTTGTCGATGTGAAGGTTCGTTCAGTGCGGCAGCTGCCGCGACGGCTCGCGGCGCTGGGTGCTGCGCGCTGACCTGAAGGGATGTGTCAAAAAGTCAGTCGGCGCAGTCGGCGCACCAGCCTTTGATGGTCAGTTCCACTTCGTGACTCTGGAAGCCCTTGCCCAGGGTCTTGCGCAAGGCCGACTGCAGTTGCGCGGCGGTGGAGCGGTGACGGTCGGCATCGGGCAGCACGGTGGCCAGGAAGTCGGTGCCATCGCTGGCATCCAGGCAGAACACGCGGTTGCAGCGGGTGCACTTGAAGTGGCCGTGCTGGTGCTGCTTGCCCTGCGTATGGTCGTGCAGCCCGTGTTCAGCGTGATCGGCACCAGCGCTGTAGCGGAAGATGCGGTCGTCGCTGGAGATCTTGTGTGCCAGGCCGGCTTCGGTCAGGCAATCCAGGGCACGGTAGAGGGTGACCCGGTCCATGTCGGCAAAGCGATCCTGGATATCCTGATGGGAGGCGGCGCTGCGGGTTTCCAGCAGCGCGCCCAGCACGTTGACCCGGGCTTGCGTCACGCGCACGCCGGCCTCGCGCAGCTGCGCCTCGGCCAGCGCGGTCACCGTCGCAGCCTGGGCGGCGGTGCTGGCGGGAGAGGAGTCGGCGGCTTTGGCTTTCATGGTCGGCATGGGCGAGTGTGCTGGGCCAGCAGGACTGGCGAAAGGATTCGGTAGCACGTGGCGTGCGGAAGCCTCCATTTTAGCCGATCACGGCCCGGCGCTCGCGGCGGCGCGGCCGGACTGTGGCTCGTCAGTGACTATTTCCCGCCGCCCTTGCGGGCGCGCGGATGGGCCTGGTCGTAGACCTGGGCCAGGCGCTGGAAGTCCAGTGCGGTGTAGACCTGGGTGGCGGTGATGGAAGCGTGGCCCAGCATTTCCTGTACCGCCCGCAAGTCCCCCGAACTCTGCAGTACATGCGAGGCGAAGGAATGCCGCAGCATGTGCGGATGGACGTCGGCCGGCATCTCCACACTCTTGCCATGCGCTTTCAGGCGCAGCTGCGTGACCCGGGGCGACATGCGCGCTCCACGTTCATTGAGAAACAGCGCATGGCCATCCATGCCGCCATCGGCCTTGACCAGACTGGCGCGCAGGGGCAGCCAGTCGCGGATCGCCTGCAGCGCGGCCTGCCCGACCGGGACCTTGCGCTTCTTGCCGCCCTTGCCGGTCACGGTGACTTCCGCTTCTTCCAGATCGATCCAGCCTGCTGATTCGTAAGGGCCTTCGCGTACGTCTTTCACATCAATGCCGGCCAGTTCAGAGACCCGCAGCCCACTCGAATACAGTAGTTCGAACATGGCCCGGTTGCAGGCCGCCAGGGTGGAATCGGGGTCGCGCGCCGGATCGGCCTGGGAGACCAGGCGGATGGCTTCGTCGGCCGGCAGGGCCTTGGGCAGGGGTTTGCTCTTCTTGGGCGGCTTGACGCCGTCGACCGGGTTGGCAGGCATCGCCTGTTCCACGGCCAGCCAGGCGAACAGGCCGCGCCAGGCCGACAGCTTGCGCGAGATGGAGCGTGCATTCAGCCCGCGCGCATGCAGGCGCGCAGCGCATTTGCGGATCTGGGCCTGGGTCACGCGCTGCAGCGCGGGTTCGGCCTCTTGCGGTTGATCGGCGGGGGCCAGCAGGGCGCGCAGCTCCTGCAGGTCGCGCGCATAGCTGTCCAGCGTGTGCGGCGACAGCTTGCGCTGGCTGCGCAGGAAGGAAAGATACTGTCCGATCAGGGAAGACGCCGGGGAAGCTGGGCCATCCATGCCATGACTCCCGGTGGGACGCGCTCGGCCGCGCTCAGCGCAGCAGGCAGGCCAGGGCGGCGCTGCCGGTTTCGCCGATGCGGGTCAGGAAATCGGTGCCCATGTCGGCAGTGAAGCGATTCGGATCGGGCGATCCCAGCACCAGCAAGCCGAAGGCTTCCGGTGCCGCACCGACGCGCAGCGGCAGCATGGCGACCGACTTCACGGAGGCGGCATCATCCAGCCAGGTCGCGGCTTCGAAATCCTTGTTGGGGCCGCAGAACGGGGCCGACAGGCCATTGGCGAAGATGCGGGCGTCGTCCGAGACTTCCTGCGTGGCCCAGTTGCCGGCGTGGGCCGGGCCCAGATTCCACAGGCGGACGGTGACTTGCGGCACGTGGAAGATCTCCTGCAGGCGGTCCACCAGCACGCGCGGCAGGTCGTCGGCATCGCGTGTGAGCAGCAGGGCGCGGCTCCATGCCTGGAACTTGCTGGTGATCTCGTCGTTTTCCTGGGCGATACGCATGAGATCGGCCATGCGCAGTTCCTGTACGCGGATCTTCTCGCGCAGGATTTCCATCTGGCGTTCCTGCAGCGACACGGCGCGGCCCATGACCGGGCTGGTGAGCTTGACCGTCGAAAGCAGTTCGGCGTGCTCCTCGAAGAAATGAGGGTGGTCGAGCAGGTAGTCGGCAATCAGGCTGGAATCCAGTTCGGTGGTCATCGTCGCGGGGTCTGTGTTGGAGTGCCGGTGGCGCGCGGGGAGGGGCGCACCGGAAGTATCGCGAGATTATCCTCGCTATCGGACACACTGACAATCATCGGCGCCGTTCAGGGTAGTTGGACGGGGCGATGGCAGCGGATGAGGGCAAAAAGAAAGAGGCCTGCATGATTGCTCATGCAGGCCTCTTCCGGTACGACTCAGGTTCAACTCAGGTTGAAACCGATGTGTTCACACCGGTTTCAGGTCCTTGAATTAGAACTTGTGACGGATACCAACGGCAACAGCGGTTTGGCTGTCGCTGGCGTTGCCAATGGCGGCGGTACCGGTTGCATCGCCGAACACGCCGGTGTTGGCCATGTCGGTTGCGCGGATGTTAGCCACGAATGCGTACAGGTCGGTACGCTTGGACAGCCAGTAGTCGGTGCCCAGGCTGATTTGGGTCAGCTTGCCCTTGGAGGACGAGTTGAAGTCAGCACGGGTGTGGGTCACTGCGCCCAGCAGCTTCAGGGACGGGCTCAGGGAGTAAGCGGTACCCAGTTCATAGATGTCGGCCTTGTTGGCAGCACCCAGAGTCTTGGCAGCAACGGCGGTCGGCGAACCGGTGTTCAGGTCTTGCTTGACGCGCGAGTAGTTACCGTACACGCGGGCCGGACCGAACTGGTACGAAGCCACGACGTTCAGGCCCTTGTAGGCGCTGTTACCGGCTTGGGTAGCGGTAGCGGTCGACAGCAGGCTGGTGTCCGAAGGAGTTGCGCCTTGCTTGGACTGGTAGTAGTTGATGCCCAGACCCAGAGGACCGTTGTCGTACTTGCCGCCGATGCCGAAGGATTGGCCAGCGGAGGTTTGGCCAGCGGTTTCGCCGAAGCCGTACATCAGGTTACCAGTGAAGCCGCTCAGGTTGGCGGTGGTGTAGCTGATGGAGTTGTTGGTACGGGTACCTTCCAGGCGGTTCAGGTTGTGGCCAACAGCGCCGGTCACGCCACCGAAATCGTTCACGGAGGTGTAAGCGGAGATGGTGTCAGCGAAGTCGGTTTGACGGCCAACCAGCACGGTGCCGAAGCCACCCGACAGACCAACGACCGACTTGCGACGGAACAGGTTGGTGGTGTTCGGATCTTGGCCGTTCAGAGCGCCGTTGTCGTTGTTGAAGCCGGTTTCCAGTTGGAACACAGCCGACAGGCCGCCGCCCAGATCTTCAACGCCCTTGAAGCCGATACGCGAACCTTGGATGATGCCGGAGTTCAGACCGAACTTGCTGCCGGTGCTGGCGTTGCCAGTGTTGACAGCCTTGCTGGTGTAAACCAGACCGGTATCAACGATACCGTAGATAGTAACGGAGCTTTGTGCTTGAGCAGCACCTGCGAACGCGCCGAGGACGGCCAGTGCCAGCAGAGATTTTTTCATTTGACATCCTTCTATAAAAATAGTCTTGAGGATCCGTACTTCTGGTCGGATGGTGAGACATTAAGGGTTCTCATTTGGCGTGGCCGCAGATTGGTCACGTGGAGGGAGGAATTTTGGTTGAAAGCGTCAATCCACGGATGGAGTGTTGTTTTTTTCAAACGCTTTCCTGCCCGTCAATGCATGACAGGCAAATTTTGGCTTGCAGCGTGTCACTCATTAACGGCATGGCCGCGCAAAACTTGATCCGCCCCGTCTCGTCAACAAGTTTGTTGTTAAAACGATGCATTTGGATACTTTTCCAGGGAATTTTAAAAAAATGTCGATTGTGCGGCATAATTTTGGCTTTCTGACCTGATGTGGAGGCTGGATGGCCAATCGCGAAGATCTAGCAATCATCCGGGCAGCACGTGCCGGAGATGCCCAGGCGCAACTGAGCCTGGGCCAGCGCTACCTGTTTGGCGGCAACGGTTTGCCGCAAAGTCCGGGCACCGCATGGCACTGGCTGGAGCGGGCTGCCCGCCAGGGCTTGGCCGATGCCTGGATGCTCATTGCCCGGCATATTCCCTATGAAGTTGTGAGCCAGCTGGGCAAGCCGCACGAAGCTGCGCAATGGTACGAGCGCGCCTTCGAGGCGGGGGCCACGCGCGCTGGTCTGACCTTGGCGCGCCTGCTCCTGGAACATCCTGCCGGCGTGGCGGCGGCCAGTCCCGAGCAGAAGAGCCGCGCGCTGCGCGCGCTGGAAACGGTGGCAGCGGAGGGCGATCCGGATGCCCAGTGGCTGCTGGCGCGTCAGGGCGAACGCATGCTGGTCCCGACAGCAGTATCGTCAGAGGCCGCAGCCGATGTGGCGCCAGCGGCGGCGGCAACGGTCAGGCCCGAGCAATTGCAGCAATGGACGCAGAAAGCCGCCGATGCCGGTATCGAACAGGCCCAGCATGCGCTGGCCGACAGCGCCTGGCAGCAGTCCGACTTTGCGGCCTTCCGCCAGCGCGCCCAGCCCCTGGCCGATGCCCTGTTGCGCCAGCATGAACAGCAGGTGGCGCAGCTCAATGCTCCTTCGGAGGCGCTGGCTGCTGCGCTCGGTGCGCAGAACATCCAGTTGCTGCGCCGCCTGGCCGAAGTGCACCAGTCCGACAAGCGCCCTGATCTCCTGCAGGCCCAGCAACTGCTGGAACTGGCGGCCCTGGCCTGCGACCGGGATGCGCAACTGGCCCTGGGCCTGTTGTATGGGCGGGTAGATGCCTCGGGTGAGCGCCGATTTGCCGGACAAGGCTCGGCCAATTACAAGAAGGCCATCCGCTGGCTGACCCTGGCGGGCGAGCAGGGGATGGCAGCGGCCTGGTTTGTTCTTTCCCGTATCTATTTGAAGCCGGAATTTTCACAGCGCAACCTTGCCGATGTGCAGCATTATTTGGAGCGTGCCGCCGAGATGGGTCATGTGGAGGCGCAGCTGGAATGCGGCGTGGGCGCGTGGCGCAACCGGCGTGACGATCCCGCCAATGACGTGCGTGCGCTGTACTGGTTGCAAAAGGCGGCAAGCCAGGGTGCGCAACAGGCGCAAGCCTTGCTCGACAAGGTGGCGGATCGTCCGCAATCTGCCGCCTGGGCCGTGCAGGCCCGCGCACAGATGAGCCGCGAGCAGGTCAATGCCCATCCCTTCCTGGCCGCCCGCATCGAGCTGGCCATGCTGTTTGGCCTGACCCGGCCCGAAGCCCTGTTGATCGACCTGAAGCAGGCGGATTGCGGACATTGCCTGATGATCGACATCCGCAGCCAGTACGCGCGCAGCAAGCGGCGGCTCATCATGGTGGAGACCGGCGAGCAGCGTGGTACGCTCAACCGTATCGGACGGCTCTTCGAAGACATGGACTGCGGTCCCAGCGGGCCGGAAGGCAATTACCGCCAGCGTCTGTACCGTCTGAAGACCGTGCTGCCCCAGTCGCAGGAAGACGAGGAAACCGAGACCCAGGATCTGGCGGCCTGACTGAACCTGAAGTCACTGTTCAGCGCAAGCCTTGCAGCGCAAATGAAAAGCGGCTTGCTGATGCCTCAGCAAGCCGCTTTGTCTTGATCCCGAACTCTCCGGGATCAAAGCGAATCAGGCAGTTCGATTTCGCCTTCAAACACCGTCACCGCGGGGCCAGTCATCATCACCGGTTCGCCCGGGCCGGCCCAGGCGATGTTGAGCACGCCGCCGTGGGTCTGGACCGCTACCGGCGAATCCAGCAGGCCACGGCGGATACCCGCGACGACCGCGGCACAGGCGCCGGTGCCGCAGGCCAGGGTTTCTCCTGCACCGCGTTCGTAGACGCGCAGATTGATGTGATGGCGATCCACCACCTGCATGAAGCCCGCGTTGACGCGCCTGGGAAAACGTTCATGGTGCTCGATCAGCGGTCCGTCCACCAGGACCGGGGCCGCTTCGCTGTCCTCCACCACTTGCACCGCATGCGGGTTGCCCATCGACACCACCGAGATCCAGGTGGTCTTGCCGGCCACATCCAGCGGCCACAGCGTGTCCTCGGCTTCGGTACGGTGTTGCAGCCCGCGGCTGTCGAAGGGGACGTCGGCCGGCGTGAGGATGGGCGCGCCCATGTCCACGGTGATCTGGCCGTCTGCTTCCAGGCGCGGTTCGATCACGCCGGACATGGTTTCCACCCGGATCGCCCGCTTGTCGGTCAGGCCCTTTTCGGTGACGAAACGCACGAAGGCGCGCGCGCCGTTGCCGCATTGCTCCACCTCGCCGCCATCGGCGTTGTAGATGCGATAACGGAAATCGACGCCAGGGGCTTGCGCCTTTTCCACCACCAGCATCTGGTCGGCCCCGATGCCGAAGCGGCGGTCGGCGATGAACTGCCACTGGGCTGGGGTGAGCGAAATGGCCTGGTTAACGGCATCAAGCACGACGAAGTCGTTGCCGGCACCATGCATCTTGGTAAATTTGATTTTCATCACATCATTATAAGTACGCCGCGCCCGATTCACAGGGCGCAGGGAGGGAGATCAGGGCCTAGTGCTGGCCCTTGCGGTAGACGTCGGGCTCGCCCGGGGGCCGGTTCTTGAAACGTTTGTGCGCCCAGAAATATTCGGCCGGGGCTTCCAGTACGCGTTCTTCGATGAAGGCATTCATGCGGCGGGTGGCGGCCACGATATCGTCGCCCGGATAGTTTTCCCAGGCCGGATAGAAAGTGGTCTTCCAGCCGCGATAGCCGGGCAGGAAGGTGGTGATCACCGGCACCACCGACGCGCCGGTGGCCGCCGCGATGCGGGCGGTGGCGGTGAGCGTGGCGGCCGGCACGCCGAAGAAGGGGACGAACTCGGCATCGCGGGTGCCGAAATCCATATCCGGCAGCATGATGAAGGGCAGGCCCTCGCGCATGGCGCGAATGATGGGTTTGACCCCTTTCTCGCGCGCCAGCAGGGTCACCGGGCGGAAGCGCGAGCGTCCCTTGAGCAGGGCCTGGTCCACCACTTCGTTCTGCTGGCGGGAGTAGATGGTGCAGACCGAGTAGTCCGAGTTGAGCACCAGCGCGATGCCGGGAATCTCCAGGCAGACGAAATGCGGGCACAGCAGGATGGTCGGACCCTTGTCGAGCGTCTCGAAGGGAATGCCGGGCTCGACCTGGATCAGGCGCTTCAGGCGGGACTCCGGGGCCCACCACAGGATGCCGCGCTCCAGGGCGCTGCGGGCGTAGGCCTGGAAGTGGCGGCGGGCGATGAGGCGGCGTTCCTCTTCCGATTTCTCGGGAAAGCACAGCCGCAGGTTGATCAGGGTGATCCGGCGGCGCGGGCGCATATAGATATAGAGCAGCCAGCCCAGCGCCTCGCCCAGCCGTCCCAGAATGGGCAGCGGCAACCAGTGCAGCAGCCACATCAGCCCGATCAGGGCTCTCATTGCGCGGCTCCCGGCGGGGTTACGCCCGGGGGCGTCTTGTAGCGGTTGTAGCTCCAGATGTATTGCGCCGGGCAGCGGGCGATCAGCTTTTCCATGGCGGCGTTGATGGCACGAGCCTGTTGCTCGGGCGTTTCGCCCAGTTCACCTTCAAAGGCCACGAAATGGATGGCGTAGCCGCGTCCCCAGGACAGGCGCTCGGCATAGGCCAGGATGATGGGCGCGCCGCTCATCTGTTGCAGCTTGGCTGGCAGGGTCATGGTATAGGCCGGCTTGCCGAAGAAATTGGCCCACACGCCTTCGCCATTCTGCGGCACCTGGTCCGGCAGCAGGCCGATGGCCTGGCCATTCTTCAAGGCCTTGAGCAGGATACGCACGCCGGACAGGTTGGCCGGTGCCAGGTGCAGGTTGGCGCGGGCGCGGGCACCCTCGATGAGCGGCTTGAGTGCGGCCTTGCGCGGTGGGCGGTACAGCACGCTCAGGCTGTGATGGCGCGCCACCGACTGCGCCGAAATCTCGAAACAGCCCAGGTGCGGAGTGAGGAAGACGATGCCGGCCTTGGCGTCCAGTGCCTGCTGGACCAGATCCCAGTTGACGATGCGCGCCGTGCGCAACACCCGTTCCGGGCGGGCGCACCAGATGAAGGGTAGCTCGAACATGCCCTTGCCGGCTTCCCCGACCGATTTCCACAGGCTGCCGCGATGGCCGGCCAGGGTGATGTTGTCAGTCAGGCGGCGGCGATAGGCGGGGGAGAGCAGGAAAACCAGCCAGCCCACCACCACGCCGAGGGCATGCAAGGCCGGCAGCGGCAGGAAAGAGAGCAGGCGGAATAAAGAAACGAGCATACTTGCCGATAACAAAAAGGCGGAGTTGCTCCGCCGTCAAATTGCAGAAAAATGCAAGACGCGTAAAATAGCACAAGCCGTCGAGTTAATGACAACTTGCGAGACGGGGTACAAATATCGCTAAAGCGTCGCAGGCACGACTAACGATGGGCCGCGACATTGGTAAATCGTTTTCAGTCAGAGGCTTGCATGTCCAACGAATATCTCTTCACTTCCGAATCCGTCTCCGAAGGCCATCCCGACAAGGTTGCCGACCAGATCTCGGACGCCATCCTGGATGCCATTTTCACCCAGGATCCGCATTCCCGCGTCGCTGCCGAAACCTTGTGCAACACCGGTCTGGTGGTCTTGGCCGGTGAAATCACCACCCGTGCCAACGTCGACTACATCGATGTGGCCCGCGAAACCATCAAGCGCATCGGCTACGACAACGCCGACTTCGGCATCGACTACAAGAGCTGCGCCGTGCTGGTGGCCTACGACAAGCAATCTCCCGACATCGCTCAGGGCGTGGACGAAGGCCGTGGCGTTGATCTGGAGCAAGGTGCCGGCGATCAGGGCCTGATGTTCGGCTACGCCTGCAATGAAACCCCGGAACTGATGCCTGCCGCGATCTATTACGCCCACCGCATCGTCGAGCGCCAGTCGCAACTGCGCAAGGATGGCCGCCTGCCCTGGCTGCGTCCGGATGCCAAGTCGCAGGTCACGCTGAAGTATGTGGATGGCAAGCCGGTCGCCATCGATACCGTGGTGCTGTCGACCCAGCATGCGCCCGAGATGGAGCAGAAGGACATCCACGAAGCCGCCATCGAGGAAATCATCAAGCCGGTGCTGCCGGCCGAGTGGCTCAAGAACACCCGCTACCTGATCAACCCGACCGGCCGCTTCGTCATCGGCGGCCCGCAGGGTGACTGCGGCCTGACCGGCCGCAAGATCATCGTCGATACCTATGGTGGCGCAGCGCCCCACGGTGGCGGCGCTTTCTCCGGCAAGGACCCGTCCAAGGTCGACCGTTCGGCTGCCTACGCCGGCCGCTATGTGGCCAAGAACATCGTCGCTGCCGGCCTGGCAGAGCGTTGCCAGATCCAGGTGTCCTATGCCATCGGTATCGCCAAGCCGACCTCGGTCATGGTGACCACCTTCGGCACCGGCAAGATCAGCGATGAAAAGCTGGCCCAACTGGTGCAGGAGCACTTCGACCTGCGTCCCAAGGGCATCGTCCAGATGCTGGACCTGCTGCGTCCGATCTACGCCAAGACCGCCGCTTACGGCCACTTCGGCCGCGAAGAGCCGGAATTCACCTGGGAGCGCACCGACAAGGTCGCCGCCCTGCGTGCCTCGGCCGGCCTGTAAGCCAGCCCATCCGGCACGAGCCGGCTTGCAGTATGCACAATGAAGCGCCAATGCATCTGCAAACCTGCTGGAAAGGCTTGTGAATAGTGATTCACACGCCTGTTCCGAGGATTGACTAACGCCTGACCCGCGCTACAATGCTGTTCCCGCGAATGAAGATTCGCGCACTGTTCCGATGTTGGCATTGCGTCCGGAACGCCAAATCTCACAATGCCTCACCGCTGCAAGGAGCGTTGCGACAGGGACATCCCCTGCCAGGCTTGAAGCGGTGAACAGGCGCAAGTCGCCTGGCAACCGCGCTCACGTTACTTTTTTTCTGGCTTTTTCATGAAAGGAGGGCGTGAACAGCGCCATTGCCATGACCACCAATCCTACCCAAGACTACATCGTCGCAGACATCAAGCTGGCCGACTGGGGCCACAAGGAAATCAAGATCGCTGAAACCGAAATGCCGGGCCTGATGGCGATCCGCGAGGAATTCGCTGCTTCCCAGCCCCTGAAGGGCGCACGCATCACCGGTTCGCTGCACATGACCATCCAGACCGCCGTGCTGATCCAGACCCTGGAAGCACTGGGCGCGCAAGTGCGCTGGGCCTCCTGCAACATTTATTCGACCCAGGATCACGCTGCTGCGGCCATCGCGGCCAACGGCACCCCGGTGTTCGCCGTCAAGGGCGAAACCCTGGATGAATACTGGGAATACACCCACCGCATCTTCGAATGGACCGACGGTGGCTATTCCAACATGATCCTGGACGACGGCGGCGACGCCACCGTGCTGCTGCACCTGGGCACTCGTGCCGAGGCGGACATTTCGGTGCTGGACAAGCCCGATTCGGAAGAAGCCGTGTGCCTCTTCAACGCCATCAAGCGTTATCTGGCCAAGGACCCGCAGTGGTATTCCAAGCGCATCAAGGAAATCAAGGGCGTCACCGAAGAGACCACGACCGGCGTGCACCGCCTGTACCAGATGTTCAAGGAAGGCAAGCTGGCTTTCCCGGCCATCAACGTCAACGACTCGGTCACCAAGTCCAAGTTCGACAACCTGTACGGCTGCCGCGAATCGCTGGTGGACGGCATCAAGCGCGCCACCGACGTGATGATCGCCGGCAAGGTCGCCATCGTGGCCGGTTACGGTGACGTCGGCAAGGGTTCAGCCCAGGCCCTGCGCGCGCTGTCGGCGCAAGTGTGGGTCACCGAGATCGATCCGATCTGTGCCCTGCAGGCCGCCATGGAAGGCTATCGCGTGGTGACCATGGACTACGCCGCCGAACACGGCGACATCTTCGTCACCGCCACCGGCAACTACCATGTGATCACCCACGAGCACATGAAGAAGATGAAGGACCAGGCCATCGTCTGCAACATCGGCCACTTCGACAATGAAATCGAAGTTGCCGCCCTGAAGCAGTACACCTGGGAAAACATCAAGCCGCAGGTCGACCACGTGATCTTCCCCGATGGCAAGCGCATCATCCTGCTGGCCGAAGGCCGCCTGGTGAACCTGGGTTGTGCCACCGGCCACCCGTCCTACGTGATGAGCTCGTCCTTCGCCAACCAGACCATTGCCCAGATCGAACTGTTCGTCAACACCAAGGACTATCCGGTCGGCGTCTACACGCTGCCCAAGCACCTGGACGAAAAGGTCGCCCGTCTGCAATTGAAGAAACTCAATGCGCAGTTGAGCGAACTGACCGCCGAACAGGCCGCCTACATCGGCGTGAAGGTCGAAGGCCCCTACAAGCCTGAGCACTACCGCTACTGATCTCTGCCTGGCGCCGGCCCTCTCTTCCCCTGAGAGGGCCGGCCCGGCAGTCTCAGCATCGTCTCCCGCCCGCGGACCTTGCATCCCCTCCTGAGGTGATGCAAGCTTCACGTATCTTCATCACTCCCCGACGGGATCGAAAGGTTTTTACATGCGCCTGCTGCTGACCTGGCTCATCAATGCATTGGCCTTGCTGGCCGTTCCTTACCTGATGCACTCGGTGCAGGTCGACAGCTTCGGCTCGGCCCTGCTGGCCGCGCTGATCCTGGGGTTCGTCAATACCATCGTGCGCCCGGTGCTGGTGGTGCTGACCCTGCCGGTGACCATGCTCACCCTGGGCCTGTTCATCCTGGTCATCAATGGCCTCATGTTCTGGGTCGTGGCGCAACTGGTCGGCGGCTTCCACGTGGCCGGCTTCTGGTCTGCGGTTGGCGGCGCACTGCTCTACAGCATCGTGTCTTGGGCACTGTCCACACTGTTGCTGAAATCGGGTTCGAATCAATGAGTACACATAATTTCAGTATCGAATTTTTCCCGCCCAAGACTGCCGAGGGGGCGGAAAAGCTGCGCGCTACCCGCGCCCGGCTGGCGGCGCTGGCACCGAAGTATTTCTCGGTGACCTTCGGTGCCGGCGGTTCGACGCAGCAGGGTACGCGCGACACCGTGCTGGAAATCATCGGTGAAGGCCATAACGCCGCGCCGCACTTGTCCTGCATCGGCAGCTCCCGTGCCAGCCTGCGTGCCATCCTGGAAGACTATCGTGCCCAAGGCATCAAGCGCCTGGTGGCTCTGCGCGGCGACCTGCCCAGCGGCTATGGCGCCGTGGACCAGGCCTCCAGCGAATTCCGCCATGCCAACGAACTGGTCGAGTTCGTGCGCGCCGAAACCGGCGACTGGTTCCACATCGAAGTGGCGGCCTATCCCGAGATGCACCCTCAAGCGCGCTCGCCGCAGGACGACGTGCAGAACTTCGCACGCAAAGTGAAGGCCGGTGCCAATTCGGCCATCACCCAGTATTTCTACAATGCCGACGCCTACTTCCGCTTCGTGGACGAGGCCGCCAGACTGGGCGCGACCGTTCCGGTGATTGCCGGCATCATGCCTATCACCAACTACACGCAGCTGATGCGTTTCTCGGACATGTGCGGTACCGAGATCCCGCGCTGGATCCGTCTCAAGCTGGCCAGCTACGGCGACGATACCGAATCGATCCGCGCTTTCGGTCAGGACGTGGTGACCCAGCTGTGCCAGCGCCTGCTGGCTGGGGGGGCGCCCGGTTTGCATTTTTATTCACTGAACCAGGCGGGGCCGACCGAGGCGATCTGGCAACAACTGGTGAAGTAGGCGGAGATTGCCTTTTCAAGCCGGACCTGAGTCCGGCTTTTTTCTTCATATATCGTCGAAAATGACGCTATCCAGCGCGATGTCGTGCGCCTGCGCTTCGAATTCGACCCGTCCGAAGCCGTGGCAGACCCCCACCGCCAGCGGCCGCGGACTGGCCGCCAACGTGCGGTCGTAGAAGCCGCCGCCATAGCCCAGACGGCATCCTGCCGCATTGACACCCAGGCAAGGAATCAGCAAGGCCTGCGGCTGTACGACGGTGGTCCCGGCCGGTGGCACGAGTGTGCCCATCCCATCCTTTTCCAGAGGATCGCCAGGCTGCCAGGCGCGAAATTCCAGTGCCGAATCTTTATCGACCACCACCGGCAGGCACAGGTGCACCCCGCGCGCGGCCAGCGCGTTATAGGCCGCAGACAGATCCGGTTCGCGCCGGATCGGCTGGTACACCGCCAGGCTGTGGATGGCGTACGTGGCGCACCAGTCCAGTACCCGCTGCCCGATGATGGCATCGGCTGCGATCTTGTCCTCGTCAAGCAGGGCCTTGCGGCGCGCCAGCAGCTCGGCGCGCAGGCGCTGTTTGTGAAGGGCGGCCGCCTCCTGTTCCGTCGGTGGAGGGGGCGTATCGCGTGCTATGCTTGGGTTCATTATTTGTTCCAACAATCTGCATGAAGAAGCTTGCATGAGTATGCGTCCGAAGAATCATCCGTTCAACCAGCGCCTGCGCGCGCTGGCCGCCTCCGTGGCGCTCCCCTTGGCGCTGGCGACCGGTGCCATGTTCACCGCTGCGCCCGCCGCCCACGCCCAGAAGCGTGTGGCCCCGGACGCCGCTCCTGACGATATTTTCCTGGCCCTGCGCCAGGCGGCCGCCAGCGACAACGCCGCGCTGGCGCAAGACCTGGCCTCGCGGCTGTCGGGCTATGAGCTGGCGTCCTATGTCGATTACTACCGGCTCAAGCCGCGCGTGCGCGATTACAGCGCCAGCGAGCAGGAGATCCGCGATTTCCTGGCCCGCTGGGACGGCCAGGCCATCGTTGATCGCCTGCGCAACGACTGGCTGCTGGCCCTGGGCAAGACCGGCAACTGGGCCGTCTTCGATGAGCAGTACCCCAAGTTCGTGCTCAATGATGATACCCAGGTCAAGTGCTTTGCCCTGAACTCGCGCGCGCTCAAGGGGGCCAATGTGGCCGAGGAGGCGCGTGCGCTGCTGAGCAATCCCAAGGACTATGGCCAGGGCTGCAGCGACCTGATCGCCACCCTGGCGCAGAACGGCCAGTTCAGCGATGCCGACGTCTGGTTCCAGATCCGCCAGGCCGCCGAGAACGGCAATGCCACCGTGGCCCGCCGTGCGGCGGTGCTGGTCGACAGCGGCGATGTCAGCGTGACCCAGGTGATGGATCGTCCGGCGCTGATGCTGGCCAAGGGACCGGGCCGGGGCCCGGTGAATCACCAGCTCTACATCATCGCCCTGGGCCGCATCGCCAAAAACAATCCGTCCCAGGCCGCGACCTATCTCAACGATGCCGGCCGCAACATGAGTTCGCAGGAGGTCGCGCTTGGCTGGGCACAGATTGCCCTGGCCGCATCCTACAAGCTGGCACCGGAAGCCTCGGACTACTGGCGCAAAGCCAAGGACGCGCCGCTGACCCAGGATGCGATGCAATGGAAGGTCCGCATGGCCCTTCGCGACGGCGACTGGAAGACCGTACGCAAGACCATCGAAGCCATGCCGGCCCCGCTGCGCAGCGACACTGCCTGGGTCTACTGGCTCGGCCGTGCCCTGAAGGCCGAAGGCCAGAACGAGGCCGCGCGCCGCCTGTTCGAATCGATCGCGCCCAACTTCAGCTTCTATGGCCAGCTGGCGCTGGAAGAGCTGGGTCAGCAGATCACCATTCCGCCCGGCCCGACCCCGCCGGGCGCCGGTGAAGTGGCGCTGTATTCGCAGAATGCCGGCTTCAAGCGTTCGCTCAAGTTCTATCAGCTGAACCTGCGCTTCGAAGCCATCCGCGAATGGAACTGGGAACTGCGCAACATGACCGACCGCCAGTTGCTGGCCGCCGCCGAATACGCACGCCAGAATGATGTGCTGGACCGCATGGTCAACACCTCCGACCGCACCAAGACCGAGTTCGATTTCACCCAGCGCTTCCCGGCACCGCACCTGCCCGAGATGAATGCGGCCACGCGTCCGCTGGGCATGGAGAATGCCTGGGTCTATGGCCTGATCCGCCAGGAGTCGCGCTTCATCAAGTCGGCCCGTTCGCACGTGGGCGCTTCCGGCCTGATGCAGTTGATGCCGGCTACCGCCAAGTTCGTTGCCAAGAAGATCGGGATGACCGAATTCACGGCCGACCAGGTCAATGACATCAACACCAACCTGCTGCTGGGCACCAGCTATCTGGACATGGTGTTGAACAACCTGGAAGGCTCGGAAACCCTGGCCACCGCCGGCTACAATGCCGGCCCCGGCCGTCCGCGCACCTGGCGCGCGACCTTGCCGCGTCCGGTCGAAGGGGCGATCTTCGCCGAGATCATCCCTTTCAATGAAACCCGGGGCTATGTCAAGAACGTGATGTCCAATGCGACCTACTATGCGGCCATGTTCGAGAACCGCCCGCAATCCCTGAAGCAGCGCATGGGCACGGTGGCCCCCAATGCCAACGTCGCCACCGACCTGCCCTGATCCCATCGCCGCGGCCGCCGTCCCTCACTGACGCGGCGGCCAGCGGTCTTCCCTGGAAATCGGAGAGAGACAAATGGCAGTCAAGAAGATCCTCGTCATCGGCGGTTCCGGCTTCATCGGCACTCGCCTGATCGAACTGCTGGGCAGCACCACCGGCTACCGCATCATGGTGCCCACGCGCCGCTACGAGCGCGCCAAGCATCTGCTGGTCTCGCCCGTGGTCAGCGTGGTCCAGGCCAACATCCATGACGATGCCGTGCTGGCGCGCCTGGTGGCCGAGGCGGACGTGGTCATCAACCTGGTCGGCATCCTGCAATCGCGCCCGGCGCGTGGCGGTGCCCCTTATGGTCCGGATTTCGAACGCCAGCACGTGCTGCTGCCGCGCCGCATCGTGGCCGCCTGCGTGCAGCAGGGCGTGCCGCGCTACCTGCACATGAGCGCGCTGTGCGCCGATGCCCAGGGGCCGTCGATGTACCTGCGTTCCAAGGCGGCCGGCGAACAGGAAGCGCTGGCTTCTCAGGCGCTCGATGTGGCCATCTTCCGTCCGTCGGTCGTGTTCGGAGAGGGCGACAATTTCATCAACATGTTCGCCGGCCTGAACCGCCTGTTCCCGGTGATTCCGCTGGGCAGCCCTGATGCGCGCTTCCAGCCGGTCTACGTGGGTGATGTGGCACAGGCCTTCGTCAATGCCCTGGCCTTGCCGCGTCTGGGCGGCAAGGTGTTCGAGCTGGGCGGGCCCAAGCAATATTCTCTGCGTGAACTGGTGCGCCTGTCGGGCTGGTACAGCGGCCATCCGCGTCCGGTGATCGGCTTGCCCGATGCGGCCGGCTGGCTGCAGGCTTTCGCGCTGGAACACCTGCCGGGCAAGCTGATGAGCCGCGACAACGTCGCCTCGATGAAGGTGGACAATGTCCTGCACGGCCCCATCGCCCCCGAGCTGCAGCTCACGCCGCGCGCACTGGAAGACGTCATTCCCGGCTATCTCCTGCCGCGCAGCCCGCAACAGCAATTCGACTTTTTCCGTAGCACCGCGCGACGCTGAATGGTTCAGTCGCCGCGACATTGATCTTCGAGAAACGAGCTCCCATGCAAGATACAGAACTGGATCCGGTCTTGTCCGAAACCCTGCAAAAGGCCGGACGCCACATGCCCACCCTGGTGATCGCCAACAAGAATTATTCCTCGTGGTCGATGCGCCCGTGGGTCACCGCCGTGGCCTTCGATATCCCTTTCAAGGAAGTGCGCGTGCTGCTGGACCAGCCCGAGACCGCCGGCGAGATCGCCCGCTACACCGGCTCGGGCCGCGTGCCGGTGCTGCTCGATGGCGACATCGCGATCTGGGATTCGCTGTCCATCTGCGAATACCTGGCCGAGCAATTCCCTGACCGCCACCTGTGGCCGGCCCGCACCGATGCCCGCGCCATCGCGCGCAGCATCTGTGCCGAGATGCACTCCGGTTTCACCGGCCTGCGCACGGCCATGAGCATGGATATCCGTGGCCGCTACCCCGGCAAGGGGCGCACCGCCGACGCACAAGCCGATATCGCGCGCGTGTGCGAGATCTGGGAAGAGTGCCTCTCGCAATTCGGCCATCATGAATTCCTCTTCGGCGATTTCTCCATTGCCGATGCCTTCTATGCACCGGTGGTGATGCGCTTCGTCAGCTACCAGGTGCCGCTGGCTCCGGCCCTGCAAGCCTATGCCGACCGTGTGCGCGAGCACCCGGCGGTGGCGCGCTGGATCGCCGAGGCGCTGGCCGAGAAGGAAATCCTTCCGGACCACCAGTGAGGCGCAGCCGATGAAGACCTACACCGTCGGCGGCGCAGTGCGCGACGGCTTGCTGGGCCTGCCGGTGAAGGACCGCGACCACGTGGTGGTGGGGGCCACGCCGCAGCAGTTGCTGGAACTGGGTTTCCGCCCCGTCGGCAAGGACTTCCCGGTGTTCCTCCATCCCGACACCCACGAGGAATATGCCCTGGCCCGCACCGAGCGCAAGACCGCGCCCGGCTACAAGGGCTTCGCCTTCCATGCCGCACCCGATGTGACGCTGGAAGACGATCTCGCGCGCCGCGACCTCACCATCAACGCGATTGCGCAGGATGAGGATGGCACCCTGGTCGATCCGTATCACGGCCGTGCCGATCTTGAGGCGCGCGTATTTCGCCATGTCTCCGAGGCCTTTGTCGAAGATCCGGTACGCATCCTGCGCGTAGCACGTTTTGCGGCGCGCTTCGCCGATTTCACGGTGGCCCCGGAAACCAATGCGCTCATGCAGCGCATGGTGCAAGAGGGCGAGGTGGATGCGCTGGTGCCTGAACGCGTCTGGCAGGAACTGGCGCGCGGCCTGATGGAGCACAAGCCGTCTCGCATGTTCGAGGTCTTGCGCGCCTGCGGCGCCTTGCAGCGCATCCTGCCCGAACTCGATGCGCTGTGGGGCGTACCGCAGCCGGAGAAATGGCATCCCGAAATCGATACCGGTGTTCATGTGATGCTGGTGGTCGATTGGGCCGCCGCGCAGAATTTTTCATTGCCGATCCGATTTGCCGCGCTGTTGCACGACCTCGGCAAAGGCACCACGCCACCCGAGATCTGGCCGCGCCATCATGGCCATGAAGCGCGCAGCGAGCGTTTGGCCGAAGACGTCTGCACGCGCCTGAAGGTGCCCGGCGAATGCCGTGACCTGGCGCTGATGACGGCGCGCGAACATGGCAATGTGGGACGCTCCTTCGAGATGCGTCCCGATACCCTGGTCAAGTTCTTCGCACGGTGCGATGCCTTCCGCAAACCGCAGCGCTTCGTCGACATGCTGCGCGCCTCGGAATGCGACCATCGCGGCCGCACCGGGCTGGAGTTGCAGCCCTTCCCGCAGGCGGCTTATCTGGAAGGCGCACTGCAGGCCGCGCAGGCCATCGATGCCGGCGCCATCGCGCAGCAGCAGGCACAGCCGCAACGCATTCCTGAGGCCATCCTGGCGGCACGTACCGCGCAAGTGGCGGCCTATGTCGAGCAGCATCGTCCGGCGCAGTCTTGAGGAAACGTCACGATGAGCCATCCCCTGTCCCGTCTCCTCCAGCGCTTGCGTGGCCAGCAATCCGGCTTGCCGCCTGCACAGCCGGAGAAGCAGGACAAGCCCAACGTCTTCGTCAAGGAGCTCTCGCCGCGTGCGCGCCGCCACCTGCTGCGCCACTTCCTGGCGCTGGAAGAAAAGGATCGCCTGCTGCGCTTCGGTTCCAAGCTCTCCGATGAGATGGTGACGCGCTACGTGGAGGGCATCAACTTCGAGCGCGATACCGTCTTCGGCGTCTATGACCGTCGCTTGCGACTGCTCGGTGTCGGCCACCTGGCCTTCGCGCCCAAGGAGAGCACGCGCATCAGCGGTGCCACCATCAAGCCGGTGGTGGCCGAGTTCGGGGTCTCGGTGACGGCCGCCGCACGCGGGCTCGGGGTGGGCACGCGCCTGTTCATGCGCGCTTCGATGCACTGTCGCAATGCCGATGTCGATACGCTGTACATGCACTGTCTCTCGTCCAACAAGGTGATGATGCACATCGCCAAGAAGGCCGGCATGGAAATCCACCGCGACTATGGCGAGGCCGATGCCTACCTCAAGATCAAGCCTGCCAACTCGGCCACGGTGTTCCAGGAAGCGCTGGAAGAGCAAGTTGCAATGTTGGACTATATCGTCAAGGCCAACTTCAAGGCACTGCTGAAATGGGGCGCGCGCGTGACCGGCATCGGTACCAAAAAGAAGGACGACGGCACGCCGCCGCCTGCTGCCTGACGCGCTGCTTGCGCGAACGCACATGACCATCCCGTGCCGGGAGCGCATAATATGCGCCTCACTTTGATAACGGGTATGCCATGAGCACCAATCCCAACACCGATGATTTCTTCGCCACCGTCGCCACCAAGTCCGATAGCGGAGCCTTGCGCGGCGACTACAGCCAGGCCGACGCCAACTACGTCGTGGCCCAGAACTGGGAGGGCTACACGCCCGCCCAGCACGCGCTGTGGCGTCGTCTCTATGAACGCCAGGCCAAGTTGATTCCGGGTCGCGCCTGTGATGTCTTCATCGACAGCCTCAAGGCGCTCGATGTCTCGCAAGGCATCCCGCGCTTTGACCGCACCACCGAAGCACTCTTCAAGGCCACCGGCTGGGAGCTGGTGGCCGTGCCGGGCCTGGTGCCGGACCACACCTTCTTCGAGCACCTGGCCAATCGCCGCTTCCCGGTCACGGTGTGGCTGCGTGAAGAGCACGAGTTCGATTACATCGTCGAGCCCGATCTGTTCCATGACTTCTTCGGCCATGTCCCGCTGCTGTTCAATCCGATCTTCGCCAACCACCTGCAGGAATACGGCAAGGGTGGCCTCAAGGCGCTCAAGCTCGACGGGCTGGCCTATCTGGCGCGCCTGTACTGGTACACCATCGAGTTCGGGCTGATCCAGAGCAAGGAGGGTTTGCGCATCTATGGTGCCGGCATCCTCTCCTCGGGCGGCGAGGTCGAGTACTGCCTCTCCAGCGACCAGCCGCGCCGCGTGCCGTTTGAAGTGGAGCGCATCATGCGCACGCTCTACAAGATCGACACCTATCAGGAGACCTATTTCGTGATCAAGGATTTCGAACAGCTCTTCAACGATACCGCGCCGGACTTCACGCCGCTCTACGAGCGGCTCAAGCAGCAGGAGGCCCTGCCGGCCAATACCTTGCTGCCGGGCGAGACCAATTTCCCGCCCAATCGCTGAAGATGACATCGCTGCAAGCAAGCGCTCAGGAAAGCCGGACATGCGTCCGGCTTTTTTTTTGTGCCCGGCAGAAGCGCACATAAAAAAAGCGGATCCGACAGGGGAGGCCGGATCCGCGAGCTAGTGGTGCTTTCAACACTAGAGGGGAGGAACCTTGCACAGTAACGGATACCAATCAATCGCTGTTCAAGTGAGGTCTATTAAACGTCAGCGGCCGAGCTGGTCCAACGGCTTTTACGGGCTGTTACATTCACGTCTTGCTTGTAACACTTGGGGCGTCCGCAGCCCTTTTTTTTCAGCCGGAAATGTTGTTGTTTTTCGCTTTCCGGCATTTTCTTCTCCGCAATGCAGTGAATGCCGCAGGACTTGCGGAAACAGTTTCCCGCAAGACAAAAAAGCCCGGAAACCCTGCTGCGGCGCGCGTAGCGGGCCGGTCACCCTTGTGCTAACTTGACCCCACAACTTGAAGACACCCGGTTCACAAGACTGAGGTGTTCCCGATTCCCGACAGATCGGCGTAGCCGCACAGCGACAGGGTGCGGGGCGTGACTGGCGGGAGCATGTGCAAGGCAAAAACAAGATTTTTGGCACGGAGACCACATGAACGCACCCCTACCCGGCGGGCAACGCCTGCTGCTGGACGATGTATCCCTGGACGACAAATATGCACTGGAGCGCGGCCGCGTCTTCATGACCGGCATTCAGGCGCTGATCCGCCTGCCGATGCTGCAGCGGCAATACGATGAACGCGCGGGCCTGAACACCGCCGGCTTCATCACGGGCTATCGCGGCTCCCCCCTGGGCTCGGTCGACCAGACCGCCGAGAAGGCGCGCAAATACCTGGAAGCCAAACAGGTCAAATTCCATCCCGGCATGAATGAAGACCTGGCCGCCACCAGTGTGTGGGGCACGCAGCAGGTCAATCTCTTCAAGGGCGCGCAATACGACGGCGTGTTCTCGCTGTGGTACGGCAAGGGCCCGGGGGTCGATCGTTGCGGCGATGTCTTCAAGCACGCCAACATGGCAGGCACCTCCAAACACGGCGGCGTGCTGGTGATCGCGGGCGATGACCACGCCGCCAAGTCCTCTACCGCCGCACACCAGAGCGAGCACATCCTCAAGGCCTGCGGCATTCCGGTGCTCTATCCGTCGTCGGTGCAGGAGTATCTCGACTACGGCCTGCATGGCTGGGCCATGAGCCGCTACACCGGCTTGTGGGTGGCAATGAAATGCGTGACCGACCTGGTCGAATCGGGCATGTCGGTGATGATCGATCCGGAGCGCGTGAAGATAGAGTTACCGGACTTCGAACTGCCGCCCGATGGTCTCAACATCCGTATGCCGGATACGGTGCTGGGCCAGGAAGCGCGCATGATCAACTACAAATGGTATGCCGCCCTCGCTTACGCACGTGCGAACAAGTTGAACCGCATTATCTGGGACAGTCCGCGTGCGCGCATCGGCATCATCACTGCCGGCAAGTCCTACCTCGATACGCGCCAGGCGCTGGAAGACCTGGGCATCGATGAACAGGTCGCCGCCGACATCGGCATCCGTCTCTACAAGGTCGGCATGACCTGGCCTCTGGAAGCCGAAGGCGTGCGTGAATTCGCGCAGGGTCTGGACGAGATCCTGGTGGTCGAGGAGAAGCGCCAGATTCTTGAATACCAATTAAAGGAAGAACTCTACAACTGGCGCGACGATGTTCGACCCCGCGTGGTCGGCAAATTCGATGACACCGGAGAATGGAGCGGTTCGCAGCGCGAAGGCCATGGCAACTGGCTGCTGCCGGCCACCTATGAACTCAATCCGGCGCAGATCGCACGCGCGATTGCCACGCGCATCTCGCGCTACTTCGCCGGTCATCCGGTGGAGCAGCGTGTGCGCACCCGCGTGGCCTATCTCGAAGCCAAGGAAGCGGCCCTCAACATCAGCAGCAAGCCCGATCCCGACAAGGACCGCGTGCCGCATTTCTGCTCGGGCTGCCCGCACAACACCTCCACCAAATTGCCCGATGGCAGCCGTGGCCTGGCCGGTATCGGTTGCCATTACATGGTCACCTGGATGGACCGCGAGACCAGCCTCTTCACCCACATGGGCGGCGAGGGCGTGACCTGGGTAGGCCAGGCACCGTTCACGACGGAAAAACACGTCTTCGCCAACCTCGGTGATGGCACCTACTTCCATTCCGGCCTGCTGGCAGTGCGCGCCTCGGTCGCGGCGAAGGTCAATATCACGTACAAGATCCTGTACAACGATGCGGTGGCCATGACCGGTGGCCAGGAGTTTGATGGCCCGCTCGATCCGGCCATGATCTCGCGCCAGCTGGCCGCTGAGAACGTGCGTCCCATCATCGTGGTCACCGATGAGCCGGACAAGTATCCGGCCGGCACCCAATGGGCCGAGGGCGTGACCATCCGGCATCGCAGCGAACTCGATGCCGTGCAGCGCGAACTGCGTGAACAGCCGGGCGTGTCGGCCATGATCTATGACCAGACCTGCGCATCGGAAAAGCGCCGTCGCCGCAAACGCAATGCCTATCCCGACCCGGCCAAGCGCGCCGTCATCAACGAGGCGGTGTGCGAAGGCTGCGGCGATTGCAGCGTGCAGTCCAATTGCCTGTCGGTGGAGCCGCTGGAAACCGAGTTCGGCCGCAAGCGCCAGATCAATCAGTCTTCCTGCAACAAGGACTATTCCTGCGTGAACGGTTTCTGCCCCAGCTTCGTGACGGTGGAAGGTGGCCAGCTGAAGAAGCCGGTACGCGCCAAGACGCAATCGGGTCCGGCCTTGCCGACCTTGCCCGAGCCGGTGCTGCCGGGGCTGGCCCAGCCGTATGGCATTGTGGTCACCGGCGTAGGCGGCACGGGCGTGATTACCATCGGCCAGATCATCGCCATGGCGGCGCACGTCGAAGGCCGCGCCTGCTCGGTACTGGACATGAGCGGACTGGCCCAGAAGGGCGGGCCGGTGATGTCGCACGTGCGCGTGGCCGAGGACCCGGCGCACATCCAGTCCACCCGCGTGGGCACCGGCATGGCTGACCTGGTCATCGGCTGCGACGTCATCGTCACTGCAGGCCGCGATGCCCTCTCGCGCATGGGCGAGGGGCGTACCCATGCAGCGGTCAATTCGACGCAGATGCCCACTGCCGCGTTCGTCCGCAATCCGGACTGGCAATTCCCCACTGCCTCCAGCGAAGGCGAGATCGCCAAGGCCTGCGGCCGCGACAATCTTTCACTGATTGATGCCGGCCGTATCGCTACGGCGCTCATGGGCGATGCGATCGCGACCAACATGTTCATGCTCGGCTATGCCTGGCAAAAGGGGTGGGTACCGTTGTCGGAAGCGGCCCTGTTGCGCGCCATCGAACTCAACGCGCTGCAGGTGGATTTCAACAAGCAGGCCTTCGCCTGGGGCCGTGTAGCCGCACATGATGTGGACTTCGTGCTGGCCGCCGCGAGCCGCAACGGCATGACGGCGCAGGTGATCGAATTCAAGCGCACGCCGAGCCTGGATGAACTGGTGGAGCGCCGCGTGGCCTTCCTCACCGATTACCAGAACGCCGCCTATGCGCGCAGCTATCGCGATGCCGTGGAAGAAGTGCGTGCGCGCGAGAGCACGCTGGGTGAGGCGGCACGCGGCTTCAAATTGAGCCGTGCGGTAGCGACCAGTCTCTTCAAGCTCATGGCCTACAAGGATGAGTACGAAGTCGCGCGCCTCTATACCGAGCCGGCCTTCCGCGCCAAGATCGCCGGCATGTTCGAGGGGGATTACAAGCTGCGCTTCCACCTGGCCCCGCCGCTGCTGGCCAAGCGCGACGACAAGGGACACCTGCGCAAGCAGGCCTTCGGCAGCTGGATGATGCCGGCCTTCGGCGTGCTGGCCAAGCTGCGCTTCCTGCGGGGTACGGCCTTCGATCCTTTTGGCTACACCGATGAGCGCAGACAGGAGCGGGCGCTGATCAGCGAGTACCGTGCCACCCTGTCACGCCTGCTGGCAAAGCTCACGCCCGAGAACCTGGAACAGGTCGTCGCCGTGGCCCGCATTCCGGAAGAGATTCGCGGCTATGGCCACGTGAAGGAACGCCATCTGAAAGCGGCCATGCAAAAGCAGGCTACCTTGCTGGCGCAACTGGAACAGGGCGTCTCAAGCGGTCAGCCGCACTCGCCGCAAGGAGGCGGCAAGCGGGCGGCCTGAGAGAGCAGGAGGAAAGCCAGAAACGGTCAGCGGATCAGGCCAGGCGGCCGCCGCTGACCCGTTCAATACCGGCCAGGTCGCGCCAGCTCCGGACTTCCTTGAAGCCGGTGCCGGAGAGCAGTCCGCGCACCGCAGCGGCCTGGTCGTAACCATGCTCCATCAGCAGCCAGCCGCCGGGCAGCAGATGCGCCGGTGCGCCGTCGATGATGCTGCGCAGGTCGGTCAGGCCATCAGCGTGATCGGTGAGCGCATCGACCGGTTCGAAGCGCAGGTCGCCCTGGGAGAGATGTACATCCCCTGCGACGATATAAGGCGGGTTGGAGGCGATCACTGCAAAGCGCTGATCCTGGGGCAGGGCGGCGTACCAGTCGCTTTCCAGCAGCGTCAGGCGGACCTGGTTGGCGGTGGCGTTTTCACGTGCGATGGCCAGTGCAGCAGCGCTGGCATCCAGTGCCGTCACTACCGCATCGGGCCGCGTATGGGCAATGGCGATGGCAATCGCCCCAGAACCGGTCCCCATGTCCAGCAGCGCCGCGCCTTGCGGCAATCTTTCCATGGCCAGTTCCACCAGCAGCTCGGTATCGGGCCGGGGGATCAACACATCCGGCGTGACGCGCAAGTCCAGTCCATAGAATTCGCGCTGGCCGATGATGTAGGCAATCGGCTCGCCACGCAGACGACGGGTGTAGAGGGCCGTGAGCGCCTCCGATTCAGCGGCATCGAGCCGCCGTTCGGATTGCGTGATCAGTTGCACGCGCGTCATGCGCAGCGCGTGGCACAGCAGGATGCGGTTCTCCAGCGGCTCCAGCGGCGCCGTCTTCAATACGGTGGCCAGCGTACAGCCGGCATAGCTGGAGAGCGGCTCCATCACTTCCAGATGGTGGTGCGCGGGGCGCGCTTGAACAGTTGCACGGCCAGCACCAGGGCCAGCACGCCGAACCAGATCAGCGACCAGGTCGGGATCTGCAGGCCGAACACCGGGGGCCAGGGGGCCGAGCAGAAGCCGTCGGCGGTGAACATCTGCGGCCACAGCTTGGCCGTGGGCAGCTGGTTGAGCGCCGTTTCCAGCGGATCGGTGGTGCAGGAGACACCCGGATGCGCCTTTACGTACAGATGCCAGATCGCGGTGCCGGCGCCAGCCAGCGCGGCCAGCAGGCCCAGGCCGGCGCTGCCGCGGCGGGCGGCTTCGGGCATCAGGGCACCGATCAGGGCGAAGGCGCCGACCAGCACGAACATGTAGCGCTGGATGACGCACAGCGGGCAGGGCTGCATTTCTTCGACGATCTGCAGGTACATGGCAACGCCCAGCAGGGCAGCGCACACCAGCGCCACCAGCAGGAAAACCGCTTTGGATGATTTCATGGTTGAGGATTCAGAGATTCATTAATGGGGGAATGCGTCGGGGCAGTTCGATGGGCGGGACCACGCGGATGATCCGGCGGTTTTTTTGCCATGACGCGATTGTAGAGAAGTCCGGGCCTGCGTGCATGCTGCCCGCGCAGGCAAAGGCACTCTGAACGGATCCCCCCGGCTTGGTTCCGTTGGCCTCAGTCGTCGCCCAGCTGGGCCAGCAGTTCAGCCTGGTGCTCGGTGATGAGGGCATTGGTCAGTTCGTCCAGGTCGCCATCCATGATGAAATCGAGCTTGTAGAGCGTCAGGTTGATGCGGTGGTCGGTCATGCGCCCCTGCGGGAAGTTGTAGGTGCGGATGCGCTCGCTGCGGTCGCCCGAGCCGATCAAGGACTTGCGGGTGGCGGCTTCCTTGGATTGCTGCTCGCGCAATTGCACGTCCTTGATCCGTGCTGCCAGCACTTTCATGGCCTGCGCCTTGTTCTTGTGCTGGCTGCGGTCGTCCTGGCATTCCACCACGATGCCGGTCGGCAAGTGCGTGATGCGCACCGCCGAATCGGTCTTGTTGATGTGCTGCCCACCAGCCCCGGAGGCGCGATAGGTGTCGATGCGCAGGTCGGCCGGGTTCATGTCCACATCCTCGACTTCATCGGCTTCAGGCATCACGGCCACCGTGCAGGCGGAGGTGTGGATGCGGCCCTGGGTCTCGGTGGCCGGCACGCGTTGCACGCGGTGGCCGCCGGATTCGAACTTCAGGCGCGAGTAGGCGCCGAAGCCGGCGATGCGGGCGATCACTTCCTTGTAGCCGCCCAGTTCCGATTCCGAGGCCGAGACGATCTCCACCTGCCAGCGCTGGCGTTCTGCATAGCGGGTGTACATGCGCAGCAGGTCGCCGGCGAACAGGGCTGATTCGTCACCTCCGGTTCCGGCGCGGATTTCCAGGAAGATGTTTCGTTCATCATTGGGATCCTTGGGCAGCAGCATCTTCTGCAGATCCAGCTCCAGCCCCTCCATGCGGGCCTTGGCGCCATCGATTTCTTCCTGGGCGAAAGCTTTCATGTCGGGGTCTGACAGCAGCTCGCCGGCGGTGCGGATATCTTCACTGGCCTGCACATAGTCGTGGTACAGCGCTACCAGCGGGCCCAGTTCGGCGTGTTCGCGGGTCATCTTGCGGAAGTTGTCCATGCTGGACGTGGCATCTTCCTGGGCCAGCAGGCTGTTGAGCTCTTCCAGCCGTTCGGCGAGCTGGTCGAGTTTGGCGAGCATTGAGGGTTTCATGAGGTCGGGAAGTCAGTATCGGTCAGCAATGAGGGGGACGACGGCAGCCGTCGGCGACGGCGCGAGGTTGCCAGCCGCAGGCAGCGGCCAGCGCGGCGGGAGAGGCGCTAACGCTTGGCGCGGAACAGTTGCGGCAGCAGCGAGACCAGCTGGCTGCGCTGTTCACCCTGGGCGTGGTGCAGGGCCTGTTGCGGGCCGTGCAGGAACTTGGCGGTCAGGCCCTTGGAGAGGGCGTCCAGCACCGCTTCCACATCCTCGCCCTTGGCCAGCATGCGGCGTGCGCGCTCCAGTTCGGCCAGGCGCAGGGCCTCGCCGGTTTCGTGCAGGTCCTGGATCAGCGGCACCATGGCGCGGCTGTCGATCCAGTGCATGAAGGATTGCACCCGGGTTTCGATGATGGCTTCGGCCTGCGCGACCGCAGCCTGGCGGTTTTCGACGCCGCTTTGCACCACCGAGGCCAGGTCGTCCACGGTGTAGAGGAAAACGTCATCCAGGCGGCCGACTTCGGCCTCGATATCGCGCGGCACGGCCAGGTCGACCATGAAGATGGGTTTGTGGCGGCGTGCCTTGACGGCCCGTTCCACCAGCCCCAGGCCGATGATGGGCAGCTGCGAGGCGGTACAGGAGACCACGATGTCGAAGCTGGCCAGCTGCGCCGGCAGGTCAGCCAGGCGGATGGCACGGCCGCTGAAGCGATGGGCCAGGGTTTCGCCGCGTTCCATGGTGCGGTTGGCCACCGTCAGGGTCTTGGGATTCTGGGCCGCGAAGTGCGTGGCGCACAGTTCGATCATCTCTCCGGCACCGATGAAGAGCACGTTCTGGCCGGAGATGGAATCGAAGATGCGCTGCGACAGGCGCACGGCAGCGGCGGCCATCGAGACGCTGTGCGCGCCGATTTCGGTGGTGCTGCGCACTTCCTTGGCCACCGCAAAGGTGCGCTGGAACAGCTGGTGCAGATAGGTGCCCAGGCCGCCGGCGGCATCGGCCTGGCGTACTGCATCCTTCATCTGGCCCAGGATCTGCGGTTCGCCCAGTACCATCGAGTCCAGCCCGGAGGCGACGCGGAAGGCATGGCGCACGGCATTGTCCTGCGGCAGCGAATAGAGGTAGGGACGCAGGTCGGCGTAGGGAATGTGGTGATACTCGGCCAGGAACTGCGCGGTACGGTCGATGGCGAATTCCACCCCGTCTTGCCCGGCCGCCGCAGCGGCATACAGCTCGGTGCGATTGCAGGTGGAAAGGATGGCGGCTTCGCCCGCGGCCACGATCTTGTCATTGCCGCCAAACCACGCACGCGCGGACGCCACCGCCTGACCGATCTGGTCAGCGGGGAATGCCACTTTCTCGCGCAGCGAGACCGGCGCGGTAGTGTGGTTGAGTCCGACGGCGAGCAAATGCATGGAGGAATCGACTATAAGGCAGCAGTGCCGATGAGCTGGAAAATTGCACTTCTATGGCTGTGAAACTGAATGAAAAGCGTACGAAACAATGCAATTCGTACAAAATCAGACAGATTCGGCCCCGGTTTTGGGAATAATTATACTCTTTGCCCACTTTCGGGTTGGGGCGCCCCCTGATAATAGGTATATGTCCCTGACATGGATCAGGCTTGGCGCAGATGGCCGGGGTGCCGATGCAACACTCTCCGGCTGGCCTGCGCGAAGGCTCCCGGCGTGTTATTCCAGCCGCTCCAGCTGGTAGCCGTAGCCGTAGACGGTGGCCAACTGGTAGCCATTGCCGGGATGCAGCTTGAGCTTGGTGCGGATGCGCGAGACGTGGGTATCGATGGTGCGGGTCGGGGTTTCCGGCTCGGCCCCCCAGATGCGTTCCTGCAGGAAGGCGCGCGACAGCGGGCGTCCCAGGTGCTGCATGAACAGCAGCGCCAGTTCGACTTCCTTGCGGGTGAGCGTGGCATCCAGGCCGGGCCGCTCGGGATGGGTGATGCGCAGGCGCGCCAGGTCGACCATGAAGCCGCCGGCTTCCACCACGCTGGGCGGGGCTTCGTAGGGCTGCGCGGCCAGCAGCAGCAAGTCCAGCCGCAGGGCCAGTTCCTGGCGGTCCACCGGCTTGACCAGGAAATCATCGGCCCCCGCCATGCGCAGGTTGCGCAGCCAGTGCTGATGAGCCGGCGTGCACAGCAGCAACACCACCGGCCGCGCCTTGGAGGCCGCCGGCGGACGGTGCTGCTGGACCAGCATGGTGACCGCATGCTGATGCCGCTGCAGGTCGTCCAGATCCAGCACGACCAGGTTGGCGCGGTCGGCACAGGCGGCGGCAAAGCCTTCGACGCCGCTGTAGACCTGGCAGTCATGGCGATCGGCCAGCTGCGTGACCAGGGTCACGGTATCGGCGTCTTTGGAAAGGATCCCGATTTTCATTGCATCAGTTCAGGGCAGCAGTAAAAGGCAGTCAACGCGCAGAGCCCGGGTGTGGTGGACCGTATTGGCAAAAAGGGCAGCCGAAGCTGCCCTTTTCTTCATGCAGAGTGCGGTATGTGCGCTCAGGCAGCCGGTACGTCGCTGTCAGGCAGCACCACGTTCACATCCAGCACTTCCAGGTTGCCCTGGCGGTCCAGCGAGATCTTGATGTCGTCGGCGTTGACCTTGGTGTACTTGGAGATGACCTCGATGAGTTCCTTGTGCAGGGCCGGCAGGAAGTCCGGGCCCTGGCGGCCGTTGGAACGCTCGCGGGCGATGATGATCTGCAGCCGCTCCTTCGCCGCCACCGCACTTTTGGGCTTGCTGGGGAACAGGAAAGAAAGCAGGGACATGTCACTTACCTCCGAAGATGCGCTGCAGGAAGCCCGGCTTTTCGTAGGTGGTGAAACGCAGCTCGACGGTCTCGCCGAGGAAGCGCGATACCACGTCCTGATAGGCCTGGGCCACGTCGCTGTCCTTCATGTGGATGGCGGGGGAGCCCTGGTTGGAGGCCTGCAGCACGGTTTCCGATTCGGGGATGATGCCGATCAGGGGAATGCGCAGGATTTCCTGCACATCCGTATAGGACAGCATCTCGCCGTCTTCCACGCGCTTGGGCGAGTAGCGGGTGATGAGCAGGTGTTCCTTGACCGGCTCGCCGCCCGAGGAGGCACGGCGCGACTTGGCCTGGATGATGCCGAGGATGCGGTCCGAGTCACGCACCGACGACACTTCCGGGTTGGAGACCACCACGGCTTCGTCGGCGAAGGTCAGCGCCATCACCGCACCGTGCTCGATGCCGGCCGGGGAGTCGCAGATGATGTATTCGAAGTCCATCTTGGAGAGGTCGTTCAGGACACGCTCCACGCCTTCTTCGGTCAGGGCGTCCTTGTCGCGGGTTTGCGAGGCCGGCAGGATGAACAGGTTGTCGCAGTGCTTGTCCTTGATCAGGGCCTGGTTCAGGGTGGCTTCCTTGTTGATCACGTTGATCAGGTCGTAGACCACGCGGCGCTCGCAGCCCATGATCAGGTCCAGGTTGCGCAGACCGACGTCGAAGTCGATCACGGCCGTCTTGTGGCCGCGCATGGCCAGGCCCGATGCGAAACTGGCGCTGGACGTCGTTTTGCCGACGCCGCCCTTACCCGAAGTCACAACGATGATTTTTGCCACGAAAAACTCCTTAAGAAGAACAGTACGCCGGCGGTTCCGGCTGGATTCGTTTAAATGATTTACGCCGCAGCCTTACGATGCCGCCATTGGCAGCACGTCGATGCGTTCGCCCTGCAGGCGCACCTGCACCTGCTTGCCGGCGAGTTCGGGCGCATGACCGTTCTCGAAGGTCCGATAGACCCCCGCAATGGAAACCAGTTCCGCTTCCAGTGAAGCGGCGAAGATGCGCGCGGTCGTATTGCCCGAGGCACCGGCCAGGGCACGACCGCGCAGCGGTGCGTAGACGTGGATGCAGCCATCGGCGATCAGCTCGGCACCGTTGTTGACCACGGCCAGCACCACCAGGTCGGCACCGCGCGCATAGATGCGCTGGCCGGCGCGCACCGGGGTGTCGATGACCACGGTGTTGGCCACCGGAGCCGGGGCGGGCTGGGGAGCGGGCGCGGCGGGAGCGGCAAGTGCTGCGGGGGCGGCTACCGGTGTCGGTGCCGGCTCGGCTTGCTGGGCTGCCGCCTCCTGCGCACGTGCATTGGCGGTGCCGGCACCGGCCACGGCCGAGTTGTCGATGGCCAGGCCCTGGGCGACGATGCCGCCGTGCAACTCTTCCGGCGCATTGCGCACGGCCACGGTATTCAAGCGGAAGCGCTTGAACAGGGCCACCACGGCGCTCCAGTCGATGGCCGCAGCGGCCGCCGCATCCAGGGTGCCGATGTCCAGCACCGCGAATTCGTCTTCGAAGAAATCGGCGACGCCGCCAGTCATTTCCTTCAGGGCTTTTTCCAGCGAAGTCGGATCGGTTTCATGCAGGATTGCCGAAATGGCAACTACAGTGGAAATTTTGATTTCGATCGGTTTGCGCGCTTTTTGCATAAATCCTGTAGTTCAATGCGGCGGAAAGTGAAGGAAAATGCTGGCTTTCCACCCGGTTTGGCTGTGCATTATACAGGCTGGATGCGGCTGCGATAGCGGTGGAGCGGGGGTTTTCGGCAGGCAAGGAGGGGGCGCAGCGGGTGCCGTCGATTTGTCAAATATTTATGGCGAAAAGCCAGTGTCCAGCTACACTCTACGCCAGTCTTGTAAAGTGTAGCGTTACAAGATACATTAATCGCCATGATCAAGAGTTTCCGACACAAAGGGCTGCAACGTTTCTTTGAGACGGGCAGCAAGGCCGGTATCCAGGCCGCCCATGCGGGCAGGCTGCGATTGCAGCTGGCTGCGCTGGAACAAGCCATCCGTCCGGAAGACCTGTCAGCGCCTGCATGGGCGCTGCATCCACTCAAAGGTGATCTGAAGGGGCAATGGGCGATCACCGTCAATGGCAATTGGCGGTTGATTTTCGCTTTCGAGGGGAAGGACGCGGTACTGGTGGATTACCGCGACTATCACTAATGCAAATCAACGGAGGTCAGTCATGACGCGCATGTTCAACCCGCCGCACCCGGGCGAGGTCCTGAGGGAATATCTGGGTGAGATGACCGTCACGGAAGCGGCCATGCGTCTGGGTGTCGCCCGTGTCACGCTGCAGCGTATCGTCAACGGTGCCGCCGGCATTTCGCCGGACATGGCCTATCGCCTCGCTGCGGCGTTTGGCACTAGCCCCGAACTCTGGGCCGGGATGCAATTGCAGTACGATCTGCACCAAGCGGGCAAACTGGCCCGTCCGGTGATCGAACGCATCACTGCGTGATCCCCAATAAAAAACCGCCGGCACCTCGCGATGCCAGCGGTCTTCGTCAAGCTTGCCCCGGCGCCTGACAGCAGCGCCGGGTGAGGAAACCGGAAATCAGCCCGGCACCTTGCCGTCCACGCCCTCGACGTAGAACTTGATGCCATGCAGGAAGCCGTCATCGGCCACGGCGTCCTTGCCCAGCACTTCCTTGCCGGCGTTGTCCTTGATCGGACCCTTCCAGATCGGCGCCGAGCCGTCGACGATGCCCTTCTTGCGCTCTTCCACCAGCGACTTCACGTCGGCCGGCAGTTCAGGATTGAAGGCGGCCAGGTCGATGCCGTTTTCCTTCAGGCCGATCCAGCTGGTGCTGCTCTTCCACGAGCCATCCAGCACGGCTTGCACGCGCGCCGTGTAATACACGCCCCAGTTGATGATGGAAGCAGCCAGGTGGGCCTTGGGGCCGAAGCTGGTCATGTCGCTGTCCCAGCCGAAGGCATACACACCCTTTTCCTGCGCGGTCTGCACCACGGCCGCGGAGTCGGTGTTCTGCATCAGCACATCCACGCCCTGGCCGATCAGGGTGGTGGCGGCTTCACGTTCCTTGCCCGGATCGAACCACTTGTTGACCCACACCACGGCGGTGGTGGCCTTCGGATTGACCGAACGCGCACCCAGGGTGAAGGAGTCGATGTTGCGGATCACTTCAGGAATCGGCACCGAGGCCACCACGCCCAGCTTGCCGGACTTGCTCATCTTGCCCGCGACCACGCCGGCCAGGTAAGCGCCTTCATAGGTGCGCACGTCGTATTGCGCCAGGTTGTCGGCGGTCTTGAAGCCGGTGGCGTGTTCGAACTTCACATCCGGGAATTCCTTGGCGACCTTGAGCATCGCTTCCATGTAGCCGAAGGTGGTGCCGAAGATCAGCTTGTTGCCATCGGTGGCCAGCTGGCGGAAGACGCGCTCGGCATCCGCTGCGGATTCAGGAATGTTTTCCACGAAGGTGGTCTTGACCTTGTCGCCGAATTTTTCTTCGACCGCCTTGCGGCCCTTGTCATGCGCAAAGGTCCAGCCGGCGTCGCCCACCGGGCCGATGTAGACGAAGGCCACCTTCAGCGGATCAGCCGCCGGTGCCGCAGCAGCCGGCGCAGCAGCGGGCGCGGCGGCAGCGGGTTCTTCCTTCTTGCCGCAACCGATCAGGGTTGCTGCCGCCAGGGTGGCGAGCATCGTCAAGGATGCCCTGCGCGAAATCTTCATTGTGTTCTCCCTCAAGGTCAGTGGATAAATGCAAGTGCTGCTACAGAAACGGAATAAACGATTTAAACGATATAAACGGTATAAATAGTTCAGGAAGCGCCCGGACGGAACGGCTTGCCCAGCGAGGCCGGCATGTTCAGGCGGATCCAGTCGGGGTTGCGCGAGATCAGCGCCAGCACCACGATGGTGGCCAGGTACGGGGCCATCGACAGGATCTGCGAGGGCACCGTCACGCCCATGCCCTGCAGGTAGAACTGCGCAATGGTGACGCCGCCGAACAGCAGCGAACCCAGCAAGACCCGTGCCGGACGCCAGGTGGCGAAGGCGGTCAGGGCCAGCGCGATCCAGCCGCGTCCGGCCACCAGGCCTTCGACCCACATCGGGGTATAGACCAGCGACATGTAGGCACCCGCCAGGCCGCAGCAAGCACCGCCGAACAGCAGCGCCAGATAGCGGATGCCACGCACCGAATAGCCCAGCGCATGCGCCGATTCCGGCGACTCGCCCACGGCACGCAAGACCAGTCCGGCCCGTGTGCGATACAGGAACCAGATGCTGGCCAGGCACAGCGCGAAGGCCACATAGCTCATCCAGTGCTGGTGGAACAGCGCCTTGCCGAGGAAGGGAATATCACCCAGCAGCGGAATCGAATTCGGTTGCGCCGGCAGCGCCAGGCCGACGAAACGCTGGCCGACGAAAGCGGAGAGGCCAGCCCCGAAGATCGACAGTGC
Organism: Herbaspirillum sp. WGmk3; assembly: GCF_023952535.1. NCBI lineage: Bacteria > Pseudomonadati > Pseudomonadota > Betaproteobacteria > Burkholderiales > Oxalobacteraceae > Herbaspirillum > Herbaspirillum sp. WGmk3. Next base: position 291,952 of record NZ_JAKYWT010000003.1, on the reverse strand, counting down.
CAGGCCGGTCGCGACCTGGTTGGTGGCCAGGCGCAGCGCCAGCCAGGCGAAGAGCGTGGCCATCAGCATGCCGCAGACGGCACCGGCAACAAAGCCGAGGAGCGGGCTCTTGGTGGCATAGCCGACCGCAAAGCCCGCGATGGCGGCCACCAGCATCATGCCTTCAGCACCCAGGTTGAGCACGCCGGAGCGTTCATTGATCAACAGCCCGATGGCCGCCAGCAGCAGGGGCGTACCGGCATTGATGGAGGCTGCGATGAGAGGAGCGAGTTGTTCCATGTCCTGTCCTGATTCCTTAGACTTTCTTTTTCCACGCCAGGCGGTAATCGATGAGCGTATCGCAGGCCAGCAGCAGGAACAGCAGCATGCCCTGGAATACGCCCGTGATGGCCGAAGGCAGGCCCAGGCGCGACTGCGCCAGCTCGCCGCCCAGGTACAGCAGCGACATGATCAGCCCGCCCAGGATGGCACCCACCGGATGCAGGCGGCCGATGAAGGCCACGATGATGGCGGCGAAACCATAGCCCGGCGACACCGACGGTAACAGCTGCCCGATCGGCCCGGCGATCTCGAAGGCCCCGGCCAGTCCCGCAAAGGCCCCCGAGATCAGCAGCGATACCCACAAGGCCGAGCGTGCCGAGAAACCCGCATAGCGCGCCGCATGCGGTGCCACGCCACCGACCATGAGCGAGAAGCCGCGCAGGCTGCGCATCATGAAGATCGCCATCAGGATGGCCGCCACGATGGCCACCGCAAAGCCGATATGCAGGCGCGTGCCCGACATCAGCATGGGCAGCATGAATTCGCCGGAGAACACCTTCGATTGCGGGAAGTTCATGCCATTGGGATCCTTCAGCGGGCCATTGACGGCCCACATCAGCAGCAGCTGCGCCACATAGGTCAGCATCAGCGAGACCAGGATTTCATTGGCATTGAACTGGTCGCGCAAGTAAGCCGTGATGGCCGCCCACAAGGCACCGCCGATGACGCCGGCCACGATCATGAGCACCAGCCCCATGCCGCCGGAAATGCCGTGCCCCGGCACATCCAGCCACACCAGCATGGCGCCCGAGCAGAGCGCGCCGACCGTGAACTGGCCTTCGGCACCGATGTTCCAGATGCTGGCGCGGAAGCACACCGCCAGCCCCAGCGCGCACAGGATCAGCGGCACGGATTTGAGCAGCAGCTCGCTGATGGCGCGCTTGCCATTGAACGGGTCAACCAGGAACACCTTCAGGCCGGCCAGCGGATCCTTGCCCAGTGCCAGGAACAGCAGCGCACCGAGGAAGAGGGTGGCGACGATGGCGATCACCGGCGACAGATAGGTCATGGTCTTGGACGGCGCACCGCGCAGTTCCAGACGCAGCGGGAAGCTCATGCGTTCAGCCATGGTTCACCTCCGCCGCAGCGGCTGCCGGTTCATCCCACAAGCCGCTCATCCACACCCCCACTTGTTCGCGCGTGGCCTGTTCGATGGGGATGGAAGGCGACAGACGCCCCTTGGCGATGACGTGCAGGCGATCACATAATGCGAACAATTCGTCAAGTTCTTCCGAGATCACCAGCACTGCACAACCTTCCTGTTTCAGTTTCAAGATTTCGCCGTGGATCTGGGCGGCGGCACCGACGTCCACCCCCCAGGTCGGCTGGGCCACCACGAAGACGGCGGGTTTGCGTTCCATTTCGCGGCCGACGATGAATTTCTGCAGATTGCCGCCCGACAGGCTCTTGGCCGGGGCATCTGGTCCTGCCGCCTTGACCTTGAAGCGTTCGATGATGGACGCCGCAGCGCGCCGCGTAAAACCAAAATCGATCATGCCGCGCTTCACGTAGGGCGCTTTCTGATGCGACAGCAGCATGTTGGCCGTGAGCGAAAGCCCAGGCACGGCACCGCGCCCCAGGCGTTCTTCCGGCACCAGGCCCAGGCCGGCCGCGCGGCGCGGATTGGGCGAGAGATCGCCCACGGCCTTGCCGGCCAGCATGATCATGTTGGGCGCAGCGCGCTGGTCTTCGCCCGAGAGCGCCGCCAGCAGCTCTTGCTGGCCGTTGCCCGAAACCCCGGCGATGCCGACGATTTCACCGGCGCGCACTTCACATTCGATGTCCTTCAGTTCGGTGGCAAACAGATGCGCCTTGGGCAGCGAGAGACGATTGACGTGCAGCTTGCGTTCATTGCGCAGCGAATCGGGATTGCGTTCGCGCTGCAGGCGCACCAGTTCGTCACCGATCATCATGCGCGAAAGGCTGGCGCTGCTTTCATTGCGCGGATCGCAGTTGCCGGTCACGCGACCACCGCGCATGACGGTGGCGCTGTGGCACAGCGCGCGGATTTCGTCGAGCTTGTGGCTGATGTACAAAATGCTGCAACCCTCGTCGGCCAGGCGGCGCAGGGTGACGAACAGTTTTTCCACCGCCTGGGGCGTGAGCACCGAGGTCGGCTCGTCCAGGATCAGCAATTGCGGTTCGGTCAGCAGCGCGCGCACGATTTCCACGCGCTGGCGTTCACCGACCGACAGTGTATGCACATGGCGCTGCGGTTCGAGTTCCAGTCCGTATTTTTCGCCGGTGCGGGTGATGCGTTCGGCCAGTTCCTTGAGGTCGGTCTTGGCATCCAGGCCCAGGGCGATGTTCTCGGTCACGGTCAGCGTATCGAACAGCGAGAAATGCTGGAACACCATCGCAATGCCCAGCTTGCGCGCCACCTGTGGATTGGCGATCTGCACGGTCTCGCCGTTCCAGCGCAGTTCGCCGGCGTCCGGCTTGACGGCGCCGAAAATGATTTTCATCAGGGTGGACTTGCCCGCGCCGTTCTCCCCGAGCACGGCGTGGATCTCGCCGGGCGCCACCGCCAGGCTGACATCGTCATTGGCCAGCACGCCCGGGTAGGCCTTGCGCACATGGCTGATTTCAAGACGGAGTGGAACTGCGCTCACGTGATTTCCCTGTGGTGATGAATGTGGTCATGTCGAAATGCAACGCGGTCCGCGTGCCTGCGGCCGCCGCGAGCGCCCCTGCGGCTCGCACGCGCGACATCATAGACAAATTGCGCCGCGCCGCATACCGCTTTTGCCGGGTTTTGCGCCCCTGTTGCGGCGTAACGGCCCGATTTACCTCATTTTCCCCGATGCGCCCAACCGGTGGTGCGTTTCTCGATGATGGCAAACAGCTCGTACATGGCCATGGCCATGGCCCCGATCACCACCAGCCCGGCAAAGGCCAGCGGCATCTTCATCGAGGAGCCGGCCGAGACCAGCAGGTAGCCGATGCCCTGATTGGAGGCATTCATTTCGGACACGGTCGAGCCCACGAAGGCCAGCGTGATGGCCACCTTCAGGGAGGCGAAGAAATACGGCATCGAACGCGGCAGGCCGACCTTGAGCAGGATGTCCATGCGGCGCGCGCCCAGCACGCGCAAGACATCTTCCAGCTCCGGTTCCAGCGTGGCCAGGCCGGTGGCGATGTTGACCATGATGGGGAAGAAGGAGATCAGGAATGCCGTGAGGATGGCCGGCCCCGCGCCGATGCCGAACCAGACCACCAGCACCGGCACGAAGGCCGCTTTGGGCAGGGCATTGAAGGCCGTCATGAGCGGGTAGGCGGCGGCATACAGCACGGGTGAAGATCCGATCACGAAGCCCAGCGTCACACCGACCGCCACGGCGATGGCGAAGCCCACCATGGTGACCCAAAAGGTCGAGAGGGCATGTTCCGTAATTGGGCCGGCGTAATCCACCATGGCCTGCAGGATGGAAGCGGGACTCGGAAAGATGAAGTCGGAGACCTGCCACACGCTGCAGATGAATTGCCACACGCCCAGGATGGCGAGCAGCAGGATCCAGGGCGCCAGCGTGGTGGCGGCGCGGTTGAGTTTGCCGTTGAACGGAGTTTTCATGAGTTTCCTTGGCCGGGCCTGGTGAGGGTCAGGTATTGCGCACGTGGCCGATGTGCTCGCGCAGTTCATGCACCAGCGCGTTGAAGCCGTCGGTATAGGTGGTTTCCAGCGGGCAGGGACGCGGCAGCGGGTTTTCCCGCCGCACCACGATGCGGCCAGGGCGCTTGCTCATCACATAGATGGTGTCGGCCAGGAAGGCCGCCTCGCGCAGGTCGTGCGTGACCAGGATGACGTTGAAGCGGCGCTCGGCCCACAGGTCGCGCAGCACGCACCACAGCTCTTCGCGGGTGAACGCGTCGAGCGCGCCGAAGGGTTCATCCAGCAGCAGCATCTTGGGCTCATGAATCAGCGCGCGGCAGATCGAGGCGCGCTGCTGCATGCCGCCCGAGAGTTGCCACGGGAATTTGTCGGCATAGCCATCCAGGCCCACGGTCTTGAGCAGCTTGAGCGCACGCTCTGTGTACTCGGCCTTCTTCTGCTTGAACTCGCGCCGGTAGGGCTCGACGATCTCCAGCGGCAGCAGCACGTTTTCCAGCGTGGTGCGCCAGGGCAACAGGGTCGGGGCCTGGAAGGCCATGCCCACGAATTTGAGCGGCCCCGTGACCGTCTGGCCATTGATGACGACACTGCCGCGATTGGGCTGCTTCAGGCCGGTGGCCAGCTTCATGAAGGTGGACTTGCCGCAGCCGGACGGCCCGACGATGGCGATGAATTCGCCGGCGCGGGTCTGCAGGTCGATGTCTTCCACCGCAAATTCGGCGGCGCCGTCATAGGCCAGGTAGACGTGGCGGAAATCGACGAAGGGTTCGCTCATGAATGCTTCAGTCAAGGATGAATTTGGTAAACGATATAAATGATTTACTTGGGGAACACGTCCAGCTCGGCCTTGCTCGGCAGGAAGCTGCCATTCCAGATCTTGTCGGCGTTGACGCGGGTCTTGGTGCCGTAGGCGTCCGAGACTTGCGAGGCCATGAGCGTCAGGCGCGGGCTGTAGACCTGTCCGTAGCCTTCCGCCTTGGCGTGCGGCGTGGCGATCGCGCTGGCGATGGCCAGTTTCAGGCGGCGCAGTTCCAGCTTTTCATCGATGAGGCCATCGCGTTCCTTCAGGACCTTGATGGCGGCTTCCGGATTGGCCATCACATCGCGGCTGGCCTTGGCGAAGGCGCGCAGGAAGCCCTTGATGGCTTCCGGCTTCTGCTTGACCATGGTTTCGGAGGCGATGATGGTATTGCCGTACAGGCGCACGCCGTAGTCCGGGTACATCATGACGTTGATGTCTTCATCCTTGATGCCGCGCGCATTCAGGTTCAGGAGCGAGGTGAAATAGAAACCGGTGATGGCATCCACGTCGCCGCGTGCCAGCATGGTTTCGCGCAGCGGCGGGTCCATGCTGGTCCATTGCGCCTTGGTGGCATCGAGGCCATTGGCCTTGGCGAAGATCGGATAAGCGCGGCGGCCGGCGTCGAATACCGGTGCGCCCAGCTTCTTGCCGGCCAGGTCCGCCGGCTTCTTGATGCCGGATTTCTTGAGCGAGAACACTGCGGCCGGCGTGTCGTTGTAGACCATCATCACGGCCACCGGCTTGCCCGGGGCATCGGGATTGTTGGCGGTGAATTCCATCAGGGCGGCCATGTCGGCAAAGCCCATGTCATAGGTGCCGGAGGCCACGCGGTTGACCGCATTGCCGGAGCCGTTGCCGGCGTCGATGGTGACATCCAGCTTTTCCTGTGCGAAGTAGCCCTTGGACTTGGCCACCAGGAACAGGGCGGCCGGTCCTTCGAAACGCCAGTCCAGCTGGAACTTGACCTTGGTTTCCTGTGCCAGCGCCAGCGAGGAGCTGGCGGCCAGTACCAGGCCGAGAACGGTGGTGCCGAGTTTGAAGAGCTTGCTGGAATGCACGGTGGACTTCCTTCCTTGTTCGTTTGAATGTCAGATCCCGGAGCTTCAATAGCATTTAATGTGCCAAGCCTCCTGCGGTTCGCGTCTGCTCCGCTTTGTCGGCCTTGACGGGCGTCACGCCGTCGGCAAGGGGTGGTGCCGATGATCGACAGCTGCTTTTCGTTTTGTCGACAATCAAAAAATTCATTTGCGACAATTTGGTGCTTGTCTGCACCTAAGTAGAAAAAAATGCACTAAAAAAAATTGGCTTACAGCGCTGTAAGGCAGACGGCATGCGCCTCCTGGGCATTTTTGTCGGATCGCACATCGTTGCCACGATTGTCGACAATGCGAGTCACCATGCAACCAAGTCCTGGAAGAGGGCTTGGGAAAGTGCCGGGACTCGGCTAGGATTGCGCCCCGGCGCGCGGGGCGCATCGCTCGATGCAGCGATGTGCGGCTCGCGTTGCGGGCAATCGATCAGGCACTTCGGAGGCAGGCGATCGCAGGCGCACAGGGCCAGCTTGGGGGCTGGCACGGGCTTTGCGTAAACGCTCCGGTCGGTGTGGGTGTCGGCCAGATGGTCAGCCATTTGCCAGACCTGATTTGACGAGGGCAAGCACACGAGGGGTGCGGATTCCATGCCGTGACGGGGAGAGTGCAGGGCGTCACGATATGCGAACCGGGCTCCGGTTCAATCGCCATTTTTTTAGACAAGCAACACAGGGAGAAACTTATGAAGAAGGGTATCAAGGGGAAGTACTGGATGATGGCAGCCGTGGTCGCGTCGGCGGCCGGCAGCATGTCGGCGCAGGCGGCTGACTGGTCGGACAATTCGATCGGCTACCGTTACGGCACGAAGTTTGCCGAGCCCTTCAATTCGCAGGACATCACCAAGAACATCATCAACTTCCAGCACGCCAGCGGTTACAAGTACGGCACCAACTTCCTGAACGTGGACCTGCTGATGTCGGACAGCAAGGATGACAATGCGCAGGAAGCCTACATCGTCTACCGCAATACCCTGGACATCGGCAAGATCAGCGGCAAGGACCTGTCCTTCGGCCCGGCACGCGGTGTCGGCCTGACGCTGGGCTTTGACTGGAACACCAAGAATGACAAGAGCTACGCTTCCAAGAAGCGCATGTGGGTGGTCGGTCCGACCCTGATGCTGGACGTGCCGGGCTTCCTGAACGTGAGCGTGCTGGCGCTGTTCGAGAGCAACCAGCCGATCGGTGTGTCGAGCCGTTACAGCTACGACACGCACCCGATGCTGAACCTGGCCTGGGGCATCCCGCTGGGTTCGACCGGGCTGGCATTCGAAGGCTACATGAACTACATCGCGTCCAAGGGCAAGAACGAGTTCGGTGGTCCGACTGCGCCCGAGCTGAACTTCGACGGCCAGATCATGTATGACCTCGGTACCACGATGGGCATGGGCAAGAACACCTTCCGCGTGGGTCTGGAGTATCAATACTGGCGCAACAAGTTCGGCAACCCGAGCAACGTGGCGGGTTCGCTGGCAAAGACCCCGATGGTGCGCGCCGAGTATCACTTCTAAGCGTCCGGTCGATCCGGCTGCTTGCAGCATCAAGGCGATGCCGGGTCTTCGGATCCGGCATTTTTATTGGGTGCTCGCCCCTGGGCGGGAATTGGCTACACTGTGGCTGGCCGGTGGCGCCCCGGGCGCTATGTTGTTTGCCATATGTTGGCTATAGGTTTTCAGGCATGAGGTATCGGCCGGGCTGATATCTAATTGCTGGGTTTTGAACAGGATGGGGGTTTGCGTGTTGCGGCCTTCGTCATCAACAGGGATTTGAGAGCGGAGCATCATGGAAGCATACCTACTTGACTGGCTGAACCTGCTGCTGCGCTGGCTGCACGTGATCACGGCGATTGCCTGGATCGGGTCTTCGTTCTATTTCGTCTGGCTGGACAACAGTCTGGTGGCACCGACCGATCCTGAGCTCAAGGAGAAGGGCGTCGGCGGGGAGCTGTGGGCGGTGCATGGCGGCGGTTTCTACAATCCGCAAAAGTATCTTCTTGCACCCAAGGTGTTGCCGGAGCATCTGCACTGGTTTTATTGGGAGTCCTACAGTACCTGGCTGTCGGGCTTTGCCTTGTTTTCGCTGTTGTATCTCTTCAATGCGAACGTCTTTTTGGTGGATCGCAATGTGTTCGACATGTCGGCGTCGATGGCGGGCGGGACGGCGATTGCCTTCCTGGTCTTCAACTGGCTGATCTATGACGCGATCTGCAGCACCATCGGGGATCGGCCGGGGGCGGATCGGCTGGTCAATATTCTGGTCGGGTTGCAGGTGATCGTTTCGGTTTGGGCAGCCTGCCATCTGTTCTCGGGGCGGGCGGCGTTCCTCATCAGCGGGGCTTCCCTTGCCACCATCATGAGCGCGAACGTGCTGGTGTGGATCATTCCGGGGCAGCGCAAGATGGTGGCCTCCATGCGCGCCGGGCAAGCGCCCGATCCGATTCATGGCAAGCGCGGCAAGCAGCGTAGCGTCCACAATACTTACTTCACCTTGCCGGTGCTGTTTGCCATGCTGTCCAATCACTACAGCATGACTTACAGCGCGCCGCATAACTGGATTGTCTTGTTGTGCATCATGGCCGCTGGTGCCTTGATCCGGCAGTTCTTCGTGTTGCGGCACAAGGGGGTTTATAACTGGTGGTATCCGGGGATTGCTGTTGCACTGCTGCTGGCGGTGATCTTGTGGATGAGCCCTGCCATGCAGTCCAAGCCGGTGGCTGCTGTTGCTCCTTCTTCCTCTGCTGCTCCTGCTCCTGCTGGCGAAGCTGTGGCTGCAGGGTCGTTTGCCCAAGTCCAGCAAGTCATCCAGGCACGATGCATCCAGTGCCATGCCGCCAAACCTGCCCTCATGCCTGTGCCCGGCAAAGGCGTGCTGCTCGATTCGCCTGAACATATCTCCCAGCACGCTCAGCAGATCTATCAACAGGCTGTCGTGCAGAAGGCCATGCCCTTAGGGAACATGACTCAGATCACCGACGATGAACGTGCCATCATCGGGAAGTGGTTCGAAAGCGGCGCTCCCGTTAAATGATGGTTTGATTGCTTGGTGGCTTGGCAGACTGCTTTTCTGGTTTTGTGGTTTGGGGTAGTCTGCACGGAAATCTTTCCTGCGCTCTAGCTTAATTATTTTCTCTCTCCGGTCGGAAGAACGCGCCGGGAGCGGCCCGGCAGCCGCTCACTTTTCTTGTCTCGCCAAGAAAAGTAAGCAAAAGAAGGCGACCCCAAAGAGCCAGCCCTCCTGCGGAGGGTCCCCGCCGCAGCGAAGCGAAAAGTGGGAAGGATAGAGTCGCTTCGCTCCCACTATCCTTCTGATCCACTTTTCGCTCCGCTGCGACGGCTGGCTCTATGGGGACAGCACCCCCCACGGGCTCGCCTTCGGCCTCGCCGTGTCTCCGACTCGCCTTCGGCTTTGCGTGGGCTCGCCTGCGGCATCGACCTTTTGTTCGTTCCCATTCCCGCTCTGGGTTTTGGGTTTTTCCTTTTTTTGTTTTTTGTTTAAATAATTTCCGTCCGTTCGTCCTGAGTAGTCGCGCAGCGACGTATCGAAGGCGAGAGAACGCCAACGCAAAGCCGAAGGCGAGTCGGAGATGTTGCGAGGCCGAAGGCGAGCCGTTTCAGTCGTCCGCATCTGCGCCGCCGCTTCAGTACCCAATAAAACGGATCAGAAAAATAACCGGAGCGAAGCGACTTTATTTTTCCCGTTTTATTGGGTACTGAAGCGGGGACCCTCCGAAGGAGGGCGGCGGAGTTGCGGTCGCCTTCTTTTGCTTACTTTTCTTGGCGAGACAAGAAAAGTGAGCGGCTGCCGGGCCGCCCCCGGCGCGTTCTTCCGACCGGAGAGAGAACAGAATTAAGCTAGAGCGCAGGAAAGATTTCCGTGCAGACTACCCCAAGCCACAAAACCATCACCGACAAAAAAATACCGCCCAAGGACAAAACCCCAAGGCGGTACAGATAAATTCCAAAAAGGAATAAATCAGCGCTCCAAAAATGGATGCGTCTTCTTCCAGTGTTCAGCGATATCGATACGCCGGCAGATCCAGACTTTGTCGTGTGACTGCACATAATCCAGGAAGCGCTGCAGGGCACGGAACCGTCCAGGCCGTCCGAGCAATCGGCAATGCATCCCGATGGACAGCATCTTCGGCGCGTCTTCACCCTCTTCATAGAGCACGTCGAAACTATCCTTGAGGTACTGGTAGAAGTGCTCGCTAGTGTTAAACCCTTGAGGCGTAGCAAACCGCATGTCATTGGAATCCAGCGTATAAGGCACCACCAGATGCGGTGCCTTCACGCCACCGCTGGTCTCGACTTCAGTCCAGAACGGCAGATCATCCCCGTAGTAATCGGAGTCATAGGCAAAGCCCCCGTGCTCCACCACCAGCTGCCGCGTATTGGGCGAATCCCGCCCCGTATACCAGCCCAGCGGCGCGCTCCCGGTGAGCTCACGGAAGATCTGCACCGCCTCCTGCATATGCGCCCGCTCGGTCTCGATATCCATGTTCTGATAATGAATCCACTTCAAGCCATGGCAAGCAATCTCATGCCCCAGCTCCTGGAACGCCTGAGTCACATCAGGCGAACGCTGCAAGGCCGTGGCCACGCCAAAGATCGTCATCGGCAGACCACGCTTCTCGAACTCGCGCAGGATGCGCCACACCCCCACCCGCGACCCATATTCGTAAATCGATTCCATCGACATGTGCCGCGCCGGATAAGCCGCCGCCCCCACGATCTCGGACAGGAATTGCTCCGACGCCGGATCGCCATGCAAGACGCAATTCTCGCCGCCTTCTTCATAATTCAGCACGAATTGCAAAGCCACCCGCGCCTGGCCGGGCCAGCGCGCGTGCGGCGGGTTGCGGCCGTAGCCGGCCAGGTCGCGAGGGTAAGTTTGTTGCTGTGACATAAGTTCTTCGTTTGGCTGTCAAGAAAGGAAATCGCAGCGCCCGACCACAGCGCCGCAGGGAAAATCACACACGTGCAAAACCGCTGAGCAATCCATGATAAGCCTTGGGCAAAGGCCGCGCCCACTCACCACCCTTGGCCGTGCCCAGCCCCAGCGCCACCAGCGACTCCGCCAGCTTGACCGCTGCGGTCACGCCGTCGATCACCGGTGCACCAATGTCACGGCCAATGGCCGCACACAGGTCGGCCATGCCGGCACACCCCAGCACGATGGCCTCGGCCCCGTCTTCAGCCAGCGCACGCCGGCACTCGTCGGTAATGCGCGCCCGCGCATCGGAAGCCGGATTCTCCAACTCCAGCACCGCAATCTCGCAGGCGCGCACGTTACGGCAAAAACGCTGCATGCCGTAACGCTCGGCCAGATGCCAGGCCATGCCGCTGGTGCGCGCCAGCGTGGTCACCACCGAGAAGGACGGGGCGACCAGACTGGCCATGTGCATCGCCGCTTCGGCAATCCCGATCACCGGTCCCCGCGCCAGCTCGCGCGCGGCCGACAAACCAGGATCACCGAAACAGGCAATCACGTAGGCATCCACACCCTCGCGCTCGCCCTGCTCGATTTCCTGCAGCAGGCCCGGCACGGCCAGCGCCTCGTCATAGTGGCTCTCGATCGAGGCCGGCCCCATCTGCGGACTCACGCCCGTGATCTCGGTGCCGGGTGCCGCTACCTGACGGGCGCAGGCAGTCATGGCCTCGGTCATGCTCATGGTGGTGTTGGGATTGATCAGCTTGATGCGCATGCTTGTTCCTTGATGCAATGAAGTCCAGGTCGGCGACGCTCAACGCTTGCGCGCGAACATCAGGTAGAACACCGCGCCCAGCGCCGCACCGATGAACCAGGAGAAGTCCGCCGCTTTGCGCAGCTGCGGCAGCATCACGCAGGCCACGCACACGGCAGCAGCCAGCACCAGCGCCTTGACCGCATCACGGTTCACGCCATTGGTGTACCAGTAACGGCCTTCGGGACGCATGGTGTAGAGATCCTCAACCTTCACCTGGCGTTGCTTGACCAGGTAGTAGTCCGACAGCAGGATGCCGTACAGCGGCCCGATGAAGCCGCCCAGTACATCCAGCGTGTAGTGGATCACTTCCGGATTGCCGAACAGGTTCCAGGGCGTGATGAAGATCGAGGCCGTGGCGGCGATCATCCCGCCGGCGCGCCAGCTGATGCGGCTGGGCGAGAGATTGGAAAAGTCGAAGGCAGCCGAGACGAAATTGGCCACGATGTTGATGCCGATGGTGGCCGTCAGGAAGGTCAGCGCGCCAATCACGGCAGCGGTCGTGCTGTCGATGCGCGAGACGGTCTCTACCGGATCGGTGATCAGTTCGCCAAACACGGCAATGGTGGCCGAAGTAGTCACCACCGTGACTATCGAAAAGGCCAGGAAGTTGACCGGCAGGCCCCAGAAGTTGCCGCGCTTCACATCGGCGAAGGTATGGCAGTAGCGGGAGAAGTCGCCGAAGTTGAGCATCGGCCCCGAGAAGTAGGACACCACCAGCGAGATCGCCGTGATCATCACCGAGACCGCGGCCCAGCCGCTGTACTTGATCTCGCCCAGGTTCAGGCCGACGTTCTGCCAGCCGGCCTTGTAGATCATCCAGCCCGCCAGGATGAACATGACCACATAGACCGCCGGACCGGCAAAGTCGATGAATTTCTTGATGGTCTCCATGCCGTTCCAGAACACCAGCGCCTGCAACACCCACAGCAGCAGGAAGCCGCCCCAGCCCAGCGCGGAGAGGCCGGCGAAGGAGTGCACATGAACATCGGCATAAGGCTTCAGTTCCGGGAAGAACTTCAGCACCACCACCACGAAGGCGGCCGAGGCCAGGTAGGTCTGGATGCCGTACCAGGCCACCGCGATCAGGCCGCGGATCATGGCGGGGACGTTGGCGCCCAGCACGCCAAAGGACAGGCGGCTCATCACCGGATAGGGCACGCCATGCGCCTGGCTGGGACGCGCCACCAGGTTGCACAGCAGGTAGACGATGCTGATGCCGATCAGCAGCGAGATCAGCACCTGCCAGCTGGTGAGGCCCAGGGCGAACAGGCTGCCGGCGAATACGTAGCCGCCCACGCTGTGTACGTCGGACATCCAGAAGGCAAAGATGTTGTAGGAACCCCAGGTCTGTTTCTTCAGGGGGGCAAGGTCTTCATTGGTCAGGCGCGCATCGTCGGCGCCGGCGAGATAGGCGCCGGGTGCAGCGGAGGGGGAAGCGTCGGTAGTCATGGCCGGTCTCCATCAGAGAGAAAGGTTGGGTGAAACGAATCACGCCCGGCCGCAGCCGGGCTGTTCAACGGACTTCCTGCATGCTCTTGTCGGCATGGTGGTGGTCACACGGTCGGTATTGCATTCGGCCGCGCGACGTGGCCCTGTTTGTTTCTCACTTCCTTCTTCCATCTTCCTGATCCGCCCTGGCGGGAAAATCAGGGTGTGCGCGCCGGCCCGTGGGTCACAGTCCCTTGCCGAGCACGGCACGCAGATCGAACTGATCGTCCGCATCCGGCCGTACCCGGTCCTCGCACAAATGCAAGTGATGTGCCATATGCGACTGGGCTGCGGCAACATCGCCTTTTTCCAGCGCTTCCAGCACGGTTTCGTGTTCATCGAAGGAGCAGGCGTTGTGGCCCGGCGCCTCCGTCTTGGCGATCATCAGCGTGGTGCGCGAGACCAGCTTGCGCAGCGTTTCCACCAGCAGCGCGTTGCCCGTCAGTTCCGCCAGCGCCAGGTGGAACTGGGCGGAAAGCCGGATCCAGCGCGGCCGGTCACCGTTCAGATAGCAATCCCGCTCTTCCTCCACCATGCGCCGCAAGCCGGCGATCTGGCGCGTGCCCGCCTCGCGCCCCACCTTCTCCAGCACCGCATGTTCGAGGATGTTGCGCAGCTCGAACATGTCGCGCACCTCGGCATGCGAAGGGCTGGCGATGAAAGCGCCCCGGTTGGCTTCCAGATCCACCATGCCCTCCGAGGCCAGGCGCGACAGCACCTTGCGCACCGTGTGGCGGGCCGTGTCGTAGATCTGGCACAGGGTCTGCTCGGTCAGCTTGGTACGCGGCGGCAGGCGGTGTTCCATGATCGCGTCATAGATGTCCTGGTACATCCTCTCCTCGACCGCTCCCGTGCTTTCGCGCTCGCGTGCACTTGCGCGGGCCGGGGCGGCAGGGGGGCGTGCGGTTTTGCTGGCTTTGTTCATGATGCTCATGCTCTGGCTGGAATGACTGTCTGGAAGGTCTTGCCGGTCAACAACGAGGCGCATGGATCGTCAACAATCTGAAAATGGATTTGCAACAAAACGGGGCTCATTCTGCACCAAAAAGAATGCCCTGTGACCCTCTTTGGGTCACCGCCGACGCGACTTTCGATGCTGCGACGCAGCGCCGATCGGGCAAACTTCCCTTGTGAACAATGGCGTACCGCATGCTGCATGGCGTAATCTTGATTTCAAAAATTGTTGTCAATCTGTGCGTTCGATTGCGGCAAAAACGGGTGGTCAATGGTGCCGGTGGCGCGCTGCAAAAGACGGGCCGGACCGTCGCCAATCCCCTGTAACTCCTATGCAAGAAGCGTGCTTGACCGCAAGGGATATGAAAACGCCCGGCACATGGCCGGGCGCGGTGTTGCAAGCTGCGGCAGGTTCAGTGGCTGGTGGCGTACTGTTCCAGCTCTTGGTGCAGGGTGGCCTTGTCTTCGTCGGACAGGAAGCAGGCGTCGATGCCATTGCGTGCCAGCTGCAGCACCTGCTCGCGCGAGAGGTTCAGCGAGCGGGCGACAGCGTGGTAGTTGGCGTTCATGTAGCCGCCGAAGTAGGCCGGGTCGTCGGAGTTGACGGTCACGGCCAGGCCGGCATCGAGCAGGCGCGCCAGGTTGTGCTCGGCCATGTCCTTGACCACGCACAGCTTCAGGTTGGATAGCGGGCACACCGTCAGCGGGATGCGCTGTTGCGCCAGGCGCTGCATCAGGGCCGGATCTTCCTCGCTGCGCACGCCGTGGTCGATGCGTTCGACGTGCAGCACGTCCAGCGCGCCGATCACGTAGGCGGCCGGACCTTCTTCACCGGCGTGGGCCACCAGGCGGAAGCCGAGTTCACGGCAGCGGGCGTAGACGCGTTCGAACTTCTCCGGCGGATTGCCGCGTTCGGAAGAATCCAGGCCGATGCCCAGCCACAGGTCGGCGTACTGCTCGCGCAGCGGCAGTGCCGCTTCCAAGGTGGCGAAGGCATCTTCTTCGGAAAGATGGCGCAGGAAGGACATGATCATCACGCTGCCGAAGCCGTCGCGACGGCGCGCATCGCGCAGGGCGGCGGCGATGCCGGCGAACACGGTAGCGATCGGAATGCCGCGCTCGGTGTGGGTTTGCGGATCGAAGAAGATCTCGGCATGGCGCACGTTGTCGGCTTGCGCGCGGGCAATGTAGGCGGCGGTCATGTCGTAGAAGTCCTGCTCGGTGCGCAGCACGTTGGCGCCGGCGTAGTAGAGATCGAGGAAGGACTGCAGGTCGCTGAAGTTGTAGGCCGCGCGCAGGTCCTCGACCGAAGCATAGGGCAGGGCGACGTTGTTGCGCTGGGCCAGGGCGAACATCAGCTCGGGTTCCAGCGTGCCTTCGATGTGCAGGTGCAGTTCGGTTTTCGGCAGGCCGGCGATGAAACCGTCCAGCGCGGCGCCGGTAGCGGAGGAAGAAATGACAGCTGAGCTCATGGAAACGACCCTTCAAAAATGGCAGAAACAGGGAAGGCGGGCGCGGGAACAGACCCGTGGGCGCCGCGCGACACTTCGCCGCGCCAGCATAGCCGCCTTCCGGACCCCGCATTATCACGCAAATCGCAGCCCTGGCTCCACAAAGGTAAAAGCCGGTATGCCGCTGAACCAAAGAGGCTGCGTGAGTTCTGAGCAGCAGTGCTGCGTCCTCTCGCCGGGCGGGACTTTGGCAGGGATGCAACTAAATCTCGCCAGCATCGGGCAAGCCATGTTTAAATGCTAAGCTTCTTGGGGGAAACGAATGCGCAAGTCGATCAGGGAAAGCATGCAGTGGATCGTGGGTGGCACCGTACTGGTGGCCATGTCGGGGTGTTCCATGATGCCGTGGACGGAAGCCGAGGATCCGACGGTGGTACCGTACAAGACGGTCCTGAGCGGTTCCTACCAGGGTTTCCTGAAGAACTGGGATGAGCAGCGCCAGCCGGTTTTCTGTGCCCTGATCCGCAGCCGCGCCGAGTGGGACCGCTGGATGCAGCCGGCTCCGGTGATGAACGACAAGCGTCCCTTCGGTCCTTCGGCCGATCATTTTGAACGCAAGCAATATCTGGTGGTGGCGCGCAGCATGACCGCCCCGGATGCGGCGGAACGTCCCCATGTCTTCACGCCCTTGTCTCTGCGTCTGCGCGACGGCACCCTGCGTCTGAACTATCTCTATCGCGCACCGGCTTCCGGCGCTTCGTATCGCATCAAGGATTACCTGATGGTGGCCATTCCCAAGGAACGGTTCACGACGGGGCCGGTGGTGTTTTATGAGAATGACCGGAAGGTGTGTGAAGTCGACCGATGATTCGCGATTGCCCGATCGCATCATGCAAAAGCCCCGGTTTCAGCCGGGGCTTTTGCATGGGGCAATGATTTTCGGCGGTGTCGGCCGGAAATGCCTTCACAGCCGGCAATATTTTGACTCATAGGTTTGGACAAGGCACACCAGCGCATCCAAACGCTGCCCATCTTCAGAGTCAAGTGTCGCCAACATCAGTGTTTCAATCTCGGCAAGCGCGGCGAGATATTCCGATTCCGTCATTGCAGCGCTGATCATGGTCGCTTCCTTCGCTTGAGCAGTGTTGAAAAATTGGAGCTGTTGAGACGAAGGGACCATAGCAGTCCGACGGTCATCGAAAGAAGGTTGAGCATTAAAAAACCCAGGCCCGGAAATTCTTCCAGACCTGGGGTTGTGATCCCGCTACAGCAACTTGTGCAGAGTCCGCTTCAAGCCCCTTGCGTCATCCCGATGAACTGCTGCAATTCCGGCGTCTTCGGATTGCCGAACAATTCCTCCGGCGGTCCGATCTCATGCACCTTGCCCTGGTGCATGAACACCAGCCGGTTGCAGACCTCGCGCGCAAAGCGCATCTCGTGCGTCACCATCAGCAGGGTCATGCCTTCCTTGGCCAGGCCGCGCATGACGGTCAGCACTTCGTTGACCAGTTCAGGATCCAGCGCCGAGGTGATCTCGTCGCACAGCAGCGCCTGCGGACTCATCGACAGTGCGCGCGCAATCGCCACGCGCTGCTGCTGGCCGCCGGAGAGTTGGTCCGGAAATGCATCAAACTTGTGACCCAGCCCGACCTTCTCCAGATTGGCCTTGGCCGTGGCCATCGCTTCGGCTTCGCTCGTGCCCTTCACGATCATCGGCGCAATCATCACGTTGCGGCCCACCGAGAGATGCGGGAACAGGT
The DNA here is from genome assembly GCF_023952535.1 of Herbaspirillum sp. WGmk3. NCBI lineage: Bacteria > Pseudomonadati > Pseudomonadota > Betaproteobacteria > Burkholderiales > Oxalobacteraceae > Herbaspirillum > Herbaspirillum sp. WGmk3. Next base: position 274,733 of record NZ_JAKYWT010000003.1, on the reverse strand, counting down.
TGAACTGCTGGAAGATCATGCCGACCTTCAGCCGCAGGTTGCGCAGCTCCAGTTCGCTCGCCCCCAGCTTGGCACCGGCCACGCTGATGTTGCCTTCGTCGATGCTCTCCAGGCCGTTGATACAGCGCAGCAGGGTGGACTTGCCCGAGCCGCTCTTGCCGATGATGGCGATCACTTCACCGGGCTCGACGTCCAGGCTGATGCCCTTGAGGACTTCGTTGTCGCCGAAGCGTTTCTTGACGTTGTCAATGGCGATGAGCGGCATTGTATTTCCTTTCTAAAGACTGGCTGTACTTGGACAGCGGCCAGCAAAGCACGAAGTAGAAGGCACCCACGATGGCAAACACCGTGAAGGGGCGGAAGGTGGCATTGGTGATGACGGTGCCGGCCTTGGACAATTCGATGAAGCCGATGATGGAGGTCACCGCCGTCGACTTGATGATCTGCACGCCAAATCCCACCGTCGGTGCAATCGCGATACGGAAAGCCTGCGGCAGCACGATGTAGCGCATCTGCTGGAAGTAGCCCATGGCCAGCACCGATGAGGCTTCCCACTGCCCCTTGGGAATGGCTTCCACGCAACCGCGCCAGATCTCGGCGAGATACGACGCGCTCCAGCACATCAGCGCCAGTCCCGCCGCCAGCCAGGCCGGCACTTCGATACCGAACAGCGCAATGCCGAAGAAGACCAGGAACAACTGCATCAGCAGCGGCGTGCCTTGGAACAGTTCGATGTAGAGCCGGGCGACTTGTCGCAGCCAGTTCTGGCGCGAAGTGCGCATGAACAGGATGATCAGGCCCAGTGCGCCACCGAGCACGAAGGTGACCAGCGACAGGACGATGGTCCAGCGCCACGCCAGCATCAGGTTGCGGACGATGTCCCAGGTGGTGAACGTGATCATGCGGTCCTCCGGGCGGTGATGAAGTGGTTGCCGATCAGGCGCAGCAACTGGCGCAACAGGATGGCCAGCACCAGGTAGATGGCGGTGGCGACGATGTAGGCTTCGAAGGCGCGGAAGTTGCGGCCCTGGATGTAGTTGGCCGCGAAGGACAATTCTTCCACCGCGATCTGCGAACACACCGCCGAGCCCAGCATGACGATGACCACCTGCGAAGACAGTGCCGGCCAGATTTTCTGCAGCGCCGGACGCAGGATGATGTGGCGGAAGATCTGCCCGCGCGACATCGACAGCGATTGCGCCGCCTCGATCTGCCCGCGCGGAATCGCCTGCACGCCGGCGCGGATGATCTCGGTGCTGTAGGCACCCAGGTTGATCACCATGGCCAGGATGGCAGCGGTGATTTCACTGATGTGGATGTTCAGCGAAGGCAGGCCGAAGAAAATGAAGAACAGCTGCACCAGGAAGGGCGTGTTGCGGATGATCTCCACATAGCCGCTGACGATGGGTTTGAGCCAGCCCGGCCCCTGCGTGCGTGCCCAGGCACCGAAGATGCCCACGGCCACGCCCAGCACGCCGCCGATGGCGATGAGCTCGGCGGTGGTCGCCACACCCTTGACGATGACGTCGGTGTAGTCGAGCGTGGAAAGAAAATCGAATTGATAAGCCATGATGTCGTGTCTGCCCTGCCTCGAAAATGCTGCGTTTGCCGGGTTGTCCGCCTGCCTGCTGCCGGGGTGAAACTGGTTTGCTGCTGTATTGGTACTGTATTGGTGCTCTAGGGCGACCGTATTGCCGTCGCCTTGCTACTGTACTGGTGGATTTCCGCAACTGTCATGCCGCACACCACGAAGGTGTGCGGTCACACCAGCAAATTACAGGCCAGCCGGCAGCGGCAGGCCCAGCCACTTCTGGGAGATGGCGTTGAGGCTGCCGTCCTTCTTGGCGTCGGCCAGGATGGCGTCGACCTTGTCCTGCAGCTTCTTCTCACCCTTGTTCAGGCCGATGAAGCAGGGCGAATCCTTGATCAGGAACTTGGTCTCGGGCTTCTTGGGCGGGTTCTTGGCGATGATGGCGGCTGCCACGACGTTGCCGGTCGCTACCAGCTGCACCTGGCCGGAGAGGAAGGAGCTGATGGTGCTGTTGTTGTCTTCGTAGCGCTTCACGGTGGCCGAGGCCGGCACGATCTTGGTCAGTTCCAGGTCTTCCACCGAGCCACGGGTGACGGCAATGGTCTTGCCGGCCAGGTCGGCGGCGCTCTTGACCGGCAGGTCGGCCGGGCCGAACACGCCATTGAAGAAGGGCGCATAGGCAGCGCTGAAGTCGATCACCTTCTCACGCTCGGCGTTCTTGCCCATGCTGGAGATGACCAGGTCGACTTTCTTCGTGGTCAGGTAGGGAATGCGGTTGGCGCTGGAGACCGGGATCAGTTCGACCTTCACGCCGATCTTCTTGGCGATCAGATTGGCCACGTCGATGTCGAAGCCCAGCGGCTTGAGGTCGCTGTCGACCGAGCCGAACGGCGGGAAGTCGGCCGGCACCGCCACGCGCAGCGTGCCGTGCTTCTGGATATCGTCCAGGGCGTCGGCGCGGGCAGCCGAAGCGGAGAACATCATGGCGCCGGCCATCAGGCCGAGCAGGAGTTTGGTCAGTTTCATAGCAGTTTCCCTTGGGTTGACGTCGTTGACTACGTTGATGAGTGGCCTGTGCTGTACTGTGCTGCTCAAGGCCGTTTGCTTTCCTGGCGCGGCAGTCCGGTCTCGCCCGCAGCCCCCTGCCGCGACACCGATGCCAGCGCCTGCCGCAGCGGTTCCAGCGGATCGCTGCTGCGCACCTGGGTGAGCCCTGATTCCACATGCTGCAGGTGGTCCTGCATCAGTTGCTCTGCCCGTTCCAGATCGCCGCGTTCCAGCGCTTCGACGATCAATACATGTTCCGAACACGAATCCTCAGCCTGCTCCGACGATTGGTGCAGCATGGCCGTCAAGGTGGTGCGCGCGGTCAGGTCGCGCAGCGTTTCCGACAGCAGCGAGTTGCCCAGGCATTCGCACAGGCAGACATGGAAGTCCCCCAGCAGATAGCTGCGCGCCCCCACATCGGCCCCGGCGATGGCCGCCTCTTCACGTGCGATGTGATCGCGCAGCTGGCCGATGGCCTGCGCGCTGATCGGCCGCACCCGCGCCTGGCGCAACAGCCCCAGTTCGATCACGCGGCGTGCCTCGAAGGCTTCGCGCGCCTGTTCAGCAGTCGGCTCGATGACGAACCAGCCGCGCCGGGCACTGACGGTGACGATGCCACGCGCCATGAGCCGGGTCAGCGCTTCGCGCACCTGGGTGCGCGAGACGCCGAACAGATCGGCCAGCTGCTGTTCGCCCAAGCGCGTCCCCGGTGCCAGTTGCTTGGCGAGGATGGCCTCGGTGATGCGGACCGCTATCTGCGACGACGACTTGGCGGAAGGATCGGTGTTCATATCCTCTCATCAGCAAGTTGTGTGCCACGCTGATATACAAGATTGGCATACAACAAGCCGCGACGATTATTGGCGGCCAGACGCCGGTGTGGCAAGGGTTTGCGCGGGGTGTCGCAATGTGGTCACGCTGGCGGGAGGGCGGGTGATGCGGCGCAAAATGGACGAAATGAAGGAGTCGGCGCAGGGCTTGCCTGCTTTTGGTGCGTTTGAGCCCGCCACAGGCGGGTTTGGGCTGCCCTGCTTTTGTGCGCCGCATTGTCGAATATGAATGCATTGGCAATTTCAGGCAGCGGATTATCTTGGATGGGCGTCAAAATATTCACATCAAGAGACATCGAAATTCCCTTCAAGTAATAAACTTGCAGTTGAATCTAGTTAGAATCTGATACAAATTGCTAACAAGCACACAGGGAAAATCCGGCAAATTTAACAAGAACAAGGATGGAAGCTCATCCATGTCAGGATTTTCCGGATTTCCGCAATGCCGCAGCCGTGGTTTCATACGGCCTGCCAAATTGATAACAAATCCATCAGGGAGAGCCCGTGCCGCGCTCTGCAGCAAGCCAAGCCATACAACAAACAGCCGGCCGGACCTGGCGCGCCTTGCGGGCGCTGGCCTGGACCCTGGCCGCCAGCGCGGCGGCGCTGGTGACCGGTGCAGCGCCGGCCCAGAACCCGGCGGCGGCCACGGCGGCCGCGCCCACCTCGATCGCCTTCTATTACGGCCCCAATCCCCCGCTGGCTGACCTGCAGGCCTTTGACGTGGCCGTGGTGGAACCGGCCTTCGTGCGCGACCCGGCCGCACGCACGCGCAGTGCGGCCAACGGGGCGCACCAGCTGTTTGCCTATGTCTCGCTGGGCGAGGTCCAGCCTTCGCGGCCTTACTACAAGCAGATGCCGCCCGGCCTGCTCAAGGGCGACAACGCCGCCTGGGGCAGCCGCGTGATCGACCAGACCGCGCCCGGCTGGCGCGACTTCTTCCTCGACAAGATCGTGGCGCCCTTGTGGGCGCAGGGCTGGCGCGGTTTCTTCCTCGACACGCTGGATTCCTACCAGCTGTTCGCCAAGACCGATGCCGAACGCGCCGCCCAGACGCAGGCCATGATCGCCACGTTGCGCGAATTCAAGCGCCGCTATCCGGAGGCGAAGCTGATTCTCAATCGCGGCTTCGAACTGTTCCCCGATGTGGCACCGCTGACGTATGCGGTGGCTGCCGAATCGCTCTATCGCGGCTACGACGCCGGCCGCCGCAGCTATGGTGCCGTCACCGACAATGACCGCGCCTGGCTCTCCGGCCAGCTGCGCACCATCCGCGACCGCTATCGCCTGCCGGCCATCGCCATCGATTACGTCGACCCGTTCCAGCCCGGTGCCCGCGCCCTGGCGCGCGAGACCGCCAAAAAGATCAGCGCCGACGGCTTCCTGCCCTGGGTGGCCGATGGCACGCTGATGTCCATGGGCGTGTCCAGTGTCGAACTGGTGCCGCGCAATGTGCTGGTGCTGCTGGATGTGGCCAAGGGCGATGACCTGCATACCACCGAGGCACAACGCTTCCTCGGCATCCAGCTGAATCACCTCGGCTTGCGCTATGAATTCCGTGAAGTCGGCCGCGAGGGCCTGCCCACCGAGCCTCTGGCCGGACGCTATGCGGGCGTGGTGACCTGGTTCCGCAGCGGTACCGATCACCAGCGCCTGGGTCCGTGGATCGGGCAGCGCATCAAGGAAGGTGTGCCGGTGGCCATCTTCAATGCCTTCGGTTTCCAGATGACCAGGCTCAGTGCCGGCATGCTGGGGCTGACCAGTTTTTCCGCCCCTGCGCCGGAACAGCTGGAGGTCACGCAAGCCGATCCCGAACTGATGGGTTTCGAGACCAAGCCGCGCGTGGACCGCACGCAGCTGGAGCTGGTGCGCCTGACCGATCCTGCCGCCAAGTCGCTGCTGCGCATGAAGGATGGCCGCAACAACATCTACGATGCCGCCGCCATCATGCCCTGGGGTGGTTTCGCCCTGGCCCCGTTCGCTACCACCACGCTGCAGGTGATGGACCCGCCGCGCTGGGTGCTGCAGCCCATGCTGTTCCTCAAACGTGCGCTGCGCCTGCCCGATATCCCGGTGCCGGATGTGACCACCGAGGGCGGCCGCCGCATCCAGACCAGCCACCTCGATGGCGATGGGTTTCCCTCCAAGGCCGAATATCCGGGCTCGCCCTTTGCGGTCGAAGTGCTGCAGCGGGAGATCTGGGACCGATACCGCTTCCCCGTGACGGTCTCGGTGGTGGAGGGCGAGCTGAGCCCGCAGGGCGTCTATCCGCAGCTCTCGGCGCAGACCACGGCGCTGGCGCGCAAGATGTTCACGTTGCCTTATGTCGAGCCGGCCAGCCATTCCTTCTCGCATCCCTTCAACTGGGCCGATGCGATGTATGACACCCGCACCGCGGACATCAACCAGATGGATGGCGATGCCTCGCGCACGCTGGACATCCCCAACTACAAATTCAACTTGCAGCGCGAGATCAAGGGGTCGATGGACTACATCAACAAGACCCTGCTGCCCCCGGGAAAGAAGGCCGAAGTCTTCCTCTGGACCGGCAACTGCGTGCCGCCGCCCGAGGCCATCGCCCAGACTTATCTGGACGGTTTCCTCAACATGAACGGCGGCGACACCATGATCACCAGGAGCCGCAACACCTGGACCGACATCGCCGCGCAGGGGGTGCGCAAGCAGGGCTGGTACCAGGTCTTCGCGCCCAACCAGGACGAGAATGTCTACACCGGCAACTGGACCGGTCCCTTCTACGGTTTCGAGCGCGCCATAGAAAGTTATGAACTGACCGGCGAGCCGGTCCGCTTCAAGGCGGTGGACATCTACTACCACTTCTACGCCGGCACCAAGCCCGCCTCGGTGGCGGCCCTGCACAAGATCCACCGCTGGGCGGAGGCGCAGCCGTTCACGCGGCTGTACGTCTCGCAGTACATCCGCAAGGTCATCGATTTCGAAAATACCAGCATCGCCCGCACTGCCGATGGCACGCTGGTGTATCGCACCGGTGAGTATCTGCGCACGCTGCGCATTCCGGCCGATGCGCCTGACGTGGATTTGTCACAGCCCGGCATCGCCGGGATCGCGCCGGGCCCGAGTGGCCGTTACCTGATCACGTCGGCCGGCGAAGTGCGCATCCGCCAGCGCAGCGCCGACGAGCCATCCGATGCGTCGCCGGCCTTGCCCATGCTGCTGGAAGCGGCCGGCCAGGTCGGTGATTTCCAGCGCAGCATCAACGGCAACAAGGCCGAGCTGCGTTTTTCGCTCACCGCCAATGGCGTGACGACCTTCAGCGTCAGCGGCGCGCGCGCCTGTACTGCCACCGCCAATGGCGTGGCGCTGGCCAAGGGCAAGTCGGTCAGCATCACCGGCCAGACGTGGTACCGCAATTTCACCGGCAAGACTGCAGTTCATCAATATGACATCGGCTCCGCAACCGCCCCGCTCGCGACAACACGGCACCTGGTACTCGTTCAATGCACCTTATGAACGGGCCAGGCTGTTCTCGCCCTGGACGATCGCCGGCTTCGCGCTGGCAGTCGGGACGGTGCTCGCCTTGGTCTATCCCAAGGTCTCGCTGCAGCAGCGGCTGGAAGTGGCCAATGCCAGCGGCAAATCCGACCAGCTGACGGTCGAGTACATCAAGGTCTTCCTCAAGGCCCAGCCCGGCAATGCGGCGCTGCGTGCCGAGCTGGTCAAGCAGATGATCGACCTCGGCCAGTTCGGGGAGGCGCGCGCGCAACTGGCCTTGCTGCAGCTGGACAGCAGCGCCGCGGCGCGCCTGTCGGCGGCCTGGCTGGAATATCGCATCCGCCAGCAGGAAGTCTTCGCTCTGCCCAAGGATGCGCCCGAGCGCACGTTCTTGCTGGCGCAGTTGCGCGAACAGCTCAATGTGCTGATGACCTATCCGCTCACTGCGCAGCAATGGCTGACGCTGTCGCAGGATGCGCTGGCACTCGGTGACGGCGAGTCCGCACGCGCTGCCTTCGCGCGCCTGCTGGCCGATCGCAGCACGGCCGACATGTCCTACACCGAAGCGGTGCGCCTGGGCCAGCAGAGTCTGGGCGTGGGCGATTATCACAGCAGCGCGGCCTTCTACCTGCTGGCCATGCAACATGCCGGATCGCTGGCGGCGCGCCGCGAGAATTTCCTCGATGCGATGCGGACCCTGCAGGCCGGCGGCTTCTACCAGGAAGCGCTGGCCGCCGCCGAGGCCAACCTCGGTCCGCTGGCCAATGACAAGACCGTGCTGCTGTACCTGACGCGGCTGGCCCAGGCGGCCAATCGCCCGGATGCCGCCGAACGTTACGTGAAGCAGTTGCTGCAATTGTCGATGGCGCGTGCGCCGTCGCCGCTGGCGGCTGTGCGGGCCGGGCAGGGGGGCGTGGTGGCCGTGTCCATGCAGGACTTCCGGCAGTCGCTGCAGCAGATGCAATCGCTGCTGCACCACCCTCGGCGCCTGCACAATGAACTGCAGCGCGCGATGCAGCAGGGCCGCCTGCTGCGTGTGGCCGGGGAGAACCAGCCCTCGGCGGCCGATGTGGCTTCCAGCCGCGCGCTGGCCAGGCTGCCCTTCGATGAGGAGATCTACACGCTGGCCTACAACGTCTTCCTGGCCAATCGCAACCTGGTCGATGCGCGCCTGCTGGCGCAATCGGCGGTGCGCCAGCGCCCCGATGACGCGGCCTGGCGCAAGCGCCTGGCCGAGGTCTCCGAATGGAGCGGCGTGCCGGAACAGGCCACGCCGCAATGGCTGGCCTATGCGCGCCTGTCGGGTGACGAGGCGGCATGGGACAACGTCCTGCGTGCCGCCGCCGGGACCTTTGAACAAGACATGCTGGTCGAGGCCCTGCAGCACAAGATGCAGGTCGAGCCCGGCAATGCGCAGTGGGTCAACCTGCTGGTGGCGCAATACGAAAACATCGGCCAGCCCGAACGCGCCGCCGCCTTGCTGGAAGAGCGTCTGCGCGGCAAGCCGGCCCGCACTCCCGACGCCGCCACCGAGCGCAACGGCACCATGGAAGCGCTGGCCAAGCTGTATCTGCGCATGGGCCGCGATGATGCTGCGCTGGCGACCTTGCGCCGCCAGCGCGAGGAGTTCGGCCCTTCTGCTGCGAACGCCCTGATGACCGCCAATCCCCTGTATCTGCGCGGCCGCCTGGACGATGCGCTGGAAGTGCTGCGCGCTGCCGCCAGGGTGGCACCGGACGGCAATGCCGACTTCTGGCGCACCTATGCGGAAGTGGCGCGCTACATGGGTCTGAATGAAGAGGCGCGCATCGGCTATGACCGCCTGCTGGCCGCAGACCAGGCCGCCGAAGGCGACATGAGCAACATGATGGTGGTGATCCAGGACCGCGAACCACGCGCCGCCGCCGAGCTGGCCGAGTTCGGTTTCCACCGCACCGGCGTGCCCAATTTCGCGGTGCAGGCGCTGACCTATCGCTTGCGTCTCAATGACCTGGAGGGCGCGCGCAGCTTCCTCGCCAGCCTGACTCCGCAGCAGAATGCGGCATTGGAAAAATACGTTCCTTTCCTCAGCGTGCGTTCCTCGGTCAAGCAATTGCAGCGTGATCTCGAGGGCGCGCGTGCCGACATGCGCCTGGCGCTGTCGCTGGCACCGCGCGCGGCCGATGTGCGGGCCGAGACCCTCTGGGTACTGATCGCCACGCGCGATGCCGCACTGCTCAATCGCGCCATGACGATGTGGGCCCATGATGCCGAGACCACGCCGCAACTGTGGGGACCGTACGCCGCCGCCAACATGTCGCTGAATCGGCAGAACCAGGCGCTGCACTGGTTCCGCAAATCCGGCTTCCCGCACGACGATTACCTGTGGCTGATGAGTTATGCCGAGGCGCTGGATGCCACCGGCCAGCCCGACCTGGCCTGGCGCATCCGCCGCCATGCCTGGCTGGAAGTGCGCAATCCGCAACGGCTGCGCAATGTCCCGCCCGGGCAATTGCATGAATGGCGCGATCGTCTGGCGGCGCTGGCACCGCTGTTCATGAGTGCCGATGACAGCGCCCGCGTCATGCGCGCACTGTTGCGCAGCGATGTGACGCTGCCACCGCGGCCGGACGGCCAGTCCAACCCCGCCAACGGCCCGGCCCTGCTCAAGGACATGCAGCAAGCCGCGCGCAGCGATGCCGTCCAGCGCAGCCAGGATGAGGTGCGATCAGCGCAACTGGCCGAGGGGCCGGCAGCACTGTTTGCGCCCACCACCGACACCGGCCAGCGCCCGGGCGATGATGCGCGCTTGTCTTCCGGTGCACGCGAACTGGCGCTGGCCTATGCGATGAACCAGAACCAGTCCGACCTGGCCCGCACCTGGCTGGCCACGCGCTTTGCCAAACAGCTCGACAAGCCGCTGTGGGGCGAGCTGGCCATGGCGCTGGGCAACGATGATCGCCAGCGCTTGAATGCCATGCTGGACAACCTGGCCGACTGGCTGCCCATGTATGACCGCGTCGAAGCGGCACGCGTGGCCGGACGCGTCGGCCTGGCACAGACGCTGGCCTTCGACCAGCTCGAACGCCTGCCCGCTGACGATGAACTGCACGGACGGCTGACCGGGCTGGTGACCGATGAGCCGCCGCGCTTCTCGGCGGGCTACACCGCCACGCGCGAATTCCCGCTGGCCACCAAGCTGTTCACGGTCAACACCGGCGTGGCGCTCACGCCGGGCACGCGCTTCTCCTTCGGCTATACCGAACGGCACCAGACCGTGGACGACACGACTCTGCTGGGCGATGTGCCGGCGGTGGACCGGCTCTTCGAATTCACCCTGCGCCGTCGCATCGAGGATGGCTTCGTCAGCGCCAGCCTGCAGCACCGCGATGCGATGACTTCCTTCAATGGCCTGCGCCTGGAATTCTCGCAGCAGCTCACGCCCAAGCTCACGCTCTCCGGCAATGGCGGGCTGAACCTGGCGGCCATCGATTCGGCCTTGATCCGCGTGGGCGGACGGCGCAGCGGCGGCGAACTGAACCTGAATCTGCAATTGAGCCGTACCGAATACCTGCGCCTGGGCGGCGGCCTGCAGCGCTACCAGACGCAATCCGGCACGGCGCTCGGCAATGGCCGCACCCTCAATGCCGAAATCGGGACGCACTTGCGCGTGGAGTATCCCAACCTGACCCTGCGCGGCTTCGTCAACGATGCCAGGTTCAGTGATCGTGGTGCCAGCGATAGCCAGATCGCGCGCCTGGTCCCGGCCGGCAACGATCCGACCGGCTTCCGCTACATGCCGCTGGATGCGCGCTCGTGGGGTGTGGCACTGGGGGCCGGCACCGTCATCGAAAATGCCTACACGCGCGCCTGGCGTCCTTATGCGGAGTTCGGCCTGACCCGCACTTCCGACATCGGCTGGGGCCGCAACCTGCGCGCCGGGGTGGCCGGCAGCGTGCTGGGGCAGGACGTGCTGTCGGTGGCGGCACAGAGCACCAGCGCCACGCCCAACACGCCGCAGCGCGGGTTTGAATTGAATGTGCTCTACAAATGGTTCTACTGAAATGGAAACCGAAACCGAAGATGAAGGCCTCGCTGTCCGTATCGTGTCGAAAAATGATTGATCAATGAAATCGATGAATCAGTCCTCATTAATCTATGGCCGCGAAAGGCCGCGTATTGCTCCAAGGTGACCACCATGACAAACAAGATCCGCTACACGCTGTTGAAACTCGGCAGCGCTGCCGTACTGGCCCTGGGCCTGGCCGCCTGCTCCACCACCGACATCGGCCGCGCGCCGGTGGTGCCGGCCGATGCGCGCTGGGGCTTGCTGCCCTTTGCCAATCACACCGAGACCCCGCAGGCCGGACTGCGTGCCGAGTCGATCTCGGAAAGCATCCTGCGCGCCAATGGCCTGGCCGAGCTGCGCCGCTATCCGGCGTCGCTCAACAATGAAACCCTGTTCGAACCGATGGACCGCAAGCAGCTCGATGCCGCCCTAGACTGGGCACGCAGCGAGAACATCACCCATGCACTCTCCGGCAGCGTCGATGAATGGCGCTACAAGGTCGGCATCGATGGCGAGCCGGCGGTGGGCCTGACGCTGCAGCTGATCGAGGTCTCCAGTGGCAAGGTGGTCTGGGCAGCGGCCGGCGCGAAGAGTGGCTGGAGCCGCGAAGCCTTGTCGGCCGTGGCGCAGAAACTCATGCGCAGCCTGCTGTCGCCCTTGCGCGCGCTGGCGCGGACCTCGGCGGCCGTCAATGCGGCCAATGCCGCGGATGCTGCTGCGCAGGCCGAGTCCGCCACACTCGAGATGCAGCGCCCCTGATGGGAGAGAACGTGAACGACAGCCAACGGCCCACTGCACCACCGGTCTCCGGACGTCCCGGCGGCGGCCAGCCGTGGGCGGCCAGTCCGCGTCCGGCACCGACGGCGGCGCAGAAGCGCCAGAAGTTCTGGTCACGCCTGTTTACGCGCTTCGATACCGACAGCGGATCACCGCGCAAGGCGGCCCTGCGCATCGTCGAGACCATTGCGCTGGTGGCCGCCGCGCTGGGTGTGGCCTGGTGGCTGGCGCCGGAGGATCCGTTCGGGCTGGAGGCGCAATTCCCCTGGCTGTGGCTGATGCCGGCCATCCTTGCCATGCGCTACGGCAGCACGCTGGGCGTGGTGGCGGTGGCCACCATGCTGGGGGGCTGGTATCTGCTCATGCATGGCCATCATGAGGATGAGGCGCAGGCCGTGGTGTCGGCGGCGCAGGCCTTTCCGCAAGCCTATTTCCTGGGCGGGCTGGTGCTGACGCTGCTGTGCGGCCAGTTCGCCGAAGTGTGGAATGCGCGCAGCCGCCGCCTGCGCGGGGTGAATGCCTATCTGGAAGAGCGCCTGACCATGCTCACCAAGAATCACTTCCTGCTGCGCCTGTCGCATGAGCGGCTGGAACAGGACCTGCTGTCCAAGCCGCTGACCCTGCGTGAATCGCTGGACCGCATGCGCGCCCTCACGCTCACGCAATACCTGCTGGACCCGGGACGCATGCCGGCACCGGATGCCTTCCTGCAGATCCTGGTGCAGAGCTGCCAGGTGGAGTCGGCCTCAGTCTTCGCTTGCGATGTTCATGGACACGTCCTGCCTGACGCCGTGGCCAGCGTGGGCAAGGTCACGCCGCTGGCGGCCGACGACCCGCTGGTGCGCTATTGCCTGACGCAGCAGAAGCTGGGCCATATCCAGACCGAGAGCCTGAACCAGACCCTGCGCAACCAGAGCCGCTATCTGGTCTGTGCGCCCTTGCGCAACTACGAGGGCCGCCAGTTCGGCTTGCTGGTGGTGGAACAGTTGCCCTTCCTGGCCCTCAACGAAGACACGCTGCAACTGATGTCGGTGCTCATCGACTACTACGCCGACGGCATCGAGATGGGCGACAGCGCCCGCGCCATCCTGCAGCAGCTGCCGACCTGCCCGCCGGAACTGGCGGTGGACTTGGTGCGCCTGCATCGTCTCAAGCGCAGCACCGACATCGATTCCTCGCTGGTGGCGCTGGTGTTCGGTGACGACGAACTCTCGCGCGACATGTACGATCAGGTACGCCGTTTGAAGCGCGCCGCCGATGTGGTCTGGACCTACAAGGCCGGTGGCCGCAACGTGTTGATGACCTTGCTGCCGCTGGCCGGACCGGCAGCGGTGGATGGCTACCTGATGCGCATCGAAACCGCTTCGCACGCGCAGTTCGACAACAAGTCCCTGGCCAACTTCGCCGCTGCGCACACCGCTGCGCTGGGCAGCGATGAGCCGATGCGCCTCTTGATCAACCTGGTGGAACGCTGTGCTGCTTAAACTCTCCGCTGCCGGTCTGAGTTTCGAGACCGCCTCCGTGGCCCTGCTGCTGCAGGGCGGCAACGGGCTGGGCGTACTCTCCGGTTATCTGCTGCTGCACCTGGCCTCCTCGGCGCTGTTCGCGCTGGCCATCGCGCAGGTGGCACCGCCGCAGTACCGGCGTCCGCGCACGGCCTTGCTGCTGTATTTGTTCTTCTTCAATTTCTTCATTCCCATCGGCGGCGTGCTGTGTGCCGTGGTGGCGCTGCTGGTGGCCGTGCTCTGGCCCAAGGACAAGCCGGAAGACCATTTCGACACCACCCAGGCCCCGGCCTTCGTCACTGCGCGCAGGCGCGAGGGCAGCGGTTTTTCCGGCAACCGCGTGCGGGCGCAGCTGGGCAACGTCGCCACGCCCGTGGACAAGCGGCTCAATGCACTGGTGGCGATCCAGAGCACGCCCACGCGCGCCAGCGGCGCTTCGCTGCGCAGCCTGCTGGGCGATCCGGCGGACGACGTGCGGCTGCTGGCCTATGGCATCCTGGATGGCAAGGAAAAGAAGATCACCCAGCGCATCGTCGACATGCGCAACCACCTCAAGACCGTCTCCGACCCCGAGACCCTGAGCATCCTGCATCAGCAGGTGGCCGAGCTCTATCAGGAACTGATCTACCAGAACCTGGTGCAGGGCGACCTGCTGAACTACTCCTACACCCAGATGCGCGAGCACGCCCGGGCGGCGCTGCAGATCGATGCCGCCCAACCGGGCCTGTGGTTCATGCTGGCGCGCATGGAGCTGGCCAACCGCAACGTGGCCGACGCCGCCGAGGCCATGCAGCGCGCCCATGAATATGGTTTTTCGCGCGTGCGTCTCCTGCCTTACCTGGCCGAACTCAGCTTCCTCGAACACGACTACGAACAAGTTCGCAAGCTCTTCATCGAAATGCAATACGATCCCAGCGTGTCCTCGCAGCCGCAGCTGCACCGTTACTGGCGCCATGGCCGGCGCACCATTGCCAACCGGCCTGACACCTTCAGTCCCGCGCCTGCGGGCCGTCCTGGCGGAGGCCGCCGATGAATGCGCCTGTCGTCAAACCGGTCGCCGGCGATGCGTCCTACCAGCGCCGCGCCAAGGACTGCGACGTCATGCTGCTGCTGGAAGGGACCTTCCCGTATGTGAGCGGTGGCGTGTCAAGTTGGGTCAACCAGATCATCCGGGGTTTTCCCGAGATCCGTTTCGGCCTGTGCTTCATCGGCAGTCGGCCCGAGGATTACGGCACCCCCAAGTACGCACTGCCGGACAACGTGGTCCATCTGGAAACGCACTTCATCCACGAACATCTCTCGGCGACGCAGGTGGTGCGTTCGCGCGGCGATGCAGCCGCCTTCGAGCGCATCGACGAACTGCATGCCATGTTCCGCGCCTACGACCGCACCGATGCCACCTCGCATTCGGCGCTGGTGGCGCAACTGGGTGAGCTGATTCCGATGATGGAAGATGGGGGCAAGATGGACCAGGACACCTTCCTCTTCAGCAAGCGTTCCTGGGATTACCTCGCTTCGCAATACCGCATCTTCTGCACCGATCCTTCCTTCGTCGATTACTTCTGGACCGTGCGCATCATGCACCAGCCGGTATGGACCCTGGCCCGCGTGGCGCGCCAGCTGATCCCGGCGCGCTGCTATCACACCATCTCCACCGGTTACGCGGGCTTCCTCGGGGCGCTGATGAAGATGCAGACCGGCCGTCCGCTGATCCTTTCCGAACACGGCATCTACACCAAGGAACGCAAGATCGACCTGTTCCAGAGCGAGTGGATTCGCGACAACCGCAACGTCTTCGAAAAGGATGCCTCGCAGATTCCCTACTTCCGCGAGATGTGGATCCGCTTCTTCGAGGCGCTGGGCCGGCTGTGCTACCAGGCGTCCAACGACATCGTCGCGCTCTACGAGACCAACCGTCTGCGCCAGATCCATGACGGCGCACCGGCCGAGCGCACGCGCAATATCCCCAACGGCATTGACCTGCCGCGCCTGTCCAAGCTGCGCGCATTGCGCAGTGAGAAGATTCCGCCGGTGCTTTGCCTGCTGGGCCGGGTGGTGCCGATCAAGGATGTGAAGACCTTCATCCGTGCCATGCGTACCGTGGTCAACCAGTATCCGGAGGCCGAAGCCTGGATCGCCGGACCGGAAGATGAAGACCCGGCCTATGCCGGTGAGTGCCATGCGATTGCCGATGGCCTGGGCCTGACCGACAAGGTCAAGTTCCTCGGTTTCCAGAAGATCGACGAGCTCATGCCCAAGATCGGACTGGTGGTGCTCTCCAGCATCAGCGAGGCCTTGCCACTGGTGCTGCTGGAAGGTTTTGCGGCCGGTGTGCCGGCCGTTGCCACCGATGTGGGATCGTGCCGCCAGCTGCTGTATGGACTGTCGGAAGAAGACCAGGCGCTGGGCGCAGCGGGGGATGTGGTCGGCATCGCCCAGCCCCAGGCGCTGGCCGACGCGGCATTGAAACTGCTGACCGATCCGCAGCGCTGGCACGCGGCCCAGGCCGCAGGCATTGCGCGCGTGGAGCGTTATTACACCCAGGACATGATGTTCGGTGCCTACCGTGAGCTGTACCAGCGTTCGCTGGCGCAGGGTGGGCCGGACAGCGACGCCGCATCCGGACAGCCGTTGCGCTGCCCGGTGCGGCACTGACGAGGACCGCCATGGCCGGTATCGGTTTTGAACTGCGCAAGATATTGAAGCGCGACAGCCTGCTCTCGCTGATGCAGGCGTATTCCTATGCGGCCCTGATCAGTTCGGGGCCGTGGATCATGTCCATCGTCGGCATCCTGGTCATCGGTTTGGTGAGCTATACGGTGAACATGCCCAAGCTGGCCATCGTGCAATTCCAGGTCAGCATCACCTACGTGATTTCGCTGTCGCTGATCTTCACCGGCATTTTCCAGCTGGCCTTGACGCGCTTCGCAGCGGACCGTCTGTTCGAGAAGGACAATCACGCCATTCTGCCCAATTTCCATTCGGTGTCGATGGCGGTGACGGTGGTGGGGGGCGTGCTGGGCCTGCTGGCGGTGGCCTTCCTGTTCCCGCAGCAGAGTGCGCTGTACCGGCTGCTGTTGCTGGCGGCCTTCATCATCATGTGCAACATCTGGATCGCCACCATCTTCCTGTCGGGGATGAAGCAGTACAAGGCCATCTTCTGGATCTATGCGCTCGGCTATGCCATCACGGTGGTGGCGGCGCTGCTGTTGCGTCCGCTGGGGCTGGAGGGTTTGATGGGCGGATTCGTGATCGGCCAGGCGGTGCTGCTGATGGCGATGATGGCGCTGATCCTGCGCAATTTTCCGTCGGACCGCTTCATCTCCTTCGAGTTTTATGAGCGCAAGAAACTCTATCCCTCGCTCATGGCCATCGGCCTGCTCTACAACACCGCGATCTGGATCGACAAGGCCATGTTCTGGTACACGCCCGAGACCAGCCAGGCCATCATCGGTCCGCTGCGCGCCTCGGTGATCTATGACCTGCCGGTGTTCCTGGCTTACCTTTCGATCATTCCGGGCATGGCCATTTTCCTGCTGCGCATGGAGACCGATTTCGTCGAGGACTACGATGCCTTCTACGAGGCCGTGCGCACCGGGGCCTCGCTGGAAACCATCGAGAAACACCGCAACGGCATGGTGGAAACGGTGCGCCTGGGCCTGCTGGAAATCATCAAGATCCAGGCCATCACCACTTTGCTGCTGATGGTGACGGGTGAGTCCATCCTGAAGTGGCTGGGCATTTCCACGCTCTACCTGCCGCTGCTCTACATCGACGTCATCGCGGCCAGCCTGCAGGTGGTGCTGCTGGGCATCCTCAACGTCTTCTTCTATCTCGACAAGCGCCGCATCGTGCTGGGCCTGTGCGGGGGACTGGTGGTGCTCAACTTCGCGCTCACCGCGCTCTCGCTGCACCTGGGTCCGACCTTCTACGGTTTCGGATTTGCGCTGGCGGTGTTCGTGGTGGTGCTGGCCGGTTTCGTGCTGCTCACCCGCAAGCTGGAACTGCTGGAGTACGAGACCTTCATGCTGCAATGAGCGCGGCGCTCATTGCAGCACTCATTGCGGTACTCACTGAGGCAACTCCTGCGCCTTCCATTTTTTCCACAGGCGATGCATGCGCTCGTGGCCATCGTTGACCTGGCCGGCCAGGAAGCCGCGCGCGTAGGCGATGCTCGGGGCCAGGCGTACCTGCTTCTGCTGCAGTTGCTGCAGCAGGGCATCGGCCACCACCAGGTCGTTCTGCACGCCCAGTTGCTCCTGCAGGCGTGACAAGGCTTTCAGGTAGGGGCGGCTGCTCTTCTCGCCATACAGCGCCTGGAAGAACTCGATGTCGTAGCGCATCTTCTTGGCAGCGATGCGGGTACGGTGGCGAGCGCGGTCGTTTTCTTCGAGATGCGCACCGCGCTTGTTGAGGCGTTTCTCATCCCGCCGCAGCATCTGCCGTGCATAGCGGAAAAGCGCTTGCGAGAGGGCTTCCTGTCCCGCCTCGCCGAGGCCATCGCGCCAGCCAGAGGTCAGCAGCCAGCGGCTGAACTGCAGGACCAGCGCGGTATAGCGCGGCGAGGCCACGGCCTGTACCGCCAGTGCATGTTCCTTGCCGGCTTCCACCAGCGCGGCATGGCGCACCCGTTCCAGATCGATGGCACCGATGGCGTGCGGTGGCAGCGTGGTCAGCGTTTGCGTGGCCAGTACATCCCAGTCACGTGCATGGCCGATGGCTTGCGAGACCCAGTCGAATTCAGCGGCCAGGGCAGCGGGCAGGGCAATGACGGGCTCGAACAGCGTGAAGGCCGAGCGCAGGCGGCGCAGGCCCACGCGCATCTGGTGCAGGCGTTCGATGTCGTCACTGTCCTGGTCGGCGATGTCATTGGCCTGGATCTGCTCCACGCAATTGTTGACCACCGCCAGGAAGGCCCGCTCCACCGGCATCTTGCGGGTCAGCTGCAGCGGCTTGGCACGGCTGGCCGACGAGGTGGCGGCAATGGCCTGCTGCGCACGGCGCGCCTGGTGGAACAATCCATAGCCGCGCTGCGCCTTGCTCTGGATGCCGATGCGCAGCGGCAGGGTCTGCAGCAGTTGCAGTGCGAAATCGAAGAGGGCGCTGGCCTCGCCCTGTTTGAGTTCCAGTTCGATTTCGCAGACCTCCGCTTTGAGCTCTCCATGTTCTACCGTGCCCTGGTCGAGCACGCATTCGACCTCGCTGCCATCTGGCAGTACCAGGTCCCACACCATGCGCTGGATGCGGGTGCTGAAGATGGGCGTCAACTGCGCAGCGGTCTTGTCGGAGAACACCTTCCTGGCCCAGGCTTCGTCGGAGGCCGCCAGCTCGCGCAGCACCGGCAGGTCAGGTTGTTCACCTTCCACCAGCGACTCCCATTCATTGCGCTGGTGCAGGCCGCCACTGACGCCGCCGCCTGCCTTGAGGGTCTGGATATATTCATTTCCGGTCCGACGCACCCGCAGTCCGGCTTCGTTCTGGCGCAGCAGCAGCTCGGGCGTATCGAAGTAGGTGCCGGTCTGGTCCTTGATGCGCGGCGCGGCCTGGGCGTAGCGCTTGATGAGCGGATGACGGATGAAGGCCTTGGTGTGCTCGGGAGCGAGCAGCAGTTTCAGTTCGGTTTCCATGAGGCGTTCCGTGTCGGTTGGAAGTAGGGGGCCGCCGGGCTGGCCGGTGGGGAAGAAGCGGGGCGGGCAAGCGGTGCCTGGCGCTGCGCCATGTAGCGCGCGGGCGGCTTGCCCAGGGTATTGCGGAACATGGTGATGAAGGCACTCACCGATTCATAGCCCAGGTCTTGCGAGACGCGTTGCACCGAGCTGCCCGAGGCCAGCCATTGCAGGGCCAGCATCAGGTGGATCTGCCGCCGCCAGCGGCCGAAGCTCATGCCGGTTTCGGCCTGCACGAAGCGCGCAAAACTGCGCTCGCTCATCGCATGACGCTGGCCCCATTCGGCCACCGTACTGCGGTCGGCCGGTTGTTCGGCCAGGTGGCGCGCAATGGCACGCAGGCGCGAATGCTGGGGCATCGGCAGGTGCAAGGGCAGGGCGTGGCGCTGGCTGTGTTCCAGTTCCTCCACCAGGACCGAGGCCAGGCGCGCGGTGCGCTCGTGCGGGGCGTAATCCTGGCGCTGCTCGGCGAGGTGGCAGATCATCTGCACCAGCAAGGGCGACAGTGCCAGCGTGCAGCACTGGTCCGGCATGCTGGCTGCATGTGGCGCGATGAAGAGGAAGCACAGCTGGCCGTCCAGCGTGACGCGGTTGCTGTGCGGCACGCCAGGCGGAATCCACACCGCCGACTGCGGCGGCACGATCCACATGCCCTGGGCCGTCTCGCAGGTGACCGCGCCGCGCAGGGCCACCACCAGCTGGCCCTTGCGATGGCTGTGGAAGGGGGTTTCTCGCTCGCTCTGGCTGGTATGCACGCGCAGGGCCGTGACCGCGGCGTCGAGGCGGTCCGGATCGTGTTCGACCAGGCTGGCGTAGAGAGTGGCCATAGGGAGCAGGGTTGACCGTTTTTAGCAATAGGCTGGCATTGTAGCCAAATTCGTACAGGCTGCGATTGGCTAAGCTGGGCGCTTGCTGCTTTCGATCAATCCTTGCCATCACGCCCGCCATGCACGCCACGCATCCTTCTCACGTTCGCCCTGTTCATCGCAGTGTCTGGCTCATTGCAGGCATCCTGCTGATCGCCGCCAATCTGCGCGCACCGGTCACGGCCGTGGGGCCGGTGATGGGGCTGCTGCAACAGACCTTCGCCCTCTCGGCCGGTGCCGCCGGGCTGATGCTGACCTTGCCACTGCTGTGCTTTGCGCTGGTCTCGCCGCTGGCGGCCCGCGTGGCGCGCAGCCTCGGATTGGAGCGCACGCTCCTGCTGGCCTTGCTGTTGATTGCGGGCGGTATCGTGCTGCGCTCTTCGGGATCGGTGGCGGCCTTGCTGGCCGGGACCTGCGTGATCGGCTGCGGGATTGCCGGCGGCAACGTGCTCTTGCCCAGCTTGCTCAAGCGCGATTTTCCCGATGACCTCACGCGCATGACGGCCATCTATGCGCTCACCATGGGTGGTGCGTCGGCGCTGGGCTCGGTCTGTGCGGTGCCGCTGGCGGCGGGCCTGGGCTGGGCGTGGGCGCTGGCTTCGTTCATTGCATTGCCGGTGGTGACGGTACTGGTCTGGCTGCCGCAATTGCGGCGTGATACGCGCCCGGCCACGGCGCCTGCGCGCGCGGCCTCGATGTGGCGGCAGCCACTGGCGTGGCAGGTGACCTTTTTTCTCGGGACCAATTCGCTGGTGTATTACGTGGTGACGGCATGGTTGCCTTCCATCCTCGCGGCCAATGGGCACAGTGCGGTGGAGGCGGGCAACCTGCATGGCCTGATGCAGCTGGCCTCGGCCTTGCCGGGCTTGCTGCTGGTGCCGCTGGGTCCGCGCATGCGCGATCATCGCCCGGTGGCGGTGAGCATGTCTGCTGCGACTGTCCTGAGCCTCATCGGCCTCATTGCGTGGCCACAGGCATCCATCGTCTGGGTGCCGCTGTTTGGATTCGGGACGGGCGCGGTGCTGATCCTGGGGCTGGCCTTTGTCGGTACGCGCGTATCGACACCACCACAGGCTGCTGCACTGTCGGCCATGGCGCAAAGCGTGGGCTATCTGCTGGCGGCCGCCGGGCCCATCCTCATGGGGCGACTGCATGATGCCAGCGGGGGATGGACGCTGGTGCTGGCGCTGTGTGCCGGCGGTGCAGTACTGATGGGCGTACTGGGCTGGCTGGCGGGGCGGCCGGGCAGGGTGATCGGGGCGGACACGCAAGGACAGTAAAGCGCGACTGGAAAAATTCTGCGGCTTCGCGGATCATGGCGGCTGCATCGTGAACAGGTGGCTTCTTGATCGCCGGTTACGATTCCCCCTTGATCTGCGACGACCAGCGCGACACACACCATGACCGCATCGCTTCTTTCCCCGGTAGACCTGTATTGCGAACGCCTCAGCACCGCCTTCTGGGCTGAGCCCGTCAATGCCCTTTCCAATCTCGCCTTCCTGCTTGCGGCGTATTTCCTGTGGCGCTTGCCGTTGCCGCAGGAACGCGGTGGCGTGGTGATGTCACGGATCCTGACGCTGATGGTGGCCGTGATCGGCGTGGGCAGTTTTCTTTTCCACACCTTTGCGCAACGCTGGGCCTTGTTCGCCGATGTCATTCCGATTTCGGTCTATCAGGTGCTGTTCCTGGCCTTCTATGTGCGCCAGGTGGCGCGCTGCAGCTGGCTGGTGACGATGGGCTGGGTGCTGTTCTTCTTTGTCGTCACGTATGGCGTCGGCATGCTGCCGGATCAGTGGCTCAATGGTTCGGTGGCGTCGTATGGATCGGCGTGGCTGTTCATTGGCGGGCTGGGCGTGTATCACTGGCGCATGCGCAAGGTGGAGCCAGGGATCCTGCTGCTGGCCACCGGTGTATTTACGCTGTCGCTGGTGTTGCGGTCGCTGGACATGGTGGCTTGTCAGTACGTGAGCATCGGGACACACATGTTCTGGCATTTGCTCAATGGGGTGGTGCTGTATTTCACGACCCGAGCTTTCGTACTCAACGCAGACCGCCCGCCCAGGTAAGCGAAGGCGTCAGAGCGTTACACTGACGCGGCTGTTGATCACTTGCGTGCCGGCCAGCAGATCGCCCAGACGGCGGCGCTGCTTGCCTAGTGCAAAGATGCTGTCAAGGATGCCGAGAAAGCTGCTGACATTCCTCACTGCGGATTGCAGCAAGCCGCACGCACGGTCATCCTTGTAGCTGACGACCTTCATATCCATCATGAGCTTGCCGATGCTGCGTCCGCCAATGCCGTCTTTGAAAAGAAGGTAGAGCACGGCCAGCGATACGCAGATCATTGAATTGGTCTCCCTGCCAGCAGGGGAAAGCTTCTCCATGGCAATCGTCACCACGAACAGGCCGACGATCGTGACAAACATGTCAAGGATGTGCGCGGTGAGCCGCCTGCCGAGCGATGGCAGCCGCAATGCTGCTGCGGCATTGACCATGACTTCGTGCCGGAAGCCTTCCTCGATGGTCCGTGCCTCGTCCGGATCCATTCCTTTCGTCTGCAGGACTTCTTGCAGTACCGCTTCGGCGGTCTCGGTCAGCGTGCCTTGGGCGCGCAGGTGCAAGAGGTCCTCCGCGCTCATTTCGTTGTAGGTTTCACGCAATTGCGCGGCCATGTTGCTGTTCAGGTCTGCTGCCATGTTTTCCCCTTGTTGTTGGTTGAGACGTCCGGATATCCGCTCTTGTATTCAGCCCTTGGCCGCCCGCCCCCGCGCCGCACGTGCCCCTTCCAGCGTGCCTCCCTTGTAAGGCACCCGCCCCGACGGCACCACCACGGCCGCCTTCTGCACATGCCCCTCCTGGTCATCAAAGAACATGTGCGCGCCGAAGGCCTGCAGTACTTCCGCCTTGTTCAGCCCGCCCAGGAAGAAGGCTTCATCCACCGTCACATTCCAGGTCCGCAAGGTATGGATGACGCGCTGGTGCGCCGGGCTGTTGCGTGCCGTGACGATGGCGATGCGCACCGGGCACTGCTTGGGCGGAAACTGTTTCTGGATCGCCGACAAGGCCAGCAGCAATTTGGCGAACGGCCCTTCCTTCATGGCCTTCTTGCGATGGCGCTGTTCATGCCGCGCAAAGGCCTCCAACCCCTTCTCCGCAAAGATGCGCTCGGACTCCGCCGAGAACAGCACGGCATCGCCATCAAAGGCAATCCGGATCTGCTTGTCCGGCGCACTGTAGTCCAGCGGCGCGGCATACAACTGGGCCGCCGCCACGCCGGCATCGATGGCTTCCTGCACGTCGCCGGTATCGCGCGAGAGGAACAGGTCGATCTTGAAGGCCTGCAGATAAGGCGCAGTCGGTCCGCCGCCGGTGAAGGCCGCACGACTGATGTCGAGCTTGTGGGCGGCAATGGCATTGAAGGCGCGCAGGCCGGTGTCGGGCGTGTTGCGCGAGATGACCACCACTTCCACCAGACGGCGTTCCGGAATCAGTTCATTGAGCTGCAACAGCGCCTTGACCAGCGGGAAGGCAGTGCCCGGCTGCAGCGGATCATTCTCGTGATCACGCTGGTACTGCGCATAAGCATCCACACCCTGCTGGTCGTAGATGGCGTTCTCCACTTCGAGATCGAAGAGGGCGCGGGAAGAGATTCCAATGACGAGCTTGTCCGAGAGATCGTAGGGCATGCGGCACATCCGTGGCAGGAAAGCCCTGATTGTAGAGCCCCCGGCCTGCTGGCGCAGCCTTGGCAGAGATATTCGTATTCTTGATGTCTGGAGCGAACTGCTGCATATATCACGTCAAGTTCCGTCAACTGCGCATATTGTTTGCCAAACGGGGGTGTTACTCCCGGTAAAGAGAAAAAATCGGATTGCCCCGTTCAAAATAAATTTGTATGATGACCGGATAACTTTACGATAACGACCGCGAGACAGCATGTTTCAGAAGATCCCCGCACAGGCGCTCAGCGACACTGTAGCCAGGCAATTGCTGGAAAACATCGACGCCGGTGCCTTCCCCCGGGGCAGCAAGCTGCCCACCGAGGCGGTGCTGGCGCAGCAGTTCGGTGTGAGCCGCACGGTGGTGCGCGAAGCCATCGCGCGCCTGAAACATGAAGGCGTGGTCGAACCGCGCCAGGGTAGCGGCGTATTCGTGACCGAGCAGGCCGGCATCAAGCCGCTGCGCATCGATTACACCGAGGTCAGTTCGCCCGAGGCGGTGCTGCAGATCGTCGAGCTGCGCCGTGCCATCGAGGCCGAAGTCGCCGCACAGGCAGCCAAGCGCCGCAGTGCAGAAGACCTGCAGGCGATTGACGCGGCACTGGTGCAGATCGGGGCCGATGTGGCAGCCGGCGGTGATGGCGTGGCCGCCGATGTGGCCTTCCATCGCGCACTGGCGCAGGCCACGCGCAATCCGTACTTCATCAAGACGCTGGAGTTCCTGTCCCAGTATCTGGAAGCGGCCACGGCGGTGACGCGTGGCAATGAAGCACGGTATGAGGATTTCTCGCGCCAGGTGCGCGAAGAACATGAGGCCATCGTCGCGGCCATTCGCGCCGGTGATGAAATGGCGGCCCGCAATGCCGCCCAGACCCACATGTTCAACGCGGCACGGCGCTTGAGCCAGGGACAGTCCTGAAGAGAGTGTCCCGGCTTGAACGGCAGCAAATGATTTGAATGTTTTAAACGATTTAAACGGTTTATAAGTTTTACGAAATTTGAAATTCTGACGCCGGCCTTTGCCGGCGTTGCATCATCAACCCGGCGCAATGTCCTGCCCGTCAAGAGCGGCAGCGGCGTCATCAATGCGGAGGCAATTATGTCCAAGAATGTAGGTGTGATCGGTTTGGGAGCCATGGGTTATGGCGTGGCCAGCTCGCTGTTGCGTGCCGGTTTCAATGTGCATGCCTGCGACGTGCGCAAGGAAGTCCTGGACAAGTTCGCCGCCGCCGGTGGCGTGGCCTGTGCCAACCCGGCCGAGCTGGCCGCCAAGGTCGACGTGGTCATCACCCTGGTGGTCAATGCCGCCCAGACCGAGATGGTGCTCTTCGGTGAGAACGGTGCCGTTCCCGCCATGAAGCCGGGCAGCGTCGTCATCTCCAGCGCCACCGTGGCGCCGGACTTCGCCGTCGAACTGGGCAAGCGCCTGGCAGAAAAGGGCCTGCTGCTGCTGGATGCACCAGTCTCCGGTGGTGCCGCGCGCGCCGCTTCCGGCGAGATGACCATGATGACCTCGGGTCCTGCCGACGTCTATGCCAAGATCGAAGACGTGCTGGCCGGCATGGCCGGCAAGGTCTATCGCCTGGGCGATACCCACGGCATCGGCTCCAAGGTCAAGATCATCAACCAGCTGCTGGCCGGCGTGCACATCGCCGCCTCCGCTGAAGCCATGGCCCTGGGCCTGCGCGAAGGCGTCAATCCGGATGCACTGTATGACGTCATCACCCACAGCGCCGGCAATTCGTGGATGTTCGAAAACCGCGTGCCGCACATCCTCAACGGCGACTACACCCCGCTGTCGGCGGTGGACATCTTCGTCAAGGACCTGGGCCTGGTGCTCGATACCGCTCGCCGCAGCAAATTCCCGCTGCCGCTGTCGGCCGCTGCGCACCAGATGTTCATGATGGCCTCCACCGCCGGTCATGGCGGCGAGGATGATTCGGCCGTCATCAAGATCTTCCCCGGCATCGACCTGCCGCCGGCCAAGGCCAAGTAATCCAGCGTCGTCCCTGCATCTGAATCGAGGAGTTTTCATGTCCACATCCCGTCCCTTGCTCGGTTGTATCGCCGACGATTTCACCGGCGCGACTGACCTGGCCAACATGCTGGTGCGCGGCGGCATGCGCACCGTGCAGACCATCGGCGTGCCCAGCGAAATGCCGGCCGTGGCGGCTGACGCGCTGGTGATCGCACTGAAGTCGCGCACCATTCCCGCTGCCGAAGCCATCGAGCAATCGCTGGCCGCACTGCGCTGGCTGCAGCAGCAGGGCTGCACGCAGTTCTTCTTCAAGTACTGCTCCACCTTCGATTCCACCGACGAAGGCAACATCGGTCCGGTGACCGATGCGCTGATGAAGGAACTGGGCGAGGACTTCACCATCGCCTGCCCGGCCTTCCCGGAAAACGGCCGCACCATCTATCGCGGCTACCTGTTCGTGGCCGATGTGCTGTTGAATGAATCGGGCATGGAAAACCATCCGCTGACTCCGATGACCGATGCCAACCTGGTGCGCGTCCTGCAGCGCCAGACCGAATCCAAGGTCGGCCTGGTGCGCTACGACACCGTGGCACGCGGCGCGGCCGCCACGCAGGAACGCTTCACCGCCCTGCGCGCCGACGGCGTCAAGATGGCCATCGCCGATGCTGTCTCCGACAAGGACTTGTTCACGCTGGGCGAAGCCTGCGCCGAACTGAAGCTCATCACCGGTGGTTCCGGCGTGGCGCTGGGCCTGCCCGAGAACTTCCGCCGCGCCGGTCTGCTGACTGCTGCCGGTGAAGCCGCGCAACTGCCCAAGGTCGACGGTCTGTCGGTGGTGCTGGCCGGTTCTGCCTCCAAGGCGACCAATGCGCAGGTGGCCGAATGGAAGGCCAAGCGTCCCGCCTTCCGCATCGACCCGCTGGCCCTGGCCCGTGGCGAAGACGTGGTGGCACAGGCGCTGGCCTTTGCCGATGAACGCATCAAGAACGAGCCGGTACTGATTTACGCGACCGCCACGCCCGATGAAGTCAAGGCCGTGCAGAAAGAACTGGGCGTCGCCAAGGCCGGTCACCTGGTCGAACAGGCGCTGGCATCGATCGCCGCTGGCTTGAAGCAACGTGGCGTGCGCCAGTTCGTGGTGGCCGGTGGCGAGACCTCGGGTGCGGTGGTGCAGGCGCTGGATGTGCGCGCCCTGCGCATCGGCCCGCAGATCGATCCGGGCGTGCCGGCCACTGCCACGCTGGATGAACAGCCGGTTGCGCTGGCCCTGAAGTCGGGCAATTTCGGCAGCGTCGATTTCTTCGAGAAGGCACTGCGCTATCTCGACGGGAAGACGGCATGAGCCGCAACACCAACGAAAGCGCGCTGCGCGAAGAGATCTGCCGCATCGGCGCTTCGCTCTATCAGCGTGGCTATACCGTCGGGTCGGCCGGCAACATCAGCGCACGTCTCGATGACGGCTGGCTGATCACGCCGACCGACGCCTGCCTCGGTTTCCTCGATCCGGCGGCCATTGCGAAGGTCAATGCGGCAGGGGAATGGGTCTCGGGCGACAAGCCCTCCAAGACCCTGGTCCTGCATCGCGCCATCTACGACAACAATCCCGAGATGCATGCGGTGGTGCATACGCACTCCACGCATCTGGTATCGCTGACCATCAATGGTGTCTACAGCGAGCAGGATGTCTTGCCGCCCATCACCCCGTATTACGTGATGAAGGTCGGCCACATCCCGCTGATCCGCTATGCCCGTCCGGGCGCGCCGGAAGTGGCCGAGCAGGTGGCGAAGATCGCCACGCAAGTGCGCGGCGTGCTGCTGGAGCGGCTCGGTCCGGTGGTGTGGGAAAGCTCGGTCTCCAAGGCCGCCTTCGCCCTGGAAGAACTGGAAGAAACCGCCAAGCTGTGGCACCTGGCCGGTGGCCGTGCCACGCCGCTGGAAGAGCCCGCGCTGCAGGACTTGCGCGACACCTTCAAGGCGCGCTGGTAGCAGTAACGGTAGCGCTCAGGCAGCTTCAGCAACCCATAGCAACAACACGTCATGGCGGACGCAGCCAGTCCGCCATGCCCCGCTTGCGCCCAACGGAAGGTGGTGGGTGCAGCCAAGCCGGCACAAGACCGGCCAATCAATGCCGGCCTGTGTATCGTTCCGCAAGGAGCGGCACGCGGGTCCGATTGAATCCATAAATTGCCCGTCAGACCACGGGCACCAAGCAACCAGCGGCCGTGCATAGACAGCCGCGACACTCTTAGGGAGATGTAACACCATGACCACCGCAAGCACTTCCGGCGTCGGACTCGACGTCAACGACAAATCCAAGGACGGACTGTACAAGAAAGTCTTCTGGCGCATCATGCCGTTCCTGATGCTGTGCTACGTGATCGCGTATCTGGATCGCGTCAACGTCGGCTTCGCCAAGCTGCAGATGTCGCAGGACCTGGGTTTTTCCGAGACCGTCTTCGGTCTCGGCGCTGGCCTGTTCTTCATCGGCTACTTCCTCTTTGAAGTGCCCAGCAACATCCTGATGCACAAGGTCGGCGCGCGCATCTGGATCGCCCGCATCATGATCACCTGGGGCATCCTCTCGGCGGCCTTCATGTTCGTGCAGAACGCGACCCAGTTCTACGTCCTGCGCTTCCTGCTGGGCCTGGCCGAAGCCGGTTTCTATCCCGGCATCATCCTGTACCTGACCTACTGGTTCCCTTCGCACCGCCGTGCCAAGGTGATCGCGGTCTTCATGTCCGGCATTCCGGTGGCCGGCATCCTGGGCAACCCGCTGTCGGGCTGGATCATGGATGCGTTCCACAACAATGGCGGCCTGGAAGGCTGGCAGTGGATGTTCCTGATCGAAGCCATTCCGGCGGTCCTGATCGGCGTGGCCACGGTGCTGTACCTGGACAACGACGTCAAGAGCGCCAAGTGGCTCTCCGATGAAGAGAAGGCCAGCCTGCAAGCCGACATCGACGGCGATGCCAAGGGCAAGGAAAGCAAGCACGGCTTCGGCGCCATCGTGAAGGATGCGCGTGTCTGGCTGATGTGTCTGATCTACTTCTCCTTCGTCATGGGTCAATACGGCCTGACACTGTGGATGCCGACGCTGGTCAAGGCCACCGGTGTGAAGGGCAACCTGGAAATCGGCTTGCTGTCGGCCATTCCGTTTGGCTGCGCCATCATCGCCATGAACCTGATCGGCCGCAGCGCCGACCGCATGCGTGAGCGCCGCTGGCACCTGGTGATCCCGGCCCTGATGGGTGGCGTGGGCTTCGTGGGTGCGGCGCTGTTCGCCGACAACACCGCGGTCTCGATCGCATCGCTGTCGCTGGCCGCGGCCGGCGTGCTGACCTGCGCACCGCTGTTCTGGTCGCTCCCGACCGCCTTCCTGTCGGGCGCTGCGGCGGCTGTCGGTATTGCCGCCATCAACTCGGTGGGCAACCTGGCCGGTTTCGTCAGCCCCTACCTGATCGGCTACCTGAAGGACCTGACCCACAACAACGCTACCGGCATGTACATGCTGGCAGTGATGCTGGTGGTGGGTTCGATTGCCACGCTGGCCACCAAGCCGGGCATGGTCAACAAGTAATGTGATGTCCCGTTCAAAGCCCGCATGCCTGTGCCTGCGGGCTTTGACGTTTTCTGCACCTTCTGCCTGTGTGGACGCGCGCAAGAGTGTTCGCGCTACACTGGCCCCTTCGTTACCAAGGAGAATCCGATGCTGCGTTTTGCCGCCAACCTGAGCATGATGTATGTGGAACACGATTTCCTGGACCGCTTCGCCGCCGCCGCCAAGGATGGCTTCTCCGGCGTCGAGTTCCTGTTCCCTTACGACTATCAGCCTGAAGAGATCAAGTCGCGCCTGGAGGCCAACGGCCTGACCCAGGCGCTGTTCAACGCGCCCCCGGGTGACTGGGCTGCCGGTGAGCGCGGCATCGCCTCGCTGCCGGGCCGCGAAGACGAATTCAAGCGCAGCATCGAGACTGCGCTGAAGTACGCCTCCGTCATCGGCAACAAGACCCTGCACGTGATGGCCGGCCTGATCAAGCCCGAGCAGGATCGCGCGCGCCACCGTGCGGTGTACCTGGACAACCTGTCGTATGCGGCACACCAGGCTGAATCGGCCGGGCTGACCGTGGTGATCGAGCCGATCAACACCCGCAACATTCCGGGCTTCTTCCTGAATCGCCAGGACGATGCGCAGGCCATCTGTGCCGAAGTGGGTGCGCCCAACCTGAAGGTGCAATTCGACTGCTACCACTGCCAGATCGTCGAAGGCGACGTGGCCGTGAAGTTGAAGCGCGACATGCCCGGCATCGGCCACATCCAGATTGCCGGCGTGCCCGAGCGCCATGAGCCGGATGTGGGTGAGCTGAACTATCCGTATCTGCTCAAGCTGATCGACAGCCTGGGTTACCAGGGCTGGATCGGTTGCGAATACAACCCGGCGGGAGCGACCTCGGCGGGACTGGGGTGGTTGAAGGCGCTGGCTGAGCAAGGCCTGACCACGCTCAAGAAGTGATGGCTTGACGGCTCCGGAACCGGAGCTGGCTGAGATGTGAGAATGCCGTCCGGTGTTGAGCCGGACGGCATTTTCTTTGATTGCGCAGGACTCAAGCGCAGATAGGGTTGCCTTGTTTTCCGCTCTTGGTGGCACGCGTCGTGCCGGGCTTTTTCACCGGTATCATCTTGGTGATGGCGGCGCGTCGTGGTGCCGGTTTCTTTGTTGCAGGAGCCTGGGCTGATGATGTTTTTACGGTGCCGGATCGTTTGGCTTTGCGCCCCCCCTGAGGTGCGGCAATGCTCAAGCGCAGGTCGAGTGCTCCGAGCAAGCGAAGGACGGTGCCCAGCCTGGGCTCCGCACCCGGCTTGAGGGTCTTGTAGAGGCTTTCACGCCCCAAGCCTGCTTTGCCGGCCACCTCCGCGATACCCTGCGCGCGGATGACGTCACTGAGTGCGGCCATCAGGAAGTCAGGATCGTTTTCTTCGAGCGCAGTTTGCAGATAGGCCGTGATGGTCTCTTTGCTGTCGAGATAGTTCGCCGGATCAAAGGTGGAAACGTGCAGATCCTTGTTGCTAAGTTTTCGGCTGGTCATGGTGACTCCCTTGAGATCCCGGTCGATGTCATGAATTCTTCAATTGATTCCATAACTCCCTTGCCGCGACGATATCGCGCGCTTGGGTAGATTTGTTTCCCCCGCATAGCAAGAGATAGGTCACGTCGGCCTCCCTTGCAAAATAGACGCGATATCCGGGCCCGTAATTTATTCGCATTTCGCTGACGCCATCACCAACTGGTTCGCAGTCACCGAAATTGCCATGGCTGGCACGCCATATACGAGCCAGGATGCGCGCTCGCGCCTGCGGATCCTTCAGGCGGGTCAGCCACAACTGGAATTTGCCTGTTTCCTTGATGATGTACATGGGGAGCGATGGAAGCATTGTATGCGATATCGCTCAGGATTGTATCCATTTGGATACAATAGACCCGAATCACTCTCTTTTGTTGCGTTCAATATCGTGAATTGACGAGCCTTCCTGCATGCGATGGAACGACTCATGTGCGGAAAATGAGTGGCGTTGAAAACGTCCCGAAAACGTCAGAACAAATCAATTTCCCCACCCACCGGCTTGGCCTGCAGCTTGGACGCATATTCACGTTCGCGACTGGCCAGATCGGCAGCGGCGTCCTTGATCTTCTTGACCAGCACCTTGCCCGTGCGCGGGAAGAAATGCACCTTGCGCGGCCAGATGTCGTTGAGGTCTTCGGCCACCACGCGGATCTTCTCGGCCGACAGGTAATTCTTGACGAAGGCGGCATTGCGTTCGCCCACGTTCATCGCGTTCATGCCGCGCAGCACCGCGCCTCCGCCGAAGACCTTGCATTCCAGGTTCTCGCGCCGGGCACCGGCCTTGAGCACGTCGTTGATCAAGACTTCCATGGCATAGGTGCCGTAGCGCATCGAGGCCGAGACCGGGCTGTCGGCTTCGCCGCCGCCATCAGGCAGCATGAAATGGTTCATCCCGCCCACGCCGCTGACGCGGTCGCGCAGACAGGCCGAGACGCAGGAACCCAGCACGGTCACGATCATCATGTCCTCGCCGGTATAGAAATATTCGCCCGGCAGGATCTTGGCAGTGTCGCAATTGAAGGCCCGGTCGTGATACCGATACGACGCGAAATTCTCCGGCTTGTTGATGACGGTTTGCATACGGGCCCCTGATCGTTCTTGTGTGCGCCCCGATGAGGGACGGTGAGTGTTGGCGGTTCATGCATTGTCAGTCAGGCACGGCCCACACGATATCGGGGAATTCCCTAGCCCAAAACATGCTTGTGCGCCATCGTTAATAGGGGATATCCGCAATCGCCTTTGGCTCCCGTCCCGTGGTACGCTGCGCCCCCTCGACATGACCCGATCCCGGTCCGCTCTGACGGAGACGATTTGTACAGGCATTCCCCAAATGCCGGAGACAGGTATCGGACAGGCAGTTGAAACCGGCAGGCACCACCCAGGCTACAGGCCTGTACGTGCGCCGTGGCCCCGCGCGGCCACGCCCGGCCGGGCTTGCATTGATCTGCAAGGCCCACATGACGCAGCGCTTTCGCGCCCGCCCTCCACGGCAGGCGCTGCGGCCTGTGACATGCACCGGTTGTCCGACTCCCCGCCACTGTGCAGGGGAGGCAGCCCTCTCTCATCACAAATGGATTAGACAATGTTGAAAAAATCCTTCCTGGCCCTGCTGGGATTCGTAGTTGCGCTGGTCGTCACGCCCGCTTCGCAGGCGGCGGACGTCAAGAAGGTCGACGTGCTGCTGGTCGGCGGCGGCATCATGAGCACCACCCTGGCGGTCTGGCTCAATGAGCTGGAACCGGGCTGGTCGATGGAAATGGTCGAGCGCCTCGATGGCGTGGCCGAAGAAAGCTCCAACGGCTGGAACAACGCCGGCACCGGCCACTCGGCCCTGGCCGAACTGAACTACACGCCCGAAGACAAGGACGGCAAGATCCAGATCGCCAAGGCCATCGAGATCAACGAAGCCTTCCAGATCTCGCGCCAGTTCTGGTCGTGGCAGGTCAAGAGCGGCGTGCTGAAGAATCCGCGCTCCTTCATCAATTCCACCCCGCACATGAGCTTCATCTGGGGCGATGACAACGTCGCCTACCTGAAGAAGCGTTACGAAGCCCTGCAGGCCAGCCCGCTGTTTGCCGGCATGCAGTATTCGGAAGACCACGAGCAGATCAAGAAGTGGGTGCCGCTGATGATGGAAGGCCGCGACCCCAACCAGAAGCTGGCCGCCACCTGGACCCCGCTGGGTACTGACGTCAACTTCGGCGAAATCACCCGCCAGTTTGCAGCCTACCTGCAGACGCGTCCCAACTTCGGCCTGAAGCTCTCCAGCGAAGTGCGCGACATCACCCGCAACGGTGATGGCACCTGGCGCGTGGTCTACAAGAACCTCAAGAATGGCAGCACCACCGAGACCGATGCCAAGTTCGTCTTCATCGGTGCCGGTGGCGGTGCCCTGAAGCTGCTGCAGAAGTCCGGCATCCCCGAGGCACGCGACTACGCCGCCTTCCCGGTGGGCGGTTCCTTCCTCATCACCGACAACCAGGACATCGCCCTGCGCCACCTGGCCAAGGCCTATGGCAAGGCCTCCGTGGGCGCGCCGCCGATGTCGGTGCCGCACCTGGATACCCGTGTGCTGGATGGCAAGCGCGTGATCCTGTTTGGCCCCTTCGCCACCTTCTCGACCAAGTTCCTGAAGCAGGGCTCGCTGTGGGACCTGTTCTCGGCGACCACCACGCACAACGTCTGGCCGATGGCCCGTGTCGGTATCGATGAATACCCGCTGGTGGAATACCTGGCCGGCCAGTTGATGCAGTCCGACGATCAGCGTTTCGCCGCGCTCAAGGAATACTTCCCCAACGCCAAAAAGGAAGACTGGCGTCTGTGGCAAGCCGGCCAGCGCGTGCAGATCATCAAGCGTGATGAGGCCAAGGGTGGCGTGCTGAAGCTGGGCACCGAAATCGTGGCCTCGGCCGATGGCAGCATCGCCGGTCTGCTGGGTGCCTCGCCCGGTGCCTCGACCGCCGCGCCGATCATGCTGACCGTGCTGCAGAAGGTCTTCAAGGACAAGCTGGCCACGCCCGAATGGCAGCAGAAGGTGCGCCAGATCGTGCCCAGCTATGGCACCAAGCTCAATGACCACCCGGACCAGGTCGCCAAGGAGTGGGCCTACACCGCCGATGTGCTGCAACTGATGCCGCCGCCGGTGATCGCGCCCAAGGCGGCCGGCCAGACCGGCAAGGGTGGCAGCATGGAAAAGCCAAAAGCCAACGCATCGGCCGATATGGCGCTGTGATGGCGGGGTTGCCTGTTTTTCAGGCAATCGCGATATGAAGTTTTGTTAGAAAAATGGGTAGCCCGGATTTTCCCGGCTACCCATTTTTTATGGCGGATCGGTCAGGAACGCTTGGCCGCACAAGGCAGGGGCACTGCCAGCAGCCTGGGCCAGAGTTGATCCCATTCGCTCTGGTGCGCCATGCCCTGCACGGTCACCAGTCCGGCGCAGCGGCCGACCTGGTCGACGAAACTGTGCGTGATGGCAGTGGGGATGACGGTATCCTCGGCACCGCTCACATGCAGTTGCGGGATGCGCTCCACCTGCGCCGCCACATCGATGGGATTGAGCGAGCCTGGCATCTGCGAGACCTTGTGCCATTGATTGACGGCCACGTGATCGAGGTTGCCGGCCACCGTGCGGATGGCGCTCACATCCTTGCGCCGCGCCGCCAGCAGCACGGCGATGGCACCGCCGCCCGAGAATCCCACCAGCTCCAGCCGGGCCGGCTGCAGCCGCGCCACATAGCGGCTCAGGGCCTCATCCATGGCACTCACCACCAGCGGGGAATAGCGCAGGCCGGCCCAGTACTCCGGCTGGCAGATCGGATTGCGCGCCATCGGCGTGAACTGGCAGGGCCGCGCCAGATACACCACGTCGCCGCCATCGCTGGCGGCCAGGCGCAGGCCCATGGCGGTATGGGGCGTCGGATCGGGGGAGACCTGAGTACGCGTGATCCAGGCGCGGCCATCGCCTTCCAGATACACGCGCAACAGCGGGGCTTTCGGGCGCGCGTGCACGTAGGCCGTCAGCACGAAGGGACCGCCGCGGACTTCCTCGCGTTGCAGGCCGGCAGGTGCGACCAGGGCATCGGCACGTTGCACGAGATCGGGATCGCTGGCGCAGCCGGCCAGCAGGGCGAGGCTGGCGAGGGCCAGGGCAGGGCGGGGTAGCCGGAACCGGGAGAGGAAAGAGGAGCGCATCGGGCGATTGTCGCCGGAGTGAAAAAGGCCCGCAAGCGCAAGCTGCGGGCCTTGTTTCATGGACAGGTCAGCATCAGAACAGCCAGCCCACACGTGCGGTCAGTTGATGCATCAGCGAGCGGTCGCGGACTTCGGCGTCATAGCCGAGCGTGCCATAGCTGCCCTGGGCTCCGTTGAAGCGATAGCTCACGCCCAGTTGCACGGCATCGCGATTGGGTGCGGTGCTGGCGGTGGTGAAGCTGGGGCCGCCGGCCACGAAGCTGGCGGTGACATCCGGGTTGCCCGCCAACTCGTGCAGGTAGCGCGCACGCAGTTGCAGGCGGTCGCCGTTGTCGCTCAGGCGATTGAATTCCGCGCCCAGGGTCGGCTGTACCGAATTGGCGCGGCTGGATTCCACGTTCTGCGCCAGCGCCGCATTGCCGCTTTCGGTGTAGCCCTCATTGCTCAGGTGCGACAGGCGCAGGCCGGCCAGCCAGCGGCCCGACCAGCGCTGGCTGAGGGCGAAGGGCAGGCCGGCTTCCACGCGGGCACCGACCTGCCAGCCGTTGTAGCTGCCGCTGACGGTCTGGCCGAGGAAGGGGATGGCACGCTGGCTGCTGTAATGATTGCCGCCCACCATGAGCGCGCCGTCGAGCGTCCAGCCATCCATGTCCAGGCCAACGTAGCCGCCCACATGCACCGCATCGACGTTGACGTCATTGCCGCTGGCGTTGTCGCTGCCACGCGTGCCGGCACGCGTGTAGCCGAGCGTGAGGCCGGCCACTTCGCGGGCGGAGAGGTCGGTCTCCATGCCGGCGGCCATGCCGTAGGCGCTGACATCATAGCCATCAGCGCCGGCGCGGGCCTGCTGACGGCCCCAGGCACCGAGACCTTGCAGCCAGACACGGCCGCGTGCGGCGGCTTCGCCGGTGGCCACGCCGCTGCCACCCTGGCTGGCCACAGGCGCATCGCCACGTGCGCTGTCCACGCGTCCGGCCACGGCCGAGAAGACGCTGCCCATGGAGACCTGCGCCGCCTGCTGGCTGGCGCGATTGGTTTCCGGTTGCAACTGGCGCACCGCGCTACGATAGGCGGCGGCCGTGGGCAAGGCATCCAGCGAGGCCAGCAGGTTCTGCACCTGGGCGTTGCTGCTGTTGTTGCCGAGCGCGTCGAGCGCGCGGCCCAGCGGGCTGCCGCTGACGTCGCTCACGCTGGCGGTGCGCCGGGCGGTGAGGATCAGGTCATTGCCCGAGACTTGCAGACCGTAGTCCAGCGTGGCGGTGTCGGCCAGCTGGATCGTCGACACATCGACCGACAGGCCGCTTGCGGCCGAGAGGATGGTCCAGCGTGCGGTGTTGGGGACATAGGTCTTGACCACCGGCTGTAGGGTCGCACCGTTGGCCAGCGTGGCGCTGCCGGCTGCATTGATCCGATCGGCCTGCGGTCCCGCCACGGCCACCTGCAGGGTCCCGTTGCTGCCCACGGAGAGATTGCCGCCGACGTTGATGGTGCGCGTGGCCGTACCCTCCGCCGCCTGGAATACGCCATTGATGGCGAGGTTGCCGCTGGTGCCGAAGGCGCCATTGACCTGCAGTACCGCCCCCTGGTTGACGGTCATGTTGCTGACGGTGCCGAGGTCGTAATTGAAGCGTGTGACGCCGTCGCGCACGACGTAGTTTTCAAAGCCCGACAGCACCCCGGCCGCAAAGGTCTGCGTGCCGCCGGTGGTGAGCGTGTCGATGCCTGCGCCGCCGTTGATGGTGCCGATCACGGTGCCACCCAGCAGTTGCAGTGAATCGTCGCCGTCGCCCATGTCGATGGCCAGACCATTCTTGCCTTCGATGCGGCCGTAGTTGATCAGCGTATCGTTGCCGCCGCCCATCTGCACCGCCGCGCCCGGTACGGTGCTGCCACCCTGGCCGGTGAGCGTGGCCTGGGCGCCGCCGGTGATGACGCCGCTGGCGTTGTTGATGAGCGTGTCATCGTAATTGCCGACCAGACCGATGGCGATGCCCTTGTTGCCGGTGATGCTGCCGTCGTTGACGATATACGCCTTGGCACCATTGACGCCACTGGCCCCGCCGGTGCCGCGCCCGGTGGTGTTGCCGTTGTTGTAGGTGATGCGCGGATTGCTCGGGTCCTTGGACCAGTCATTGCCATCGTCGATGAGGATGCCGTGGGCATCGCCATAGATCACCGCGCCCGCGTGGTTGATGATGGTGCCGCCACCGGCGGCGATGCCATCGGCACCGTTTGGCTGGCCGGTGGAATCGAGGCCGCCTGCGCCATTGCCACGGATGGTCCCCCAGTTTTCGATATAGGCGGTGCCGTCGATATCGACGCCGTCGCCATCGCCATTGCTGGTGGTGGCGCCATTGCCGAGCACGTCATACACGCGTCCGCTGCCGGCGTAGTTGCCGATGATGGTGCCGTAGTTGAAGACCACGCCATGGCTGTCGAAGCCCACGCCCGAGCCATTGTTGCCGGTGATGACGCCGCCGGCCTGGTTGATCACCACGTTGTTGCTGATGGTCACGTTGCTGCGCGTGCTGCCATCGGCATAGGTGGCGTCGAAGGTGATGCCGGTGGCGCTCAGGCGCGGCGTGAGCTGGATGGCATTGGCGAGATTGCTGTCTGGTGTGGCGGCCACCGGATCACCGCCATCGATGCCGTGGCGCGCACCGGTGATGCTGCCGTAGTTGACGATGACCGCATTGCGGATGCCGTCGTCGATGGAGATGCCATCGGCCGCTTTCGGCGGCGAGCCGCTGGCACAGGCCGACAGGTAATCCGGGCAGGAGGTGTTGACCGGGCTGGTGGTGAAGATGCGTCCGTAGTTGGTCAGCAGAATGTTGGAGCCCATCTTGATCGCGCTCGAACTCGACGAACTGATGGTGGCGCTGCTGTTGCTGGCCGAGCCGTTGACGATGGTATTGCCGGCGGTGGAGTAGTCGCCGTTGGCATTGATGGCGTAGTTCTTGCCGTTGTCCGCATTGGTGGGCGTGGGGCCGGTCTGCGAGATGGTGCCGAGGTTGACGATGGAGAAGGTATCGCTGCCTTTGCCGATCAGGATGGTCGGTGTCTTGGCGCTGCTGGAGGAGCTGGTGATGACGCCGCCAGCGGCGTTGTTGAGGATCAGGTTGACCTTCTTGTGGTTGATGCTGATGGCTGTCAGGCCGCTGTTCTGGCCGATGGTGCCGGCGTTGTTGATGGTGACGGTGCTGAGGTTGTCGTTGTCCTGCGAGGTGCGGATGGTGGCCGCGCTGCCGGAAGCCAGGGTGCCGCCGGCATTGACGGTGATGGTATCGGCGCCGTTCTTAGTCAGGGTCTTGGCGCTGGTGTCGGTCGCGCCGTTGGCCACCGTGTAGTTGGCCGCCTGGGCAGGGGCATGGATGGCTTGCAGGGCCAGGGCCAGCGGAAGCAGGCGAAGAGGTAAAGAAGAGCGGGCCATGTGCAAAGAAATTGGTAGCAAGTTGTCAAGAACTGAAAGTTTGCTGACAACTTGTGACCGGACCATTACATCGGTCGGCTGCGCGGGGCTTTTCGTCCCTCAGTGTGGTCTTTCTGATAATCTCCTGTCGTGACAAGACGCTGACAATGTAAAGAAGAGGGGGAGCAAGGATGGGAAGGTTCGTCATGCAGACAGGGGCTGTTCATGGATAAATCGCTGTGGAGTTTCCTGCTGCCGCAATGGGATGGCACGGCCTATGGCGGCCTGCAGTGGGTGTTTGCGCTGGTGTTGCTGTTGCTGGTGATCGCACTGCCGCTGCTGCTTTCACGCAGCGCCCGGCCTGCACAGTGGCAGGCGCGGTGGCAAGCGCTGACCGGTGAGCGCGGGCCTCTGCCTGCGACGACCACTCCGGACGAACTGAGCCAGGCCGTGGCCGCTGCGCCGGAACGCTGGGCCGCCGCGATGCCGGGCTTGATCCTGATGCTGGGTTTGCTGGGCACCTTCATCGGCCTGGGCCTGGCCTTGACGGCGACGGCGGGCGTGCTCGGGCCACAGGCCGCACCGGGGGCGTTGGGAGCGGTGATCGATGCGCTGGGCAGCAAGTTCAAGATTGCCGCGTGGAGCATGCTGGCGTTTCTGATTCTGAAGTGCTGGATGATCTTGCGCGGGCATGAGCAGGCGCGGCTGGCGTGGAGCATCGGCATTCTCAAGGACGCGGCCACTGCGGCTGCGCAAGCGCAGGCGGTGCAACACGCAGAAGAACAGCAGCGTCTGGTCGACGCCATCAAGCAAAGCGGACAAGCCCTGCTGGCGGCACAGCAGGCCGAGGCTCAGCGCGCGCATCTGCGCCATGGCGAATGGCTGGAAGCGCTGCAGCGCCAGTCCGGACGTTCTTCCTGAGGCCGTGATGAGTCAATCCGATCACGAATGGGTCGCGGCTACCGGGCTGATGGCGGCGCTGGCGGGGGTATTGATCGTCCTGCTGGCGGTGAGCCGGGCGGGTGGTCCCGAGATTGCGCAGCTGCGTGCGGAGGCACCGCAGGTGGCAGCCGCTTCCACGTCGGCACCGGCACCGGCTGCCCCCTTGCCTCCTGCAGCACCCACCCCACCGGCGCCTGCAGCGGCTGAAGCTGCACCACCGCCAGCCGCGCCGGCGACGGCCCGCCGCGAATCCGACGGGCCGGGATTGACGGTCGTGTTGCGCCAGGTGCAGACGGTGTTTGCGCAGCAGGGCGCTTCCAACCTGGTGGCGGTCGATACCGAGGCGGGGAAGATTACGCTGAAAGAGGGGGCATTCCGGCGCGGCAGTGCTTGCGTGGAGCCGGAAGCGCGGGCCGCGTTTGCGCAGGTCGAGGAGCGGATTGCGGAGTATTTGCAGCAGTATCCGGCGGGCCGCATCTATGTGGAAGGCCATACGGATGACAAGCCGGTCAAGGCACCGGTGACCGATGTGCGGGCGTATTGCACGGTCTACGATGACAACTTCACGCTGTCTGCGGCGCGTGCCCGCGAAGCGCGCTTGCTGCTGATCGGACGCAGTGCGCCGGAAGCGGCGCGCCGCGTGATCGTGGCGGGGTATGGGGATTCGCAACCGCTGCAGGGGCTGGCAGCCAGTGATGAACGCAACCGGCGGGTGGAGGTGCGGTTCGTCAATGGGGGGGAGAGGAATTGAGCTCAGGTCGTGATCGTCGCAAGCGGAGCGATCAGGGCGGATTTTTTACGTATTTTTATTATCAGCTGGCGTGATGGGGAGGGGTGATTCATGTCTGTGAAAGTGATGACAATGAATCCAGGCGGGCACAATCCCATCGGCCATCAAGGGCTGCCTGGTAGAGCATGCCCAGGGTGATTGGTGGCCTGTCGTATGAAGCCCGCTTTTTCTTCGAGATCATGAGCAGGAAAATCTCAAGTGGGCTGAAGCCTTCGGGGACAAAATAGTGATCAAAATTGTAGTCCCCGAAGTCGATGGAGAATTCTTCAAAGAAGTGCTCCATGAAATCAACCGCTTCTTCACCATCGACATCCAAGTCATTGTAGAGCTGAGTATCGCGAGTGATCAGCTTTTTGGGACTCGTGCTGTTTTCCTTGCGGACCCAAGCTTCCAATCTTTCCCAAGTAATGTCCCGCATTAAAAGACCCTGTCTTCCGGTTTGACCCTGCGATTATAGTTCGCGATAGAACGGCTGGTGATCGACGCTACGTTATAGGCTAATACCGCCCACCCGACCATGGGTACCGCACGACCAATAAATTTTCCGATATTGGCTGTCATCAAAATTTTGAGCGTCTTGATACTTCTGTTAGTAACAGTTGGAAGAATCTTTCTCTTCAAATCGTAGTTGAGATATCTACGCCCCATGATTGAGGCTAACGAGGTGCCTTTGGTTGCGCCCCGAGGCTTGGCTCTGGTCGGAATCCAATTTTGACCGACAAGAACTGCGGCAGCAGCACTGACGTCATCGACGCCAAACTCTTTGCACGTCTCATCGATGAAGACGTAGAAGAGCAGCTCGTTAGGGGAAAGTTTGGTGTGCAGGCCAAAGCTGTATGTGTTGTCCATGATTTAGTCTTCGCGTGTTGAGGGGGGGATTACTCATCAAACCGCGATCAGACTGGGTGCTAACTGCTGAGTTCTAAGACCTGCACCAAGAGGCAAGCAAGTGTCGCAGAACTCGATCTTGTGAGTTGTGCTGGTTCTTTGGGGCGATGCCAGGAGTAACTCAGTTGCCGGACGCTATGCCGATAACCAATCAGTTTGCTGCAAGCGGCATGGGTAGGGATGTGGGTTGCAAGAGGATCAGAGGCGCAAACCCGAATGGGCCAAAGAATGTTGGCGCAGAAATGAAAAACGCCAACTCGAAGGTTGGCGTTTTTCTTGTAACTTGGTGGCCCGGGGCGGAATCGAACCACCGACACAAGGATTTTCAATCCTCTGCTCTACCAACTGAGCTACCAGGCCAAGACGGACAAGTATAGACACTTTAAAAAATTATGCAAGTCCTTTTTGAAAAATAGTTTTCGCGACCCCGTTTATAATCGCCAGCATGACTACCCAAGCACACACCCATACTTCTTCGCCGGCTGCGTCTGGCACTGACATTTGCATCGTCGGCGACGGCGCGGTCGGCAAGACGGCGGCGCTGGGGCTGGCCCAGGCGGGCTTCAAGGTGACCCTGCTGGCCCCCCCGCCTGCAACCACCGCGCCCGACCCCGCCAGCTGGGACGTGCGCGTCTACGCCCTCAACCACACCGCGCACCGCCTGCTGTCGTCGGTGCGCGTCTGGGACGCCATGGATGCCGCCCGCATCGCGCCGGTGGACAACATGACCGTGCATGGCGATGGCCTGCCCGAGAAAGCCCGCCCCGGCCTGCTTTCCTTCGATGCCTATGCTGCCCGCACCGATGCCCTGGCCTGGATCGTCGAGGACCGCAACCTCGACCAGGCGCTCGACGCCGCCCTGCGCTTCGCCCCCAACGTGCGCGTGCTGCACGGGCGCGCCACCGCGCTGGCAGTGGCCGGTGAGACCGCCACCCTGACGCTGGAATCCGGCCAGTCGCTGTCGGCCGCGCTGGTGGTCGGTGCCGACGGCGCCAACTCCTGGGTACGCGGCCAGTGCGATATCGGCCTCGATTACCGCGCCTACGGCCAGAACGCCATCGTCACCAATTTCTCCTGCGAGCTGCCCCATCGCGGCGTGGCCTACCAGTGGTTCAGCCCGACCGAAGGCGTGATCGCCCTGCTGCCGCTGCCGGGCAACCGCGTCTCGCTGGTCTGGTCCGCGCCCCAGGCGCTGGCCGATCAATTGCTGCAGCTGCCGTTGTCGGCCCTGGCCGAGCGCCTGGCCCAGTGGGCCGCGCCTGTGCTGGGCACGCTCACGCCGCTGCAGCCCGAAGTGGCCAAGGCCTTCCCGCTGCGCCTGATCAAACCGCACGCGATGATCGCCCCGCGCGTGGCCCTGATCGGCGACGCCGCCCACGTCGTGCACCCCATGGCCGGCCACGGCATGAACCTGGGCTTCGGCGATGTGGCCGCGTTGATCGACATCCTGGTCAAGCGTGAACCGCAGTACGACTGCGGCGACGAGCGCGTGCTGCGCCGCTATGCCCGCGCCCGCAAGGAAGAAGTGCTCCTGATGCAGATCGCCACAGACGGCCTGCATCGCCTCTTCTCCACCGAGGCCGAGCCGGTGCGCCTGGTGCGCAACCTCGGCATGAGCCTGGTCAACCATCTGCCCATCCTGAAACGCCGCCTCATTGCCCATGCGCTGGGGCAGTAAGGGACGGTGATTTCGGGTAAGGTAGGGCCTCTGGCGAAGCGCGGCGGTATCGATGCCTGTCTTCGCCAGCGCAACACCTTCCCCCTACATTGTTGAAAGACATGTGCGAACCCAGTCCCGGCGCGGCTTTGCGGCCGACGTTCCGAAGATTGGGCGTGCGTTTGATTTGAATCAGGACGAGTATGAAAAATTTTTTGACCGCAGGTGCGAGCTCCTTGCGCCATCTGAGCATGGCGGCAGTGCTGCTGGCTTCCACCGTCGTGGGCGTGAGCGCCCATGCGCAAGC
The DNA here is from genome assembly GCF_023952535.1 of Herbaspirillum sp. WGmk3. Classification (NCBI taxonomy): domain Bacteria; kingdom Pseudomonadati; phylum Pseudomonadota; class Betaproteobacteria; order Burkholderiales; family Oxalobacteraceae; genus Herbaspirillum; species Herbaspirillum sp. WGmk3. The sequence goes on along the minus strand of NZ_JAKYWT010000003.1, from coordinate 231,991 downwards.
CGAGGCCGCCGACAGCACCGAGGCCACCATCAAGAAGCTCATCGAGCCGCGCCTGGGCAAGGATGCCAAGGTCGATGCCGTCACCAAGACGCCCTATGCCGGTCTCTATGAAATCCAGATCGATGGCGACGTCATCTACACCGATGCCAAGGCCCAGTATCTCTTCATCGGCCGCGTGGTCGATTCGCAGACCTATCGCGACTACACCAAGGAAAAGATCGATTCGCTGAACCAGACGCCGTTCTCGGCCCTGCCGCTGGACAAGGCCATCAAGACCGTCAAGGGCAACGGCAAGCGCGTGATCGCCATCTTCGAGGATCCCAACTGCATCTATTGCAAGCGCCTGCACAAGACCCTGCAGGAAGTGGACAACATCACCTACTACACCTTCCAGTACAACATCCTGTCGCCGGATTCCATCGTGAAGTCGCGCAACATCTGGTGCGCACCCAATCCGAGCAAGGCCTGGAACGAGTGGATGGTGAGCGGCAAGGAAGCACCGGCCGCTGCCGCCTCCTGCAACGCCCCGCATGAAGAGGTGCTGGCCCTGGGCAAGAAGCTCAAGGTCACCGGCACGCCGACCATCTTCTTTGCCGATGGCTCGCGCATTCCTGGCGCGGTCGATGCCAAGGGACTGGAACAGAAGCTGTCTTCGCTGAAGTAAGCGGATCAAGAAAAAGGGCGCTCGCATGTCGAGCGCCCTTCGTTCATCTGCCTTGTTTTTTCCCCGGCAGGGGATTACTTCCCGGTATGCAATTCCATCATGGCCTGTTCGAACTTGCCCTGCACCAGCAGGGGGATGACGTTCAGGCTCTTGTCCAGCGCCTCGTTGATCAGCGCCTGTTCTTCCTTGCGCGGCCGGTGCAGCACGAAGTCGGCCACCGGCTGTTGCAGCCCCAGCGTGCGCGGATGGCCGATGCCCAGGCGCAGGCGCCAGTAGTCTTGCGTGCCCAGCGCAGCGGTGATGTCCTTCAAGCCGTTGTGTCCGCCCGAGGAACCGCCTTTCTTGATCTTGGCCGCGCCCGGCGGCAGGTCCAGTTCGTCATGCACCACCAGCACTTCATCCGGATTGATCTTGTAGAAGCGCGCCAGTGCACCGACCGACTGGCCGGACCGGTTCATGTAGGTCTGCGGTTCCAGCAGCCAGACCTCATTGCCGGCGATGCTGGTTTTGCCCGCCAGCGCGTTGAAACGCTGCTCGCGCGCCAGGCGCACCGGACCGGCGAGATTGTCGACCAGCCAGAAGCCGGCGTTGTGGCGGGTTTGTTCGTATTCCGGGCCGGGGTTGCCGAGACCGACGATGAGACGGATGGACATGGTGCTAAAGGACGAGGACGCGCAATGCGAAAGCGCCGATTATCCCGGCTTTGCGGCCGCGCGTCCAATCCGCGTGCAGCCGGGCAGGGGGCCGCGAGGCCCGTGCCAAGGCACTTTGGCGTGCAATCGCATAATGTCAAGATTGGCTTGGCTGCCTGAATTGCGTATCATCCAACGCTTGTTTTTCTTCACTGCATAAACGCTTAACCGCTTAATTGCTCAACTGTTGACTGGGTTTCACCATGCTGCCTTCTATCGAACAACGACTCGCCCTCGAACTCGCCGCCAAGCCGGTTCAGGTCGCTGCCGCCATCGCCTTGCTGGACGAAGGTGCCACCGTTCCCTTCATCGCCCGCTACCGCAAGGAAGTCACCGGCGGCCTGGACGATGTCCAACTGCGTCTGCTGGAAGAGCGCCTGCGTTACCTGCGCGAGCTGGAAAGCCGCCGCGCCGCGATCATCGCCTCCATCGAAGAGCAGGGCAAGATGACGCCCGTGCTGCTGGACGCCATCACCCACGCGGAAGACAAGACCCGCCTGGAAGACCTCTACCTGCCCTACAAGCCCAAGCGCCGCACCAAGGCCCAGATCGCCGCCGAAGCCGGCCTGACCGAGCTGGCCGATGCGCTCCTGAATGACCCGACCCTGAATCCGGAAGAAGAAGCGGCCAAGTTCCTCAAGCCCGCCTTCACCACCGACAACGGCGACAACCCCGGCGTGCCCGATACCAAGGCCGCCCTGGATGGCGCGCGCCAGATCCTCATGGAGCGTTTCTCGGAAGATGCCGAGCTGCTGCAGAGCCTGCGCGAATACATCACCGAGCACGGCGTGGTCGAATCCAAGGTGATCGAGGGCAAGCAGGATGCCGGTGAAAAATTTGCCGACTATTTCGATTATTCCGAAACCTATTCCACCATCCCCTCGCACCGCGCGCTGGCACTGTTCCGTGGCCGCCGCGAAGAGATGTTGAACGTCATCCTGCGCCTGGATACCGAAGAAGAGAAGCCGAAGTGGGATGCCCCGCACAACCCCTGCGAAGGTCGCATTGCTTCACGTTTCGGAGTGTCCAACAAGGGCCGTGCGGCCGACAAGTGGCTCTCCGACACGGTGCGCTGGGCCTGGCGCGTGAAAGTCTTCATGCACCTCGAAACCGAGCTGATGACCAACCTGCGCGAGAAGGCCGAGGCCGAAGCCATCAACGTCTTCGCCCGCAACCTGAAGGACCTGCTGCTGGCCGCGCCGGCCGGCCCGCGTTCCACCATGGGCCTGGATCCGGGCCTGCGTACCGGCGTGAAGGTCGCCATCGTCGACGCCACCGGCAAGGTCGTGGCTACCGATACCATCTATCCTCACCAGCCGCGCAATGACTGGAACGGTTCGCTGCATACCCTCTCGCAACTGGCCGAGAAGCACAATGTCTCGCTGATCTCGATTGGCAACGGCACCGCCTCGCGTGAGACTGACAAGCTGGCCCAGGACCTCATCAAGCTGCGTCCCGAACTCAAGCTCACCAAGATCGTGGTCTCCGAAGCGGGCGCGTCGGTGTATTCGGCCTCCGAATTCGCTTCCAAGGAATTGCCGGATCTGGACGTGTCGCTGCGCGGCGCGGTCTCGATTGCGCGCCGCCTGCAGGACCCGCTGGCCGAGCTGGTCAAGATCGATCCCAAGTCCATCGGCGTGGGCCAGTACCAGCACGATGTGAGCCAGTCGCAACTGGCGCGCTCGCTGGATGCCGTGGTCGAGGACTGCGTCAACGCGGTGGGGGTCGATGTGAACACCGCTTCCGCACCGCTGCTGGCACGCGTCTCCGGGCTCAACGCCAGCGTGGCGCAGAGCATCGTGTCCTACCGGGATATGAAGGGTATGTTCAATTCCCGCGCCGCATTGCGTGAGGTGCCGCGCCTGGGCGACAAGACCTTCGAGCAAGCCGCCGGCTTCCTGCGCGTGATGAATGGTGAGAACCCGCTGGATGCCTCGGCGGTGCACCCGGAATCCTATCCTTTGGTGGAAAAGATCCTGGCCGACATCAAGAAGGATGTGAAGAGCGTGCTGGGCCAGACCTCGCTGTTGAAGGGCCTGTCGCCGGCCAAGTATGCCGATGAGAAGTTCGGCGTGCCTACCGTCACCGACATCCTGAAGGAGCTCGACAAGCCGGGCCGTGACCCGCGTCCCGAGTTCACCACGGCGACCTTCAAGGAAGGCGTGGAAGAGATCAAGGATCTGCGCGTGGACATGATCCTCGAAGGCGTGGTCACCAACGTCGCGGCCTTCGGTGCCTTCGTCGACATCGGCGTGCACCAGGATGGCCTGGTCCACATTTCGGCGCTCTCCAACAGCTACGTGAAGGATCCGCACACCGTGGTCAAGGCCGGCCAGGTGGTCAAGGTCAAGGTGCTGGAAGTGGACGAGAAGCGCAAGCGCATCGCCCTGACCATGCGTTTGAACGACACCGCGCCAGCCCCGGGTGCGCGCAATGAACAGCGCGGCGATCGCAATGATTCGCGCCGTTTGTCGCAACACCAGAACCAGCGCGGCCGTGAGCAGGCACCGGCCAACAATGCGATGGCGGCGGCGTTTGCGAAGTTGCGTGGGTGATGTTTTTTTGTGATGGTTTGTGATGTCGAGGGCGGTTTTTCTCACGCCTTTCGATGTCATGAAAAATAAGTAAAAAGAGGCTGTCTCCCAAGAGAGACAGCCTCTTTTTTATTAGTTTTTGCGAATTGGCTTTTGCAGCTCAGCGCGACTGCAAGGTGCGATTACGCACTGGTGCTGATCCGCGTCTGGCTCACCGACACTGAAATACTGACAGTCGTCTCGCTGGCCACCAGCGTACCGCCCTGGCCATCCGCATTGCCTTCGCTGCCCGATCCGTCCTCACCCTCCTGCTTGCCGCCCTTGACCTTGTTGATGAAGTCGCCCAGCGCCTTCTGCACCAGGTCATAGGTCTTGTCGATGTTGCTGGCGATATCGCCTTGCAGCACGTTCAGGCTCTCCAGGATGCCGCGTGCTTCCTTGAAGCCCTGGTCGACACCCTTGAAGATCAGGTTCATGTAGTCGTCAATGTTGCTGGCGTCTTCCTTGTCCGGATTGTTCTGCTTGTAGAGCTCGAACATGTTGGTGATGAAGGAGACGATACGGCCGGCCGTTGCCTCCGGCGAATTGTCCTGGGTCGATGCGGTCTGGATGGCGTTGTCGCCCAGCTGCGGACGCAGGATATCGTTGATGTTCTCGATGGCGGTCTTGTAGACCAGTGACAGCGGATCGTTCTGCGTCTGCAGCGATACCTCCAGCGAGGATTGCACGATGGAGAGATTGAACTGGGCCTTGGCGCCGCTCACGGTGAGCAGGTTGGCTTGCTTGGCCTGGGCGATCTTGTCGCCGCCGCTGCTGTCGCCGGCGGTGGCGGGCAGCTTGTCGTTGTCTGACGCTGCGGCAGAGGTCGACGAAGTGGAAGAAGGGGTGACGGGCAGCAGGGACTTGTTGTCCACGCCGCTGGTGTTGCCGATAGCCATGACGGTCTCCTGAAAATGAAAGGGGATCCGGGCATCAGAGGGGGAGACGGATCCACGGAAGCGAAACTGCGCACCATGCGCATCCACTCCATTCCTGCATAACGGCCTGTTCAAAGCGGACTTGATATTGACAGAAATTTACACCTGTCAGTTTCTGGGGGACTTCGTTGACAAGTCTGCATTGCACCCGCGCAATCTTTGGAAAAGCCTTGCTGGAAGCGGGTTTGCGGCGATACCGTGCGTGCCGTCGGGCTGACCGCGACGGACGCAGGCGATCAAGAAAAAATGTAACGAAATGTGCGCGAGAGACCGGCAGCGGGATTTCAATTGCAGTGAGGTAATGAAATTGCGCTGGCAGCACGACAATGAGGGCGCACGGATGCGCTGAATGAAAACGCAGCGTATCGACACGCTGCGTTCAACGCGGGCGTCGCCCCCGCTCCATCAATCCTCACTCCATCACGAACAAGCGCCGATGCTCGCGAATGGCATAGCGATCGGTCATGCCGGCGATGTAGTCGGCGACTTTGCGCGCCTGCTTGTCGAGACGCTGGGTTTCATCCGTGATGCCCTTGACCTGATAGTCCGGCGGCAGCAGGCTGGGCTGAGAGGTGAAGGCTTCGAACATCTCGGCAATGATGCGCCGTGCCTTGGCCGTCATGCGATTGACCTGATAGTGGCGGTAGAGCTTCTCGCGCAGGAATTTTTTCAGGATGGCCGCTTCGGCTGCCATCGCATCGGAGAAGGCGATGAGCTGCGGCGCATTGCGCACATCCTCGATGTCGCGCGGGGCGATCTCGGCGATGCGGCTGCGCGAGGTCCGGTTCAGGTCGACGATGAGCGCATTGATCATGCGGCGCACCGTCTCATGGATGACGCGGCGTCCGGTGATGCCGGGATAGGTCTGTTCGACTTCGCGCAGATGGCGTGCGAAGAAATCGACTTCGCTCATCAGCTCCATGGTCAACAGTCCGGAGCGCAGGCCATCGTCGATGTCGTGATTGTTGTAGGCGATCTCATCGGCCAGGTTGGCCAGCTGTGCTTCCAGCGAGGGCTGCTTCTTTTCCAGGAAGCGCACGCCGATCTCGCCCAGCTGGCGCGCATTGTGCAGGGAGCAGTGCTTGAGGATGCCTTCGCGCGTCTCGAAGGTGAGATTGAGGCCATCGAAGGCAGCGTAGTGCTGCTCCAGCTCATCGACCACGCGCAGGCTCTGCAGGTTGTGCTCGAAGCCGCCGTGATGCTTCATGCAGTGGTTCAGCTCATCCTGTCCGGCATGGCCGAAGGGCGTGTGGCCGAGGTCGTGGGCCAGCGAGATGGCTTCCACCAGGTCTTCGTTCAGTTGCAGGTTGCGCGCGCAGGAGCGGGCGATCTGGGCGACTTCGATGCTGTGGGTCAGGCGGGTGCGGAACAGGTCGCCTTCATGATTGACGAAGACCTGCGTCTTGTATTCGAGACGGCGGAAGGCGGTGGAGTGGACGATGCGGTCACGGTCGCGCTGGAATTCGCTGCGCGAGCCCGGTGGCGTTTCACTGAAGCGCCGGCCTCGCGAACTTGCCGAGTGGGCGGCATAGGGGGCGAGATGGTCGGGCGCTTCAGTGTGCATGTCATTCTCCGGTACAGGCCGCCAGGGTTTGCAGGAGCAGTTCCTGCGGCGCGTTGGTAATCAGGGGACTGCCCAGCGGCTTGATCAGGATGAACTTGATCGCACCGCCTTCGTTTTTCTTGTCCACTTCCATCAGGTCCAGCCAGCGTTCGGTGCCCAGATTCGGAGCCACCGTCGGCAGGCCGGCCGCGGCGGTCACGGCGCGGATGCGCTCGCGCGTGGCGCCATCGATATAGCCCAGGCGCTGCGACAAATCGGCCGCCATCACCATGCCGCAACCGACGGCCTCGCCATGCAGCCACTGGCCGTAGCCCAGGCCATTCTCGATGGCGTGGCCGAAGGTGTGGCCGAAGTTGAGGATGGCGCGCAGGCCGCCTTCGCGTTCGTCCTGGCGCACCACCTCGGCCTTGATCTCGCAGGAGCGCTGGATGGCATAGGCCAGGGCGGCGTCATCCTTGGAGACCAGGCGCGCCATATTGGTTTCGATCCAGTCGAAGAAGGGTGCATCAATGATGGCACCGTGCTTGATGACTTCGGCAATGCCGGCCGCCAGTTCGCGCGGGGGCAGGGTGTGCAGGGTGGCGGTATCGGCGATCACGGCCTGCGGCTGGTAGAAGGCGCCGATCATGTTCTTGCCCAGCGGATGGTTGATGCCGGTCTTGCCGCCCACCGAGGAATCCACCTGCGACAGCAAGGTCGTGGGCACTTGCACGAAGGGCACGCCGCGCATGTAGGAGGCCGCCGCAAAGCCGGTCAGGTCGCCGATCACACCGCCGCCCAAGGCGATGAGGGTGGTCTTGCGGTCGCACTTGTCGGCCAGCAGACGATCGAAGATCTTCATCAGGCTGGCCCAGTTCTTCTCTTCCTCGCCATCGGGCAGCACGATCTCGGTGACCTGCTTGCCGGCCGCGCGCAGCGCTTGCGCCACCTTGTCGAGGTAGAGCGGGCCGACCTTGTCATTGGTGACGATGGCCACGCGCTTGCCCTTGACGTATTGCGGCAAAAGCGTGGCGTCATCCAGCAGGCCGCGGCCAATGTGGATGGGATAGCTGCGTTCGCCCAGGTCGACGTTGAGGGTCAGCGAAGCGATCGTAGTAGCGGCGGGAGCGGTGTTCTGGTTCATGCTGCGAAGATTCGGTTCGGTGCTGGCGGCACCATGGAAGATCTGGGTGGAATGACTGCGGGACAGCGTGGTGCTGCCGTCCGCGCCTTGCGTCAGGACCGCGCTGTGACTCTCGAATACGACGGTTTCGTCAGGTTCCGGTTCGGCCAGCCAGGAACCATCCTTGGGCGAGAGTTCCAGATGGCTGATGATGGTCTGCACCAGGAATTGCACATTGGGCCGGTTCGTCTCGACGACGAAATCGGCCACTTCGCGATACAGCGGATCGCGCTGGCGCGACAGCTCTTCGAGCTTGCGGCGCGGATCGGCGGTCTGCAGCAGCGGGCGGTTCTTGTCGCGGCCGGTACGTTGCAGGATCTGGTTGATGCTGGCGCGCAGGTAGACGACGGTGCCACCCTTCTTGAGATTCTCGCGATTCTCGGCACGCAGGACGGCGCCGCCGCCGGTGGCCAGCACGATGTCGGGCTGGGCCGCGAGCTCGCGGATGATCTCGGCTTCGCGGCGACGGAAGTTCTCCTCGCCCTCGATCTCGAAGATCACCGGGATGGTGGCACCGGTCCGCGCTTCGATCTCGTGGTCCGAATCGACGAAGCGCTTGTTCAGCTTTTTGGCCAGGGCCCGGCCTATGGTGGTCTTGCCGGCTCCCATCAGGCCGACAAGGAAAATGCTTCCCGTCATATCTAAGAATTCTGCGCTTTGCGCTACTGGCCAATGTCATGGCGCCGCACGTCTGCCGGCACGGTCGCCTGCCGCCCGGTGGACGGCTGTGTTGCCCGCCGCTGGCGGGCTTGCGCCCGGCGCAGCGGGCCTGGAACAGCGATTTTACCGTTCTTTGGCCCGCCACCGGGGAAAAATCCCGTGGCCGGGGCCTTCCGGCTCAATACGGGCGCGGCCCGGCGACGATGCGCGGGGTCAGGAAGATCAGCAGCTCGGTCTTGTCCCGCACCTTGCTCTGGCTGCGAAACAGCGCCCCCAGCACCGGGAGGTCGCCCAGCAGCGGTACCCGCGTCTCGTGGTCGTTGTCGGTCTGGGTGTAGATGCCGCCGATGACCACCGTGCCGCCATCCTCGACCTGGACCTTGGTCTTGATGTGCTTGGTGTTGATGGCCAGCCCGCCCGGCGTGACGCTGCCCCGGCTGTCCTTGTTGACGTCGACGTCGAGGATCACGTTGCCGTCCGGGGTGATCTGGGGCGTGACCTCCAGCTTGAGGTTGGCCTTCTTGAAGGCGGTGGCGGTGCTGCCATTGCCGGCAGATTGCTGGTAGGGAATTTCTTCGCCCTGCTCGATCAGCGCTGCCTGCTGGTCGGCCGTGATCAGGCGCGGGCTGGAGACGATCTTGCCGCGCCCGTCGGCTTCCAGTGCCGAGAGTTCGACGTTGAGGAAGCGCCGGGCAGCGGCATTGAAGAGGGTGAAGGCGAAGCTGCCCGGGGCTGCGCCGCTGAGGCCGTCGGCGCGCAGGTTCAGGGCCGGTTCGCGCAGGGTGAGATCGGGTGTGGCCGGCGTCTGGCCACTCTGTTCAGCGATGGCCGCATAGCCGTTGCCGACGGCGGCACCGCGTGTGGTGGCGGCCAGTCCGAGCTTGACGCCAAGATTGCGCGAAAAGCTGTCGTCGGCCTCGACGATGCGGGCTTCGATGAGGACCTGGCGCGAGGCCACGTCGATGCGCTCGATCAGCTTGCGTACGTTGGCCAGCACGGCCAGCGTGTCGGTGACCAGCAACTGGTTGGTGTGGCTGTCGATCATGGCGCTGCCCCGGCGCGACAGCAGGGCATTGCGGCGATTGGCCTGGGTGCTGCCGTCTTCGCCGATGCCCAGCGCCTTGCGCAGGGTGTCGGCACGCTGGTAATTGAGCTGGAAGCTCTCGGCGTGCAAGGGTTCGAGGTCGGCGATCATGGCCTTCTGCTCCAGCTCCAGTCGCTCGCGCGCCAGCATCTCGTCGCGCGGCGCGATCCACAGCACTTCGCCATGACGGCGCATTTCCAGCCCCCGGGCCTGCAGGATCAGGTCCAGCACCTGCTCCCAGGGCAGGTCCTTCAGGCGCAGGCTCAGCTGGCCCGTGACCGTATCGCTGGCCACGATGTTGACGCCGCTGTGCTCGGCCAGCACTTGCAGGGCGGTGCGCACCTCGATGTTCTGGAAGTTCAGCGACAGCCGGGGGCCGCCGTAGGTCTTGCCTTCCTGCAAGCCGGCCGCCGCAATCCCGGTCAGAGCCGATTTGACCGGCACGACATCGATCATCAGCCGGCGTTTGCTCTGATAGGCCTGGTAGCGCCACTGGCCCTGCATCTCCAGGACCAGACGCGCGCCGTCCTTATGGCCGTAAGCACGGTATTGCAGGACCGGCGTGCCCATCTGTCCGGTCTCGACCAGGCGTCGCAGGGCCAGCGGGACGGTCGCACCGGCGATGTCGGCGATCAGGCGTCCGCCCAGCTGGCGTACCTGCACGGTATGTGCGTGGCTACCCATGTCCACTGCCAGGTGCGCCTCGCCCTGTGGACCGCGGCGCAAGTCGATCGCTTGCAGCGCAACGGGATCGGAGGGCGGCTGCAGCGTCAGGTCCACCAGCAGGCGATCTTCTTCGGCGCGCAGTTGGTAGATGGCGGCGTGCTTGAGCATCACCTGCAGGCGCAGGCGTTCATCATCCTCGGCCAGCTGGATGCGCTTGACCAGGCCGCTGCCGCTCAGGGACCGTGCGAGCGTTGCCGCCGCCGTGCTCCGGGGCAGGTCGAGGACCAGTTGCGGTGGCTCGATCAACAGGAAGTTCTGGACCAGTGCAGGGTCCACCGGAGCCTGCAACTGCAGTTCCAGGGTCGTACCGTCTGCACGGGGATGGAGGTGGATGGCCAGCAGGCGGTTTTCCGCCAAGGCAACGTGGTTCGCCAGCAGGGCCAGCAGGAACAGGATCATTTTCATGGCGACATTCCGGGACGGATCAGGCGGCGACGTGTGTTGCGCTGGGAAGTTCGCGCCGGGACCTTGCGCGCAGGGGCGAGGGGCATCGGGCCGGCAGCGGGGAGGGCGGCCATGGCAATGGTCTGTCGAGCAGCGTCCTCCTGGCCGATGTCGAGGGCGTCTTCGCGTACCGCCAGGACACGTCCGAGGCCGCCAGGCAGCGTATCCCCGGTTTGCAACTGCCTGGTGCTGCCCTCCAGTTCAGCGATGGCGATCCACTCCTGATCACGGCGCAGCGTACCCAGCAGGCGCAGGACGGGCGTCGGAAGCGGGGCAATCGGGGCGGCGGCCGGGACTGGACTGTTTTCTTCATCCTCCTCATCTTGCGCGCGAACCCGTGAGGCGGCCGGTCGCGTCGGACTGGCGGGCGCAAGCGCGCCGAGCTGGAAGGGATCGGGCAACTCGCTGTCCTCGCCGGGGAGGCTGTCTTCCGTCGCCGCGTCGGAGAGGGCGGCAGCAGGAAGGGGTAGGGTGGAAGAGGGCCGGACCTGCGTGATCCACATCCGCGTGGCGTGGACTTCATCGGGATGGTCGAGCGCCATCATTGCGCCCATCACCAGCCCCGCCAGCAAGACCGGCAGCGCTGCCAGCCAGAGCGGGCTCATGGCGCGCTCTCCTTCGTCCCGGTGCCGGACAGGCTCGCCGTCACCAGTGCGCTCACGGAGGCATTCATCTGCAACTCGCTTTGCCCGTCCTGTTCGACGACATTGACATCGAGCCGCTCGACCATCACCGGCAAGGGCAGGCTGCTGACCAGTTCCACAAAGCGCAGCAGGCCGGCATGGCTGCCGCGCAGCACGATGGCCGCGGCCAGCTTGCCGCTCAATGGCTTGAAGGAGGACAGCGTCAACCCGCATTCACTGGCGCGGCGGGCCAGCTTGGCTTGCAGCAGCTCCGGCTGCAGCTGCTCGGTCGGCCACAACTGGCTCTGCTGCGCGGTCAGTCGTACCGCCAGCGCCCGTTCACGTGATTGCAGGGCAGGCAGTTGCGCCTGCTGGGTCAATGCCGCCTGGTATTGCACGCGCAGATCCTGCTGTCGCTGGCGCGCGGACCGCCGTGCCTCATCCAGTTCGCTCACGGCCAGCAGCAGGCCACTGCCGGCACACGCCAGCAGGGCCAGCAAACACAAGGCCAGCCGGGGCAGCAACGGCCAGTGCGCGGGATGGGTCTGCCAGCGCGACTGGTTCACGGTGCGGCCACCTTGGCTGCGGGCGCGGGGGACGTACCCGTCTGCAAGGCGGGCAGGGGGATGGCCAAGATGAAGGCATAGGCACCGTCTTCGACGTGCAGGTCATGCAGGGTGGCCCCCTCCAGGCCGGCAGCACCCAGCGCGGCGGTAAAGTCGCGGACTTCCTGCGCGCTGGCCGCCTGGCCGCGCAATTCGCCGCGATCGCCTTGCAGCAACAGGCGGTGCAGGCGGATCTTGCCCGCGCTTGCCTGCGCCGCTCGGGCGGCAGCCCGCAGCAATTGCGCCGACTGCTGGCGGCGTTTGCCGAGCTGCTGGTGTGCCGTGATCTGCTTTTCCAGCGCGGCGATCTGGCTGCGCAACTCGGCCGTTTGCCTGGACTGGGGTGCCAGGGTGTGCAACTCGCCGGTCAACAGCACATTGGCTTTTTCCAGTGAGGCCGTGTGCAAGGAAACGCGCCAGCCGGGGAAGGCCGCCAGCGCGATGCCCAGCAGCAGGAAGAAGACCAGCACCCGATAGAAATTCCGTTCCCGCGTGCGCCGCCGCTGTGCCGGTGACTGAGAGAAATCCATGTCGCATCTCATGCCAGTCCCTCCCAGGCCAGGGCCAGTGCCAGCTGGTAGTCCGGCGGCATCAGCGCCGCGATCTGCGGCGTCAGCACCAGCGAGGAGGGAGGCGCGGCCACCCGGGCCTCCAGCCCCGCGTACTTGACGAAGGCGCGGGCAATCGTGCCGAGAGCCGGATGGTCGCCACTCAGGAGCAGGCGACGCGGCAGGGGTTTCAGCAAGGGCGCGGCGTGCGCCAGCAGGGCCAGGTGCCCGCCGCGGGCGCTGACCTCCGGCAAGGCGTGGCTGGGACCCTCGCCGTGCAGCAGCCAGCGGGCGCTGCGATCCAGGCGCAGCACGGCGGTCTCGCCGGGAAGCCGGTCGTCGCGCAGCCAGGCGGCCAGGCACAGGTCTTCCGGTGCCAGGGTGACCAGCGGCCGGCCCACCGCTGCAGCCAGCGACAGGCGGTCTTCGATGATGAGCCGGGAGGCGGCCACCGCCAGTACCTGCTGGTCCGAGGGCGAGCCCGGCGGCGGACCCAGTTCACGGTAGTCCATGGCGTGATCGTCAGCGGCGATGCCGTGGGCCGCGAGTTCGGATTGCACTTGCCGCCAGCGTTGTACCGGGTGGCTGTCAGCCGGCAGCACGAGTCGGCGTCCGGTGAGGCCTTGCACCGGGACCGCCAGCGCCAAGGCGGCACCCTGGCAGCCGGCCTCGTCCAGCAGGGAGCGGCAGATCAGGGTCAAGGCCTCGAAGTCGGTGATCTGTCCGTCCCGGCAGATCACCCCGCCGGTGAGCCGCTGCGTCAGCTTCAACAACTGCGCGCGGCGGCCGCTACGGCGCAGCAGCGCCAGCCGCACACGGTCGGTCGCGATGTCGAGGCCTGCGCACAGGCGCGGGGTGCCGAGGCCGAAAAAGAGAGGTAAGCCTGTCATATGCCGTTCTCATGCGGAGGGAAACCCCGGATTCTCCGGTCTGCGCGGCCAGGCGGGAATCGCTGAAACTTGAGGAATGCCCGTCAATTTGCAGCAATTTGCGCCCAATGCCGCACTTCCCCGCTCTCACTCCGGAACCGGCCTCCTGCCCTTTGGTCTATTTGCAACACCCGGCCGCGCGGCGGCTCAGGGCGAGCCGCTATAATGCGGGCTTGTTTCTTCCACTCCGGCTCTGGCCTGCAGCTTCGGCCTGCTTTAACGCTTAATTCGAATGTCTTCATCTTCCAACGGCGGCGATCAACCCAAACCGGCATCGGCGGATGCCCCCGCAGAAAAAGCGCCCCGCAAGCGCATGCACTGGTCGCTGCGCATCCTTCTGGGTTTGTTCGGTACCGTGCTGGGCCTGGTGGTGATGGTGCTGCTGGGCGTGACCTTCATCGTCGCCCTGACCTATCCCAAGCTGCCCGACCTCGATACGCTGACCGACTATCGCCCCAAGATCCCGCTGCGCATCTTCTCCGCCGATGGCGTGCTGATCGGCGAATTCGGCGAGGAGCGCCGCAACCTGGTGCACTTCAAGGACATCCCGGACATCATGAAGAAGGCCGTGCTGGCCATCGAGGATGACCGTTTCTACGAACACGGCGGTGTCGACTACCAGGGTATCGCCCGCGCCACCTTCTCCAACCTGTCCGGCGGCGGCGGCGGTGCTTCCACCATCACGCAGCAGGTGGCGCGCAACTTCTTCCTGACCAGCAACGAGCCGACCTTCCTGCAGAAGGCCACGCGCAAGTTCTTCTACGAGATCCCGCTGGCCTGGAAGATCGAGAACAACCTCACCAAGGACCAGATCCTTGAGGTCTACATGAACCAGATCTATCTGGGCCAGCGCGCCTATGGCTTCGCCTCGGCCGCCCAGATCTATTTCGGCAAGCAACTGAAGGACCTCACCATCGCCGAAGCAGCCATGCTGGCCGGCCTGCCCAAGGCCCCCTCGGCATACAACCCGGTGGTCAATCCCAAGCGCGCGCATGCGCGCCAGCAGTACATTCTCTTGCGCATGCGCCAGCTGGGCTACATCACCGATGCCCAGTATCAGGAAGCCAAGGATGAGGAGCTGCGCGTCAAGGGCGACAGCTCGGCCTTCGGCATGCATGCCGAATACGTGGCCGAAATGGCGCGCCAGCTGGTCTATGCGCAATACAAGGACGAGACCTACACGCGCGGCCTGAACGTCTTCACCACCATCACCAAGGCTGACCAGGACGCCGCCTACATCGCCCTGCGCCGCGGCATCATCGACTATGAGCGCCGCCATGGCTATCGCGGTCCGGAAGGCTACATGGAGCTGCCGGAGAAGGCCACCAAGGAAGTGGTGGAAGATGCGGTTGAAGTGGAACTGGCCGACCATCCCGACAGTGACGACATGGTCGCCGCCGTGGTGCTGGAGGCCAAGCCCAAGGAAATCACCGCCATGCTCTCGACCGGCGAAGAGATCAGCATCTCCGGTGCCGGCCTGGGCTTCGGTGCCAACCTGCTGTCGGACAAGGCACCGCCGCAGAAGAAGATCCGCCGTGGCGCCATCATCCGCGTGTTCCAGGATGGCAACAGCTGGATCATCACCCAGATGCCGGAAGTGGAATCGGCCTTCGTCTCGGTGAACTCGCGCGATGGTGCGATCCGCTCGCTGGTCGGCGGGTTCGACTTCAACCGCAACAAGTTCAACCACGTCACGCAGGCGTGGCGCCAGCCGGGTTCGTCGTTCAAGCCCTTCATCTATTCGTCGTCGCTGGAAAAGGGCCTGTCGCCGGCCACCATCATCAATGATGCGCCGCTGACCTTCACCCAGACCGGCGGCCAGGTGTGGCAGCCGAAGAACTACGGTGGCAAGTTCGAAGGCCCGATCTCGATGCGCCGCGCCTTGCAGAAGTCGATCAACCTGGTGTCCATCCGCATCCTGGAGCGCGTGGGCGTGAAGTATGCGCAGGAATACATCACCCGCTTCGGTTTCGATGCCGACAAGAACCCGCCCTACCTGACCCTGGCGCTGGGCGCGGGCAACGTCACGCCGCTGCAGATGGTGGGCGCGTATTCGGTGTTTGCCAACGGCGGCTACAAGATCAATCCCTACCTGATCACCAAGGTCACCGACAGCAACGGCGAAGTCCTCTCGCAGGCCAAGCCGGCTACTGCCGAGGATGAATCCAATCGCGTCATCGATGCACGCAATGCCTTCATCATGGACAGCATGCTGCGCGACGTGGTGCGCCATGGCACCGCCGTCAAGGCCTTGTCGCTGAAGCGTACCGACCTGGCCGGCAAGACCGGTACCACCAACGATTCCATGGATGCCTGGTTCGCCGGCTATCAACCGGGCCTGACCGCGATTGCGTGGATTGGCTATGACCAGCCCAAGAGCCTGGGCGACCGCGAAACCGGTGGCGGCCTGGCCCTGCCGGTGTGGATCAGCTACATGTCCAAGGCGCTCAAGGATGTGCCCAACGTGGACCGCAAGGTGCCGGATGGCGTGATCGAATCGGGCGGCGAGTACTACTATGCCGAGTTCCCGCCCAGCGCAATGGTGCGTGACCTGGGCATGGGCGATCGCGGTGGACTGACGCCGGAAGAAGAAAAAGCCAAGACGCAGATGAAGAACGAGCTGTTCTGATTTCTGATTTTCGATGAACGGATCAAAAAATATAAACGATTTATATCATTTAAATTTTTTCCGTTGATCGCCGCTTCAAACGAAAACCGCCTGTTGCAAGACAGGCGGTTTTTTCATGGCCATCGGTATGCGGCAGGCCAGCTTACTCCTTGCCCGACACCACATGGCTGATGCTGCGCATGGCCAGCATGGTCAGCACTTCATCCTGCTCCGTGCCGTAGTCGCTGAGTTTGACGATGACCGTGCGCGTGGCCGGGTTGACGTAGATGTACTGGCCGAACACGCCGATGGCCGAGAAGTCGCGGTCATTGGCATTGCCCGGCGGGATCCACCAGCCATCGCGATAATCCAGCGCATTGCCGTTGTTGACCGGCTGGCGTGGCTCCGCGGCCCAGGCCGGGCTGACGATCTGTTGCTCGCCGATGCGGCCGCCATGCAGATAGAGCAAACCGAGGCGGGCGAAGTCGCGCGCCGTGGTATTGAGGCAGCAGAAGGCCTTCTCCACGCCATGCTGGCGGCTGTCCACGCTCCAGCTGGCGTCCTGCTCCATGCCCAGCGGCTCCCACAGCGCCTGCTGGGCGAAGTCGGAGAGGCGCATGCCGGTGGCGCGCGCCAGCACCCGCGACAGGATCAGCGTATCGACGCTGCGATATTCGAAGCGAGAACCCGGTGCAAAGCGCAAACCACTGCGGCGGGCGATGAAACGCTGCAGGTCGGTGCTGACGAACATGCGCACCACCGGCGAGGCGAGCGAACCGCCGTAGTTTTCATCGACATCGATGCCGGAGCGCATGTCCAGCAACTGGCCGATGGTGATGTTGGCGTAAGCCGGGGAAATCTCATCGGGTTTCAGATAGCGGCCAATGGGATCATTGAGCGATCGGATCTTGCCCTGTTTCAGCGCCACACCGGTCAGCGCCGAGACGAAGGACTTGGCCACCGAGAAGGAAGTGAAGCGCGAATTGGCATCGTAGCCATCGATGTAGCGCTCATAGACCACGCTGCCATCCTGGATCACCACAAAGGCGTGCGCCGCCGTGCCCTTGATGAAATCGATCAGCGGCAGGCGCTTGCCGTCTTTCCAGGGCACATCAATGTTGAGCGGGCGCAGCGCGGTGGGCAGCGGCTGTGGATGCGAGGATCGTGCAATCGGGTTGTCCTCGAACACCTTGAAGCTCTGGCTGCGTGGTGTCAGGTCGAATTGCAGGTCGACCAGCGCGGGCAGGCTGGGCAGGTCGGCGATGCGGCGGCCGATCTCGGCGCTGGCCAGCAGCACCAGCAAGGCGGCGGCGCTGCGGGCGAGCAGAAGGGTGGTGCGGGCTTGGGGCATGAGGCTCGCTCTTGGAATGGTGAGCCTATTGTGCCCGATTACCCGGCGCTTTTGCGTGCCGCGTACTGTTGATAGCCACGGGCGCGCAGTTCGCAGGCCGGGCATTTGCCGCAGCCATGGCCCCAGTCATGCAGCTGGCCGCGTTCGCCCAGGTAGCAGGTGTGGGTGTCGGCGCGGATCAGGTCCACCAGCGCGGTGCCGCCCAGCGATTCGGCCAGGGACCAGGTCTCGGCCTTGTCGATCCACATCAGCGGGGTTTCCACCTTCAGTTGCGTGGCCATGCCCAGGTTGAGCGCCACTTGCAGCGCCTTCATGGTGTCGTCGCGGCAATCGGGATAACCGGAAAAATCGGTCTCGCACATGCCGCCGACCAGCACGTTCAAGCCACGGCGATAAGCCAGCGTGGCGGCCACGGTCATGAACAGCAGGTTGCGGCCGGGCACGAAGGTATTGGGCAGGCCGTTGTCCTGCATGGCGATGGCGACATCGCGTGTCAAGGCCGTGTCGGAAATCTTGCCGATCAGCGACAGGTCGATCATGTGATCCTCGCCCAGGCGTGCTTGCCATGCGGGCGAGAAGGCTTTCATCTTTTCCAGCAGGGCCGGACGCACTTCCAGTTCGATGGCATGGCGCTGGCCGTAGTCGAAGCCGATGGTCTCCACCCGTTGATAGCGGGACAGCGCCCAGGCCAGGCAAGTGGTGGAATCCTGGCCGCCGGAGAAGAGCACCAGGGCGCTCTGGGTGCTGAGGGTCGGGGCGATGGCGGGAGTGGCGGGATTGGCGGACATGGTCGGGCTCAACAAGTAATCGGAATCGGGGGAATCAGGCGCGTGATGGGGGCGAAAAACGCACGCGGGGCCAGGCGGCATCGCTGCCGGCCTGGCCCCGCGCCTGCAATAGCGGCAAGCTTAGTTGGTTTTCTTGACCGAATCCAGCACCTGCTCGATATAGTCGCCATTGGGATCGGTGAACTTCAGGCGCACCGGATACCACTCCATCTTCGGTGCCAGCCAGATGTCGAGTTTCTGGGCCTGGTCGTCCGGGGGCGGATTGCGGAACAGGTGCAGCGCTTCGGTCTCGCCCTGGGCGGTCTTGATCTTTTCGCGGCCCACCACCTTGAAGGTCCACTGCTCGGCATCACGCGGACCGGCGACGAAGAAATTCCACTCCGAACCCGGCTTCATCTTGGCGGCATTGGCGCGGGCAATCGCCACGAACTGCCAGGTGATGCCGGTGCGGTCCTGCTCGCCCCCCTGCAGCGGGAAGCTCTCGGCCGATTCGGTGAAGGTGATCTTGTTCTGTTCGCGATTGAAGGTGGTGGTGGTCGGTTCGCGGCGCAGGCGCTTTTCGACGAAACGCGACGGAGCCAGGCCGTAGGCGTCGATGCTGCCCTCACTGCTGGTTTCCAGGATCTTGCCCAGCAGCATGGCGCGGGTTTCGGTGTTGACGCTGTAGGCGGTCTTGCTCTGCGTCCACTTGACCAGGCCTTCCCCCTTCAGGTCGAGGCCGCTTTGCTTGGCCGTGATGGCGTAATGCAGCTCGGCCGAAGGCGGCAGGTTGAAGGGGCGCTTGTCCACCGGATGCGGACCGTCGGCGGCCAGGGCGGGCGCGCTGGCGATCAGGGCGGCCAGCGGCAGCGCAGCGAGGGTGGTTTTGAGGCGATATGAAAGAAATGTCATGGCGAGCTCTTCGTGTTGGTCTCTGTGGGGCTCGGCGATGAGGCAATGCCGAGCCATATGAAGGAATACGACCAAAATGCCGGGGGGCGGTTCTGCCGTCCGGGCGCGTAATTGTGCGCAATTGTTTCCGATTTTGACAGGGCTTGCAGGATCTGGTCTTACTGGTCCACCGGTTTGAGGCCCGACAGGTCCAGTTGGGTGTAGTCGCCATTGGGCCGCAGGTCGGTATAGCGCACCCGCACCGGATACCACTCATGCTGCGGGGCCAGCCAGATATCGACGCGGTCGTCATAGGAGCCGGGCTTGGGCTGGCGCACCACGTGCCAGGTCTGGACCGTGCCGACGGGCAGGGTCAGGCTTTCCTGTCCCAACACCTGCACGCGCCAGATTTCGCCATCGCGCACGCCGGCCACGAACAGGTCGATCACTGCGCCCGGCTGGAGCTGGCCCGGATCGCCCCGGCCGATGGCGGCCAGTTGCCAGATCAGGCTGGCGCGGTCCTGCTCGCCGCCCCGGCGCGGGTAGCTGGTGGTGGAGGCGGAAAAGCTGACGACGTTGCGTTCGCGATTGAAATGGGTGTTGGTGGCCGACTTGAAGCCTTTCTGTTCCGTATAGAGCTCGGGCGAGACGCCCCAGGCATCAAGCTCGCCCACGCTGGTGAAATTGAGAAGCGTGAAGAACAGCGCCTTGGCCTTGCCTTCCACCTTGTAGTGATCGCCCTCGTTGTGCCAGGCGATGCTGCCGCGGCCGTAGGCCGGCTGCTGGTCCTTGGTGCCGGTGACGTCGTATTCCAGCAGCACGCTGGGCGGGGCGCTGGTCTGGTATTGCTTGCCGGCGGCGGCCTCGGGCGCATCGCCGCTGCCGGTTGCGGTGCTGGCGGTGCCGCTGCCCGGTCCGCTGCCTGGCGAGGCCGGGCCCGCAGTTTCCGCAGGGGAGGGCGCTGCGGCCGTTTGCGGCGCTTCCGGGGCAGGCGTGGTGATGCGTTCCACGGTCTCGCGGATAGGCTCGTCTGGCGGTTCGACGGAGGGCTCGGGCGCGCGCCGTGGCTGTGGTGCCGGGCGACTGGCGGGAGTGGACGGTTTGGCCGTCTTCGGTGGTACCGGCTTGGGTGTCGGCAGTGCCACCGGCTGCTCCGGCGGCGGCACCGGGCGCAGTTCCACCGTGATGGCCTGTTCCTGCGTCCGGCCCGGCATCACGATCTGGCGCCGGCCCCAGTCCACCAGCGCGGCGTGCAGTGCCAGGCTCGATGCAATCAGGATCAACAGGCGCGGCCAGCGCCGGGTGGGACGGGAAACTTCGCTCATGCCCGCCAGTGTATCGGATCATGCAAGGAGCGTCGTGGGGGCGCAGGGCAAAGGAGGGCCATTTCAAACAACGTACAATGCGGGTTTTGCCGCTGTCTCTTGCAGAATCGATGAACCTGTCCCTGTCTTTCCGCCTGCCCCTGCGCATGTTCCCGGCCGCCCTGCTGGCGCTGGCCGCCGTTTCCACCCCGGTTTCCAGCGTTGCCGCACCCTTGCCGCCGGTGCGCATCGGCATGATCGATGGCCTCTCCGGTCCTTTCGCCAATGCCGGTGAAGCGGTGGTGCGCAACATCAGCTACGCCATCGAGCGCGTCAATGCGCGCGGCGGCGTGAATCTGCCCGATGGCAAGCACCTGCTGCAGCTCTCCACCTTCGACAACAAGTTGGGCGTGGAAGACTCGCTGGTGCAGTTCCGCCAGTTGACGGACGAGCGCATTCCCTTCCTGATCGAAGGCAACAGCTCGGCCGTGGCTGCGGCCTTGATCGATGCGGTCAACAAGCACAACCAGCGCGAGCCGGACCGGCGCGTGCTGTTCCTGAATTATTCGGCGGTCGATCCCACGCTGACCAACGAGAAATGCAGCTTCTGGCATTTTCGTTTCGATGCCAGTGCCGACATGCGCATGCAGGCCCTGACCGAAGCCATCAAGGCTGATCCGGCGACCAAAAAGGTCTACCTGATCGGCCAGGACTACAGCTTCGGCCGCCAGGTCGCCAAGGCCGCCCGCGAGCAGATCACGGCCAAGCGGCCCGATATCGCCATCGTCGGCGACGAGCTGCATCCCATCGGCAAGATCAAGGATTTTGCGCCTTACATTGCCAAGATGCGCAGCGCCGGGGCCGACGCCGTCATCACCGGCAACTGGGGCAATGACCTGACGCTGCTGGTGAAGGCCGCACGCGATGCCGGCTTCAAGGCCAAGTTCTACACCTTCTATGCCAACAGCCTGGGCGCGCCTGCGGCCATTGGGGACGCGGGTGTGGGCGTGGTGCGTGCGGTGGCGGAATGGCATCCCAATGCCGGTGGCAATCCGGGCTCGCCCAGCGACGCCTACTACCAGGAATTCCGCAAGCGCTACCCGCAGCCCAAGGACGATTACCTCTACCTGCGCATGCAGGTGATGATCGACATGCTGGTCAAGGCCATCGAGAAAGCCAGGAGCACCGATCCCAAGGCGGTTGCATATGCATTGGAAGGCGCGCATTATCAGAACGCCTTCCACGAGGCCACCTTGCGGGCCGAGGATCACCAGCTGATCCAGCCGCTCTACCTGATGCAGATGCAGCGCGCCGACAGCGGCGGCATCCGCTTCGACAATGAGGGCAGCGGCTTCGGATTCCGTACCGAGCGCTTCATCCCGGCCGAGCAGACCGCACTGCCGAGCACCTGCCGGATGCAGCGCCCGCCACGCTGAGCACGACACCACAACAAGAGGAGCGATCAATGTTGAACCATGAGCAGATGCCGGGCGCAGGCTCGGTAGCCGATACCATCGATTTCATGAAGAAGATGTGGAGCAGCATGGGCGCCCCCGCCATGGCCACGCCTTCGCTGTCGGTGGAGGACATCAACAAGAAGATCAGCGACCTGAAGACCGTGGCCTCCTGGCTGGAGCTGAACCTGAACATGCTCAAGGCCACCATCCAGACCCTGGAAGTGCAGAGCGCCACGCTCTCCACCCTGCAGGCCATGAGCGAGATCATGGCGTCGCGCGGCACGCCCCAGGCCGAGGCCCCGGCGGAGGAAGAGGGCAGCGCGGCCCCGGCTTTCCCCTTCAGTTTCCCGATGTGGCCGGGAGCAGGCACCCAGGCCGAAGAAACGCCTGAAGAAGAGGAAGAACCTGCTTCCGCGCCTGAAGTTGCAGAGGAGCAAGCCGCTGCGCCGCAGGCCGATGCCGAGCCTGCTGCAGAAGCCGAGGGCAGTGCTCCGCCGGCGCCGGATTTCCAGTCCGCCATCGCCAATCCCAATGCCTGGTGGAATGTGTTGCAGGAGCAATTCAAGCATGCCGTCGGCAACGCCCTGGCCGGTGGCCTGGCTGAGCAGGAACCGCTGTTGAAGCCTGCCAAGCCGCCCAAGCCCGAGAAGGCTCCCAAGCGTAGCGAAAATAAGACAGTTGCCCCCAAGCCCAAGGCAGGCGCCAAAGCCAAGCCTGCTGGCGCTCCCAAGCCGGCCAAGGGAGCCAAGACGGCGCCGAAGAAGCCACCGGTCAAGAAAGCGCCCAAGCGTGCGGAAAATACGAGCGCGCCCGCCCGGACGGCTGTTGTACAATCCCGGCAAAACAAGAAGCCAGCCTCCCGCAAGCCAAATTCCCCCTGATCCTCGCCATGGCAGAGCCTGGCCCCGGGCGCAGCCGCGCCGGGTCTCTGTCATATTGCTGAAACCTGACCGTTTTAGTATGGATCGGGAAAATCTTGTTAAAATCAAACACTTAACGCATATAGGCACATACTGAGATGCTGTACCCAGAATTGTTCAAATCGCTAGAGCAGGTCCGTTGGAATATGGATAAGGATATTCCCTGGGACAAGTTCGACGCTTCCTTGCTCACCGACGAACAGGCGCAGACCATCCGCATGAACGCCATCACGGAATGGTCGGCGCTGCCGGCTACCGAGATGTTCCTGCGCGACAATCGCGGGGACAGCGATTTCTCGGCATTCATGTCGGTATGGTTCTTCGAGGAACAGAAGCACTCGCTGGTGCTGATGGAATACCTGCGCCGCTTCCGCCCGGACCTGTGCCCGACCGAAGAAGAACTGCACAACGTGCGCTTCGAGTTCGATCCCGCCCCGCCGCTGGAAACCCTGATGCTGCACTTCTGCGGCGAGATCCGCCTGAACCACTGGTACCGCTGTGCCGCCGACTGGCACACCGAGCCGGTCATCAAGCAGATCTACAAGATCATCAGCCAGGACGAAGCCCGCCACGGCGGCGCCTACCTGCGCTACATGAAGAAGGCCCTGAACGAAGTGGGCGACAAGGCCCGTGCCGCCTTCGCCAAGATCGGCGTGTTGATGGCCTCGGCGCGCCGCACTGAAAAGCCTCTGCACCCGACCAACCTGCACGTGAACCAGGCGCTGTTCCCCAACGACACCGTCCAGAGCCGCCTGCCGGATCCGGAATGGCTGGAACGCTGGCTGGACAACCAGATCAAGTTCGACGGCGAGTGGGAAAAGAAGGTCGTGGACCGCATCCTGCACAACATGTCGCTGCTGTTTGAACGTACCTTCAGCAACGTCCAGGAGCTGAACCGCTACCGCAAGGAAGTGACCCAGCGCATCCTGCCGCCGGGCACAGCCGCCGCCTGACAGGGAAAAATCCTTCACAGGCAGCAAGGCAGTACAATCACGAAAGCCGCAACCCAGGTTGCGGCTTTTTTCATCCTGCAATCAGCAATCAATCACCCGCTCACCCGAACCGATCCCGATCAAGATGGCCGACTTCGAATCCAAACTCTGCACCCGCGACGAACTCCAGCAGCGCGTAGCGCAATTGCCCAAGCCGGTGGTGATGACCAATGGCGTCTTCGACATCCTGCATCGCGGCCACGTGACCTACCTGGCGCAGGCCCGCGCCCAGGGTGCGTCGCTGGTGGTGGCAGCCAATACCGATGCCTCCGTCAAGCGCCTGGGCAAGGGCGATGACCGTCCCATCAACACCTGCGAAGACCGCATGGCGGTACTGGCGGCGCTGGAATCGGTGTCGCTGGTAGTCCCCTTCGATGAAGACACGGCGCTGGAAGCCGTGCAGCAGGCGCGTCCGGAGATCTACGTCAAGGGCGGCGACTACGACATGCACGCCATCCCCGAAGGCCAGGCGGTGGCGGCCTATGGCGGCCAGGTGCTGTCGATTGCCTTCGAGCATGACCGCTCCACCACCAAGCTGCTGGCCAAGGTGCGCAAGCTGGCTGGCTGATCGCGTCAGGCTGCAAACGACAAGGCCGGCAGGAGCATCGCTCGCTGCCGGCCTTGCCGTTTCAGGCTGCCCGGTGGATCAGTGGTGCGTGTGGCCCTTCATGTCCTTCATGTCGTCCTTGCCCGCCGCTGCCGCATTGCGGTCCTCGACGTTGAAGGTCACGTCGACCTTGCCGGCCTTCTCGAAGGTCAGCGTGGCCGGCACCTTCTCACCCGCCTGCAGCGGCTTGGACAGGCCCATCAACATGATGTGGTAGCCATTGCCCGGCTGCATGGTGATCTTCTGGCCGGGTTTGACTTCCAGGCCGCCCTCGACTTCGCGCATCTTCATGATGTTGCCTTCCATGGCCATGGTGTGGATTTCACCCGACTTGGCCACCGGCGAGGACACGCCCACCAGGCGATCCGGCGCGCTGCCCTTGTTCTCGATGCTCACGTAGGCACCGGCGGCCGGCTGGCCGGGAACCGTCGCGCGGGCGTAGGGATGGCCGATTTCCAGCTGGCCCAGCTTGTATTCATGGGCCTGTGACAGCGGGGCGGCAGCCAGCAGGGCGGAGGTGATGGCCAAGGTGGCCAGCTTTTGGACGAAATGCTTCATATCAGTGATTCCTGGTTGTCTTGTTCATGTCTGGAATGCGGGCGCGCGGCCTGCATGGGTGGGCGCAAAGACCCGGGGAACGGCGGGTTCAGGCCGGTGGCGCACGGGCCCGCGGCGAACCAGGTGCCAGGCTGAGCGGACGCAGGCGTAGCGCGGTGCCGGCCAGCGGATAGCTGATGCCCGGCAGGACCGTGGTATCGAAGGAAGAGTCCGGTGCCGGCGTGGCCGCTTGTGTGCCGCAACAGAGCGGACAATGGCTGGCCGCCAGATGCGCCGGTGCATTGCCGGAAGCGCCGCCGCCCACGCTGCAGATGGCCATGGCCGGACTGTCCCGCAGGGTGCGCGCGGCGGCCTGCTGCCACCAGGGCGCGGCCACCATCGCCAGCAGCAGCGCCAGGCTGGTCCACACCTGCAGGCGCAGCCAGGGGCGGCGCAAGGCAAGTCGTGTGGGGGAGGGGCGCAGGCGGGAAGACATGGGGCCTGATTATAGCGCCCGTGTCCCATTTTGCCCGGCACGCTGCTTGATCCCGATCAGGGGATGCCTCGCAATGCGAGCCGCCCGGCCCGCCTGCCAGTGCGGGCGGCGGCGGGCCTTCATGCAAATTGATTGTTGACAGGCGCTAGGCTAGACTTAGCGTCTTTTCGGGTTTTTGGGTTTTCGTTCACATTTTTCCAAGGGAGACTGCATGTCCTACACCAACAAGCTGACACTGCGCGCGATGGTCGCCGCCCTGTCCCTGGCTGCCGTCTGCGCAGCCCCGGCCATGGCTGCCGACAAATCGGTCGCCGTGACCGCCATCGTCGAACACCCGGCCCTGGACGCCGTGCGTGACGGCGTGAAGGACGAGCTGAAGGAAGAAGGCTTTGAAGCCGGCAAGAACCTGAAGTGGGAATACCAGAGCGCCCAGGGCAACACCGGCACCGCCGCCCAGATCGCGCGCAAGTTCGTCGGCGACAAGCCCGACGTCATCGTGGCCATCGCCACCCCCTCGGCCCAAGCCCTGGTATCGGCCACCAAGAGCATCCCGGTGGTTTATTCCGGCGTGACCGATCCGGTCGCCGCGCAACTGGTGAAGGACTGGAAAGCCTCCGGCACCAACGTCACGGGCGTGTCCGACCTGCTGGAACTGGACAAGCAAATCGACCTGATCAAGCGCGTGGTCCCCAACGCCAAGCGCGTGGGCATGGTCTACAACCCGGGCGAAGCCAACTCCGCCGTGGTGGTCAAGGCCCTGAAGGAACTGCTGGCCAAGTCCAACATGACCCTGGTGGAAGCCGCCGCACCCCGTTCGGTGGACGTCGGTTCGGCCGCCAAGAGCCTGATCGGCAAGGTCGACGTGATCTACACCAACACCGACAACAACGTGGTCTCGGCCTATGAAGCGCTGGTCAAGGTCGGCAACGACGCCAAGATCCCGCTGGTGGCTTCCGACACCGACAGCGTCAAGCGCGGCGCCATCGCTGCCCTGGGCGTGAACTACTACGACCTGGGCCGCCAGACCGGCAAGGTGGTCGGCCGCATCCTCAAGGGTGAAAAGCCGGGCGACATCGCCTCGGCCACCAGCAGCAAGCTGGAACTGTTCGTCAACACCGCCGCCGCCCAGAAGCAGGGCGTGACCCTGTCGCCGGAACTGGTGAGCTCGGCCAAGACCGTCATCAAGCAATAAACCAGGGTTCGCCTGAAGATCCCGCTGCCATGCGGGATCTTCCGTATCTGGCCGCAACACCGCAACACCGCAGCAAGATCTGCCCATACGCATAACGGGCCCGGTCGAGAGGAACGCCGAGGCCTGACCACCATGAACGAGGAGAGGACCATGTTTGCAGTATCGAAGTCATTGCGCGCCATCGCCGGCGCGCTCGCCCTGAGCGCCATCTGCGCGTCGGCCCTGGCCGCCGAGAAGGTGGTGGCCATCACCTCCTTCGTCGAACACCCGGCGCTGGACGCCGTGCGTGACGGCACCAAGGACGAACTGATCGCCGAGGGCTTCGAGCCCGGCAAGAATCTGAAGTGGGATTTCCAGAGCGCCCAGGCCAATGCCGGTACCGCCGGCCAGATCGCCAAGAAGTTCGTGGGTGACAACCCCGACGTGATCGTGGCCATCGGCACCCCCTCGGCGCAGCCGATGGTGGCCGCGACCAAGAGCATCCCCATCGTCTACTCGGCCATCGCCGATCCCATGGCCGCACAGCTGGTCAAGGACTGGAAGCCGTCCGGCACCAACGTGACGGGCCTGTCGCACATGCTGGACCCGGTCAAGCAGGTCGAGGTCATCAAGCGCGTGGTGCCCGAGGCCAAGCGGGTGGGCGTGGTTTACAATCCGGGCGAAGCCAATTCCGTGTCGGCCCTGAACAACCTCAAGGGCGAGCTGCAGAAAGCCGGCCTGACCCTGGTGGAAGCCGCCGCGCCCCGTTCGGTGGACGTGGCTCCGGCCGCCAAGAGCCTGATCGGCAAGATCGACGTGATGTACACCACCACCGACAACAACGTGGTCTCGGTCTTCGAGTCGCTGGCCAAGGTCTGCAATGACGCCAGGATCCCGCTGATCGCCTCCGATACCGGCAGCGTCAAGCGCGGTGCCGTGGCCGCCCTGGGCGTGAACTTCTACGACATGGGCCGCCAGACCGGCAAGGTCGTGGCCCGTATCCTGAAGGGCGAGAAGGCCGGCGAGATCGCTTCCTCGCCGGTCAAGAATCTTGAGCTGTACGTCAATACCTCGGCGGCGCAGAAGCAGGGCGTGACCCTGTCGCCGGAGTTTTTGAAGTCGGCCACCAAGGTCCTCAACTGAAACTGAGCATGACCGCAGTCTGATTCGTCGGCCATGCACCGCCGGCGCCGCACCACCCGTGCAGCGCCGGCGCCACGCAGAAGACATTCGGCATTGGCGTACCGCGCCGTGCCGAATGTGTTTTTTTTAGAAAGTCCTTTTTATGTCGCTGTATACCCTCCTGGGCGCCCTGGAGATCGGCCTGATCTTCAGTCTGGTGGCCCTCGGCGTGCTGATTTCCTTCCGCATCCTGGTGTTCCCTGACCTGACCGTCGACGGCAGCTTCCCGCTGGGCGGTGCCGTGGCCGCCACCATGATCGCAGCCGGTTTCAATCCTTTCCTCGCCACCTTCGTCGCGTTGCTGGCCGGTGCACTGGCCGGATTCATCACCGCCTGGCTGAACGTGCGCCTGAAGATCATGGACCTGCTGGCCAGTATCCTCATGATGATCGCGCTGTACTCGATCAACCTGCGCGTCATGGGAAAACCCAACGTGCCGCTCATTTCCGAGCCCACTATCTTCAGCATCCTGCAGCCGGACTCGATCCCCGACTACGTGGCCCGACCGCTGATCCTGCTGGTGGTGGTGACTGGCGCCAAGCTGCTGCTGGACTGGTTCTTCTCTTCCGAGATCGGCCTGGCCATGCGCGCCACCGGTGCCAATGCCCGCATGGCGCGTGCCCAGGGCATCGCCACCGGCCGCGCCACGCTGGCCGGCATGGCCCTGGCCAATGCCCTGGTGGCCCTGGCCGGTGCCCTGTTTGCGCAGACCCAGGGCGGTTCCGACATCTCCATGGGCATCGGTACCATCGTCATCGGCCTGGCTGCCGTCATCATCGGCGAGAACATCCTGCCGGCGCGTCGCCTGGTGTGGACCACGCTGGCGGTGATCCTGGGCGCGATCCTGTATCGCTTCTTCATTGCCCTGGCGCTCAACAGCGACTTCATCGGCCTGCAGGCGCAGGACCTGAACCTGGTGACGGCCGTGCTGGTGATGCTGGCGCTGGTGCTGCCCATGGGCAAGCGCAAACTGAAACTGCTGAGAAAGGGAGCCTGAAATGTTGAAAGCCACCGATCTCAAGATCACCTTCAATCCCGGCACGCCCATCGAGAACCCGGCCCTGCGCGGCCTCTCGCTGGAAATCCCGACCGGCCAGTTCGTGGCCGTGATCGGCTCCAATGGCGCCGGCAAGTCGACCTTCCTCAACGCCATCTCCGGTGACCTGCTGGTCGATACCGGCAAGATCGAAATCGACGGCACCGACGTCACCCGCAAGCAGGCGTGGGATCGCGCTGGCATGGTGGCGCGCGTGTTCCAGGATCCGATGGCCGGTACCTGCGAGGCGCTGACCATCGAGGAGAACATGGCGCTGGCAATGGCCCGTGGCCGCCGCCGCGGCTTCAACTTCGCCATTCGCGGCAAGATGCGCGAGCTGTTCCGCGAGAAGCTGGCCATCCTCAACCTGGGCCTGGAGAATCGCCTCACCGACCGCATCGGCCTGCTCTCGGGCGGCCAGCGCCAGGCGGTGAGCCTGTTGATGGCTTCGCTGCAGCCTTCGCGCATCCTGCTGCTGGATGAGCACACGGCCGCGCTGGACCCGAAGACGGCCGCCTTCGTGCTGGAACTGACGGCCAAGATCGTCTCCGAGGCCAAGCTGACCACCATGATGGTGACCCACAGCATGCGCCAGGCGCTGGACTACGGCGACCGCACCGTGATGCTGCACCAGGGCCGCGTGGTGCTGGATGTCTCCGGCCCCGAACGCGCCGGACTGGACGTGCCGGACCTGCTCAAGATGTTCGAGCAGACGCGCGGCGAGAAGCTCTCGGACGACGCCCTGTTGCTGGGCTGATCGGCGCAACCAACGAAAACGGCTCCCTCGGGAGCCGTTTTTCATGGTCGCAGCGGGTCGTCAGCTGCCACCGTCATAGCCATTCTGCCGCCAGGCTTCATACACCACCACCGCCACCGTATTGGACAGGTTGATGCTGCGATTGCCCGGCCGCATCGGCAGACGGATGCGCTGTGCAGTGGGGAAGGATTCACGCCGCTCCGGTGCCAGCCCGCGTGTTTCCGAGCCGAACACGAAGGTGTCGCCCGGACGGAAGGGCAGGCCGGCAAAGGGCGTGGAGCCATGCGTGGTCATGGCGAACATGCGCGCCTCATTGAACTGCGGGTCCTGGCGGCGATGGGCCAGGAACTGGTCCCAGTCCTTGTGCACCTGCATGTTGGCGTATTCGTGGTAATCCAGCCCGGCGCGCCGCATCTTGGCGTCATCGAGCGGGAAGCCGAGCGGCTCCACCAGGTGCAGTTGCGCGCCGGTATTGGCGCACAGGCGGATGATGTTGCCGGTATTGGGAGGGATCTCCGGCTCGACCAGGACGACGTGGAACAAACAATTCTCCTGCTATGTAAAGGATGGCCGACCCGCTTCAGGTCGGCAGGGTGCGCGCAAAGACCAGGTTGGTCACGCGCCGGGCGCCGTGCCGCTTGAGCACGATCGCCACTTCATTCAAGGTGGCGCCGGTGGTCATGACATCGTCGACGATGCCCACATGCAGCCCGCGCACCTGGTCCATGGCCGCGAAGGGCAGGGCGAAGGCCGAACGCACGTTGCGCGCGCGAGCCCCGACCGGCAGGGCCGACTGCGCATCGGTTTCCTTCTCGCGTTCCAGCAGGCGCGGCTGCACCGGGATGTCCATCAGCTTGCCCAGCGGCCGGGCGATTTCCAGCGCCTGGTTGAAGCCGCGTTCCTGCAATCGCGCCAATCCCAGCGGCACCGGGGCCAGCAAGGTCGGCATCGGCAGCTGCACGTCGCTGCCCGGCACCGGATTGCGCCGTGTCGCATCGAAGATCAATCGCGCCAGCAGCGGTGCCAGGCGCAGGTCGCCGCCGAACTTCAGCGCCAGCGCCAGCTGGTCGGACGGGGCGAAATAATCGGTGGCCACGATGGTGGCGTCGAACGCCGGGCGATCCTTGAGGCAGGCTCCGCAGCGCAGTTCCTTGCCGGTCACCGGCATGGGCAGGGCGCACTGAATGCAGCGGCGGTGCTGGCGCGTGTAGAAACGCTTGTGGCAGGGCGCGCAGAGAGTCTCGCGTCCGGCCGCGCCGCACAGCGCACAGGAAGACGGCAGCAGTTGCGGCACATGCGCCAGCAGGCGCTGCAGCCAGCCGGGGCCGGATGGCTTGCCCGGCCGGGCCGGCTTGCCGCCGACGGCGCGATAGGCGTTGCCAGGCTTGGCTTGGGGCGATGCGGCAGCGGGTTTGGAGGATTTGAGATCCATGCGAGGTGCGCCCGGGAAAAATGGATTTCGACTAAACTACGCGCATTATCGCATCAGCCCCGTGGATCGGCGGCCCTCTGCTGGCCGCCCGAGCTTGCCACGCTGCTGCGCAGTCCATCTTCCTGTTCCGTTGCCCATGTCCCTGCCGCCGCCTTCTGCCAGCGCCAAGCTGAGCGCTCCCATCGACCTGCCCCTGGTGCGCCGCCGTTTCGGCCAGCCCCAGCGCGTGGCCGAATCCGATTTCCTGCGCCGTGAAGTCTCGGCCCGCATGCAGGAACGCCTGGCCCTGGTGAAAATCGCCCCGCGTGAAGTATTGGACGCCGGATGCGGCGAAGGGGCCGACCTGCCGGTGCTGCAGAAACGCTATCCCGAGGCGCAGGTGATCGGTCTGGACGGCGCCTACGGCATGCTCGCCAGGGCCGCCGACCACCAGCGCGGCGCGCAGACGGCCATGAACCGCCTGTTCGGCTCCATCAACAAGTGGCTCGGTTCCGGTCCGAATGCCGGTGGTCCCGAACTGGCCTGTGCCGACTTCGCGCGCCTGCCGCTGGCGGCCAATGCGCTGGACCTGGTCTGGTCCAACCTGGCCCTGCACTGGCATCCCCAGCCCGACCGCGTGTTTGCCGAGTGGCGGCGCGTGCTGCGGGTGGAGGGCTTGCTGATGTTTTCCTGCTTCGGCCCCGATACGCTGCGCGAAGTGCGCAGCGCTTTCGAACAAATCGATCTTGCACCGCACACCTTGCCCTTCGTCGACATGCACGACTTCGGCGACATGCTGGTCAATGCCGGCTTTTCCACACCGGTGATGGACATGGAAACCATCACCGTGACCTACGAAACGCCCCAGCGCCTGCTGGAAGATGTGCGCGCCTGGGGTGGCAATCCGCTGGAATCGCGGCGCCGCAGCATGATGAGCCGCAGCCAGTACCAGCGCCTGCTGGCGGCCTTCGAGGCCATGCGCAAGCCCGACGGCAAGATCCCGCTGACCTTCGAGGTCGTCTACGGCCACGCCTTCCGTCCGGTGCCCAAGACCACCGCGGCCGGCGAGAGCATCATTCGCTTCGAACGCCCGCCGCGATAGTCGAAACTTCATATAAGGCTTAGTCGCCCAGCCCTATCTGGCCTGTCAGATAGTTGCTGTATCGTTACGCCCTGCCTGTTCCTGTCGAAGCCTTCATATCGCCGCAAAGCCGCGCCCCTGGCGGCTCTGCTGCCACTATCCCGGCCCGCCGGACAGCCCGCAAGCGCCACCGTTGTCAATGCGGCGGTGCGTGCTTGATCCATGGCGACGTTAGCCCTTATACTCAAATGGGTAAAAAAATTCACACAAAGAAATTCCAGTACGAACGAATAGCAAGAATAAATAAAGACCGCAAAACGGATAGCCACGGAGTGCGCCCCACGCAAGACGGCCCCCGGCAGGAACGGGCTGGCCCGCATCCAGTGAGCATCCCCTGCGGTAAGAGACAGAGACACGCTCGACCGACAATCATGCTGGCGAGGTGCCATGGAGACGCGGGAATGGATATTGAAGCGCAATTGTTCGATTGCGCCACGCCAGCTGGCGTGGGTCTTCGCAGTCCTTTGTACGGTTTCACTCACGGTCGCGCTGGGCTTCACGCTGCGCGGCGCTTGGATCATCCTGGTTTTTTCATGCATTGAACTGGTGGCGGTGGGCGCGGCCATGCTGGTCTACGCCCGTCACGCCACCGATCGCGAAGTGCTGGTGCTGGCCGATCATGGCCTGGAGGTGGAAGTCATCCAGGGTAGTCGTTCGCACCGCAGCAGCTTGCAGTTGCATGGCATGCGCATCGCTTTTCCTGTGGGCCGGCAGTCGCTGGTGGCCCTGGAAAGCCGGGGGCAGCGCGTGGAAATTGGCCGGTTCATGAGCTTGTGGCAGCGGCGCGCTTTGGTGCAGGAGTTGCAACAGGAACTGGCCGCCAGGGGTGGCGGGATGGCAGCACTCTCATTCTTATAATTTTGGGCTTTTGAGGAAATCCATGAAACTTGCGAAGCGCCTTCAATCCTTGACCCTCGGTGCCTCGCTGCTGGCGGCCGGCTTGCCGGCCTGGGCAGTGGTGGATAGTCCGGGCGGACCGGCCGTGCTGCAGATGAATTTCCAGCCACCGGTGACCAAGATCGCCGAGCAGATCTATGACCTGCACATCCTGATGCTGATCATCTGCCTGGTCATCTTCGTGGCGGTCTTTGGCGTGATGTTCTATTCCATCATCAAGCACCGCAAGTCGGTCGGCCACAAGGCCGCGTCCTTCCGCGAAAGCACGACCGTGGAAATCGCCTGGACCGTGGTGCCCTTCCTGATCGTCATCGGCATGGCCTTGCCGGCCACCAAGACCGTGGTGGCCATGAAGGACACCTCCAACGCCGACCTCACCATCAAGGTCACCGGCATGCAGTGGAAGTGGGGGTATGACTATCTCAAGGGCGATGGTGAAGGCATCTCCTTCCTCTCCAGCCTGGCCACGCCGCGCGAGCAGGTCACCGATCCGACCCTGAAGAAAAACGACAACTACCTGATCGAAGTCGACAATCCGGTGGTGGTGCCCGTCAACAAGAAGGTGCGCATCGTTACCACCGCCAATGACGTGATCCACTCCTGGACCATCCCCGCTTTCGGCGTGAAGCAGGATGCGATTCCCGGCTTCGTGCGCGACACCTGGTTCCGCGCCGAGAAGATCGGTACCTATCGCGGCCAGTGCGTGGAATTGTGCGGCAAGGATCACGCCTTCATGCCCATCGTGGTCAACGTGGTCAGCGATGACGACTACAAGAAATGGGTCGAGGGCAAGAAGAAGGAAATGGCCGCCAAGGCCGATGATCCCAGCAAGGTCTGGACGGTGGATGAGCTGAAGCAGCGCGGCGAGAAGGTCTATGCGGCCAACTGCGTGGCCTGCCACCAGGCCAATGGCAAGGGCGTGCCGGGTGCCTTCCCGGCGCTCGATGGCAGCGCGATGGTCAATGGCCCCAAGGATGGCCAGATCCACATCCTGCTCAACGGCAAGAACGCCATGCCGGCCTGGAAGGGTGTCTTGAACGACACCGAAATCGCCGCCGTGATCACTTATACGCGCAACAGCTGGTCCAACAAGGCCCAGGAAAACATCGTGCAGCCGGCCGAAATCCTGGCCGCCCGCAAGTAATCGTTTGGAGAACCGGACATGACTACCACCGCCGATCACGCCCCCGATCATTCCCACGATCACGGGCATGGGCACGCTCACGACGACCACGCGCACGACCATCCGCACGGCTGGCGGCGCTGGCTCTTCGCCACCAACCACAAGGACATCGGTACGCTCTACCTGTGGTTCTCGTTCACCATGCTGCTCTCGGGCGGCGTGCTGGCGCTGTTGATCCGGGCCGAGCTGTTCCAGCCGGGCCTGCAGTTCTTCCGTCCTGAATTCTTCAACCAGTTGACCACCATGCACGGCCTGGTGATGGTGTTCGGTGCGATCATGCCGGCCTTCGTGGGCTTCGCCAACTGGATGATCCCGCTGCAGATCGGGGCCTCCGACATGGCCTTTGCGCGCATGAACAACTTCTCGTTCTGGCTGCTGCCGCCGGCCGCGCTCCTGCTGGCCGGTTCCTTCCTGGTGCCAGGCGGCGCCACCGCGGCCGGCTGGACGCTGTACGCACCGCTGTCGACCCAGATGGGCCCCGGCATGGACATGGGCATCTTCGCCATGCACATCATGGGCGCCTCTTCCATCATGGGTTCGATCAACATCATCGTCACCATCCTCAACATGCGCGCGCCCGGCATGACGCTGATGAAGATGCCCATGTTCTGCTGGACCTGGCTCATCACCGCCTACCTGCTGATTGCCGTGATGCCGGTGCTGGCCGGTGCCATCACCATGACGCTGACCGACCGTCACTTCGGCACCTCCTTCTTCAACGCCGCCGGCGGCGGTGACCCGGTGATGTACCAGCACATCTTCTGGTTCTTCGGCCACCCCGAGGTCTACATCATGATCCTGCCGGCCTTCGGCATCGTCTCGCAGATCATCCCGGCCTTCGCGCGCAAGCCGCTGTTCGGCTATGCCTCGATGGTGTATGCGACGGCCTCGATTGCGATCCTGTCCTTCATCGTCTGGGCGCACCACATGTTCACCACCGGCATGCCGGTGACCGCGCAGCTGTTCTTCATGTACGCCACCATGCTCATCGCCGTGCCCACCGGCGTGAAGATCTTCAACTGGATCGCCACCATGTGGCGCGGCTCCATGACCTTCGAGACGCCGATGCTGTTCTCGGTGGGCTTCATCTTCGTCTTCACCATGGGCGGCTTCACCGGCCTGATCCTGGCCGTGACCCCGATCGACATCCAGATGCAGGATACCTACTACGTGGTGGCCCACTTCCACTACGTGCTGGTGGCCGGTTCGCTCTTCGCGCTCTTCGCCGGCTACTACTACTGGGGCCCGAAGTGGACCGGCTTCATGTACAACGAATGGCGCGGCAAGTTCCACTTCTGGGCCTCGCTGATCACCTTCAACATCACCTTCTTCCCGATGCACTTCCTGGGACTGGCGGGCATGCCGCGCCGCTATGCGGATTACCCGGCGCAGTTCACCGACTTCAACATGGTGGCCTCCATCGGTGCCTTCGGGTTCGGGCTGTCGCAGGTGTACTTCCTGTTCTTCGTGGTCATCCCCTCGATCAAGGGTGGCAAGAAGGCGGAAGCCAAGCCCTGGGAAGGGGCAGAGGGCCTGGAATGGACCGTGCCCAGCCCGGCGCCTTTCCACACCTTCGAAGAACCGCCGGTGGTGAAGTAAACGCCTGTGGATAACACAAGTCATCGTCCCTAATGCAAAGGCAACCCTCATGACCGAACGCAAGAAACCCAACAACCTGCGCACCGGCCTGCTGCTGGGGCTGGTGGTGCTGGCCTTCTTCGTCGGCATCTTCATCAACCGCATCTGGTTCGCCAAATGAGCAGAGATGACGATCAGGCAGAAGAGACGACATCACGCGGCCTGAACCGCGTGATGTTCAGGAAGCTGCTGGTGGTGGCCGTGCTGATGTTCGGCTTTGGCTATGCGCTCATCCCGGTCTATCGCAAGATCTGCGAAGTGACCGGCGTGAATTTCCTCACGCCCAAGGATGTGACGGTGGAAGCGCCGGCCAATACGCAGATCGACAAGACGCGCACCATCACCGTGGAGTTCGATGGCAATGCCCAGGGACCGTGGCGCTTCCGCCCGACGGTGGCCAGCATGCAGGTGCACCCGGGCGAGATGACCCAGGTCACCTACGAAGTGGTCAACACCCAGCCGCGCAACGTGGATGCCCAGGCCATCCCGAGCTATGCACCGCTGCAGTCGGCGGCCTTCTTCAAGAAGGTGGAGTGCTTCTGTTTCACGCAGCAGACATTGGGACCAAACCAGGCCAAGCAGATGCCGGTGGTGTTCTACATCGACCCCAAGCTGCCCAAGGAAGTGACCACGATCACGCTGTCCTATACCTTCTTCGAGATCAACGGCAAGGCCAAGACGGCGGGCTGACCAGCCCCGAGGAGCGGGTGTGAACGATGAGCTGAAACAGGCGGCCCGGCGCAAGGCCTCCTTCGGCGCGACGATGAAGGCGGTGTTCTGGTCCTTCTTCGGCGTGCGCAAGCGCAAGGATTACGAGTCGGATGCAGCACGGCTGAATCCGGTGCACGTCATCATCGCCGGCATTCTCGGTGCGGTGATCTTCGTGACCGTGCTGGTGAGCATCGTCAAGCTGGTGGTACGCAGCGCGGCAGGTGGATGAGGCTGATCGAGACTGACCGAAAAAGAGCATTAAGGAAACGTAAACCCTGTATCGCAAGAGCATTCAACGCAGCTTAATGCCCAAGTTTGCTGCTCTTGCCCAGGCCAGGACAATCGGATTTCGTACCGGGAGAAGAACATGAGTTCTCAACAAGCCAAGGCACCCCATTATTTCGTTCCAGGCCCGTCGCGCTGGCCGATGATGGCGGGCATTTCCATGCTCATCACCATGATCGGGGCTTCGGCCTGGGTCAATGGCGTCTCGTGGGCGCCCTACGTCAATATCCTCGGCATCCTGATGGTGCTGGTGGTGCTGTACTACTGGTTCGGGGATGCGATTCGTGAATCCGAGTCGGGCCTCTACAGCGAGCGCATCGACCTGTCCTATCGCTGGAGCATGAGCTGGTTCATCTTCTCGGAGGTGATGTTCTTCGCGGCCTTCTTCGGCGCGCTGTTCTATGCGCGCAGCATCACCATGCCGTGGCTGGCCGATCTGGACCACAAGGTGATCTGGCCCGACTTCACCGGGCAGTGGGGCAATGTCGGCCCGGCCGGCACGGTGGAGAATTTCACCACCATGGGTCCGTTCCCGATCCCGACCATCAACACCTTGCTGCTGCTGACCTCGGGCGTGACGCTGACCATCTCGCACCACGCCATGCGCGCCGGCCATCGTGCGCAGACGGCCGTGTGGCTGTTCCTGACCATCCTGCTGGGTGCGGTCTTCATGGGCTTTCAGGCTTATGAATACATCCACGCCTACAGCGAGCTCAACCTCAAGCTCACCTCCGGCATCTACGGCTCGACCTTCTTCATGCTGACCGGTTTCCACGGCTTCCACGTGACCATGGGCGCGATCATGCTGTCGGTGGTGCTCTATCGCGTGCTGCGCGGGCACTTCACGCCCACGCATCACTTCGCCTTCGAAGGCGCGGCGTGGTACTGGCACTTCGTGGACGTGGTGTGGCTGGGCTTGTATGTGGTGGTGTACTGGCTGTAAGGCGGGCACCGCCTGCGCCATGACAAAGCCGCACTTCGGTGCGGCTTTTTTGTGGGGTGCGTGCGGATGAAATCAGCGGATGCCGGTCGGCTGTATCCAGCCCAGCTTGTAGCTCAGCAGGATGAAGAGGAACAGCGCCACCGAGAAGCCGACCCGCAGCGTCAGCGCCTGGACCGTGCGATTGCTCTTGCCCTTGTCGCGCATCAGGAAGATCAATGCCGAGGCCAGGCTGGCCAGGATCAGGATGAAGGCGATGGCGACGATGATTTTCATGAGGATGGAACCCTGTCTCCGAAGGCGTGCATGCGGTATGCTGCGACGCTGGTGTGTTTAAGATTTTTCTAGTCCCGTGCGCGCTTCATTGTAAGGCCAAACTTCATCGATGCCGACCCGATTCGTTTTTCGCCTCATCCCGTTTTGCGCCACGCTCGTCGTGGCCGCCGCCGGTATTGCGCTGGGCCAGTGGCAGACGCATCGCGCCGAAGAGAAGCTGGCCTTGCAGCAGCGCATGCAGGCGCGGGGCAGCGAAGCTCCTCTGAGTGCGCTGCCGGGTGATGTGAGCGATGCAGAGTTCCGCCATATCCGCCTGCGTGGCCACTATCTTGCGCAATGGACGCTGTATCTGGAGAACCGCCCCTACAACGGCGCCGTCGGTTTCCATGTGCTCACGCTGTTCCAGCCCGAGGGCAGCGGACCGGCCGTGGTCGTGGCACGCGGCTGGGCCCCGCGCGATGCGGCCGATCGCACGCGCGTGCCTCAGGTGCCGTCGCCATCGGGCGTTACCGAGGTGGAAGGCATCCTGCGTCGCGATGCCGGGCATGTGCTGCAACTGGGGACGGCCGATGCACCGCGTCCGCAAGCCATCCTGCAGAATCTCGATGTGCCGGCACTGGCCAAGGCCAGCGGTATAACGCTGGCACCGCTGGTGATCGAGCAGGGCGGGGCGGCGGGCGATACCTTGGTGCGCGACTGGCCCGCTCCGTCATTGGGTATCGATCGTCATCGCGGCTATGCCGTGCAGTGGTATGCACTGGCGGGCATGGCTCTTCTTTTTTTCATCGTGACAGGATACAAACGTGGTCGTCATGACAAAGCCTGAAGCTGAGCAATCCGCGCAAGCCGCATCCGTCGACGAGGCGCGCCGCCGCATCGGCCGCTGGAAGATGCTGGCGGTGGTGGCCGTGTGTGCCGCCCCGCTCATCGCTTCCTACCTCACCTATTACGTGATCAAGCCGCAGAGCCGCAACAACTATGGCGCGCTGATCGATCCGCGCCAGTATCCGATTCCGGATCTGGGCAGCAGTGCCATCGATGGCGGTCCGGCCAGGCTGCAGGATTACAAGGGCAAGTGGGTGATGCTGCAGGTCGATCGCGGCGACTGCGGCGAACCCTGCCAGAAGAAACTGTTGACCATGCGCCAGCTGCGGCTGATGCAAGGCAAGGAAATGGAGCGCATCGAGCGCGTGTGGCTGGTCACGGATCGCGCACCGATTGCGACTTTGCTCCTGCGCGAATTCGACGGAACCGATATCCTTCGGGTTGACGCTGGCAAATTGCAGTCCTGGTTGCCGGCCGATGCCGGCAGCTCGGCCGAAGACCACATCTACCTGATCGACCCGCTGGGCAACCTGATGATGCGCTTCCCCAAGGACCCCGACCCCGGCAAGATGAAGAAGGACATTTCCAAATTGCTGCGCGCTTCCTCCATCGGCTGATGCGGATGGATCCCCTGCACGCAGTGACGCACGTTTGACTCAAGATGAATGCAACGACGCTGATACAACTGGGCCTGACCGGGCTCGTGGTGGCCCTGATTCCGCTGGCGCTGGTGTGGCGCGCACAGGGCGTGGCCAACAAATACCGCAAGCTGGTGTGGGTGACGCTGTTCTTTACCTTCGACCTGATCATGTTCGGGGCCTTCACGCGCCTGACCGATTCGGGCCTCGGCTGTCCCGACTGGCCGGGCTGCTACAGCCATGCCAATCCGCTGCTGGCGCATGAGCACATCAATGCCGCGCAGGAAGCCATGCCGTTTGGTCCGGTGACCTGGGCCAAGGCCTGGATCGAAATGATCCACCGCTATTTCGCCATGGCCGTGGGCTTCCTCATCATCGTGCTGATGGTGGCCGCCTGGCGGCGCTGGATCAAGTCGGGCAAGACCGAACTGCAGTTCCGTCCCTGGTTCCCGACGGCGCTGTTGGGCTTCGTCTGCCTGCAGGGCGCCTTCGGTGCCTGGACCGTGACCATGAAGCTGCAACCGATCATCGTCACCATCCACTTGCTGCTGGGCCTGACGCTCCTGGCCATGCTGGCCTGGCTGGGGGCGCGGCAGGAACCGCATGTGCCGGTCTCGCCCGCAGGCCGCGCGCTGGTCGTGCCGGCCACCATCGGCGCGGCCCTGCTGGGTTTGCAGATCGCACTGGGCGGCTGGGTCAGCACCAATTACGCGGCGCTGGCCTGTTCCGACTTCCCACTATGCAATGGCAAGCTGGTGCCGGAGATGGACTTCGAACACGGCTTCACGCTCTGGCGCCACCTCGGCATGACCTCCTCGGGCGACTACCTGCCGGTGGAAGCGCTGACCGCGATCCACTGGGTGCATCGCAGTTTTGCCTTTGTCGTCATCTTGTATGTTGTATGGCTGGCACACCGCGCGCTGCGTGATGAAGGCTTGCGCAAGACCGCCCGCTGGATGCTGACGGTGCTGGGTTTGCAGCTCTGTACTGGCCTGGCGACCATCTATCTGAACTGGCCGCTGGCCATTGCGGTGATCCACAACGGCGGCGCGGCGCTGCTGGTCATCCTGATGGTCATGTTAAACTACAAGGTCCGTTACGCACCCTCCGGCCTGGCCGCCGCTGCTCCACCAGCATCCGCCCGGCCCGTCACGCCATGACCACATTGACCGCCCAACCCAACCGCATCGCCCAGTACTGGGCACTGACCAAGCCGCGCGTGACGCAGCTGGCAGTGTTCTGTGCCGTGATCGGCATGTTCCTTTCCACGCCTGACCTGCCGGACTGGCACAAGGTCATCTTCGGCACGCTGGGCATCTGGCTGCTGGCCGGCGCGGCCTTCGCCATCAATTGCCTGGTCGAGCGCGAGATCGATTCGCGCATGGCGCGCACCGCCCGCCGTCCGATGGCGCGCGGCGAAATCACGGTGGGACAGACGCTGGTGTTCTCGGGCGTGCTGGGTGGCCTGGGCATGTGGGTGCTGTACAACCTGGTCAATCCGCTGACCATGTGGCTGACCTTCGCCACCTTCGTTGGCTACGCCATCATCTACACCATCATCCTGAAACCCGCGACCTCGCAGAACATCGTCATCGGTGGCCTGGCTGGTGCCATGCCGCCCGCGCTGGGCTGGGCGGCCATGGCCAATGACGTGCCGATGCAGGCCTGGGTGCTGGTGATGATCATCTTCATCTGGACCCCGCCGCATTTCTGGGCGCTGGCCATGTACCGCCGCGACGATTACGCCAAGTCCGGCCTGCCGATGCTGCCCATCACGCATGGCATGGATGTCACCAAGCTGCACATCCTGATGTACACCATTGCACTGCTGGCGGTGAGCATGCTGCCCTTCGCCATCGGCATGAGCGGCCTGATCTACCTGGGTACCGCCATCGTGCTGGGGGCGATCTTCTTCTGGTATTCGTGGCAGATCTACCGCCACTACACCGACTTGATCGCGCGCAAGGCCTTTGCTTATTCGATCGTCTACCTGTCCATCCTGTTTGCGGTGCTGCTGGTGGACCATTACTTCCTGTTCCGCAGTTTCTGATTCCTTGAACGCATGAAACGATTCCTCTCGGCGCTGCTGCTGGCCGGCTGCGCAACGCTGCTGGCGGCCTGCGGGCCGTCCAAGCCTGAACTGAAGTTCAACAATACCGATGTCACCGGGCTGGATTACGCGAAGGACTTCGCCCTGACCGACCATACCGGCAAGCCGCGCACTCTGGCCGATTTCAAGGGCAAGGTGGTGGTGATGTTCTTCGGCTATACCCAGTGCCCGGACGTGTGCCCGACCACCATGGTCGAGATGTCCAACGTGATGAAGGAACTGGGACCGGACGCCGACCGCGTGCAGGTGCTCTTCGTGACCGTCGATCCGGAGCGCGATACCCAGGAAGTGCTGGCGCAATACGTGCCGGCCTTCGACAAGCGTTTCCTTGGCTTGCGCGGCGACCTGCAGCAGACCGAGAAGGTGGCCAAGGAATTCAAGGTGTTCTACCAGAAGGTGCCGGGCAAGCAGCCGGGCAGCTATACGATGGATCACACGGCGGGCAGCTACGTGTTCGATCCGCAGGGACACATCCGCCTGTTCGTCAAGCACGGACAAGGGCCGCAGACGCTGGCGCATGACATCAAGCTGCTGCTGTCGTGATGGCTTGAAACGATATAAATCGTTTGGATAAAAAGAAAGGCACCCGAGGGTGCCTTTTTCATTGCTGCTGATCTGAATGAAATCCGGATCAGGAATAAGCCTGCAGCGAGGTCTTCATCTTCTTCAGCGCGACTGCTTCGATCTGGCGGATACGCTCGGCCGACACGCCGAACTCGTCAGCCAGCTCATGCAGGGTCGCACCCGAGCCATCGTCATTGGCCAGCCAGCGGGCTTCGACGATGCGGCGCGAACGGTCATCCAGCTTGGACAGGGCCGCTTCCAGGCCTTCGGATTGCAGGCGGTCGTACTGCTTGGCTTCGATCACGCGGGTCGGTTCCGAATTGTCGGAGGACAGGTAGGCGATGGGGGCGAACTTGTCATCTTCATCATCGGTGGGCGACTCCAGGGCGATGTCGCGACCGGACAGACGGGTTTCCATCTCGATCACTTCTTCGCGCTTGACGTCCAGGGTCTTGGCCAGGGCCTCGACCTGGGCCGGCGTCATCGCGTCCAGGCCTTCCTTGTGGCTGCGC
Source organism: Herbaspirillum sp. WGmk3 (assembly GCF_023952535.1). Classification (NCBI taxonomy): domain Bacteria; kingdom Pseudomonadati; phylum Pseudomonadota; class Betaproteobacteria; order Burkholderiales; family Oxalobacteraceae; genus Herbaspirillum; species Herbaspirillum sp. WGmk3. The sequence continues at coordinate 189,572 of NZ_JAKYWT010000003.1, read as the reverse complement.
AGGTTGAAGAACAGCTTGCGCTGGGCCTTGGTGGTCGCGACCTTCACGAGACGCCAGTTCTTCAGGATGTACTCGTGGATCTCGGCCTTGATCCAGTGCATGGCATAAGACACCAGACGCACGTTCTGGGCCGGGTCGAAGCGCTTGACGGCCTTCATCAGGCCGATATTGCCTTCCTGGATCAGGTCGGCGTGCGGCAGGCCGTAGCCGAGATAGCCACGGGCAATCGACACCACCAGGCGCAGGTGCGACAGCACCATCTTCTGAGCGGCGCCCAGGTCGTTCTTTTCACGCAGGTCGCGCGCCAGCTTGACCTCTTCTTCGTGGGTCAGCATGGGCAGGCGGTTCACTGCCGAGATATACGCGTCGATATTGCCCAGGCTGCCGGAAAAACCCAGCGCGAGTGCATTGGACTCGGCAGGCATGAGTGCAGTGTGTGCAGACGCAGTTTTCATGGATTCTCCTTGGTTCCTTTGCGGAAACAGTATGAAACGGTAGGAAGCGGATGCTTCGGTTGCCGGGGGCAATGTTGCCAACTTCCCCGGCGCGGCCAACGTGGCCAGACGCTGTTTGCTGCAGTGCTCCGATAAAACTGGAGCAATTCAATAGGTATTCTAGCACTCGTCACCCAAGAGTGCTAATTGCATGATGGTGCGGTGTTGATAGCCAAGAACTATTGCTGCTCAGCTAATCATTGCATTACTTCCCCTTCATATTAGTCGCCTTTGGGCGACAAAAGTTGCGATTGGGGTCAAAAGGGGGCCAGAAACTTGTAACACTTTTTTGCAGCGCGCCAAGTGAGGGGCAAGGCGCAGGAAATGGCCATCCTGCATTGGGAAGCTTCGGTGCTGGGGGGGTGGTAAACCGGTCAAATGAACTTGGCTTCAAGTAGAAGACGATCTGACGCCGCTCTTATTGTATGGGCAGCAGGATCAGGTGAATGTTCCTGTCAAAAAAGGAAAGCCCGCATGAGCGGGCTTTCAGGCCAGGCGAACCGGATGGCTGAGGTGGCGCTCAAGCCTTCCTGGCCAACTGCCTGCGCACCGACAGCATCGCCCCGAACAAGCCCAACAAGCCGCTGATGGCCAGCAGCAGGCCGATGGCCATGGGGCTGGGCAGGGCCAGCTGGAATTCCGAGGCATACAGGTGGGCGAAATCCAGGATGGCTTCATTGAGCGGCTGCTGCGCCGCCACCACCAGCCCCAGCGCCACCGCGCCCGCACACAGGCCCAGCAGCGCGCCGGTGTAATAGAACGGACGATAGATGAAGGAATTGGTCGCCCCGAACAGCCGCGAGACCTCGATTTCGTCGCGCTGCGTCATGACCTGCAGGCGAATCGTGTTGAAAACGACCGCCACCACCACCGCCCCCAGCGTGATCCCCAGGAACAGCAGCACCAGCCGCAGGATGCGCAGCAGCGCCGCCAGGCGCTTGACCCATTCGGAATCGATCTGCACCGTATCCACGCCCGGCTGCTTCTTGAGCTGCTGGGCGATGTCATCCACCCGGCTGGCATTCATGGCGTTCTCGAAGCCGGGCAGGCGCACCACGTAGCTGTCCGGCAGCGGATTGCTGCCCAGCGTGGCGAGCACATCGGCCAGGCCGGTCTTGCTCTTCATCGCATCGAAGGCCTTCTCGCGCGGGATGAACTCGACCTTGCCATTGGTGTTGCTGTCCTTCAACACCTGGCTGATGGTCTTGCCCACGGCCTGCGCGGCCTCGCGGCTGGCATCGGGTTTCATGAAGATGCTGATCTCCGGCTCCACCGACATCTGCTCCGAGATCGGGCGCACGTTTTCCAGCGCCGAGAGGCCGGCAAAGGGCAGCGCCAGCGCAATCGAGACCACCAGCACGTTCAACAGGAAATTGCCCGGCGAGCGCAGCAGGTGGCGCAGGGCGTCCGCAATGGCGGCGAAATGCTGTCGGAGCCAGTTCATGGCGACACCTCCACGGGATTGGCCACGCCGTTGTGCCAGCCATCGACGATGCGGCCACGGTCCAGGTAGATGATGCGGTCGGCACCGGTGAGGAAATTTTCGTCGTGGGTCGAGATCAGGCAGGTCACGCCCACGCCGTGGAAGGATTTCAAGGCGGCCAGCACCTTGTTGGCATTGGCCCGGTCCAGATTGGCCGTCGGCTCGTCAGCCAGAATGATCTGCGGACGGTTGACGATGGCGCGTGCAATGGCCACGCGCTGCTGCTCACCGCCGGACAGTTCCAGCGGCTCGCACATGGCCTTCTCCAGCAGGTCGACCTTGTCGAGCGCGGCGCGGGCGCGCTTTTCCGCATCCGGGCGGGAAGAGCCGGTCACGATCAGCGGCAGCATCACGTTGGCCAGCAGATTGCGGTCCAGCAACAGCTTCTGCTGCTGGAAGATCAGCCCCAGGTTGCGCCGCAGGTAGGGCAGGCCGGAAGGTTTCAAGCCCGCGATGTCGGTGCCGCTGACGGTGAGCTTGCCCGAAGTGGGCCGCTCGATGGCCGCGATCATCTTCAGCAGCGTGGACTTGCCGGCACCGGAAGGGCCGGCCAAAAAGATCAATTCGCCCTTCTTCACCGACAACGTAATGTCGCGCAGGGCATAGACCTCGCGCGCGTATTGCTTGGAAACCCGGGTAAATTCAATCATCGGTTCAACTCAGGAGGGCATCGACGAATTCGGTGGCATTGAACGGCTGCAGGTCTTCGATCTTCTCGCCCACGCCGATGAAGTACAGCGGCACCGGGCGGGTCTTGGCGATGGCGGCCAGGATGCCGCCCTTGGCGGTGCCATCCAGCTTGGTCACCACCAGGCCGGTCAGCCCCAGCGCATCATCGAAGGCCTTGACCTGGGCCAGCGCATTCTGGCCGGTGTTGCCGTCGATGACCAGCAGCACTTCATGCGGTGCCGAGTTCATCGCCTTGGCAATGACCCGCTTGATCTTCTTGAGTTCATCCATCAGGTGCAATTGCGTCGGCAGGCGGCCGGCGGTATCGACCATCACCACATGGGTGCCGCGCGCCTGTGCCGAATGCACCGAGTCATAGGCGACGGCGGCCGGATCGCCGGATTCCTGCGCGATCACCTGGACGTTGTTGCGCTCGCCCCAGACTGCCAGCTGCTCGCGGGCGGCCGCGCGGAAGGTGTCGCCGGCGGCCAGCAGCACCGACTGGCCGTGCGCCTGCAGATGCAGGGCCAGCTTGCCGATGGTGGTGGTCTTGCCGGCACCGTTGACGCCGGCAATCATCATCACCAGCGGCTTGTCGCGGCCCAGCACCAGCGGGCGCTGCAGCGGCTGCAGCAGGTCGATCAGCAGGGTGCGCAGGGCGGTGCGCACCTGGGCGGCTTCGGTCAGGCGCTCGTTTTTGACTTTTTTCTTCAGCTCGGCCAGCAGCCACTGGGTGGCTTCCACGCCGGCGTCCGATACCAGCAGGGCCGATTCCAGTTCCTCGTACAAGTCTTCATCGATGCGCGCACCCACGAACAGCGTGGTCAGGTTGCTCGAGGTCTTGGACAGCCCGGCCTTCAGGCGCGACAGCCACGAGCGCTTGACCTCTGGGGCCGGTTCCGGCGCGGCGACGATCTCGACTTCTTCGGCGGACTCTTCGATGGCGGCCACCGGCTCCGGGGGGGCGGCCGGGGCAGTCAAGGGTTGGGGCACAGGCTCCGGGTCAGCGATCGGCGTCGGGGCTGGCGGTGCTACCGGTGCAGGCGCGGCAACTGGTGGCTGAACCGCAGCGGGAGCGGCAGGAGCAGGAGCAACGGATTCAGTCGGGGGCGGAACCACCGGGGCCGGCTGGGCTGCCGGTTCGGCCTGGGGCGGCAGCGCGGGTTGCGCTTCCGGTTTGGGTTTTCTTTTGAAAAAACTGAACATCGGATGGCGGATAGGCTGGATGGTAGCTGCGGCCGGGGCGGGGGAGGGCGGGACGGCAGGCGCGTGGCTGCCCTGACAACCGCAGTGGACAGGTTACAATTGCCCTTCCACAAGACCCGCGCATGGCCGCCAGGGTCAATGAATCCTGCATTTTATCAGAGCACAGCCCATGAAATCGAAGATCAGAGCCCTCCTGGCCACCGCCCTGCTGAGCCTCCTGGCCGCTACGGCGGCGCAGGTGCGGGCCGAGCCGGCGCGCGAATTCGTGCTGGCCAACGGCATGAAAGTGGTCGTCAAGGAAGACCGGCGCGCCCCCACGGCGGTGCAGATGGTCTGGTACAAGGTCGGCAGCATCGATGAACTCAACGGCACCACCGGGGTATCGCATGCGCTGGAACACATGATGTTCAAGGGCACCAAGAACCACAAGGTCGGCGAATTCAGCCGCCTGGTGGCCGAGCTGGGCGGGCAGGAAAACGCCTTCACCGCCAATGACTTCACCGCCTACTTCCAGCAGATCGAAAAGAGCCATCTGGAAAAGGTGATGGCGCTCGAAGCCGACCGCATGGCCAACCTGCAATTCGATGCCAAGGAATTCGCCAAGGAAATCCGCGTCATCATGGAAGAACGCCGCTGGCGCACCGATGACCAGCCCATGGGCCTGCTGAATGAAGCCCTGAACGCCGCCGCCTGGACCGCCCACCCCTATCACCACCCCGTGGTCGGCTGGATGGACGACCTGCAGCACATGACGGTGCAGGACATCGCCGGCTGGTATCGCCAGTGGTACGCCCCCAACAACGCCACCCTGGTGGTGGCCGGGGACGTCGATGCCCAGCGCGTGCTGGCCCTGGCCAAAAAATATTTCGGCAAGATCCCGTCCCACCCCGTGCCACAGGGCAAGCCGCAGAACGAGCCCGAGCAACTGGGCTTGCGCCGCGTCACCGTCAAGGCACCGGCTGAAAATCCTTATGTCGTGATGGCCTGGAAGGTGCCCGCCCTGCGCAATGTGGAAGCCGACCAGGAAGCCTACGCCCTCGACGTGCTCTCCGCCGTGCTGGATGGCTATGACAATGCCCGCCTGACGGCCAACCTGATCCGCACCGCCAGCCAGGCCACTGCCGTCGGTGCCAGCTACAGCGGTGTAGCACGCGGCCCGGTGCTGTTCACGCTGGAAGGCAGCCCGGCCAACGGCGTTTCCACCGAACAGCTGGAAGGCCTGCTGCGCGGCGAAGTGCAGCGCATCGCCAGCGAAGGCGTCTCGGAGCAGGAACTGCAGCGCGTCAAGACGCAACTGATCGCCTCGCAGGTCTACAAGCGCGATTCCGTTTTCGGCCAGGCCATGGAGATCGGCATGATGGAAACCACCGGCCTGGGCCAGAAGAACATCGACCGCATCATCGACCGCCTCAAAAGCGTGACCGCCGCCCAGGTGCAGGCGGTGGCCCAGAAATACTTCAAGGACGATACGCTCACGGTCGCCACGCTGGTCCCGCTGCCGCTGAACGGCAAGAAGCCCGCCGCGCCGCCGCCCGGCCTGTTGCATTGAGGATTGACGTTTTTTGCACCATTAAGCCGGGATGAATGCTGTATCGAACGGCATTAACGACGGCTTAATGGGATGTCCAAGTCGCTGAGTTCTTCCTTTTCTGATCGATCGGCTTCTGTTCTTTACGGAGAAAACCATGCCCGTCATCGTCGTCGCCAACCCCAAGGGAGGCGTAGGCAAGACCACCCTGGCCACCAACCTGGCCGGTTATTTCGCCAGCCTTGGCCATGCCGTCATGCTGGGCGACATCGACCGCCAGCAGTCTTCGCGTGCCTGGCTGTCGATCCGTCCGGAGCAGGCGCGCCCCATCAGCACCTGGGACATCAACGAGGACTACGTCGCCAAGCCCCCCAAGGGCAGCACCCACGTGGTGCTGGACACGCCCGCCGGGCTGCATGGCTGGCGTCTCAACGATACCCTCAAGCTGGCCGACAAGATCCTGGTGCCGCTGCAGCCCTCGATTTTCGACATCCTGGCCACCCAGGATTTCCTGCGCCGCCTGGCCAATGAAAAGGCGGTACGCGATGGCGAGATCGATGTCGGCATCGTCGGCATGCGGGTTGATGCCCGCACCCGCTCGGCCGAGCAGCTGCAGCGCTTCATCGAGGGCCTGAAGCTGCCGGTGCTGGGCCATCTGCGCGATACCCAGAACTACGTGCAACTGGCCGCGCACGGCCTGACCCTGTGGGATATCGCGCCTTCGCGCGTGCAGCGCGATCTCGACCAGTGGCAGCCCATCCTGCAGTGGCTGGGCGGACAGCCCGCCGCTGCACCTGAACCTGAACAGAACGCCTGACATCACGCTTGCCCCGTCGCTTTCGATTTCCGTTTCCATGAAAAAAATTCTTCCTCTCCTGCTGCTCCCGCTGGCCTTCCTCTGCAGCGCTCCCGCCTCGGCGGCCCTGGCCATCCAGTCCTGGACCCAGCCCGATGGCGCGCGCGTGCTGTTCGTGGCCAATCACTCCATTCCCATGCTGGATGTGAGCGTGCAGTTCGATGCCGGCCAGCGCCGTGATCCCGCCGCCAAGGCCGGCCTGGCCGAGCTGACCGTGGCCAGCCTCACGCGCGGCGTGGAGGCCGCCAACGGCGCGCCGGCACTCACCGAAGCCCAGATCCTCGACGGCTTTGCCGATGTCGCCGCCCAGCAGCATGGCGGGGCCGGGCAGGACCGTGCCGGCGTGAGCCTGCGCAGCCTGTCCTCGCCCGCCGAGCGCGATGCCGCGCTGGGTTTGCTGGGCCGCATGCTGGCCCATCCGGCCTTCCCGCAGGCGGGCCTGGAGCGTGACCGTGCGCTGGCCATCGCCAATCTGAAGGAAGAACTGACCAAGCCCGAAACCATCGCCGAGAAGGCCTTCATGGAAGCCGCCTACGGCAGCCATCCCTATGCCGTCGATGCCAGCGAAGCCAGTCTGCAGGCCATCACCCGTGAGGACCTGCTGGCCTTCCATCGCGCCCACTACGTGGCCAACCGCGCCGTGATTGCCCTGATCGGCGACATCACCGAAGCGCAGGCGCGCAGCATCGCCAGCGCCCTCACGCGTGAACTGCCGCAGGGCAGCGCCTTGCCGGCCCTGCCGCAAGTGGCTGCGCCCAAGGGCGTGGAGCGCCGCATCGCCCATCCGGCTTCGCAATCGCACATCCTCATCGGCGCCCCGGCCATCCAGCGCGGCGACAATGATTTCTTCGCGCTCACGGTGGGCAACTACGTGCTGGGCGGCGGCGGTTTCGTCTCGCGCCTGACCGATGAAGTGCGCGAGAAGCGTGGCCTCAGCTACAGCGTCTACAGTTATTTCTCGCCGCTGGCGCAGCCGGGTCCGTTCCAGATCGGCCTGCAGACCAAGAAGGAGCAGACCGCCGAAGCCCTGCGCGTGACCCGCGCCACGCTGGACAAATTCCTGCAGGAAGGCCCGACCGCCGCCGAACTGAAGGCCGCCAAGGACAACCTCGCCGGTGGCTTCGCCCTGCGCATCGACAGCAATGCCAAGCTGCTGGAGAACCTCTCGGTGATCGGCTTCTATGGCCTGCCGCTGGATTACCTGGACCACTGGATCGAACGCATCCGCGCGGTGAGCGTGCAGGATGTGCGTGCGGCCTTCCGCAAGCATGTGCATCCGGAAGAATTGTCCACCGTCATCGTCGGTGAAGCCGCCGAGTAAATCGCCGGGTAAATCGTTTAGTCCATTTGTTCATTTGAGAATCAGGGGATCCACCGATCCCGTCAACGGCCCCGCCGTCAGCAGCAAGGAAAGTCATGCGCAAGAGCAGTCCCCCCTCCCATGGCGCGCCCTCCAAGGGCGGCAAGCCATCCCGGCCCGTCAACCGTGGCCCGCACCAGGTGCGCATCATCGGCGGCCAGTGGAAGCGCACGCCGCTGCCGGTGCTGGACGCCGAAGGCCTGCGTCCCACGCCCGACCGCGTGCGCGAGACCGTCTTCAACTGGATCACCCATCTCATCGATGGCGCCTGGGAGCAAGTGGCCTGCCTGGATCTCTTCGCCGGCTCCGGCGCCCTCGGTTTCGAAGCCGCCAGCCGTGGCGCGCGCCGCGTGGTGATGGTGGAAAACAGCAGCCCGGCCGTGCGCCAGCTGGAAGCCAACCGCGACAAGCTCAAGGCCGACAAGCTGGCCATCGTCCGTGGCGACGCCCTGGCCGCCGTGCAGAGCGCGGCCCAGCGCGAGCCCGCGGGCTACGGCCTGGTCTTCATCGATCCGCCGTATCACCAGGGCTGGCTGGAAAAAGTGTTGCCAGCCTGCATGCCTTTGCTCACGCCCTCCGGACTGGTCTATGCCGAAGCCGAATATCCGCTCGACGGCGAGCAGGCCCCCGAATGGATGCAGGACTGGGAAGTGGTCCGCGCCGACAAGGCCGGCATGGTCTTCTATCATTTATTGCAACGCAAAAGCGGCACCCAAATTGAGGCATAATGCGCCTTCTGATTCAATAGCCGGAGAGGAGACACCATGGTCACAGCTGTATATCCGGGGACATTCGATCCGTTGACGCGCGGTCATGAGGACCTGGTCCGCCGCGCTTCCGGATTGTTCGACAAGCTGGTCGTGGGCGTAGCCGACAGCAAGAACAAGAAGCCCTTCTTTTCGCTCGAAGAGCGCCTGTCGATTGCCAACGAAGTGCTGGGGCATTATCCCAATGTGCAGGTGGAGAGCTTCTCGGGCCTCTTGAAGGATTTCGTGCGCCAGAACAATGCGCGCGTCATCGTGCGCGGCCTGCGCGCGGTCTCGGACTTCGAATACGAATTCCAGATGGCCGGCATGAACCGCTACCTGCTGCCGGACGTGGAAACGCTGTTCCTGACCCCGTCCGACCAGTACCAGTTCATCTCCGGCACCATCGTGCGCGAGATTGCGCAGCTGGGCGGCGATGTGTCCAAGTTCGTGTTCCCCTCGGTAGAGAAGTGGCTCAAGGAAAAGATCGCCAAGCAATGATGCCGGCGATGGTCAGGATTCAAGCCAGGCAACAGGCAAGCAAAAGGTAGTGCAATGATGTTTCAAGCAAGCGAGGTGCGGCAATGGCACTGATGATTACCGACGATTGCATCAACTGCGACGTCTGCGAACCGGAATGCCCCAACGAGGCCATCTACATGGGGCCGCAGATCTATGAGATCGATCCGGACAAATGTACTGAATGCGTGGGCCATTTCGAGGAGCCGCAGTGCCAGCAGGTCTGCCCGGTGGCCTGCATCCCCTTCAATCCGGCCTGGCGCGAAAGCCGCGAGCAGTTGATGGACAAGTACGAACGCCTGCAGGCCGAGGCCAAGCGCAGCTGATCGTCCGGCTGCGGCCGTGCTGCAATTGAATGCCGTTCAGTGCTGCACTGAACGGCATTTTGATTTTGTTAATGCTCCTTGCTGGGAGCATTAAGCCTGGATTAATACCCGCTATCAGCGCCGGCCAACCACCGTCTGCCACTGCGCACGTACATTGGCTTGCCTCCCGGATTGACTGACGCGCCTCCTCCTGAACACGACATGCACTCCCTTCCCAAATCCGCCGTCGCCGCCTTGCTGCTCAACACCTTCATCTGGGGCCTGTCCTGGACCGGCACGCGCGCGCTGGAAGGCATGGGCCTGCATCCGGTCTGGGCCACGGCCGCCATCTTCAGCGGCTGTGCGCTCTTGCTGCTGACCCTGCGCCATCGCGAACTGCCGCTGCTGTGGCGCCATCCGGCCCTGCTGGGCGTGGGGCTGGCCACGGGGCTGACCAATGCCTCCTTCAACATGGCGGTGGCCTATGGCGACGTGGTGCGGGTGATCCTGCTGTTCTACCTGATGCCGGTGTGGACCGTGATCCTGGCGCGCCTGGTGCTGCACGAGGCCATCACCCCGCGCTCGCTGGCGCGCGTGGCCCTGGGATTGGGGGGCGCCTTCATCGTGCTGTACCAGCCGCGGCTGGGCCTGCCGCTGCCGCAGAGCCTGCCGGACTGGATGGCGGTGGCCTCGGGCTTGCTGTTTGCGGTGACCAACGTGCTGTTGCGCCGCCTGCATGGCTTCTCCGATGGCACGCGGGCGGTGGCGATGCTGGTGGGGAGCGGCGTCTTTGCCAGCCTGCTGGGCGTGGTGCTGTCGACGGCCGGGGTGGTGGCCTGGCCGCTGCCCCTGCCGGTGGCGGCCGCGCCGGTGGTGGCGTTGTGGGCGGTACTGTTCCTGGTGTCGAACCTGAGCCTGCAATATGGCGTGGCGCGCTTGCCGGCCAACATCGCGGCCGTCATCATGCTGGCCGAAATCCTGGTCGCGACCTTCTCGGCCTGGATGCTGGGCGCGGCCGAGCTGCGGCCGCAGGATCTGATCGGCGGCGTACTCATCATCGCCGCCCCGTGGATCGTGCGCGATCGCCGGGTAGCGGCGCAGCCGGCCTGATCAGTCGCTCATTCGGCCGGTGCCAGCATGACCCGGTTGCGGCCGGCTTCCTTGGCCTGGTAGAGCGCCTGGTCGGCGGCCTTGAGCATGGCCTGCTTGACCTCGGCGGCGGGACGGCTGCGGTCGGGTGGTGACAGCGAGGCCGCGCCGATCGAGGCGCTGATGCGCAGCGGATCGCGCGAGCCTTCAATCATCACGCCACGGCTGCAGATGCCGGCGCGGATACGCTCGGCGATACGTGCGGCGTCGTCCCGCGTGGCGTGCGTGAGCAGGACCACGAACTCTTCCCCGCCGAAGCGGCCCAGCGCATCCGACAGGCGCAGTTCCTTCTTGATGCGCGCGGCCACTTCTCGCAGCACATCGTCGCCGCTCTGGTGGCCGAACTGGTCGTTGACGCGCTTGAAATGGTCGATGTCGATGAACAGGCAAGACAGTGCCGAGCGGTCACGCTGGCTGCGTGCCACTTCTTCCTGCATGCGCTGCTCGATGTAGCGGCGGTTGTTCACGCCGGTCAGCGGATCGGTGAGGCCGATGTGCTTGAGGCGTTCGTTGTTGATGACGTTTTCCAGGCAGATGGCCGCCACGGTGGCCAGGCGCTGGATGAAGTCGGTGGCCAGGCTGCGGGTGAAGCGCTCGGCATAGGCGCTCCCCAGCGACAGGTAGCCCAGCAGCCGGTGCTGGCGCACCAGCGGCAGCACCGCCACGCTCACCGGCTGGTAATGCGGGAACAGCGCGCCGTGCAGCGCCGGCACGTACTGGCCCAGGCGCGGTTTTTCGTCGTCCAGCGGGCCATCCTCGTCGATGAAGTGCAGCGGGGCCTTCAGGAACAGCAGCTTGGGGAATTCGTTCACGCCGATCTGCAGGTCGCGCAGGATGCGCTGGATCGCGTAGTCGCCATCGATCAGGGACAGCGTCACCGTCTCCAGGCTGAACACGCCGGGCATCACGGTCAGGATGACGTCAATCAGTTCGCGGAATTCGCTGGCGCCGATCAGTTTCAGGTCGAAGGCCTGATGGCGTTCGATGATGGACTGGTTGATGTGCGCCTGCTGCAGCAGCTCCTGCAGCTCGCTCCTCAGTTGCTCGTTGTCGGCAATCAGCGATTCCATATCGATGGTGGCTTTCATGTGCTCATCTGCATTTTCCGGCGTCCGGCCGGCCCCTTGCCCAATCCGGTTGCCCGGTCTCCCTGCGGCCGCGATGTCGCGCGTGCGGCCTGACTGCCTGTATTGCGATTGCCGTGATCCGATCCGACGTTATCGGCAGGGACGGCGGCAAATGAAGCCCGTCCCGCTGTCATTACTGTCCAGCAAGAAGCGTTCCCGTCCGCTTGCCTGCTGGCGCCGCCTCAGGCGGCCAGGGGCGCGAAGAAGCGCTCGCCCATCTCTTCCAGACCCAGCGTGCGCAGCACTTCCTGCAGGCGCTCGGCCGGACGGCGGCGCGGCAGGTCGCGGTATTGCGCAATGATCAACTCATTCTTCATCGAATGTTCCCAGCCCACCAGCTCGGTCACGCTGACCTTGTAGCCATGCGCTTCCAGCTGCAGGCAACGCAGCACGTTGGTGACCTGGCTGCCGAATTCGCGCGTGTGCAGCGGATGGCGCCAGATCTCGGTTAGCGAATTGGCAAGCGACTTGCCCTTGTTGCGATTGAGCACCGAGGCCACTTCGGCCTGGCAGCACGGCACCAGCACGATGAAGCGCGCCTGTTTGGCCAGCGCGAAATGGATGGCGTCATCGGTGGCGGTATCGCAGGCGTGCAGGGCGGTGACGACGTCAATCTTTTCCGGCAGGCTGGGCGAGGTGATGGAATCGGCCACCGACAGGTTCAGGAAGGACATGCCGCCGAAGCCCAGGCGTGCGGCCAGTTCTTCGGACTTGCGCACCAGCTCTTCGCGCGTTTCGATGCCGTAGATGCGCGGTGCCCCTTGCAGGCTTTTGAAGAACAGGTCGTAGAGGATGAAGCCGAGATAGGATTTGCCCGCGCCATGGTCGACCAGGCTCACGTCGGGATGATCGTCCAGCACTTCCTGCAGCAGCGGTTCGATGAACTGGTAGAGGTGGTAGACCTGTTTCAGTTTGCGGCGGCTGTCCTGGTTCAGCTTGCCGTCGCGCGTGAGGATGTGGAGTTCCTTGAGCAGTTCGATGGATTGGCCGGGGCGGATCTCATGCGCCTGCGGGGCGCTCTCGGCGGCGGGTTTGGCCCGGTTCGGCTGGCGGCCGGGGGCGCTGTTGGCTTGCTTGCTCATGATGCTGCACTGGCGAAGGGCCGGCGCGCAGGCCGGCGGGGTGGATTCGGGGGCAGGGCGGCGAGCTCCGGAGCTCGGCAAAGGCCTGCCGTGGCCGGGCATTTTACCCGATCCCGATGTCAGCTTCGTGAAGTGCTGCTGCCGTGCGCGGCATGTTGCAAGCGAGCAAACATGCGCGCACGGGCCAGTCTCATGGGCTCACACCCGTTCGATCACCAGCGCGATGCCCTGGCCCACGCCGATGCACATGGTGCACAGCGCATACCGGCCACCGGTGCGCTCCAGCTGGTTGAGGGCGGTGGTCACCAGCCGCGCGCCGGAAGCCCCCAGCGGATGGCCGATGGCAATCGCACCGCCATTCGGATTGACGTGTGCGGCATCGTCGGGCAAGCCCAGATCGCGCGTCACCGCCAGTCCCTGTGCGGCAAAGGCTTCGTTGAGTTCGATCACGTCCATCTGCGCCAGCGTCAGGCCGACTTGCGCCAGCACCTTGCGTGCTGCCGGGGCCGGGCCGAAGCCCATGATGCGCGGCGCGACACCGGCGGTGGCCATGCCCAGCACGCGCGCACGCGGCTTCAGGCGATACAGGTCGGCCGCCTTGGGTGAGGCCAGCAGCAGCGCGCAGGCGCCATCGTTGACGCCGGAGGTATTGCCCGCCGTGACCGTGCCATCGGGACGCACCACGCCCTTCAGTTTGGCCAGCGTGGCCAGGGTGGTGTCCGGGCGCGGATGTTCGTCGGTGGTGACGATGAGCGGATCGCCCTTCTTCTGCGGGATGGCCAGCGGTGCGATCTCGCCGGCGAAGAAACCGGCCTCTTGTGCTGCGGCCCAGCGCTGCTGGCTGCGCAGCGCAAAGGCATCCTGGTCGGCCCGGTTGATGTTGAAATCGGTGGCGACGTTTTCGGCCGTCTCGGGCATCGAGTCGATGCCGTACTGCGCCTTCATCAGCGGATTGACGAAGCGCCAGCCGATGGTGGTATCGAAGATCGCGGCACTGCGCGAGAAGGCCGATTCCGCCTTGCCCATCACGAAGGGCGCGCGCGTCATGCTCTCCACGCCGCCGGCGATCATCAGCTGCACCTCGCCCGACTTGATGGCGCGTGCAGCCATGCCCACTGCATCGAGGCTGGAGCCGCACAGGCGGTTGAGGGTGGTGCCCGGCACCTCGATGGGCAAGCCGGCCAGCAGACCGGCCATGCGGGCCACGTTGCGGTTGTCTTCGCCGGCCTGGTTGGCGCAGCCGTAAAGGATGTCGTCGACGCAGCGCCAGTCCACGCCGGGGTTGCGCTCCATCAGGCTGCGAATGGGCGCGGCCGCCAGGTCATCGGCGCGCACTGCGCCCAATGCACCGCCATAGCGGCCGAAGGGCGTGCGGATGGCGTCACAGATCAATGCTTCCATAAGTTTTTTTCTTCCTGGATCAAGGGTTGCAGGGCCGGGCATCAGGCCGGAACGGCCGAGGTGGCGGCGGCTTCCGCCTTCTTGCGATGGTCGATCACGCGTTTGGCCTTGCCCACCGAAGTGCGCTCGATCATGCCGGCCGGCACCACCGTCACCTTGGTCGAAATGCCGACATAGGTCTTGATGCTGTGCTGCAGTTCCTTCTCCAGCGCCTCCACGTGTTCGTTGGAGGCATCTTCGCGCAGCTCGGCGAAGACGCACATGCTGTCCATGTGGCCGTGGCGTTCGATCTGCAGCTGGTATTGCGGGGCCAGTTGCGGCAGCTTCAGGATCAGTTCCTCGATCTGGGTCGGGAACACGTTCACGCCACGGATGATGAGCATGTCGTCCGAGCGTCCGGTGATCTTGCCGATGCGGCGCATCGCGCGCGAGGTCGGCGGCAACAGGCGCGTGAGGTCGCGGGTACGGTAGCGGATCATCGGCAGCGCTTCCTTGGTCAGCGAGGTAAAGACCAGTTCGCCTTCAGAGCCATCGGGCAGCACTTCGCCGGTATCCGGGTCGATGATCTCGGGATAGAAATGGTCTTCCCAGATCACCGGGCCATCCTTGCTCTCGATGCATTCGCTGGCCACGCCCGGCCCCATCACTTCGGAGAGGCCGTAGATGTCCACTGCATCGATGCCGGCGCGCTGCTGGATCTCGCGGCGCATGGCATCGGTCCAGGGCTCGGCGCCGAAGATGCCGACCTTCAGCGAGCTGGCCGCCGCATCCAGTCCCTGGCGCTGGAATTCTTCGATCACGTTGAGCATGTAGGAGGGCGTGACCATGATGATGCTGGGTTTGAAATCACGAATGAGCTGCACCTGCTTCTCGGTCTGGCCGCCTGACATGGGGATGACGGTGCAGCCCAATTTTTCCGCACCATAGTGCGCGCCCAGGCCGCCGGTGAAGAGGCCATAGCCATAGGAAATCTGCACGATGTCGCCACGCCGGCCGCCGGCGGCGCGAATGGAGCGCGCCACCACGGTAGCCCAGGTATCGATGTCGTTCTGCGTATAGCCCACCACGGTCGGCTTGCCGGTGGTGCCGCTGGAAGCGTGCACCCGCACCACCTGTTCGCGCGGTACGGCAAACATGCCGAAGGGATAGTGGTCGCGCAGGTCCTGCTTGGTGGTGAAGGGAAATTTGGACAGATCCGACAGGCTCTTGAGATCGTCCGGATGCACGCCGGCCTGGTCGAAGGCATTGCGGTAGTGCGCCACGTTGTCATAGGCGTGCTGCAAGGACCATTTCAGGCGTTGCAGCTGCAGCGCCTGCAGTTCGTCGCGGCTGGCGGTTTCGATGGGTTCCAGATCGCCGGGTTGTGGAGTGCGGGTGGTCATGGTGGTCTCCTGTCTCTGTTGGTATTGGTGTTCTTTTATGCGTGGCCTTGCTGCGCCGCTGGCAGTCCGCTGATCACCTCGCCCTTGATGCGATAGGACTTGCCCCGGAACAGCGCGATGATCTTGCCGTCCTGGTTGCTCACGGTGATGTCGTAGACCCCGGTGCGGCCGGCCAGCGTGCGTTCCTGTGCCTCGGCGGTCAGGACGTCATTGCGCAGGGCCGGTGCCACGTATTCGATGCTGCACCCCGATGCCACGGTGTTGAGATTACGGCTGTTGCAGGCAAATGCAAAGCTGCTGTCGGCCAGCGCGAAGATGAAACCGCCGTGGCAGGTGGCGTGGCCATTGAGCATGTCGCTGCGCACCAGCATGCTCATGCGCGCGCGGCCGGGCGCGACTTCCAGGATCCTCATGCCCAGCGCCTGGGAGGCGTTGTCGCGCGGGAACATGGCTTGTACCGTGGCCTCGGCCAGGGCTTGCGGATCCATCTCGGCAGATGGGAATGACAATGCGGTTTCACTCATGGAATTTCCTCCCGGATGCTTGCAGTCGTTGGAGCAGGGGCGAGACGCGGTAGCGGTCTTCGCCATAGGTGGCACTGAGCTGGCGCAGTACATTGGCGACGGTGTCGACGCCGATGGCATCGGCCCAGGCCAGCGGGCCGCGCGGATAGTTGACGCCCTTCTGCATGGCCAGGTCGGCGTCCTGCTTGCTGCACACGCCCTGGCTGACGGCGTCCGCCGCTTCGTTGATGAGCATGCAGACGGTGCGCATGACCACCATGCCCGGCACGTCCTGCAGCGGCGAGAGGGCAAAGCCGCAGTGTTGCAGCACGCCCGCCACCGCCTCCCAGGCACGGTCGCGGCACTGGTCGGCGCGGGTCAGGGCCAGGCGCGGGGCCGTGGCATAGTCCAGTGCCAGGTCCACCAGCACCACGTCGGGCATGTTGTAGTCGTAGGATTGCTGGGTCGCGGTGCGGCCGCCGGTCATGTAGAGGCGGCCGGGGCCGGCCTTCATCAGCAGCTGGTCGGCGCGCGCCTCGCAGTACTCCACGCGGCCCTGATAGCGCGCGCGGATCACTTCCACCAGCGGATGCGTACCGAACAATTGCAGCGGTACCGTGGGCGTGTCGAATGCCGGGACGGTGACTGGCTGTGGCGTTTCCGGTGCCTCGCCATAGCGATAGAAACCGCGTCCGCTCTTGCGCCCGAGGAAGCCGGCGTACACCAGTTCCTGCTGGATCAGCGAAGGCGTGAAACGCGGATCATTGAAATACGCCTGGAATACCGATTGCGTGACGGCGAAATTGACGTCATGCCCGATCAGGTCCATCAGTTCGAACGCCCCCATGCGGAAACCGCCGGACTCGCGCAGGATGGCGTCGATGGTAGCGGGCTGCGCACCGCGCTCGTTGAGCACGCGCAAGGCCTCGGCGTAATAGGGACGCGCCAGCCGGTTGACGATGAAGCCCGGTGTCGAGGCGGCCACCACCGGCACCTTGCCCCAGGCCAGCGCGGTGTCATGCAGGCACTGCACCACGGTGGCATCGCTGCATACGCCGCGGATGATTTCCACCAGCGCCATCATCGGCACCGGGTTGAAGAAATGCATGCCGGCCAGACGTTCGGGATGGCGCAGCGTGGCTGCGATCTGGGTGATCGAGATCGAGGAGGTATTGCTGGCCAGGATGCACTGCGCATCGACGATGGCTTCCAGCTTGCCGAACAGTTCCTGCTTGGCCGCCAGCTGTTCGACGATGGCTTCCACCACCAGGCGCGCATCGCGCATTTCCTGCAGCGCGTGCGCTACCGACAGCCGGTCGCTCGCGCCTTGCGCCTGTTCGTGCGTGATCTTGCCCTTGTTGGCCAGCTTGTCGAGGCTGGCGCGGATGTCGGCGATGGCCTTGGCCGCGGCACCGTCGCGGCTGTCGTAGAGCTGCACCGGATGGCCGGCGACTGCCGCCACCTGCGCAATGCCGGCGCCCATGGTGCCGCTGCCGATGACAGCGACGCGGGCCGTGGCGGGCAGGGCGTGCGGAGACTCTGCTGCGCTCATGTCATTGTCCCGTGAATTGCGGCGCGCGCTTTTCCAGGAAGGCGCTCACGCCTTCGCGGTAGTCGCGGCTGTGGCCGAGGGCGCGCATGGTGTCGCGTTCCAGGTCCAGCTGTTCGGGCAGCGTATTGGCCGGGCTGGCATACAGCGTGGCCTTGGTGGCGGCCAGGCCCTTGGTCGGGGCGCGGGCGAAGTGGGTGGCCATGGCATAGGCTTCTTCCATGAGCTTGTCGTCGTCCACGCACTTCCAGATCAGGCCCCAGCGTTCGGCTTGCTCGGCGCTGATCTTCTCGCCCAGCAGTGCCATGCCCATGGCGCGCGCCGTGCCCACCAGGCGCGGCAGGAAATAGGTGCCGCCGGTATCGGGGATCAATCCCAGCTTGCAGAACACTTCCACGAAGCTGGCCGAACGCGCGGCCAGCACGATGTCGCAGGCCAGCGGCAGGTTGGCGCCCGCACCGGCGGCCACGCCATTGACGGCGCAGATCACCGGGAAGGGCAGCGCCCGCAGCGACTTCACCAGCGGACCGTAGTACTTGTCGATGGATTCGCCCAGGTCGACGGCGCCGTCACCGGGTTTGACGGCGCGGTCGCCCAGGTCCTGGCCGGCGCAGAAACCGCGTCCGGCACCGGTGAGCAGCAGCACCCGCACGCTGGGGTCGGCCTGCAGCGTGGCGATGGCCTCGCGCAATTCCAGATGCATGGCCACGGTGAAGCTGTTGAGCTTGTCGGGGCGGTTCAGGGTGATGACGGCGATGCCGTCATGGTTCTCGAAGAGGATGGTGGAGTCGCTCATGGGCTCAGGAAAGTTCAGGGGCTGATCAAAGGGAGGGCCGCATCGTGCGGGCGTGGCTGGCTCAGTTGTCCTGGTCGAAGTCCAGCAGCAGCTTGTCGCTGACCGGGAAGGACTGGCAGCTCAGGACGAAGCCGCGCGCGATCTCGTAGTCTTCGAGCGCGTAGTTGGCATCCATGTCGACCTTGCCCTCGACCACCTTGCAGCGGCAGGTGGCGCACACGCCGCCCTTGCAGGAGTAGCGCAGGTCGATGCCGTGCTTCAGGCCTGCGTCGAGCACGGATTCCTTTTCCTTGTCCATGGTGAAGACGTTGTGATAACCGTCGACGATCACCGTGACTTCGCATTCCTTCTTGCCGACGACCGGGCGCGAAGCATGCGAACGCGTGGGCGCGCTGGCGGCGAACAATTCGGTCTTGATCTGTGTCTTGGGCAGGCCATGCGCCTGCAGCGAATCGGAGACGGCCTGCACCATTTCTTCCGGGCCGCACAGGAAGGCGGCGTCCACGTCCTTGAGATCGATCCAGGAGGCGAAGAAGGCATCGCACTTGCTGCGGTCGATGCGGCCGTTGAACAATTCCACGTCCTGCTGTTCGCGGCTCATCACCCAGATCACGTTGAGGCGTTCGAGGTAGGCATCCTTGAGGTCGGTGATCTCTTCCTTGAAGATCACCGAGGAGGAAGCGCGATTTGCATAGACCAAAGTGAAACGGCTGTGCGGCTCGGCCAGCAGGGTGGTCTTGATGATGGAGATCATCGGCGTGATGCCGCTGCCCGCCGCAAAGGCCAGGTAGTGCTTGCGGTTGGCCGCATCCAGCGGGACGTTGAAGTGGCCCATGGGCGGCATCACTTCGATGCTTTGTCCCGGGACAAAGGATTCATTGGCCCAGTTCGAGAACAGCCCGCCCGGTACGCGCTTGATGGCCACGCGCAACTGCTTTTCCTGGGTGGCCGCGCAGATCGAATAGGAGCGGCGCAATTCCTCGCCCTCGATGTGCGAGCGCAGCGTCAGGTGCTGGCCTTGCTGGTAGGAAAACGTGTCCTGCAATTCGGGCGGGACGGCGAAGGAGACCACGATGGTGTCGCGCGTTTCCTGTTTCACGCCCGAGATGGTCAGTGGATAGAATTTGCTCATGATCTTGTGCCTTTGTTCTGGGACATTGAGCGCGGCTCAATGCGCCTTGAAGTAATCGAACGGCTCGCGGCAGTCCTTGCACTGGTACAGCGCCTTGCAGGAGGTGGAGCCGAACTGGCTCACGCAGACCGTCTGCATCGAACCGCAATGCGGGCATTGCACCTGCGGTGTTGCCTGTCGCCGGATACTGATGCCGCGAATGTCGACCACCTGCTGCGCCGGGGGCGCGATGCCGTATTGCTGCAGGTTGCGGCGGCCTTTCTCGCTCATCCAGTCGGTGTTCCAGGCCGGTGCCAGCTGCGTGCGGATGGCCACCTCGGCCAGTCCGTGCTGCTTGAGTGCCGTGCTGATGTCCTGCGCGATCACGCCCATGGCCGGGCAGCCGGAGTAGGTCGGGGTGATGACCACGGTGCAGCGTGCTGCCTCGGCATCGTCATCGGAAACCTCGACGGCGCGCACGATGCCCAGGTCCACCACCGAGATGACCGGAATCTCCGGATCGGGAATGGCCTCCAGCCATTCCCAGATGCTCGCCTGCAGCGTCTGCGCGCGGGAGGCCAGCTCGTTCACCAGCTCGCTCCCGGATAGGTGCGCTGCAGGAACTGCATCTCCGCCAGCAGGTAGCCCAGGTGTTCGGTATGCCGTCCCTGCTTGCCGCCGCTCTGCATCCACAGTCCGGACGCTGGCAGTTGCAGTGTGGCTTCGCGCATCACCTCGGTGACGTGCTGCTGCCACTTCTGCTGCAGTTCTGCGAGATCCGGTGCGATGCCATCGGCCTGCATGGCCTGGTCCAGCGCGTCGGTGGTGAACAGTTCGCCGGTGTACATCCACAGCGCATCGATGGCGTCCTGCATGCGGTGATGGCTTTCTTCGCTGCCATCGCCCAGGCGGATCATCAGGTCGGTGCTGCGGCGTACGTGATAGGTGACTTCCTTGAAGCACTTCTGCGCGATCTCGGCGATGCGTGCATCGCTGCTGTCGCACAGGCCTTCAAGCAGGAAGTAATGCCACACGTCGAAGAGGAACTGGCGTGCCAGCGTATCGGCATAGCTGGCATTGGGCAGCTCCACCAGCAGCAGGTTGTGGAACTGATGGGCATCGCGCAGGAAGGCCAGCTGGTCTTCGTTGCGTCCTGCACCTTCCAGTTCAGCGGCGTAGGCCAGCCACAGGCGCGCCTGGCCGATCAGGTCCAGCGAGACGTTGATCAAGGCCATGTCTTCTTCCAGGGCCGGGCCCTTGCCACACCATTCGGAGAGGCGTTGCGAGAGCACCAGGACGTTGTCGCCCAGGCGTCGCACGTAATCGGTTTTGTGGGTCATGGTGCGCGCCTCTTACAGGTTCTTCAGTTCGGCCGGCATGGGGAAGAATGTCGGGTGGCGATACACCTTGCTGTTGGCCGGTTCGAACAGCGGGGCCTTGTCGCCGGGGCTGGAGGAGACGATGTCGGCGGCACGCACCACCCAGATGCCCACGCCTTCGTTGCGGCGGGTGTAGACGTCGCGCGCGTTGTTGATGGCCATCTCGCCATCGGGGGCATGCAGGCTGCCGACGTGTTTATGGGCCAGACCGTGCTGGCTGCGGATGAAGACTTCCCAGAGAGGCCATTCCTTGCTCATGATGCGTTTCCTTGTTGGCGGGCCGCCCGGTGATGTCGGGCGGCCACTGGCAGGTTGTGAGATGAAGCGATTCAGAAACAGACGATGGGCGAATCACGCCGCCTTGCGCGCGGCACGCTTGTCGGCGTGCGCCACCAGCGCATCGCGGAACCACGCACCGTCGTCATAGGCTTTCTTGCGGGTGGCCAGGCGTTCGCGGTTGCAGGGGCCATTGCCGCGCAGGACGTTGTGGAATTCGTCCCAGTTGATTTCACCGAAGTCGTAGCGGCCACGTTCTTCGTTCCACTTGAGATCGGGGTCGGGCACGGTCAGGCCCAGGTATTCGATCTGCGGGATGGTCTGGTCGACCATGCGCTGGCGCAGTTCGTCATTGGAGAAGAGCTTGATGCGCCACTGCATCGATTGCGCGCTGTTGACCGATTCCGCATCGGAGGGACCGAACATCATCAGCGCCGGCCACCACCAGCGGTTCAGCGCATCCTGCGCCATCTGCTTCTGCTCGGGCGTACCACGGCACAGCGCCAGCATGATGTCGTAGCCCTGGCGGGCGTGGAAGGATTCCTCCTTGCACACGCGCACCATGGCGCGCGAATACGGACCGTAGGAACAGCGGCACAGCGGGATCTGGTTGATGATGGCCGAGCCATCCACCAGCCAGCCGATGGCCCCCATGTCGGCCCAGCTCAGGGTCGGGTAGTTGAAGATGCTGGAGTACTTGGCCTTGCCGGAATGCAGGTCGCCCAGCAGCGCATCGCGCGACACGCCCAGGGTTTCTGCCGCGCTGTAGAGGTAGAGGCCGTGCCCGGCTTCGTCCTGGATCTTGGCCAGCAGGATGGCCTTGCGCTCCAGGGTCGGGGCGCGTGTGACCCAGTTGGCCTCGGGCAACTGGCCGACGATTTCCGAGTGGGCGTGCTGCGAGATCTGGCGCACCAGAGTCTTGCGATAGGCCTCGGGCATCCAGTCCTTGGGCTCGATCTTGACGCCCGCATCGATGCGCGCCTGGAAAGCCTGTTCTTCGGGGGACATGTCATCGGCGCTGCGCACCTTGGCCAGTCCGGTTTCTACGAGTTGTGCATACATGCTGCTTCTCCATGAAGGTGGATCACGCGGAGGCAGGACGAACGCGGTCCTTGCCGCAGGGACCGGCCCTGCGTCTGCGTGAGGTGTAGGCGTGAATCTTGAAACTGAAAAAAATCTGATGCCGTCTGCTAGGCCCGCCTGGCTGCGATCAGCGGTTCGACGAAGGGCGCGGCCAGGCTCGGCCGGTCCTCTTCGATCTGCGCCAGGGGGCTGACCTCCCGCAGGCTCTTCAGGCTGCGCTTGGCGAGGTCGTGATAGGTCTCGGTACCGGCCCGTTTCCAGGCCATCTCTTCTTCCGTCAGGGCGCGCACCACCTTGGCCGGCAAACCGGCCACCAGGGTACGCGGGGGAATCTGCATGCCGGCGCGCACGAAAGCGCAGGCCGCCACGATGGACTGTGCGCCCACCACTGCCTCATCCATCACCACCGCATTCATGCCCACCAGCGCATCACGTTCGACGGTGCAGCTGTGCAGCACCGCACCATGGCCGATGTGGCCGTTCTCGCCGACCACCGTGGCATGGCCGGGGAAGCCGTGCACCACGCAGGTGTCCTGCACGTTGGCACCGCGTTCCAGCACGATGCGGCCGAAGTCGCCGCGCAGGCAGGCGGCCGGGCCGACGTAGCAATCGGGACCGACGATAACGTCGCCAATCAGCACCGCCGTGGGATGGACATAGGCGGCCGGGTCGACCACCGGGATCACGCCTTCGATCGAGTAACAGGGCACAGCGTCTCCTTGGCCAGCGCTTTCACTGCAGGCGCCAGCCGCTTGTGGTTGCAGCGTGCCGGGCTTTGCTTGTCTTTCCCGCTTGAAACGCATGGAAAAAAGCATTTGCCTGCCGCTGTTTTTTGAGGAATAATAATTTCGACCGACCGGTTGGTCAATAATGTTTTGAAGATTTTTTCTGACCGTGGTCAGGGCGCAGGGAAGTTGAGGCAGGGCAGGGAGGCTGGCAGAGCGGGATGTCTCCGATAGATGTTTCGTAAGAGTTTTGATTTACGGCACAATCATGACTTTGCGGAAATATCGACGAGGAAGCATTTATGCCACGCAAGCGAGCAGCGGGATACGACAACCAGCGCGAGACCATCATCGAACAGGCGGCAGCCTTGTTCGCGCGCAATGGTTTCGTGGGCACATCGATGAATGAGGTGGCGCTGGCGTGCGGCCTGTCCAAGGCGTCGCTGTATCACTACTTTGCCGACAAGCACCAGTTGTTGATGCACATCTGCGAAGACCACATCGATCGCCTCTGTGCGCTGGTCGATGAAGTTGCGCAGCAGGAGCTGGAGCCCGAGCCGCGCTTGCGCCTGCTGATCCAGCGCTTCGTGGAGGAATACCGCGATGCCCAGAACGAGCATCGCGTCCTGACCGAGGACGTGCGTTTCCTGGAACCGGGAGACCAGAAGCGCATCCTCACCGGCGAGCGCAAGGTGGTCAAGGCGGTGGCCGAGGCCATGTGCGCGGTGCGGCCGGAACTGGATCGCAGCCGCATGGCCAAGCCGCTGGCCATGCTGTTGTTCGGCATGATCAACTGGATGTTCATGTGGTTCAAGCCCGAGGGCGAACTGACCCATGAACGCATGGCCGTGGTCGTGTCCGATTTGCTGTTTGGCGGAATCGGTGCCGTCAGCCTGGAAGGCACCGAAAAGAAGAAACGATGACGTGAGCCCTTGATCGGTAGCGTCATTGCAGGCATGCAGCACCACAATGACAAAATCATCAAGGAGACCTCCATGCAGTTTGCTCGCCCTTTGCTGGCGCTGGCTTTGGCCGGCTGCGCGCTCGTCGCACACGCCGACATCAACGTCGGCGTCACCGTATCTACCACCGGCCCGGCCGCTTCGCTGGGCATCCCCGAAAAAAACACCATCGCACTTCTGCCTGCCACCATCGGCGGGCAGAAGATCAACTACATCGTCCTCGATGACGCCTCCGACACCACGCAGGCGGTCAAGAACGCACGCCGCTTCGTCTCCGAAAACAATGTGGATGTGATCGTCGGTTCGTCGGTGAGCCCCAACTCGATCTCGATGATCGAAGTGGCCGCCGAAGCGCAGACGCCGATGATCTCGCTGGCCGCCGCCGCGCGCATCGTCGAGCCCATGGACGCCAAGAAGAAGTGGGTCTTCAAGACCCCGCAGAACGACATCATGATGTCGCTGGCCATCGCCAAGGACATGGTGGCGCGCGGCTACCAGCGCATTGCCTTCATCGGTTATTCCAACGCCTATGGCGAAGGCTGGTACGAAGAATTCAAGAAGGCCGCCGGCCTCAAGAAACTGGAACTGGTGGCCAATGAACGCTTCGCCCCCAACGATACCTCGGCCACCGCGCAAGCCCTGAAGCTGGTGGCGGCCAAGCCGGATGCCATCCTCATCGCCGCCTCCGGCACCCCGGCCGTGGTGCCGCAGCGTGCCTTGAAGGAGCGCGGCTTCAAGGGCCAGATCTACCAGACCCACGGCGTGGCCAATGCCGACTTCCTGCGCGTGGGCGGCAAGATGCTCGACGGCACCCTGCTGCCGGCCGGCCCCGTGCTGGTAGCGGCGCAGCTTCCTGCGGCCAACCCCATTCGCAAGGTGGCGCTGGACTACACCGCCAAGTATGAAGCCGCGCATGGCAAGGACAGCGTCTCGCTCTTCGGCGGCTATGCCTGGGATGCGGGCGTACTGCTGCAGTCGGCCATCCCCGTGGCCTTGAAGCGCGGCAAGCCGGGTACGCCGGAATTCCGCGCCGCCCTGCGCGATGCGCTGGAAGCCACCAAGGAAGTCACCGGCGTGCATGGCGTCTACAACATGTCGGCCACCGATCACCTGGGCCTGGACCAGCGTGCTTCGGTGATGGTCAAGATCGTTGATGGCGCCTGGCAGTACCAGCCCTGAGCAGCAACAACGAATACGCTCGCGCACCACTGACCGTTCGACCTGAGTAGGCCCGACGGGCCGTATCGAAGGCGCTGCGGAGTTTGTACCGTAGCCACGCCTTCGATACGCGGCTGCGCCGCTACTCAGGTCGAACGGCCGGTGGTGACGGATGTAACCGCCGCTGCTGCCTCATTTTGTAAAGCTCATCCACTATGCAAATCAGGAGTCCCCGATGACTACCCGTCCCCCTCTGCTCCAGAGTTTCATCGCCGGCCGCTGGTTCGGTGAAAGCCCGGCCCAGGCACTGCACAGCGCAGTCAATGGCCACACCGTCGCCAGCACCCACCAGGAATCCATCGACTTCGGCGAAGCGCTGGAGCACGCCCGCAAGAAGGGCCTGCCGGCGCTGATGCAGCTGGACTTCCAGCAACGTGCAGCGATCCTCAAGGCGCTGGCCAAGTACCTGGTCGAGCACAAGGAAACGCTCTACGCCGTCTCCGCCCACACGGGCGCGACCCGCACCGACAGCTGGATCGACATCGAAGGCGGCAGCGGCACGCTGTTCACCTATGCCAGCATCGGCACCAATGAATTCCCCTCGTCCAACCTGGTCCACGAAGGCCCGGCCATCTCGCTGGGCAAGCAGGGCCGCTTCGCCGGGACGCACATCCTGGTGCCGCGTGGAGGCGTAGCGGTGCACATCAATGCGTTCAATTTCCCGGTCTGGGGCATGCTGGAGAAATTCGCCCCGACCTTCCTGGCCGGCATGCCCTGCATCGTCAAGCCGGCC
Organism: Herbaspirillum sp. WGmk3; assembly: GCF_023952535.1. Lineage (NCBI taxonomy): Bacteria > Pseudomonadati > Pseudomonadota > Betaproteobacteria > Burkholderiales > Oxalobacteraceae > Herbaspirillum > Herbaspirillum sp. WGmk3. The sequence continues at coordinate 163,930 of NZ_JAKYWT010000003.1, read as the reverse complement.
ACTGCCACCAGCTATCTGGCTGAAGCGGCGGTGCGCCTGATCCAGCAATCCGGCCTGCTGCCCGAGGGCAGCCTGCAACTGGTCATCGGCAGCACCGGCGACCTGCTCGACCGCCTGCAGGCGCAGGACGTGGTGACCTTTACCGGCTCGGCCGATACGGCGGCCAAGCTGCGGGCGCATCCCAACCTGATTGCGAATTCCATTCCCTTCAATGCCGAAGCCGATTCGTTGAACTGCGCGATTCTTGGCCCTGACGTCAATGCCGACGATGAAGAATTCGATCTCTTCGTCAAGGAGGTGGCGCGCGAGATGACCACCAAGGCCGGCCAGAAATGTACCGCCATTCGCCGTGCCATCGTGCCGCGCCAACACTTAGATGCAATTTCGGAAAAACTCGTCGCGCGCCTGTCGAAGACCGTGATCGGCGACCCTGCGCTGGAGTCGGTGCGCATGGGGCCGCTGGCCTCACGCGCACAGCAACGTGATGTGGAAGAACGCGTGGCCTTGCTGAAACAAAGTGCCGAGCTGATCCTGGGTGCGGGCAGCAGCTTCCAGCCGCAAGGCGAAGGCGTGGGCGAGGGCGCGTTCTTTGCACCGACCCTGTTGCTGGCCCGTGATACCTCCGCCGGCAGCCCGGTGCATGAAGTGGAGGCCTTCGGTCCGGTCAGCACACTGATGCCTTATGACGATCTCGATGAAGCCCTGGCGCTGGCCGCACGCGGACGCGGCAGCCTGGTGGCCAGCCTGGTCACGCGCAGTCCATCGGTGGCGGCGCGTGCCATTCCTGCGGCCGCTGCCTGGCATGGCCGTCTGCTGGTGCTCGATCGCGAAGCGGCTCCGGAATCCACCGGCCACGGCTCGCCCCTGCCGCAGCTCAAGCACGGTGGTCCTGGCCGCGCCGGTGGCGGTGAGGAACTGGGCGGCTCGCGCGCCGTGAAGCATTACCTGCAACGCACGGCGGTGCAGGGTTCACCGACCATGCTGGCCGCAGTCGTGGGCGAACACGTGCGGGGCGCGAAGGTGCGCGAATCGGATATCCATCCCTTCCGCCACTACTTCGAGGACCTGCAGATCGGCGACTCGCTGGCTACGCACCGCCGTACCGTGACCGAAGCCGACATCGTCAATTTCGGCTGCCTCTCGGGCGACCATTTCTACATGCACTTCGACGACATCTCGGCACGCCAGTCGCCGTTCGGCAAGCGCATCGCGCATGGCTACTTCGTCTTGTCGGCAGCGGCCGGCCTGTTCGTCTCGCCGGCGCCGGGTCCGGTGCTGGCCAACTACGGGCTCGACACGCTGCGCTTCGTCAAGCCGGTCGGCATCGGCGACACCATCTCGGCGCGCCTGACCTGCAAGCGCAAGATCGACCGCAACAAGAAGGATGCCAACGGCCAGGGGCAGGGCGTGGTGGCCTGGGATGTGGAGGTGAGCAACCAGGACGGCGAGCTGGTGGCGTCCTACGACATCCTGACCCTGGTGGCGAAGAAGCCGCAGGCTTGAGCCATCCGGTTTTTTGCAGAAAGCTTCATGCTCCATCCGGTATTCCGCGCCAGACACAAGAAAGCAGCCCCAAAGGTTCATCTCTGACAAGAACCGGGCCTATCCCGGCCAGTCGCAGCCCGATCTGCGGCGGCCGGCATCAACAGGAGGAGACAAGTGGATACCAGCATTCTGACCGTGCTGATCCAGGACGGCATCACGACCGGCGCGATCTATGCGCTGCTGTCGCTGGCGCTGGTCCTGGTGTTTTCAGTGACACGGGTGATTTTCCTGCCGCAGGGCGAGTTCGTCGCCTTCGGCGCATTGACCCTGGCGGCCATCCAGAACGGCCATGCCCCCGGCACCGCCTTGCTGCTGGTGGCGCTGGGCGGTGTGACGCTGGCCGTTGAAGGCGGCAACGCGCTGCGCCTGGCCGCAACGCGCGCGCGTTTTCTGCGCCGCCTGCCGTCGCTGCTGGCGATGCAGATCGGCCTGCCGCTGGTGCTCTACGCACTGACGCGCTACGTGGACCTGCAAGCGCTGGCCATGCCCTGGCAGATCCTGCTGACGCTGCTGATCGTGGTGCCGATGGGACCCATGATCTATCGCGTGGCTTACCAGCCGCTGGCGCATTCGAGCGTTCTGGTGCTGCTGATCGTCTCACTCGGTGTGCATCTGGCCATGGTCGGATTGGGACTGCTGATGTTCGGCCCCGAGGGGACCAACACCAAGCCCTTCACCGAGATGCAATTCACTCTGGGTGAGAGCCCGGTTTCGGGGCAGAGCGTGATCGTGCTGGTGACGGTGGCGGCCCTGATCGCCGTGATCTACGTCTTCTTTGAACGCACGCTGACCGGAAAGGCCCTGCGCGCGACTGCCGTCAATCGTCTCGGCGCGCGGCTGGTGGGGGTGGGCATCAACCAGGCGGGCAAGCTGTCCTTCGCGATGTCGGCGGGGATCGGTGCGCTGTGCGGAATCCTGATTGCGCCCTTCACCATCGTCAACTATGAGTCCGGCTTCATCATCGCCCTGAAAGGCTTTGTGGGAGCCATCTTCGGCGGGCTGGCCAGTTATCCGATTGCGGCATTGGGCTCGGTGTCCGTCGGGCTGATCGAGAGTTTTTCCTCCTTCTGGGCCAGTGCCTTCAAGGAGCTGATCGTCTTCACGGTCATCATCCCCATCCTGCTGTGGCGTTCGCTGACCAGCCACCACATCGACGAAGAAGCCTGAGGACGCCGCCATGACTGCATTCACATCGCATCGCGCCGCCTTGCCGGTGCTGTTTTTCGCCATCGTGCTGGTACTGCCGCAATTGGGCCTGCCACCGTTCTGGGTCACGCTGCTGTCCTATGTCGGCCTGTATGCCATCGTCGCGCTGGGACTGGTGTTGCTGACCGGCGTGGCGGGATTGATCTCGTTCGGGCAGGCGGCGTTTGTCGGCATCGGGGCCTACACGACTGCGTATCTCACGACGCAGTTCGGACTCTCGCCCTGGGTCGGTTTGCTGGCGGGGATCGGGCTGACCGGCTTGTCGGCTTTCCTGATCGGCACGCTTACCATGCGCATCTCCGGCCACTACCTGCCGCTGTCCACGATTGCCTGGGGTCTGTCGCTGTACTACTTGTTCGGCAACCTGGAGATGCTGGGCAAGCATGACGGCATCAACGGCATCCCGCCGATTGCCATCGGCCAGTTCACCTTCGGCAACGGGGCCTCGATGTATCTGCTGATCTGGGCCGTGGTGATCCTGGCGCTGGTATCGGTGGTCAATTTCCTCGATTCGCGGGCCGGGCGCGCGGTGCGTGCGCTCAAGTTCGGCACCGTCATGCCCGAGGCCATGGGCGTCGATACGGCGCGGCTGAAGATCGTCATCTTCGTCTACGCGGCCGTGCTGGCGGGCATTTCCGGATGGCTCTACGCGCACCTGCAACAGGCGGTCAATCCCACGCCCTTCGGTTTGAAATACGGCATCGACTATTTGCTGATGGTGGTCGTCGGTGGTGCCGGCCATGTGTGGGGAGCGATCCTCGGTGCGGGGCTGCTGGCGGTGCTGAGCAATTTTCTGCAGGAGTGGTTGCCGGGGGTGCTGGGCACCGGCGGCAATTTCGAGGCCATCGTCTTCGGCATCGCGCTGGTGATCTTTTTGCAGTTCGCCAACGAGGGCTTGTGGCCGCGTCTGCAGGCCCGCTTCGGACGTCGCCTGCCGCGCCAGTTGCCAGAGGATGCTGCGCCATTGACGCAGATTCCCAAGCCGGCGCGGGGCGAAGTGATCCTGGAAGTGGAAGCGGCGCGCAAGCAGTTCGGTGGACTGGTGGCGGTCAATGACGTGAGCTTTTCGGTGAAGGCCGGGGAGATCGTGGGACTGATCGGGCCCAATGGCGCGGGCAAGTCGACCACGTTCAATCTGGTGACCGGTGTGCTCTCCATTACCAGCGGCAAGCTCAATTACCGCGGGCAGTCGCTGGCGGGCTTGTCCTCGCGCGAGATCTCCAGCCGTGGCATTGCGCGCACTTTCCAGCATGTGCGGCTGGTGCCGGGCATGAGCGTGCTGGAGAACGCGGCCATGGGCGCGTTCCGGCGCGGCGAGTTCGCGCCCCAGCGCGGCATCCTGGCCAGCCTGGCGCGGGCCAATCGCAAGGAGGAAGCGCGCATTCTCAGTGAGGCGCGGCGGCAGCTGGAGCGTGTCGGCCTGGGCGATCTGATTGACCGCCCTGCGGGCAGCCTGGCGCTGGGCCAGCAGCGCATTCTGGAGATTGCACGCGCGCTGTGCTGTGATCCGGCGCTGTTGTTGCTGGATGAACCGGCGGCCGGTCTGCGCCTGAAAGAGAAGCAGGCGCTGGCGGCATTGCTGGACAAGCTGCGCGGCGAGGGCATGGCGGTGCTGCTGGTGGAGCACGACATGGACTTCGTGATGCAATTGACGGACCACATCGTGGTCATGGAATTCGGCACCAAGATTGCCGAGGGCACGCCGGCCCAGATCCAGGTCCACCCGGCGGTGCTGGAAGCCTATCTGGGAGGAGCCCAATGATGACCGCCGCGACCATGATGAACCCTGCCAGCGTGGAATCTGAAGTGCGTGCGGCGAGCGCGCCGCTGTTGCTGGAAGTCAGCGGGCTCTCGGCGCGCTATGGCAAGGTGCCGGCATTGACCGAGGCCGCGCTGTCGCTGCGGGCCGGGCAGATCGTGACCGTGATTGGGCCCAATGGCGCGGGCAAATCGACCTTGCTCAATGCCATGATGGGCGCGATGCCGCCGGGTGCGGCGGCCAGCGGACGGATCGCCTTCCAGGGCGAGGATGTGAGCCAGATGGAGGTGGAGGAGCGCGTGGCGCGCGGGCTGTCGCTGGTGCCGGAAAAGCGTGAATTGTTTACGTCCATGAGCGTGGAGGACAATCTGCTGCTGGGTGCGTACAAGCGGCGGCGCAATGGCGAGTCCGGCTATCTGGATCAGCAGGAGTTTGTCTATGCCTTGTTCCCTCGGTTGAAGGAACGGCGCAAGCAGGCGGCCGGGACGCTGTCCGGTGGTGAGCGCCAGATGCTGGCGGTAGGGCGCGCCTTGATGGCCAAGCCGCAGTTGCTGATGCTGGATGAACCCAGTTTGGGGCTGGCCCCGCTGATCACCAAGGAAATTCTTTCCATTATCAGCCAATTGCGCAGCACCGGCGTGGCCACCTTGCTGGTGGAGCAGAATGCGCGGGCGGCCTTGCAGGTGGCCGATTACGGGTATGTGCTGGAGATGGGGGAGATCGTTTGTGAAGGGCCGGCGGGGGTGCTGGCGGCGGACAAGAGGATTGTGGAGAGTTATTTGGGGGTGGCGCGGGAGCCGGTGGAGCTGATTCAGCGAAGCGTGAGTTCGTAACTCGTGCTGCGGCCCCCTGCGGCCGAACGGTGCAGCAGGTCCAGCGCGACCAGTTCATTGAGATCGCGCAGGGCGGTGTCGGAAGAACACTTCGCCAGCGCCGCCCATTTGCTGCTGGTCAGCTTGCCTTCGAAACCATCGAGCAGACGGTTGAGCACTTTGACCTGACGGCCATTGAGCGGCGTGCCCGCGATTCTCTGCCAGAAGCGGGCCTTCACCAGTACCGCATCCAGCGTGCGATGCGCCTGCCTCACCGCAGCTGACAGCATCTGCAGGAACCACAGCAGCCAGGGGGTGACATCCATGTCGCCCTTTTGCGTGCGTTCCAGGATCTCGTAATAGGCTTTGCGTTCGCGCTGGATTTGCGCCGACAGGCTGTAGAAGCGCTGCGGGCTGCCGTCAGCGCGGGCCAGCAGCAGGTCGCCGATGGCGCGGGCGATGCGTCCGTTGCCGTCATCGAAAGGGTGCAGGGTGACAAACCAAAGATGCCCCAGGCCCGCGCGCAGCAGGGCGGGCTCTACCGGGTTCGCGGTATTGATCCAGTTGAGCAGGCGCGTCACCTCGCGCGCCAGGCGTCGGGCCGGGGGCGCTTCATAATGGACTTTCTGTCGATGCAGTGGACCGGAGACTACTTGCATGGGGCCTTGGGCATCATCGCGCCAGTCGCCGACGATGATTTCGCTCATCCCTGAATAGCCGGTCGGGAACAAGGCCGCATGCCAGCCGAAGAGACGCTTGGCCGTCAGTGGTTTGCGGTGATGCGTGGTGGCGTCGAAGATCATGTCGACCACCCCTTCCACGTGGCGATCCACCGGGGCCAAGGCACCGATGTCGACACCCAGGCGACGTGCCACGGAAGAGCGGACCGAGGCCAGATTGAGCTGTTCACCTTCGATGGCGCTGGTTTTGAGGACGTCCTCGGTCAGGGCCAGCAGGTTGGCTTCATCACGCAGCCCCAGTCCCACATCGGCCAGCCGGCCCAGCAGCAGGCCTTGCGCATGACTCACCTCGGCCAGTGGTGCGGCCAGGACGTTGAGGTCGTAGCGCCATCGGGGCCAGTCGGGAGCCTGCCAGAGGTAAGTGTAATCACCGTGATTCATGCGGTGATTATGGAGGGTATTCGCCGCAGGGGGCAAGTCTGTTTGCCGAAAAAAATGCGGTGAATGGACGACGGCCAGGCAGGGTTTTTGAGGGCTGCGCTCAGGTTGTCAAGGGTTTAGAGTTCGGCGAGCAGTTCCCAGGTGATGGCCTCGCGTCCGAGAAATTCGCCGTGCGGTCCCAGGTTCAGCCAGTAGGGGGCGATGTCGCCGGGCATCAGGATCACGCCGAATTTCTCTGTGCCAGGGCGGTGGAAGCGGCCATAACAGGGACTGGGTCGGCCTGTTTTCAGGCGTACCTTTTTGATGGGTTGAGTGCCATCCAGTACTTTGCCCAGCCTCAGTGGCGTGGCCGGCGGCCACGCACCCAACTGGTCAAGGCGGCGTATCCATTGATCGGAAGTGCAACGATTGAAGCGAACTTCTCCGCCGCTGGAGCCGCCTCCCATTGAGCCATGTGCACCGTCGCGCAACGGTCGTAATGCCCTGTCGACTTTTACATAGCCCGCTGGCACAGTCTGCGTGACAGGCCCGATTTCCGGCGTCGCTCCGGTACGCAGTACCAGCGCTTGCCGGTGACGGACAGGTATTACGCCAATCTCTCGACAATAGTCTGCACAGGCATCCACGCCGCCCATACGTTCAGCCAGTACGTCGCCGACGATAGTGATCCAGTCAATGCTTTTGGGACCAACAGGCGCGCGAATGAGGTCGCCGGCACCGGGTATGTAGAGTGAGCGATAACGCGTGGCGAGGTCGAAGGCTTCTGGCTCATACGAAACATCCTGCTCGGGAAGAATGGCAGCCAGTCCTGCCCGACCATGGAACGGCTTCAGTGTTTCGATGGCGCGTAAAAGTAGTTCATCAAGCGTCTTGCGGTGGTGCGGATCAAAGGCGTGATCGCGTGGTAGCTGGAATTGCAGATCCGATATAAATCCCCTCTGCCAACCGCGTTCAGTCAGGCAGGTGATCGAGTACTGCGCAACCTCTTCACGATGTGCGCTGGAAGAGAGGTGCCATTCGACACAGTCATCCTCATCAAGGCCCGCTACATGGTCACGCAGTGTCGGAAATCTGGCGTTGGAAAACTTTCTTGTCGCCCAACTATCGGGATCACAGCCCCATTTCAGGTGAATGCCAAAAGCCTCTTCGTACGCCTCGAAGAAATCAACCAGTGCTTGACGCTTCTCCGACGTGTGTCCACCCCAGAAATAAAATGTGGCAGTCATTCCTATGCTGGTGATAATGCGGTTGTCGTCCACATATTGAAAATCGGGACACAGGGATTCGATTTCTGCAAGTTTCTCGTTCATCAGTATTTGTCTTTCTTGCCTATGGGTTTCGCGTTGGCTGTTCTCGTGCCCGCCGCCAAAACGACCAATGCAGCTGCTGCTGCACCTGCGGCTTCCAGCGGTAGTGCCGCAATAGCTATCGCGCCGACCAGAATGCTGCCTCCGACGACTGCCGCGCCTTTGAGGAAGTCCACTATTGATTCACCTTCAGCTTCTGAAGCGACCGGACCATAATCTGGCCTCACAGGTTGAGGTGCGGGTATTGGATGGGGGGGAGGAGGATTTGGTCGGAACCAATGCCTTCTTTTCGTCCGTTCACTTTCTAGTGGAGTGGTGACAGGTACTCGTACGGGCTTATTTTCGGGAATTTCCCGTCTGCTTTTGCAATCGCATTCTGCTATTTCGAGTATCTGAAACTTGTCTCGCTCACCGGCGATAGTCCGATAATCGAGGAGCTGATGGCGTTTCAGGGTATCTCCCTCGAATTTGATTTCCACCACCGCCTCGATATTCTCCTGCACCGGCATCAGCCGCTTCCAATCAATCTTCCTCGACGCCCGCATGGCGGCCAGCTCTTCGCCTGTAGTCGCAAGAATGATGCAGTCCGGAATCCTCAATAGCCCCTTCTGCGGCTTGCCATCCAGCTGCCATTTGAGCAGCCCATCGGCCATGGCTCGTCCGAGCGGAAACCGGCTGGGACGATTGGGTTGTTCCCGACTCATCAGCGGCGCAGGCGGATGGCTTGCCATGCTGTATCCGACTTCGGCCTTGTAGCGCCAGACCAGCTGGTTGCGCTCTTCGTCATTCCAGATGCTGGCGGTGGTACAGCGCTGCTTCAGTGCCCGCCCGAGGCTGTCCTTGAGCTTGGTCCCCTGATTGCACATGCACATCACCGCGCACAGGTAACTCCGATCCATGGGATTGTCGAGCGACAGCACGCGGCCTCTGGGGCCTTGGTGCGTACCCGAGCGGCCGATTGGGCGGGACGATGGCGAGATACCTTCTCCCATCAGATATCCTCGCTACGCCACTCCGGCACATGGTAGGGATCATCGCCACCCATCGGTTTGGGACGCGCGATCACTTGCAGCGGCAGGGGGGAATCAGTCCAGACCACATCGGTGCGGCCTTGGGCATCGGTCTCGCCTTCCACCGTCCGGCCATCACCTGTCTTGATCAGGTAGGGCACGCCTGCGAGTGGTTCGCCGGTGGTGTTGTTGCGCAGGACGAAGTGCTCCTGGAAGCGCGGTGCCTGGCGCGGGGCGCTTTGTTGCGGCGGCTCGCTCGGGACGCCGTCTTCATCTGGCGAACCCCAGCCAGCGTGATTGTTGTGCCGCGAGTAGAGGATTGCGCCGCAGTCGGTGACGTCCTGGTCATAGACCACCGGCTGGCCGTTGTCCATGATCGTCGGGAAGCGGCTGCTGATGATGGTCGCCACGCGCTTGCAACGCGGACAGCTTACCTTGTCGCCGATGCGGGCGATGGGCTGGCCGTCCACCGTCCAGGTCGGATCACCCGACATCACTACCCCGCCGTGTGAGGTGCGGTCGCCCATCACGATGAAACCGATGATTGCCATATCAAGCTCCTGATCGCTGTCAAAGCGGTCGAGGCTATCAAGATCTTTTTGGCGGGATAAGTTGGCCGGGCGGGCAAATCAGGGCAATCGTCGCTAAGCTTTGTCGATCCTCGAAAATCTTCGGTGGCCGGTGTCGCAGGGTGGCTGGCCGCAGGATTGTCCAGCCATGAAAAAAGGCACCCGCGGGTGCCTTCGTGTTGTACCGGAACGGAATCACTCTGCCGTCTGCCAGGTCTTGCCCGCGCGTCCCCGCTGCTGCCACAAGGCATACACCCCCATTGAAGCCACGAAGGTCAGCGGTGCCGACAGCGATGGCCAGAAGCCTGCCATCTCCATCAGCACGAAGCCCGGCACCACGCCGCAGAACCACGCCCCCAGTCCGACACGATTGATGCCGGCCGACCCTTCACCGGTGCCAGCGTGATCCGGTACGGTGAGAATATGCGCCAGCGCCACGCCCACCCAGGCCACCACGAACACGCCCTGATAGGCCAGTGCCTTGAGCAGATAGGAAAACACGTCCGCCAGCATCAGCGCATAGACCACTGCGCTGACCACCACCGACCACACCAGGCGCGAGGCGTGCAGGCTCAGGAGGTTGCCGAAGAAGGCCTGCATGTTGACCGTTGCCAGATAGTAGTTGGCGGTATTGATGCGCGTCTGCGTGACCCAGACGAAGAGCAGTCCCCAGAAGCCCATCAGCTTGAGGATGGCCATCACCACCGACACCTCGGACAGCGGGCCATCCTGCGGAATGCTGCTGGCCAGATAGATGCCGGCGGCGCCATTGAGCAGGATGGTGACCAGGTAGAAGGGCATCCCGAAATTGAAGCGGCCGTGATACGTCGCATCTTCCGGCTTGCCGAAGCGGGCATAGTCGAAGGTGAACATCATCAATACCCATACGCCCATGTAATACGTGAAGCAGCTCCACCAGCCATCTGCCGGCGGCACCGCCGGGCCGAAGTCCAGCCACTGCGGCTGGTAGCCATACTGGCTCACCGCCAGCACCAGTGCCATCAGCAGGCCCAGCAGATAGAACGGCAGCAGCACGCCGTTGAACTTGTCCAGCCAGTTCTGCACGCTGCCAAACACCAGCGGCACGCTGTAGAGCACCACGATCAGCGCCGCGACCGGATAGAGCAGCGAGGGATAAAGATGATGCAGGGCCACCGCAATCACCGAGCCCTCGAAGACGGCGTAATAGATCGCGGTGGAAAAGAAGATCAGCGTGGCCAGCGAGGCCCCGAGCCGGCCGAACAGGATGCGCGAGAACAGGGCCACCGACAGGCCGGTGCGCATGGCGTAGCGGCTGATGCAGGCATTGATGAGTCCGTAGCTGATGACCGAGAGCACCATGCCGATCAGGGCATTGCGCGCGCCGTAGGTCAGCGCCAGCGATGCGCCCACGACGATGTAGAAGATCGCGCTGCAGACGGCCCACCAGGCCATCGTCAGCGACAGTTTGCCCATGCGCGCGCTGGCGGGAACGCTGTGGGTGGAGAGATCGGTTTCCTTGTTCTGCGTGTGTGATAGGCCGGCCATGTCAGTTTCTCCAGAGACGTTGAAGCAATGATTCAATGAGGCGGATGAGAGGCAAGAAGGACGTTCCAACAAGTTGCTGCAAGTTGCTGCGACTGCGAGTACGAAGACGAAGGCAAAGCCGGGCCCGGCCCCAGGGCAGCCGCCTGTGCGGACTGGCCTGGGGACAAGCGTCAAACGCGGTGTGACCTGCGCGGAAGTGTCAGCTGCCCAGCAGGCTGCTCAGGCGCTGGAAGCGCTGCTGGTACTGGCGGCGGGCCTCCAGGGCCTGCTCCAGCGTCACCCGCACGAACTGCGCCTTGTGGTTGGGCTGCAATTGCCCGATCAGGTCGAGGTCGGCGCTGATGACCGTGCCGATGGTGGCGTAGCCGCCGCCGGAGACTGCATCCCGCAACAGGACGATGGGTTCCAGGCCCCCGGGGATCTGGATCGAGCCGATGGGATAGCAGGCATCGACGATGTTGGAGGGATCCGAGCCGGCGCCGAAGGGCTGTTCGCGTGGCTTGAACTGCATCGCCTGGCCGCCCTTGAAGCGGTAGCCGATACGGTCCGCTTCCGAGCCGACGGTCCAGGTATCGGCAAAGAAGCGCTCCACGGCCTCCTCGGTGAGACGATGTATATACAGCCCCGGCACCACGCGCAGCGTGGCTTCGCGATCGAAGACCGGCACCAGTGACAGCGGCAGGGCACGCCCCTCGACCGCCTTCGACGAGGCCCGGCCAAGCGGCAGTTCATCCTCCTTGGCCAGCTTGCGTCCCTGCCACCCGCCCAGCGCACCCAGCGCATAGGTGGAACGGCTTTCCAGCACCACCGGCACATCGATGCCGCCGGCGATGGCGAGATAGCTGCGTGCGCCCGCTTTCGGATAATCGAAGCTCAGGACCTGGCCGCTGCGCACCATGAAGGCGGTATCGAGCGGGCGTTCGCTGCCATCCACACGCGGCTGCATGCGCGCTCCGGTCACGGCGACCAGGGCGTCAGACCGGAATTCCAGTTGCGGTCCGAGCAGGCTGCACTCCAGCGCGGAGGTGGTGGCGTGGTTGCCGACCAGCAGGTTGGCGCTGCGCAGGGCGTACTGGTCCAGCGCCCCCGAGGGCGGGATGCCCAGATGGTAGTAGCCTTCCCGGCCACCATCCTGCACCGAGGTCGCCAGGCCGGGCTGTTTCACCTTAATCGTCATGGAGGGCCTCCTTGAGAGCATGGATGCAGGCCTGGGGATCGGCCTGGAAGGCATCGAGATCAAATCGCGCCGGGCGGATGCGCAGGTCGAAACGACCGGCATCGACGGCCGCGATGGCGGCGTCATACGCGCTGCGATCGATGGCCTTGAATTGCACGATGTCGCCAGCGCGGAAGAACACCATCGATTCCTGCAGGTAGGGCAGGCCCTGTTGCGGATCGTAGATTGGCGCAGGCGTGACGCCGAACATCTGGTAACCGCCCGCACCGCGTACCGAGTAGATGCACCCGAAGCAGCCGCCGTGTCCCAGTGTCAGCTTTGGGGTGTCGGTGCGCGGACGCAGGTACTTGGGGACTTGCAGTTGCCGGTCCTGTTCGACCATCTGGTACATGAAGGGAAGGCCGGCCACGAAGCCGACCATGGAGACGAACCACGGCGTGCCACTGTGGGCTGCGATGAAGGCTTGCACTTCGTCGTAGCCATTGATGCGCGCTGCGTATTGCAGGTCGGTGGAGGCGGGATCCTGGTGACGGTCGCGGAAGCGCGCCTGGGTTTCATTGGTCCAGGGATCGTCATACAGCACCGGAACTTCGATGATGCGCGTATCGATGCGGCGCTCGGCCGTGGTGCTGCTTTCCAGCGCCTTGACCTGTTCCAGCAGGGCCAGCGGATGGATCAGGTCGGGATCGAAGCGGATCTGGAAGGAGGCATTGGCCAGGCAGACATCGAGTACGCCGGGCAATGCCAGCTGTTCCACTGCGCGCGTGATGGCCATGGCGCGGAAGAAGGCTTCCAGTGACATCGACTCCGATACTTCCGCAAAGAGATGTTCGTCACCTGCAATGCTGTAGCGAATGGGCGTGGCAGGGGCGGTCTGTGGGCGGTTCATTTCAGGCCTCCTCAAGTTGCGCGGTGCGCGCGTTGGCACGTTCGGCCAGCCAGCTTTCCAGCGCGCCGGTATCGAAGCGGGCGGCCTGCACGCGCGCATCGGCCAGCAACCACTGATGCAGGGGCAAGGTGTTGGCCATGCCGGTGATGTGCGTGGCAGCAACCGCCGCCTGGGCGCGGGCGATGGCCTGCGCGCGGTCCTTGCCATGGACCACCAGCTTGGCCAGCAGCGAGTCGTAATACGGCGGGATGCGATAGCCCGCATAGAGATGGCTCTCCACTCGGATGCCCTCGCCCTGCGGCCACTGCAGTTCGGCAACAGTGCCGGGGCAGGGGAAGAAATTGCGCTCGGGATCTTCAGCATTGATGCGCATCTCCAGCGCCGCGCCCTGCATGCGGATGTCGGACTGCTGCAGGCCCAGCGGCTCGCCACCGGCGATGCGCAACATGGCCTGGACCAGATCGATGCCGGTGATCATCTCGGTGACGGGATGCTCGACCTGGATGCGGGTATTCATCTCGATGAAGAAGAACTCGCCGCTCTCGTCGTCGAACAGATATTCCAGCGTCCCGGCACCGCGATAGCGCAGCCGGGCGGCCAGGCGCACGGCGCTGTCGCAGAGGGCCTGCCGCTGTTCCTGCGTGAGCGCTGGCGAGGGGGCTTCTTCGAAGACCTTCTGGCGACGCCGTTGCAGCGAGCATTCGCGTTCGAACAGGTGAACGGCTCGCTGGCCATCGCCCAGGATCTGTACTTCGATGTGGCGCGCACGGCGGATGAAACGCTCCAGATACACTGCACCGGAACCGAAGGCGGCCTGGGCTTCGCCCTGCGCCAGCGGAAACTCCCGCGCCAGTTCGGCGGCATCGCGCGCCATGCGGATGCCACGGCCGCCGCCTCCGGCAGAGGCCTTGATCAGCAGCGGATAGCCGACCTCGTCGGCACAGGCCAGCGCGCTGGCGATATCCTCCAGTTCACCCGCCGAGCCGGGCACCACCGGCACCCCGGCGGCGGCTGCGGTACGACGCGCTTCGGCCTTGTCGCCCATGCGGCGGATGGTATCGGCCTCCGGTCCCACGAAGATCAATCCGGCCGCGCTGACGGCTTCGGCGAAGGCAGCGTTTTCGGAGAGGAAACCATAGCCAGGATGGATGGCATCGGCACCGCTGTCGCGTGCCGCCTTCAGCAAGGCGTCCATATTGAGATAGCTGCGGTCGGCGCGGGCCGGGCCGATGAGTTGGACTTCGTCGGCCATGCGCGCGGCCAGCGAATCGGCATCGGCTTCGCTACAGGCAGCTACCGTCTTGATGCCCAGGGCTTGTGCGGCACGAATGATGCGCACCGCGATCTCGCCGCGATTGGCGATGAGGAGTTTGCGCAGGGAAGTCGTCATGATGCCGGCCTCAGTCTGCGGTCTCGATCACGGCGACCAGTTGGCCGGGTTCGACCGGGTCGCCGTTGCCGACGTGGAAGGCCAGCAGCTTGCCGCCTTGCTCGGCCTGCAATTCCGTAAATTGTTTCATCACTTCGATCAGGCCGATCACGCGGCCGGCTTCGATGACGTCGCCTGCCTCTGCATAGGGTGGGGCATCGGGGCTGGACCGGCGATAGAAGGTGCCGGGCAAAGGGGAGTGCACTTCGTGGACTGCCATGACTTTTCTCCTTCGTAACGAATGGGGGGATCAGCGCGGCGCGGCAATGGCGATGTCGGCCGCGTCCAGGCTCTTGCGCGTGGCCTGCACCAGCGCCAGTGCACCGGGGGTATCGCTGTGGATGCAGACGGAGTCGAAGGCGATGGGGATGTCGCGTCCTTCTACCGTACGCACCACGCCTTCGCGACACGCCCGCAGCACCTTGGCCGCGACCTGGGCCGGATCGAGCGCACCGACGCGGCGGGTGAAGACGATGGAGCCGCTGTTGTCGTAATCGCGGTCGGCATAGAACTCGCAGACCACCGCCTGCTGCAGTTCCTGCGCCACGCGCCAGACTGCCGAGCCGTGCATGCAGAAGAGAAGCAAGTTCGGGTCCAGCTGGCGCAGCGTCTGCACGAAGACGCGGGCGGCTTCTTCATCGCGGGCCAGGTGCATGTAGAGCGCGCCGTGCGGCTTGATGTGCTGCAGGGTCATGCCGTTGAGGCGGGCGAACTCACGCAGGGCACCGAGCTGGTAGAGCATGTCGTTGACCAGTTCGATGGCCGGCGCATTCAGATGGCGGCGGCCGAAGCCGACCAGGTCGCGAAAGCCGGGATGTGCGCCGATGGCAACGCCGTGTTGCCGGGCCTGTTCCACCGTACGCCGCATGGTGTTGGGATCGCCTGCGTGAAAGCCGGTGGCGATGTTGGCTGAACTGATCAGGGGCATGATGGCCGCATCGACGCCATCGCCGATGGTCCAGGGGCCGAAGCCTTCGCCCATGTCCGAATTCAGGTCGATTGTCTTCATCTGGTGGTCTCCGGTGCTGTCGGAATCAGCACATGAAACCGAGTATAGAAATCGTCAACGGTATTGGACAGATGTATTATCAGAGGGCTTGATATCGAAAAATCCGATAGCTTATGAAGGGCGTCAAACATGGCCATCACCCTCCGGCAGATCCGTTATTTCGTGGCCACAGCGGAAGTGGGGCAGATTTCGCAGGCGGCGATCCATCTGCACATTTCGCAATCCTCGGTCACCAGTGCCATCCAGGAACTGGAGGCTTTGCTGGGGGCACCGCTGTTCATCCGTTCTCCGCAGGGGATGATCCTCACCGACAGCGGGCGGCATTTCCTCAACCATGCGTATTCGATCCTGCGCAGCGTGGACGATGCGATGAAGAGTCCCTTGCCGGACAACACGGCCAGCGGCAGTTTGCGGGTGGCGGCCAGTTACACGGTGCTGGGGTATTTTTTGCCGCACCACCTGCAGCGGCTGTCGCAGTCCTATCCGGGCATCAAGATCCACGTGCATGAGAAGGAGCGCGCGGAGATCGAGCAGAGCCTGGTGGAGGGCGAGATCGACATGGCGGTGGTGCTGACATCCAATCTGCGTCACCGCGAGATTGCTTATGAGACCTTGTTCGGATCAGTGCGCCGCCTGTGGCTGCCGGCGCGGCACGCGCTGGGCGAGCGCACGGTGGTGAATTTGTCCGAAGTGGCCAATGAGCCCTTCATCCTGCTGACGGTGGACGAGGCCGACAAGACCGCGCTGCGCTACTGGAATCAAAGCGGACGCAAGCCCAACATCATCATGCGCACCAGTTCCATCGAGGCGGTGCGCAGCATGGTGGCCAATGGTTCGGGGGTGGCGATTCTGTCGGACCTGGTGTATCGGCCCTGGTCGCTGGAGGGATTGCGGATCGAGACGGTGCTGCTGATGGATCACGTGCCGGCCATGAATGTGGGGCTGGCCTGGCGCAAGGGGGTGGCGTTCACGCCAGCCATGGAGGCGGTGCGGGAGTATTTCAGGCAGTCGTTTTTGACGCCGCAGTTGAGTAGTGGGAGGAGATAAGGGCCGGCAAGGCGAGCATCCGGACGCACTTGCCGATCAGTGGCTGGAATCCTGATCGCGAGCCGGAGGCGTTTCAAGTGGAAGTACTACATGTTGGTACGACATTGAATCAAGCCGCAAGGCGGCTGTTAATAAAAAACCCCGAATCAATTCGGGGTTTTTATTGAGGTCGACTCGCGTCGATCGGGAAGGCGTCACACGTTGAACAAGAAATTCATCACATCCCCATCCTTGACCACATACTCCTTGCCTTCCGCGCGCATCTTGCCCGCTTCCTTGGCACCGGCCTCACCCTTGAAGGCAATGAAGTCCTCAAAGGCAATGGTCTGCGCACGAATGAAGCCGCGTTCGAAGTCGGTGTGGATCACGCCGGCCGCCTGCGGGCCGGTCGCACCCACCGGCACCGTCCAGGCGCGCACTTCCTTGACGCCAGCGGTGAAGTAGGTCTGCAGGCCCAGCAGCTTGAAGGCCGCGCGGATCAGGCGATCCAGGCCCGGTTCTTCCATGCCCATGTCGGCCAGGAAGTCGGCCTTGTCGGCGTCGTCCAGGTCGGCGATCTCGGCTTCGATGGCCGCGCAGATGGCCACGATGGGCGCGTTCTGTTCCTGCGCGTAGGCAGTCAGCTGATCCAGCAGCGGGTTGTCGGTGAAACCGCTGTCGGAGACGTTGGCCACGTACATCGCCGGCTTGGCCGTGATCAGGCACAGCGGCTTGATCAGCAGCATCTCTTCGGCATCCAGGCCCAGCGCGCGCACCGGCTTGGCTTCGTCCAGCGCCGGCATGATGCGCTCCAGCAGGGCCACCAGCTTGGCGGCATCCTTGTCGCCGGAACGGGCCTTCTTCTGCTCGCGGTGGATGGCCTTCTCGACCGTGCCCATGTCGGCCAGCGCCAGTTCGGTCTGGATCACGGCGATGTCGTCCAGCGGGCTCACGCGGCCGGCCACGTGGATCACGTTCGGATCTTCGAAACAACGCACCACGTTGACGATGGCGTCGGTTTCGCGAATGTGCGACAGGAACTGGTTGCCCAAACCTTCACCCTTGGAGGCACCCGCCACCAGGCCGGCGATGTCCACGAATTCCACCGTCGCCGGCAGGATGCGCTCGGGCTTGACGATCTCGGCCAGCGCCTTCAGACGCGGATCGGGCACTTCCACGATGCCGACGTTGGGCTCGATGGTGCAGAACGGATAGTTCTCGGCGGCGATGCCCGCCTTGGTCAGCGCGTTGAAAAGAGTGGACTTACCGACGTTGGGCAGACCCACGATGCCGCATTTGAGGCTCATGACAGATTCTTCCGAAAGCAAAACCGACATTGTAGCAAGCCGCACGCCCCAAGCCCCAGCTTTGCGATGCAGCATCCTTCCGCACCCCCGCGCTGTGGTATCTCCCCATCACTGGTAACATGCGAGCCTTGATTCGCGTCTCGGAAAATTGTCTGCATTGCACCATTTCGTTGCAGGCGCACCACGCAATGAGAAATTTTTTGCCGATGCAATATTTAAATGACTCAATCGTCATCTAGTTGGTTGGCGGAAATTGTAGTTATTTGTGGTGAACATGCAGGCAACTTGTAAAGAACGGGGCTTTTCGGCTCCCGCCATTTACAGGCTGTATTGCCTTCTTGAAAGCGATTTGTAAAATTTGCTCTACAATGTCGGTTTTCCCAAATCCTCAACGAATCCCTTTGCCTGCTTTGACTAATATCGTCGAAATCCGCGATCTGCACTTCCGTTATGGCGACCGGCCTATCCTGACCGGTCTGCAGATGGACTTCCCGCGTGGCAAGGTGGTGGCGGTGATGGGCGGCTCCGGATCCGGCAAGACCACCATCCTGCGCCTGATCGGCGGGCAGCTGCAGCCGCAGGAGGGCAGGGTGGAAGTCGATGGCGAGAACGTGCCGTCGCTGGCGACCAAACAACTCTACGTGTTGCGTCGCAAAATGGGCATGCTGTTCCAGAACGGCGCGCTCTTTACCGACATGACGGTGTTCGACAACGTGGCCTTCCCGCTGCGCGAGCATACCGATCTGGATGAAACGCTCATCCGCGACCTGGTGCTCATGAAGCTCAACGCCGTGGGACTGCGCAATGCCGCCTCGCTCAAACCCGCCGAGATCTCCGGCGGCATGGCGCGCCGGGTGGCGCTGGCAAGGGCCATCGCGCTTGATCCGGCGCTGATCATGTATGACGAACCCTTCGCCGGGCTCGATCCGATTTCCATGGGCGTGACCGCCAATCTGATTCGCCGGCTCAACGATGCCCTGGGCTCGACCTCGATCCTGGTATCGCACGACGTCAATGAATCCTTCGCCATTGCCGACTATGTGTATTTCCTGTCGGCCGGCAAGATCGTGGCGCAGGGGACACCGCAAGAAATGCGTGAATCCACCGATCCCTATGTGAAGCAATTTGTCCACGCCCAGGCGGATGGCCCGGTGCCCTTCCACTATCCCGGCAAATCGCTGGCCGAGGACCTGGGCCTGGGAGGTGCAGCATGATCGCCGGTTTCGTCAGCGGCCTCGGCCGCAGCGTGCGCGAATTCGTGGTCGGGGTCGGCTTCGCCGGACGCATGTTCATCAATATGCTGGGCGCCTCCCTGGGCCTGCTGCGCCGCCCGCGCCTGATCACCGACCAGATCCACTTCATCGGCAACTACTCGCTGGTGATCATCACCGTGTCGGGCCTGTTCGTGGGCTTCGTGCTGGGGCTGCAGGGCTATTACACGCTCAACAAGTATGGTTCGGAACAGGCGCTCGGTCTGTTGGTAGCCTTGTCGCTGACCCGTGAACTGGGGCCGGTGGTGACGGCCCTGCTGTTTGCCGGCCGCGCCGGGACCTCGCTGACCGCCGAGATCGGACTGATGAAGGCCGGCGAGCAACTTTCTGCCATGGAAATGATGGCCGTGAACCCGCTGCAACGCGTGGTGGCCCCGCGCTTCTGGGCTGGCGTGATCGCCATGCCGGTGCTGGCGGCCATCTTCAGCGCCGTCGGCGTGCTGGGCGGCTATGTGGTCGGCGTGCTGCTGATCGGCGTGGATGAAGGCGCCTTCTGGTCGCAGATGCAGGGCGGCGTGGATGTGTGGAATGACATCGCCAATGGCGTGTTGAAGAGCATCGTCTTCGGTATCGCCGTCACCTTCGTGGCGCTGTTCCAGGGCTATGAAGCGCAGCCGACCCCCGAAGGCGTGGCCCGGGCCACCACCCGGACCGTGGTGATCGCCTCGCTGACCGTGCTGGGCCTGGATTTCCTGCTGACTGCACTGATGTTCAGCTGAGTGCCGCAGTGCTTGGACAAGCGCCCGGTCGGGGCGCAATGATGTGAATAAAAGGGTAGAAAAAGGGTTCAATATGCAACGTAAATCTCTGGATGCCTGGGTAGGAATCTTCGTGCTGGCCGGTGTGGCCGCGCTGGCGTTCCTGGCGCTCAAGGTCGGCAACATGAGCTCGATGTCCTTCGGCCAGAAGACCTATGCCCTCAAGGCCAATTTTGACAACATCGGCGGCCTGAAGTCGCGTGCGGCGGTCAAGAGCGCCGGTGTGGTCGTGGGCCGGGTGGATTCGATCCGCTTCGATGACCAGACCTTCCGCGCCGTGGTCACGCTGAACATGAACGAAAGCTACAAATTCCCCAAGGACAGCTCGGCCAAGATCCTGACCTCGGGTCTGTTGGGTGAACAATACATCGGCATCGAGCCAGGCGGCGATACTGCTAACCTGGCCTCGGGCGATACGATTAAGATGACACAATCCGCCATCGTTCTGGAAAACCTCATCGGTCAATTCCTGTACAGCAAGGCGGCAGAGGGAAAGGATGATTCCAAATGAATCAAATGAATAAAAAAGCCATCAGCACCGTCTACGCAGGCCGTCTCGGCGCCCTGACCCTGGCGGCGGCAGCCCTGACCGGCTGCGCCAGCACCAGCAACAATCCGAACGATCCGCTGGAAGGCTTCAACCGCACCATGTTCAGCTTCAACGACACGGTCGACAAGGTGGCACTGAAGCCGGCCGCGCAAGCCTACGACACCGTGGTTCCGACCCCGATCCAGCATGGCGTGGGCAACTTCTTCGGCAACATCGGCGATGTCTGGTCGTCCATCAACCAGCTGCTGCAGGGCCGGATCGAGCAGGGCGTCTCGACCTTCATGCGTGTGGCCATCAACACCACCTTCGGTCTGGGTGGCGTGCTGGACGTGGCGACCGAAGCCCGCCTGCCGCGCGAGAAGTCCGATTTCGGCCAGACCCTGGGCAAGTGGGGCGTCGGCTCCGGCCCGTACGTGGTGCTGCCGTTCTTCGGCCCGTCCACGCTGCGTGACACCGCCGGCATGCCGGTGGACCTGTACGGCGACCTGTGGACCTACAAGCGTCCGACCCGCTGGCGCAACGTCGGTGCCGTGGTCCGCATCGTCGACCGCCGCGCCCAGTTGCTGGATGCCTCGACCCTGCTGGAAGATGCCGCGCTGGACAAGTACGACTTCGTGCGCGACGCCTACCTGCAACGCCGTCAGAGCCAGATCAATGGTGGCTTCAGCGGCCGCGAGCAGAAGGAAGAAACGATCAAGCCCTGATGGCCGCCGGCCTTGCCCCGCTGACCGGCGGGGAGGCCGCGGTCTCGCTTGCGGTGCCGCAGTCTTGTCTTGAAATGCGGGCCAATTGCCCAATCTGCGCTGTCTGCCCAGTTTCTTTGCCCTCCGAGGGCAATCTGTAACATCCGTGCCGAACTGTGACGGCACGGGAACCCCGCTCCCGGGCGGGCTTCGAAGGACATGCCGGCTGCCGTCGGCGCACGCATCGCGACTCATTGCGATGCAGCCCGGGCAGCCCCGGCACCTTCTGCTGACTCGAATGGAAAACCGACTTATGAAGATGCTTACCAAACTTTTCGCTATCGCTGCCTTCGCGGTTCCCGCGTTGTCCTTCTCCGGCGCAGCGTCCGCCCAGGAAGCCCCGGATGCGCTGGTCAAGCGCATCAGCTCGGAAGTGCTGGATACTGCCAAGAATGACAAGGATATCCAGTCCGGCGACAACACCCGCATCATGCAGCTGGTGGAACAGAAGATCCTCCCCTACGTCGACTTCGAGCGCATGACCCAGCTGGCCGCCGGCCGCTACTGGCGCCAGGCTACCCCGGAGCAGCAGAAGCAGCTGATCACCCAGTTCCGCAGTCTGCTGGTGTTCACCTACTCCGGCGCGCTGTCGCAGGTGCGTGACCAGAAGATCGAATTCAAGCCGCTGCGCGCCGCCCCGACCGATACCGAAGTGGAAGTGAACTCGCAGGTAATCTCCTCGCGCGGCGGCGAGCCGATCCAGCTGAGCTATCGCCTGGAAAAGAAGCCCGACGGCTGGAAGCTGTATGACGTCAACGTGCTGGGCGCCTGGCTGGTGGAAGCCTACCGCGGCACCTTCTCCAACGAGATCAGCAAGGGCGGCATCGACGGCCTGATCAAGGCGCTGACCGACAAGAACCAGCAGCTGGCCGCCCGCGGCAACGGCAAGAAGTAAGCTGTTTCCGTTCATCGACCAATCTCCTGAACCGAAAGAACGCACCATGTTCAAGCCCGGCGCCTCGCTGACCTTCACCAATGCCAGCACCGTCCTGCGCGAAGGCCTGTCGGCCATCGCCGCCGGCCAGGCCAGCATTGACGTCAGCGAGGTAGCCGTGGTCGATTCCTCGGCCGTGGCGACTCTGCTGGCTTGGCGGCGTGCCGCTGCCGGCCGTGGCGCCGCGCTGGATTTCGGTCCCTTGCCGGCCAACCTGCAGAGCCTGGCCGATCTCTACGGCGTGACCGCCCTGTTGCAAGGTGCAGCCGCACCGACCTCCGCTACCGATCGACATCACTGATCGCATTTTCCCTCGCGGCCCGGGCTCCCGGGTGCCGGGAAGCCCGTGCTACGGCGGCCCGGAATATCGAATTCCCCTATAATCGAAGGTTTTGCAGGCGCGCTCGCGGCGTTGGCAGCGGATCACGTTTCCGCCAGGCATTCTCCCGCCCGTCGGCATCGGCAAAACATTCTGGCTATTTCATAGCGCAACGACAACATGACTGCGTCATACGCTTCCCCGTCGGGAGGATGGCGCGGCCGAGGCGAGGCGGACAGCGGATTCCACGGTGGAACTCCTGGCTCCTTATTTCTTTCTGGCAAGTAACGTATTGAACGGGCGAGGCAATGGCCGCTCTCCAAATCACAGACATCAAGAAGCGCTACCAGTCCCTGCAGGCGCTGGGTGGTGTGTCGCTGGCAATCGAAGAAGGTGAATTCTTTGGTCTGCTGGGCCCCAACGGCGCCGGCAAGACCACGTTGATTTCCATCATCGCCGGCCTGAACCGGGCCGATTCCGGCTCGGTCACCATCCACGGGCATGACGTGGTCAGCGACTATCGCGGCGCGCGCATGAACCTGGGCGTGGTACCGCAGGAACTGGTCTTCGATCCCTTCTTCACCGTGCGCGAGACATTGCGCATGCAATCCGGCTATTTTGGCCTGACCAACAACGACAAGTGGATCGACGAGGTCATGGACAACCTCGACCTCACCAACAAGGCCGATACCAACATGCGCGCACTCTCCGGCGGCATGAAGCGGCGCGTGCTGGTGGCCCAGGCGCTGGTGCACAAGCCGCCGGTCATCGTGCTCGATGAGCCGACCGCCGGGGTGGACGTGGAACTGCGCCAGACCCTTTGGCAGTTCATCGGCCGCCTCAACCGCGAGGGGCATACCATCGTGCTGACCACGCACTACCTGGAAGAAGCCCAGGCCTTGTGCAATCGCATCGCCATGCTCAAGTTCGGCAAGGTGGTGGCGCTGGATTCGACCGATGCGCTGATCCGCCGCATCTCCGGTTCGCAGATGGTGCTGCGACTGAAGCGCGGCAGCCTGCCCGATGGCCTCAAGGCTCTGGTCACCCATCCAGAGGAGCTGCTGGCCGGCAATGCCGCCAACAAGTACACGCTGCGCGTGAATGACTACAAGGAAGTCGAACCCATTCTGGCCACGCTGCGCGCCTCGGGCGCGGAGATCGATGATCTGCAATTGCAGCAGGCCGACCTGGAAGACGTCTTCATCCAGATCATGGGAGATGAAAAATGATCGGTTTCCGCACCCTGTTCTACAAGGAAATCCTGCGTTTCTGGAAGGTCGCCACCCAGACCATCACTGCGCCCATCGTCACGGCCCTGCTGTACCTGCTGATCTTCGGCCACGTCCTGCAGGACCGCGTGCAGGTCTATCCGGGCGTGAACTACACCGGCTTCCTGGTGCCGGGCCTGGTGATGATGAGCGTGCTGCAGAATGCTTTTGCCAACAGCTCTTCCTCGCTGATCCAGTCCAAGATCACCGGTAACCTGGTGTTCGTGCTGCTGACCCCGCTGTCGCACTGGGAGCTGTTCGGCGGCTACGTGCTCGCGGCCGTGGTGCGTGGCCTGATGGTGGGTGCGGGCGTGTTCGTGGTCACCGTCTGGTTCGGTCACCTAGACTTCGTCGCCCCCCTGTGGATCCTGGTGTTCGCCCTGCTGGGTGCGGGCATCCTGGGCACCATGGGCCTGATTGCAGGGATCTGGGCGGAGAAGTTCGACCAGTTGGCGGCGTTCCAGAATTTCCTGATCGTGCCGCTGACCTTCCTGGCCGGCGTGTTCTATTCGATACACTCGCTGCCCCCGTTCTGGCAGGCGGTATCGCATTTCAACCCGTTTTTTTATATGATCGACGGTTTTCGCTACGGCTTCTTCGGCCAGTCCGACATTCCCCCCATGACCAGCCTCGGTATCGTCGCCGTGTTCTTCGTGGCGCTGTCGACCCTGGCCGTACGCATGCTCAAAAGCGGCTACAAGCTGCGCGCGGGTTCGCATTGAACACCCTGCGCCCCGCCATCTCCCCCATTCCCGTGAAGAGCCTCACCATGCTACCCACACCTGAACTCGTCAAAAGCTACATCGCCGCCGGCCTCGACTGCCAGCACCTGGAAGTGGAGGGCGATGGCCAGCACTTCACCGCCGTCATCGTCGCCGAGGCTTTCATCGGCAAGCGCCTGATCCAGCGCCATCAGCTGGTCTATGCCGCCCTGGGCGACCGCATGCGTGAAGAGATCCACGCGCTGTCGATGAAGACCCTGACTCCCGAAGAATTCCAGAAATAAGGCAACACGATGGACAAGCTTTTGATCCGTGGCGGCAAGCGCCTCTCCGGTGACGTCACCATTTCCGGTGCCAAGAACGCCGCCCTGCCCATCCTGTGCGCGGGCCTGCTCACCGATGGCGACCTTGTGCTCTCCAATGTGCCGCACCTGCAGGACGTGGTCACCATTACCAGGCTGATGAGCCAGATGGGCCTGCGCGTGCGCGAGAACGGCGAGCAACTGGTCTTGAACGGCAACGACATCACCCGCCCGGAAGCGCCGTATGAACTGGTCAAGACCATGCGCGCCTCGATCCTGGTGCTGGGGCCCTTGCTGGCGCGCTTCGGCCAGGCCAAGGTGTCGCTGCCCGGCGGTTGTGCCATTGGTTCACGTCCGGTGGACCAGCACATCAAGGGACTGCAGGCGATGGGCGCGGAAATTCATATCGAGGCCGGATACATCCATGCCAAGGCCAAGCGCCTCAAGGGCGCGCGCATCGTCACCGACATGATCACCGTGACGGGCACCGAGAACCTCCTGATGGCCGCGGCCCTGGCCGATGGCGAGACCGTGCTGGAAAATGCCGCACGCGAGCCGGAAGTGGGCGACCTGGCCCACCTGCTGGTGAAGATGGGCGCCAAGATCGAGGGCATCGGTACCGACCGCCTGGTGATCCAGGGTGTGGAGAAGCTGCACGGTGCCGAGCATGAAGTCATCGCGGACCGCATCGAGACCGGCACCTTCCTGTGCGCTGTCGCCGCCACCGGTGGCGACGTGACCCTGCACCGCACCCGCGCCGGTTTGCTGGATGCCGCACTGGACAAGCTGCGCGATGCCGGTGCCATCCTCACTTCGGGTGAAGACTGGATCCGCATCCAGATGGCGCGCCGTCCCAAGGCGGTGAGCTTCCGCACCACCGAATATCCGGGTTTCCCGACCGACATGCAGGCGCAGTTCATGGCCTTGAACTGCCTGGCCGAAGGCACCAGCCACGTCACCGAGACCATCTTCGAGAACCGTTTCATGCACGTGCAGGAATTGAATCGCCTGGGTGCGGCCATCGATGTGGAAGGCAATACCGCCATCGTCACCGGCGTGGAAAAATTCCTCGGTGCGCCGGTGATGGCGACCGACCTGCGCGCGTCGGCCTCGCTGGTCATCGCCGGGCTGGCCGCGCAAGGGGAGACCGTGGTGGAACGCATCTACCACCTCGACCGCGGCTATGACCGCATGGAAGCCAAGCTGTCGGCCATCGGTGCCGATATCGAACGCATCAAGTAAATTGACGGACCCCAGAAAACGCACACCATCATGACCCAACAACTGACGCTGGCGCTGTCCAAGGGCCGTATCTTCGAAGAGACCCTGCCGCTGCTCAAGGCCGCGGGCATCACCGTGGCCGAGGATCCCGAATCCTCGCGCAAGCTGATCCTGCCGACCAATGACCCCGACGTGCGCGTCATCATCGTGCGCGCCTCGGACGTGCCGACCTACGTGCAATACGGTGCGGCCGATTTCGGCGTGGCCGGCAAGGACGTGCTGATGGAACACGGCGGTGAAGGCCTGTACCAGCCCATCGACCTGAACATCGCCAAATGCCGCCTGTCGGTGGCGGTGCAGGAAGGTTTCGACTACGCCAGCGCGGTGCGCCAGGGCGCGCGCCTGCGCGTGGTGACCAAGTACGTCAATACCGCGCGCGAGCACTTCGCTGCCAAGGGCGTGCACGTGGACCTGATCAAGCTGTATGGCTCGATGGAACTGGGCCCGCTGGTGGGCCTGTCGGATGCCATCGTCGACCTGGTCAGCACCGGTGGCACGCTGCGCGCCAACAAGCTGGTGGAAGTCGAGCACATCATCGACATCTCCTCGCGCCTGGTGGTGAACCAGGCCGCGCTGAAGTTGAAGCGCGAGCGCCTGCAGCCGATTCTCGATGCCTTCGAGAAGGCGTCCAAGGCCAAGTAAATCCCCGACCCCAGATATCTTCGCAGAGCAGGTGAGACCATGAGCATTGCCATCCGAAAACTCGATTCCGCCGAAGCCGGCTTCCGTGACAAGCTGTCGGCCGTGCTGGCCTTCGAAGCCAGCGAAGACGAGGCCATCGACCGCGCTGCAGCGACCATCCTGGCCGATGTGAAGGCGCGCGGCGATGTGGCCGTGCTGGAATACACCCAGCGCTTCGACCGCCTGCAGGCCGCTTCCGTGGCCGGCCTGGAAATCGGCAAGGATGCGCTGCAAGCCGCACTGGCCGGCCTGCCCGAGGCGCGCCGCCATGCGCTGCAGACCGCCGCCGACCGCGTGCGCGCTTATCACGAGCGCCAGAAGAAGGAATGCGGATCGGATGGTTTCCTGTATCGCGAAGCCGATGGCACCGAGCTGGGCCAGAAGGTCACGCCGCTGGATCGCGTGGGCATCTACGTGCCGGGCGGCAAGGCCGCCTATCCTTCGTCGGTATTGATGAATGCGATTCCGGCCAAGGTGGCCGGCGTGCAGGAAGTCATCATGGTCGTGCCGACCCCGGACGGCGTGAAGAATGAACTGGTGCTGGCCGCAGCCGCCATCGCCGGTGTCGATCGCGTCTTCACCATCGGTGGCGCGCAAGCCGTGGGTGCGCTGGCCTATGGCACCGCCACCATCCCGCAGGTGGACAAGATCGTCGGTCCCGGCAATGCCTATGTGGCCGCCGCCAAGCGCCGTGTGTTCGGCGTGGTGGGCATCGACATGATCGCCGGTCCTTCGGAAATCCTGGTGATCTGCGATGGCGCGACCGATCCCGACTGGATCGCCATGGACCTGTTCTCGCAAGCCGAGCACGACGAGCTGGCGCAATCCATTCTGCTGTGCCCGGATGCGGACTACATCGCCAAGGTGGAAGCCTCGATCAACCGCCTGCTGGAAGACATGCCGCGCAAGGACGTGATCCGCACTTCGCTGACCGACCGTGGCGCCCTGGTCAAGGTGCGCGACATGGAAGAAGCCTGCGAGATCGCCAACATGATCGCCGCCGAACACCTGGAGATTTCCGCCCAGGAGCCGCAGCAGTGGGCGGACCAGATCCGTCACGCCGGTGCCATGTTCCTGGGACGCTTCTCCTCCGAATCTCTGGGCGACTACTGCGCCGGTCCCAACCACGTGCTGCCGACGTCGCGTACCGCTCGCTTCTCTTCACCGTTGGGCGTGTATGACTTCCAGAAGCGTTCGAGCATCATTCGCGTCTCGGAAGAGGGCGCGCAGACGCTGGGCAAGATCGCTGCCGAACTGGCTTACGGTGAAGGCTTGCAGGCGCACGCCCGCTCGGCCGAACTGCGGCTCAGGAAGTGACAGGATGACCTCCGCCACCGACTCCCTCGCAGGTGCTGGCTGGCTGGACCGCGTATTCTGCGAGGATGCGCTCTCGGCCACCGCTGGCCTGGCGCGCATTCCCGATGGCAGCGTCGACCTGATGATCGCCGATCCGCCCTATGGGCTGGGCAAGGATTACGGCAACGATTCCGACAAGCTCGATACGGCCGCTTATCTGTCGTGGACCGAGCAGTGGATCGATGCCGCGCTGCCCAAGTTGAAGCCCAATGGCAGTCTCTACATCTTCCTGACCTGGCGCAATTCGCCGGAAATCTTCGTGATGCTCAAGCAGCGCATGACCATGATCAACGAGATCATCTGGGATCGCCGCGTGCCCTCCATGGGCGGCAGCACCCGGCGCTATTCCTCGGTGCATGACACCATCGGTTTCTTCGCGCGGGCCAAGGATTATTTCTTTGATCTCGACGCCATCCGCATTCCCTACGATGCCCAGACCAAGAAGGCGCGTTCACGCTCCATCTTCGTCGGGGCCAAGTGGCTGGAAATGGGCTACAACCCCAAGGATGTATGGAGTGTGTCGCGCCTGCATCGTGAACATAAAGAGCGCGCCGACCATCCCACCCAGAAACCGCTGGAAGTGGTGGAGCGCATGGTCAAGGCGTCTTGCCCGCCGGGCGGCGTGGTGCTCGATCCCTTCATGGGCAGCGGCACTACCGCCGTGGCTGCGCGCCGTTGCGGTCGCCACTTCACCGGCTTTGAACTCAATCCCGATTATTGCGAACTGATCCGCCAGCGTCTCGACGCTCTCGATGCGCCGGCGCCTGCGAGCCAAGATGATGAATCCCTCCAAGCCTGAGACCGTGGGCGACCTGGTAGCCAACGTGATCCGCCCGCTGGTGCGCGGCTGGCAGTCCTATCACGTGCCGTCGTCCGAAGGGATGGTCAAGCTCGATGCGATGGAAAATCCCTACCTGCTGCCGCCGGCCTTGCGTGAAGAACTGGCGCAGCGGCTGGCAGCGCTGGAGCTCAACCGTTATCCGGTGCCGTCCTATACCCGCCTCAAAGCCGCCATCTGCGCGAAACTGGGCGTGCCTGCGGGCTATGACGTCCTGCTGGGCAATGGTTCGGATGAGCTCATCACCATGCTTTCAGTAGCCTGTGCCATTCCGGGGCGGACCATCCTGGCACCGGAACCGGGGTTCGTCATGTATGGCGTCTCGGCAAAAATGGCCGGGCTGGATTATGTGGGCGTGCCACTGCGCGCGGACCTGACGCTGGACCTGCCCGCGATGCTGGCAGCCATTGAGCAACACAAGCCCGTCGTCACCTGGCTGGGTTATCCCAACAATCCGACCGGCACGCTCTATCCGATGGCCGACGTGCTGCGCATCATCGAAGCCGCCGCACCCTATGGCCTGGTGGTGGTGGACGAGGCTTACCAGCCTTTCGCTGCATCGACGCTGATGCCGGCATTGCCGCAGCACAACAACCTGGTGGTGATGCGCACCGTCTCCAAGCTGGGGCTGGCGGGCATCCGCCTGGGCTACCTGTCGGCGGCCCCGGCGCTGTTGCGCGAATTGGACAAGGTGCGTCCGCCCTACAACGTCAACATGCTCACCGAAGCGGCCGCGCTGTTCGTGCTGGAACACTTGCAGGTGCTGGAGGCGCAGGCGGCGCAGCTGCGTGAGGCGCGCAGCGTGCTGGCGACCGAACTGGCGGCGCTGGAGGGGGTGGAGGTGTTCCCTTCGGCGGCCAATTTCATCCTGATCCGCGTCCCGGAGGCCGATAAAGTCTGTGCCGCCTTGCTGGCGCGCAGGGTACTTGTCAAAAATGCCGGTAGAATGCACGTATTGCTGCAAAACTGTTTGCGCATTACCGTCAGTACGGATGAAGAAAACGCCATCTTCCTGACGGCCCTGAAAGATGCACTGCGCGAGCAGTGAAGGTTTGAAGGTCCACCGCAGGCAAGCAGGCATCACGCATTACCAACGATAGAACCCCGTCCAACCCCGACCATGTCTACACCGAGAACCGCCGAAGTCGTCCGCAATACCAACGAGACGCAGATCCGCGTTGCGATCAACCTGGATGGCACCGGCCAGCAGAAGCTGGATACCGGCGTGCCCTTCCTGGATCACATGCTGGACCAGATCGCCCGCCACGGCCTGATCGACCTGGACATCCAGGCCAAGGGCGACCTGCACATCGACGCGCACCATACGGTGGAAGACGTGGGCATCACCCTGGGCATGGCGTTTGCCAAGGCCATCGGCGACAAGAAGGGTATCCGTCGCTACGGCCATGCCTACGTGCCGCTGGATGAAGCCCTGTCGCGCGTGGTGATCGATTTCTCCGGGCGTCCCGGCCTGGAATACCACATTCCCTTTACCCGCTCGATGATCGGTTCCTTCGATGTGGACCTGACCAGCGAGTTCTTCCACGGTTTCGTCAATCATGCGCAGGTGACACTGCACGTGGACAACCTGCGTGGCGTGAATGCCCACCACCAGGCCGAAACCGTGTTCAAGGCCTTCGGCCGCGCGCTGCGCATGGCCGTGGAACTTGATCCGCGCGCTGCGGGTACGATTCCGTCCACCAAGGGCAGCCTGTAAAACGCAGGGTATCGCTAACTCATCTGGGTTTCCCGGCGCGCGAGCGCCGTTCAATGTCGCCATGAATAAAATTGTTGTAGTCGATTACGGCATGGGCAACCTGCGCTCGGTGGCGCAGGCGCTGCGCCATGTCGCGCCTGAAGCCGACGTGCGCATCTCCGGCGAAGTCGCCGATATCCGCGCCGCCGACCGTGTGGTCCTGCCCGGCCAGGGCGCCATGCCCGATTGCATGCGCAGCCTGCGTGAATCGGGCGTGCAAGATGCGGTCCTTGAAGCTTCCCGCACCAAGCCGCTGTTCGGCGTATGCGTGGGCGAGCAGATGCTGTTCGACTGGAGTGAAGAAGGCGACACCCCCGGCCTGGGCCTGCTGCCCGGCAAGGTCCTGCGCTTCGAGCTCGAAGGCGTGCGCCAGGATGATGGATCGCTGTTCAAGGTGCCGCAGATGGGCTGGAACCATGTGCATCAGACCAGCGCCCATCCGCTGTGGGAAGGAATTGCGGATAATGCCTTCTTCTATTTTGTCCACAGCTACTACGCCGTACCGGCCGAATCGTCGCACATCGTTGGCCAAACGCCGTATGGCCGTGACTTCGCCTGTGCCGTGGCCCGCGATAATATCTTTGCAACCCAGTTCCACCCGGAAAAAAGTGCCTCGGCGGGTTTGCAGCTGTATCGGAATTTCGTACACTGGAAACCTTGATTTTTTGCCTTTCCGGCAAGAACCTCGCCGCAGACCGTCGCCAACCCTTCTTTTTTACTGACTAGTCATCCCCTAGCCATGCTGCTCATACCCGCCATCGACCTGAAAGACGGTCATTGCGTACGCCTCAAACAAGGTGATATGGAACAAGCCACCGTTTTCTCCGAAGATCCGGCGGAAATGGCCCTGCACTGGCTCAAGCAGGGCGCGCGCCGCCTGCACCTCGTGGACCTCAACGGTGCCTTCGCCGGCAAGCCCAAGAACGAGGCGGCGGTCAAGGCCATCCTCAAGGCGGTCGCCAGCTTCGCCGAAGAGAACGACGTCGAGGAAATCCCGGTGCAACTCGGTGGCGGCATCCGCGATCTGGACACCATCGAACGCTACCTGGACGATGGCCTCTCCTACATCATCATCGGCACCGCCGCGGTGAAGAATCCCGGCTTCCTGCATGACGCCTGCAGCGCCTTCCCCGGCCAGATCATCGTGGGCCTGGATGCCAAGGATGGCAAGGTCGCCACCGATGGCTGGAGCAAGCTGTCCGGCCACGAAGTGGTGGATCTGGCGCAGAAATTCGAAGGCTATGGCTGCGAAGCCATCGTCTACACCGACATCGGCCGCGACGGCATGATGGGCGGCGTCAACATCGAGGCCACGGTGCGCCTGGCGCAGGCCGTGACCATTCCCATCATCGCCTCGGGCGGCGTGCACCACGTGGGCGACGTCGAGGCGCTGTGCCGCGTCGAGGATGAAGGCATCGAAGCCGTCATCTGCGGCCGTTCCATCTACGAAGGCACGCTGGACCTGCGCAGCGGCCAGGATCGTGCGGATGAACTGACGCGCGAACTGGAAGCCAACCGCCTCTCCGGCAGCAAATAACATGGCCCTTGCAAAACGCATCATCCCTTGCCTGGACGTGACCGCTGGTCGCGTGGTCAAGGGCGTCAATTTCCTGGAGCTGCGCGATGCCGGCGATCCGGTCGAGATCGCGCGCCGTTACGACGAGCAGGGTGCCGATGAGCTGACCTTCCTCGACATCACCGCGTCCTCCGATGGCCGCGACCTGATCCTGGACATCATCGAAGCCGTGGCTTCGCAGGTCTTCATCCCGCTGACGGTGGGTGGCGGCGTGCGCGCGGTGGAAGATGTGCGCCGCCTGCTCAACGCCGGGGCCGACAAGGTCGGCATCAACACCTCGGCCGTGACCAATCCGCAGCTGGTGGCCGATGCCGCCAACAAGTACGGCTCCCAATGTATCGTGGTGGCCATCGACGCCAAGCGCGCCGGCGACGGCAAGTGGGAGGTCTACACTCACGGCGGACGCAAGGCCACCGGCCTGGATGCGGTCGAATGGGCGCGCAAGATGGCGCAGCTGGGCGCGGGCGAGATCCTGCTGACCAGCATGGACCGCGATGGTACCAAGAGCGGTTTCGACCTCGACCTGACGCGTTCGGTCTCCGAAGCCGTCAGCATCCCCGTGATTGCTTCGGGCGGCGTGGGCGGCCTGCAGGACCTGGCCGACGGCATCACCAAGGGCAAGGCCGATGCGGTGCTGGCCGCCAGCATCTTCCACTATGGCCAGCACACCGTGCAGGAAGCCAAGCGCTTCATGGCCGACCAGAACATTTCCATGAGGCTGGCATGAGCATCAGCGCCAAATGGCTCAACAAGGTCAAATGGGACGAAGTCGGCCTGGTGCCGGTGATCGCCCAGGAAGTCGGATCCAATGATGTGCTGATGTTCGCCTGGATGAACCGCGAGGCGCTGGCGCGCACCGTGGAGATCGGCCAGGCGGTCTACTGGAGCCGCTCGCGCAAGAAGCTCTGGCACAAAGGTGAAGAATCAGGTCACTTCCAGAAAGTGCACGAAATCCGCCTGGACTGCGACGAAGACGTGGTGCTGCTCAAGGTCGAGCAGGTGGCCGGCATTGCCTGCCATACCGGCCGTCATTCCTGCTTCTTCCAGAAATTCGAAGGCAGCGCTGACAGCGGCGAATGGGTCGCGGTGGAGCCGGTGCTGAAGGATCTGCAGCCGGGTGCCGGCGGTGGCCCCGCGACCGCAGTGGCCGCTGAGCCGGCCGCCAAGCCCAAGCGCGTGCGCAAGACCATCCCCAAGCCCGTGGACAGCGACAAGACCCCATCATGAGTGAAACCCTGAAGCGACTGGCCGAAGTCATCGAGTCGCGCAAGCTGGCCAACGGTGGCAATCCGGAGAAATCCTACGTCGCCAAGCTGTTCTCCAAGGGGGATGACGCCATCCTCAAGAAGATCGGCGAGGAAGCCACCGAAACCGTGATGGCCGCCAAGGATGCCCGCGTCTCGGGCGACAAGTCCAAGGTGCTCTACGAATGCGCCGACCTGTGGTTCCATTCCATGGTCCTGCTGGCGCAGTTCGATCTGAGCCCGCAGGATGTGCTCAACGAACTGGCGCGCCGTGAAGGCCTCTCGGGCCTGGAAGAAAAGGCTGCCCGCAAGGACTGAGCGTCCTGCGCACTTCCCATCCCCTTGTTTCCCAGGAGTACGGCTTTGGATAATTGTATTTTCTGCAAGATCGCAGCAGGCCAGATTCCCTCGAAGAAGATCTACGAGGACGAGGACCTGATCGCCTTCCACGACATCAACCCGGCCGCGCCGGTGCATTTCCTGATCGTGCCGCGCCAGCATGTGGCAACGCTGGCCGATTGCGGTGAGCAGCATGCGGCCTTGTTGGGCAAGATGCTGGCCCTGGCACCGCGCTTGGCGGCCGAGCAGGGCTGCGGTTATGGCATCGATGCCGAAGGCAAGCCCACCGGCGGTTTCAAGACCCTGGTCAACACCGGACCGGATGGTGGCCAGGAGGTGTACCATCTGCACATGCACGTGATTGGCGGCCCGCATCCCTGGCGGGTACGGTTCGTGCAACAATAAGCATTCGCCGGCCCGGGGGCTGGCAGGTTTCACTTGTACACAGGGCAGGGATGTCCGCTTAGGAGAAGAGAATGGGTTCGTTCAGTATTTGGCATTGGCTGATTGTTCTGGTGATCGTGATGCTGGTCTTCGGCACCAAGAAGCTCGGCAACATGGGTTCCGACCTGGGCAAGGCAGTCAAGGGCTTCAAGGATGGCGTCAAGGGTGGTGAGGAAGATCCGGCCAAGAAGGACCCGGCCATCGACGTGCAGGCCAAGGAAAAGGACAAGTCCGGCAGCTGATCAGGCCGCCCGCCAGCCCTCCTGGCGGGCTTGCATGGGCCCGCATCGTGATTTGCAGCGGGCACTCCCGTCTTCAAGCGCATGGCGCGCCCGCGTTGTCCTCTTAATGTCCACACAGACTCATGATTGATATCGGCCTTACCAAGCTGGCCTTGATCGGCGTGGTCGCGCTGGTCGTGATCGGCCCCGAGCGCCTGCCCAAGGTGGCGCGCATGGCCGGCACCCTGTTCGGCCGCGCCCAGCGCTACATCAACGACGTCAAGTCCGAAGTCAGCCGCGAGATGGAACTCGACGAGCTGCGCAAGATGCACAAGGATGTGCAGGACGCCGCCAGCGACGTCAGCAACAGCATTCATAAAAGCATGTCCGATACGGAAGCGTCGATCAATGACGCCTGGAACGGCGGCGACGATTCCTCCGTGTCCGACAGCAGCAGTGCCGGCAGCAGCTGGACCCGCACGCCCGACCCCTCCCTGCATGCGATCAAGGCCAAGGCTTTCCGCCGCAAGAAGCTCTCGCGCACCACCGGCGTGCCGTCCTGGTACAAGCACCAGAGCGGCCACAAGACCCGCGTGATCTCGGCCTCGGCCCGCGTGGCCAAGTATCGCCGTCCGGTCGGGGTGGGCAAGTCGGCAGGTTTCTTCTAATTTGGCGCAGCGCGTCTCACTTCATCAGAATGCTCCGAATCCATGGCTGAAGAAAACACCCAAGCCGAAGACACCTTCATCTCGCACCTGATCGAATTGCGCAGCCGTATCGTCAAGGCGGCTGCGGTGGTGCTGGTAGTGTTCCTCTGCCTGATGCCGTTTGCGGCCCATATCTTCGACGTGCTGGCCGCGCCGATGATCCATGCGCTGCCCGCCGGCAGCAAGATGATCGCCACCGGCGTGATCACTCCCTTCCTGATCCCCATCAAGGTCACCATGCTGGTGG
The DNA here is from genome assembly GCF_023952535.1 of Herbaspirillum sp. WGmk3. Lineage (NCBI taxonomy): Bacteria > Pseudomonadati > Pseudomonadota > Betaproteobacteria > Burkholderiales > Oxalobacteraceae > Herbaspirillum > Herbaspirillum sp. WGmk3. The sequence continues at coordinate 128,680 of NZ_JAKYWT010000003.1, read as the reverse complement.
CCGTGCTGATCTCGCTGCCTTGGGTGCTGTACCAGCTGTGGGCTTTCGTCGCGCCTGGCCTGTATGCGCACGAGAAGCGCCTGATCGCGCCGCTGGTGATCTCGTCCTCGCTGCTGTTCGTGGCGGGTGTGGCGTTCTGCTACTTCTTCGTCTTTGGCGTGGTCTTCCCGTTCATCAACAATTTCGCGCCCAAGTCAGTCTCGGTGGCACCGGACATCGACAGCTACGTCGACTTCGTGCTGACCATGTTCGTGGCTTTCGGCGTGACCTTCGAGGTTCCGGTGATCGTGATCGTCCTGGTTCGCATGGGCCTGGTGCCGCTGGCCAAGTTGAAGCAGATCCGTCCCTACGTGATCGTCGGTGCCTTCATCGTTGCCGCCGTCGTCACGCCGCCGGACGTGATGAGCCAGCTGATGCTGGCCGTGCCGCTGGTGTTGCTCTACGAGGTGGGCCTGCTGGTGGCACCGATCTTCGAGCGTGCCACGCGTGCGCCGGAGGCGGAACCTGGCAGTTCCGTGCCCACCGAATAAGCCTGGCAATTCACCAAAAACAAAGCCCGCTCGATGATGAGCGGGCTTTGTCGTTTCTGGCTTCAGGAGAAGGAGCTGGATAAACCGTTCACTCTTCGATGGTCACCAGCGGAATCTCGCGCAGCCATTGCACCAGCGGATAGGCATCCTTGAAGCCTTCCAGTACCTGCTTCCCGAGGTCGGCCGGAATCTTCTTGCGGATGTCCTCTTCGGTCCAGACGATGAAACTCTTGAGCTTCACGTATTCGATGTTTGGGGTGTCCGGATCGAAGCCCTTGGGCGGGCGCTGCAGTTTTCCTTCTTCCTGCAGGTCGCCATATGTCGCAACAAGCTTCTTGTTCTTGCGCATCTTGGTGAAGCCTGCTGCATCCTCCACCACGCGGTTGCGGATGGCGCGCAGGCGCGGCGTCGGTGGCAGGTATTCACCACCGGCAATGAGCAGTTGTCCCGCTTCATTGATGTGGAAGTAGTAGGCCGGACCGCCGCCCTGGCTGGGCTTCTTGAGCCCGCTGGCCGTGATGGCGGCCGAGAAGTGCGTCTTGTACGGGCGCTTGTCATGGGAGAAGCGCATGTCACGGTTGATGCGGAACAGCGCCTTCTTCGGATTGCAGCCGGCAATGGCCGGATCGAACTTGCTGATCTCGGCGATGAGCTTGATGGTCAGCGCCAGGAATTCCTCGCGCAGGATGTCATAGCGCGGCTTGTTCATGACGAACCAGGCGCGGTTGTTGTTTTCGGACAGTTCCCCGAGGAACTGGATCAGGTCACGCACGTGCATGGATCAGATTCTCCTGGCTCATTCTTCGTCGGCATCATCGTTTTTGGGCGGCGGCGGACGCTTGCCCACGGTGATGTTCAGCTTGGTTTCCTGCGCCTTGCGCAGCACCGTCATGGCGATCTGCTGGCCCGGCGTCAATTGCGCGATGACGTTGAGCATCTCGGTGGTATCGGCCACCGGCTTGTCGTCGATGCTCACCAGGATGTCGCCCGGACGCATGCCCGCGCGGTCAGCCGGACCGCCCTTGAGCACGCCGGCGATGATGGCGCCGGTCTTCTTGCCCAGGCCGAAGCTTTCGGCCAGTTCCGGCGTGATGTCCTGCGGTTCCACCCCGATCCAGCCGCGCACCACCTGGCCATGGCTGATGATGGCTTCCATCACGGTCTTGGCGGTGGACATCGGGATCGCAAAGCCGATCCCCAGGTTGCCGCCGGTGCGCGAATAGATGGCCGTGTTGATGCCCAGCAGGTTGCCGTTGGTATCGACCAGCGCACCGCCCGAGTTGCCGGGATTGATGGCGGCATCGGTCTGGATGAAGTTCTCGAAGGTATTGATGCCCAGGTGGTTGCGGCCCAGTGCTGAGACAATGCCCATGGTCACCGTCTGGCCCACGCCGAAGGGATTGCCGATGGCCAGCACGACGTCGCCTACCGAGCTGTTTTCCGGATGGCCAAGGGTGATGGCGGGCAGGTTGGGCAGGTCGATCTTGATGACGGCGAGGTCGGTCTCGGGGTCGATGCCGACCACCTTGGCGCTGGCCTTGCGGCCGTCGGCCAGGGCCACTTCGATCTTGTCGGCGGCTTCCACCACGTGGTTGTTGGTGAGGATGTAGCCTTGCGGGCTGACGATCACGCCCGAACCCAGGCTGGATTGCTTGTCATCCTGCTGCTGTTCGTCGAACTGGTCGCCGAAGAACTTGCGGAAGAACGGATCGTTCTGGAAGGGGCTCTTCTGCGGGCGCGCTTCGGTCGTGGTGAAGATATTGACCACCGAGGGCATGGCCTGGCGCGCGGCGTGGCGATAGGAGTCCAGGGCGGGCGCGGCGGGTGTGGCTTCCTGCATCTGGATGGTGGACTGGGCAGGGCGTGCACGCGAAGTGAAGGATCCGGACAGCCAGTCCGGCTTCAAGGTCGCTACAATGAACCACACCGCCAGACCCACTGTCACGGTCTGGGCAAACAACAGCCATAAACGTCGCATAAAAGAATTTTTGGTATTTGGATTGAAAATCTGATCGGATGAGGAAGAGATGACCCGCCACATTAGCAGAAACGAGTTCGCAGTCTATCTGGGGCAGACGCTTAACGCGGCGCAATATCGCGATTATTGCCCAAACGGCTTGCAGGTGGAAGGGCGCGCCACCATTGGGCGCGTGGTCAGCGGCGTCACGGCCAGCCTGGCCCTGATCGAGGCGGCAGTGGAATGGCAGGCCGATGCCATCCTGGTTCATCACGGTTACTTCTGGCGCGGTGAAGACATGCGCGTGATCGGGCAGAAGCAGCGGCGCCTGAAGCTGCTGCTGGGGCATGACATCAATCTGTTCGGCTATCACTTGCCGCTGGATTCGCATCCGGAGCTGGGCAACAACGCGCAACTGGCCAAACGACTCGACTTTGACGCCACTGGCCGCTTCGGCGAGAACGACATCGGCTGGATCGGACGTTGCCATGCGCCCTCCGTCAAGACCGCCGCCGACCTGGCGATGCTGATCGAAAAACGCCTGGGACGCATGCCCTTGCTCATCGGCGATCCGCAGCAGGCCATCGGGCAGGTCGCCTGGTGTACCGGTGCAGCGCAGGGCATGCTGGGCGAGGCCATCGAAGCAGGAGCCACGGCCTACATCAGCGGCGAGATTTCAGAACCGACCGTGCATCTGGCGCGCGAGAGCGGCACCGTCTATCTCGCCGCCGGCCATCACGCCACCGAGCGCTATGGCATCCAGGCGCTGGGGGAACATGTGGCCAGGCACTTCGGCATCGAGCATCGCTTCATCGATATCGACAATCCCGTGTGAGAGGGGCTGCGATACATGTTGCTTCACTTACCGTGTCAGGTAAGTGAAGCTTTTTGGGGCAGGGCAGGCGTCAGCCTTGCTTCTTGAGCGAATCGCGGATTTCACGCAGCAACAGCACGTCTTCCGGCGTTGGTGCCGGCGCGGCCGGTGCGGCTTCTTCATGCTTGGAAGCCAGGTCGCGCGCCTTGTTGATGGCACGCACCATCTGGAAGATGATGAACGCCAGGATCAGGAAGTTGATGAAGATGGTCAGGAAGTTGCCGTAGGCGAAGACTGCACCGGCCTTCTTGGCTTCGGCCAGCGGCAGGCCATAGGCTTGGCCGTTCAGGGGCAGGTAGTAGTTGGCGAAATCCAGGCCGCCGAAGATCTTGCCGACGAGCGGCATGATGATATCCTCGACCAGAGAACTGACGATCTTGCCGAAGGCCCCGCCGATGATGACACCGACGGCCAGGTCGACCACGTTTCCCTTGATCGCGAAGGCGCGAAAATCCTTGAGCATGCTCATCCCTGGTTTCTCCTTTGAAAGTTGCTGTTTAAACATGAGGCGGGCTTACAACGCGTTATATCCTGCCCGCCAGCAAAAGTAAATCGGACAAGCACTGACGCCGCACTGCAAAAAAACTGAGAACGAGAGCAGATTGACAAGGGGTTGCGCTGCGTCAAATGTTCATTTTCGCAAGCCTGTACCATACCGGCCGTTAGCTACAAAACCCTATTCAGCTTATATATAATCGAAAAGTTGCATGAGGGTCACTTAGAAGGTCCACGCTAACTTACATTTGGAGATTGGGGTCTTTATGACTGACGAGAATCAGGTCGACGCAAGTCGACGAGGTTTGCTTGTTGCGACTTGTGCGGCCGGAGGTGTAGCGGGTTTGGCCACCGCTGGAGCATTCGTCTCCACCCTGCAACCTTCAGAACGCGCCAAGGCAGCAGGCGCACCGGTGGAAGTGGATATTTCTTCACTGGCTCCCGGTGAAATGCGCACCGTTGAGTGGCGCGGCAAGCCGGTCTGGATTCTCAAGCGCACCCCCGAGATGATCGAGTCCCTCAAGAAGACCGATGGCGAGGTGGCCGATCCCAACTCCAAGCGCACCGATTTCTCCGAAACGCCCGACTATGCGCTCAATGAGTGGCGTTCGCTGCGCAAGGACATCCTGGTCGTGGTCGGCATCTGCCCGCACCTCGGCTGCTCCCCGAGTTCCCGCTTCCAGAGCGGCCCGCAGCCTTCGCTGCCGGACGACTGGCATGGCGGCTTCCTGTGCCCCTGCCACGGCTCGACCTTCGACCTGGCCGGCCGCGTGTACAAGAACAAGCCAGCGCCGGACAACCTGCAAGTCCCGCGCTACATGTTTGAAGGCGACAACAAGCTCGTCATCGGCAAGGACGAGAAAGGGGAGGCCTGATCATGGGAGCATTTCACGAAAAGAAGCTGCCGGATGATGCACCGGTAGCAGCCAAGGCCCTGAACTGGGTCGATTCGCGCTTTCCGCTGACGGCCACCTGGAAAGCCCACCTCTCCGAATACTACGCCCCGAAGAACTTCAACTTCTGGTACATCTTCGGCTCGCTGGCACTGCTGGTGCTGGTGATCCAGATCGTCACCGGCATCTTCCTGGTGATGCACTACAAGCCGGACGCCAATCTGGCCTTCGCCTCGGTCGAATACATCATGCGTGATGTGCCCTGGGGCTGGCTGGTGCGCTATATGCACTCCACCGGCGCTTCGGCCTTCTTCATCGTCGTTTATCTTCACATGGTGCGGGGCCTGCTCTACGGCTCCTACCGCAAGCCGCGCGAACTGGTGTGGCTGTTCGGGGTGGGGATTTTCCTCTGCCTGATGGGTGAAGCTTTCTTCGGTTACCTGCTGCCCTGGGGGCAGATGTCCTATTGGGGCGCTCAGGTGATCGTGAACCTTTTCGGCGCCATCCCCTTCATCGGCCCGGACCTGTCGCTGCTCATTCGCGGCGACTATGTCGTTTCCGACGCCACGCTGAACCGCTTCTTCTCCTTCCACGTGATCGCCATTCCGCTGGTGCTCATCGGACTGGTGGCTGCGCACATCATCGCGCTGCACGAAGTGGGTTCCAACAACCCGGATGGCGTGGAAATCAAGGAAAAGACCGACGAACGTGGCGTACCGCTGGATGGGGTTCCTTTCCATCCGTATTACACGGTGCATGACATCTTCGGTGTCTCGATCTTCCTGCTGGTGTTCTCGGCCGTGGTGTTCTTCGCGCCGGAAATGGGCGGCTACTTCCTGGAGTACAACAACTTCATCCCGGCCGATTCGCTCAAGACCCCGCCGCACATCGCACCGGTCTGGTACTTCACGCCGTTCTACTCGATTCTTCGCGCCACGACCGCGGACTTCATGGGCTGGTTGATTGCCGGCGTGGCAGGCTATGTGCTGCTGCTGGTGTTCAAGTCGCGCCTGACGGCCAAGCTGAAGATCGTGGCCATCGTGATCGGCCTGGCCATCATCGCCGGCATGCTGGTGTTCGATGCCAAGTTCTGGGGCGTGGTCCTGATGGGCCTGTCGGTGGTGATCCTGGGCGGCCTGCCGTGGCTGGATCATTCGCAGGTCAAGTCGATCCGCTATCGTCCAAGCTGGCACAAGTACGTGTACCTGGTCTTTGCCATCGCCTTCGTCATCCTTGGCTACCTCGGCGTGCAACCGCCGACGGCCATCGGCACCACCGTCTCGCAGGTGTGCAGCTTCATCTATCTCGGCTTCTTCCTGCTGATGCCGTGGTGGAGTGCTGCCGGTACCTTCAAGCCGGTGCCCGAGCGCGTCGTCTACCATCCGCACTAAGCCAGCCGCCAAAGGACAAGAACATGACATTGCTCAAGAAAGTGATTGCCGCGCTGGCCTTGCTGCCGGCGCTGGCCTGCGCCAACGAAGGGGGCTTCCCGCTGGATCATGCCCCGGACCGTACCAAGGATGTTTCCTCGCTGCAAAACGGTGCCAAGCTGTTCGTCAACTATTGCCTGAACTGCCACTCGGCCTCGGCCATGCGTTACAACCGCCTGCGCGACATCGGCCTGACCGAAGACCAGATCAAGAACAACCTCTTGTTCAGTGGGGAAAAGGTCGGCGACCTGATGAAGATCTCGATGTCGCCGCAGGACGCCAAGGCCTGGTTTGGCGCAACGCCGCCGGACCTGTCGGTGATCGCCCGGGCCAAGGCCTCGGAGGCTGGCAGCGGTCCGGACTGGATTTATACCTACCTGCGCAGTTATTATACGGACGACAGCCGCCCCACCGGCTGGAACAACATGCTTTTCCCCAACGTCGGCATGCCGCACGTGTTGTGGGAATTGCAAGGTATCCGCAAGGCCAAGTTCGTGGAAGAGAAGGATCCTCACGACGCGAACAAGACCATCCACAAGTTTGCCGGCTTCGAGCAAGTCAAGCCGGGCAAGATGAGCGCGGCGGAGTATGACAACAATGTCGCCGATCTCGTTGCCTATTTGCAATGGATGGGCGAGCCGGCGCAGAATACGCGCAAGCGGCTGGGTGTCTGGGTACTGTTGTTCCTGGGAATATTCTCGGTATTGGCGTGGCGTTTGAACGCGTCCTATTGGAAGAACATCAAGTAAAAACGTACAATCACGTATCCGCGCAGTTTTTGCGGAATTGCGTATCGGGGTGAGCGTTATGCGTCTCGCCCCCCTTTTGTTTTTAGGGCTCTGAAAAAATGATGGTTCTCTACTCGGGCACGACCTGCCCATTTTCGCAACGTTGCCGCCTTGTCCTGTTCGAAAAGGGCATGGATTTCGAGATCCGCGACGTTGACCTCTTCAACAAGCCGGAAGACATTTCGGTCATGAACCCGTATGGCCAAGTGCCCATCCTGGTTGAACGCGACCTGGTCCTGTATGAATCGAACATCATCAATGAATACATCGATGAGCGCTTCCCGCATCCGCAGCTGATGCCGGCTGACCCGCTGATGCGTGCGCGTGCGCGCCTGATGCTGTTCAACTTCGAGAAGGAACTGTTCGTTCACGTGCACACCCTGGAAAATGAAAAGTCCAAGGCTGCCGAGAAGAACCAGGAAAAGGCCCGCCACGAGATCCGTGACCGCCTGACCCAACTGGCACCGCTGTTCCTGAAGAACAAGTACATGCTGGGCGACGAGTTCTCCATGCTGGACGTGGCCCTGGCCCCGTTGCTGTGGCGTCTGGATCACTATGGCATCGAGCTCTCCAAGACAGCGGCACCGCTGATGAAGTATGCCGAGCGCATCTTCTCGCGTCCTGCCTACATCGAAGCACTGACCCCGTCCGAAAAGGTCATGCGCCGTTAAGCTGTTCCGGCTGCACTGCCGCCTTGGGCGGCGGTGCAGTTCACAGAAGTTCATATTGCTTTCCACCCCGGCCTTGCCGGCAGATGCGGTTTTTACCGTCGCATCGCAGACCACACCAGTCATGCCAGAAGTCTCCACCAAGCCTTATCTGCTGCGCGCCATCTATGAGTGGTGCACCGACAATGGCTACACGCCGCACATTGCCGTGGTCGTCGACAGCAGCACCCGCGTGCCGATGCAATTCGTCAAGAATGGCGAAATCGTCCTCAACATCAGCTTCGAGGCCACCAGCGGCTTGAAGATGGAGAACGACAACATTCACTTCAGCGCCCGCTTTGGTGGTGTTTCGCGCGACATCCTGATCCCTGTGGAAAACGTGATCGCCATCTACGCCCGTGAAAACGGCCAGGGCATGGCGTTTGAAGCGCCTGCGCCGGCCACGGCCGACGAGGTGCAACCGGCTCCTGAGCAGGAAAGCAGTGCGCCTGTGCTGTCCTCGGTACCTGTTTCCGAACCCGAAAAGAAGCCGGCTGAAAGCAGCGACAAGGGCGATGATGATCCGGAACCACCGAAAAAGGGTGGCCGTCCTGTACTGACACGCATCAAGTAGGCTATAATCGCCGGCTGAAGTTTTTGCTGGCTTAGCTCATCTGGTAGAGCACCTGACTTGTAATCAGGGGGTGGCGGGTTCAAGTCCTGCAGCCAGCACCAATACCCAAGCGGCTCACAGCGATGTGGGCCGCTTTTTTTTGCTTCGCAATTCTTGTTTTGCTTCGCAATTTTTACACTTAGCGGATGTTGCCAAAAAACATTCGTGTTTGAGTCTCTTCCCGATGACCGACAAAATTCCAACTCAAGAAGATGTGATTGCTGTGTTTGACGCGCACGGTGTGCGCGACATGCGTGCCTCGACTCTCAGGCTCAAACTGGTGGAGCAAGGATTCGGCTTAGTAGAGTCAACTCAAGCGATGGATAGAGCAATTTCAAGGGGCGCGTTGATCAGAACTGAAAATGAGGCTCTGCAAAAAAGATAAGGCGTTGTAAAAAGACTGCCCAATGGGCAGCTTTTTCATTCGGTGGGCATGACCTTGCGGCCACGGCGTTTACGGACGTAGTTCTCTGTCATCACTACACTGGTGTGGCCGAGCTGCTGCTGGGCTTCTCGAATATCCTTTGTTTTGTCCGTCTTGTCAGTGGCTGCCTTTGCGCGGAGGTCGCGGAACTGAAAGTCGTCTCCCTCGATACCAGCCTTCGCGCGGGCCGTGTCGAAACGGAAGCGCAAAGCATACTTTCCCAGGGGCTGCCCTTCTTCGTTGACGATGAGCTTGGTTGAGACCACAACACCGGAGATCTTCCGCTTCCTGGCCTTGATACGTTCAATCAAGGTGGCCAGCTTTCCCTCAATGGCGATGCGCAACTTGTGGCCGGTCTTGTTCTGCCGTACCTCGATGCTGCCGTCACGTAGGTGTGTTTCGTCAATCTTCAATAGGTCAGCTGGCCGTCCGCCGGTGAGGTATGCCAAGTCCATTGCCTCGCGGGTCGGCACATCAGCTTTGCTCCAAACAGCCTGAAACACGTCGTCGTAGACGTAGGTTTCGCGGCCGTATTCGCGGAACGACTTGATGCCGGCGCACGGGTTCGGGAGGTCGGTCAGCCCTTCGGCTCGTGCAGCATTCCAGATGTGTGAAATCAGCGACTTCTCTCGATTAGCGGCTACGCGGCCTTCGTTTCCTTCGACCAGTTCCCCCTTTTTGCGCAATGCATCTTGAGTTCGCTGGACGCGCCACGACAGGAACTGCTTGATGTGGATGGGCTTGATTTCCTCCAGCGGCGCAGGCGGATTGTCGAAAAACTCAAGTAGTGTTTCTATCTGCCGCAACTTTTCCTCTCGCGTCTTACGTGCGTTTTCTATCAGATATTTTTTCCGATATACCTCGCATGCATATCGGAATGTCACCACTTTGGAGAACGTCGCTGGCGGCAGCGCCTCCAGTTCAGCCCACTTACGCACGGCTTCCACATAGTTCGGCCCCAACGATATTTCCTTGCGCGCCTCGCCCCCTAATTCGTAATAGTAGTACACCGCGCCGCTACGCTGGATACGCGCGCGCATCCCGCGCGGGAGATTAGAGTTTTTAGATGGTCTGCGACCCATTTTATGTCCTCATCACTGCTGGATACCATCCTGCTTTCGGTGTCTCTGCCACGCGCCGCGATTCTACCGCTGACAGCAGAACCACGGGGCGGCCGCGCGCATTCGAGATAAACGGAATACCGACGTCACGCAGAAATGCAGCCTGCATCTCATGCTTTGATCGTTTGATCCCGTCGCGTGTGCAGCCGCGGCGGATTCCGGTTAGACGGTCAAGGCTTGCATCATCGAGAAAGATTTCAGTCACGTGCCTCCCCCTCTTCACGCAAGCTGGCGCTGTAGTCTCCCAGGCACAGGCCTCGAACTTGTCCGCCGGCATCCCCGTTTCTCCGAGAGGTGCCAGAATCATCGCAAGTTATGATGTCTGCCAGCGTCACGCCGCGAAACATTCCGGGCGGCTCGTTATCCAGCTCTACCCAGGCGAACCGCTCACCGTTCCCCAGGTGCTGACGAATGATCGACACATAGCCGGCCAGCACACCGTCGTCGGGTGTGTTGAACGTGATGCGGTCCAGGGGCTGCGGTGGCAGTATGACGAAATCACGCTGTTTCGGCTGCTTGGCGAAATACTTGGCGGCGTAGCCTTCGGCACGGTAAGACACTGCGGGATTGGTGTTTGTGGTTGCGTTCACTTCTGGTTCTCCTGAATGGCCGTAACGGAGCACACGCCAAAGTGATCGACGGCGGCGGCGATCACGTCGCAGCTATGGGCTGCGATGGCGGTGTAGGAATGGCGTGCGCTGGCGGTGCGCACGACGACACGAAACGCGGTCATGGGGCGTTCTCTTTCGTTAGGTTGGGGGCAATCGGAAGTTCGCTGACATCGAGCTGCCCGGCGCGCCAGTCGGCCACCTGGCGCGGTGTGGCGCGACGCGGGGACTTGTCGGGCTGCGGCACCATGCGCGGCCAGGGGCATGCCTTGATGGCGTCCCATGAGGCCAGGGCCTGGCGCTGTTCGTCCGCCGTCGTGGTCGGCGCTTGCCACGCTGGCCTGTCATCGACCACCGGCCGAGGCCAGGGGCATGCGCCCAGGGCAAGCCAGGCATGCTCAACTTGCGCGGCCTGGTCGGGCTTGAACATGACCGGCGCGGGTGATGCCTTCGGCTCGAAGGACGCATCAGCTGCAAAGTCAGGCCCAGCGGGCTGCGTACAGTTATTTACACGAGTCCAAGGGAACCCCGAGCCCGCCGTAGCGCGGGCGTCGTGCCCTTGAACTGGCGTCCATGTGTGACGAACGGATTTAAAAACCACACCGACCATCTGACGGCACTGGACGCCATAGGGCATGACCCGCTCGCATTCTTCATAGCGGCCGGTGACAGTCTTGGTCTCCTTCGCGAGCGTGACCATCAGATCGTCTCGCTTCAACAGCGCGCCGCCCTGCGCACGCAGATAATTTGCCCAGCACGCACGCTTCTCGCCCTCGACCTTTTGTACGGCATCCCATGCGGCGGCCATGGCCGGAGGAGCCTGTTTGACCATGTCTGCCGGCACGCGGCGCAGCTCGCGCCAGACGCTCACCGGTGCGCCACCCCATTGCTGGAACTGGCGAATACCCCAGCGAGCCGCCCAGGCTTCCACACGGGCCGAGGGCGTCAGCTCACGGTCCCCCGCCATATCAGTAGTGATGAGGTAACCTTCTTTGGTCTTGTGATCCGCCACGCCATCGATATTCTTGGCCACGTACTTAGCGATATAACCGGCAGCACTACCTTTTGCCCAGTCAATACGTTTCACATCCAGGCGGCGCTTGAATGCACCCGGTTCGCCGCGATCCACGCGCCAGGCGTATCGCTTCATGACGCGGATAGCGCGGCTGGCCACGTCCTTGACGTGGAGCGTGGTGTAGTCCGGCAGCGCGCGCACGAACACCAGCATGTGCCAGTGAGGACAACCATCATGATGCGGTTCAGCGATCCGGAAGCCGTACAGACCAATACCGCGACGAGCCAGCGCCGAACGCGCTAGCGCAGTCATCTTGCCAAGGTACTTATTGGCTGTGCGCGGGTCCGAGCCGTCATATTTCGGATTCGGCTTGCCCGTATGCAGCGTCGCATGGAAGCGCGATGGGCACGACCATGTGAGGAACAGCCCCTGATCGTTGCACTCCTTCGCAATTACCTCGAAGCCATTGATGCGCAGCATGAGTTCGCCGCGACGGATGGTCTTATTGGCAGTCGTCTTCTCGGCCAGCTCAGCAATACTGAATTCCTGGCCAGCCTCATTGCGCACCATCGTCGCTTCCAGCGCGGCGGCATTTCTTCTGTTTTGTGCCAGGCGAGAGAGTACGGCGTCATTACTGGCATAGGGCTCGCCGTGATAGTGCACATAGCCCAAGCGGATATTGCCGCCCTCAAAGGCACGACCAACCACCTTACGCAGTTGCCTGCGCCACCAGCGCGGATCCACCACACGCGCAATGATGGCGCGCAGGTCGTCATCATCCACTTCCGGCATATCAATGCCGTAGTCGCTGCACTCTTGTTCAATGAGGTCGCGTGCGTGGGTATCAGAAATCGCCTTCCACAAAACCTTCTTGACGTTCTCGGCAGCTTTCTCGGCCGTGGCACAAATATCGGCATCATCCTGCGACAGATCCACGCCCGCCGGCACGTACTGCTCAGCGAATTCCCGGACGAATTGAACCGCAACCGGCTCAAAAATCTTGTTCCAGTGCCATACCGACATCAGTTCGAGGGCCTGGCTCACGACACGTCCACGCCACTTCAGCGGAATACGTGCCAGCTCTCCGGCAAACTGCTGCGATTCGACGAAGGCCCGATGGCGACGGCGTGTCTTCGCATCGACTGTTCTAGACTGCATTGAGCGCTCTTTCATACGTCGTAATGGCACGCAGCACGGCATGGCGCATCGCCAGGCGTTCTGCTTCAGTGAAGGAGTGAATAGGGGATTCCCAGCGATCCGCCGAGAGTCCTGCCAGGGCGAGGATGTGTCGACGCACTGGCCTGGGCATCGCCGCCCACGAATAAGCAATGCCAGTTTGCAGATCGGGCCGCCTGCGATTGCGCAACAGCGAAATGGATTTACTGAGCTCAGCCTTAGCGGCTTCATTACCCGGCGGGGTGGGCACCCATGCCGCGCGCTCGCGCAGAAGGTCCGATGCCGGACGGAATGACGCATGGTCCTTAATTCGTGCACCGCGCATAATTACCCTCGCACCAGCCCGAGAGCCGCCAGAAGAGCCGGTGCAAGCAGCAACAACACAGCGATTCCATGAGCGATCACAGTACGCATTACCACGCCCCCATCAGACCGCCGAGGCGCTGCAAGCGTTGGACGAGGCGGGCGGAAATAACATTCTTTCCTTGCCAGATCACATTCCACTGCAGTTCGTCCTGCAGCACGGCTTTGCGCATCAGCATGCGTTGGGCGCATTGAAATTCTCTGAGGTCGTCGCCCATGCGAAGCCGCAGCGAGGCGAGCGCAAGCGTTGTCTGTTGCTGATCGAGAGCCATGGTGATGTTTCTTGAGGGTGAGCGAATCCCGCGTGCGCCAAACGGCGCACGACAGGTCTTAGTCAATTTGGGATTCAGCGACCGGCTACGCGGTCACCAGCAAGTCAGGCCGTGCCTGCTCCTTGGGGGGGAGGTACGCACGGGGTGAGATGGGAAGGCTCACCTCGGGATTGGGCATGGCCGACAGGGAAACGGTACGAGAAATCTCCAGCGTGGCAACGAAGGTATGGCCGCAATCGACGTTCTGGCATCGATAGGTGATTTCCTTCATCAGCGTAGACATGGTCCGGCTTTTGGCTGCACGCACAGGGCTTTGGCAATGAGGGCACGGCAGGCTGATTACACGCATGTTGTTTTCTTTCCCTTGATGGCATAGAGTGCACGCCCCTTGCCGGTAACACGTTTGATACCTTCTCGAACAGATTGCGCTAGAGCGAACTCAGCGGCCTGTTCAATTGTGTCGAAGCCTTCTCGCATCATGATCACTTCCAGGGCTTCGACTAACGCAGGATGGGTGAACGGCAGTTCGATATCAGGCATTGCGAGGCACTGAAAAGTGGCTCGTGAGCGCCTTGGCTTGCACGTTCTGCTCGGATAAGATCGGCATCGAATAGGATTGCGCCAGGGCGATGGCCTGATGCATCAACAGATCATGGGCCAAGGTGGCCAGATTTTCGCCTTGGTACTGTGCCAGGGCCTTCATGATGTCGTAATTGTCGTCGTTGACGCGCACTACGATGCGGTGATGACGGATTTTGCGGGGATCATCGTACATGGCGGTCTCCCATGCTCAAGCCCGTCCGGCTTTGACGTCTTTGTCGTAGGCGGCCATGCCGCGTAAGATCAGCAGGCGCACAAAAGAAGAGCGCGTGCGCAAATCCTGGCGGGCCAGCTCGGCCAGTCTTTGCTCTTCATCGGCTTCAAGGCGGAAGGTAACGGCCACCGAAGTATCGGTGTGCGGGCGGCATACGTGCTTGGAGAAGGTAGGCATATGGGATAATCGTTGTATACGTCACTTAGCAATGGCGTGAATATAGAGTCCAAATGGACCCATGTCAATCGATTTATGCGTCTTTATGAACACAATTGGGGAACGCCTCAAGTCGGAACGCACCCGACTGGGATTTAATCAAACTGAATTTGCAGCCATAGGAGGCGTGCAGCGCCGTGCGCAATTGTTTTACGAACAAGATGAACGTCGCCCGGATGCCGGTTATTTGCAAGCTGTGGCACGTTTGGGTGTGGACGTGCAATTTGTCGTGACGGGTATAAGAAGTGGTCAAGCGCTGTCTTTGGATGAAGAACAATTACTCGCTCGATTCCGCAATCTGGATCTAATGGGAAAGGCTCGCTTACTTGGGATGGTTGAAGGGATAGGCACCTCGGATGCTTCGCCCCCATCGCAAACACACAAGCGCAATATCCAAATGACGATCCACGGATCAGTTGGTCAGCAAATTACTGGAGATATCACTGCTCCGCAGAACATCATAATGGGGCGCAAAAAAGTAAAAGTGAAATAGAGTGGATTGAGGTAGCGGTTAGATTTCCCGCTTACTCAGGTTCAACTAACCGTGGGCAGGACCAAGCGGTGGTGCCGACGGTAGCAGCCTAAATTGTGCCCTCAAGGACGGCCACGAGGCTTCGAGGGCAGACGTATGGCAGACAACGCCTACCTTGTTCCCGCCTGGGTTTAGAAAATATGCGATTTGAATGTAGGATTTCAACGAACACCAAAGTGGGTCAGTTTTCGATGCAACTCAACAGAGCAACGGTCACAAGTCCGTTCAAAGTCCGTCTGTCAGCGCATTCGATGACTACTCAAGCTGTGGGAACACCGGTTAATCATACGGACCACCATCATCTGCTGATCAATCACTCTCCGATAGGTAAAGGCAAAATAACCCGCGCGACGAAACCCATATACACCTTGATCAAGGCCAGACAGAAGCGACGCTGATCCTGCCTCCAGGAAAATTCAAACTGACAGCCCAGTTCGCTGACGGCGAAGAGCGATCGTATGGCCACATGATTGCGCACGGCATAACATCACAGTGAAATAACGGATGGCGGCGCAGAACTGACCGTGTCTAGGGAGTTCTGAGAGGTGCACTGGGCAGGGGAACGCTTATTGGTCGCAGCACCCCGGCTGCATCTGGATACTAATCTCACCGTTGCGTTCGAGGATGGCCCTCTTGACGTTCTTGAGAGCGATTCCGTCTCCCTTCTTACGCAAGGCAGTTTCCAGATCTCCCATGCTGATCAGTCCCGCGCGCATCTCATCCCGATTGACCCAGCCGTCTTCAACCAGCGTTCGCTGCCGGCCGCTGATCAGGTCGTCAAACGACGCCCAGCGCATCAATAACATAGCAAGTAATCGGTGCAAGGCCACTATGGTGGCGCCAGCACACAACGTAGGAGCCATGGCGGAGGCCCCGACGACCGCCCGGCTGAGGATGGCGCCCAGCAGCACCATCAGGCAGAGATCGAAGGCGCTGCCTTGCCCGAACGAGCGTCGTCCGGCCAACCGAAGGAATAGCAAGGTCGCCAGAAAGACAATGACGGCGCGGGATAGCATGGAGAGCGCGCCAAGATCGTCGCTCTTACTCCACAGGTCGACGTCGCTATAAAGCAAAATCAAATTCATGGGACATCTCCTGTCAGCAGCTATTGGCTTTTCTTCAAGACGCTGAGCTCGCCATCACTTTCCATCGTCATACGCGCGACTTGATCGAGCGAGGCAATGCCGTTCTCGCGCAGCTTGGCTTGGATCTCGTCCGGTGTGACGAGCTCCTTGCGCATGTTCCGGCGCAGCATCCTGCCATTCTCCACCAGAGGCAGCGGTTGAGGTTCCAGCCACTTCCTGATGCGCGCTGACCGGTAGCTCGCGACATCGATCAAGTAGTTCCATGCCATCAGCGTAAGTACTAGGAGCAAGGCGTCAGGAACGGTATTAGACTCGCCGCTCATTCCATTTTGTGACGCATCCGCGACGATCACCACCAACAGGAAATCCCCCACACCCACATTGCCAGTGTCACGCCGCAAGACGAAGCGAAAGAAGACGAACAGAAAGAGATAAACCAGCGTTCCGCGCAAAACGATCTCCCAAGGCGAGACGCTGAAGCTGGTCAATTCATCCCATTGCACATTCATCTGCATTCCCCTGCTGACTAGACCCTCATTTGACCATGCGGGCGGCCGCTAAATTCACTGTTATCCGCTAAATGCTCTCTCCTTTGACGATGAGCTGAGCTCAAACAATCAGGCACTGACAGCGTTTGCCGACAGGATTTCTTCCGTTTGGCTTATGGCGAACTCGTTCGAGGGAGCCCATTATCCGAAGGCAATACAGCGCAGCAATCCAGAGGAGAATTGAAATGGCAAACCAGAATCAAGGCGGCAGCCACGAACAACACGTGCAGGCAGGTCAGCAGAGTCATAAGAACACTGGCCAACAACAGCAGAGCAACAGCGCGTCGGCGCAGCAGCAAGGCGGCACACGCGACGGATCGCACGAACAGTACGTTCAGGCGGGCCAGCAAAGCCACAATAACACCGGCCAGCAGGAACAGAGCAGCAGTGCCTCGAATCAGTAACACGGCAGTACGCGTGGCCATTGAATCAACAGGCTCGTACGGAAAATTCCTGGTCCGGCTCAGTCAGCCGGGGACGCTACCAGCAAGCCCAGACGGAGCGAGCGCTTTGAAGCGGGGAACTGGATGCCGGCAGCCGTAACAAGGGAATCGCCAAATCTGAATTCGACGTCGTGCAGCGGCAACCCAAGAATATCCCCTTATGGGGCTACGCTACCCCTTTTAACTTTCACCACTGAGGGCCGATGCGCGCTCTGGTTTATCACTCCTCGCACGATGTGCTGGTAAGGGATACGCCTAAAAATAGTTGCGCCAAGGCCCAACACTCAATCGGCCGGAATCAATTGACTAAAATTGAAGACCTGACCTCTAGGGCCAGATCCTCATATTCAAAATAGGAATCGTATTTTTATCTGCGAGAGCAATATGACAGCAATTCGAGAATATGGTCTTGTGCTAGTGCTGGTTACCGCCTCTGCCGCAACGTTTGCTCAGCCGTTTGAGCAGCGCGGTCCGACTGGCGATAACCGTGCAGTTACTGGAAACCCTGGAGCTCAGCAGCCACCTACAGGGAACAGTAAGGCGGCTAAGAAAAAGCAGCCGCTGAAAGATGATCAAAAAAAGAACCCTAAACAGTCAACAAATCCTGACACTGCTGCACCAACGGCTTCACCTGGCACTCCCGCAGAGAACAATGCCCAGCCTGACTCTTCAAAATAGAATAGCCGACTGTTCTTTGCTCGCAGAGTTGATTACTTCCAACTGATCCGCTTTCTATTGATGCGCAAACGCTTCAACGCGCGCATATGCGGCTGTTTTCCGCGCTGCTGGCGACGGCATTTATCGCCGCAGCGCTGACCGGTACATTGATGCGCCGTAGGAAGCGCCCCCCGGAGGATGCCTCGGTGCTCGCCGTCGGCGATGTCGTGCGGGGGCCGGTGGTCCTGACACAATACGCGTTCAAGTCATGCCATCGCATCTCAGGCATTGTTGGGGCACAGACGTTTTTCGGGCGGACTCGACGGTATTCAAGAACGACATTTCATTGCAGGGATCTTGCCCAACACACCCGCAAATCTCGCGTACTGAATCCGTCACTCCCGGCACCTCAAGCCAGAAAGCGCCATGGCTGAACTGGCCGTGACGCCGCAAAAGGCGGCCGATATGGTGGTTTATCTGCCCCAGGCTGAGACGCCATGAACATTAAAGAGAAGGAAGCGGCAATGAAAAAATCGGCAGAACGCCTCGGGCGCGTGCTGGAGCACAGAGGACTGCATCTTGTTACCGTGGAGTCCTGCACCGCCGGGCTGATCGCCGCTGAACTGGGCGGCATCGAAGGCTGTGCAGCCTGGCTGGAAGGCGCGTTTGTAACCTACACGGTGCCGGCCAAGAATTGCATGCTGGGCGTGACGCAGGAAGAGGTTGACGTTCACGGGCTGACCAGCGAATACGTTGCCGAGCGGATGGCGCGCGGCGGGCTTGCCGGTTGCAACGCTACGCTGGCCATCGCCAACACTGGCGTGGCAGGTCCCGATGACGCGCCCGATGGCACCAAAGCAGGTACCGTCTGCTTTGCATGGGTATGGCATCGTGGCGGGCAGCAGCAGTTGCGCGTGGCCACGTGCCATTTCGACGGCGATCGGGAGAAAGTACGGTATGCCGCTGCGCTGCATGCGATCAATGAAGCGGTGCGGCTGCTGTCTCAAGAGAATGAGGCATAGGCCCGAGGCGATCAAAAGGAAGCATTAGGACCCTCACTCATCTTCAAGGTATCTGGCATGTCCGACAGCAGTTCCGTCCTCCTAATTGAGACGACTGCTGATAGGACTGCAGCCCTCCTGCGGCTACGATGAATTTACGTCGGGCCCCATGGCTCACGTATTGTGCGATGACGTATCCCCGACCAATCCCGTTCAACCACAAAGGAGATCAAGATGGCAAATCAACAAAATCAGGGCTCGACCGGCAACCGCGGTTTCGCTTCGATGGATGCGGACAAGCAACGTGAAATCGCCAGCCAAGGTGGCAAGGCTGCCCACGAGAAGGGCACAGCGCATGAATTCTCTTCCGAAGAAGCGCGTGCGGCTGGGCAGAAGGGTGGCCAAAACAGCCACAGCGGCGGCGGTAACAACCGTTAATTCATTCACCGTCCTGAGAAAGGGCCCAGATGGGCCCTTTTTCTCATTTCCTATCCTTTTGATATTTGGGAGTTCGCCATGACAGCAAAAACTCTGCAGGACCTCTTTATTCACAGCCTCTCCGACGTCTACAGCGCCGAGAAACAGCTCACACGGGCTCTGCCTAAGTTGGCTCGTGCCGCCACCAATCCCGAACTGCGCGCCGCCTTTGAAACACATCTGGAAGAAACCCGGGGGCAAATTGAGCGCATCGACCAACTGGTCGAGGGTGCCAACCTCAAACTCAAGCGCATCAAGTGCGTTGCAATGGAAGGATTGGTCGAAGAAGGGCAGGAGCAAATCGAAGAGATTGCCAATGGCCCCGTCCTTGATGCCGCCCTGATCGGTGCAGCGCAAAAGGTGGAGCACTACGAAATCGCCAGTTACGGCACTTTGTGTGCCCTGGCCAAGCAGCTTGGCTTGAAGGATGCCGCTAAGCTTTTGCATGACACGTTGGAGGAAGAGAAGGCAACTGACCAGAAACTGAGCGTGCTCGCACTAGAGAAGGTTGCGGAGGAGGCAAAGGCCGCACAGGCCGCATGAATCACTACGATAGCGACCTCCCGCCTTCCTCGTTAACTTCAGCCTGGGAGGCGTTTTTTACGCCAACGCAGTATCGAGCATCATCATCAAGACGAAGCCCGCCATCCGGCCGCAGGTGGCTCTCCGGTCATCTCGGCGCTGGTGTGGATCCGGGATGACATTATGCGCAAGCACGAACAGCATGGGGCCCGCCGCTCCGCCTAGTGGTGACCCTTCTCTCGGCCGTCTTCTGGTAGCCGCAACTTTATTTAGCTACGAAATGTCTATCGAATCCAAACTTCCCACCCGTGAAAACGAAATGCCGGCCCAAGACGCTTTTGATGTGACGGTGAGAAAGCCGCGCAACGGAAACGTAGAGAATCGTGAAACTGATACCGATTCCGCGAACAAGAAATCGCCAAGCCGCTAGAAACGGACCATCTTCCAGAGCAAGCCAAGAAAACGGACGATGTTTACTCTGCGCGGGATACCCGGAGTAATAGTCCACAAGTCTGATAGGAGGCTTGCTGTTCCGAAATCAAGCATAAGGCAGCTGAACGAGACGATGCCGTCGGCAGAAATTGACTATATTTTCTGCCGACGACCAAACAACTGCGACGTTGCCGGGGCGAGCTAATTGGCGTTGTGTGCGCTCAAATAGCCGCGAGTGACCGCAAAAAACGGTACTCACTTTTTTGAATGCGGATCTCTAAAGCGAGAAGCCCGCGAAAGCGGGCCTCTTGCTTTTCGATTGTCCGCTTCTGGCCGATCACGAACACGATGCACGGCATTCTATTATCGGCCGCCGCGCTTGGCTAAAAGCGGGTTATTCGTCTGACTCCGTTTAAATGAAATCAAGCACTTACACGCACCAATCGCAGGTCTCAATAACCCACCCCGCACTAATCTGCTGATTTTTATAAGCTTTTAGCCCCAGCAACGCTAATTCGTAATCAGCAGCTTCCCCAAAAAAATCGCCCCCGCACGAAGCGGGCGATTTTCCATGATTCTGTTCCTTTCAACCTAGTGCCAAGGCTCTGGCACCCATCTCCGTGTTTTTTCCAATGCCTGCGACAGTAGCGGAGCTTTGCGCATTATCGAGCTTGAATGTAGAGACCAATCCGGCCAATTCGCCCGCCTGCTCCATCATCGCATTCGCAGCAGCAGCAGCCTCTTCGACCAACGCAGAATTCTGTTGAGTCGCTTCGTCCATGTGGGTGATTGCGAGATTGACTTGAGTGATTCCGTGACTCTGCTCCTGACTCGCATGAGAAATTTCCGCCACCACATCGGTCACCCGCTTGACACTGGTGACCACATTTTCCATGGTCATCCCGGCTTGCTCGACCAGGCTGCTTCCCTGGGCAATCTGCACCACGGAATCATTGATCAGTTCGGTGATTTCTTTTGCTGCCGTAGCGCTCCTTTGTGCCAGGCTACGGACCTCCGATGCAACGACAGCAAATCCGCGCCCCTGTTCACCGGCCCTTGCTGCTTCGACGGCGGCATTCAATGCCAGGATATTCGTCTGGAACGCAATCCCGTCAATCACGCTGATGATGTCGACGATCTTTCGTGAGGAAGCATTGATACCTTCCATTGTGCTGACCACCTTGCCAACCACCTCACCACCTTGGGTGGCGACGTTCGAAGCGGACACCGCCAGCTCACTCGCCTGCTTGGCGTTATCAGCGTTTTGCTTCACGGTGGACATCAGTTCTTCCATCGCTGAAGCTGTCTCTTCCAATGCCCCTGCCTGCTGTTCCGTGCGCGAGGACAAATCCAAGTTGCCTGTTGCGATTTCGGTAGATGCCTGTTCGATGGAGTGAGTGCCTTCTCTTACCCTTCCCACAATTCCGACTAAGCTATCGCGCATCTTCTTGATGGCGAACAGCAAACTGGTAGTGTCGCCGTCTTTGACATTTACTTCGGAGGTCAGGTCACCAGCCGCGATCTGCTGCGCAATATCTGCAGCGTAAGTGGGCTCTCCGCCAAGTTGCTTCAAAAGTCCCCGGGTGATCGCGAACGCAACAAGTACAGAAATGAGCGCCACTATGGCGGTCAACACGGCTACTACCACGGAGGCCTTCGCTGCGAGGTCGATGGTGGCGTCATGGGCCTTAGCATTTTCTGCGCCTACTTCGTCGATAACCTTGTTGATATCGATTACGATCTGGCGGCGTAGTGGGCTACACTCATTAACCAGAAAATCGCGAAACTCCTCCGACTTTCCGCCTTCACGATAGATACGCGGACGTTTCAACTCTTCAGCCATCTGCAAAAGGCCCACGCGGACCTTCTCAAAACCCTTGTCGCCGGCGAAATGCGGCTCCATGTCTTTGAGCGCCTTGAGATAGATCTGCTTCTGTTCATCGACGATTGCCAGCTCCTTTTGCGCTTCTGCATCACTTCTGAAGACGTAGGCATTGCGAGCGGCGAGACCCGTTTGATCTAAAGCTTCTCTCGCGAGATAGAGCGGTACCAGGCGCTGATCCTGTACCGCATCGGCCGCCCTGATGGATACAGTAAGTGAATTGATGCTACCTAATGCTATTCCCGCCAGTAGAACCGTTAGCGTTACTAAGGCTGTGAACGCCGACGCCAGTTTGGTTCCAATCTTCATATTCTTGAGCGCATTCATATATTTCCCCTAGGTTAAATACCGGCATTTTTGACATCTGCTGCATGCCGGCTGCTACCGGCACCCGATAATTTGGGGACAGCTCAACGGGCGATTAGTGGGACGTTCAATCCGCGGCAAAGCGTCATTCGGCTCGGTGCCGCGATTTGCGATTTAGTAGGTGAGTGTCACGGTCACGGTATCCGAGTAGGCACCTGCCAGTGGCGTCTGGGCCGCTGGGATCTGGCCATAGACGGTCAGGGTCTGAGTCAGGCCGGAACCGGTGCCGGTCAGGGTATCGGTGCCGATGGTCGAACCCCAGTTGTTGCTGCGGGCCGAATCGCGGTACAGCGCATAGTTCAGGGTACCGCCGCCGGCTGCGCTCATCTTGCGATTGCTCACGCTAGCACCGGTACCGGTGCCAGCATCGAGGCCGACGTTGTAGGCGGTGCCGTTGGTACAGAGCACGGTGATGGTGCCGGTCTGGTTCACTACGGTCTGGGTGTAGGCGCCGAAGGCGATGGCCGAACCGACCACGGTGCAGGCAGCCACGACCGAGGCGCTGATGGTCAGCGTGCCGCTGGCGGTAGCACCGAAGGAAGCCGGTGCGCTGGAAGCCAGGACGACAGCAGCGATGGAAGCAGCGACGATACGATTTTTCTTGATGAAGAACATTTTTTGTTTCTCCTGGTCTGGCTGCCCAGTCCTCGCCCCTTGCAAGAACTTCCCCGTGCAGCGGTGGTATGGAGATACTGTAATTTCTGAAGAGCTCGCCTGACATCCGGGAATTCCCTACCGCACTAGCAATTTAGTTAAGGAAAAACCTGAACAGTAAGAACCAGCTTTAAGCTCATCGTTATACTTCGGCAACTCATCACATGATGTTCGCCGTCAGGCTATCCAAATGCCTTCCGATCCGGTGTTCTAATTGATGGCACCGACTTCCAGACATCTAAAGGCTAAGCGAAGCTATGAGAACAGCGATCAAGGCAGAGGCAACGACGGTCAGCAGAAAGGTAGTCAACATGATGCTCTCCTAGAATGAGTTCATCTTAGGCAGCATCCTCCCTGGTGGCTGTAGTGGTTTCCCCCAGCAAGCACTCAGACAGGTCAGGAATTTCCCGGGTGCCTAATCGTCCAGGCTTGTAAAAATTGCAAGATGATTGAGCGATATCGGTCGTTGAGGTCGATGGATTCCCGGATGAGCGTTATCGGGATTGCCCACTACCCGAGATTACGGCTGTCGCCAGCGGCTTTTAGAAACGGCTCGGCATTCGCAATTGGCTGCGAAAATCTCGCTCCGCAACTGCAAATCGAGCCACGTCCTAACCGGCCTTGCGGTCCGCCGGATTTTTGAATTGCGAAACAATAATTACCTTAAGCTTCTGATTTTTATCGTTTTCTCACAGATCCGTAAACAGATGCTCCAAATGAAAAAAGCCCGCGAATACGCGGGCATTTTCTTGGACAGACGATGTAGGGCCGAGACCGATAGCGGACATCCTAGCCGAAAGAAACAACGAGGATAGTCGGACGTCGAAACCGGTTAAGCATCCTAGCAAATCACACCGCGGAATAGACGGGCGTGGGCGGCCGCTGACTCACAACATCTTCACCTAAAATTGCTCCCAGCTACCACTATCATGGGAATCGGCGTGAAAGGCCTTCCCAGCAGCCGATTTGATAGCCGACTTGGCCGCCGAATCTACTTTATGCGGAGCCGCCGCCACCGGCATCTTCTGTGACGCTGGAGCTGGGGCGGTCACGGTTGCCATCGAGCGAGCTGCGCGTGCTTGTTGCTGCATGGTTGGCGTATCGTCGCGATTGAGTTTGAAGACGCTGACCGTTCCCGTCAACTTCTCAGCCTGCTCTTGCAACGACTGGGCTGCTGCGGCAGCTTCCTCGACGAGCGCGGCATTCTGCTGGGTAACCTCGTCCATCTGCGATATAGCGATATTAACCTGCTCGATGCCTTGACTCTGCTCTTGGCTGGCGGAACTGATCTCAGCGACAATATCGGTGACGCGTCGTACGCTATTGACCACTTCGACCATGGTGCTTCCTGCCTCTTCCACCAGCTTGCTCCCGACGTCAACCTGCGCTACCGAACCTTCGATCAATTCCTTAATTTCTTTGGCAGCAGAGGCTGAGCGCTGGGCCAGAGAACGAACTTCCGACGCAACCACCGCAAAGCCGCGGCCTTGTTCACCCGCCCGTGCCGCTTCCACGGCTGCGTTCAAAGCCAGAATGTTAGTCTGGAAGGCGATGCCGTCGATCACACTGATGATGTCGGCAATCTTGCGTGATGACTCATTAATCGAGCCCATGGTATTCACTACCTTATTGACGACATCGCCGCCAGCGACCGCCACCTCTGAAGCTGACACGGCCAGTTGGCTGGCTTGGCGGGCGTTATGTGCATTCTGCTTAACAGTGGAAGTCAGTTCTTCCATCGCCGAAGCGGTCTCTTCTAGCGAGCTGGCCTGCTGCTCAGTTCGCGAGGACAAGTCAAGATTACCGCTGGCAATCTCGGTGGAGGCAGTTGTAATGGTACTCGTGCCTTCGCGCACTTCAGAGACGACATGTAGCAGGCTTTCGTTCATTCTCTTAAGAGCCGCTAGCAGTTGGCCCGTCTCATCCTTGCCGGAAGCCGGTATGACTGCGGTCAGGTCGCCGCCAGCCACGCGCTGCGCCACCGACACTGCTTGCTCAAGCGGCTGAGCGATTAGGCGCGATACCCAAAGTGCTAACGTCATGGCAATTGCGATGCAGGCGATCAGCGTACCTATAATCCACAGTCGGGATTGAGCGTAGATAGAGTCTGCAACGGCATTGGAGCCATCCGCACCCTTATCGTTGACTTCGATGAGCTTGTCCAGGTTCTCCAACAGCGCGCGGTATGCACGCGTGGCCTCACCACGTTGCAGGGCGCGAGCTTCCTCGACCTTGCCTTGACGTGAAATGGCCAAGATTTTGTCATGCTCACTGAGGAAGATCGTGAGCAACTTCTCGACTTCTGGATATACCGTTTTTTCTTCGCGTTCCGAAATTTGCGATACGTACAGAGCCTGTTGTTTTCGCAGTGCATCGATCTGTTTCTTGGAGCTTTTTTCGATGTCCTCGTATTCCTTGACGTCTCTGGCCAGAAGATGCTGCATTTCAAAACTGCGGATGCGCGACAGTGTCAGCTGCAAGGTCGCAAGAGTGCGGATACTAGGAAGCCAGTTGGTCGAAATTTCCGTAGAAGCGCTGTTGACTTTGTCCAACTGACGGATAGAGAAAGCTCCGAGCGCAGCTACCATCGTCACCACTATGAGGAAGGTTACGATAAGTTTTTTAGAGATCTTAAGATTATAGAACCATTTCATTGTTGCCCTCCGCATTGTTATTGCCGCGATATACAGCGCCCATCCTGATAATCAGGATGGGCTGTAGCAGATTTTATTGTCGGAGGAATAAGTACGATATCAGGATTTTCCTGTCTTATTCGCCACATACATTATTGAAGGGAAGGGCTGTTTCTGTAATTCTCGACGTACTAATGAATACTGGTCCTCAACCAGCCCCTTTTCCGCCCAGCAGATGAAATGACTAATTGCTTAGAGGCTCGGAAATTGATGGCACTTGATTTTTCTGCTGCATCGCAATATATTTAAAGCGTCTCCTCCAATTTCCTTGAAATTGGATTAAGGCCCTCCGCTCTCATAGCCGAGGGCTTTTTTTTGCCCAGAAGCCATGATCTATACGTGTAATTCGCCAATCGCCTAAGAAGTAATTCTGATGAAGCAGACAGGAAGAAGGAGCCGATTTGTCCGTAATCTATTTTACGATAAGCTGAAAAATAGCTGGGAAGGTCCATTTCTGCGGCGACAGCGGGGGACAACCTGTGATCAGGATGGGCGATGACATTCGCGTTCAGCGACGAAAACTCCGCTCCGCAATTCCAAATTCGCCCCATTCTAATTGGCTTTACGGGCCACCATGTTTTTGAATAGCGGAGCAATAAACACTCTGAGCCCTTGATTTTTATGGATTTCCTCGCAGATTCGTAATCAGTAGGTCGACGGTTCGATTCCGCCCATCAGCACCAGTAATACACAAGGGTTCCGGCTTATGCCGGGACCCAATTTGGGTAATAGACGCCTATCTGTGTAATAGAATTGCCCGTAGAAAGGTTTATGGCCCCAAAAAAAGCCCGCGATTGCGGGCTTTTTTTATTGGCTTAGACGTCAGCTTCTGGCCGAAAGCAGCCGCTCTCTTTCACGCTCGCTGGCGATATTCTCTACTGGATATCGATACCGAATTTCCATCAGGATCTTTCGCGTTAGCGAATTGATAGCCATTTGCCTGATGGGTACTGCCGAATTCCAAGCCTCTTTGCGCCGAGTCGGCCTTAAATTTTTCAACATCGGAAACGCTGAACATCAGCTTGACCACTGCCTGCCCAAATTTCAGAGATTTGGCTGCCTGATGAATCAAAAGGTTGATGCCAGCACCTGGAGCATTCAGTTCGATGAGGCCGTCATCTACTTCACCGGTCGTCTTGAATCCGAAATGATCTTTGTAGAAAGCACTGGTTACGGCGGGATTACGGGCGTATATCAAAATCGTATTGAGCGGTGCAGTCATGGCTTTGAGCAGAGGAATAGGAAATTTGAGAGTTTGGCCCAAGGCCCTTGGCTACCGACTTTATCAATAAAAGCTATTTTTTTCAGCCAGTATCTGACTCTTCGGGAAAGTCTGCTTCTGGCCGATAGCGGTCATTTTGGCTCATAACCCATATCCTTCCTTTTTTGATAAACCCGGCTCCACACATATAAGCCAAAGACCACGCCGATCAATACGATATAAACGCAGTAGATGCCAACGAAAGTCAACACACAATTTAGGACGTGCTCACGGGAAAGCATGGAATTCCTGACAGATAATTTGTTAGTTAAAAGTTATACTTTAACTAACAAATTTGGCATCGGGATTTTCCTGAGTTCTTTCGTGCT
Organism: Herbaspirillum sp. WGmk3; assembly: GCF_023952535.1. Lineage (NCBI taxonomy): Bacteria > Pseudomonadati > Pseudomonadota > Betaproteobacteria > Burkholderiales > Oxalobacteraceae > Herbaspirillum > Herbaspirillum sp. WGmk3. The sequence goes on along the minus strand of NZ_JAKYWT010000003.1, from coordinate 101,502 downwards.
GACCTTCTTTGTTTGGAGAAACGGTGCATGCGTCTCAGCAAATACGCCGGGGATAGATGGGCGTGGAGCCAGGATTTTCCATTAGCTACCCTTCACAATAAGCTGAAAAACAAATTATTATCCAATAGCAAGTCTAGCGACGAACGTCCGCTTGTGGCCGATTGCGGCCGTTGCCTGAGCAAGTCCTATCTCAAGTCGGAATACCCGTTCCGTCGTTTAATTTGCTGATACGCCATCGATTCATGTCTGTGTACTCAAACTGGAAGTCATACTCAAACTGGTCATTGATCGTCAACAAGAAAACGCCGGCATTCTTGCCCAGGTGCGAAAAAAGCTCACCTCCCGAGCGAGCGATAGGATGGAAAAAGGCCCTATTTTTTATGACCTCGATAATTTCAACGTCATTGCCGGAGACATAAGAGCCCTTTGCCTCAGTGTTTCCATCTTCGAATTGAAGTCTTAGATAGGCTTTTTCCCAAGCTGATGTGCTCCCCTGCACCAACTGTACGAATGCTCGGGCAACCTCGATGATGACTGGCGTCGTTTCATTGTTGATCATTGGCTATTCTCGTTCGTGATTCTGAAGGGAAAATGACAGCCTACAATGGCCCGACGGACCGCTTCTGGCCGGGTGCGGACATAATTTCCGAGTCATAATGGCGATCCATTCTGCATGAATTCTCGCGGTGTCTTTCCGAACTGCTGCTTGAAGGCGGCAACGAATGAGGAGCTGCTGCTGTAGCCTACGTCTAACGCGACTTCTGTCACGCTACGTCCGCTGGCCATGAACTCCAACCCCCGACATAGACGCAAGCGCTGGCGCCATTGGCGAAAACTCATATTGGTTTCACGCTCAAACATGCGCGCCAGGGTTTTGCTAGAGACATGGATGCGCCTGGCCCAAGCGTCAAGTTCGCGATCATCGCTGGGATCCTGCATCAGACATTCGCATATGATCTTGAGCCGTGCATCGCTTGGCAGAGGTAAATACATTTCGGCTTCCTGCAAATCTGCCAATTCGTCGAGCAGGGTGGCGAGCAGGCGCCCAGCGCGGCCCTGCTCGTCATATTCCGGCGGGAGCTTGGCCGCCGCTACGATCAGTTCACGCGTCAGTGCCGTAACCTCCACCACGCGGGACCGATCAACCACCATACCTGATGTCGCTGCAGCGGTGAGATAGAGGCTGCGAAAGCTTACTTCGGTCTGCGCGCTGACCTGGTGCCGCATCCCGGCGGGAATCCAGACAGCAAACCGCGATGGCACGGTGAAGCTACCACTCGGCAGAGTAACCCGCAGCATCCCAGACGTCGCATACAGGAACTGTACCCACTCATGCTGGTGTTCAGCGAAATGCGCACTGGACGCCATGGCCTGAGCGCGTACATATATCGGGCGCGGCAATTGCGTCAGTGTCGGTGGTATCAGCAACATATCTTCTTGTCCATTTGCCGACATTTAATGTCCATTATTCGTTATTCGGACAGACGGTAGCATGGCTATGCTGTACACCCACAAGTTTTTTTTATTTGAGAGGACGAGACATGCAAATAGCCAACATTCCGTTCGGCATCACCGAATGGGAAGATGTCGAAAAGACAGAGCACAAAGGGGAACAAGGCGTCGCCTGGTGGCGCACCCGCCAGTTCGGTGCCATTCGCGTTCGGATGGTGGAATACAGCGCTGGCTATCTCGCAGACCATTGGTGCCGCAAAGGACATATCCTGCTGTGCCTTGCAGGGGAGTTGGAAAGCCAGCTGGCGGACGGACGGACCTTTCTGCTGACTCCTGGTATCAGTTATCAGGTAGCCGACAACGCCGAGGCGCATCGCTCTTACACAGCGAGCGGGGCTACTTTGTTCATTGTGGACTGAGCCGCTCAGGCATCCCATAACACCGCAAAGGTCTCCACTCCATGGAACAGCAGCGATCAGCCTCCGCATCCAAGCAGGCACCACAAGCATTCGCGTTATTTTGCTTGGCCAGCTATCTTCTATCGATGTCGTATGGGACGACGTTTCTATTGTCGATCTTCATGGGCAGCAAAGGTGGCAGTGACGCCGATGCAGGGACGGTAATTTCTGTGGCCATGGCCAGCACCTTCTTCGCCGTGGTTTTCTCGGGCCACGTATCGGATGCAATCGGGGCGGCGCACGCGATTGCCTGCGCGGGTCTGTTGCTGGGCCTGGCATGCCTGGGCTTCACCATGGTTCCTCCTCGGCTGCTGGCGTTTTGCGGCTGTGCGCTCATCCTCGGTCTGGGCTGGGGCACTTTCTATACCCTGGGCCCGATCATCGTGGCTATGATGGTGCCGCAAGCGCACCGGACGAAGCACTTCGCGCTCCTCTCCGGCTGCATGATGGCTGGCATCGGTAGCGGTCCGCTCATCGGCCGTACGGTGACCGCGTCCGGCCTCACGCTGCACCTGGCGTTCGACATTGCCGCTGTCGCCAGCATGGTGGGCGCGGCGCTGTTCTGGAGGCTTGCCCCTGGGCTGTCCAGGCGTCGAGAAGACATTGAGGACGGCATACAGGGGCATCGTCTGAACTGGTCCGCCTGCGTCAGCGTATGCCGCTCCAAAGCCATTTACTCAATCATTATGGTCGGGCTGAGCGCGTGCATTTTCGGCGGATTATCCAGCTTCCAGACCTCCTATGCACACATCAAACAGCTGGACTATGCTTTGTTCTTCATGGGATTCATGTGTGCTGCGATCATTTGCCGGTTGTTCATCGCCCGTCTTGTCGTTAAGCGCGATCCCTACATCGCGTCCTGTGTCTTGAGCGCAGTCATGGCGGTGTCGGTTCTGATGTTGACGCTTTTCGTTGCCACACCGCTCAGCTACCTGATTGCGGCCCTCACGCTGGGAACCGGATATGGCTTGACCTATTCGGTCATCAATGGACTGGTGGTGCAAGAATCGCCACCGGGATTGACATCCCAATCCCTGCTGCTGTTCAGTCTCGCCTATTTTCTCGGGGTATTCGGATTCCCGTGGATCGCCGGAAAATTGATCTTCCATTGGGGCCTCATGGCTTTCCTCATTGCAGTGCTGGCGATTGCCCTCGCTAACTGGTTCATCACTCTGTTACGGCTTCGATGGCGTACCAAGGCCTTCCGATAGCCGATTTATTGTCAAACAGGCTTGGAAATCGTTAAGTAGCTTCTTCTTTGCAATATGCGCGTATTGGCTAGAACCCATTTCATAAAAATGCGTGAACAGGCCCTAGAGCTTCCCTTGGCCATAATCGATGGAGGTGGATATTCTTGCGAGCAACTCTAGCCCTTCCGGCCAAGCACCTAAGTTGCTTTCAGCATTTAGATGCCCTTTCGCTCCGACATTGACGAACTCGCTGCCCCAGGCATTGGCGCATTCTCGGCTATGCTCCACGCTCCCGTAGGGATCGTCGGTGCTACTGACGACCAGCGTAGGAAATCTTAATTGTTCAGAAGGCAACGGCAAGAATCCATGCGCCGCGCAACGTGGAAATGAAGAGGATGCAGGATCGGGAACGGCGACCAGCAAGGCGCCTCCAAGTTTCTTCTGCGATTGTACAGCCCAATGTGCTACCGCTAGACATCCAAGGCTATGTGCTACCAGCAACGTGCCTGCAGGAGCATTGACAAGTTGTCGCTCTAGTGCGGATACCCAGTCTTCGCATTCAACTTTGTCCCAATGTTCGACCATGAGGCGCCGCCAATTCGGATGTGAAGACTGCCATAAGCTCTGCCAGTGCGAAGGGCCGGAGTTGCCGATACCAGGAACCAGAAGGACGGAATGATGCATTTGCGAAGTCTCCATTGATGAAACAGCGCTCATTGTATGAAGAGCGGAATTAAGGCACCATGAACCTTCGAATGAATTGAAGGCTTCACGTGAATGAATTAAAAAAAGATGAGTGACTCTACGAATGAAATCAAAGGGGATGAGCTAGACCGCCTGGATTGGCGCATCTTGGAGGCGCTTCAACACAATGCGCGCATTAGCAATACGGCACTGGGAAAGGAAATTGGTTTATCTCAACCAGCAGTCACCGCACGCATCAAGAAATTGGAAGACCGGGGTGTCATCGAAGGCTACGCGGCAAAAATAAATCCTGGCTTGGTGGGTCACAATATCTCTGCAATGGTGCGGATCCGCACGACCCACGCGGAGATCAGACGCTGCCTGCTCGCCTTCGAGACGATGCCAGAGGTTATTGATGCAGACCGCATTACAGGGGAGGACTGCTTTATTGTGCGCGTCGTGGTGGAAGGGATGGCGCAACTGGAAGCCGCCATCGATGCCCTGGCAAGGTTCGGGTCTGTTACCACTTCAGTAATTTTGGCAAGCTACCCTTCGAAAGCTATCGTTGCAAGGGCTTGAATCTCCTTTACGATTGCAGTCCGTGTTCAAGGTGACCCCAGTTGCTGATTTTCTCGCAGAATTGCCCCGCTCCATTTGACCCACCTTCCGTTGTCTTCCGAAGGCAGCCACCCGGCCATACGACCCTTCATATCCCAGTTCTCTTAGATCCAAGAACATCTGTTTCAGGATTCGTCCCTGCTTGCGCGATTTAACCGCCTCAGCGCTGAGCCAGGCTGAATGTCCAGGTGCGAATTCATCTAGGGAACTGGATGACTGCCTTGAGGGATAGGAAGGCTCGATCGCTCCGGATCGGATATACCGACGAACCGTGTTTCGAGAGATGTCCAGGGGAGATTTCCCTGATCGCTAGAGCATCTGCTTCTGGTCGATAGCGGAAGTCCCATAACGGCATTGAGAAAGAAGCACGGAACAGCCTTTCCTGCCGCCTGTCCATATCAAGTCGGCGTAATTGTGCACAACTGGGGGGCCGGCAGCTCCCCGCGACGATCGCCTTGCAGCGTATTCCACTACAACGCAAGCAGTTGAAAAAACATGTTGACCTTGCCTCCCGGGAAAATACATGCAAACTGCACAGTTTGCGGACGGCGAAGAACGATTGTATGACCACATGATGACGCATGGGATCAAATCACGGAAATAGCCGAGCTCTGGCGAAAGTCCTTGCCTGCCTATTCAATAGATGAGTAATGGTGCAAAGCTAATTTCCCCTACTCGGACTTTGTGCGAATACTGATTTCTCCATTTCTTTCGAGCGCAGCACTGGCAACCTCATCCAGGTCGATACCACCTCCTTTCTTGCGTAAAGCAATCTTTAGATCGGCATGGCTGATTAATCCTGACCGCATTTCTTCCCGATTCAATTTTCCCTCCCGAACTAGCTGACGTTCATGGCCGCTGACCAGGTTATTCAAGGCTGGCCAACGCATGATAATCATCGCAAGCGTCCGATGAAGAATGACGATAGTCGCTCCGGCGCGCAATGTCGGGATCATCGCAGAGGCACCTGCCACGGCCCTGCTTAAGATGGCGCCCAACAGGACCATCAAGCAGAGATCAAAGGCGCTCCCCTGACCAAAGGATCGCCGACCCCGCTATGCGCAAGAAGGTCAGCGTCGCGACGAAGACTATGAGGGCACGTATAACCATGGCCGTCGCATTCAGATCATCGTTCTTGTCCCATAGGTCAAGGCCCGCCACAACGCTACTCAGTGCAGAAGAAATATCCATTTCGTGTCTCCTCTGTGATTCTGCGTTTTGATACTCCTAAATTGGGTTCATTCCGGTCGAGATGAGTTGATATCTCTTCTCATCAAAAGTCGCTGACCTATCCGACAGCAGAAACTCACCGCCCAACGCTACGATCACTGATAGCAGCTGACTTGCTCTATCCGTAATCTAAGCGTTCGGAAGTACTCAACACATCCGATCTTTGCCAACTGATCAAGGAGATTGCAAATGTCTAGCGAAAATACGCGCGGCGGCAGCCACGAACAGCACGTCAAGGCAGGACAGCAGAGCCACAAGAATTCCCCGGCTTCCAGCAGCAGCACCAAGTCGGCCAGCCCATCACATGGCGGCTCGCACGAGCAACACGTGAAGGGCGGCCAGCAGAGCCACAAGAACACCAAGTGATCTGCTGATCGTGCAATGAGTACCGGCCGTCTGATGGCGGCTGTTTTTTCGCTTGCAGAACAGTTTTAGATTTGAGGAGATCGTCATGACCACCGTTTCAGAAGTAATGACACGCGGCGCACGCACCATCACTCCGCAAGACCAAGCGATGCTGGCTGCACAATTGATGGATCAGATGGACGTCGGTTCCCTCCCAGTCTGCGAGGCCGGCAAGCTGGTAGGAGTCGTGACCGACCGAGATCTCGTAGTGCGAGGACTCGCCAAACGCCAGACGCTGGAAGGCGCCCAGGTGAAGGAATTCATGAGCAACGAAGTGGCGTTTTGCTTTGAAAACCAGTCTGTAGAAGAGGTACTTGAATACATGGGAGGCGATCAGTTGCGGCGCTTGCCTGTACTGGATCAAGAGAAGAGGTTGGTCGGTATCGTCACCTTGGGCGATATCGCCTCCAAGGAGGAGCAGCCAAAGACAGATGAGGCATTGGCTGAGATTTCAACCGATCTGCCCAAGTAAGGCCGTTATGCCTATCGAGTTCAAAATTCAACCGCGGGAGAACTGACGCCCGAGGCAGTCAATGTCTAATGCCACGCTTACGCCTCAGAGGGGAAGCACATCGAAAACCGCGATACCGACACGGGTACGCCGAATAAGTAGATTGCCCAGTCGGAAGTGGACACGATTGATCCCAGAACCGGTGGAGCTTGATAGCGTGTAACAAAAAATATTCTCAGAAGAACACCATGTGCGCTCTGATCTATCACTATGGAAGCTGAAATTATCGGCGAGCGTTACCTCATGTATTTTGTGGTGCCGGTGTGGCTTTGCGCTGGCCTGGCTGATTGGTATTGCCATAAGCGTTCTCATATCAGCCAACATGGCGGTTTGCGGGAATCTTTACTGCATTTGCTCATGTTGCTAGAGATGGGTGTCCCTGTGTTGGCTGCTCTTTTCTTTGAGGTCAACGCCCTTGTTCTTGCCGTAATGATCTTCGCATTTCTTGCGCACGAGGCGACTGCCCTTTGGGATGTCACCTATGCTGTTCATCGCCGGCGGGTAACCCCCATAGAGCAGCATGTCCATAGTTTTCTGGAAATGGTCCCGTTGATGGCGCTTTCCGTGCTGGCCCTGATACATTGGGGGCAGTTTCAGGCGCTATTTCGCGCTGGTGATGAGATAGCGGACTTCAGCTTGCGCCTCAAGCAGGTACCATTACCTGCAAGCTATATTGGGGCGGTATTGTTCGCCATAGTTCTCCTGGAGGCGCTGCCCTACCTACAAGAGCTTACATCAGGAATTTGCGCACGCCGACATACACATAAGAAAAGCACATCTACTAAGAACAAATAGATCGCCAGCTGTTCTCTGATAACCAGAATCTTCCGCTTCGAAAGCTATTTTTTTCTTGATGTTCAGCTTCTGGCCAGAAGCCGACGGCTATTAGTTCTTGCAAGACCAAACGCGCTTCCACTTGATCGCTTCAATACCCTCTGCATTGCTTCGCTATTCTCGGAGGCGTACATAACATCAAAGCGGGGCGAATAGCCATCTGCATCAAAAAATTGGAGAATTGCAATTCGACCTCCAAACTTGGACTCGAAACCAAATTCGCAGAACGGCGTTGACTTCCACTTCAAGGGACGTATCAGCTCATTGCGTCGGGCCATGAAAGTCAACTACGTGGTAGCCACAAACGCACAGAGCAACGATGCTCCCGGCGTTAATTTGCTCGAAAACGATTTCTCGCTCGGGTAATTCCTGCTCCTTCACGAGATTGAGCTATTCTCTCGCTGCGCTCAAGCTACCAAGCATTTCTCATTATCCTCTGCTCAGTTTCACTTGGCCCCGAAAGTAGACGTCCAATCCCAGAAAAATCTGGTCCTCAGTGAGTTACCCACTTCGCAGCGACATTAATGCGATACGCGATTAAATTGCTAACTATAAATAAGGAAACGACTGATAGCGCTGGATCTTGATCGGCGCATACTGAGCTCAACAATTCATGATTAGAGCAAACATGCGCCTCACTTCACAATTACTGATTATTTTGTCAGCGCTTTCGGGGGCAGGCATTCCTAAGCTTGTATCGGCTGCCAGCTCCGCCCGGCTTGGCGTAAGTGCATTTGTCTTAACCCGGTGCAACATTAAAGTCCTTGTCACGTCTACCGGCCAACCAAATACCACTAGCGCGTGCAGCGACGACACCAAGCCAACGATTCTGATTAGTTCTGAGAACATGGCCGAAAGTAAGAAGTCAAGTTTTGGGGAGGGCATGACGCCTAGCGGAGGCGGTATAGATGTGACCGTGACATATTGAGCGGTCTAAGGCGCTAATGGCTAAGCATTTCCGCGTGAAAACATCAATAATGGTCAAGCAGCGAAAGCGATTACCGTTCGAAAGTCGTTCTGCGACACAGTCCAAGCTCCAAGCCTGACCAGGGTGTGTCGTAGGTGACCGTTGAGGGCGCGTGGCCTGAGATTTCGAACGACGACCTTGTCGATATCGAAGGCTGAGGCCCTCTTCCCTATAGATACGGTAGATAACACCTGTGCTATGACCAAAACCTCCCGCCTAAGTAGGACACCGATCTTCTTAGCGAACTCGTCTGACGGCAAGTTCCTTCATTCTCATGCGCAAATCCGTTTGTGGATTTTTACAACTCTTGTATTGGTAGACGCGACGGGAATCCCAATCAGCGCACACGCCCGGCGCTTAGAAGCACTATAGAAGCCCTTCAGGTAGTCAAGGATCGATCGGCGCCGATCTGACTTCACCACTCTTTTTTTAATGACGTCTGCGAGCATAGCCTTAGGCGCGCGAGCTGCTCGGTGATGCGTGGGCCCACGCGCCAGACATCGCCACTTCAATCATCACCCGCAACCGGTCGACCTCTGCCGGCGGCAGGCTGCACAGCTCGCATAACACAATGGTCGGCAGCGGCATATTTTAAATGACTCATATAGATGAGTGATATTCTATTAATAATTTATATACTTTACTCACGGCAATTCATTGCAGTACTGTCCGGGTACGTTGATCTGAGGTCATCTTGGTTTGGCTGAAGTCGGAGGTGCTACACCTTCAAGGTAACGCCCCCTGACAGCTCTTTAGGGGGCGGCTATTGTCTAACTCAATGCCTTAAAATTGCGACCAGTCTCTACTGTCCTCTACGCCAATCTTCGAGGTGGAGCTAACAGGTGCAGCTCGCGATATCTTTGGCTGCGATGGCTTCCCGTTCGTTATTGCTCCCTCTATCTCGTGACTTATGACGTTTACAGGTTGCTTTTGGGCTCTTTTAAGTGTCGAAGTGTTTTGTGGCGGTCTGGCAGCCGAAAAATCGCGAGTGCCCAGCTTAAAAATGCTCACTGTCTCGCTCAAGTGCTTTGATTGCTCTTGCAATGATTGTGATGCTGCAGCAGCTTCTTCAACTAATGCGGCATTTTGCTGTGTTACTTCATCCATCTGCGTGATTGCCTGATTAATTTGTTCGATGCCATCACTTTGCTCGTGGCTGGCAGCGGAGATCTCTGCGACTACATCAGTAACCCGTTTGACGCTGGATACCACCTGGCTCATTGTCGAGCCTGCCTGTTCCACAAGGCGACTACCGTTCTCTACCCGGGTCACCGATTCCTCAATCAGGACTTTGATCTCTTTTGCTGCGGAGGCACTGCGTTGTGCCAAGACGCGCACCTCTGACGCCACGACTGCAAATCCACGTCCCTGTTCGCCGGCCCGGGCGGCCTCTACAGCGGCATTCAATGCCAGAATGTTGGTCTGAAAGGCGATGCCATCGATAACACCGATGATGTCTACGATCTTACGCGAGGCTTGGTTGATTTCTCCCATGGTTTGAACTACTTGATCGACCACGCCGCCCCCGTGTATTGCCACGTCCGAAGCGACCACAGCCAGGTTATTAGCTTGGCGTGCATTTTCTGCGTTTTGCTTGACCGTGGATGTTAGTTGCTCCATTGATGATGCAGTTTCCTCCAGTGCTCCTGCTTGTTCCTCTGTACGGGAGGATAAATCGAGGTTGCCGGTAGCAATTTCTGACGACGCAGTGTTGATGGTGTCCGTACCCTCACGCACTTGGGAGACGATGCGATGCAAATTTCCATTCATTGTCTTTAATGCCGAGAGCAGCATACCGGTTTCGTCCTTCGTGTTAGCCTCGATCTGTTGCGTTAAGTCTCCTTCTGCTACAGCACTTGCAACCTTCACTGCTTCATTAAGAGGACGAGTGATAGACCGTGTCACTAACCAGGCGCTTATGACGGAAATAATGATGGCAATGCCAGAGAAAATCAGGACGATAGAGATTGCCGAGTTGGCAGTTTCCTTACCTACGGTGACGCTGCTATCCATTTGCGCCTTTTGGAATGCTACGAATTCATTTAACGCTGAAAAATACTTGTCCTGCAGCGGGATCACATGTGTGAACAGATGTTCTGTTCCTTCTTCTCTTTTTTGTTGCTTGATCATCGCTTTCAGCTGATCTCGGGGTATTTGGTAAGCTTTTCGAGAATCCTTCACTGCCTTAAGTAACTCAGCGCCACGAGGTGTATTAATTATCTTTTCCAGTTCAGCAAGGGATTGGTTGGTCTTAACACTGTGCGCTTCCGAGCGCCCAAGAAAACGCTCCATTTCTTCTGCGCTGCGAGCGAGCAACGCATTTCGTAAGTTTCTGGCGGCACCGTTAACGCTATCAGACATTTCTGAGGCTAATGCAATTTTGACGTATCGATCATTCGCAATTTCCGTGTTGGCCGCATCAAGAGAAGATAGACTTTTCAGCGATGTTCCCGTGATCAGACACATAATGCCGATAAGCAGTGCGAAGCAGGTGGCTAATCGGGTACTGATCTTCATATTTCTGATGTTCATATTTTCTCCTGGATAGATACTGAGTTGATACCGACGTATCAACCCATAGGGCCCCCCCTTTCATGTCCAGATATCTAGTTTTTGATTGTGCGTGAATCGGCGCACTACTTAGTCAAAGTCACGCGAGCGAGTTCTCCGCACTGATAGTTACATTCAGTGCAGGCTTTTTGCCATTGTGAAAATTCACTTTGCTAAATCGGAAATCAGAAGTGCAATGCTGAACGCAAGACTCTTGACCGCATACTTTAACAACGGGCTTATCTCTTAATTCTTTAGCAAAATTTTTAGTGACTTCTCTCTGGGAAAGGGATTTACGTGTGTTTTCGCCTTCAAAGACGGCTACGCATCATTAGGGGGCTTCGGGAACGAGGGCGGCGGGGGAAAGTGTTGTCTTTTTGGTATCGATGGCGTGAACTTTCGCCTTCGCGCGTGCGGTTGCCCCCACCCCGCGCCTGCCCGCTACATAGGTCGGTTTTGACTCAAATTTGCGTCAGTCGCTGGGGCCCGCCTGGCCCGGCTTGATACCCCCGCTGGCAGGCATCAAAACTGACGCATTTTGACGCACCACAGGTGCATTTTGATAGGCGTCGGACAGGCCAAGGTTGCAGGCGCAAAAAAATGCCGCAGCGATCGTTTTAACGATGGCTGCGGCGTTTTGTCATGAGGCAGTTCGATTACTTGGACTTCTTTTCTTTCCTATTTTTTTCGGTCTTGTCGTTTTTTTTCGACTGCGACCGGAAGAGCCAATATGCCGCGATACCATAGAGACCGACAACCGTGGTCGTCGTGGATGTCATGAACGCAATTAGCACCGAATCTGAAAGATTAAATTCCAGGTTTTCGTAACCGGCAATAAAAGAAGGGATAGGGAATTTCCCAAATCCTTGGATCAGCAAAACTATCCAGAGGATTGCGATCCAAAGAATCGCGAGCACAAAAAGCCGCTTGGCGTGCTTTTGTCTTAATTGATGGTTCTCTTTGTTTTCCTGGAGCTTGTGAGCAAGCTCTTCATCATTGCGCTGGAGTTGCCGCACCTCAGATTCCAGCTTTAGCTGATCCAAGGGCTTTTTAGGATCAAACTCTTCTTGCGCATCCTCATCACCGAAATCCAGAGGAATATCTTCAGGCAAAAGATGCAGCCCCAGCTTATGAGAAGCCGAGGACTGCACATTTTTCTTTTTCTCGCCGTCAGGTTCCTGCATTCCGTTGAACGCGATTCTTATAATATTCTTTGATGATCGCGTTCGGGATCATTTCATAACGGCCATCCGGCCGGTTCCAGATTTGATCCCAGGGCGTTTTAGGCAAATGAGTGATTTGCGAGAGTTGAATTGCCGTGTGATTTCGATACGCTTCCCATACGGCCATGATCGCCTCATCCGCTTGAGGATCATTTTCCAAGGTACTACGCGTTTCCGGGGCTAGATCAAAGTCAACTTTGTCACGCCCGTATTTCCGCAGCTTCTCGTAGAGAGGCGGAATCACCGGTCCGAAATCCCAAGCCCTAATCGGCTCCTCAATCAGCGGCGCATCAAAACCTGCCAAATAGACCCCATGCGCGAAAAACACGAGCTTCTGAAGCTTCATGTTAGTCAAGGTCTTCCCTTCAGCCGCAGCTAGATCAAGGAAGCGTTGAGCCACAGCGAGTGCCGTTGCCATACATTCTCCTTTCGATCAAGTGGGTAAAAAAAGTCTGGCGCGCGAACTATAGCATAAGGTACACATTGAACACTGTTTATTTATACAGTATATGTCGCTGACCTACATCATATTTGAGTATTAAGCGGCAAATTTCAACGATCCATAGCTAAGTCCCAATACATCACGCTAGGTTCCTGCGGTCAAGCAATGTTCGCATACGCGGGCGGGTTTTCTTGGGCAGGCGACGTCTGCTTCTGGCCGATAGGAGACCTTGCATTCCGTGTTGCATTGCAATATATTGGACACGTCTCCACCAATTTCCTCGGAATTGGATTCTCGCCCTCCGCACCGCGTCGAGGGTATTTTTTTGCCTAATGATCAAGACCCGCGACATAATCGCCGAGAATACAGCACGCCGGCCAAGTTTATTTGCCAAAGGTAGTCGATGGGCTAGAATCTCGTATTCAGTGAGGGAAAAATGACGATTTTCACGATTGGTTACGAAGGTTTGAGTGTCGACGAGTTCTTGGTGTTGCTGCAAAAGCACGACATTGAGACATTGGTCGACATCCGTGAGCTGCCGTTATCCCGCAAGCCGGGTTTCTCGAAGAAGGCATTGGCCAGTGCTGTGAATTCTCAAGGCGTCGACTATTTGCACATGGTGCAACTGGGATGCCCAAGGAATGTGCGAGATCAGTATCGCGCCGACGGCAGCTGGAAACGTTATACCGATGGTTTCATGAAATACCTTAAGACCCAAGATGAAGCTATTGCCGAGCTAAGCGAGCTGGTCAACTCGTCCAATTGCGCACTCTTATGCTATGAGGCTGATCACAATTTCTGCCACCGCTCTATGGTGGCCAATGCGATCCATGCTCTCGCTGGAACCCAAATCAACCATATAAAGAAGCCGGCAGCCGTATTTAAAACAAAGACGACTGCGCAAGTTCGTGAGCTTTTTGCTTAGGCGGGTAGATGAGACTGATGATCAACCATTGATCCTGAAATCGGTGCTGGTTGCCCATCAAAAACATCAAATCTTTGGAAGCAAAGTCTTCTTCCAGCTTCTTTCTGAACTGGCTTTCCCAATCTGTCCGGTAGCTTTTCACACAATTCCAGTAGAGCGCACCCGCTTCCCAATCGACGATTTTGTTTTTGAACTCCTTCTCGCCATCGGGCGTATCGCATAGATACCAGTAGTGGAAATCATATGGGACCTTTTTGAGCGTCTTAACTTCCTTTTTGACTTCCACCTCTGAAAACAAATTTCCCTGCATCTGTTCTCGAGCAAGTTTCTCCCTTTCCTCGTCGGTCCAGTCCTGATTTTTGGCTTTAGTGACCTCTAACCGGAGCAGCTTTTTAGGCCGCAAAAGGGCCAGAGATAATCCACTGCTAAGCCGATCGGCCTCAAGCGCATCGAAATTTGTGAACGTAGGAATTTTATCGAGCCACTCGCGGCGGTGGATCCATTCTCGTTTCGTCCCGATCAAATCGCCACAGCTAATGGTGTCAACGTAGAGTTTATGGCTCTCAGGTCGATGATCTTTATTGGCTTTCTCGACAATGACGTCAATCCATTGCCACTTTTTGAATTGTTGCCCATCTTCAATCATCCGAAATGGTACGGGGTACAAGCGTCGCATCACGCCGTCTTGGTTGATGCCGGCAACGCACGATGTCTCCATGTACTGCGCACTCGGTGAAGGATAAGTTTTCGCCAGAATTAAAATTTTTTCTGTCCGGCTTACTGCCATCGCAGTCCCCATGTTTAGTTAGAGGGTTCTCCTCGACAATCCCCACGTCAATTCTGCCAGATTTCCCGATTAACGAGAAATGATCGCAAGCAAGCCGGACTAGATCCGTTCTTGGCCAGAAGAGTCCACCTCTTTTCGGACCGCGCCCCCATTTCGGACCAAAACAGATCTTCAGAAAAAATCGAAATATCCATCACTTGACCGATTAAGTACATCGGCAACTGTAGCAAACATTCGTATCTGGCAATGAAAATTCTGCTTCGCAATTCTCAAGCGACCCAGGCCCAATAAGGGCCTGCGAGGCGCTAAATTTCTTGATTGCGAAGCAAAAAATGATCTAAGTCTTTGATATAATTGAAATTCGCGCCGGACTTGTAATCAGGGGGTGGCGGGTTCAAGTCCTGCAGCCAGCACCAAATACCGAAGCGGCTCACAGCGATGTGAGCCGTTTTCTTTTGGTTCGCAATCTTGCAGGCCCATCGTGATCCAGCAGCGCGCTGCGTGCTCAACATGGGCCGGCAATGCTGGTGCAACCGCACTAGGCTATCATCGAAGATCTTTTCGCGACGACTGCCGGACTCGCTCCACGGCCGTCGCCGTCGTCGCGACAAAATTGTGGGCCGCTGTCGCTCGCACGCCTTACCGCCATCTCTTCGGTTCATTCTCGGAATCTCGCCATGGAAATCAAAGTCAACTTCCTCGACAAGCTGCGTCTTGAAGCCAAGTTCGACGACTTTACCGTCATCGCCGACCAGCCCATCCGCTACAAGGGAGACGGTTCGGCGCCGGGTCCCTTTGATTACTTCCTGGCGTCATCGGCCCTGTGCGCAGCGTATTTCGTGAAGCTGTACTGCAATACGCGCAACATCTCCACCGAGAATATCCGCCTGTCGCAGAACAACATTGTCGACCCGGAAAACCGCTACCAGCAGACTTTCAAGATCCAGGTCGAACTGCCACCCGACATCGAGGAAGCAGACCGCCGCGGCATCCTGCGTTCCATCGAGCGCTGTACCGTCAAGAAGGTGGTGCAGCAGGGACCGGAATTCATCATCGAAGAAGTGGAGAGCCTGGACGCCGACGCACAATCGCTGCTGACGCTCAAGCCCGAGGCTGGCACGAGCACGCACATCTTGGGCAAGGACCTGCCGCTGGAGCAGACCATCGCCAACATGTCCGGCTTGCTGGCTGAGCTGGGCATCAAGATCGAGATTGCTTCGTGGCGCAACATCATTCCCAATGTGTGGTCACTGCATATTCGCGACGCGCACTCGCCGATGTGCTTTACCAACGGCAAGGGCGCGACCAAGGAAAGTGCGCTGGCTTCGGCGCTGGGCGAGTACATCGAGCGCATCAGCAACAACCACTTCTATGCGGGTTCCTACTGGGGCGAGGAGATCGCCAATGCCGAGTTCGTGCATTACCCCAACGAGCGCTGGTTCAAGCCCGGCCGCGGGGACAAATTGCCGAAGGAGATCCTGGACACGTATTGCCTGGAGATCTACAACCCCGATGGCGAGCTGCGCGCTTCGCATCTGGTCGATACCAATTCCGGCAACGCACAGCGCGGCATCTGTTCGCTGCCTTACGTGCGCCAGTCGGATGGCCAGGTGGTGTATTTCCCCTCCAACCTGGTCGAGAATCTCTTCGTCAGCAATGGCATGAGTGCCGGCAATACCTTGCCTGAAGCGCAGGTGCAGTGTCTGTCGGAGATTTTCGAGCGCGCGGTCAAGCGTGAAATCCTGGAAGGCGAGATTTGCCTGCCCGATGTTCCCCAGGAGGTCCTGGCAAAGTATCCCGGTATCGTGGCCGGTATCAAGGGACTGGAAGAACAGGGTTTCCCGGTACTGGTCAAGGATGCCTCGCTGGGCGGTGTCTATCCTGTAATGTGCGTGACCTTGATGAACCCGCGCACCGGCGGCGTGTTTGCTTCCTTCGGCGCACACCCGAGCTTTGAGGTGGCGCTGGAGCGCAGCCTGACGGAACTGCTGCAGGGACGCAGCTTTGAAGGACTCAACGATCTGCCGCAGCCGACCTTCGAGAGCAATGCTGTCACGGAACCCAACAACTTCGTGGAGCACTTCATCGATTCGTCCGGCATCGTGTCCTGGCGCTTCTTCAGTGCCAAGGCGGATTACGCATTCGTGGAATGGGATTTTTCCGGCCAGGGCGAAGATTCCAACGCCGAGGAGGCCGCTACGCTGTTCGGCATCCTGGAGGAGATGGGCAAGGAGGCCTATGTCGCTGTCTACGATCAGCTGGGAGCGACCGCTTGCCGCATCCTGGTGCCGGGCTATTCCGAGGTGTATCCGGTCGAGGATCTGATCTGGGACAACACCAACAAGGCGCTGCTGTTCCGCGAGGATGTCCTGAACCTGCATCGTCTGGATGACAAGGCCCTGGCTGCCTTGCTCGATCGTCTGGAAAACAACGAGCTGGATGATTACTCGGACATCGCCACCCTGATCGGAATTGACTTCGATGAGAACACCGAGTGGGGCCAACTGACCGTCCTTGAACTGAAGCTGCTGATCAATCTGGCCCTGCAGCAGTTTGAAGAAGCGCACGACCTGGTCGGTGCCTTCCTGCAATACAACGACAACTCGGTGGAACGTGGCCTGTTCTACCAGGCGTTGAATGTCGTGCTGGAAGTGGAGCTGGATGATGAGCTGGAGCTATCCGACTATGAGACCAACTTCCGCCGCATGTTCGGCGACGCGCGCATGGATGCGGCCATCGGATCGGTGAACGGCAGCGTCCGCTTCTTTGGCTTGACGCCGACCAGCATGAAGCTCGAAGGGCTGGATCGCCATCAGCGCTTGCTGGATAGTTATCGCAAGCTGCACAAGGCGCGTGCCCTGTTTGCGCAGGCGGATTCTGCTTCAGCAGCTTGATGCAGTTGTCCTTGCTGCGGAAATGACCACTCGGCCTGATCTGCGATCAGGCCGTTTTTTCTTGTGCAAAGCCCGGGAAGATGCATCCATTCTTTCAACTTTCGCCTGAAGCAGGCTTTCAAGGAATGGATGGGTCCTGGTAAGCGCTATCGATGACAACGCCGCGTCGTCGCAACGTCTCTTCAGCCTGATCCCGGTCTTGCTTCAATAGCGGCAATTCCGAAGTGAGTGCGTTTTGCCAATCTGATCGCTTTGCAGGCCCAACTATCTGACGTGCCTCTTCCTTGCTGCCAACCAGGGATAACTTGAGGAAGTAAGCGCCTGGCTTGTTTCTGTCAAGTCGTTCCGTGTCGCGGGTCAGGGTCAAGGTCAGGTAAGCATGGTCAAGCTGGAAGCGCCATGTCGCATCAGCGGGAAGACTCATCCATTCATCCAGGTCAGGCACGTAGGCGGGATCCAGCGAGTGCACCGGTGAGGTGATGGCAAAGTGCAAGGCTTGCGCTCCTTTCAGCCGCGGCAGCGAGCGCTCTGTGTAGTGACGCCAGCCAGCGGCTCTTATGTTGTCCAGGATGCGCATCATTCTCTGCCTTGCCTCATCGTGCGGGATATGCTCTTCAGCGCCCAAGCCGGCGTAGATGTTCCATTCAATGATATTTTCGTCCGGGAAGTGGGAATCCTCGTTACCAGAAATTCCAAGAACATCATTGAGCATGAATGCGTGTGTGCCGTTGCGTATCTCCACGGCACCCAAGGCATCGCGAGGCCAGTCCACTGAATAAAAGTTGACGTTGGGGGGGCTGTTGATCAGAACTATCTGATTTGGGTAGCGTGCGAGAAGTTCTTTGGCGGATTGATTGGCGCTGATTTCGATCTGATGGAGCATATTGATCGACTTCTCTGATTTGTCGGGAGAACAGGCGGTCAGGAGCGCGATGATCCAGAACATGGAAGTCATCGCGCTAACTCGGAATAGCCGGAATGCTTTCACTGGCATGAGCAATATAAAGTGAAGCTGCAGTGCGATCTCATTGTCTATTTGGTCTTGCCCGGCTTGGGTACTTGAGTCCTCATCTCGCTTTGGGTGGAGTGGACAATCATCAGAGGCCCGGCGGATCCCGATAGGCTTCGTCAATATTGACTCCCTGTTTGCGCAAAGTACTTTCGGCCTGCTGGCGCTCTTCTTTCAGCAGCTTCATTTCAGCGGGTAATGCTTGCTGCCAAACCGTCCGCTTGTCAGGGCCCACCAGTTGGCGGAATTGCTCTTTTTCACTCCGGAGGTTGAATTCAATGAAGTAGGCACCCGGCTGGTTGACGTCGTTCAGAGGATGATCGCGGGACAAAGCGATCGTCAGGTAGCCCTCCTTGCTCCAGAGTTTCCAAAGTGTGCGGCCGGGAAGATGCATCCATTCGTCCAGGGTTGGCTCGTAATCCGTATCCAGTCCATAAATGGAGGACGTGGATTCTGCATAGCGAAGCGCGTTTGCACCCGACAGGCGGGGGGCATCCGGATCGATATAGCGATGCCAGGAGGCCTTGCGCAGATTTGCACGAATGGATTGAAATTGCTTCCTTGCAGCGTCGTGCATGATTAGACTGCTTTCCGCCAGGCCAGCATTGATGTTCCATTCGATGATGTTTTCGTTGGCAAATGAAGGCGAGTAATTCCCTGTTGCGCTCAACGCATGGTGAATGACAAACAGTGTCTCGGATGGCCCGATTTCAACTGTGCCGCGCGCGTCCTTGGTCCATCTGGCCGCATAGAACTTTGCGCCAGAGGGATGATCGCTCATCGAAAACAGTCCGGGATAGTTCTTGAGGATATCGTCGCCGGACTGGCCGAGTTGGATATGAATGAGCTCGTTCATTGCGCGGTGCTCGGCTCCGCTGCCATTGCCGCAGCCGCCCAGCATCGCGGTCGCCATAACGAAAATCAGCATTCTGCCTATCGTGGATTTGAATGCGGTGGACACACGAGCCCGCTGGTATTCGAGGGAGTAAAAAGATGAATGCACCGGGAATTTCTCAGCGTGATCGTCAGCGGTCAGACAGAGCGTTCAGCCATTTGAAACTCTCCCCAACATCCAGGTAATGGATATCGATACCGTTGAGCACATGTCAGCTTTGAAGCCCTCCGTTTATCTTCATTCTTGATCGGAGTCCCATTGCCAGATGGTGGCGCCATATTGGGAATTCAGGCTTGGCATGGTTTCTCCGCGCTTGAATTTGCGTCGGGAATTCAGTTGGGCAGGCGTGAAATAATATCCATCCTCCGGGCACAGTTCTCCGCTTGCAACGCGTCGCTGGAAATCCTGCGGCGCGTTTAGCGATGTTATTTTCCGTTGATGGGCCACCTTCTTGACCAGCGTCCATGTGCATGGAGCGGTCTGATGCAGAGCTTCTTCGCCGTATTTTTCCGAGGTGCCAGGAATGTAGAGAGATTGCATTCCCAAGAATATGCTGCATTCGGGAGCCTCATCAATATCCGGGCCCAGGAACTGAGCACTGGAATTGGATTGGTCTGGAACATAGATGCCTGGTCTTGGTGGTGGCTGTCCTGTTCGCGCGGTGGTCGAAGGATCAAGCGCGTAGCCAGGCCAGGTATCCGGCGCATCGAGTGGCCCGCGATCCTCCGGCGTATAGCCGGGTGACAAGGTTCCGGCCGACCAGTATGGACCTAGAGTAGAAATGATGTTGCTCGCCCGGACGAGCGCCTGACTCAGCAGGTGCCGATACGTACGTACGCCTTCCTCGCCCATCCACTCGGCGGAAAATTCGAGCTGCCCCTTGAAGTCAGAGCGCACTCCATGCGCGCTGTTGAGTCCATCGAGGTCTCCATGAGACAGCTTGATATAACCGCTGCAGAGGCTGTCGAATGTATCTCGGAAGTTGGGAAGCACCTGCTCTCCCCAAACGATATCAGGCTGTTCAGGTAAAGCACGATTGCGGTAATCGGGAGGCAAGTTTTGCATGAACTGACTCAGCCGTGATTCCACAAATTCAAGTAGCTCGTGCCAGTTGTCTCGCAATTGGCCCAGGTATTCAAGAGATGTGTAACGTTCCAAGAGAAAAATCTCTTGTGGATCGAGATGGCCAGGAGAGTTAATCATTTCTTTTTCGACTCGTACCAATTGTTAGTGAGAACCGGGACACCAACCAGATCGGTCTTTTGACCGAATTCATCATAGCCCCAATGGGTAGGTTGTCGCTTGCTCACCAAGGCTTTCTTCAGGTCATCCGGATTGACCACAATTTGTCGTGCTCCACCTTCAAGCACATAGCTTGAATTCTTCAATTTCTGCGAAGCTACCACACCCTCCCACACCTTTAGGCCGCCTTCGGGAACAATGTAGGTAATCACTTCCCCGTTGCTATTCCAGCTTGCCCAGACTGCGAAGCGTTTGCGCCAGTCTGCTTTGCTCTGGAGCTTCTGGAATTCTTCTTCAGTCATCCAACAGATCGAATTGTCCGCTGACTTCGGGTCAAGCACCCGACGCAGTTTGGTGCCGGGGGGCAGGTCCAATGGTCGTATGGTATTGAAAGTGTCGTACGCATTTTTTGTGGCGAGCCCATCATCAAATCGAGGATACCCTGGGGGAATGGGGGGAGCTTTTTCCAGTGGAGGATACTTCAACGTCTTGGATTTGGTCGCCCAAGACGGAAGGTCTTTGTCGAAAGCATCCTTTTCTGCATCAGTGGTGGTTCTGCGGAAGCCATGTGGATTGACTGTGTTGAGACGGGCGCGATGGAGCATGTCCGATTCAATATCCAAGCGCCGGGCTAGCTGGTCCAACAGATCTTGTAGAGGTTTCAGCGCCTTGGCAAGCATCCGATCTGCTTGAGCGCGCACTTCATTTACCAGTTTCATCAGACCGATGGCGCGATCACCCAAAGCAGCTCCCCCCCATTTTCTGACCAACTCCAGAAGCGATAAAGTGGCTTTCTTCCCATCATCAAAGGCCGCAAGCAACTTGCCGACATTCACTTGGGCTTTTACTTCCCGCAGCTTCACGGCCAGATACTTATAGGGATTATCGATCTTCAATGCTCTCAGCGTTTTGACGACCTCAGGTCTAGCAAGAAAGCGGTTCAGGAGAGAAATGCTGAGTTCGATATATTTCGTCATATCGGGCAATACGGCGGTTGCCTTTCTGGCGGCTCCTAATGAAGCGCGGCGTAGCGCCGAGAACATCACTTTGCCGCAGCCCTTCACCAACGATCCCAACGTCGGGAAGAGGCCGATCAGCGTCAAGCACAAAGCTACCCAGTGCCATACTTCATTGGGCTCCGAATGGATTTTCTTGCAGTTCGCGACGATATCCCGAACATCACAAATCTGGTCTACAAACGGTATCATCGAAACTACGGTACTCACCGCAGTTTGCGCTGTCGTCGGATTCTCGTTGAAATCACCCTGAATCACGCCCCAGAGCCATTCTCCTGCAGCCGAGAGATCTTTTCTCGCACTTGAGATCCACCGCCCAGGCGCAGAAGAAAACCAGGCCAGAGCATTTTCGAATTGGTCATTCATGGATTGATAGGAAAGCGCCGTTAAGAATTAAATTTTTCCTGCGCCTTTGCGACCAGCTCGGATAGGGGTTTCCAAGGTGACTCCAGATCGGGTGTCCTTGGTTCGTATTCCACATGGGTCGGCTTCTGGGGCACATTTTCGTGATGCGCACTTCCTTTCGCATCCAATTTTCCTTGAATGGTGGCACCGTCCGAGAACTTGATTTTGTACGCGACGTCCCGCATCGGCTCTCCATAGACGTCCCGATAATTGATATCGATGAAGTTGCTTATTTCAGCATTGGGATCAGGCAGAGGGGATAGAGAGGCCGCCAGCGCGGCCCCACCCGGAAACGCATGCGTCGCCCCCTTCACCGAAAACGTCCCCGGACAGGCAAACGTGATATTCCCACCCTCCAGCGTCACCGAAGCCTGCCCCGCCTGCAGCACGATCTTCTGGCGCGCCTTGATCTCAATGCCTTCATTGACGCTGATGACGCTCACATCCTTGTCTGCCAGGATCTCCAGCGCATCGGTATGCGCCTGCAAGGAAACCGGGCCATTGCCGGCGAAGGCCTGGATGCCGCCGTCGTGCGCAAACAGCGTGGCTGCCTTGCCCGCCGCGAGGCTGGCGGTGTCGGCGGCAGTCCAGTGGGTATCCCCCTGTGTGGTCCAGTGAAGGTTTTCGCCAGCGTAGAGCACGGTGGAAGCCGCACTGGCCCAGTTGACGTTGGTGGGTGACTCCATCAGTACAGCGGCCTTGCTGAACTTTTCGACCGGTTGCGCGCTGTCGCTTTCACGGGAGCCCGCCTGGCTCTTGAATGCGTCCTGACCATTGACGCTGGCCGGATGCTTGCCCTGATCCTGCGGGTCGATGACAGAGATGAAATCGGTCTTGGCGTGCAAGGCGTCCGCACTGTGCAGCGCCTGCTGCTGTGTGGCGGCCTCGCCCATGGTCTGCGCAAGTTGCTGCGCACCCTTCAACTGCGCCACAGCTTCGTGGGCATCCATCTGCGTGCTGGTGATGCTGGCACCGGCGACAGGTCGCGCCGTCGAGGAAATCAGCAAGCCCTCCGCACCGCGCACTACGCCCCAAGCGTCCGTACGCAGTTCAAAGCCCTGGCCCCGATAGCTGCCACGCCGGGCTCCGGTATCTGCCTGATCGATCAGATGGCCGAGATTGAGCTGGGATTTGCCCTGGCTCGAGGCCAGACGCATGCGCAGTTGCGACTGCGTGTCGTCCACCACCCATTGATTGAAACCGCTGCCATCATGCGCCGTGCTGTGCCAGCCCGAAATCGTGCCGGCATGGTTGGCGTCAGACTCGGCTCCTGCCGGGAAGGGCGGCACATCATTACCGTTGTAAAGTTGTGCGACCACGACCGGACGATCAATGTCACCCTCGATGAAATCGACCAGCACTTCGCTGCCGATGCGCGGCGTGAACTGGCTGCCCCAGTTAGGGCCGGACTGCGCTTCTGCCACGCGCACCCAGGTGCCGGAGGCGTCGTTGCCGGGGGCATTGCCGTCCTTGTCATCTAGGTTGCCGGTCTCGCGCAAGCCGCCTGGATTGGGCGACTTCCCGCGCTGCCAGTGGAACTGGACTTTGACGCGGTGATTGCGGTCCGTGGTAACGGCCGCATCCGGCAGGCCGGTCACCAGCGCAGTCTGGGTGCCACGCGCCGTTGGCTTGAGACGCTCCGTGATTGCAGCAGGAACGATGGGGACTACCTCCCGCACGGCGACGAAGCTGTTGCGGTAGGTCCCTGCCTTCAGGTCGTCATCGGATACGCTGCCCGAAGAGGGCGTCTTGCCGAACAAATTTCCCAGCGAGGCGGGGGCGACCTGATCGAGGATCTGGGCAATGTTGCTGTCGAAGTTGTTGCGGGCGCTGTGGCTCACCGAGAGCAGCTTGAAGCGGTTATCTCCCTCGGGATAGCGCTCATGCTGGCTCAGCGTGAATTGCATACCTGCACTGAGCTGGCGCGCCGCGCCCGCGCCTTCAAAGCGCTTGTTCTGCATTTCCAGAGCCTGCAGCATCAACTGCGCATGGGTCGCGGCCGCCTCCTGGTCTGCAAAGTCCTGCTGGCCGGTGCCGTCGTAGACCGCCAAGGCAGGGACTTCGCCGGCATCCAGGCTGGAGCTCTCTTCGGCCGAAGGTGAAGATATCTTCTCGGGATGCCAACTGGCCAGCGCCACTGCGTTGGAACGCACACTGCGCGCGGCGCTGAAGTCGGTGATCGCATCGCTGGATTCGGTGGCGGCGATGCGGTGAAAGCGGATGCGCGTATCGCCGCCGGGCAGATCAGGTGCCTTGGCCTCGCGGTCGAAGATGACCAGCTTGTGTCGCGCCTGTTGCTGGCCGGAGGCCTGGCCTTGCTCACCCTCCTGCTGATGCTCGAAGCGGAAGTTCAGGCCCTCGCTGGCCAGGATGCGGCGCAGGAAGGCGAAATCACTCTCGCGGTATTGCGTGCAGATGTCGCGCTTGGTGAGCGTCTGGGTGACATCCAGAGCGAAATTGGCTTGCGGGTATTCCTTCAGGACGGCGCTGGCGATGTCGGTGACGCTCATATCCTGAAACAGGAAGCTGTCGCGGCGGCGGTCGAGGAAGGCCAGGAAGGATTCCAGCCTAAGCCTGTAGCGCGCCAGTCCGCCATCGGCACCCAGCCACGAAGCCTGGGTGCAGTAGCCGTGCCAGGCGCGTCGGCTGCCATCGGCCTGAAGCAGGCGCAGGGTCAGTTCGGTCCCGATGAATTGCTTCAGATCGAGATCGGTGGAGACGGAGAGGGCGTCGACCTCGAACTGGAAATTGTCATTGACACTTTCCTGGCCGTGGAAGCGCTCCACGACCAGGGACTCCGGAAGACCAGCTTCCTGCGCGCTGGCGAGCGTGATCAGACGCGCATGTTGCGACAGGCCAGGGCCGAAGAGTTGGTTGATGACGCTGGAAAGTGAATCGGGAAAAGGCAGATTCATCTGTGTGGCCTTCCAAGACTATCAGGGGAGAGATCGCGTTCAGGGCAGGGTGATGGTCAGGTTAGCGGTACGCGGTGCCAGCTTGACGATATCGGAATAGCCGGCCAGTCCGTTCTCCGTGCCGCTGGTCAGCATCCAGTTCAAGCCGAGGTACGCGAACAGGGCGATGAAGGCAAACAGCGAAGCCACCACCCACAGCGGCACATCATTGCGCAGCTTGTTGACGATGGCGTCAGGCCGCGCCCAATGTGGCGCGAAGCCGGCGCTCTTGCCCTTGAGATGGGCGATTTCGTCCCCCAGCCGTGCAGTCAGATAATTCAGTTTCTCCGGACCTTCCAGCGCGTACTTGCCCTGGAACCCCAGCAACAGGCACATGTGAAACACTTCCAGCGCCTGGATGTGCGCATTGCCGCGGACCCGCAGGTCTTCCAGCTGCTTGAAGAAATTTTCACCTGCCAGTTGATCGCCGAACATGGTCAGCTGCAGCGGACGGCGCTCCCAGGCGTCGCGGATGCCGAAGCTGGAGCGCAGGATGATTTCATCGACCGAGGCGCAGAACGCGTATTTGGCGGCGTAGACATCTTCCGGGGAGACGTCGAGTTTCTTCGCATTGCGTTCCACATCGCCCAGGAATTTCTGCATCTTCACCGAGAACGAAGCTTCATCCACCGGCGCGCTGCCATTCTTGAGCATGAAGAGCGCGTAGAAACCGTCATACATCAGATCCAGCAGCGAGCGCGCATTGACCGGCGCGGCGGCCATCTGGGCCGGGGGGAGATGGTCCTGATCGAGCAGGGAAGGGGCCGAAGTCATGTTCATTGCGTCACCGCCAGGAGTTCGAGTTTGAGGTCACGGATGCCGGAAGGTACATAAATGCAGATCGATTGCGCCTGCAGCATGCGCTCATACATGGCACCCTTGCTTTCCAATGTGAAGTAATAGGTATCGGGGCGCACGGGCAGGGCAGCCGGCACTTGCGGCGAGTGCACCAGCTTCACGCCGGGCAGTGCGGCCAGCACGAATTTCTCCACATCCTCGGGCGCGCCGATCTTGAAGCGCAGCGGCACCACATCCACCAGCTCGATGGCCGGCAGGTCGGCGTTGACGGCCAGGTAGAAACTGGTCTTCTCGTCGATCTTGCCCGAGTCCAGCATGCCCATGTGATACGACGGCTTGCTCTCGTGCAGGGCGATGGCGAAATAGCGTGACGAGATGACGGTATCGAGCAGCTCGCGGATGATGCCATCGAGCCGCGCAAACGGCGGACCAGGATCACGATGGTCATACGGTGGCAGGTCCGCCAGCGCCAGGCTGCGCGAGAAGGTCATCAGCGAGCCGGCCAGCCCGAGCAATTGTTCATACAGGCGCTCGGGATGCAGCAGGGGATTGTTCAGATAGTGCGAGAGGCTGGCGTAAGCGGTGCTGGCCGTATGCAGCAGCCAGAAGGAGGTGATGTCACCCGATCGGAATTCCACCACGCTCTTGCTGGGTTCGCGATGATGTCCGTAGAGCGCGCTGACCTTGGCCTGCAACGCATCCAGCAGGCGGCGCAGGCGCAGGAACAGCAAGGGCGCCGCATGCACCGACAGGCTGGGGGCGACGAAATCGGGATCCAGTTCGAATCCTGATGAGCTTGCGCGGCGCAAGCGCACGATCGGAATGCATACCAGGGAGTCGCGCGGTTCGTTCTCGGAGACCAGCCGCACCGCCTTCTTCAAATAGCTCATCTCCGCCTTGGCAGCATCGGTGAAAAGATCCGGCGTCTCGATGTTGTCTTGAATGTAGCGACTGGACTGATGATTGCCGGTACCCGAGGCGAAATTGCTGCCGAAGCTCTTCAGTGCCGGCAGGGCGGCGTAGAAGGTGACGGATTGTTGGGAAAGCGGGATTTCAGTCAGTTCGATGGGATCGGGCAGATCGTCGCCATCCGGTGCCTTGTAGATCTCCCCGTCCTGGAAGATGGCCGACAGTTCGAGAATGCGCAGCGTATTGTTGTTCAGGGCATCGCGGTCCACCTGCAGGGAGGAGATGCCCCAGCAGTAGGGATTGAGCGCCAGCGCGGTCTGGTGCAGGCGCGTTTCGTGATAATGATCCTGGCGCTGGAAATGCTGTGGCCGGAGGAAAAGACCTTCGCCCCAGAGGACTTTGTTGGAGTGATTCACTTGGATTGCCCCGTCGTGATGATTGTCATGTCGCGATGTCCTGCGAATTGTTGTTTGAATTTCAATGACACTGAACCGGTGCCAGCATCAGATTCTTTTCCAGCGGCTTGCCCTGCATATCGATGGCCACCGCCCCCGCACCCACTGTCAATGAGCAGGATTGCAGGCCGACGGTAATGCCATTCTTCTCCGCTTCATCGGCCTTGAAGACGACACGCCAGCGCTGCGGTGCCGGATTGACGAACAGCGCCACGACACCGATATAGCCGGCCTCATAACTGACCTTTTCGGAAATTTCATAGCGCTGGCCCGGTACCAGCGTGACTTCCTTGACCTCCAGCAGGTCGGCTCCCAAGGCTTCCTTTTCTTTTTGCGCACTCAGGAACGTGTCATATGACGCCTGTTGGAAACTAATGTTCTGCTTGAGCTTATAAATTTTTACCACCAGGGCCAGCGGCCGCTGCTGCGAATCGACATTGAGCGCCTTGGACGCGTGCAGCTTGATCGGCACGGTACGCGGCTGCTTCTGGGCGTCGGGGAGTTCCGGCGTGTCCGGCTTCTTCAGGCCGAGTGCCTCCAGCGTGGACTTGGCGGCCTGCGCGACCCCGGAGGCCGCGCCGACGGCGGCGCAGCCGGATAGAGAAAAAATGACAACTCCAGTTGTCAGGTGATTAATCAATCGGTTTTTCAACGCTGCCCCGTGCGGTTTATTGGATTTCTGATGAGCGATTTCTCGCGAGCCGAAAAAATTTTAGGAAGTCTTTACAGATTGTGGAACTGCATTTTCCCTTGAAGGTCTATGCGATACATTTGGACGAGCTTAAGTTCAAATTACTTAAAACTATTAAGTCGGGCAACAACCTGATAGTCGTGATTAGAACGTGGCGTAGTGAAAAAGTGCGGTTTCCAGAAGCATCAATTTCGCCAGAAAACTGCCGTCGCATCTCATTTGCAGTCTAAAAATCAGGAATCTCCGGAATTTTTCGGTGCCGACTAATTTGCTTGCGCGATGTCGTGCAAGGCTTTCTTAATGTCAAAAATATAAGGAGTGGTTTCCAATGCGTGCGAGCAAATTCAAGACAGGTCTGATCATTCCGGCGTTGCTGGCGGTGATGTTGGCGGGTTGTGCCAATACCCAGGGCAAGCCCAATCCGGAAGATGAGGCCAAGAACACGCTGGAAAGCGGAGTGGCCCAGGCCAATACCGCGCAGGCGGAAGGCAAGACCGACGAGGCCGTGTCGGTGCTGAAGGTAGTGGCAAGCCGCTTCCCTGCTGATAAGACGCCCTGGCTGCGTATCGCCCAGATCCGCTTCGATGCAGGTGATTACAGTGATGCGATCGTCAACGCCCAGGAAGCCCTCAAGCGTGATCCCGCCGACAAGGTCGCCAACAGCATCGTGACCGTCTCCGGTCTGCGTCTGGCCACCAAGTCCCTGGGGGATCTGCGCTCACAAAATGCATTGAATGGTTCGGTCAAGACCGAAGCACAGGACCTGACCAAGATCCTGCGTGAAAGCCTCGGCGAAAACACCTTGGTGCCCGCTCCGGCCAAGCCTGTTGCAGCGGCCCGTCCGCGCGGCAAGGCAGCCCGCAAGGCGGCTCCTGCACCGGCTGCAGACGCGGATGCTGGCAATGGCAGCAGTGGCGGCGGCAGCGGTCCCAATCCGTTTGGCAATCTGAAGTAAGGCGCGCCAGCGGGGGCAGTTTGTGCTGTCCCCGCTTTTCAAGCCGCCTCAGGCGAATGGGGCGTTCACTCAATACAGCAGCGGAGCAAACATGGCCAAAAGAGAAAGCATCCAGAAAAAACTGCAGAAAGTGCGTCCCCCGCGCGTGCAGATGACGTATGACGTCGAGATCGGTGACGCCATCGAGAAGAAGGAACTGGCCTTCGTCACCGGCGTGGTCGGTGATTTTGGCGGCAACTCGGAGGTGCCGCAGCCGCGCCTGAAGGATCGGAAGTTCATCAATATCGATCCCGACAATTTCGACGAAGTCATGAAGGGCATCGAGCCGCGCGCGGTTTATCGCGTCTCCAATGAGCTCTCCGACAAAGGCGGGGAATTCGCGGTAGAACTGAAGTTCCGCTCGATGGAAGACTTCCGTCCCGAGTCGGTGGTGCAGCAGGTCGAGCCGCTGCGCAAGCTGCTGGAAGCCCGCACCAAGCTGGCCGATCTGCGCAACAAGATCGCCGGCAACGACAAGCTGGAAGACATCCTCAGCGACGTGCTCAACAGCACCGAGAAGCTGGCCGAACTCAGCAAGCAAACCAACAAGTAAAAGAGATTCCCATGTCCGCTCAAGCCAATACCGAAGCTGCCGCAAGTGCTGCGCCTGCCGCTGCCGCCAGCACTCTTCTGGATGACATCGTCGAACAAAGCAAGGTCGCCAAGTCCTCTTCCGAGCATGACCGCGCCAAGGATCTGATTACCGAACTGGTCAGCCAGGTCATGGAAGGGACGGTGGTCGTCTCCGACAACCTGTCGGCGACCCTGGATGCCCGCATTGCCGAACTGGATCATCTGATCTCGAACCAGGTCAGCGCCATCATGCATGCCCCCGAATTCCAGAAGCTCGAAGGCAGCTGGACAGGCCTGAACTACCTGGTGCGCAACACCACCGTTGGCGAGAATCAGAAGATCAAGATCCTCAACGCCACCAAGAAGGAACTGGTCAAGGACTTCAACTCGGCCCTGGAATTCGACCAGAGCGCCATGTTCAAGAAGGTATATGAAGAAGAATTCGGTACCTTCGGTGGCGCGCCTTTCGGTGCCTTGCTGGGCGATTACGAAATCACGCGCCAGCCTGAAGATATGTACTTCATCGAGCAGATGTCGCGCATCGCCGCTGCGTCGCACGCTCCCTTCATCACCGCCGCATCGCCTGAGCTGTTCGGCCTGGAGAGCTATGCCGACCTGGGCAAGCCGCGTGACCTGTCCAAGGTCTTCGACACGGTCGAATACGCCAAGTGGAAGTCCTTCCGCGAATCCGAGGATTCGCGCTATGTCGGCCTGACCCTGCCGCGCTTCCTCGGCCGTCTGCCATTCAATCCCAAGGATGGCACCACCGTTGAAGGCTTCAACTTCGTCGAGGATGTGGATGGCACCGACCACTCCAAATACCTGTGGTGCAACGCTGCCTATGCCTTCGGCAGCAAACTGACCAAGGCTTTCGAGGACTTCGGCTGGTGCGCGGCCATTCGCGGCGTGGAAGGTGGTGGCCTGGTCGAGGACCTGCCCACCCACACCTTCAAGACGGATGAAGGCGAAGTCGCCCTCAAGTGCCCCACTGAGATCGCCATCACCGACCGTCGCGAGAAAGAACTGTCGGATCTGGGCTTCATCTCGCTGGTCCACTGCAAGAACACGGATTACGCCGCCTTCTTCGGTGCCCAGTCCGCTCAGAAGCCCAAGAAGTACAACACGGATGCGGCCAATGCCAACGCGGTCCTGTCCTCGCAGTTGCAATACATCTTTGCCGTCTCGCGCATCGCTCACTACATGAAGTCGATGATGCGGGACAAGATCGGCAGCTTTGCTGCCGCTTCAAACGTCGAAGACTTCCTCAATCGCTGGATCGCGCAATACGTGCTGCTGGATGACAACGCCACGCAGGAAGCAAAAGCGCAATTCCCGCTGCGCGAAGCTTCGGTACAGGTGTCGGAAGTGCCGGGACGGCCAGGCGTTTATCGCGCCGTGTCGTTCTTGCGTCCGCATTTTCAGTTGGATGAACTGTCCGTGTCGCTCCGGCTGGTTGCGGAGCTGCCGCAGGCAGGTAAATCTTAACTATTTTTCCTCCCTCATGTTTACAGGATAAGTTATGGCAATTGACGTCTATCTGCAAATCGACGGCATCAAGGGTGAATCCACTGATGACCTGCACAAGGATTGGATCGAGTGCAAGACCGTTGACTGGGAAGTCCTGCAGCCGAAATCGGCAACCGCATCGACTGGTGGTGGCCACACCGCCGAGCGCTGCGAGCACAAGGACATCGTGTTCACCAAGGTGGCTGACCTGGCTTCGCCGCTGCTGCTGCAAAACTCTTCCTCGGGCAAGACCATCCCGAAGGCCAAGTTCGAATTCATGCGCGCCGATGGCAAGGGCGAGCGCGTCCGCTATTTCGAAATCGAACTGACCAACGTCATGATCAGCAGCGTCGCTCCCTCCATCGAGTCGGGCGAGATCCTGAACGAAGTGGTCGGCCTGAAGTACTCCACCGTCAAGTGGAAGTACACCCAGCAGAAGAAGGATGGCGGGACCGCCGGCAATACCTCGGGCGGTTGGGATCTGTCGACCAACAAGGTCATCTGAGGCAACCTTGCACTGAACGGATGAGCTGTCGGCAAAAGAACAGCCATTCATGAAGCGTATGACGTCCGCCGGTCTTCCGGCGGACTTCCGCTTTCAACACCGTGTGATTCACTATCAAGATCGTTGATTGGTCGGCCAGGCCAGTCGATTCACCCACCCGATAATTCGATCACCAGACGGGGGAAAGCATATGAAAGGCTTCGCGCCCAGCCTGTTTGACAAGCTGATGAATGATGGACCGCGTTCCTCCTTCAGCCCTGTCGTCAGCCGCCTTTCCATAGAAGAACTCAAGGATGCCGTCGCACGCGATCTGGAAGCGATGCTCAACACGCGCTCCGTCGTGCCCGAGGAATTGCTGCAGCAATATCCCGAATGCAGCACCTCCATCATCGCCTATGGTCTCAATGATTTTGCCGGGATGAGCCTGGCCAGCCTGGATGACCGCACTGCCATCTGCCATTCCCTGGAAGAAGCCATCTCCCGGCACGAGCCACGATTGCGCAACGTCAAGGCCACGCTGGAGATCCAGGAAGGTTCGATCAACCGCCTCAATTTCGCCATCAGTGCCTTGCTCGTGGTCAATGCGGCGCGCGAGACCGTCAATTTTGACGCCGTCCTGCAGCCGTCCACCCTGCAATATTCGATCAGCAAGTCGCGAACCACGCGCATAGGAGTCTAAGTGCAAGAGCTGCTTCCCTATTACGAGCGCGAGCTGAGCTTCCTGCGGCGCTATTCCCGCGAGTTCTCCGAGCGCTATCCCAAGATCGCAGGCAGCCTGTTGATGGCCGGCGAGATCTGTGAGGATCCACATATCGAGCGCATGATCCAGTCCTATGCGCTGCTCAACGCGCGGGTCTCCAAGCGGCTTGATGACGACTACCCCGAATTCACCGAGGCCTTGTTCGAGGTCCTCTATCCGCATTACCTGCGACCTTTCCCCTCCTGCTCGATCGCGCGCATGGACTCTGCAGCCTCGGCTGCGCAGCTGACCAACGCCACCGTCATCCCGCGCGGGACGGCGCTATCCACGCGGCCGGTGAAGGGCGTGATCTGCCGGTTCCAGAGCGCTTACGATGTGCCGGTCGCGCCCATCCGGTTAGCGCAAGCGGTCTTTTCTCCCATCATCGATGCGCCCGAGGCAGTGGTATTGCCGACTTCGGTGACATCCTCCCTGTCCATCACCATCGAGACCACCACCGAGCAGGTGACCTTGTCCAAGCTGGGCCTGGCCTCGCTGCGCGTCTTCATCGATGGCGAGGCCTCGTTCTGCGCCGCCCTGCGTGACAGCCTCTTCATGCGCAGCACGGCTGCCTGGGTCGAGCTGCCGCGCAGCGGCCGCTGGACCGGGCTGCGCAAGGTTCCGCTGGCCGAGGTGGGGTTCGCTGAAGAGGACGCGCTGATCGACTTCCCGTCGCAATCGCATCCTGCTTATCGCCTGCTGACCGAGTATTTTGCCTTCCCCGAGAAATTCAATTTCTTCGACATCGATCTGTCGGCCATTCTCGCCGTCCTGCCGGCCGGGACCAAAAGCTTCACCTTGCACCTGGGCCTGTCCGGCTTGCGCGCCGATTCGCATATCGCCCGCCAGCTCGGCGGCGTCAGCGCGGCCAATCTGCTGCTGGGCTGCACGCCAGTCATCAACCTGTTCAGCCAGCGGGGCGATCCGATCCGCCTGACGCATGCCGGTGCCTCTTATCCGGTTCTGCCCGACGGGCGTCGTGCCTTCGGTTACGAGGTCTACTCGATTGATTCGGTCCAGCTGGTGCGCCAGACGCCGCAAGGCGAATCGATCACGCGTTTCCGCCCCTTCTATTCCCTGCGCCACGGCCAGGCACCGGAGAGTGATGGTCACTACTGGGCCATGCGCCGTGACGAATTGGTCGCCCTGAAGAGCCCCGGATATGAAACGGAGATCTCGATCGTCGATATCGATTTCGATCCGGCCAAGGTCGAGACCGATACCCTGAGCATCGAGCTGACCTGCACCAACCGCGACCTGCCTGCCTTGCTGACCTACGGCCTGCCGGGCGGAGACTTGAGCCTGGAAGGTGGCGGCGTAATCCGCACCGCCGCCTTGTTGCGCAAGCCGACGCTGCCGTCGCGCTTCGAGCGTGGGCGCGGCGCGCAATGGCGTCTGATCTCGCATCTCTCGCTGAATCACCTCTCCCTCATGCGGGGCGGGCTGGAAGCCTTCCAGGAGATGCTCACGCTTTACGACCAATCCAATTCACCCATTTCGCAACGTCAGATCAGCGCCATCGCTGCCATCGATCACAAAGCCACCACCGCATGGTTACCGGGCAATCCGTTCGCCAGCCTGGTGCGCGGCATCGAGGTCAAGCTGACTGTGGATGAAGAAGGTTTCGTCGGCAGCGGCTTGCACGCCTTTGCCGGCGTGATCGATCGCTTCATGGGTTTGTACGTCCACGCCAACAGCTTTTCGCAGTTGACCGTGATATCCAAAAGAACCGGGGAGGAACTGCTCAAATGCAGGCCACGCAGCGGAGATTTGAGCCTAGCGTGATCGAGCGGCTGTTCGCCGCTCCTCACCGCTTCCAGTTTTTCCAGGCCGTGCGCATGATCGAACTCTGGTTCAAGCGCAACGGGGTGCCGCATGAACGTGCGGTCAGTGATTTCCTGCGCTTTGCCAATCGCACCGTACTCGGTTTTCCTGCCAGCGAAATCGAGGGAATTGAGACCTATCCGCCGCGCGAAGACGAGACTGTCTCCGTCGCTGACATGGCAGAGGCACTGCGCAGCGGGCAGATGAAGTATGTGCGGCTGACGCCGACCTTCATGGGCTTCCTGGGCGGCAGCGGTTCGCTTCCTGCGCATTACACCGAGCGCATCGCCCGTCACCAGATCGAGCAGCGAGATGAAGGTCCGCGTGCTTTCCTGGATGCCTTTTCCACGCGTTCGCTCGCCCTGTTCTATCAGGCGTGGAGCAAGTACCGGCTGGCCTTTCAATACGAAGCCGGCCGCCGCGATACCTTCCTGCCGTTGCTGTTGTCCCTGTCCGGGCTCGGTTTCCGTTCATTGCGCGAGCGCCTGCAGGATATCGAGGGCAACGGTGTCCGCGACGAATCCCTGGCGCACTTCGCGGGGGCCTTCCGCCACCGTCCCGCCTCGGCACCCTACATGCAGAAGGTATTGGGCGAGTATTTCTCGGTGCCGTTGCAGATCGAGCAGTTCGTCGGCTACTGGTACAAGGTGCCGCGCGAACACCAGACCATGCTGGGTTCGACCAATTCGGCCCTCGGCACGGCCATGGCCGGCGAGCGAGTCTGGCAGCGCGACCTGCGCATGCGTCTGCGTATCGGCCCGCTGGCGATGAAGGATTTCGAGCAGTTCCTGCCAGGGAAGAAGGCCTCCCTGGCCTTGGCGCGCATGTTGGGCATGTTCACCGGATCGACGCTCGAATATGAAGTGCAGCTGGTGCTGCGTGCGCAGGATGTCCGCGGGATGGCGCTTGCGGGCACAAATGAAGGAGGACGCCTGGGTTGGGACACCTTCATCGCCACCGCGCCCGAAACAAGGGACCGTGCCGATATCCGCTACGAAATTGCCGTTCAGTGATGTGAAAGAAAACCACAAAAACCAAGATGGCCGCCAAGGCTGTCGCCACTCAAAGCAGGAAGGAAACGCAGCATGGGCATCAACCTGAAATCCCTGATCAGCAAACTCAACGAGTCCGCGCGCCTGGCCACGGAACGCGCAGCCACGCTGTGCATGTCGCGCGGCCAGTATGAAGTGGACCTGGAACACCTGTTCCTGGCCCTGCTGGAGCAGCCGCAATCCGACTTTTGCCTGATCGCGCGACGTAGCGGCATCAGTCTCGACAGTCTGCAGGCTGATCTCGAACGCGAAATCGGCACCTTCAAGAACGGCAATACCCGGACCCCGGTGCTGTCTCCTCATCTGCAAACCTTGTTCGAACATGGCTGGCTGATCGCTTCGCTGGACAGCGGTAATCCCGCCATCCGCAGCGGCCACCTGCTGCTGGCGCTGCTGACCCAGAGCGAGCTGTCGCAACTGGCCTATCGCGGTTCCAAGCTGTTTGCCAAATTCAAGGTCGACGAACTGAAGCATGACCTGCACAAACTCACCGAAGGTTCGGTGGAAGCGCCCGCGATGGCAGATGCCGGCGGCAAGCCGGGTGAAGAGGACAGCGCAGGCGGCGATCCCGTGGGCGAACTGCAGCAGCGCGCTGCCAGCAAGACCCCGGCGCTGGACCAGTACACCACCCAGCTGACCCAGCGTGCCCGTGACGGCAAGATCGACCCGGTCATCGGACGTGACGCCGAGATCCGCCAGGCGGTCGACATCCTGCTGCGCCGCCGCCAGAACAATCCCATCCTGACCGGCGAGGCCGGCGTGGGCAAGACCGCCGTGGTGGAGGGCCTGGCCCTGCGCATCGCCCAGGGCGATGTGCCGCAGCCCTTGCAAGGCGTGGAGATCCATACGCTGGACATGGGCCTGCTGCAGGCCGGTGCCAGCGTCAAGGGCGAGTTCGAGAATCGCCTCAAGAACGTGATCGACGAGGTCAAGAAAAGCCCGCATCCCATCATTCTCTTCATCGACGAGGCGCACACCATGATCGGTGCCGGTGGCCAGGCCGGACAGAACGACGCCGCCAACCTCCTCAAGCCCGCCCTGGCACGTGGCGAGTTGCGCACCATCGCCGCCACGACCTGGAGCGAATACAAGAAGTATTTTGAGAAGGATGCCGCATTGGCCCGCCGCTTCCAGGTCATCAAGGTCGAGGAGCCGACCGAGGAAGTGGCATGCGCCATGCTGCGTGCAATGGCCCCGCTCATGGAAAAGCACTTCGGCGTGCGCGTGTATGACGAAGCGATCACCGAAGCCGTGCGCCTGTCGCATCGCTACATCAGCGGCCGCCAGCTGCCGGACAAGGCCATCAGCGTGCTCGATACTGCCTGCGCCAAGGTGGCGCTGGGACAGAATGCCACGCCGGCGCTGCTGGAGGGCGTCACGCGGCGCATCGAGCGTCTGGATGTCGAAATCGGCGCACTGCAGCGCGAGAGCGCCAGCGGCTCCGAGCATCAGGCACGATTGGCCGAATTGCAGGCGCAACACGCCGCGGCCCTGGCTGAACAGGCCGATCTGCGGACCCGCTGGGAGCAGGAGCGTGGCTTGAATGAGCGCATCCAGCAGACGCGTGCCGCGCTGGAAGGCGCCAACAAGGAAGGTAGCAACAGCGGTGATGCCGATGCTGCGCGCGCCGACCTGAAGCAGTTGCTGGACGAGTTGAAGCAGCATCAGGGCGAGACCCCGATGGTGCCGGTCCAGGTGGATGGCCATGTGATAGCCGAGATCGTGGCCGGCTGGACCGGCATCCCGCTGGGCAAGATGGTCAAGGACGAGATCAAGACTGTGCTGGGCCTGGACGCCTTGCTGCGCGAGCGCGTGCTCGGGCAGCCGCAGGCGACCTCTGCTGTCGCACAGCGCGTGCGTACTTCGCGCGCCAATCTGGATGATCCGGGCAAGCCCAAGGGCGTGTTCCTGTTCGTCGGACCGTCCGGCGTCGGCAAGACCGAGACTGCGCTGGCACTGGCCGACGTGCTGTATGGCGGCGAGCGCAAGCTGATCACCATCAACATGAGCGAATACCAGGAAGCCCATACCGTCTCCGGCCTCAAGGGTTCGCCGCCGGGTTATGTCGGCTATGGCGAGGGCGGCGTACTGACGGAGGCGGTGCGGCGCAATCCGTATAGCGTGGTGCTGCTCGACGAGGTGGAGAAGGCGCACCCGGATGTGCTGGAATTGTTTTTCCAGGTTTTCGACAAGGGCGTGATGGACGATGGCGAAGGCCGCGAAATCGACTTCAAGAACACCATCATCATCCTCACCAGCAATGTCGCTTCCTCGCAGATGATGCAGGCGTGCCTGAACAAGACTGCGGAAGAGTTGCCCACCCCGGATGAGCTCGATGCGCTGATCCGGCCCCAGCTGGTCAAGGCCTTCAAGCCGGCTTTCCTGGGGCGTCTCAAGGTCATCCCGTATTACCCGATTGCCGATGAGGTGCTGGTCGAGATCATTCATCTCAAGCTGGCGCGCATCGCCAACCGGATCGCCGGCAACCACAAGGCCGAGTTCAGCTACGACAAGGCGCTGGTCGAAGCCGTGCTCGCGCGCTGCACCGAGGTTGATTCCGGCGCGCGCAATGTGGACAACATCCTCAACGGCAGCCTCTTGCCGGAGATCGCCGAAAGCGTATTGGCGCGCATGGCCGAAGGGCAGGGCATCAGCCGCATCAAGGTCTCGGCCAGCAAGAAGGGCGATTTCAAGTACACCATCCAGTAATCTTCACGAAGCGGTCAAGATCATGACGTGTTCCTCTCCACACCTTCACCCGGCAGCGCCCGCCGCTAAGTTTGTCCGATCAACGGTGGGGCAATCATGATTGCCTCGGCCATCGCCGCCCTGGCGGGGGCGTGGAATCAATCCACGCGGGTGATGCGGCTGTACATGGCCGCAGGA
Source organism: Herbaspirillum sp. WGmk3 (assembly GCF_023952535.1). Taxonomy (NCBI): domain Bacteria; kingdom Pseudomonadati; phylum Pseudomonadota; class Betaproteobacteria; order Burkholderiales; family Oxalobacteraceae; genus Herbaspirillum; species Herbaspirillum sp. WGmk3. The sequence continues at coordinate 63,879 of NZ_JAKYWT010000003.1, read as the reverse complement.
GCGGAGCTGGGCGCTGAGACGCTGATGGCCGAGAAATTGCAGGCCGTCGAGCAGATCAGTGCGTTCCAGGAGGAGCGCGGCGCGATGGATGGCAAGGCGGACATCGCCGGTTATCGCCTGCAGCTCTCCTGCCTCAGCCTGAACGCCGGCATTTCCCTGCGCAAGCTGCTGGGGCAGCCGGTGCTGGTTGAGCTGGATACCGATGGTGTGCCGCGCGCCTTCCATGGCCACGTCACCGACTGCCGGATGGAAGGGGCGAATGGCGGCATGGCACGTTACCTGCTGACCATCGAGCCGTGGCTGGCCTTCCTGCGGCATCGGCGCGACAGTGCAGTATTCCAGGACATGACGGTGCCGGACATCATCGAATCCGTCTTCCGTGACTACCAGGGACAAGGCAAGCTGCAGCCCGCCTGGCGACTGGACTTGCAGGATGCCTCGGTCTACCCCAGGCGCAGTCTGGCGACGCAGTACCAGGAGACCGATCTCGCTTTCGTCGAACGCCTGCTGGCCGAGGAAGGCCTGTTCTACTACATCGAGCACACCGGCGACCCGAGCAGCGCCAGCCTGGGAACGCACACTGTGGTCATCGCTGACCACAACGGCAGCTTCAAGCCCAATGCACGTGACCAGATTGCCTTCAGCCAGCCGGGAGCGGTGATGTCGCAGGACAGTATTGACCGCTGGCGCAGCGTGCGCCGCTGGCAGAGCAATGCGGTCGAGATCCTGACCTGGGACTACCGCCAGGCCGCTGTACGAGAGGCCAGCAGCATGAGCAGTACCGGTGGCGATGATGCCCACGCCAGCCAGGGCGAAACACCGGGCGGTCTGGTATTGACCCTGCGCGATGCGCCCGGCGTCTACGCCAACGAGAACCGTGCGCAGGCCGAACGCCAGGCGCGCAATCAGATGCAGGCCATCGAGGCGCGCAATGAAATCTTCACCGGCACGGGCACGGTGCGCAGTCTCAGGCCCGCGACCAGCTTTACCCTCACTGGTCACTACGACCATATCGGTGGCGCGGATGACGAGTTCGCGCTGCTGCGGGTGGTTCACCAGGCACACAACAATCTGAACGCGGATCTCACGGCGGAGGCGATGCGTCTGCTGGGCGAAGCCGCACTGGACGAGGGCGCGGCTGCGGGTAGTCTGCTCGATGCCGCCTTGCAGCCTGCGCGCGGCGTTGCACGGCCGGTTTACCGCAATCGTTTCGAGGCGATCCGCATCAAGATTCCGTATCGTCCCCTGCTGACGGATGCTGAGGGCAAGCGTCTGCATCCCAAGCCGGTGGCGAGCGGCCAGCAGACGGCCGTGGTGGTCGGCGCGCAGGGACAGGCGGTCCATACTGACCGCGATAACCGGATCCGTGTGCAATTCCATTGGCAGCGCGGCGAGCGCAGCCACAGCGGCTTGAGTTCTCCGGCACCGGAAGGTCACGTTGGCGCGCCAGCCAATGAACAATCTGGCACCTGGGTTCGGGTGCTGGCGGGTATTGCGCCGACGGCGGGCGCCAATTGGGGGGGGCAGGCGGTGCCGCGCGTGGGGCAGGAAGTCCTGATCGACTTCATCGAAGGCGACATCGACCGTCCGGTGGTCATCGGCACGCTGTACAACGGTCGCGGGCAGGACAATGCCCAGGGCAACCAGGCCGGGCAGGGTGCAGGTGCGGCCACCGGCAATGCACCGGCGTGGTTCCCTGGCGATACGGACGGGCACCAGCATGCGGCGGTGCTCTCCGGTATCAAGACACAGGCATTGGGTGCCAGCCAGAGCGGCGGTGGCGCGTACAACCAATTGGTGTTTGACGATACCCCCGGCCAGTCGCGCGCCTCGCTGCAGCAGCATGCGGATGGCCATGACGGTGCCAGCGAACTGAATCTTGGTCTGCTGCGCCAGCAGACCGACAATCAGCGCTTGGCCACCACTGGTCAGGGCTTCGAGCTGAAGACCCGCTACAGTGCGGCCGTGCGCGGCGGTCAGGGATTGCTGCTGTCGACGGAGAAGAGTTCGGGGGCGCAGCTGGATGTGCGGGGTGCGCTTTCGCAGCTGGCGGACAGCGTCGATAAGCAGAAGCAATTGGCGGAGACCGCGCAGAAGCACAATGCCAAATTCGAGGGCGAGACGGAAGCAGGCAAGTTGCCCGCGGTGGAATCGCTGGCGGAGTCGGTCGAGGTGCTCAAGGCGAGTGCCACGGCTTCATCGGGCAATGGCAGCGGTGGTGAGGGCAGCGAAGCAAGCACAACTGGCGCGACCGCCTTCAGCGCGCCGCAGTTGCAGCTCTCCAGTCCGGCCGGCATCGCGGCGGCAACACCGGCCAGCGCGATTCTGGCAGCCGGGGTGACCAGCAGCGTCACGGCGGGCAAGGACATCAACCAGATTGCCCAGGGCAATCTGCATCATCTGGCCAAGGCAGGGATCAGTCTTTTCACTTACGGCAAAGTCGGTGATGCCAGCAAGCCGGTTCAGGATGCCGGCATGGCGCTACATGCTGCATCGGGCAAGGTCAGCGTGCAGAGCCAGTCGGGCAAGACGCTCATGACGGCGGCGAAGCAGGTGACGGTGGCCAGCGTGGGGCAGGACGTGCAGATCACGGGCAAGCAGCATGTGCAGTTCAGTGCGCAGGGCGCGTGGCTGAAACTCGAGGGCGGCAACATCGAGGTGCATGGGCCGGGGGCGATGGAGTTCAGGGCTAGTGCCAAGGAGTTGACGGGACCGGCGAGCTCTGGCTCCAGTGCAAGTTTGCCGGTACCTGGACCGTTGGCTGATTGTGAGTATAAGACTGGTGCCTGACGGTGCTCGAATCCGATGAATGGTGGAAGACGAATCTCATCATGAGCCAAATACAAATTAATGAACAATTGCGTGCCGTCTTGTTTCAATTGCGCGAAGTCAATCCGGGGAGCTATGTCCACTTGCTGCTTGATGGGAATCACCCTTGCGCTGACGACGATGAATTGCATATCACGCGGCTGAAGAAACGCGATATCCCGGCAGAGGCTGTTTTGGTGCCGCGTGCCGACTTTGCTCACGACCCAGCGATTTGCCCCGCCTTGGTGACCTTGTATTCGCCTGGTGATCGCGGGTACCCAGACGACGCGCTGCTGGACTTGAGTATTGCTCATGCTTGGTATCGGCGCGATAGTATCAACGGCAGTTATGTCTGTGGATGGCTGGTCTCAGAAAGTTCTGCTCATCAAGTCGCCAAACATTTGGCTCCCGCGTGCGAGTTATTCGACCTGACGCGTGGATGCCGTCGCGTGCTGCCTTTGTTTGAGCCTCATCGTCTTTCGCTGGTTGTTGATGCGGGACGTGAGAGTTTTCTGCGGCGCTGGATTGGGCCGATCAGTCACTGGATGTGGCTCGATATGAAAGGAGAGCTCCGGAGTCTCGCTGCCAGTGATTTGGCCGATGGCGTCCCAGGCAAGGATCACCTCAGCCAGCGCCACTGGGAGGCGCAGCAGAGGGTAGCGAATGCACGAGTGGTCGCGGTGGCGATGGCGGATGCTGGTCACACGTTGCCTGTCTACCCCGAAACTACCATCGACGCATCCCTGCAGCGGGCCGCTGCGCTGGGATTGCAGCGTACAGAAGATCTGGTGTTCTTCGCGCTCAATGATTTTTCGTTTTCACCCGCTTGGACAAGCCATCCCGCTGCAGCGAATGCTATCAGGCAGGCGCTGCAAGGAGAGCGGACCTTGAGTGAACTGATGTGCAGGCTGACTGACGACACACTGGAAGAGATCGCCGCCACACGCGAGGCCGGTCCAACGTTATTTGGAGATTCTGATGGACACTGACGTCACTCAAGTTAAATCAGCCACCGGTGCAGCTAAGATGCGCGCCAATGCCGATAGCGCCCAGAAATGCGCTCTCGGCAGCAACGGTCAATGCAGTTTTTGCCAGCGTACTGGCTATCCGATTCTGCCATTACGCTATGCGGTCAAGCCGGCCTACGTCACCACATTGAACACCAATCTGCTTTCATTGCCGCAGATGGAAAAGTTCTCTGCGCAACCGCTAAAAGGAAACCGATACACCCTGCGGGTGCTACGCAAAGGGTATGTTCATGTTTATCTAGGAGTGAGAGGCCACTGGCAAACGTATGCGGTGACTGAGGACGGCTATCTGCGTTTGATGAAGAATCCGGATGATCCGGACGCAAAGGCCGATCGTCCCTTGACTGAGGCGTGCAAGCGGGACGGCCACAATATCCCCGCGAGTTTCATCAATATCCCAGAACGTTATAAAAAAGTATGGATCGGGTTTGCTGACGTTGTGTGGCGGAAAGAGGTGCGTGATGCTTTCGAGGCCAAGCCCGACACCCGTATGCAGCACGTTGATTGCACGGCTCTAGCCGCTAACCCGGCGCAGCACAAGCACGCACTTGAAGTCAGCGAAACGGCTGCCGAGCTTCACAACTTTGCGGAAGAATACGCACTAGACGATAAAGAATACAGGCTACGTCTGACCTATCCCGCTAAGGTTTGGATGGTAGAAAAGACGGTAGATCAGAACTTCATGTGGGAAAGCCTCCACGGAAACTTCCCGCGAGCTGGTCAACTTGCTGCACTCGGTAGTTACGTCAAGGCATACTCCCAGAAAACGCTCAAGCAGTTCGGTGCGGCACGGAAGACTGCAGCTGTGGTCTTGGCTGATCCGGTGGGCATCGTGCAAGAGCTTAATTCGGCTCGACTGCACTTCATTCAGTTTCGGCAGAACTACACCGACTTGGTAATGCGGCCTCTTGTGATATCTAAGTCTATCTTGGGACTGAAGGCTTACTTTGAAAAGGCTGCATTAGCTGCACGTACGGTGGAGGAGAAGAAGAAAAATCTGCCAGATGTGCAAACCGTGACAATCAACCAGCTTGATCCTGCGTTGGGGGTGGGTGGGGTTGGAACGACCTACACCACTAGCCGCAAAGAGCGTGCAGAGCAAGACGCCGCAGCCGCTTGGTCCAAGATCGCCAAACGCTATAGTGAGGCCAAACGCAGTGCATTCGACGCGCGTTACCAGGAGGCGATGAAAAAATATTCAGAGGAGATTAAGGAGCACGCACATGACTGGTCTTTATGGGCCAAGGATAGTGCATGGCTGGATCATCTTAAGGATTATCGGACTCGCTACAGTAGTGATTACGTGGCGCTGGTACAGGCATATGCGCCTGCGTTGGCCGGCGGCGCAGGCGAAGATACCTACACACAATCGGTCTGGGAGGCCTGGATCAATGCGAAGGTCGATGATCCGAATACACCCATCTGGCCAGCGTTGTTCGGTAAACGAATGGATCTCATTGCCTATCTGGTACCAGCGGATGGTGAAGTCAACAAAGGCGATAAGCTGTATGACATCAGTAAAAATCTGGTTGCTTCAGAGCAGGGCGAAGGCGTTCAAAAGAAAATTAGGGAAGTTAGCGGAGGGATCAAGCAATCGCTGACTCAGATTATGTTGGCTATTTCCGCTTCGGTCGGCCGCCTTGAATCCAAGATCAACCCTCAGGCCGCGTTGATTGCGCATCGAGCAACTCAGGCGGCGATCATACTGTACAACGATGTAGAACCCATCTTCATCAAAGTCCAGATGACGGTGCGGGAGTATCAGCGCTTGTTGTCCGATCTTGCCTTTCAAGCAGCAGGAAAGGCTCGCAAGGAGGTCGGATCGCTAGTGCTGGCGGGCTTGATGAGTATCAATAACGCCAGAGTACGTGATACCTTGGTCGAGGTCACGCTCTGGACTTTCGAGAAGGCGGCTACCATTAATGCCATGCTGGAGAAAGTAAAGAAGGAAGGGACGACCGCTGTTAACAATGTGATTCGGTCAGTGGTGATATCTAGCGTGATTATCAGCCAAACTGCCACTCGTGAGCTCGGTGGGCTGGGGCGCCGAGTGGACATGAGCCTCTCTCAGGCCAGCGAGTTTACGCGCAGTCTAATGAGTAAAGGGCTGCGAGTTGGTAGCCAGTTGCAAGAGCCATTACTGGCGGGCGGCGCGGTAGTCTTCCAGGCCTGGGCATTCAAGGGGGCCCTAAAGGAGGTGAAGGAAAAGCTCGGAGCAGATGGTGATGAGGCACAGTTGTCGTTAATCTCCGCCGGTATCGGGGTACTCGCGGCAACTACGGAGACGGCCGGGACAGTGTTTAAGATCGTAGGGAAGGATATGCTTGGCCGACGCCTCTTCGTTGCCGCAGGTTTGATGGGGGCGATATCGGGGATCGTGGACGCGATTCAGTCCTTTTCCTCTTCCCAGCGAGCAGGAAAGCATGGCGATAAGACCGCTAGCGATTTCTATTTGGTGGCATCGATGATGTTTGTTGGTTCTGCAGTGGCCAGTGGTACTGCAGCGGTCATAGGGAGCAGTACGCTCTTTGGCCCCATAGGTGTTGCGTTGGTCCTTGTGGGTTTGGGAATCGCTGCAACATGGTATGCGATGAACTCCGAATCCACCCAGGCCGAGATGTGGGCTGACCGCTGCTATTTCGGAGAGAACAGAAATCAGAAGGGGCTCTGGACCGATGCTCAGATGATCGAGGAAATGGCCGAACTCAACGCCATTATTGCGGGTCTGCGGATAGAAATGGGTACACGCAGTATGGTCAATCGGCTCAGCGGCGCGCTGGACTTTGACGGTCATCTCTCTGACAATGTGCGCCTGAAAATCAGCTTTGGCATGTTCGACCAAGAGAATTCAGCCTACGAGTGGGAGTGGTATGCGAAGCATAAGAAATATGGAAATGTGCGGCTCTACCGAGATAAATACGGTAATCCACCATGGCCCTTGACTGCCAACGCTACCAAGCCTTTGAAGCAATCTGATATATCTTGGCCCACCGTCGACCCCTATGTACGGACATATACTTTTGATGAAAAGGGCAATGTGGCCGTTGCAATTGAGCGCGCATTTGCTTCCATTGATTCACGCGAGTTTTCGGAAATCAGCTTGAAGGTCAATTATTGGCCCGATAGCAGCGACATGTCGTGTCTGACGGGTACGGTAGTCAACGAGGAGCTTTAATGGCCAGGGGTACGTCGCGTTTTAATCCACCCAATTCCCTCTGGTATGAGGACCTCCCGGCCCGAGCGGCGCTGGCTGAGGAAGAAGTTGCCGTCATGGCTCTGCAAGAGGATGTGATCGGTGTCGATCAAAGTAAACTTGAGATCTCTCGTGCATCTTCCATCTTGCGTGGTGGCTTCATTTTCATCGGAATGGCGGTCTTGCTGATACTGTGCTGGTTCGCGCCACATGTCTTCACGTCTATCTTCACGCCTCCCAGATCTGTATTGGTGATAACGATCTTGACGATTCAGAACCTCGCCCTCGCCGGCTACAGCCTGTTCCTGATCTGGCTGGACTGTCGAATTCCACGTGATCTTCCTGTACGTTTTGACCGTCGTGCTGGAAAGATTCACGTACAGGATTTCAGCCTCAGTCTCAATCCTTTCGCACACCGAAAACTTCTGCTGAAGACTTTCGACTGGACGGACATCGAGGCCGAGTTGACCAAACAGGCCGGATTCAACGGCAAGGTCTATATGGTGAGATACGCCTTGGTGTTGGTAGTTTGCCGACCAGGAACCACGGAGGTGCTTGAGCGGATCACCCTCAGAGGCAACGACATTGCAACCCAAGGCTTGCAGTCTATCTGGTCCTATGTGCGAAGGTACATGGAGCAAGGCCCATCCAATCTGCCGACGCTACATGTGCGTGAGCGGCGGATTTCCTTGTTGAATAGCCTGTTCTTCTACATGCCCTATCTCGCTCCGGGAGAAGAAGGGCGGTTCTATCGTAGTCGTATGGGCGCGGTAGAGTTGATTCTTGCGTTTCTGATGATCTGGTTCTTCTGGATTTGGCTGCCGTTAGGGCTGTGCTACTACGTTGCAATGAGGTGTGCTCCAGAGCCAAGTTGGCCGGAACGCTTGGATTGATGGGGCCGTTGGAAAAAATTGAGCCATCGTTCTTTGGACAACTGAGGTTCAGTAGATACCTGTTTCGGAATCTGCTGAGTCCTGATTGACCGGTTAGACGGCGAAGAAATGTCCAGCCAGAGAGGAACAGTTGTGAATGAGGATTTGTAGATGAGCAGCACCCCGTCCCGTTTTAATCCGATCAATCAACATTGGTACGAGGATTTACCCGACCATCAGGCAGACTTCGGTCGAAATCTAGAGTCCCCTACGCTCGCAGACGACATCAATGCAATCAGCGAAAGCTATCTGGAAGTGTCGCGCGCGGGCATTGTGATCCGGCGCGGTTTGCTGATGGTGGGCACCGTGATGCTTGTGTTCTTCTCTTGGGTAGTGATGCACCTGGTAGCGGCGAGCATCGGGCCAGATGACGCGCTGATCTTTCCCATCATTAGTTGGAGTTTGCTTGCTTTGGGAATGACATGTGCCATTTTCAGTATGATTCTGGACTGCAGCATTCCGCGTGATATGCCGGTACGTTTCGACCGCGATAAATGCAAGGTCTATGCCTATGATTATCCAATTCGCTTGATGCCGTTCCCACCCCTTGATGCCGTTCCCACCCCGTCGGTCGAAACTAAAGATATTTTCCTGGCAGGACGTGCAGGCCGAGATTACCAAGCAGTCCGGTTACAACGGAAAAGCCTATGTCGTCCGCTATGCGCTGGTTCTTGTGACCTGTCAACCCGGCACCAATCAAGTGGTTGATCGCCTCACGCTAAAGGGAACGACATGACCGTACGCGGCTTGGAGGTGCTTTGGGGTTACATTCGTCGCTATATGGCCGAGGGGACCGTCAATTTACCGAAAGTCCAGCCGCGGCACCAAGGTGTAACTCTGCGTCGCAGCCTGTTTTCGTATATGCCCTATTTCGACCCGTCGACGGAAGGCTCCCAGTTTCGCAACCGCATGGGGGCAGTCGACTGGCTGCTGGCGCTGGTCATGATGTGGTTCTTCTGGATCTGGCTGCCTCTTGGGCTTTGCCATTACGTTGCAATGAAGTCTGCTCCAGAGCCGTGTTGGCCTGCAGAAGTGGATGAAGAGAGTCGGCGTGAGAAACAGAAAATTCTTTCATGAGTACATCGCGGTTTAATCCACCGAATTCCCTCTGGTACGAGGATCTGGCCCCTCGGGCATCGGAGATAAACTTCGAAGAAAATCTGGATAGTCCGCTTCTGGATGAAGATCTCAACCATGTCGATAATAATTATGTAGAAATTTCACGTACATCGTCGGTATTGCGCGGAGGCGGACTCTTCATAGGCTTGATATTCTTTTTGTTTGTCGGCGCAGTTATTTTTCCCCTGATCGGCACCATTGGGCTGCAGTTTTTTACCCTCATTCCTGTGTTGGGTGTATTTGCCATCTTGATGTTGCTGGGCACTTCCGTACTAGCATTTTTTCTCATCATCTACGATTGTCGGCTACCTGCAGATACCCCTGTCCGGTTTAATCGCAGGACGCAGAAGATCTATTCCTATGAATACATCGCTTCGCTTTCTTCATTCAAACGTTGGCATAAGGAAGTCAAGGTCTACGACTGGAGCTGCGTAGAGGCGGAAATTGCCAAGTTTTCAGGGTTTTCTGGCAAAGCGTACATCGTTCGGTATGAGCTGCATCTGGTCATATGCAAGCCGGGAACGCATGAGGTCATCGACCGCATTGCCTTGAAGAGAAATGACGTTACCGGTCTGACGCTCTATGAGCGCTGGTCTTACCTTCGTCGATTCATGGCGGATGGTACCCGCAGCCTGCCCATGCTGCATGTAAAGCAACAGGAAGTAGGATTCGTGAACAGCCTGTTCAGCTATATGCCATATCTCTCGCCTACCTATGAAGGCAGGCTATACCGGGAAAAGATGCGTTGGCCGGACTATTGTTTGGCGCTGGTGCTGGTATGGTTTGATGGTTAATGAAATGTATGAAGGAAAGACAGAAAGTCGTGTGGCGTTGATTTCTATGCGCATATTGATGCTGACTCGCATCATCTCACTGTGCATCGCAGGTGCGGATCGTTGAGGAAAATGGCAATGCTTGTTTATCAGCACTACACAGGTAGCGAAATCATCGATTTTGCGCCAGAAAATGGACTCTGGCGATACCCGGAAGAAGAGCAACGAACCTCCGATCTGGAAATTCTGGCCCGATTTTCGCTGCCCGTTCGAGGAAGCTACACAGAGGTAAATGAAAAACGCTACTACCTCTATTGGACGGCAGATCGCATATTGAATTTGATAACGCCGGACATCAAGACATATCCATTGTTTCGACATCTCAAAGAAGCGCTCTTCGAAGATTTGAGCAATGGCTTGCAGATAGTTATCGCACCTACGCAGAACAATGATGGGAGCGAGAAGCAAGGGTACTCTACGGTTCGTCTAGCAGACAAGGATGGTCGTATCCTCCATGAAGTATCGTACAACTCACGATACTATCTGGATCTATACATGAGCGACCTGACCCCATTCACCGACCGGACTCTATCGACTTGGGATTTTTTTGTGGCGCTCAAGGACGGCGTGGAAAAAATCAGGAAGAAGTGCGTACCGTGTCCAGGGACAATAGCGGATGTCGTACGCATCAGGTCAAAGTCTGGCCAAACCTGCCCGGAAAGTGGATTCTGGCTTGTCGCAGATCTTGTCGATGACAAAATCGAATGCAAGCAAGGAGACATCATGCCTCTATCGTTGGGACGTGATGTGGCATGGGAATGGATATCTTTGGATATCGTTCCTCGAGAACTTTTCCTGGATGAAAATGAAGGGTAGCCGCAAGCATCCATCGGATCGTGAGATCCTATTTCATGGTCAAACGCGTCCGGAAGGCAAAGAGAACTGAATCATGCTGCTGTACCTCCACCATACCGCTGGCGATGTGATTGAGCTGTCTCCCCGCACTTACCTATGGCATTACGCAGAGACATCTCGAGGCGGTACAGATACGTCGATTATGGGATTCGTGGTCGAGCCAATCCGTGGTAGCTACACCGAGGTGGATGGAAAACGCTATTACCTTTATTGGACAGCAGATCGAATTTTGAAATTTGTCACACCCGAGAATAAGGAATATAAGCTCTTTCGTTACTTGAAAAAGGCTCTTTTTGAAGATCTAAGGGATGGACTGCATATGGAGTTGGTGACCACCGAAAAGAAGGATGGGTCTGCAGTTCCAGGCTATTCGACCTTTCGCCTGCTCAACAGTCGTGACGAGATACTGCATGAGGTCTCCTATCACGCTCAGTTCTTCGTCGATCTCTATCTCGGAGATTTCACTGCATCAGTTGATCGCGATCTCGGAACATGGGACTTCTTCGTGGGGTTGATGCGTGGCGTAGAAGAAATTGCCAGCAAGTGCGTAGAAAATCCTGAGCTGATCGGTCCGGACCTGGATCGTATTCGTGCACCCACAGGAGCAACCTGCCCCAGGACAGGATTTTGGCTTGTCGCGGACTTATTCGACGATAAGAAAAGAATTGAAGAAGGAAAGCCCATGCCGACCTCGCTCGGGCGGGATGTGGTCTGGGAATGGCTATCGGTTGATATTGTTCCTTCAGAATTCTTCTTATAACCTGTCATGCCTGATTGTAGCCGCGGCAGGATTCAACGTAGTGGCTCAAGATCACGCTTATGCTGATTTGCCAGCACCACACCAGCAGAGACGTCATTGATTTTGAACCGACTACCGGACTGTGGCGGTACGTTGATACTCCTTGGAGAGGCAGTGACATAGATCTCATTGCTCACTTCGCTCTACCCATAATGGGTTCGTACATTGTAGTAGAAGGCGAGCGCTTCTACGCCTATTGGACAGCAGATCGTGTATTGATGTTTGTCACGCCGGACAACAAGCAATTTGCACTTTTCCGCCATCTGGCTGGAGCCCTGTTTGAGGATTTGCGAGACGGCCTGCAATTGGATCTGGTCCCGGCGCAAAAGAATGACGGCAGTCTTGTGCCCGGATACTCAACCATGTTTTTGCGAGACGAGGATGGAGGCTTGCTTCATACGATTACCTACAATTCAAATTATTATCTGCAACTCTATCTCGCCGACGTCACTCCGTTCACCGATAGAAATCTAGCCTCGTGGGATTTTTTTGTCAGCCTGAAGAACGGAATTGAAAAGATATCTGGAATGTGTATATCCGCAGAAAAAATAGCTGATGTTGATACCAGTCGGATTCGCATCAAGTCAGGAGTGGCGTGTCCGCAAACTGGTTATTGGTTAGTCGCGGATTTGGTCGACGATAAAGAATATGTTGAAGCAGGGTCTCCCATGCCACGCTCATTCGATAGGGAGGTGACTTGGGAGTGGTTATCTGAAGACATCATTCCACATGAGCTATTCCCGGAAGATCAAGAGTCAATGGAATGACCGCTTTCCTCAACGAGGTACGCGCTCTCAAAAACCGCGAAGGTCGCCGCAAACCCGGATGAGCAGATGAAGGAAATGAAGATGCTGGTCTTTGATCATGTGACCGGGGATGACATTATCGATTTCGACCCAGCAACCGGGCTCTGGCGTTATCCAGAAAAGCCGAGAGTGACGCCTGAGCTTGAGATCATGGCAAGGTTCACCCTTCCGGTTCGAGGAAGCTTTACTGAAGTCGATGGCAAGCGTTATTGCCTATATTGGACAGCGGACCGGATCTTGCTCTTCAGACTTCCGGACGGCACCGAATACACGTTGTTCCGCCACCTTTCAGATGCACGTTTTGAAGATCTGCGCGATGGGCTGAAATTCGAGATTGTCCCGGCGGAGAGAAGGGACGGCAGTGCCATTCCCGGATATTCAACAGTGCGGATGCACGATAAAACTGGCGCGTTATTGCACGAAGTTTCTTATTTTTCGCAACGGTATCTTCAGCTCTACATGATGGATATCACACCCTTTACCGATAGAGATTTTGGAACATGGGATTTCTTTATTGCGCTCAAAGATGCTGTCGAGAAAATAAGTGAGAAATGCTCAAGCGAGCAGAACGAAAGTCTGCTTGTATCCAGGATGCGGGCGAGAACTGGAGAGCGCTGTCCCCTGGATGGTTTTTGGTTGGTAGCCGATTCTGTGGATTATCGGATAGAGGCCAAACAAGGCGAGCTGATGCCCTCCAGTCAGGGCCGCAATGTGAATTGGGAATGGATTTCTCGTGAACTGATTCCTGCGGGCCTTTTCACCGGCTAGAACAAATCGAGATATCTCTCACGGCACAGCGCGCCTGCGGATCGTTGCGAAAATAGCAATGCTTGTTTGCCAGCACCATACAGGTAGCGAAATCATCGATGTTGATTTGCTCGCAGATTTGAGCGGAGGAAATGTGACGATAAGTAATACAAGCCGATTTACTCCGAAAAATCCTCTTTGGTACGAGGACCTCGCTGCGCGCGAGTCGGGAATAGATCTTGATGTGCGCTTGGATAGTCCGCTCCTTGATGAGGATCTGAATCACGTCGATGAAAATTACCTGGAAATTTCACGCACATCGTCTGTCATCAGGGGACTAGGTATCTTAGTAGGAGGATTGTTTCTTCTGAGTGTTATTGGCGTATTTATCCCTCTTCTTATTAAGTTGAGGGATGTTTATTTCAACCTCATTCCAGTGCTTGGACTTATTTTTTGCGTCATGCTGGTTGGCGGTATCGTGGCAGCGGGCGTATTCGCTCTGCACGACTGTCGGCTTCCGAGAGACACCCCGATCCGGTTCAATCGGAACACCAGAAAAATATACATCTACGAATATACGGCGTCATTGCAACGTCTTAAGCGCTGGCGAACGGAAATCAAGATCTATGACTGGGATCAGATCGAGGCGGAGATTGCCAAGTCTTCAGTATTTACCGGGAAGACTTACTCCGTTCGGCATGAGTTGGTGCTGGTGATCTGTAAACCAGCAACCAACGCGGTCATTGACCGTATTTCACTCAAGGGTAATGACGTTGGTGTCGAGACCCTGTATCAATTGTGGTCCTATGCCCGCCGGTTCATGGCCTACGGCCCGTCCCGTATTCCAGTGCTGATGACACGGGAGCAGAGTGTCGGCTTCGTCAAGAGCCTGTTTCATTTCATGCCTTACCTTTCCCCAACCGAGGAGGGCCGGCGCTTCCGCAGCAAGATGCGGTGGCTGGACTATCCGATCATTTTCCTGACGATCTGGTTTTTCTGGATCTGGCTGCCGTTGGGCCTGTCTCACTACGTTGCCATGCGATTCGCTCCGTTACCCAAGTGGCCTCCGGACATCGATGCCGAAAGCCGCTCCCTATAGAGCTCTCCCAGTAGTCTCCAACAAGATGGTTACTGAAATGTATGAAGGAAAGACAGAAGGTCGTGTGGTGATGATTTCTATGCGCATATTGATGCTGACTTGCATCATCTCACTGGGTATCACAGGCTGCCACGGCGATGACTCCACTGCAAAGGATGATACCGTGGCGCGGCTTGTCGAAACTAGCCGCAACAATCTGCTGCCAGTGAAAGGCGGCGATTTCCTGATGGGGGATTTCGGTGAGCGGCACTCATCCGAGAGGCTCCCATACACAGGAGAAGCCAATGCGCAGCCCTTGCATGAGGTACGGCTCTCAGATTTCTCCATGCTCAAATGGAAGGTCAGCAATGATGAGTACAACGTGTTTGCAAGCCAGAACAACCGGCGCAAGGTAAATGACCGCGAGGCCGATGCCACTTCGGAGAGAATCGCTCGTCTTCCGGATAGCGGACGCTTTCCAGCCATGGTCCTCTGGAAGGAAGCGCAAGATTACTGCGCGTGGCTGGGAGAGAAACTGGGACAAAAGATGAACTTGCCGACCGAAGCTCAGTGGGAATATGCCGCTCGGGATGGTGGCAAGTTCTATATCTTCGCCACAAATGATGGCAGCTTCCGAAACGGGGTGAATGTAATTTCTCATGAACAGGCAGAGGCGATCAGTCAGGATCCATTTTTCCCTGTGCCCGTAGGAAGCGAACCCGCGAATTCGTCGGGGCTGGGTGATTTCGCCAAGAGTGGATTGGAGTGGGTACGAGATTGGTATGACGATAATTACTATGCACACTCCTCAAAGCTCGACCCTGCAGGACCCGCTGCTGGTGATCTCAAAGTCGTGCGTGGCGCTCAAGCCAGCAGCTCAGTGCCAGCAATGACAATGGCGCGCACGGGAAGACGTCCCGATGGCGTCGATGAGAAAGTTGACAAGTTATTCCAGGAGCAGGGATTCAAGCCAATTCGGTTCGGTGCCACTTTCCGCTGCGTTACGCAGCAGTGACTATCCAAGATTCCCGGAAAATTCTTTCCAGTGAGTCCAGCCAGTAATGGTCGCAAGAAGTTGAACTGCATTTATTCACCCTTATTCTTCTGCAATCGCGAACACCCGCCCCCAACCCTTGTCCAACCCCCTCCAAGGCCCGTCACTTCCAGCACGCGCATGCTGAAACAACGGGGATCATCATGACAAGAAAATAACTGATCGGGATCGCATCGACCATGAAACTGCCCACCCTGAAATCCTTGCTCGGCGTCAAGCCACCCACCTCTGCCGTCGACCCGCTGCTCAAGCCCATCAATGACAACCATCCCGGTGGCGAAGACCTCTCCTTCACCGCCGACCTGGACGCCATTGCCGAGGCGCGCCGCTTTGATGATCCGACCCTGGACCAGGGCGAATGGGTCACCGACATCAAGGAAGCCGACTGGATCTTCGTCGAGCAGCGCTGCGCCCAGCTCATCGAAACCCGCAGCAAGGACTTGCGCCTGGCCGTCTGGTACAGCGAAGCCGCCTGCAAGACGCGCGGCCTGCGTGGTCTGGGGGATGGGTTCCTGCTCGTGGCCGGGCTGTTCGACCAGTTCTGGGATCATCTCTATCCGCTGTCGGAAGACGGCGACCACGACCGCCGTGTCGGTAACCTGACCTGGCTGCTGTCGCGCTCGGTGCAGATGTCGCGCGAAATCCCCCTGACCGAAGGCCGCGGCAGCGCCTTCTCCCTGCTCGACTTCGACGCCGCCCGCACCCGCGCGGCCAATGCTGAACGGATCGCCAACGAAGGCGGCCAGCCGGAAGAGGGCGTCAAGCTGGCCGTCATGGAATCGGCCCGCAAGCGCAGCTCACATGCCTTCTATGAAGCCATGCTGGCCGATACCCAGTACTGCCTGCAATGCCTGGAACAACTGGAAAAATCCGTGGATCAGCGCCTCGGTGTCGATGGTCCCGGCTTCTCCTCCGCCCGCGAAGCGATCACCCTGGTGCACGACACCATCGCCCGCTTCGCAGCAGATACCGGCCTGCGTTCGGTAGCTCCTGCAGAGATCGCCGTGGCCGATGAAAATACGGCGGCCGTGGCCGCGCAATTGAGTGAGCAGGGCAGCCCTGTTGCAGCGCCGGTCCAGCATCAGGGACCGATCCGCACGCGTGCCGAAGCCATTGCCCAACTGCGCGCCGTGGCAGAGTTCTTCCGCCGCACCGAGCCCCACAGCCCGGTCGCGCACCTGGCCGACAAGGCCGCACAATGGGGTGAGATGCCCTTGCACGCTTGGCTCAAAACCGTCATCAAGGACAACGCCGCACTGTCCCACGTTGAAGAACTGCTGGGATTGCAACCGCCGCCACAGGACTGAACATCGCCTGGCGACGCGCCCAAAGAAAAAAGGAACCGCAAAACAAGCGGTTCCTTTTTTTCATGCCGGGCGAGATTCGCCCGCGTCTTGTCTTACTTGGCAATACGGAATTCGATCCGTCGATTCTTGGCACGCCCTTCAGCCGTATTGTTGGAAGCGACCGGACGATCCGGACCCTGGCCCGAGGTCGTCAGCAGACTTTCATCGACCCCCTTGGCACTCAGGTAGGCCTTGACCGCATCAGCCCGTGCCAGCGACAGCGAAATGTTGCTGGCGCGCAGGCCTTCATTGTCGGTGTTGCCGATGATTTCCACGTGCCGGCCCTTGAGCTTGAGCATGGTCGCAGCGATCTCATCGAGGATGCGTTTGCCTTCGGGCGTCAGGGTGGCCTGTCCGCTTTCGAAGGCCACCACCCGGTTGGCCAGGGCGTTGTCCAGCAGACCCTGTTCCGAAGTGGAAACCCGCAAGCCGTTGTTCACGGTATAGGAAGAATTGAGGCTGCTGGCCATGTCGCTGGCGATCTGCTGACGCTGCGCCTCATTGGACACTTCGCCCGAAATGCTGACGCTGGTGCCATCGATCTTCAGCTGGCCACGGCTGACGGCCTTGAGGTTGGGCGAAATCAGCTTCTGCACGTGATTGTTCCAGTTGGCCGGCAGCACCACCTGGCCGACCGCAATCTGGTCGACCACGCGGTCGGCCCCATAGACTTCGCGTAGTCGCGCCAGCGCGGCCGCCTTGCTGGCTTCATCGGGGACGGTGCCGGTCACCAGTACCTGGCCCGGTGCGGGCGTGGCGACCGGCGGCGCAACGTTCTGTGCATGAACGACTGAGCAGGCGAGCCAGGCCGCGCTCAACAATGTCAGCCGGCGGGTTTGGGAAAGAATGTTCGTCTTCAAGATTCAGGCTCCGATGAAAGCTTCGCGGAATGAGGCGAGGGCCGAGGTCAGCGAGAGGTCGGGATGGGCCAGGTAGCTGGACAGTTTCTGGATGCCGTAGTCGCTGCCCACATGTTCTTCCACCCAGTCGGCATCGTCGAAGGGGATGTTGTGCTCGGCACCGGCCTGGATGTCCATCACCGAATGCAAGGTGCGCGGCGAAGCGCCCGAAAAACCGAGGAACATGGCCGGCTGATCATCCAGCCGCGTCAGGAACAGCGCCAGCTCGAAATCGGCCCGGGTGAGGAAGGGCGTGATCAGGTGCATCCAGAAACTGGCCACCAGGCTGCGATACATCGGGTCGCGTGGCAGCGGCAGGATCAGGTTCTTGTCCAGACGACTGGAGGTGCTGGCCATGACCGGCTGCAGCAGCAGTCCCAGCGCCAGCAACAACTGGCGCAGATTGCCGGTGAAGCCGGCTTCGGCCAGCATCTGTTGCAGCGAGCCCGTGGTCTGCAGATCCAGGAAGTCGGCAAAGGCCGCGGTGTAGCCGGCGCTGTTGATGTCCAGTTCCAGCGTGGTTGAGGCCAGGGTCTGCAGCGGCTGGGCCGGATCGGGTGCCGTCAGTACGCCTTGCGTGAGCGATTCCAGCCGCGCCCAGAGACGCGAGAGGATCAGCGGACTGTTGCTGACGAAAGCGACCGGATCCTCGATATCGAAGGCGCTCATCGAAATGAACGGGAAGCGGCGCTGCGACTGGTCGCCGCTGGCACGCAGGTGGCCCGCCACGGCACGCCGGCTGCGTGGTCCCATGACCACGAAGTGCAGCGGCTTGACGCCGTCGTAGATGATCTTCCAGCGCGCATCGCGCGACAGCAGCTCCATGGTCTGTGCCAGCCAGTTGTCCAGCAGCGTGATCAGGGCGGCGTTGTCAGTGGCCTTGATGAAATCCCCGCGCGCCGGAATCTTGCCGAAATAGCCGATCTTGATGGGGGTGCCGGTTGCACTCATTGCTTAGCCCCTGTAGTCATGGATTGAGTTTGCGATTGCACTTGCGCTGCCGGAGCGCCAGCGGGCGCAGTGGCCGGCGCTGGCGTCGGGACCTGCGCCGGGGCAGGCGCCGGCGCTTCCGGTGCGCCGCCAGCGATGGTTTCCGGCAGCTTCAGGCCACGCAGGGCGGCCGTGCCGCGGGCGGCACCGTTGCTGTTGCCGGAGACTTCGGCGCTGCTGATGATCTTGAGGTTCACCACCACCGTCACGCCGTCATTGGTCCACGACAGTTCGAAGGCACCGTTGTCCTTGCGCTTGCGCTGGGCCGTGTTGATCAGGCGTTCCAGGCCGAAGCGTCCGGGCTGGTTGGCCACTTCCACCGTGCGGCCGTCATAGGTCACGGCCGTCACCTTGGCACCCGGAGCGCCTTGCGGATTGGGCCACACGAAGTTGGTCCACTGCGCCTGGGTGTTGCGGTAGCGCAGTTGCTGGCCATCGATCTCGATGGTGTATTCCAGAGCGCCCGGTGCCGGCTGGGGCTGGATCTGGAACACCGTCTGCGCCTCCGCAGCGCCGCCACCCGCACCAGCACCGCCCGGGGCGCTGATCCAGTCGGCGAAGCTGGTGGTGATCGCCGGCGACAGGGTGATGCCCATGTCGGCCCACTTGCGCGGCGACAGCGTGTCGCCCCGGCGCACCACCAGCGGACCCATGGCCGTGGTCACGAACTTGGAGATCGCACCGTTCTCGCCAAACACCGTTCCGATCTCGCCGCTGTTGGCTTCGATCTTGGAATTGGGCGAGAACGGATACTTGGCGGCCAGGTTGTTCTGGAACGGTTCGTACACCTGAGCACGCCAGATCTTGTTGACTTCGCCTTCGGTCGGACGCACCAGTGCATTGAAACCCTGCACCAGCGGACGGACCAGCAACGGGCGCAGCGTGGTCTTCTGCTGGTCGTTCAGGCCGGGCAGCATTTCTTCATCGACGAACTTGAGCGAATCCGACAGTTCCGAGCCGTTGCCCTCCAGCGTCTGCTGCATCAGCTGCTTGGCACCGGGGCCGGTGTCGCCCTGGTTCTTGATGGTGTTCAGGCGGGTACGCAGCTTGGAGAGATTCTCCATGTAGCCGCGCATGAGCGAATTGCCCTTGTCCTTGCTCACCACCAGGCGTGCCACGCCGGCGAATTCGCGCCCCACCGGTCCCATCGGGATGGCGGTGCTGCCGTCGGTATTGAGCTGGGTCGGTACCGGGGCCGGCGAGCGGCGCAGGATGGTTTCCTTGAACCAGCCCATGAAGCCCTTGCTGGCGTTGGCCAGACCGGCATCGACCAGGGACGGGTTGTCCCACGAGGTTTCGTCGTAGACGGTGTTGATCACCTTGTTGAGCGGCGAAGTCAGCGGGTCGCCCAGACGGTTCATGGCATTGGTGGCGTCGTCCAGGTTGCGCAGTTCGACGATGCTCACGCCCTGCAGGAATTTCTGCCACTCGCGTGCATATTCGGTCTTGTACTGCGACACCAGTGCCTTCTGGATCTGCTCGGGACTGCCTTCCAGCGTCAGGTCATCCTTGGTGGAGGTTTTGAGCACCCAGTCGGCGCTCTGCAGTTCCTTGTTGGCCGCTTCCTTGAAGGCATCCTGCACGAACTTCTCCCATGCATCGCGGGTGAAGGTGCCGGGGATGGCGTAGCTGCCCATGACCAGTTCCTTGTCCTTGTCGCCGACGATGCGGGCCACGGTCATGGAAGCGAAGCGGGTGGCGGCGCGTGCCTTCACATCGGCATACACGCGTTCACGCGCCGGCATGCCACGCACCACGCGGCGCAGGTTTTCGCGGGTCTGGTCGACCAGGGTCAGCTTGCTTTCCACGGTCGGCCAGGACGGATCATTGATCTGCTCCAGCGAGAAGCTGATCAGGCGTTCGGCGCTGCGGATCATCTGCTCGCGCGGCATGGTGCCGCGGTTGGTCTCCAGCCAGCCACGCCAGAAGCGGGTGATCTGGTCGCTCAGATGGCTGGATTCGGCACGCGACTTGTCAGACAGCATCAGGTAAGTCTTGAGCGCGTTGTAGGCATCTTCCACACTGGTGGCCGAGCTGTCCTTGTAGGTGCGCAGGGCGTTGGCCGCCTGGGCCGCATTGTCGGCCACCGTCGTCACGCCTCCGGCTTGTGGCGGCTTGGCCATCGGTTCCAGCTTGCCGGAATTGGCGTTGACTTCCATCAGGTAGGTTTCGATGTTGGAGGACACCGGCTTCAACATGATTTCCTTGATGCCGGCAAAGTATTCCTCACGCAGCTTGCGCTCCAGCAGATCGCCCTGGTACAGCCCCAGGCCCACCGAGATCGGGCGGCTGGAACGATAGCGATCCAGCTGCTCGATGCGATCCTGCAGGATCTCCAGCGCTTCGAAGCGCGATTGCAGGTCCAGGCGCTTTTCCTGCAGCTTGACGGCCTTGTCCATGTCGGCCTGCACATTGGCCACCAGCTGGCGATTGCCCATGTAGGACCAGCTCCAGCCGCCCAGCAATGCCCCCAATACGGTCACCGCCGCGAAGAAGGTGACGTAGCGCATGCGGATCTTGTTGCGGCTGGTGTACTGCGCCACCAGCTGCTTGTCCGCGAAGATCACCTGCTTGAACAGGTTGTGCAGGAAGAAACCGTGCTGGGAGAAGATCTCGCGCTGCGGCTTGTGTTCCAGCGTCAGGCCGAAGCGATCGGCGATGCGTTGCGAAGAGGCGCTGACGGTCGCGCCTTCCTGCAGCGCGCTGGTGAAGTAAAAGCCGCGGAAGACCGGCTTGAACTGGAAGGGATTCTCCTCGAACAGCGTGGTCACGAAGGAACGCAGCACACCCTTGATGGACGAGAACTCCAGCGGGAAGGTCAGTACGCCCGGTGCCAGGTTTTCGCCGCGCTTGACGGACATGTTGGCCAGGCTCATTTCCTTGAGGCCGGCGTAGAGCTCGTCGAAGCGCTCGTCAAAGAAGCTGCTGACCTCCTGTCCGCTGCGCTTGCGGTCATAGGCGAGCGTCGCGCCCCAGACGCGATCGCGTTCGCCGCGTTCGGTGTCGAGGAAGAATTCGTTGAAGCCGGTGATCAGGTCGGCCTTGGTGAAGACCACATAGACCGGCGCAAACACTTCCAGCTTCTCGGTCAGCTCCTGCACGCGCTGGCGCAGGTTCTTGGCCAGGTTGATGGCGAATTCCGGACGGTTGCCGGTCAGCTCTGCGATGCTCACCGCGATGATGATGCCGTTGATCGGTGCCTGCTTGCGATAGCGCTTGAGCAGGCCGAGGAAGCTGAACCATTCATTTCGGTCTTCTTCGTACACCGAGTAACGGCCCGCGGTATCGAGCAGGATACCGTCGGTGGTGAAGAACCAGTCACAATTGCGTGTACCCCCCACCCCATGGACGATCTTGCCGCCCTTGTCCGCAAAGGGGAACTGCAGGCCGGAGTTGGCGATGGCGGTACTCTTGCCGGCCGCCGGGTTGCCGATGACCATGTACCAGGGCAATTCATACAGTGCGGCGGCACCGGATTTCTGTCCCAGCTTGGACGTCTTGATGGTGTTGATCGCGTCCAGCATGCGCTGGCGCAGTGCATTCACGTCGTCACGCCGCGCACCGTCGCTGCTGGCGGGGGCGGCTTGCGAGGCTTGCTGTTCCAGCACGTTTTCCAGCTTGCCGGCGGCGCGCCGGACTTTCCAGCGCTTGTAGAGCCAGAACCCCAGCCAGACCAGCAACAGCAGGCCGAGCAGGGCTGCCGCCCAGATCAGGGCCACTTCGAGCTGGTCGGCACCGATGAAGAGGAAGGCCGCCAGGGCGGCGAAGCCGAGGAGGATGAGGACGCGCGTGTCGCTGAGGATGTGCCAGAGTCGTTGCATGATGTGAGCGCTTTGGTGTGGAGTTCTTGTTATACGGTCGCTGAAGCAGTGACGGGGGATGCCGGGGTTGCGGTGGATGCAGCTGAATCGGAAACGGGTGCCGGTGTCGCTGCAATCGCGGGTGCGCGGCTGAGGGCGACTACGGCGCGCTGATGGGCGTCCTCGTTGCAGACGCACAGGCTGGGCTGATCGCTGTCGTCGGTGGCGGCGTGCGCCAGCACCAGTGCCGACAGCGCCGTGGCCAGGCCAGCCGAACCGCAGCTGGCACCCAGCTTCACGCACTGGCTGCCGAGGTCGAGTTCGGGCAGCACGGCGTAGCCCAGCTTCATGATTTCATCGGTGCGGCTGGCTCGGTAATCGCCATCGCTGACCAGCAGGGCGAGTTGATCGGGCACGATCGCCGCATCGCGCAGCGCGCCCTGCGCCAGCTGGATCAGCAGGTCGCCCGGTACGCGGCGTGCCTGGTCGACGGACTGTTCGTGACGGCCGAGGCTGGCCCGGTGCAGCAGCACCGGATCGGTAGTACCCATGGCCAGTGCCTGGGTGGTATCGGCCAGGATCAGCCCGGCTGCAGCTTCTGCCGGGGATTTGCCGATGCTCTGTGCGCCTTGCAGCAATTGCTTGTCCTGCTGCCACGCTTGCACGATCTCCGGATCCAGATTGGACTGGGCCGCAATGACCATGGCGAGGTAGGACGAGGCGAGGTAAGGGGAGGGCTGTTGCGTACGCGGATCGCGGCTGGTCGCCACCAGCCGGTCCAGGTGCAGCAGGGGATGCGCATTTTCGCCGGCGGCGGCCGGGAGGACGTTGAGCTTTTCCGGTGGCCAGCCTTGCTGGCAAACTTGTTCACCCAGCCAGCGGGCTGCCTGCATGCGCTGCTCGCTGCTCCAGGTGGGGGGCAGCAGCACCAGCAGATGCAGATGCGGCAAGCCGACTTCCTCCTGGCGATGGCGCGGCGCGTCTTGATATTCTTCCAGCAGGGGATGCCACTGCAGCCGATCGCCCAGCTCCCGGGCGATGTCTGCGGCCAGCGCCAGGCTGCGCCAGTGTGCATTGTCCTGTGGTGTCAGCTCCTGCTCGGGGAAATGCTGCTGCCAGGCCTGGTAGATTTCGCGTGTTTCTTCACCTTGAACATCGGAAATGCGCCCGGCGAGTATGGGCATGCCCTGATCGTTCACCAATTCGCCATCCAGGGGCAGGCGCACCGATTGCGACTTGATCTGTTCGAGCAGATCGGCGGCATCCGCGCCGAAGGGCGAGCGCAGGGCGGTGGCCACGATGGCCAGGGTCCATTTGCGTTCGGGGGAATGGCCGGGTTCGGTCACTGCTGCTGCCGGGGGCGGTGCGGCGGCTGCAGCGGCGGCCTTGGCAGCAGCGGCTGCGGCCATGGCGCTTCTGCCCTTGGCGATGCCCCATACCAGCAACAGGAAGACGGCCGGCAGCACCAGAAGATAGAGAATGACGTCACCGCCATCCGGCATGTGGTTGGCACCGGACCAATAGGTGATGAACATCACCCAGGTGACCAAGAAGACTGCGACGGTCAACAGACCCCGCTTTATCCATGTGCTCATCAGCGTTCGCTTTCCGGATTCTTTTTGTTGTAGTAAGCCCTGCCCCTGTCGTGATGGGTGGTGTCGCTCAGAGTGTCGTGGTGGCCTGGCCGGCAATGAGCACCGCGCCGCACGCGGTCTTGTCGCCGTCGCGCGCCACCGGTGCGCCATCCACCACCATGGTGGGATCGCCGCTGACGATGGTGGTGGTGCCATGGCGGGGACAACTGACCTTGTCGCCGATGCGCGCCACCAGCTTGTTGCCGACCAGGGTCTGGCCGGAACCTTCGATGACGCTGCCACCGTGCGAGGTCTTGTCTCCAAGGACGATGATCGGCTTGCTCATGGTGTATCCCCTTGTATTTCTACGATCTGTCTTTCGTCGGACGGCGACGTACAGGGCCGCGTCCAGCTCTATTTCTTCATCACGCCCGGCATGCGGTATTCGGTGTGGCCGAAATCCATCAGCTTCCAGCGGCCGCCCCAGGTCAGACCCACCGACTCGGCGACCTCGCCATAGAGGCGATAGCCTTCCATGGCCCATGGATCCTTTTCGCTGATCACCAGCTTGCCATTGCGCACAAAGGCGCAGTCGCCGGCCAGGCCGTACTGGTGATAACTCTGGAACGCGGCTGCATTGGTGACGTTGCTGCCCATCCCCGCCAGCATGGTCTGGCGCTCCGGACTGCGATAACCCTCGATGAGCGCCATCTCGTAACCATGCTTTTCCTTCATGATCTTGAAGACCAGGAGCAGGCGTTGGGCGTATTCAGGATTGAGCAGTTGCCAGTTGCGGCTGGCGTTGACCAGCATCGGACGGACCTGGATCACCTCAGCAGTGGTAAACATGTCCGGCGGCAAGGGCGGCGGTGGTACGAGTTGCTCACCTTTTAAAAGTTCCGCGATTTGAGAATTGGTTACGCGCTGGGTGTCGTCAAAACCCTGCAGCATCGATTTGCCGCTTAATAGAAATGCAACGATGGCTGGACCAATCAGCAAGACAGCAATCGTTGACACAATTACGTAATTATTGCGCACGTAGTCGACACTCGCTGTCAGGGAACTCCGGACGCTGGATGTGGTCCCTGCAATCACCTCATCGCCTCTTCTGTTCCAGCGTTCCCAGCGGGATCGCAGGCCGGCAAGCCGGGCGTGCAGGAAGCGTAATGTCAGCACTCTGCCGGATGGAAACAGCAGCAGCCACATGGCGAAGCCGGTGACCAGCAGATAGGCGGCGATGAGAAGGAACAGCACGACGAATCCCCTTTTTATTCT
Organism: Herbaspirillum sp. WGmk3; assembly: GCF_023952535.1. Taxonomy (NCBI): domain Bacteria; kingdom Pseudomonadati; phylum Pseudomonadota; class Betaproteobacteria; order Burkholderiales; family Oxalobacteraceae; genus Herbaspirillum; species Herbaspirillum sp. WGmk3. Next base: position 38,743 of record NZ_JAKYWT010000003.1, on the reverse strand, counting down.
GGCCGGCGCTGGGTGGCACTGCGGTGCGGACGCCGACACGTTTCTGGAATTGAGCCGGCGCGTCAGCGAGACCGAGAGCGACTGGCAGGAAACGGAAAATTAATAAAAATCAAACAACTTGTTTCAAGTTGCACAACACAGGAGTACGGCCTTGCAGCCTCCGAACCAAGAGAAACCTGCATCCAGAAGACCGAGCTTGATGCCTGCATCCGACACTTCGTCTGCGGATGAAGTTCGCATCCTCAATTCGATTTCGGATGGAAAGACCAAAGCCCGCAGCAGCACCAGCGGGGAAGCGCGCAAGCCGCGCCGTGTGCTGTTGATCGTGCTGCTGCTGTTGCTGCTGGCAGGTGGCGTCACACTGGCGGCGCTGCGCATGAACAGCCATGACGCCGCGAGCACCTCCGTGCAGGCCGCGGCGGCACCGCCGGTGCCGCCTCTGGCTTCTGCCGCGCCGACCACCACCCCGGCACCGGGTGCCGTTGCGGAGCCCGCCACCGGTGCCGCCGCCGCACCGGCTGCGGCCCCCGCCGATACCGCGGTCATCAATGACACCAACGCCCCCGCGCCCGATGCGGCGTCATCTTCCGCAACGGCAGCGCGTGGACCGGACCAGTTGACTTCGGCCCTGGAGGATGGCGTCAAGCCACCGCCGGCGACGCTGAAGAACGCGCTGGAAGCCAAGCCCGAGAAATCCGACAAGCCCGCCAAGCCGGCCGCCCAGCACGAGGACAAAAAGAAGAAGCCGGCCAAGGCAGAGAACCGCAACGACAGTGATGTCGATCTGATCAAGGCGCTGGTCGCCCGCTCCGGCGAGGTCGAGAAGAAGCGCAACGCCAATGGCAGCAACAATGGCGGCACTGCCGCCAACGCTGGCAATGGCACCAGTGCAGATGGCAGTCCGCAGAAGTCCGCCCAGGCGCACGCCAACAACACCAAGTCCAAGGAAGCCCGCAACGTCGACGTGGTGGAGCGCAAGAATGGCGAAAGCACCGCCTCGCTGCTGCAGCGCTGCCATGCGCTGGGCTTCGTGGAAGGTGAATTCTGCCGCTGGCGCATCTGTTCGGGTCGTTGGGATAGCGATCCCGCTTGCAAGGTGCCGCAGGCCGATAACTGAACCGGGCTCGGCTTGCGTTGCGCAGTGTGGCCCCTCCTGATCTGAAACGTGTTCCTTATTCTGACCAACCGGTGACCGATGTCTGAGCTGCTGAACCAGCTGGTGCAATTCACCAGCGCGACCCGTCTCTACCGCCTCTCCCTGGGAGAGGGCGTCGCTGCCGGCGACCTGCTGGTGGAGGCCTTCGCCGCCTCGGAAGGCTTGCACGCCGTCGGGGTACGCGAGGTGATCGTCCTGAGCCTGAATGCCGGACTGTCGCTCAACACCCTGATCGGTCAGCGTGCCAGCTTGCAGGTGAGCCTCTCGGATGGCTCCAGCGCCAGTTTCTCGGGGCTGGTGAACGAAGCCGCCAAGCTCGGCAGTGAGGGCGGTTTTGCCCGTTACCGGCTGCGGCTGGTGCCGTGGATCTGGCTTCTCAGCCAATCACGCAACAGCCGCGTGTGGCAGGACAAGAGTGTTGTCGAGATCATCGAGGATGTCTTCGCTGCTTATACCCCGCATGCCGACTGGCATTGGTCGGACGACGTGATGCCCTTCCTGCAGGACCTGCCACCGCGCAGCTACACGGTGCAGTACCGTGAGAGCGATCTCGACTTCGTGAGCCGCGTGCTGGCGGCCGAGGGGTTGTCGTGGCGTGTCGAGGAATCCGGCGAGGCCAGCGCCGGCCATCGTCTGGTGCTGTTTGCGGATTCGTCCCGCAATACCGCTTTCCCTGAAGACGCCAGCAGTGCCGCCGGCCTCGGCGGGCAGGGTATCCGCTTCCACGCCGGCGGCGCACGCGAGGAGCAGGACAGCATCCAGGCACTGGCCGCGCGCCGCGCCTTGCAACCGGCCTCCTTCACCTTGCTCTCCTACGATGACAAGAGCAAGCAGGCGGTCGCCACCAGCATGCCGACCCGCCATGCGTTCGGCCACCAGAATGCGCCGCGCCTGGAGAGCTATGACAGCCCTGGTCTGTATGCCTATCGCAATGCCGCAGAAGCGGATCGCTACGCCCAGTTGCACCTGGAAGCCAGTGAGGCCCGCAACAAACTGTGGCAGGCACGCAGCACGGTGCGCACGCTGCGTCCGGGCACCCGCTTCACGCTGACCCAAGGTCCCCTGGGCTTGTCTGCAGCGGCCGGCAAAGCACCTGAATACGCCGTATTGTCGGTGGTGAGTGCTGGCGTAAATAATTTACCCAAGGATGCACAGGAAGGGCTGGCCGAATTGTTCGGCCCGCTGCCGCCGCTGCTGGAAGAATGCCTGGCGGCATGCCAGTCCCTGCAACAAACCGTCCAGGGCAGTTTCCAGCCTGATTCAGTGGCCGTGAGTGAGCGTGCCGATCTCGATGCCGTGATCGCCCAGGCCCGCAAGCTCGGCTATGCCAATGCCTTCGAGGCGATCCGTGCCGATGTGGTGTGGCGTCCGGTGCTGGCGGATGGCACCGGACTGTATCGTCACGCGGGTGCCACCGCGCGAGGCAGCCAGAGTGCCATCGTGGTCGGACCCAACGGCGAGAGCACCGCCAACGGTGCCGATGAAATCCATTGCGACCGCCTGGGCCGGGTCCGCATCCGTTTCCACTGGCAGGGCCGCAACAACGATGCCGCCGCGACCTGCTGGGTGCGCGTGGCACAGCGCTCGGCCGGTGGCGGCAACGGGATGCAGTTCCTGCCGCGTATCGGACAGGAGGTGCTGGTGCAGTTTCTGGAAGACGACATCGATCGGCCGGTCATTCTGGGCGCGCTCTACAACGGCCAGGGTGAAGGTTCTGCCGCACCCACGCCCGGAGGCGAAGCCGCGCAGGGTGGCGAGCAGGAGCGCAACAAGGTCTTCACCAGTGCCAGTGATCTTTCTCCCAGTGGCCAGGGCAATCTGGCCGGCGGCAATGCGCCGACCTGGCACGGCGGCAGTCAGGATGGCGAAGGCCATCGCAATGCCGCTGCGCAATGGGGCATCCGTTCCAAGGAATTTGGCGGGGCCGGCTACAACCAGTTGCTGTTCGACGATACCGATGCCCAGGGCCGCATCCAGCTCAAGACCTCGCAGGCGGCCTCCGAACTCAATCTCGGTCACCTGATCCATGCGGCGGACAACTATCGCGGCAGCTTCCGTGGTACGGGGGCGGAACTGCGCACCGATGCGTATGGCGCACTACGTGCGGGCAGCGGCATCCTGTTTTCCAGCTACCGGATCGAACATGCTGCGACCAGCCGCGATCCGGCGGGCGACAATACCGGCGGCATGGCCCTGCTGAAGCAGGCCACGTTGTTGGGCAAGACTTTCAACCAGGCGGCGGTGACCCACAAGACCGTCGCCATGGCCAGCCATGTCGGCCCGGCGCAGGCCAATGCCAGCGTCATCAATGACGGTGCTGCACCCCTCGAAGCCATTCGCACGGCGGCCGCCGGCATGGTCGATGGCGCGCCAGACAAGAGCGGCGAGGATGTGGCCGCCGTCAACACGCAGACGGGCGAGGGCAAGGTCCCGCAGAGCACCTCGGCCCTGATCGGCATCGCCGCCAAGGAAGGCCTGGGCGTGGTCGCGGGCCAGCATCTGCAACTGGCCAATGGCGAGACGGTGAGCCTGATGTCCGGCCACGATAGCCAGCACGTGAGCGGCAACCAGTTGCGCCTGCGCAGCGGACAGGCCTTGGGTGTACTGGCCGGGGCCGTTGCAGCGGGCGAGGGTGGAACGGGTTTGCAGATGATCGCCGCGCAACAGAATATCGATGTACAAGCGCAAGCCGATACGCTGGCGCTACAGGCGCGTGATCAGGTGAGCGTGGTGAGTGCCAATGCCAGCGTGGATTGGGCGGCGGCCAAGAAGATTACCCTGTCTACGGCGGGTGGCGCCAACATTACTATCGAGGGCGGCAATATTACCGTGCAGTGTCCGGGCAAGCTCACCATTCATGCTGCGCAGAAGCTGTTCCAGGGGCCGGTGCGGCAGGAGGTACCGATGCCGGCCATGCCCAATAGCGTTTGCAAGGACTGCATCCTCAATGCGATGAAACAAGGCGCACCGGGAGTGATGGTATGAGTGATGTACATGACGATCCGCTGGCGCTGTTGCATTGGGCGCAGGCATGTCGTGAACGAAGCCACCATGCCTTCCTTCTGCTCGATACGGCGCAGGCCGAGGCGAGTCATCTCAAGCTGCAGTCCATGCACGTCCCTTATGCCTCGCTGTTCGAGGGCAAGCGCGAAGAAGCCCTGCCTGAGATTGCGCCTCTGCTGCTTCCCCTCTCCGGACTGGATGAGCAGCGCGCGCTTGTGCTTGTGCGCTGGGTTTCGCAGCTGGGCTTTGCCGCACCCTGCCTGAGCTGGTATGAAAGTACGCTTGGCCTGCATGACTTTGCAGCGCATCTGCGCAACTTCCATCACGCGGGCCTGAGCGATGGACAGGCCATGATGATGCGCTGGTATGACACGCGTATCCTGCCGATCTGGATGCAGGCGTTGACCAAGGATCAACTGGCGCTCTTTACCGGCGGCATGCTCAGCCTGGCTTTCGTGGACCGTTTCGGCGAAGCCCGGACGCTCTATCAGAGCGAGCAGGTGCAGCCGCCCAGCCGGGCTTTGCCGTTGGACGCACCGCTGGTGACGCTGGATGACCGCCAGTTCGGGCTGCTGGTGGATGCCGGTGATCTCGATGCCCTGCTCACGCATTTGCGCTTCGTGATCCCTGATGAGACGAATGCATTGCCGCCGCGCACGCTGGTGGAATTCGTCGCCGCCTATCAGCAGCGTGCGCGCGAAGCTGGCCTGGATGATATCGATCGGCAGACGCAGTACGTATTGCTGGCGCTCTACACCAGCGGCGCTGGCGTTGAGCATCCGGCCGTGAAGGCCTTGATGCAGAATCCGCCTGCTTCCCTGACAGGCTATTTCGATGCCTTGCAGGCCATGCCTGAGGAAGTTTGGGAAGCGGGGCCACCTCTTTGGGAGAATGAGCATGTCGCATGAGCACTGGCAGAAGCGGATTGTTTTTCCGCAGTGGGCACTGGTACTGGGAATGGTGTTCCTGCTCGCCATGTCCTGCCCGCCCGCGCATGCCCAGACGAATGACGATCTGAAGGCCCTGGTGGCCCATCTTAAGTTCGTCATTCCCGATGAAACGGCATTGGTGGAACCGAAAAAACTGGAACGCTTCGTCGCGCAATACCAGAAGCGGGCGGTTTCTGCAGGTCTGAAGGATATCGATCGCCAGACCGCCTACGTGCTGCTGGCCTTGTACACCTCGGGCAAGGGTCTCGAACAGCCCGAGTTCAAGCAGGTGATGGCGCATCCGCCGGCTTCCTCGGATGCATTCAGCGATGCTCTCATCGGGCTTCCGCAACGTGTGTACGATAGCGGGCAGCCGTTGTGGGAGAACGCTGCGGATGCCCGGGCTCGATGAAGATTGACTGCGAACGTCTTTTGCATGAGCCGTGAATTACTTGGATATTGATAAATAATTTAAATGAAATATCTTTTCAGAATGCCCATGGGCTCTTTTGTACGTCCCATGTTCCTTGCTCTGCTGCTTCTTCTCAATGGATGCGGAGAGCCGCCGGAACGCACAGAGGCGATGGATATGCAGGCCTACAACCATACCGCTCACGGAATTGAAGACTTTGATGTCACCGTCATCCCCGGGATGCGTTCTGGTGGCGGTTATATTGCTGCCGGATCAGGTGGCGGTGCAGTTTGCTGCATCAGTGTGCCGCATGACTGGAAGCCGGGTCTCATGGCGACCATCCATGTCCGCACTTACAACAGTGCCGGAGAAAAGCAGGAGCCGTCCTGGACTGTGCCGGTCCCGCAATACACACCGGAGAATGCCGGTCACTTTGCGGTGCATTTTCTTCGGAGCGGGCAGGTCAAGGTCTTCGTGACGAATTTGGCCCCATGGCATCCCGACTATCCCCTCAAGGGCGAAGAGGCCCAAATGAAGCCCGCGACCAGCTAGTCCAAGGAAACTGATCATGAGCATGCTGTACACAGGAAAGGCCGTGCCATCGGATGGCAAACGCAAATTCTCCGCCAGGGAGGCTTCGCAGCGTGCCAAGGCACTGGCCTGTTTGCGTGCGCCAGGTAGCACCGCGTGCAAGGGACAGGTATTCGTCGGTTTGTTCTTCGATGGCACCGGCAATAACGACAAGTGGGTCGAAGACAAGCAGACCAAGACGCAGCGAGAGCGCAACAAGCACAGCAATGTCGCGCGCCTCTATGACGCTTACATCGGTGATACCAGCAACGGCTTTTACAAGATCTACATGCAAGGCGTCGGAACCCCGTTTGCAGAGATCGGCGATGCCAGCAAGTTGGGAACGGATATCGGCGGGAACGCATTTGGCTTCATGGGCGCTGACCGTATCAATTGGGGCGTCACTTATCTGCTTGATGCAATCCACAACTATCTGACAGGAAGCGGTCTCTTCAGCGGTAACGGGCAACGACGCGAACTCGTCAACTTCATGAGTTCTTCCATGCTGGCGGGTGGCAACGCCTATGCAGCGACGGCGGACATGAAAGTCGGACAGTGGAATATCCCCGGCTATCTGCTGAACGCACCGGAGCAGATGCGCCGCGCCGACATCTACAAGCAGATCATCGACAAGCTGGCGGCCGCGGTCAAATCCAGCCAGCGCAAGATCGTGCAGATCAACGTTTCGGTATTCGGCTTTTCCCGAGGAGCGGCTGAGGCTCGTGCGTTCACGCATTGGCTGCACGAACTCTTCACGCCTTCCGGCGGCGCCTTCGAAATCGCCGGTGTGCCAATTCGCATCGGTTTCCTCGGTATCTTCGATACGGTCGCCTCGGTCGGCATCGGAGATGTAACGCCGATCACCTTCGGCCACATGGCCTGGGCGCACAATACGCAATCCATTCTGCCGGCGGTTGAAGAGTGTGCGCATTTCGTGGCGCTGCACGAACAACGCGCCAGTTTTCCGCTGGAGTCCTCCACAGGGTGGAAGAATGTCGGCTATCCCGGCATGCACTCTGACGTGGGTGGCGGCTATCTGCCGGGAGAGCAGGGTAAATCCATGCCTGACTGGGGCTTGTCACCACAGCTTTCGCAGATTCCCCTCATTGACATGCACTTTGCCGCACTCAAAGGCGGCGTGCCTTTGCTGACACTGACCGAGCTGGCCAAAGATCCTGCCAGCGCCCGGGGCTTCGCCACCGATGCGCGCCTGGTCAAGGCCTACAACGACTGGCTGGCAGGTAACGGCATCAAGGCCGGCAGCATTCGCGAATTTACGCAGGCCCATACCCGTCAGTATCTTCGGTGGAGAGGATCTCTGCATGAGGGGAAGGGCGGCTTGCTGTTGAGCAAGCGCTTCTATCGGGATGCCGGGACCTCCGACAAGAAGGATCTGCTGGAGGCCGATGTCGAACTCGGGAAAATGATCCGTGACTGGCGTGAGCGTGGCAATCTGGATCTGGATCAGCGCATGGGGCAGATGGCCCGGAAGTATGTGCGCCGTGTTTCGCCGCTGGCGGGCGTCCTGACGGATGCGGCCAAGGAGCGCCTGACTGCGGAAGAGAAAAAATTCTACGACATCATGTGCGCAGGCCCGGTGCCGCCGGCCGCCTCGGTAACGCTCTTCGATGACTATATCCATGATTCCCGCGCCGGCTTCCGGGTGGCGGGCAAGCACGAACCGATTTTCATCACCGGTGGCTATGCCCGCTTCCGTCAGGTGTTTCTGCAGGGCGAGGGCGACTCAGCCACGCGCAAGATCGGGGAACTGGTCGAGCGCAAGGTGGGGGAGCGTGCTGCGGACATGGCTGAAGACGCGCGTGACATCAAGGATTACACGGTGCGTACCTATGATCGCGCCCGCGATCGCATTGTCAGTGGTTACCATGCCGTCGAGGATGCCGCCGCGCGCGCCAAACGCGAGGTTGAGGACAAGGCACTGGCGGCCAAGCGGGAGATCCAGGAACAGGCTGAAGCGGCCAGGAAGAAATTGCAGGCTGCTGCCGAGGCGGCAAGAGACCAGGCCAGCGCATTGAAAAAGAAAACCATGGCCGAGATCAAGCGCGAAGCCGACGAGGCACAGCGTATCTATGACGCCGCCCAGCGCCACGTCATGAAGAAGTATGAGGAGCTGGGCGCGATGTGGCACAGCATCATGGATTGAGCAGCGCGGAGGTCGGATTGATTGCCTTCAAGCGCCTGAAAGCGAACCCGTGCCAGGTCACCTCCGATAGTTGCACGCCGCATCTTTCCCCTTTCAAGCCATCCTCCCCACCCCCAACCGGAACACGCTCACCGACTCCGCCAGCCTGCGCGCCTGTTCCTTGAGCGCCTCGGTGGCCGCCGCGGCTTCTTCCACCAGCGCCGCATTCTGCTGCGTCACCGTATCCATCTGCGCAATGGCCTGGTTGACCTGTTCGATCCCGGCTTCCTGTTCGCCGCTGGCGGCCGAGATCTCGCTCATGATCTGCGTTACGCTGCGCACGCTCACCACCAGTTCCTCGATGGTCGCGCCGGCATTCCTGACCAGCTGGCTGCCCGCTTCCACCTTCTCCACCGAGTTGCCGATCAGATCCTTGATCTCCTTGGCCGCCGTCGCCGAACGCTGGGCCAGGCTGCGCACTTCCGACGCTACCACCGCAAAGCCGCGCCCCTGCTCGCCGGCACGCGCCGCTTCCACCGCCGCATTGAGCGCGAGGATATTGGTCTGGAAGGCGATGCCGTCGATCACGCTGATGATGTCCGCAATCTCGCGAGCAGAAGCCTGGATCTCTTCCATGGTGCTCACCACGTCCGATACCACCAGCCCGCTGCGCGAGGCCACTTCCGACACCGAGCCCGCCATCGCATTGGCCTGGCGCGCATGATCGGCATTGCGGCGCACGGTGGAGGTGATCTGTTCCATCGCTGCCGCCGTCTCTTCCAGCGAACTGGCCTGTTGTTCCGTGCGCGCCGACAGGTCCAGGTTGCCGCCAGCGATCTGGGTCGAGGCCGTCACGATGGTATCGCTGCCGGTGCGCACACCGCCGACCACGCGCTGCAGGCTGCTGTTCATGTCCTTCAAGGCCTGCAGCAGCTCGCCGGTCTCATCCTTGCGCGTGACCTCGATGCGGCTGCCCAGGTCGCCTGCCGCCACCGTCTTGGCGATGGTCACCGCTTCGCCGATGGGGCGCGTAATCGAGCGGGTGGCGAGCAGCGCCAGCAGCGCGGCCAGCACCACCACCACCGCGCCTACGCCCAACTCGACCACTTCGCCGTTGCGGATGGCGCCGGAGATTTCCTGGCCAGTGCCATTGGCGTTCTCGCGCGCAATCGCCAGCAGGCCCGCGAAACCTGCTCCCAGAACCTTGTCTGCACCACTGATGGACGCATCGATCTCGTTGACCGAGGCCCCGGCCGCCTTCATCCCCTGCGCCTTGGCCACGGCTTCACGGTAATTGCGTTCGCCCGTGCTGATCTTCTGCAGCAGCTCTTCTTCCTTGGGGTTGTCCACGCCCAGCTTGCGGTAGTCGCTCATGAGGCGGGCAATGGCATCCATATCCGCCAGGAAGTGCTTGTCATAGTCCTTGCCGCGCACCACGTAGTTCTTGAAGTTCTGTACGCCGTCGCCCAGCTTGATGTAGCCCTGGGTGGCGTAGTCCTGCTTGGTCAGCACCGTGCCGGAAAAATCACCCCAGTGTTGGCCGATCCGGGTCAGCGTGAGCAGAGACGCCGTAATGAGTAAGCAAGCCAGCAACGTGACCAGCAGGAAGGAGCCACCAAGACGGGTACCGATTTTCATGCCTGTTCCCTGAAAATTATTTATAAGATTTACCAATTCTGAGGGTGGCTGGTCGCGGGGAAAGCCCGATGGAGGCGGGTAAAAGCCGTGCAACTCATCATTTGTCATACCAGTGCTGGCAAATCGGCAAGATGCCTGAAAGCATTCTTTCAGCGGCCGCAACAGAGCATTGCCGGATCACCGGTTTTTCCATCGGAATGGAAACAATAGAATGTCTGCATGGGAATGAAGCATCCATAAGCGATACGCATCGTGCAGCATCCGCTTGCATTCCAGGGAGCAGAACATGAACAAGATCTTCACACGCCAACGCGTCCTGGCCGCCACGCTGGCCGTAGCCGCCATCTCGGCACAGGCAGCCTATGCCGCCGAACCGGCCAAGGCCGAGCCCGCCTCGACCATCAGCATTCCGGCGCAGCAAACGCGCACCGCCGCTGCCGATCAGCAGCAACATCAAGGCCTGACCCGCGCTCAGGTCATCGAAGACCTCAAGCAATACCAGCGCGCGCACGCCAACCCCAGCTACGCCGAGCTGGTGTTCCTGCGTTGAGAATGGAATCAGAAATGCCGCTTACTGCGGCAGGAACATCTTCTGCAACAAGCCGATGAGCTGAGCGCGTTCGCCGTCCGAAAGCATCTCGGTGGCCTTGAGCTCCAGCTCGATGGCGGTCTGTTCGGCCTTGGTGCACATGCGCATGCCGGCCGGCGTGAGCGCCAGCACCTGTGAACGGCGATCCTGCGGATTGCGCTGGCGTACTACCAGGCCGCGCTGCTCCAGCTTGTCCAGCAAGGTCGCCAGGTTGGGCGGGGAGACGTTGATCGCCTTGGACAGGCGCTTCTGGTTGATGTTGGGATTGGCCTTCAGCAGGCTCAGCACCGTGAAATCCACTGGCCTCAATTCGAACTTCGCCATCCGCTTTTCGAACAAGGGCATGATGGTGATGTAGGCACGGCGGCAGTTGTAGCCGACCAGGCTCAGCAGCAGTTGCTGGTCCAGCGGCGCGCTTGGCGCTGCATCGTCGTCGGAATCGAAATCAGCCGGCTTCTTGGGCAGCATGGTGGTCCAGGTCGGTAGGAAGGGGCGGCAGCCCGGTCGCCAGGCAGCCTTCGATCACGCTGGACAACTGGTGGACTTCCGCAAACACAAAGGCGAAATGATAGCACGCGGCATCCCGCTTGCCGCCGTACCAGGCCGCGTCCGAGGCCATGGCCGAGAGCGCCCGGCGGCCGGCGCGCAGCCACATCCAGCCCAGCGCCACATGGCCGGTCAGGCGCAGCATTTCATCGGCCACGTAGTAGGGCAGGGAGGGCGATTGCACCGCCGCCGTGGCAATACCCTTGGCGAACCCCTTTAATTTATCCACAGCGTTCGCAAGAAATCGCGCCTGATCGCCAAGCAGGGTTCCCTCCTCGATGTCCGCACGCACCAGCGTGAGGAAATCATCCAGCCGCTTCCCCTCATCGCCCAGTACCTTGCGCATCAGGAAATCGATCGCCTGAATTTCGTTGGTCCCCTCATAGATCATGGTGATGCGGGCATCGCGCATGAATTGTTCGATGCCGGTCTCGACCACATAGCCGTGTCCGCCAAAGACCTGCAGCGCACGGCTGGCGCACTGAAATCCCTGGTCGGTCAGGAAGGCCTTGATGACCGGCGTGATGAATTCCAGCCGTTCATGATGGCGGCGGCGCTGGGCCGCATCCGGATCATGCTCGGCCAGATCCAGCAAGAGCCCGGCCCAGCAAGTCAGCAGCCGCGCCCCCTCGATGCGGCAGCGCTGTTCCATCAGCAGCTTCTGCACGGCAGGATGGCGCACGATCAGGTCGTTGCCGGATGAGCCCGGTGCGCGCGACTGGCGACGTTCACGCGCATAAGCGCTGGCGCGCTGCCAGGCTGCTTCAGCCAGCCCCAGTCCCTGCGCGCCTACATGCAGGCGCGCCGCATTCATCATCACGAACATCGCCGCCAGTCCGCGTCCCGCTTCACCGACCAGCCACGCCTGCGCCTGCTCGAAATGCAGACTGCACGTGGCGCTGCCATGAATGCCCATCTTGTGTTCGATGCCGGTGCAGTGCACGCCATTGCGGCTGCCATCGTGCAGCACGCGCGGCGCCAGGAACAGCGACAGCCCCTTGCTGCCCGGTAGCGCATCCGGCAATCGGGCCAGTACCAGGTGAATGATGTTGGGCGTCAGGTCGTGTTCGCCCCCTGAGATGAAAATCTTGTCGCCGCTGAGGCGATAGCTGCCGTCCTCCTGCGGCACGGCGCGTGTGCGCAACTGCCCCAGGTCGCTGCCGGCCTGCGCTTCCGTCAGGCACATGGTGGCCAGCCATTGGCCGCTGGCGATCTTTTCCAGATAGCGCGCCTGCAGCTCAGGCGAGCCGTGCGCCGCGAGGCAGGCATAGGCCCCATGCAGCAAGCCGGGATACATGGTCCAGCCATGATTGGCCGCGCTCAGCATTTCATAGAGCGCGCAGTCCAGCACATGCGGCAAGCCCTGGCCGCCGTGCTCGGGCGCACAGGCCAGGGCCGGCCAGCCGCCCGCGCAGAATTGCGCATAGGCGCGCTCGAATCCGGGGGGCGTTGTGACCGTTCCATTTTCGAGACTGCAACCCTCGCGATCGCCGATACCGTTCAAGGGCGCGACCACGTCAGCGGCAAAGCGTCCGGCTTCTTCCAGTACCTGCATCATCAGTTCGCCATCGATCTCGGCGTGCGCAGGCAAGGCCCGCAAGACCTGCGGGGCCTGCAGCACTTCATCGAGGACGAAGGCGAAGTCGCGCAGCGGGGGCGTGTAGTGCATCGTCATCGGCTCCGTCCATCTCAATTGAGCAGGTAGGCGTCATACACCACCGCATTGCCCAGGCGCATGGCGTAGCCCACACCCATGGCGCGGTTGAGCCAGTCGTACTTCTTGGAGGCGGTCTCGAAGTTCATGAACAGGCGGAAGGTATAGCGCGAAGGATCGACCGGCTTGCCCTTGGCGACCTCGGCCATCACTTCCGGCGGACCGTAGCGCACGCCACGGGTTTGCAGGTAGACCAGCTCGCCGTCATCGAGCTTGAGCAGGTAGCGGGTATCGATGATGGCCAGGCCATCGGCGGTCACGGTCTGCCAGTCGGCACCGTTGTTGAGGATCTCGCCATTGATGAGCGGTCCCTTGAAACTGCCGCCGGTGATGGGGATGATGCGGCGGCGGCCCAGGTCGGAAGTCTTCCCCAGTTCCCAGATCGGCGCCACCAGATCCACCGAGAAGCGCGCCAGGAAGGCCAGCTTCGGTTGCGGCGGCACCAGCGTGGTGTTGTCGGCGTCACTGGCCGCATGCGCCTGGAAGGACAGCGTCAGGGCGGCCAGCAGCAGGAAAATCTTTTTCATCTCGGTCTCCTCGTTCTATGTGTTTTTAACATACCGTGGTGCAGAAAACGTCAAGCCTCAGGAAGCCGCCACCACCTCGGCTTCCGCCTTCTTGCCAAATCCCAGGTAGGCCTGGATCACCTGCGGATCGCCCGCCAGTTTCGCGGACTCGCCCTGCATGGTGACCTTGCCCAGTTCCAGCACGTAGCCATAGTCGGCCGTCTGCAAGGCCGCGCGCGCATTCTGTTCCACCAGCAGCACCGAGATACCGGCCGTGCGCAGTTCGGAAACGATATGCAGGATTTCCTTGACGATGCGCGGTGCCAGGCCGAGGCTGGGTTCATCCAGCATCAGCAGTTCCGGCTTGGCCATCATGGCGCGGCCGATGGCCAGCATCTGGCGCTCGCCGCCCGAGAGCGTACCGGCCTGCTGGGCGCGGCGTTCCTTCAAGCGCGGGAACAGCTCGAAGACGGTCGCCAGCTGATCCAGCGGCTGTGCCTGCCGCAAGCGCAGACGGCGAAATCCCCCCAGCAGCAGGTTGTCTTCCACGCTCATGGTGGAGAACAGTTCGCGCCGCTCCGGCACCAGGGCGATGCCCGCCATCACGCGTTGTTCCAGGCTCCAGCGTTCCACCGGCTTGCCTTGATAACGCACCGTGCCCTGCGCCGGCAGCACGCCCATGATGGCGTTGAGCAGCGTGGACTTGCCCGCGCCGTTGGGCCCGATCACGGTGGCGATGCTGCCGCGTTCCAGCTTCAGGTTGATGTCGTGCAGCGCCTGCACCTTGCCATAGCTTGCGCGCAGTTGCGCGACGTCGAGGACCAGTTCACTCATTCGATTCCACCCAGGTAGGCTTCGATCACGGCGGGATGCCGCTGGATCTCTTGCGGTGTGCCTTCGGCAATCTTGGTGCCGAATTCCATCACCACGATGTGGTCGGTCAGTTCCATGACGAATTCCATGTCATGTTCCACCAGCAGGATGCTCATGCCGTCGGCGCGCAGTTCCTGCAGCACCTTGGAGAGCGCCTGCTTTTCCAGATGGCGCAGGCCTGCGGCCGGTTCATCGAGCAACAGCAGCAGCGGATCGCAGCACAGGGCGCGGGCGATCTCCAGGATGCGCTGCTGGCCCAGTGCCAGGTTGCCCGCCTGCTCATGCATCAGGTGCTGCAGGCCGACGCGATGCAGGGCGCGCGCGGCTTCATCGAGCAGCGCCTGCTCTTCGGCGCGTTCCAGATGCAGCATGGCATTGACCGTATTGCTGAGGAAGCTTTGCCGGCTGCGCATGTGCGCGCCCAGGGCCACGTTCTCCAGCACCGTCATGCCCGGCAGCAGGCGCACGTGCTGGAAGGTGCGGGCAATGCCCAGCCGTGCGATGGCGCGCGCCGGCAGTCCAGCGATGTCGCGCCCGTTGAAGCTGACGCGTCCGCCGCTGGCATGCAGCAGGCCCGTGACCAGATTGAAGGTGGTGGACTTGCCCGCGCCATTGGGACCGATCAGGCCGACGATCTCACCGGCCTTGACCTTGAAGGACACGTCATTGACCGCCACCAGTCCGCCGAAGCGCTTGTTGATCTGGTCCACCTCCAGCAGCGGTGCACCACGCGCCGGACCGTTGCGCTTGTCCATCGGCGCGGCGGTCGCCACGCGCAGCGGTGCCGGGACGGCCGGGAAGGCACGCAGCCACAGCGCGCGTACCCAGGGCCACAGGCCGCCGCGTGCGTATTTCAGCAACAGGATCAGGATCAGGCCGAAGACGATGCTTTCATAACTGCCGCCATCGCCCAGCAGTGCCGGCAGCAGTACCTGCAACTGGTCCGACAGCAGTTTCAATACGCCCGCGCCCAGCAGCGCACCCCAGATATGGGCAATGCCGCCGACCACCACGATGAAGAGATATTCGATGCCCATCGCCAAGCTGAAGGGCGAGGGATTGACGGTGCGCTGCATGTGCGCAAAGAGCCACCCCGACACCGAGGCCAGCAGCGCGGCAAAGACGAAGATGAGGATCTTGTAGCGCCCCGTATCCACGCCCATGGCCTCGGCCATCGAACGTCCGCCCTTGAGGGCGCGGATGGCGCGTCCCGCGCGCGAATCCAGCAGGTTCAGCGAGACCCATGCGGCGGCCAGCACGATGGCCCAGATCAGGTAATACAGGTGGCGTTCCTTGGCCAGGTCCAACCCCGCCAGTTGCAGCGCGGGGATGCCGGAGATGCCGTCATACTTGCCGAGGAAGTCCACCTTGCCGAACAGGAAGTACAGGCTGATGCCCCAGGCGATGGTGGCCAGCGGGAGGTAGTGGCCGGACATGCGCAGCGTGATGCGGCCCAGCACATAGGCCGAGACCCCCGTGATGAAGAGGCCGATCGGCAGCGTCAGCCAAGGGGACACGGCATGCACGGTGGTCAGATACGAGGTGGTGTAGGCACCCATGCCGACGAAGGCCGCCTGCCCGAACGAGGTCATGCCGCCGATGCCGGTCAGCAGCACCAGGCCGATGGCCACCAGCGCATACAGGCCGATGTAGTTGGCCTGGATCACCCAGAACTGCGGCGTGGGCAGGATCGGGAACAGCGCCAGCACGACCAGCAGCGCATAGAGAGGGAGTCGTTTGTTCATCATCATTCCTCGTCCTCGTCATGCGCGGGTGTGACCAGCGAGCGCCACAGCAGGATCGGCAACAGCGCCAGGAACACGATCACCTCCTTGAAGTCACTGGCCCAGAAGGAGCTGAAGGATTCCAGCAGGCCCACCAGCAGCGCGCCCCCTGCGGCGGCTGGGAAGCTCGCCAGCGCACCGATGGTGGCGGCGACGAAACCCTTCAAACCGATCAGGAAACCCGAGTCATAAAAAATGGTGCTCATCGGGCCGATCAATACGCCCGACAGAGCACCGATAAACGCCGCGACGGCAAACGACAACTTGCCCGCCAGCGTCGTGGAGATTCCCATCAGCCGTGCGCCCAGGCGATTGACCGCCGTGGCGCGCAGCGCCTTGCCATACAGCGTGCGCCCGGAGAACAGCCACAGCGCTACCAGCAGCGCGGCAGCGGCCACCACCACTACCACGGTCTGGGCACTCAGGGTGAGCGCGGCCAGGTTCCAGCGTTCATCCCAGAAGGCCGGGGTACGGAAGCCTTCGGCCCCGAAGAACACCAGCCCCAGTCCGGTCATGGCCAGGTGGATGCCGACCGAGACGATCAGCAGTTGCAGCACGCTGGCATCGGCCATCGATTCATAGACCACCTGGTACATCAGCGGTCCGAGTGCGGTAATGAGCAGCAGGGTCAGCAGCACCTGCACCGGCAGCGCGAATTGCTGGGGCGCGGCCCACCAGACGAGGGCGGCAATGGCCAGCGGCACGCCCAGCGTGCCCAGCAGGGTGCGCGGCAACAGCGCAGCCTGGCCTGCGCGCAAGAGCTGCGCGGCCTGCATGCCGGCCGCGCACACGGCCAGCACCAGCAGCAGCCACAGCGGACCGGGGCGCTGGCCTTGTTGCAGCATGGCCAGGGTGAGCGCGCCATAGGCGACGAATTCTCCCTGCGGGATGAAGAGGATGCGGGTGACCGTGAAGACCAGCACCAGGGCAATGGCGATCAAGCCATAGACGATGCCGTTGGTCAGGCCATCCAGGGTCAGGATGGCGGCAATGGAGGAGTCCATGTTTCGGGTGTGGTGCAGAAAACGTCAGGCTGGAAAACGGCGGCGCAAGCTGGAGACCTCGCGCCGCCGCGCGGACAGGACAGGCGGATTACGGATTGACCGCCTTCCAGTTGCCGTTCTGGATGGTCAGCATGATGCGCGCATCGTCACCCAGTCCGAAGTGATCCTTGGCCGAGTAGTTCAGCGTGCCCTGCGAGATCTGGATCGGGCCGGAGGTTTCCAGCGCCTCCTTCAAGGCGGCGCGGAAGGCGGGGGTGCCGGGTTTGGCTTTCTTCAGCGCTTCCGGGACCACCTTCTGCAGCACCAGCTGCGCGTCATAGGTATGGGCCGCGAAGAGGTTGCGGGTACCTGCGCCAAACTGCTTCTCGTAGCGCGTGACGAAATCCATCGCCAGTTTCTTGGAAGGATTGCTGTCAGGCAGCGCCTCCGGCACCACGGCCGGGCCGGAGATGACGTAGGAACCTTCCACATCCTTGCCGCCCAGACGGATCAGGTCGCGCGAGGCGGCACTGTGGGTCTGGAAGATCTTGCCCTTGTAGCCGCGCTCGATGAGCGCCTTGTGCGGCATGGCCGCACCGCTGCCCGAGGCCACCACCAGCACCGCATCCGGATTGGAACTGACCACGCGCAGCGCTTGCGCCGTCACGCTGGTGTCGGCCCGCGAGAAGCGTTCCACCGTGCCCATCTTCATGCCGGCGGCGGTGGCCAGGCGCTGCACTTCCTTGAGCCAGTTTTCACCGTAGGAATCGGAGTAGCCGAGGAAGCCGATGGTCTTCACGCCCATCTTCTTCATCTGCTCCACCACGCCACCGGCCATGACGGCCGTGGATTGCGGCAGGCGGAAGGTCCAGGCGTCTTTTCCTTCAGCGGTCTCGATAGGGGAGATGGCCAGCTGCACCGTCTGCGATTCCAGCGCCACGTCGGCTACGGCCAGCGTGGGCGGCACCGCGGCCGAACCGATGAGCAGGTCGACCTTGTCCTCGGCCACCAGGCGGCGCGCATTCTTGCTGGCCTGGGTGGGATCGGTGGCATCGTCGAGGATGATCAGCTTGACCTTCTCGCCGCCGATGGTCTCCGGCCACAGGGCAAAGCCGTTCTTGGCCGGAATGCCCAGGCCCGAGCCCGGACCGGTCAGCGACATCACCACGCCGATGGTCAGCTCGGCCTGTGCGGCCCCTGCACAGGCCAGCATCGCTGCCAGTACCCCTGCCTTGATTGCCAGTTTGGTTTTCATCTCCGTCTCCTTTGTAGTTATGGTTCGAATGCTCGATGTGGGCGGAGGCGGCTTGTTGCCGCCTCTCGCTTGCTGCCGTATTGCTTAACTGCACATCTCCCTGATGTCTTCCGGAATGGGGATGGCCTTGATGCGCGCCGGATCCTCCGGATGGCGAATGGCGAAGACGCGCACGTCGCGGCCTTCGCACAGCAGTTCGCCATCGCGCTTGATCTCGTGCTTCATGACGAAGGTCTTGTCATTCCATTCGACGATGGTGGAATGCACTTCGATGCGGTCGCCATAGGTGGCCGGGCGCACGAAGCGCGAACTGATGTCCACCACGGGCGTGCCGATGATGCCGCGTGTCTTTTCCGTATCACGCCAGGGCGGCACGCCGCATTCATGGAAGAAGTTGCGCGAGGCCGCGTCATACCAGCGGAAGAAATTGGGGAAATACACGATGCCGGCCGGATCGCAATCGCCGAATTCCACGCGTACCGGATGAATGATGGTTTTGCTCATGCGTTCTCCTCGGTGCTCAGCGCGGTGCCAGGCGCAATGCGCCATCGAGCCGGATCACTTCGCCATTGAGCGAAAGATTGGTGGCGATATGCAAGGCCAGCTGCGCATATTCCTCGGCCTTGCCCAGGCGCTTGGGGAATGGGATGGACGAGGCCAGCGATTGCTGCACTTCTTCCGGCAGCTTGTAGAGCAGGGGCGTGAGGAACAGCCCCGGTGCAATGGTCACCACGCGGATGCCGTGTTGCGCCAGATCACGTGCCAGCGGCAGGGTCATGGACGTGATGCCGCCCTTGGACGCCGCATAGCCGGCTTGCCCGACTTGCCCGTCAAAAGCCGCGACCGAGGCGGTCGCCACGATCACGCCGCGCTCGCCCTCGGCCAGCGGCTCGGCCGCGGCCATGCGGGCGGCAGTCAGACGGATGACATTGAAGGTGCCGATCAGGTTGACGTTGACGATGCGGCTGAAATCTTCCAGCGGCATCGGGCTGCCATCTTTGCCGACCATGCGCTTGGCACCGCCGATGCCGGCGCAGTTGATGAGGATGCGTGGTGCGCCGTTGGCTTCCTGTGCGGCATCGAGGGCTGCTGTCACCGACGCGCTGTCGGTGATGTCGCAGCGTGCGGCGTGGCAGCGCAGTTCTTCGGCCAAAGCCTGGGCGGCTTCCATGTTGACGTCCAGGATGGAAACGCGGGCCCCGGCCTGGACCAGCTGGCGCGCGGTCTCGGCACCGAGTCCGGAGGCGCCGCCCGTCACGAGGGCGGCTTGTCCTTGCAGTTGCATGAAATGTGTCCTTGTCGAATGAGCGGATCAGTGGGAGGCCGAAGGATTTTCCAGCAGCAGGGCGATGCCCTGGCCGCCGCCGATGCAGGCCGATGCCACGCAGTAGCGCGCACCCCGGCGATTCATCTCGCGCGCGGCCGTGATCGACAGGCGCACGCCGGTCGCGGCCAGCGGATGGCCCAGGGCGATGGCACCGCCGTTGACGTTGAGCTTGTCGCGATCGATGCCCAGCTCACGTTCCACCGCCACGATCTGCGCGCCTTGCGCCTCGTTGATCTCGAAGCAGCCGATGTCGGCCACCGTCAGGCCATTGCGTTCGAGCAGGGTGCGGATGGCCGGCACCGGGCCGATGCCCATGATTTCCGGCGGCACACCGGCCACAGCGGCTGCGACGACGCGTGCCAGCGGCTGCTTGTCATGGCGGCGTACGTAATCGCCCGAGGCGACGATGGTGGCGGCCGCTGCATCGACCAGCGCCGAGGAGTTGCCACCGGTCTGTACGCCATCCGGGTAGAGCGTGCGCAGCTTGGCCAGCACCTCTACCGGCGAAGGGCGCGGATGGGTGTCGGTAGCGGCTTCGCTGATCTTGCCTTGCAGCTTGATGTGACGGTCGTGGTAGCCATCCAGGCGGAAGGTCTCGTTGACGACCGGAACGATCTCGCCCGCGTGGAAGCCGGCCGCCTGTGCCTTGAGCGCGCGCTCGAAGGAATACGCGGCGTATTCATCGACCTCGGCGCGGGTGATGCCATATTTTTTCGCCAGGTTCTCGGCGGTCTGCGGCATGGTGATGCCGGGGGCCGGATCGACCAGCGCTTCCCACATGTAGTCCTGGAATTCCACCGGTGCGCCCAGCTTGAAACCGGTGCGATGGCCGAAGGCGGCAATCGGATTGCGCGTCATCGATTCGCTGCCCACGATCAGCGCGGTCTCGGTGTAGCCGCGCTCGATCTGGTCACCGGCCTGGCGGATCAGTTCGAAGCCGGTGCCGCAGATGCGCTGGACCATGATGGCCGGAGTAGTGATCGGCACACCCGCATACAGGCCGATGTGACGCGGCAGCATGTACTGGTAGGCATCGCCCGGCGCCATGTTGCCGGCCACCACCGAGCCGATGTCGGTCGCGGCGATGCCGGTGCGGGCCAGTACTTCGCGCGCCACCTTGATGCCCATGTCGGTGGGCGAGAGCTGGCTGAAGCTGGTGCAGTAATCCACCATGGGCGTACGCACGCCACCGACGAGCCAGATGTCCTTGAAGCCGGAATAGAACGCTGCTTGTGCCATGTCTGTTGCTTCCTCAGTGAGCGGGGGAGAGCGCGGCCTGTGCGGTCAGCACGGCCGGGTCGGTGCCGGCGTAGAGCGCTTCCACCAGGGCGGCGCGGTGAGTCAGCACCGCACGTTGATTGATCGAACCCTTGTCGGTGATTTCGCCACGGTCGAAGGACGGCGGATCGATCAGGACCAGCGCGCGCGCCACGCGGGTTGAACTGCCGGTGGCATGGGTTTGCAGGCGTTCCAGCAGACCCTGGAAGAAATCGCGTACCGGTGCCGCATTGAGCACGTCGGCCCGCGAGGCCTCCGCAGGCAGGCGCGCCAGCTGGCGGCAGCGCTCGATGTTGGGCACGATCAGCATGCCCACTTCATTGCGGTCCTGGCCGGTGATGACGGCATCCTGCAGATAGGGTGCACCTTCATGCGCAATCAGCGCGCGCAGCGGGCCGACGCTGACCCAGGTGCCGGTGTAGAGCTTGAAGTCCTCGGCCACGCGGCCATCGAACATGAAGCCGCGATCCGGATGAGCCGGGTCCAGCCAGCGCACTGCATCGCCCGAGCGGAAGTAGCCCTCTTCATCGAAGGCCTCGGCCGTCTGTTCCGGCGCGCGCCAGTAACCCGGGGTAACGTTGGGGCCGCGATAGCGGATCTCGATCTTGTCGCCATTGGGGACCAGCTTGATTTCCATGCCCGGCGTGGGGATGCCGATCTGTCCGGCCTGCACTTCCAGGTCGGCCACGAAGAGCGCCGAAGGCGAGGTCTCGGTCATGCCCAGGCCGCAGCACATCACGATGCGTTCGCCACAGGTGGCTTCGGCGGTGGCGTGCAGCTTGTCCCACACCGGTTGCGCCAGGGCGGCACCGGCATAGAACTGCATGCGCAGGCGACTGTAGAATTTTTCGCGCAGGGCCTGGTCTTTCTCCAGCGCGTGGGCGATGCCTTCCCAGCCCACCGGCACGTTGAAATACACGGTCGGCGAAATCTCGTGCAGGTTGGCCAGGGTGGTGGCCAGGCCTTGCGGCGTGGGCTTGCCCTCGTCGATGTACATGGTGCCGCCGTTGTAGATCACGATGCCGACGTTGTGGTTGGCGCCGAAGGTGTGGTTCCAGGGCAGCCAGTCGATCAGGATGGGCGGCTCTTCGGCCAGGAAGGGGAAGGTCTGCACGATCATCTGCAGGTTGCTGCACATCATGCGCTGGGTGTTGACGACCGCCTTGGGCATCTTGGTCGAGCCCGAGGTGAAGAGGAACTTGACGATGGTGTCCGGACCGGTGGCGGCATAGGCGCGCTCGACTTCGTCGCCCGCGCGGGTGGCTTCCAGTTCCGCATACAGCGTGCATTCGCGCCCGGCAGGCGGTGCTTCGGTGACCACGAATTCGATATCGGGTGCCACCGCATTGACGGCCGCGGCAAACTTCTCGCCATGGGCGGCGAAGATCAGGCCGGGCGCGAGCAACTGCACCGCATGGCGCAGCTTGGCGTAATCCTTGGAGAGCAGCGAATAGGCCGACGATACCGGCGCATAAGGCACGCCTGCATAGTGGCAGCCCAGCACCAGCATGGCGTGTTCGAGGTCGTTCTCGGACAGGATCAGCAGCGGGCGCTCGGCCGAGAGTCCGCGCTGCAGCAGCGCCTGGCCGATGCGGCGTGCGCTTTGCAGGGCCTGGCCATAGCTGATGCGGCGCCATTGGCCATCCTTGTCGCGGCGGGCCATGTAAGTGCGGTCGGGATCGACGGTGGCCCAGTGGATCAGCTTGTCGGTCAGGCGCGCGGGATAGTCGCCCAGCGGCTGCCGGGTCTTGACGATGGAGATGCCCTCAGCACCCGGCACGACGTCAACGCCGCCGATGCCGAACCTGAAGCTGCGATAGCGAGGAGGAGTGTTCATACATGTCTCTGTTGTGTCACCCGCCCGGTCGTGGCCGGGCAGCTGTGTTGTTGTGGTCTTGCGCTGTATTACTGACTTGCTGGCCGCTGTGGTGGCTCTTGTCCGGCCATGCAGGGCCGATTCTTCTGCGATGCTTTGTTCTTTGTGGTCGTGCTCAGGTCGGCTTGACCTTGTTCTGCTTGTGATCGAGGAAAGCCGCCAGGCGGCCCTTGGTATCGGGATCGCTGCCGGCCACGGCGGCCATGAGCGATTCGGTCATCAGCCCATCCTGGATCGACTGGTCATGGATGCGCGGCAGCACGTGCATGATCCCGTAGTTGGTCATGGGCGCATTGCGGGCGATGCGTTCGGCCAGCTCACGGGCCTTGTCCAGACCGGTGCCGGCGGCCACGCTGTATTGCGAGATGCCGGCCTGGTGGCCTTCTTCGGCCGTCAGCACGCGGCCGGTCAGCATCATGTCGGCCATGCGGGCCACGCCGATCAGGCGCGAGATGCGCACCGAGCCGCCACCACCGACGAAGAGGCCGCGCTGTCCTTCCGGCAAGCCGTAGAAGGCGCTCGGTTCGGCCACGCGGATGTGGGCCGCCGAAGCCAGCTCCAGTCCGCCGCCGATGACCGCGCCATGCAGTACCGCGATCACCGGTACGCGGCCGAAGGCGATCTGCTCGAAGGCCGCATGCCACATGCGCGAGTGATGCAGGGATTCGGTGGTGTCGCGCTCGCGCAGTTCGGAGAGGTCAAGGCCGGCGCAGAAGTGTTCGCCGATGCCGTGGATGATGGCCACCTTCACGCCCTCCGGCAGATCCTGGAAGCAGTCGCGGATGGCGCGCACCAGCGGGTCGTTGAGGGCATTGCGTTTGGCGGCGCGGTTGAGTCCGATCTCGGCAATGGCGCCGTGAACTTGGATGTCGAGGAGGTCGCTGTGCTGGTTCATGCTGTCTCTGGTCATGCCGTGGTCGGCGTTTGAATTAGTTATAAGTTATAACGTTTATTCAGTATAAGTAAAGTGGAGGTAAACGCAAGCCCCATGTGACTTTCGTGTTGTGCGAACAAAGTAAAAGCGGGCGATTAACGAACGAAAAATGTGTCGAGGCGTGCAGCAGGAATTGCTGCATCGCGTCGCAACGATGACGTGTCGGTGACCGATGGCGCGCCAACCTGCATGGCTGCGGGCGGCCCAAAGAAAAACGCCGGTGTGCACTGCATCACCGGCGTTTCCACGAAGTATCGACAGGCGATTATTTGCCGGTGTCCTTCATGTTCTCGAACTTGTCGAATTCGACGTTGTAGACCTCGCTGCCGACCTTCTCCACCTTGCGCACGTAGACCGTCTGCACGATATCGCGGGTGGCCGGGTCGATGGCGATGGGGCCGCGCGGGCTGGTGAACTTCATGGTTTTGAGGATGGCCATGGCACGGTCGCCATCGATCTTGCCGTTCAGCTTTTTGCTGACCTCGTAGATGGCGTTCATGCCGTCGTAAGCCGCCACCGCCATGAAGTTGGGACGGCCCGCCCCCGGATTGGCGGCAGCAAAGCTCTTGAGGAAGGCCTTGTTCTCCGGCGAATCATGCGCGGCCGAATAGTGGAAGGTGGTGATCACGCCCAGCGTCGAGTCGCCCATGGCGGGCAGCACGTGGTCGTCGGTCAGGTCGCCGGTGGCGATGACCTTGATGCCGGCCTCGGCCAGTCCGCGTTCGCGATAGCCCTTCATGAAGGCGATGCCCTGTTCGCCCGCCGGCACGAAGATGAAGACGGCCTCCGGTTTGGCATCCTTGATGCGCTGGATGTAGGGCGCGAACTCAGGATTGCGCAGCGGCACCCGGATCGATTCCAGGACCTGGCCGCCACCGCCCAGCAGGTTGGTCTTGAAGGCGGTCTCGGCATCGATGCCCGGCCCGTAATCGGCCACCAGCGTGACTACGCGCTTGATGCCGTTCTTCAGCGCCCAGGTCGCCATGGGGCCCGAGACCTGCGGCAGCGTCATCGAAAAGCGCGCGATGTAGCTGGACTTGGTGGTGATGACGGAGCTGGCCGCGTTCATGACGATCATCGGCTTCTTCGCTTGTTCAGCGATGGGCGCTACCGCCAGCGCCTCGGGCGTAAGGCCGAAGCCGGCCAGGAAATCCACCTTGTCGCGCACCACCAGTTCCTGTGCCAGGCGCTTGGCGATCTCGGGCGAGGGACCGGTGGTGTCCTTGATGATGACCTGGATTTTCTTGCCGGCGACCGTGTCGCCATGCTGCGCCATGTAGGCCTTGATGCCGCCTTCCATCTGCTTGCCGTAATCGGCGAAGGGGCCGGAGAAGGCGGCGATCAGGCCGACCTTGATGGTTTCCTGAGCGTGCGCCAGCGATGTCAGCAAGCTGACGGAGGCCGTGATCACGGCCAATCCTGCGAGTTTTTTCAACCTCATTTTTCAGTCTCCTTTGTGATTGTAGTGAGCGATGCTGCGCGGGCGGTTCTGCTGCCGTCCTGATTGTCGCATCGCCGGTCCGACTGTTGCGGACGGACGACGTATCGTTTTCCCTTCCTTGGCTCGCCTTGTTGACAAAGCGTCGGTGCCGACAATAGTATCGCACCATCCGTTCGGTAAACAAACCGATGTGCGGTTACCGAACGGCTAATAAAAGTTATAAAAAATAAGAAACAAGCCAGAGACGAGACGCTTCATTCTGCGATGTCCGCTAGTCGGCATCGACCAACTCGCATTTACAAAGTGGCGTGGAAAACGCCGCAGCAACACGCATGCCGATGGCGTTGACCATGGGGCAGGGGGCGTTTTTGCCCGCGCTTCCGGAAGATGCCGCGTCGGCGACGGGAATTCGCAACAGGCAGTTGAGGTAATCGAAGGGACTGACATCAAGGGAAGTCACCCGGCCGGCGAGCAGCGAATCGCTGGCGTGCGCCTGGAGGAGGGCGTACGCCGGCAGCGAGCCGGCCATTCACCATTCAATGAAATCAGGAGGAGATGGCAATGACAAGAACAACCACCCTGCGTGCAGTGGCCCTGGCCGCTGCCGCATGTGCAATGACCGCGGGTGCGGCGGGCTCGGCCATGGCGCAGAGTTCGGTGACCATTTACGGCATCATCGATACCGGCGTGGTCTACACCACCAACGCCAATGCCAACGGCAATTCGGTCTTCAAGATGCCGTCGCTGACGGGCAGCTTCCCGTCGCGCATCGGCTTCCGTGGTACGGAAGATCTGGGCGGCGGACTGCAGGCAATATTCGTGCTGGAAAGCGGCTTTGCTCCCGACACCGGCGCCATGGGACAGGGTAACCGCATCTTCGGGCGCCAGTCGTATGTGGGCCTGAAGAGCGATTGGGGCCAGGTCACCCTGGGCCGCCAGATCAACATGACCTACATCTCGCAGCTCAAGACGGACGTGATGGGTCCCAACATCTTCGCCATCGGCAGCATCGACCCCTATCTGCCCAATGCCCGCAGCGACAATTCCATCGGCTACCTCGGCAGCTTCAGCGGCTTCACGCTGGGCGCGACCTACAGCTTCGGACGCGATACCTCGGCCACCGGCGGTCCGGCCGCCACCAACTGTGCCGGCGAAGTGGCCGGCAACAGCAAGGCCTGCCGCCAGGTTACGGGCTTGCTGGGTTACGACGGCAAGGGCTGGGGCGTGACTTCCTCCTATGACATCCTGTATGGCAACACCGGCGCCTCCGGTGGCCTCACCAGCAGCGACAACAGCGATCAGCGCATCACCTTGAACGGTTACTTCATGATCGGTGATGTCAAGATCGGCGGCGGCGTGGTCGATCGCCGTACCCGCGCAGCCAACAACACCAATACCGATTCCGATCTCTACTACCTGGGTGTGAGCTATCCGCTGACCACCGCACTGGTGCTGGATGCGCAGGTCTCGCGCCTGGACGTGAAGAACAGCCCGAACGATGTCACCCTCTCGGTGGCACGCCTGACCTACAACCTGTCCAAGCGTACGGCGCTCTACACTTCGCTGGGCTACATCAAGAACGGCGGTACGTCGGCCGTGGCCGTCGATGCCGGCGGGTCGGTGGGTGCGGGCAAGAACCAGCTGGGTGTGATGTCGGGCATTCGTCACACCTTCTGATTCTGATCGGTGATGGAAAAGCAGTCTTGAGGAGGATGGCGCACCCGGATGCTAGGGCCTGTTCACATTTAATCTGCGAGTGCGAGAGGTCGCCAAGCGTTGGCTGCCTAGGCGCGGCGACGCGCCGTGGTGGTGCCACGGCAAGGAGCTGCAACAACGGCAGGCGACGCTTGGCGGCCTCTCCCGGAGGGTTGCCCCCAGAAGGCGCGCTGGCCGCGTTGCACGTCAGGGCTGGTGGCACCACCACCAGCCCTGACGCGCGCCTTGCCAGCCCGCCTTCTGGGGGCAACGCATCTCGCAGATTAAATGTGAACAGGCCCTAGGGGGCGCCGACATCCGCAGCATGGCAAAGGCAGGGTCTGTTTTTGTCTTCGGTCCGCCTCCCGGTGGGGAGTGCGGACCTGTTTTTTACGGCAGCAGCACGGACAATTCCTGTGCGCCACGCAGCAGCACCGGCAGGATCTCTTCTTCCATCTGTGCCACCGACACGCGCGCGGCCTGTGCACCCACGTTCAGTGCGGCCAGCACATTGCCGGAGGCGCCGCGTACCGGTACGGCGATGGAGCGCAGGCCGACTTCCAGTTCTTCATCGATGACCGCATAGCCCTGCGCACGCACACCGGCCAGGATGTCGCGCAGACGCTTTTGCGACACCACGGTCTTGTCGGTCAGGGCGCGCAGCTTGACCTTCTCGAAGTAGGCTTTGAGCTGATCATCCGGCAGGTGCGCCAGCATGGCGCGGCCCAGCGAAGTGCAGTAGGCGGGCAGGCGACTGCCGGTATTGAGTGCCACCGACATCACGCGCGAAGTGGCCGAGCGAGCGACGTAGAGCACTTCATTGTCGTCCAGCACGGCCAGCGAGCAGGACTCGCCGAGCGTGCGGCTGATGTTGTTCAGGTAGGGCTGTGCAGAAACGGTCAGCGGGGTGGACGACAAATAGGAGTAGCCCAGCGTCAGGATCTTGGGGCGCAGCGAAAAATTGTTGACGTCCGAATCGGCATAGCCGAGTTGCTTCAGGGTATGCAGGCAGCGCCGCACGGCAGCGCGCGGGATGCCAGTCTTCTGGCTGATCTGGGCGATGGTCAGGCTGCGGCGCGAATCGCTGAAGGCACGGATCACCGCCAGGCCCCGGGCCAGCGAGGTCATGAAGCTGGGGTCGGTGAGGGCATCGATTTCTTCGGCGATGGTCAGCTCGCGTTCAGCCTCGGGCGCGCTGGCCGCCGGCTCCTGATCCCTCGCCTTGCTGCGCCGGCTGGCGGCCGGGGCGGGTTTGAGCGGCTTGGCGTCCTTGACGGCAGCGGTGCTCTTGGCGGCGGTCTTGCGGGTCTTGGCAGCAGGGGCGGTGGACATGGGCGCGAATGGACTCTCTGGTCGGATGGTTCAGGACGATGCATCAGCGGGGCAGCTCGGATTTCCCGCCATACCTCAGTGCGTCAGGATTTTAACGTTTTGTGCGGCAAGCGAACACATCCTGCGGGTTTTTCTTGACGGCCGTCAAGCCGGATCGCTAAACTCTTTTTGTGCGAAAATCAAACATTAGTTCGGTGATCGAACATTCTGGTGCAGAAAACGTCACGCTGCAAATACCTCCGGAATGCCCGTCCACACCGGCAGAGACGAGTCCCAACCGCCTGGCTGAACGGCAAGACCAAGGTCAGCGAGGCAATCCGCAGGCGCAGCTGGAAGCGCCGCATCTACAGTGAGAGCAACGTGATCAATAAAATTTCTGACTCTTTGGAGCAGGCGGTGGCTGACATCCATGATGGCGCCACCATCATGATCGGTGGTTTCGGCAATGCCGGCATGCCCTCGGCCCTGATCGATGCGCTCATCGCCCAGGGCGCGCGCGACCTGACCATCGTCAACAACAATGCCGGCAACGGCGATACGGGTCTGGCGGCGCTGCTCAAGACCAAGCGCGTCAAGAAGATCATCTGTTCCTTCCCGCGCCAGACTGATTCCCACGTCTTCGATGCGCTCTACCGTGCCGGTGAAATCGAACTGGAACTGACCCCGCAAGGCAACCTGGCCGAGCGCATTCGCGCCGCCGGTGCCGGCATCGGCGGTTTCTTCAGCCCGACCGGCTACGGCACCATGCTGGCCGAAGGCAAGGAAACCCGCCTCATCGATGGCAAGCACTACGTGCTGGAGTCGCCCATCCATGCCGACTTCGCGCTCATCAAGGCGCTGCGCGGTGACCGCTGGGGCAACCTGGTGTATCGCAAGACGGCGCGCAACTTCGGTCCCATCATGGCGATGGCGGCCAAGGTCACCATTGCGCAAGTCACCGAGGTGGTGGAACTGGGCCAGCTCGATCCGGAAAACATCATCACGCCCGGCATCTTCGTGCAGCGGATCGTGCAAACCAAGGAGGCACAGCAATGAAGCGCTTTACCCGTGAAGAGATCGCCGCCCGCGTGGCGCAGGACATCCCCGAGGGCGCCTACGTGAACCTGGGTATCGGCCTGCCGACCAAGGTCGCCAACTACCTGCCGGCGGACAAGGAAATCTTCCTGCACAGCGAAAACGGCGTACTGGGCATGGGCCCGGCCCCGGCCCCCGGCGAAGAAGACGAAGACCTCATCAATGCCGGCAAGCAGCCGGTGACGCTCCTGACCGGCGGTTCCTACTTCCATCACGCGGATTCGTTCTCGATGATGCGCGGCGGCCACCTGGACATCTGCGTGCTGGGCGCCTTCCAGGTCTCGGCCAAGGGTGACCTGGCCAACTGGCACACCGGCGCACCGGATGCCATCCCCGCCGTGGGCGGTGCGATGGACCTGGCCATCGGTGCCAAGCAGGTCTTCGTGATGATGGACCACCAGACCAAGACCGGCGAAAGCAAGCTGGTGGAGGCCTGCTCCTATCCGCTCACCGGCATCGGCTGCGTCAACCGCATCTACACCGACCTGGCCGTCATCGACGTGACCCCGCAAGGCCTGCAGGTGCGCGAGATTGTCGAGGGCCTGTCCTTTGCGCAATTGCAGGAACTGACCGGCGCACCGCTGCGCCCGGCCGCCTGATTCCGCTTAACTTGTTTGCAGTTTTCGCTGTGAGGAATGCATGAAAGACGTATTTATCTGTGACGCCATCCGCACCCCCATCGGCCGCTACGGCGGCGCGCTCAAGGACGTGCGCGCTGATGACCTGGGCGCGGTGCCGCTGCGCGCGCTCATGGAGCGCAATCCGCAGGTGGACTGGAAGGCCGTCGATGACGTGATCTTTGGCTGCGCCAACCAGGCCGGTGAAGACAACCGCAACGTGGCGCGCATGTCGCTGCTGCTGGCAGGCCTGCCGCAGGAAGTGCCGGGCAGCACCATCAACCGCCTGTGCGGCTCCGGCATGGATGCGCTGGGTACGGCTGCGCGCGCCATCAAGTCCGGTGAAACGCAGTTGATGATTGCCGGTGGCGTCGAATCGATGACCCGCGCGCCCTTCGTGATGGGCAAGGCTGACAGTGCCTTCTCGCGCCAGGCGGCGATCCAGGACACCACCATCGGCTGGCGTTTCGTGAATGCACTGATGAAGCAGAAGTATGGCGTGGATGCCATGCCGGAGACGGCCGAGAATGTCGCCGTCGATTTCAAGGTCAGCCGCGAAGACCAGGATCAGTTCGCCGTGCGCAGCCAGGCCAAGGCCGCCGCCGCACAAGCCAACGGCAACCTGGCACAGGAGATCGTGCCGGTGGTGATCCCGCAGAAGAAGGGCGACCCGATCACCGTGACCCAGGATGAACATCCGCGTGCGACCAGCATGGAAGCACTGGCCCGCCTGAAGGGCGTGGTCAAGCCGGATGGCACCGTCACTGCCGGCAATGCGTCCGGCGTCAACGATGGCGCCTGCGCCTTGCTGCTGGCCAGTGCCGATGCCGTCGAGAAGTACCAGCTCAAGCCGCGCGCCCGCATCCTGGGCATGGCCACGGCCGGCGTCGCACCGCGCATCATGGGCATGGGCCCGGCCCCGGCCAGCAAGAAAGTGCTGGCGCAACTGGGCATGACGATTGATCAGATGGACGTGATCGAACTCAACGAAGCCTTCGCCTCGCAAGGGCTGGCCGTGTTGCGCGAACTGGGCGTGGCCGATGATGACGCACGCGTCAATCCGAACGGCGGTGCCATCGCCCTCGGCCATCCGCTGGGCATGAGCGGTGCGCGCCTGGCGACCACTGCCACCTACCAGCTGGAACGCACTGGCGGCCGCTATGCGCTGTGCACCATGTGCATCGGCGTGGGGCAGGGCATCGCGATGGTGATCGAGCGCGTGTGATGCGTTCGGGATGGCGCGGCCGGGCAACCGTGTCGCGCCATCCATGAAGATCGCAAGGGTCTTCGTGAAAATTGATCAAGCATGAATTGAGGCAGGCGCAGCACAATAGAAAAATAATTTATATCGATTCCCAAGCGGCCACAAAAAACAGAGCCGCAGGCCAGAAGAGGAGACCAACCGCATCATGCATTCGCATCATGACTGCGCGCCGCGTTCGGCTGCGCCCGCTCGTCCTTGCCGGGGAGGTGTGCCATGCTAGGCAACTTCTTTGGCGTGCTCTTCGATGGCATTGCCTACGGCAGCCTCCTGTTTCTCATCAGCGTGGGCCTGTCGGTGACGATGGGGATGATGAACTTCATCAACCTCGCGCATGGTGCCTTCGCCATGCTGGGCGGCTATGTCTGCGTGACGCTGCTCAATCGCATCGGCGTTCCTTTCCTGGCGACCTTGCCACTGGCCTTCATCGCGGCCGCCGCGGTCGGTCTGATCCTCGAACGTTCCCTCTATCGCCGTCTCTACAAGGCCAGCCACCTCGACCAGGTGCTGTTTTCCATCGGCCTGACCTTCATGGCCGTGGCCGGGGCCACCTGGCAATGGGGGCCGACCCAGCAGCCTGTGGTGCTGCCGGATTGGCTGCGCGGACAGGTCTCGTTGCTGGGGCTGGATGTGGGGGCGTATCGCGTCTTCCTGATCGGCGTGGTGGTGATCGTGACGGTGGCGCTGGGCCTCTTGATCGAGCGCACCCGCTTCGGTGCGCAGATCCGCGCCTCGGTCGACAACCAGGTGGCGGCAGCGGGGCTGGGCATCAACGTCAGCCGTGTGTTCAGCCTGACCTTTGCACTGGGGTCAGGGCTGGCCGGTCTCGGTGGCGGCCTGGGCATTGACGTACTGGGGTTGGACCCGACCTTCCCGGTCAAGTACATGGTCTACTTCCTGCTGGTGGTGGCCGTGGGTGGGGCCGGCACCATCAAGGGGCCGCTGCTGGCCGCGCTGATCCTGGGCGTGTTCGACGTCGCCGGAAAATATTATGTGCCGGAGATCGGCGCCTTCGTCATCTATGGCCTGATGGTGGTGTTGCTGATCCTGTTCCCGGCCGGACTGATGCGGAGGCGCGGATGAGCAGCGTGAGCACTACAACCAGAGCGGCTGCCAAGCCTGTACTGCGCCTGCCCAATGACCGCTGGACGCCATTGGAGATCCTCTTCTGGCTGCTGCCGGTGGCGGCCTATTTCCTCTTCCCCGATTACCTGGTGCTGATCAGCCAGATCATGATCGTGGGCCTGTTCGCCGTCTCGCTGGATCTGATCCTGGGCTATGCCGGCATCGTCTCGCTGGGGCATGCCGCCTTCTTTGGGCTGGGGGCCTACACGGCCGGGCTGCTGGCCGTGCATGGCTGGGGCGAGCCGATCACGGGGCTGTTGCTGGCGGCCATCGTGGCGGCCGTCGCCGGTTTCCTGGTGAGCTTCCTGGTGGTACGCGGAGCGGACCTCACGCGCCTGATGGTCACGCTGGGCATAGGACTGATGCTGTTCGAGGCGGCCAACAAGGCGGCCTTCATCACCGGTGGTGTGGATGGCTTGTCCGGCATGGTGATGGGCAAGATCTTCGGGGTCTTCGAGTTCGACCTCAACGGACGCGTGGCCTATGGCTACAGTTTCGCGGTGCTGTTGCTGCTGTTCGTGGTGCTGCGGCGGATGGTGAATTCACCCTTCGGGCTGGGCTTGCGCGGCATCCGCGAAGGTGGCCGCCGCATGCCGGCCATCGGCGCCGATGTCAATCGCCGCCTCGTCGTCATCTTCACCGTGGCCGCTGCGGTGGCCGGTGTGGCCGGTGCCCTGCTGGCGCAGACCACGCAGTTTGTCGGGCTGGATGTGCTGGGTTTCCCGCGGTCGGCAGAGCTGCTCATCATCCTGGTGCTGGGCGGTACCGGCCGCCTCTATGGCGGACTGGTTGGTGCGCTGGTCTACATGCTGGCGCAGGATTACCTGTCCGGACTCAATCCGGCCTACTGGCAATTCTGGATCGGCCTGCTGCTGATCGTCATCGTTCTCTTCGCGCGCGGAGGCCTGCTCGGCGGGCTGGCGGTGCTGCGTGACAAGTTCTTCAAGGGAGGCCGCGCATGAGCCCGCATCCAGCCGATACCACCTTGCGCACTAAAGGCCTGAGCAAACGCTGGGGCAGCTTCGTGGCCAACAGCGATATCTCGCTGACCTTCACACCCGGCGCGCGCCACGCCTTGATCGGTCCCAATGGCGCCGGCAAGACCACCTTCATCAATCTGCTCACGGGCGGCTTTGCGCCCAGCGGGGGCAAGGTATGGTTCGGTGGCGAGGATATCACCGCCTTGGCCCAGCATGAACGCGTCAAGCGCGGCATGACCCGCACCTTCCAGATCAATACGCTTTTTGCCGGACTCACGGTTCTGGAGTCGGTGATCCTGGCGATCCAGGAGCGGCGCGGCCTGCAATACAAGTGGTACCAGACCGTGGCCAGCCAGACCGACGTCGTGGATGAAGCCATGGCCTTGCTGGAGTCCCTCAAGCTGGGGCAGGAAGCCAACAGCATCACGCGCAGCCTGGCCTATGGCAAGCAGCGGCTGGTGGAGATTGCACTCGCGCTGGCGACTCAGCCCAAGGTGCTGTTGCTGGACGAGCCAGCCGCCGGCATTCCCTCGGCGGAAAGCCGCGAACTCTTCGAAGTGATTGCGCAGCTGCCGCGTGAAGTGACCATCGTCTTCATCGAACATGACATGGGGCTGGTGTTCCGCTTCGCCGAGCGCATCACGGTGCTGGTCGGCGGCAAGGTGCTGGTGGAGGGCACGCCGGCGGAGATTGCGGCTGACCAGCGCGTCAAGGAAGTCTATCTGGGGGAGGCCGAACATGCCTGATCTGCTGGCACTGGACAAGGTGAGCGCCGGTTATGGCGACTCCATCGTCCTGGAAGACGTGTCGTTCTCGATGCAGGAAGGCGAGAGCCTGGCCCTGCTGGGGCGCAATGGCGTGGGCAAGACCAGCCTGTTGATCACCCTCATGGGACTGACGCGCCTGCATGGCGGCAGCATCCATTGGCGTGGCAGCAACATCGCGCGCGTGCCGACCCACAAGCGCGCGCACGCCGGGCTGGGCTGGGTGCCGCAGGAGCGTTTCATGTTTCCTTCGCTGTCGGTGGAGGAACACCTGACGGTGGTGGAGCGTGGCGGAAAATGGAACTTGCAGAAGATTTATTCGATTTTTCCCCGCCTGCATGAGCGCCGCCACAACATGGGCAACCAGCTCTCCGGGGGCGAGCAGCAGATGCTGGCCATTGCGCGCGCGCTGATGGTGAGCCCCAGCATCCTCTTGCTGGATGAACCGATGGAAGGGCTGGCCCCGATCATCGTGCAGGAGCTGCTGAAGGTAATCCGCCGCCTGGTCAGCGAAGAAGGGATGTCGGTGATCGTGGTGGAGCAGCATGCGCGCATGGCGCTGTCGCTGACGCAGCGGGCCATCGTGCTCGATCGCGGCCGCATCGTGCATGCCTCGGACAGCCAGAGCCTGCTGGACGATGGCGAGACACTCGATCGGCTGGTAGCAGTGGCCTAGCGTTCAGTCTTCCTGGCAATCCTGGTCGCGCAAGCGTGCGAGCGGCGCACGGCTCTGCGGATTGTTCTCGTGCACCAGCTTGTCCAGCAGCAGCATGAACTGTTGCTGCTCGGCTTCATCGAGGGGCGCCAGGATGCGCTTGCGCAGGCGCTGCAGGCCGGGGATCAGTTCTTCCAGCAGGGCTTCGCCGGCCTGCGTGATGCGCAATGCGCGCTGGCGGCGGTTGTGCGGAATGACTTCGCGCACCAGCAATCCCTTTTCTTCCAGCCGTGCGCAGACCGTGGCACCAGTGGAAGTGTCGATGGCGACCAGTCCCGACAAGCTCACCTGGTCAATGCCGGGATGGTTCGACAGCATGCGCAGGATCGCGTATTGCACCGGGGTAATGATGCCGCCGGTTTCGTCATGGAAGATCGACACCGAAATCTGCTGCGCCCGCCGCAACAGGTGGCCGGGGTGCTCGTAGAGATCGATGAGCTGGCTTTCGTCCTTGGGAGGCGTGGTCTGTGGCATGGCGGATGAGGTCGGATGCAATCAGGTAATGGATGAGCTGCAGGGTGATGACAGCGATGCGGCAGTGTACGGTCCGCAAGGTTTTCCCTCAATCAATTGATGCAACGCGCAACGAAAAAAGTCCGCCAGCGCGTTTACTTGCGCTGCGGATTGGCGGATACTTTTCTAACATTCAGTGTACTGAATATTAAAACAGATAAATGCGAGACCCGACAGGATCTGGATCAAGCCGCCTGCGGAAAAGAACAAGCTGGAGCAGTCCATCAAGAAGGGCACTGGCCTTGGAAGGCCGGTGCCGGTTGAGGAATTCACCCAAGGAGACCGTCATGTTCCCCAAGAATGCCTGGTACGTCGCCTGCACGCCCGACGAAATCGAAAGCAAGCCCCTGGGCCGCCAGATCTGCGGCGAGAAGATCGTGTTCTATCGTGGTGCCGAAGGCAAGGTTGCTGCCGTTGAGGATTTCTGTCCGCATCGCGGCGCGCCGTTGTCGCTGGGCTTCGTGCGGGAAGGGCAGCTGGTATGCGGCTATCACGGCCTGGAGATGGGCTGCGATGGCCAGACCCGCAGCATGCCGGGCCAGCGCGTGCGCGGCTTCCCCTGCATACGCAGCTTCCCGGTGATGGAGCGTTACGGTTTCGTCTGGGTGTGGCCCGGTGACAAGGAGCAGGCCGATCCGGCGCAGATCCATCATCTGGAATGGGCTGAGAATCCCGAGTGGACCTATGGCGGTGGCTTGTATCACATCAACTGCGACTACCGCCTGATGATCGACAACCTCATGGACCTCACGCACGAGACTTATGTGCACGCCTCCAGCATCGGCCAGAAGGAGATTGACGAAGCGCCGGTCAATACGCGGGTGGAGGGTGAACAGGTCATCACCAGCCGCTTCATGGAGAACATCATGCCGCCGCCGTTCTGGCGCATGGCCTTGCGAGGCAATGGATTGGCCGATGAGGTGCCGGTGGATCGCTGGCAGATCTGCCGCTTCTCGCCGCCCAGCCACGTGATGATTGAAGTGGGCGTGGCGCATGCAGGCAAGGGCGGTTACGAGGCCGGACCGGAGCACAAGGCTTCTTCCATCGTGGTGGATTTCATCACGCCCGAGACCGAAACGTCGCACTGGTATTTCTGGGGCATGGCGCGGCACTTCCGTCCTGAGGACAAGGAGCTGACCAATACCATCCGCGAAGGGCAGGGCAAGATCTTCGGCGAGGACCGCGAGATGCTGGAGCTGCAGCAGGCCAATCTGCTTAAGTATCCCGAGCGCCGCCTGCTGGCGCTCAACATCGATGCTGGTGGGGTGCAGTCGCGCAAGGTGCTGGACAAGTGGCTGGCGCGCGAAGCCGAATCTGGCAAGGCTGCCGCGGCCTGAGGAGTGACGATGACGACATTGCAGGTCAAGGTCGCGGCGCGCCGCGAGGAAGCCGACGGCATCGTCGGACTGGAGCTGGTCTCGGTGGATGGTGCGCCCTTGCCGGGTTTTACCGCCGGTGCGCATATCGACGTGCATCTGCCGGGCGGTTTGCTGCGCCAGTATTCGCTGTGCAATGCGCCGCATGAGCAGCATCGCTACCAGATCGGTGTATTGCGCGATGCCAATTCGCGCGGTGGATCGGTGGCGGTGCATGAGGCGCTGAAGGTTGGTGATCTGCTCACCATCGGCGTGCCACGCAACCAGTTTGCATTGGTGCCGGCGCAGCACAGTCTGTTGCTGGCGGGTGGCATCGGTGTGACGCCCATTCTGTGCATGGCAGAGGCGCTGGCGGCTTCAGGGGCGTCTTTCGAAATGCATTACTGCGCCCGTTCGCCTGCACGCCAGGCGTTTCGCGAGCGCATTGTCGGGTCGGGATTTGCGGACCGCGTGGTGCATCACTATGACGATGGTGATGCCGCGCAGAAGCTCGATCTGGAGGCCTTGCTGTCACAGGCTGATCCGGCTACCCATCTTTACGTCTGCGGTCCTGCCGGCTTCATCGCGCATGTGGTGGAGACTGCCCGTGCACGCGGCTGGCCGGAGTCGCAGATTCATTTCGAATACTTTGGTGCGGCGCCGGTAACGGCCGATGGCAATGGCGCGTTTGACGTGAAGCTGGCCAGCAGCGGGCAGGTCTACACCATTCCCGCCGACCGCACGGTGATCCAGGTTTTGTGCGAACACGGTGTGGATGTGCCGGTGTCCTGCGAGCAGGGCATCTGCGGGACCTGTCTCACGCGCGTGCTGGAGGGTGAGCCTGATCATCGTGATCAGTACCTGACCGATGAGGAAAGGGCGGCCAATGATCAGTTCACGCCTTGCTGTTCCCGGGCTCGCAGTTCGTTGCTGGTGCTGGATCTGTAATGTTCTGAAGCAGTATTGTCCTGCGTCGTAAATCATTTATGCAAATTAAAACCTGAGGAGACATGATGAGCGAGATGATCGATACCCGGCGCCGCCACCTGGTGCTGGCCGGAACCGCACTGGCTGCGATGGGCGCGCCCCTGATGGCACGGGCAGCCGATGCACTGAAAGTCGGGCTGATCGTGCCGATGTCGGGGCCGTTTGCTTCGACCGGGCGGCAGATCGAGGCAGCGGTGAAGCTGTATCAGCAGAAGTTCGGCGACAGCGTGGCCGGGCGCAAGGTGGAGATCCTGTTGAAGGATGATGGCGGTGTTTCTCCGGATGTGACCAAGCGGCTGGCGCAGGAGCTGGTGGCGCGGGACAAGGCGCAGGTCCTGATGGGCTTCGGGTTGACGCCCCTTGCTCTGGCGGCCGCGCCCATTGCGACGCAGGCCAAGGTGCCGATGATCGTGACGGCAGCGGCGACTTCCATCATCCCGCAGCGCTCGCCCTATATCGTGCGGACCGGCTTCACGCTGGCGCAGGTGACTTCGCCGTTGGCCTCCTGGGCTGCAAAGAACGGGATCAAGAGTGTGGTGACCTTTGTTTCCGATTACGGGCCGGGGCTGGATGCTGAAAAAGTATTCGTGAAGACTTTTTCCGAGGCCGGTGGCAAGGTCATGGAGAGCGTGCGTGTGCCCTTGCGCAATCCGGACTACGCGCCCTTCCTGCAGCGGGTGAAGGACGCCAAGCCGCAGGCTTTGTTCGTTTTTGTACCTTCCGGGGAAGGCGCTGCCGTGTTGAAGCAGTTCACCGAGCGGGGATTGGCGGCTGCCGGAATTCGATTGATTTGCACCGGCGATGTGCTCGATGATGACCTGATGGCCGGGATTGGTGCAGCTGCCAAGGATGTGGTGAGCAGTCACCAATATTCGGCTGCGCATCCCTCTGCGGCCAACAAGGAATATGTGGATGCCATGGCCAAGGCCAACAAGGGAATGCGCGCCAACTTCCATTCCGTTGGAGCCTATGACGGGATGCATCTGCTCTACGAATCGCTCAAGAAAACCGGGGGCGATGCGGACGGTGAGAAGCTGCTGGCTGCCATGAAAGGAATGAGCTGGGAGAGCGTGCGGGGGCCGGTTTCCATCGATGCTTCTACTCGCGATATCGTGCAGACGGTTTATATGCGCAAGGCTGAGTTGCGCGGGGGTGAGTTCTATAACGTGGAGTTTGATCAGGTGGAGAAGGTGCGGGATCCTGGGGTTTGAGTTTTTGGATTTTCTTTTGGGTAGTCTGCACGGAATTTCTTCCTGCGCTCTAGCTTAATTCTTATCATTCTCCGGTCGGAAGGACGCGCCGGGAGCGGCCCGGCAGCCGCTCACTTTTCTTGTCTCGCCAAGAAAAGTAAGCAAAAGAAGGCGACCC
>NZ_JAKYWT010000002.1:1184460-1317105 GCF_023952535.1 Herbaspirillum sp. WGmk3 | reverse complement strand
ACGATCGTGTGGCTGCCTTTGGAAGGCAGTGGAAGGTGGGTCAATTGGAGAGGGTCAATTCTGCGAGCAAATCAACAGTATCAGCCATAGGCCGAATTTTACGAGTTCAACTGATTTCAGAGATCAACGTATAAGAAGGCAGATGAGATGAGGTCATCGATCTGTGGAGATCCACGCTGATTCCTTAAAAATATCTTTACGGGGATAATTCATTGTCTGGCAATCTAAAACGATAGATTTCTAATTCATCAAGAAGATGGGGCGGAGGGTTAGTGAGTAAATGTTCTGCGTCGGTAATTCCCTCGCTATCACTGGATACTCTGAAGGGAGTTTTAGGGAAGCGTGTTGTGAGCCTGAATCGGTATAGTTGGTGGCCCAAAGAGGATGTGGCTACTGAGTGCGGTGAATTGGAAAATTCTTCCGCTTTCTCTCTGACATATGGACCGCTGGGGATCGCATTCGAAAATGGAACGGTGATAGGGATCGCTGAGGAACCGAGTTTGAATAGCGTAGTGATCTGGGTGGATCGCATGAACGGCGCTGACGTCAGGCACCCTGCGATGGACGAGGATCCCGATTTATTCGAAATTAGTGCGACAGATAGCGAGTTTGCCGGGGCTCTGTTTGGACAACTGATTGGAGATAAGCTGATTGCCTTGGCGATAGTTAAACCCCGTTCGATGAACGCTTTGTTGTCGGCACTACCCAGTGAAGTTGGATTGTGTTTTTCATTTGAGAGTGGAAAGAAATTTATTGCAGGGAGAGGTCTTCATCGGGAGGGCGGAGACTTTGCGGTAATTGAATACGAGAAAATTCCAGAACTGACCAAACTCGAAATAATAGAAGAGCCGATGTTCAAAACTTAATGAACGCAAATCTCAATAGCCTCTTCTCAAGTCTAATGTCCGCTGTTCTGAAGATGTACCGTATCAGCCGCAGAACATCTTCGTGAACCTCCAGTCAGAGATCATTCCTGCCAGCGGTGTCCGAAAAACAGCTGTTGAAATGCACTTTACAGAAATGACAGGACAGCATTTTTTCAGGTTTCGTCTCAGCCTGAAGGCAAGGAGCACCTACTTTGATTAGAGCACCCCTAGGCGACGAACGATTTTGGGCTGAATGGGAGAAATTCAGGTCAGAGACAATTGCGGAGCAGCAAGCGCTATTTCAGCAGCCAAGTGCCAATCCCGCCTTCCGTGCCGAGTACGTGTTCAAGAATATGCGTAATCGTCTCAGGTATGTCTTGACTCTCTACTCCAAGGGCGAGCCGATAGCATCCCTCGGTCGACACGTGGACGGGATCCTGGACGCCTGGGAGTACTCCAACACGATTGCGCTGGCGCTAAATGAACAGCTGAAGCCCGGGCAAGGATGGGATCACAGGCGATTACTGGCCGCGCCCGGTATCAGTGATGATCCACGCAGTCATCATGATCCCCGTAGCTGGTTTTTTTCTCTTTCCGATCTCAATCACTATAACTTGTGCTTCTGGCTGGTCGCGTTGGCGTTAATGCTGGAAATTCCAGACGCTCAGTGGCAAAGGTTGTTGGTGCTGATCGGTGAGGACGGAAAGGATATCTTGCTGGATCGAGTGATTGCTACGCGCTTTCCCAATTGGAAAGTCGGCTCAGATTTGCTGCATCCCAAGCCATATGTACGATTGCTAGCTGCAATAGATGCTCCCGGCGAGCAACAAGCCAAGAGCTTGTTGGACTTTGTGGATCATTGGTACGCGGAACTCGAACGTGACGAGAGCGAAGAGCTTTGGTGGCACGTATTTGCGGATCCGACAAAGCATCCATTGGAGAAGGGCGGCTACTTCGGAAGATGGTGCCTGGAGGCGGCAGTCGTGGCAAAAGTCTTTGATATAGACGATAGCCTCTGCTTGGGACACGAGAGCTATCCTGGCGATTTTCTGAGGCCTGAGGGGCATAGCACACATGTGAAGCACAAACAGAAGAAGCAGAGTTTTTGGAGCAGATTTTTCCCGGAATCGGAAACGAAGTTAAGCGGTTGAGTTTGGACAATGAAAGAAATTAACAACTTGGAATCAGCTTATCAAGAGTTGGCGAATGCATGTCTTGATTTTATTCATGGCCGTAGTTGGGACTCGGTAAGCTGCAAATCCGCCATCTTCTCCCAGATGGCTAGAACAGAGATTTTTCTTACAGATCAGGGGCGGATAGATAAGAATGGCGTGGATTGGCCTGATTCAGCAATCAATCCGGGTGAAGCGGCTTTATTTTTACGAGACGATTTTCTAAAACGCACAGGAGAGCGTATCTGGGGTCTTACTTTTACGTTATTCCCCGATGGAAAATTTGATATTGAATTCGACTACTCGAAGCCCACCGACTATGAGGAAAGTGATGAATCAATTAGTGGGATAGAGATTAATCAGTCACTGCAAGAACTGAGGACCGACAGCGATAAAAAATGATAGTGTAAAGCTGAAATCACCTTTAAAAATTTCTGAGTTAAGACGGTACGGAAGGTGGCGTGGCAAGGCGGGGGCGCCAGCCTCCGTGTTGCTAACCTCGACCTGACGCTGCCTAATAATGCGCTGTTGTAATGACCCAGCGAACCTGCTCACTTTACGTAGCTAAAGCGAACGCCTCAGCCGATGTCTTCATCCCCCCGATGCTTGATGCGGCCGGCGGTGGCGAAAGTATCGATCGAAAGATGGCGTCTGTTCTACAACGAGCGAGGCCGCGTAGCGAACATCACTACCTGCCTCCAGCCACCGTTCGTCGAGCCTGGTTGGATTCGAATATGATCGACAATCGACTCAATGCCCAACTGGCTATAAATTACCGACGCAGGTCAGTAGATATGGCACATTCATTTATCACTTATAAAACTCAGGACGTTAGAGTCAACGACTTCGACCTCATTGTTCTTATTTTCTTTCTTGAAAAAACAGCTAGAGAAATACATGCAGATTCCGAGTTAAAGGAACTCTTCTTGATGTGGATAGATTCCGTAAATAACGATGGGGCAGGTAATATTAGTTTACACCTTGATGCACTTCTTAAGAATCCCGATTATGCGGCGTGGCTATATAAAACGGTTCAAGAGGCAAAGAGATCGTTGTCTAATCTTCCGGACATAATTCCAGCCTCCTACTTGGAGAAATTGGTAAGAATTGGCGGTATTACTTTTGGTGATTACCAAAAAATATTTTTGCAGAGTGTACTAGTATCTTTTGAAGACGTTATTCGAGGTAATTAGCTTGTGGAGTTAAATGGAAAACTGACTTGCTAATTTGCGTTTAAAGCCGACCTACTTTTGGAACGAACGCCTCAGGTGCGCCAGCGTCCGCATTGCCAACCTCGACCTGACACTCTCCAGCAATGTGCTGTTCCGCATCAATGTGGGCCCAGCGCAGCGCTTCTTGATGCAGTCCTATCGGCAGTTCGTGGATACGTGCAGCAGGCTGCCTTCGGATTTCATGCTAAATCAACTGGGATCGTTCGCCAGCCTACAGCAGCTTTGAGATAGCTACTATGAACAGCAAATGATCCACTTACCGACGGCCAGCTTATCGAAAAATGGATACTGATACCCTAGCAGCTCAATTTCAACGGACACAAGGACGACCAATAAATTACTGCGGAAATATTGTTCTGCCAATTTTTAAAAAGGATCTGAATCAGGAGCTAGTCTCTCTTGTGATCACAAGGCTTTCTTCGCTGAGAAAACCAGAGCAAGGGATCCGTATCAAAGTAGAAAAAGGGGATATTCATTTAGATGGGAATAAATATAGTGAAATTGTCCTTTGGACAGATAGCAGTCCTGACTCCGTTGAAATCACGCTGACTTCAAAAGGAAAATCGCAATTAAAGATCTGGAATGTCTGGCGTGTGGACGATGGACTTGTAAATGCATGGGTTGGAAACGCCGGCATGTTGATTAATGAAATCGCGGATCAATCTCTGGCTTTTCAGTGTAGTGACGGCGTTGGCGCTGTGGATTTCACCAATTTCATTTTTGTTGTCCGTGGGTTGGATGGCGCATAGGCAGTATTAATGAATTTAACCAAGGAGAAGTTAGAAAATGAGCATGGCTTTACCACGATTTTTCTGCTTGCTATGAGTGCCTGCGTTATCAATCAAAACTGATGTAAAGAAGAACCATAGAAACAGCGGCGCGCGCCAAGACCTATTGATGATATCCGAGCCACTTCCAAGCGCCGAGGGCAACTGATGGAGTTGACCTCTGAGCAGATAAAAAATCGACTCGTGGCCGTGTTGATGCCGATTCTCCTGACAGGGTTTCTTTACGGGATTGTAACGGGGAAAAATGTTGGGCCAACGCATGAACAGCTGGCGATAATGAAGGCGGAAATGAAATGGATCACGCAAGGGCAGAATGCGAATCTGGAAATTCATTCCAGGCGAGAACTCTCCAAGTCTGGCGTAGCGTCCTCCAACCTGATCGTCGATCCGGAGCTTTGGCGTTCACCGTCCAAAGAGAATCTCGAAGCGCATGGATGGAAACTCTTGTCCAAGGGCGCGTATTGCAAAGAAGGTATTCAGTTGGAGATTCATTCAAGCGTTTATATGGGAAAGGCTGCGGTCTATGTTTCGATGAGATACGATGCGGCGACTTCTAATGCCTGCGAGGCTCTCGCGCCTCCTTGATCATCTATGGCCATATCCACAGCATTTTTGCGGGAAGAAAGTTTGGCAAGGAGTGGCAGGTTGCAAGTGGCGGGTGCTAAAGGCCTGAAAAGCCGTAACTCTCGTAAGCCGAGTTCCGGGCCATCAGCGAGGCTGCCCGTATAAGATCTTGCACATCATCCCGGACCAATATCATCAGCGCGAGCGACATCACGAACTACGTCAAAGAGAATTAGGAGGGCTTGCATGAGCATTGATTTTGCAGTGGCAAAGAGAATGGCATTGACTTATCTTGAACAACTTTCCAACGCTTCAGACGATGTTACATACGCGCTAGTGGAATCGCATATCCGGGAAGAGCCTGATGGCTGGTACTTTCCTTATCAATCCGAGAAATACCTGCTGACGCGTCAATTCGGAGACTCCCTGGTAGGGAACTGGCCAATATTTGTCAGCCGCACGGGTGACTTTGCAGGCCCTCGTCGACCAGGAATGTCTGTGCAAATCAGAGGTCGGCCGTCGTAAAGAATGCCGGATGACATTGAAGATCGGCGCAGAGAAAATACAGTCAGCTATCGAGGATCTTCCAATGATTGAAGTGAATGTCGTAAGAGGGGACATCACCCTCATTCCGGCTGACGTCATCGTCAACGCTGCCAATAGCTCGTTGCTGGGAGGTGGCGGTGTCGATGGTGCGATCCACCGTAAAGGCGGGCCGGACATACTGGATGAATGCAAGAAGATCAGAGCCAGGCAAGGAGGATGCGCCGTGGGTGACGCGGTCGTCACGAC
Organism: Herbaspirillum sp. WGmk3; assembly: GCF_023952535.1. NCBI lineage: Bacteria > Pseudomonadati > Pseudomonadota > Betaproteobacteria > Burkholderiales > Oxalobacteraceae > Herbaspirillum > Herbaspirillum sp. WGmk3. The sequence goes on along the minus strand of NZ_JAKYWT010000002.1, from coordinate 1,311,691 downwards.
AGCCGGAAAGCTGCCCGCGCAATACGTCATTCACGCTGTGGGCCCGACCTGGCAGGGTGGCGAAAAGCAGGAGCCTGAGCTTCTGCGGAAAACCTATCTCGCCTGCCTGCAGCTCGCCAGGTCGCTCAATGTCGTGAGTATTTCATTTCCCAATATTTCGACGGGGACTTATCGCTTCCCCAAGCCACTTGCGGCCGCCATCGCGCTGGAAGCTGTTCGCTCCTTTCAGAGCGAGGCGGGCACTCTCAAGACGATCAACTTCGTCTGTTTTGAAGAAGAGAGCTATGAAAAATATCGCGAGTTGCTGGGCGGGCAGGTACCTGAGGTTCGCGAATGAAAGCGGCAGCTGAGAATGAATGTCAATGGCGATGGAAAGGCCTAGTGCCGTGGATATTCAAGTTTGAATAGGCTTGCGCCTGTCGACGAGCATAGTTGACACGGATCGGAATCGAAATCAATTCGTGTCACTGCTGCTCCGGGCAGGATCGCAATCTCAACGAATCACTGCAACCAAAAGCACAAGGAAATAAATGGCTGGTCCCACTTTTCGTCCAGGCGAATACGCGAAGCTTTCCAAGAGTCAGAGAAGGGTCTATTGGTCGGTTGTCGCTATAGTCTTTGCGTTCATTACATCTACCTGGCTACTCGGGGCTTGGTGGCGATAGGATTGTTTTCGGCCAGTTTTATCGTGGCTCCTTTCGATTTTTACATCGATTAAATTACCACCATGAATAGCGCCATCACATTCGACCAAGCGAGGAAAATTGCAACTGACCTCGCTCTTTCTCATCTGTCCGTCTATCGGAAAGATCAGACCATTCCCCTGCTGGAAGATCGACATCTGGAGGCTGAGCATTGCTGGATGTTTTTCAGGAACCCGGCCATTACGATTTCGCATGAGGGCAGTCTGGCCGACTGGGCCTATTGCATCAGCAAAAGAGGCACGGCGCGTTCAGTTGCAGACTTCTCTGAAAATCCCGTGCAGCTCCATGCGTACTTGAAAACCATGTCCGACTATTTTGAGACGCGTGGGCTGTAAACAGCGTGCACGGCTCGATCAGGTTTCGGTGAGAATTGCCGCAACGCTGCCAGGCTGCTTCCTCCCGGCAGCAACCAGAACGAAATGCATTTGATGGAGTAAAAATTGCCGACCGGCGAATCACTCAAGCAGTTGGAACCTGCAAGCAGGATGGCCATCTTGCTCGATGCAGCCGACGCTGCGAGCAGACTGAAAATTGATCGTCATCCTGAAACATTCGAGGCGTGCATGAATGCGCTGAACCTATGCAGAACCTGGATGGCGGGGGGCGCTGTTGCTCCTGATGAGCTGGCGCACTTTGTTGATGTGGACGTTGGCGAGAAAAGCTGTCTGCAAGAGTCATGGTTTCAAGAAGATGCCGAGGGACGCGACGCATTCATCTTCGTCACGATGGTCGTGGCGCATGTTGCCCATTTTGCCTATGTGGCGGCCGGGCAGGAGACGCGTATGTCAGAGTCCATTGCAGAAGCTGGTTGGAATCTCATCGACACATTGATTGAGTATGGACGGAATGAGGGCCTGCTTTTCTCTGGACTACCTCGATTGGAATCCGGGACCTATCTGAGCTAGTGCCTTTCGCCCGCCCGGAGCGCAAGCAACTCTTCGCCACCTTCAGTCCTCGATCAATCAGACCATTCAAAAGAAGATCTGCCCGAACTGGATGTCTCCGGATTAACGGTGGCGCAATGAAATGAATGTTCCTTCTCAGCAGCGCCCACCAGCGCTCCCGGACGCGTGAAATGCCGATATGAAGCTCTGCACCCCGATAGCAGCCCGACAAAGTCAGAAAATTCATATCCCGCTTCATCTCAAATCCTCACAACTCCCGCAGCCCACCCATCCCGCGAGAACCAATCCCCCAAAACCCCACTCCTAGCTCAGCGTCCGGCCATGTGGTCTGACCATTTGACATCCCTGACCCTGCTCTCTAGAATAAATCGTCATACAAGTTGACCTCTGAACGACGAGGCCATCGTTTCATATAAGAAGAAATTGCAGCAAAACGCGGACGTTCAACAAGTCCGCTTTGATAGCCAACAACGGAGACAATATGAACGCATTGGTACGACGCCGTGGCGTCGGGCTGCATCTCGCGGCCATCGCAGCCACTTCGGCCACCCTCATCCTCGGCGCCGGCCACGCCAACGCGCAGGTCGCCACCGGCGATACCTCGCAAGCCAAGATCGCCCTGTCCAACAACTACGCGGCCAATGCCTGGCGTCAGTCCATGCTCAAGACCTGGGCCGCGACCGCCGACGATGCCGTCAAACGCAAGCTGGTGGCCGCCGCCCCCGCTTTCACCACCTCCGAAAACCAGCCCACCGAACAGGCCCAGCAGATCCAGAACCTGATCCTGCAAGGCTACAAGGCCATCGTGGTCGATGCCGCTTCTCCCACGGCCCTCAACGGCACCATCAAGAAAGCCTGCGCCGCCGGCGTGGTGGTGGTCTCCTATGACGGCGTGGTCACCGAACCCTGTGCCTATCGCGTCACCTTCGACTTCCGCAAGATGGGCGAACGCCAGGTCGACTACCTCGCCGAGCGTCTCAACGGCAAGGGCAACATCCTCGAAATCCGCGGCCTGGCCGGGGTGTCGGTCGATGGTGAAATCCACGCCGGCATCATGGACGGCCTCAAGAAGCATCCGGGCCTCAAGATCGTCGGCTCCGTCAACGGCGACTGGGCGCAGACCGTGGCCCAGAAGGCCGTGGCCGGCATTCTGCCGACCCTGCCCAAGGTCGATGGCGTGGTCACCCAGGGCGGCGATGGCTTCGGCGTGGCGCAAGCCTTCAAGGCCGCCAACCGCGAACTGCCCATCATCATCCTCGGCAACCGCGAGGACGAACTGCAATGGTGGAAGACCCAGATCCCCAGCGGCTACAAGACCTATTCCGCTTCCAATCCGCCCGGCGCAGTGACCGTGGCCTTCTGGGTGGCGCAGCAGGTGCTGGCCGGCAAGAAGATCCCCAAGGACGTCGATATCGTGGCACCGCTGCTCTACCTGACCGCGGAACAACTGCCGGATGCGCTGGCCAAGACGCCGCAGGGCGGGGTGGCCGATATCGGCTTCTCCCAGGCCGATACCGTCAAGCTGCTCGATACGCCGAAGTCCAAGTAAGTCCTGTCCCATCCCCGCGCAGACCGCCTCGTTGAAGGCGGCGCGCGGGCCATGGGCGCATCCACTGCCTCAAGAACACAGGTGATCCAGCGTGAACGCCAGCCATCCCCCCTCGGCCGCCTTGTGCAGCCTGTCGCATATCCGCAAGTCCTTTGGTCCCGTCAAGGCGCTGCAAGATGTGAGCGTGGACATCCAGCCCGGTGAATGCTGGGGCCTGGTCGGTCACAACGGCGCGGGCAAGTCCACCCTCATGAACGTGCTGGCCGGCGTGCTGCCCGGTGACGACGGCCAGATCATCATCGACGGTCAGGCGCGCCAGAACTACACCACGCAGGCCGCCTACCGGCTGGGCGTGCGTTGCGTCTTCCAGGAATTGTCCCTGTGCCAGAACCTCAATGTGGCCGAAAACCTCTGCGTGTTTCATCCGCAGCTCAAGGGCTGGGGCTGGCGGCGCCGGGCGCGCAAGCTGGTGACGGAGAAGCTCGATGACATCTTTCCCGGCCATGGCATCGATCCCGATCGCATCGTCGGCGAACTCAGCATCACCCAGCGCCAGATGGTGGAAATCGCCTGCGCCTTCACGGTGGTCGATGCGCCGGTGCGCCTGCTGATCCTCGATGAACCGACCTCCAGTCTCGATGCGCAAACGGCAGCGCGGCTGACGGCCTACATACGCCGGCGTCTTGAAGACGGTATGAGCCTGGTCTTCATCTCGCACATGCTGGGCGAGATCTTTGACTGCTGCAATCGCATTGCCGTCATGCGCGATGGACAGCTGGTCTTGCAGGATCACACCGCCCATCTCACGCGTGATGCGCTGGTCCACGCCATGGGCCACGCCGACCAGAAGCAGATCGAGCGTCAGGCCGAACAGCAGGCGCGACAGGAATCGGAGTCGGCAGAGGCGCAAAGCCAGCAACTGCTGGAAGTCAAACTGCCTGCAGCGTCACCGGTCGGCGCACTGGGCGTGCGCCGTGGCCAGGTGGTCGGATTGTCCGGGCTGGCAGGGCAGGGGCAGACCGAGATGCTGATCCGGCTCTTCGAGCAATATCGCGGCAAGATGCGGGTGGCCTTCGTGGCCGGGGATCGCGCGCGCGATGGCAACTTCCCGCTGTGGAGCATCCTGCGCAACCTGAGCATCCGCGAGCTGCCGCATCTGGCGCGCGGCGGCGTGATCGATCGTGCCGCCGAAGCCGAACTGGGCCGCCAGTGGCATGAGCGCGTGGCGATCCGTACGCCGGACCTGTCCAACAATATCCTCTCGCTGTCCGGTGGCAACCAGCAGAAGGTGCTGTTTGCGCGGGCCTTGTCGTCGGATGCGGAACTGATCCTGATGGACGATCCCATGCGCGGCGTCGACTTCGGCACCAAGGTCGACATGTATCGCCTGATCCGCGCAGAAGCGGCGCGCGGCCGCAGCTTCGTCTGGTACACCACCGAGAACGACGAGCTCGAATACTGCGATGCGACCTACGTCTTCTACCAGCAGCAGGTCACCCTGAAACTGGCCCGCCATGAACTCTCGGAGGAACGCATCATCGCCGCGTCCTTCGGCAACGTGCGCGCCGATGGCGGCACCGTCACACCCCCTCTCGAAGGAGCCCGCGCATGACTACGCTTGCCCGCACCCCCGTGCGTGCGCGCCACGGCCTGCTGTCGCGCCACGAGATCCAGACCCTGCTGCTGCCCATGGCCACGCTGGCCGTGGTGCTGGCACCGATCTTCTGGATCAATCCCAATACGATGAGTTATTTCGGGCTGGGTCTGCTGTTGAATCTGGCCGTGCCGATGATCCTGGCCAGCATGGCGCAGCTGTGCATCATTGCCGTCAATGATCTTGATCTGTCCATCGGTGCCTTCATCAGCCTGGTCTCCTGCCTCGCCGTGACCTGGTTGCCGGAGCGTCCGCTGCTGGGCGTGGCGGCGTTGATTGCCTGCGTGCTGCTGTACGCGGCCATCGGCGCGCTGGTGGAATTGTTCGATCTGCCGTCCATCGTGGTGACGCTGGGCCTGTCCTTCGTCTGGGGCGGCTGGGCGCTGATCCTGCTGCCCATGCCGGGCGGTGCCACGCCGCAATGGATACAGGATGTGATGAACCTGGCCATTCCGGTGGTGCCTACGCCCATCGTCTATGCGGTCCTGATCGCGCTGTGCGGACACTGGTTCCTGATGCGTTCCTCGCTGGGCGTGCGGCTGCGCGGTGCCGGCGGCAATCCCAAGGCCATCGTGCGCAGCGGCGGTTCGGTGGTGCGCGCCAAGGCGCTGATGTACGGGCTGGCCGGCGTGCTGGGCATTCTCTCTGCACTGACGCTGGTCGGCATCACTACTTCGGCCGATGCCAATATTGCGCAGCGCTACACGCTGATCTCGATTGCCGCCGTGATCCTGGGCGGCGGCAGCTTCATCGGCGGCAAGGTCTCGCCCATCGGTGCCACGCTGGGGGCCATCACGCTGGGGATTGCGGCCTCGTTCCTGTCCTTCCTCAACATCGCGCCGAAGTGGCAGATCGGCTTGCAGGGCGCGATCCTGATCATCGTGTTGTCGATGCGCATCCTGCTGTCGGCACGGGGAGAACGTCAATGAGCGCCGCGCGTGCAACGATGGGGGCCGCGCTGCAACAGCGGCCCTGGGTCTGGTCCTTCATGGGGGCGGCCCTGCTGTGGTTGGCCACGCTGGCGGTGGCCGGGCCGGAGGCGGCGTTCAATATCGGCTTGTCGGCGTATTCTTTCGGGGCGCTGATGGTGCTGGTGGGCCTGGGGCAGATGCTGGTGGTGACCACCGGGCCAGGCAACATCGATCTCTCCATTCCGTCCACCATCGCGCTGGCCGGTGCGCTGGGCTTGCGTACCATGGGCGGCGAGGATGGCGGCATCCTGCTCGGGCTGCTGGTCACGCTCGGGGTGGGTGTCGGCATCGGGCTGGCCAATTACCTGCTGATCCGCCTGCTGCAGATTCCGCCCATCATTGCCACCATGTCGTCGTCCTTCATCCTGCAATCGCTGGCGATTCATGTCGGCCAGGGCCTCAAAATCACGCCACCACAATTGCTGGCCAGCTTCGCGACCGGATGGCTGCTGCACCTTCCGCAACTGGCCTGGCTGGTGCTGGCCGTGGCGCTGGGGCTGGCCTGGATACTGGGGCGCACGCTGTTCGGCCGCTTCCTCTCGGCGGTCGGCCAGAATGCCCGTGCAGCCTGGCTGGCGGGCATCGGCGTGGAACGCATCCGCTGCCTGTGCTACGTGCTGTGCGCGGTCTTTGCGGCGCTGTGCGCCTTGCTCATCGCCGGGTTCTCGGGCGGTGCCTCGCTCGACATGGGCAATGAATACCTGTTGATGTCGGTGGCCGTGGTGGTCATCGGCGGCACCAGCGTCACCGGTGGCCGGCCCAGCGTGGCCGGGATCTGGGGCGCGGCGCTGTTCCTGTATTTCACCAATACGCTGTTGAACGTGGTGGGCCTGTCGGCGGGCGAACGCTCGGTGCTGTCGGGTCTCATCATCATCGCCGTGATCGTCTGTTCCGGCCGCCGCCGCCAGTATCGCTGAGGCGCCAGCGTCAATTACACCGAAAAGGAGAACGCATGTCCTTGCCCGATACCCCCTTCCAGCATCTCGATGCGCGCTTTCGCCGCATGGTCATCGACACCGCCCAGGTCGATCGTCTCTACCACGGCTGCCGCTGGGCCGAAGGCCCGGTGTGGCTGCCGGCCACGCAGGAACTGATCTGGAGCGACATTCCCAACAATCGCCTGATGCGCTGGTCCGAGGGCGCAGGGGCGGGCGTATTTCGCCAGCCCTCCCACTTCAACAACGGCAATACGCTGGACCGTGAAGGCCGCATCGTCGGCTGTCTGCACGGTGGCCGCGCCGTGGTCCGCACCGAACACGATGGCAGCATCACTACGCTGGCCTCGCACTGGCAGGGCAAGCGGCTCAATTCGCCCAATGACGTGGTGGTCAAGTCCGATGGCTCGATCTGGTTCACCGATCCGGATTACGGCATCAACAGCGATTACGAAGGCTATCAGGCCGAGAGCGAAATCGGTGCGTGCAATGTCTATCGCATCGATGGCGACAGCGGTGACATCAGCATCGTCAGCAGCGACCTGGAGCGCCCCAACGGGCTGGCGTTCTCCACCGATGAAAGCCGCCTCTACATCGCCGATACCGGCCTCACGCACCGTGCGGGCGGGCCGCATCACATCCGAGTATTCGATGTGGTGGAGGGCGCCACGCTCAAGGGCGGCGAGGTGTTTGCAACCATCGATCCGGGGCTGGCCGATGGTTTCCGGCTGGATGCCCAGGGCAACATCTGGACCTCGGCCGGCGATGGCGTGCATTGCTATGCGCCGGATGGCACCTTGCTGGGCAAGATTTTGATTCCGGAAGTGGTGTCCAATGTGGTCTTCGGCGGGCCGCGCGGCAATCGCCTCTTCATCACCGCCACCACCTCGCTGTATGCGGTGTATCTGGCGGTCAACGGGGCCGTGCGGCCCTGAGCGGCAGCAGGCGCGCCGTTTGCATCAGTCGCCCGGTGTGCGCTCCGGGCGTTTCTTTTTCATGGTCACGCCCAGTCCGGCGACGATGGCCACGGCACCCGTCATCATCGACACCGACAGCGTCTCGCCCAGGATCCACGCCGAGGCCACTACGCCAAACAGCGGTGAGAGCGCATTGAGCATGAGCGCCTTCACGCCCAGCCGCGCCACCACCCAGTTGAACAAGGCCACGCTGACGATGCTCACCAGCACGCCCTGGTAGGCGCTCTGCAGCAGCAGTGCCGAGGCCGGCTTGCTGAAAGTCTGCGTGCCCAGCCACGGCAGCGCCAGCAGCATGCAGGCCAGCGACAGCACTTGCGTCAGCGCCACCGCATCCAGGGGCGCAATCTTCCAGGCGCGATTGAGCATCAGGTAACTGGACCACATCAGCGCCGACAGCACAAACAGCAGATCGCCGCGCCACGCGCCATCGGGAGCCAGTCCGCCGCTGGCGAGGATGCCATTGAGCGCCACCAGTACCAGTCCGGCAAGCAGCAGTAGCACGCCCCACAGGGAGATGCGTTCGCGCTGCCCGAGGGCGAAGCGGCTGATGGCCATGCCGAACAGTGGCGTCAGGGCCGGATGGATCAGCGCGCCATGTGAAGCCGGCGCGTAGTTCACGCCCGCCACCAGCACCAGGCTGAACAAGGGGCCCGACAGCAGGAACAGCACCAGCCCGCGCCCCCAGCCGACACCACAGGCCTGCCAGAGCCCGCGCCGCCAGGCAAAGGGCAGGATCAGCAGGCCGCTGGTGAGAAAGCGCATCAAGGTCGCATCCAGGGGCGTGAGCCCTTGCTGCAAGCCGTAGCGCGAGATCACGGGCTGTAGGCCCCAGATGAGCGCGACCAGAATGCCGGAGAGGAGGGGAGGAGGCATGGCGAAATCGTTGGATGAAAACCGTACAGTAGGGCAGGGCCGGTTGACTGACTTTCGTACTTGGGTCAAGAATGTTTGAATTTACGCCAAGCTGCGAGGCAAGCTTCGTGGTGGCGGAGTTTCCATCATCGGTGCGTCATCTTTGCATGTACGCCAAGCGAGACCAGACCATGCGCAAGCCTTCTCTCTCCCGTTCCCCGCTGCCCATCGACCGGGTGGACCGCATCGCGCGCCCGGTGGTAGCCGCCGGCGCCGATTACGCGCGCGATTCGCTGCAGGCCTGGCACAGCCATCGCCGGGCGCAGTTGCTGTTCGGGCTTGGGGGATTGATGCAGGTGGTGACGCAGGATGGGGCCTGGGTGGTGCCGCCGCAGCACGCGGTGTGGATTCCTTCCGGGCGCGAGCACCAGAGCCGCATGCTCTTGCCGGTGACGACCTGCAGCGCCTTCGTCGAGCCCGAACATGCGCCGCGCGCCGCGCGGACCTGCCAGGTGCTGGAGGTGCATCCGCTGTTGCGCGAGTTGCTGATCGAAGCCACCCGCATCGATCCGCATTACGCACCCGATAGCCGCGAGGAGGCGCTGATGCACCTGCTGCTCAAGGAGATCGCCCGCGCCCGCGAGATTCCCATGTACGTGCCGCTGCCGCAGGAGGAGAAGCTGGGGGCGCTGTGTCGCGACTTCATGCGATCGCCCTCGATCCGCGCGCGCCCGGCCGAGTGGGCCGAACAATTGCACATGAGCGAGCGCAGCTTCACCCGCAGATTCCTGGCGCAGACCGGCATGGGCTTCCAGCAATGGCGGCTGCGCGCCTGCATCGTCAATGCGATCTCGCGGCTGGCGCTGGGACATTCGGTGACGGCGATTGCCTACGACCTCGGCTACGAACAGCCGGCGACCTTCTCGACCATGTTCAAGCGGATGACGGGATATGTCCCCTCATCGCATCCGGCCGTGCGCGCATAAAAAAGGCCGGAGCATTTCACTCCGGCCAACCATTCTGCGAGGGATGCAGAAGAGACTATCGAGGATGTCCTGTTGCAGCGATCAGGCCCCTGCCAGACGCGGCGTCTGCACGGTGCTGCCCGAGGCCATGTAGCGCGCCACCGACAGGTCTTCATGGGCGATGGCAGGGCGGCGGCCCGAGATCAGGTCCGCCAGCAGCTGGCCCGAACCGCAGGACATGGTCCAGCCCAGCGTGCCGTGACCGGTGTTGATGTACAGGTTCGAGACCAGGGTGGCACCGACCACGGGCGTGCCGTCCGGGGTCATCGGGCGCAGGCCGGTCCAGAAGCTGGCTTGCTTCGTGTCGCCTGCACCGGGGAACAGATCGTTGACCACCAGTTCCAGCGTGGCGCGGCGCTTGGCCTTCAGGGCCGTGTCATAGCCCACGATCTCGGCCATGCCGCCGACGCGGATGCGGTCATCGAAGCGGGTGACGGCGATCTTGTAGGTCTCGTCGAGAATGGTGGAGACCGGTGCGGCCGATGCATCGGTGATCGGCACGGTGATCGAGTAACCCTTGAGCGGATACACCGGAATGCCCGGCAGGCCGGGGATGTCGCGCAGCAGTTGCGGCGAGTAGGAGCCAAGGGCGACCACGTAGCTGTCGGCCTGCACCAGTTCCTTGCCGCAGACCACACCGGCGATCTTGCCACCGGCCATGGTGAGGGCGTCGATCGAGACGCCATAACGGAATTTCACGCCCAGTTGCTCGGCCATCTTGGCCAGGCGGGTAGTGAAGAGCTGGCAGTCGCCGGTCTCATCATTGGGCAGGCGCAGGCCGCCGGTGAGCTTGCCGCGCACCTTGTCCAGCGCCGGCTCGGCACCGCCCAGCTGTTCCGGGGTCAGCAGTTCGAAGGGGACGCCGGCTTCCTGCAGCACGGCGATGTCCTTGGCAGCACCCTCGAGCTGTTCCTGCGAGCGGAACAGTTGCAGCGTGCCTTGCTGGCGGCCTTCATAGGGGATGCCGACATCGGCGCGCAGGTCGCGCAGGCAGTCGCGGCTGTATTCAGCCAGGCGCACCATGCGTTCCTTGTTGACGGCGTAGCTTTCGGCGTTGCAGTTGCGCAGCATCTGCCACATCCAGCGCAGCTGGTTGAGCGTGCCGTCCGGGCGGATGGCCAGCGGGGCATGTTCCTGGAACATCCACTTGATGGCCTTCAGGGGAATACCGGGGGCGGCCCAGGGCGAGGCATAGCCGGGAGAGATCTGGCCGGCATTGCCGAAGGAGGTTTCCAGCGCGGGGCCGGGCTGGCGGTCCAGCACGGTCACATCGTGACCGGCCCTGGCCAGATACCAGGCGCTGGTGACCCCGATGACACCGCTTCCAAGAATGACGACGCGCATGCTGAACTCCCCGTTTCGTTGATGCCGCTGCAAAAGGCTGTTGGATTAGAAGATTCAGCTATGATATGGGTGAATAAATAGTGTTTGTTCGCGTATTTATGGCTGATTTCATGAACAGTTCATGAAAATCGCGCTGAAACGGGAAAATTTCATGAGAACCCAGCAACAGTCCATTCGCACCCTCGACAAGCTCGATCACCGCATCCTGGCCGTGCTGCAAAAGGATGGCCGCATCTCCATGAAGGAGCTCGGGGAGCAGGTGGGTTTGTCGGTCACGCCGTGCATTGAACGAGTCAGGCGCATGGAGCGCGATGGCGTCATCAGCGGCTATTACGCGCGCGTCAATCCCGAGTCATTGGGCGCGACCTTGCTGGTGTTCGTGGAGATCACGCTCAATCACAAGTCCGGCAACATGTTCGAGCAGTTCCGCCGCGAGGTGCTGCGCATTCCCGAAGTGCAGGAATGCCACCTGGTCTCGGGCGACTTCGACTACCTCATCAAGGCGCGCATCCGGGGCATGGCGGAATACCGCAAGCTGCTGGGCGACATCCTGCTGCAGCTGCCGGGGGCGGCGCAGTCCAAGAGCTATGTGGTGATGGAAGAGATCAAGGAGACACTGGCGCTGCCGCTGGATGACTGAGCCCGGCAGCAGCCGGTACGGATGGGCGTACGGATAACAGTACAGTGGCCGGACAGTTCCGGTACAGAAAAGCAGACACCCGCAACTTCAGCTACTGTACACATCGTCGGCGAGTCTTTGCGCGCGCGGCTTGACAGGCACTGTGCTTGAATCCGTCGCCGCTCCCTGTGCATTCCGGTCGGGACTGGCGTGTCCTAGACTTCACCTACACTGGACTCCACTCCATCCCGAGACATCATGCCTTCCAAACCAAGAATCGAGCAATACAATCAACCCGCAGGCGGCTGGGGCGCACTGAAGTATGTCGCGCTGAACCTGGTCAAGGAACACGTGGCCGACGGCAAGGGCTTGCGTACCCTGTTGTCGCAGAACCAGCCTGACGGCTTTGATTGCCCCGGTTGCGCATGGCCGGACCGCGAGCATACTTCCACCTTCGAATTCTGCGAGAACGGCGTCAAGGCCGTGGCCGCCGAAGCCACCAAGAAGCGTGTCACCCCCGAGTTCTTCGACAAGCACACCGTCACCGAGCTGATGCAGCAATCGGATTACGAGCTGGAAGAACACGGCCGCCTGACGCATCCGATGGTGTATGACGCCGCCACCGACAAGTACAAGAAGATCGACTGGTCCGCCGCCTTCGAGCTGATGGCCAAGCACCTCAATGCCTTGCCCGATCCGGACATGGCGGACTTCTATGTGTCCGGCCGCGCCAGCAACGAAGCGGCTTTCCTGTTCCAGTTGTTCGTGCGCCAGTACGGCACCAACAATTTCCCCGACTGCTCCAACATGTGCCACGAACCCACCAGCGTGGGCCTGCCGGGCACGGTCGGCATCGGCAAGGGCACGGTGCTGCTGGAAGATTTCGATCATTGCGACACGCTGCTGCTGTTCGGCCAGAACCCGGCCACCAACCATCCGCGCATGATGGGCGAACTGCGCCACGCTTCCAAGCGCGGTGCCACCATCGTGGCCATCAACCCCTTGAAGGAACGCGGCCTGGAGCGCTTTGCCGATCCGCAGAGCAAGGTCGAGATGCTGACCATGGGCAGCACCCGCATCAGCTCCATGTTCATCCACCCCACGCTGGGCGGCGACCTGGCGCTGATCAAGGGCGTCATCAAGCGCACCATCGAACTGGATGATGCGGCCAAGGCAGCCGGTGCCGAGCGCGTGATCGACGTCAAGTTCATCGAGGAACACACCGACGGTTTCGAGGAATTCGCCGCCCAGGCGCGTGCCGAAAGCTGGGATGACATCATCGCCGAGTCCGGTGTCTCGCGCGAAGACATCGAGAAACTGGCCCAGGTCTACGTCAAGGGCAAGTCCGTGATCGCCACCTGGGGCATGGGTCTGACCCAGCACAAGTATGCGGTGGCCACCATCCAGCTGCTGTCGAACATGATGATGCTGCGCGGGAACATCGGCCGCCAGGGTGCGGGCCTGTGCCCGGTGCGCGGCCACTCCAACGTGCAGGGCGACCGCACGGTCGGCATCGACGAGAAACCGACCCCGGCCTTCCTGGATCGCCTGGAACAGGTGTTTGGTTTCAAGGCGCCGCGCCATCACGGCAATGACACCGTGGGTTCGGTGATGGCCATGCTGGAAGGCCGTACCAAGGTCTTCATCGGCCTGGGCGGCAACTTCGCCATGGCCACGCCTGATACGCCGCGCACCTTCGAGGCCATGCGTTCTTGCAACCTCACGGTACACATCACCACCAAGCTCAACCGCAGCCACCTGGTGCATGGCAAGGATGCGTTGATCCTGCCGACCATGGGCCGCACCGAGATCGACGTGCAGAAGTCCGGTCCGCAGGGCGTGACAGTGGAAGATTCGATGAGCATGGTCCACGTCTCCTACGGCATCAACAAGCCGGCGTCCGAACACCTGATGTCGGAAACGGCCATCGTGGCGCATCTCGCCGAAGCGACGATGAAGTCGCGCAACAATGGTCCGAAGATCGACTGGCTGTGGTACGCCGAAGATTATTCGCGCATCCGCGACGCCATCGAGAAGGTGTATGACGCCTTCAAGGGCTACAACGAGCGCATCGCCAATCCGGGCGGCTTCCACCTGGGCGTGGCCTCGCGCGATCGCGTCTGGAAGACCGGCAGCGGCAAGGCCAACTTCATCGTCCATGACATTCCCAAGGACACGCCCATCCATCGTGCCCGCGCGATCCATGGCGAGAAGCTGCTGACCTTGATGACCACCCGTTCGCACGACCAGTACAACACCACCATCTATGGCATGGACGACCGTTATCGCGGCGTGTTCGGCCAGCGCCGCGTGGTCTTCATCAACCCGGCGGACCTGCAGATGCTGGGTTTGAAGGATGGTGAATGGGTCGACATCACCAGCGTCTGGGATGACGGCTTGGAGCGCCGTGCCGATGGTTTCCTGCTGGTGGAATATGACATTCCGCGCGGTTGTATCGGCAGTTACTATCCGGAGACCAATCCGCTGGTGCCGCTGGAAAGCTTTGCCGACAAGGCGCGCACGCCCACTTCCAAATCCATTCCGGTGCTGTTGTCGCGTTCGGCGGTGCAGCGCTCGGCAGCGTGATGGAGGCCGGCATGAGCGTCGTCGAGATGCCCGCCCAGGAGGACGCCGATCTGCAGGCCCGCGCGCAGCAGATGGGCGTGCCGCCTGAAGTGCTGCTGATCGTGGAAACCCTGCAGGCGGATGCTGAAGAGAAGGAGGGCGGGGCGCTGTCGCTGGCGCGCTTGTCCAAGCGCACGCAATTGCGCATGAGTACCTTGCGGCGCTTCCTGTCGGCGCTGGAAGAGGCCGGGGTGGTGAAGGTCGAGATGAATGAGGATGGGACGGGCAGCGTGAGCTTGCTGGTGTCGCCTCAGTAAATGCGAAATGCGAAATGCGATTTGCGGCGCACCGCTCAGGCGCGCCGCAAAATTCACCCCGCCAGTTCCTCCACCAGTTTCCCCACCAGTTTCAATGCCTGCTCGGTCTCCTTGGACCAGGCATAGCTGTAGTTCAGCCGAATGAAATGACTGTACCGGTTGGTCGCCGCAAAGATGCGCCCCGGTGCCACCGTGATCCCCAGCGCCAGGCTGCGGCGATACAGTTCCATCGCATCCACCCCCTGCGGCAATTCCACCCACAGCACATAACCGCCTTGCGGCTCGGACACCTGCGTACCCGCCGGGAAAAAGCGCAGCACGAAGTGCCGCATCATGTCGCGCTGCTGCGCGAAGACGCGGCGCACGCGCCGCAGGTGGCGTTCGTAGCCGCCCTGCGTGAGGTATTCCGCGATGGCGCGTTGGGGCGCGGTCGGCGTGGCCAGCGTGTTGAGGAACTTGAGTTTTTCCACCTGCGCCCGATAGCGCCCCGGCATCGCCCAGCCGATGCGGTAGGCCGAGGTCAGGCTCTTGGAAAACGAAGAACAATGCAGCACCAGTCCCTCGCGGTCATAGTTCTTCAGCGATGAAGGATGGGCATTGCCGTAATACAGCTCGCTGTAGACGGCGTTTTCGATCAGCGGCATCTGGTGCTGTTCGGCCAGGCGCACCAGTCTTTCCTTTTCGCTGTCCGGCATCTGGAAACCCAGCGGATTCTGGAAGTTGGGCATCACCATGCAGGCCGCCACCGGCTGCGTCTTCATCCGCTCTTCCAGGACCCCGACATCGAGGCCGCGCTGCGGATCGGTCGGGATTTCCAGGGCCCGCATGCCCAGGCGCTCGATGGCGTGCAGCATGGCGTAGAAGGTCGGGGTCTCCACCGCAATGGTGTCGCCGGGACGGGCCACAGCCTGCAGACAGAGATTGATGGCCTCGGTGGCACCGACGGTGACGACGATTTCTTCGGGATCGACCTTGAGGCCGTTTTCCAGATAGCGGCGCGCGATCTGGCGCAGCAGGTCCGGATGGCCCGGGGGCAGGTCGTCGAACACGCTGGACTGGCTGGCGTGGCGCGCGATACGGCCGGCGTATTGCGCCAGCCGGTGCGAAGGAAACAGTGCCGGGTTGGGATAGGGTGAACCCAGCGGCACGGTGCCGTCCTGCTGGATGGTCTTCAGGGTGGCCAGCACCAGGCGGCTGACGTCGACCTCGGTGGATTCCTGCCAGGCCGGATGATCGGCCTGAGAAGGCGGCTTGATGACGGGGCGGGGAATGCTCTCGGCCTGTTCGCGCACGAAGTAGCCGGACTGCGGCTGGCTCTCGATGATGCCGCGGCTTTCCAGCAGTTCGTAGGCGCGCACCACGGTCGTGACGCTGACCTTGTGCTGCTGGCTGGCGATGCGCACCGAGGCGATGCGCTCGCCCGGGCGCAGCACGCCGTCGCGGATGGAGGCCGCGAGCTGGTCGGCAAATTGTTTGTAAAGAGGCGTGACGGCCATGGGGCGGGTTTCTTGATGGTGTTAGAGTTGTCGCTTCGCATTTTACAAGGACCGCGCCATGATCACCGTGCATCACCTGAACAACTCCCGCTCGCAGCGCGTGCTGTGGCTGCTGGAAGAGCTGGGCCTGGACTACGAGATCAAGTTTTACCAGCGCGACCCCAAGACCATGCTCGCCCCGCCCGAGCTGCTGAAAGTGCATCCGCTGGGCAAGTCGCCGGTCATCACCGATGGCGATCTGACGGTGGCCGAATCGGGCAACATCGTCGAATACCTGCTGGAGCGTTACGGTGCCGACAGCGGCCTGTTGCCCGCACCCGGCACGCCCGAGCGCCTGCGCTACCGCTACTGGCTGCACTTTGCCGAGGGCTCGGCCATGCCCTGGCTGCTGCTGGGGCTGATCTTCAGCAAGATGCCCAAGGCCGTGCCGGCGCTGATCCGTCCGATTGCGCGGATGCTGTCCGAGGGCATGCGCAGCCGTCTGGTGGCACCGCAGATCGAGCGGCAGATGCGCTACATGGAAGCCGAACTGGGCAAGGATGGCTGGTTCGCCGGCAAGAGCATCACCGGGGCCGATATCCAGATGAGCTTCCCGGTGGAGGGCATGCGGGCACGTGGCGGGCTCGATGGCCGCCATCCCAATCTGCTCAAGTTCCTCGAAGCCATCCATGCGCGCCCGGCCTATCAGCGTGCGTTGGAGAAGGGCGGGCCTTACGAACTGCTGCGCTGAGGCCTGCGCATTGCTCCGGTTCAGGCCGGCAGGCTGATGCAGGCTTGCAGGCCCTGGTCGCCCGGCTGGTGGCGGTTGCGCAGTTCCAGCCGGCCACCATGGGCCTCGATGCAGGAACGGGCGATCGCCAGACCCAGGCCGAAGTTGCCGCCGGAGCGTGCCGGGTCGAGGCGCACGAAGGGTTTGAAGACTTCCTGCAAGTGTTCCTCCGCAATGCCGGGACCGTCATCGTCGACGAGGATGGACAGGCTGCCATCGTGCTCCACGATCAATGACAATCTCGCCCGCTGGCCGTGGCGCACGGCGTTGTCCACCAGGTTCGACAGCGCGCGCTTGAGATGTACGGGCCGGCAGCGATAGCGCAGGGGAGCGTCCTGCTGCGCCAAGGGGTCATGCGCTACCTTGTTCTGTACTTTTTGCTGCGCATTTTTCTGCACGGTGATCTGTACATCGCGGCCTTGGCTGGCGTGCTCCTGAGCAAGTTCCTGCAGCAATTCCGCCAGGTCGATTTCCCACGTGGCTTCGGCATGCGCATCATCGCGTGCGAAGCGCACGGTCTCTTCCACCATCACCCGCATCTCGTCCAAAGTACGGATCATCGCCGTGCGCAGGGCCGCGTCATCGACCAGTTCCGCGCGCAGGCGCAATGAGGTGATCGGGGTGCGCAGGTCATGGCTGATGGCCGCCAGCATGCGGGTGCGGTCCTCGACGAAGCGGCGCAGGCGTTGCTGCATCAGGTTGAAGGCCGCAGTGACCTCGCGCGCTTCCTGCGGGCCGGTCAGCGGCAGTGGCGCCACTTCCTCGCCGCGGCTCACCCGTTCTGCCGCCTGGGCCAGCGCCTTGACCGGACGCAGGATGCGGCGCAGGAACAAGGCCACGATCAGCAACACCGGCAGGGTGCTCACGGGGACTGAAAACCGCAGTGGCCGGACCCAGCCCTGCGTGATCAAGGGCTGCTGCTGCGTGTTGACCCACAGGCCCGCTGGCGTACGCAGCGCGATGCGCAGCAGGGCCGGGCCATCGTCGGCTTCGCGCAGGCTGATGCGCAGCGCCTCGGGCGGCAGGCCCAGTTGCGCCTGCAGTCGCTGGCGCAGCAGATCCTGGTCGCCGCCCTCTTCATGGGCGGCATCGATCTGCGGATCCGGATCGAGCCGGTAGCGCGTGTCGCCGTCGCTGGCACGTGCCAGTGCCTCCTGCGCTTGCGCCGCCGGCAGCTGCGCCAGGCGCCAGGCCACGGCGGCGTGCTCGGCCATCTGGTCGCGCGAGATGACGTGGATGCGCGTGCCATTCGGTTGCACCAGCAGCAGTCCGATCAGGTGTGCCGCCACCAGACCCAGCAGCAGCAAGGCCAGCAATTGTGCGGTCATGCTGCGCGGCCAGGCCCTCATGGCGTGGCCGGGTCGGCACTCACGTGCGCGGCCAGCAGGTAGCCGTTGCCCCAGACCGTCTTGAGCAGGCCGGGCTTGCGCGGATCGGGTTCGAGTTTCTTGCGCAGACGGCTGACCTGGCTGTCGATGCTGCGGTCAAAGGCCAGTGCGTCGCTGCCGGCGGTCAGGTCCAGCAGGCGGTCGCGCGACAGGACCGTGTTGGGATGCTCCACCAGCGCCCGCAGCAGGCGATATTCCACGCTGGACAGGGTCACGAGGGTGCCGTCGCGGTCGCGCAGTTCGCGCCGTTGCACATCAAGTGTCCAGGTGTCGAAGACATAGCGCTGCACCGTGCCGGTACTGGCCGCTTTGGCCGGGACCGGCAACTGTCGTGCCACCCGGCGCAATACGCTGCGGATGCGGGCCAGCAACTCATGGGGATCGAAGGGTTTCACCACGTAATCGTCGGCACCGGTCTCCAGGCCACGGATGCGGTCGCTGCTGGCCGCCAGCGCAGTGAGCAGGATCACCGGCGTGCCATGCTGCTGGCTGATGCTCTGGCACAGCGAAAGACCGTCCTCGCCCGGCATCATCACATCCAGCACCACCAGGTCGAATGCCTGCGCCTGCAGCAACGCCCGTGCCTCCGCCGCATTGGCGGCCAGGCTGACCTGCATGTCCTGCCGGCGCAGGTAGGCCGCCAGCGGCTCGCTGATGTCCGCATGATCGTCCACCACCAGGACGTGACGTTGCGCGTGCATGTTCTTGTTCCTTCCCCTCGATGACGGCGGTGCGCGCAATGCGCCCGGATGGGTCGCACGCACCGTGCGGCTTGCCACAATTTGACAAACTTTTGCCAATTTTAAATGAATATAATTCTCATTCGCAAATCAATCGCCATTGTCCGGGCCGTGCCGGTCCCGTTCGCCTTCCCATGCATCCGCGTCGATGCGGGCTGCCGTCGCCGCCTGCAGGGGCGGACTTGCGCCCGGACCCTGGCTCGTCATCACCACAGGGGAATTCATCATGCATCATCCGCACCATCACCTTCCTGCGCCTGGCGCGCTGTCCGTTACGCGCATGACGCAGGCGGTAGCGGCGGCGCTGGTCTTGTACGTCTCCGGTTGCGGCCTGGCCGTGGCGCAGGATGCCGGGGCTGGCCTGAAGGAAGTGGTGGTCACCGCCACCGGCTTCGAACAGGAGGTGGTGGACGCACCGGCCAGCATCACCGTCATCAGCCAGGAGGAACTGAAGAAGCGTCCTTTCCGCGATCTCACCGATGCCCTGCGTGATGTCGAGGGCGTCACCATCACCGGTACGGCCAGCGAGAAGGACATCTTCATTCGTGGCCTGCCTGGTGCCTATACGCTTATCCTGGTGGACGGCAAGCGTCAGAGCACGCGCGATGCGCGGACCAATGGCAATTCCGGCTTCGAGCAGTCCTACATTCCGCCGCTGGAGGCCATCGAGCGCATCGAGGTAGTACGCGGACCGATGTCTTCACTGTATGGCTCCGATGCCATGGGGGGCGTCATCAACATCATCACCAAGAAAGTGGCGCGGCAATGGGGCGGCTCGCTGAGCGTAGACACCACGCTGCAGCAGCACGGCGACTCGGGCGACGCCTATCAGGGCCAGTTCTACGTCAACGGTCCGATCGCCAGCGATGTCCTGGGCCTGCAA
Source organism: Herbaspirillum sp. WGmk3 (assembly GCF_023952535.1). NCBI lineage: Bacteria > Pseudomonadati > Pseudomonadota > Betaproteobacteria > Burkholderiales > Oxalobacteraceae > Herbaspirillum > Herbaspirillum sp. WGmk3. The sequence goes on along the minus strand of NZ_JAKYWT010000002.1, from coordinate 1,291,998 downwards.
CTGTGGGGCAAGGTCTACAAGCGCCAGGAAGACCGCATTCTCAACGGCAATACCAAGGCGCTCGATACTGATTTCACCGCGCGCCTGGCGCTCACGCCCAACAAGAATCACGACATCCTGGCCGAGATCGGCACATCCCAGGTGCGCCGCGATGCCTCCAGCGATCACACGCTGGCCGCGACCCGTACCACCGCCGACAGCTATACCGAAAACCCGCGCGACCACATGGCACTGTCGCATACGGGCCGCTACGGCTGGGCTACGTCGGATGTCTCGATCGCCTACGAGAAGGCGCAACGCAAAACTTATACCGAGAGTCCGGTGGGCAGCGATCGCTACACCATGGCCGCGCGCGCGCCAAAGATCGAGAACCTGGTGCTGGACGGCAAGCTGTCCGTGCCGCTGGGTGCGCACTGGATGGTGCTGGGCGGGCAGTGGAACGAGGCCACGCTCACCGACGTCAATCCCGGCGTGAGCAGTACCCGCGTGCAGGAATTCCGCATTGCCCAGAAGGCGCTGTTCGTGGAGGATGAGTGGAAACTTACCGAGCGCCTGGCCCTGACCGGCGGCTTGCGCCTGGACAACCACCAGGTCTACGGCAACCACTGGAGCCCGCGCCTCTACGCGGTGTGGCATGGCAGCGAGCAGCTCACCATCAAGGGCGGGGTCTCGCGCGGCTTCAAGGCACCGGACATTCGTACCATCGCGCCGGGCTACGCCTACACGACCGGTGGTGCCGGCTGCACCGTCGGTCCCACCGGCACCTGCGGCGTCATCATCGGCGACCCCAACCTCAAACCGGAAACCAGCACCAGCTGGGAGCTGGGCGCCCTGTGGGACAACCATGCCGGCCTCTCCGGCGGTGCCACGCTGTTCTACACCGACTTCAAGGACAAGGTCAGCAATGCCCTGGTCTACAACGCCGATGGCTCCATCGCCCGCTGGTCGGCCAACAACAATTACCGTCTCTGGACCAGCTACAACGTGGATCGCGCCACCATCAAGGGCCTGGAGCTGAGCGGTCGCTGGCAGGCCACGCGCAGCCTGGCTTTCAAGACGAATTACACCTTCACCGATTCGCGCCAGAAGGGCGGCAGCTACGATGGCTATGCGCTGGCCCGCACGCCGCGCCACATGTTCAACCTGCGCGCGGACTGGACCCCGGCCGATGCCTGGACGGTGTGGACCGCGCTGAACTACCACGGCAAGGAAGTCAACGCCGCCGCGCGCGTGGGCACGGCCGGGACCACCATCTCGTCCTCGGGCGTGAAGGAGTACCAGGCCTATACGCTGGCCGATCTGGGCGTGACGCATGCGATCAACCAGCGCACCTCGGTGAGCGCGGCCATCTACAACCTGACCGACAAGCGCCTGGACGAGCAGAGCTTCAACACCGTCGGCGACGGCCGCCGCCTGTGGGTCAGCCTGACCCAGCGCTTCTGATGGCGCCGCTGCTGCCGGGCCGCCGGCGTATCCTGGGGGCGGCGATGCTCGCCTGCCTGCCCATCCGGGCGACGGCCCAGCCAGATCTGTCGCGTCCGCTGGGCCCCACCATCGCTGACACGGGCTCGGCCTGGTATCGCTTCAGTCGCTTCACGCTGCATTCCGTGGATGGTCAGCGCAGCTACCGCATCACCTTGGGCGTGCCGCTGCGTCCGCCACCGCGGCAGGGCTATCCGGCCATCGTGCTGCTCGATGGCAATGCGGCGCTGGCGGCCATCGACGAGCCGCAGTTGCAGGCCTTGCAGGAGGGCTCGCCACCGGTCATCGTGGCCGTGGGCTACGACACGGCGCTGCGCTTCGACGTGGCTGCCCGCGCGTATGACTACACGCCGCCCATCCCTGCCGGTCAGGTCGATGAGGAAACCTCGCGCGGACGACGGGGCGGTGGCGCGACGGTATTCCTGGATCTGCTGCAGGATCGCATCCTGCCCCAGGTGCGCCAGCAGGTGGCACTGGACGCCACGCAACTGAGCCTGTGGGGCCACTCCTATGGCGGCCTGTTCGTGCTGCACACCTTGTTCACCCGGCCCGGCCTGTTCGGCCGCTATATCGCGGCCAGTCCCTCGCTGTGGTGGCAGGGCGGGGTGATCCTGCAGGAAGAGCGGGGTTTTCCGGGAGCGCCCGGTGCCCGGCTGTGGCTGATGGCGGGGGAGGCAGAACGGCGCGAGCGCATGCCCGCAGAGGCGGACGATGCACGTACCCGCGCCATGCTGGCCGCGCGCGCAGCCATCCCGCCGCAGGCCTTGCCGGAACTGGCCGGCCGTCTGCGCGACCGGCACGGCCTGGCGGTGCAGTGGCAAAGTTTTCCGGGACTGGCCCACGGCCCCATGCTGCCGGCCTCGCTGGCACCGGCGCTGCGTATCGCGGCGGGGCTGGCTCCCTGATGGAGTTTGTATCCTCATGTATCGCAAAGTAAAAGTGCGCCGGGCGGCTAGCGAGGCATGGATGAGTCCAGATATAATTGAGAATTATTATTATTTGGTGCGAGATCCGAGGGTCCTCGTCCTGCTCCTCCTTCCCGATTCCGCTGCCGTCTCATGAAGCCCGCTGCCGCCCATTCCCTGCCTGTCGTTGCCGACCAGAAACGCCGCGCCTTCTGGCTCAAGCATCTGCACCAATGGCACTGGATCAGTTCCGGCATCTGCCTGGTGGCCATGCTGGTGTTCGCCGCCACCGGTCTCACGCTCAATCACGCGGCGCAGATCGAGGCCAAGCCGCAGGTCACCCATCGCAAGGCCACGCTGCCCGAATCCCTGCTGGCCCCGCTGCGCCAGCAGGCCGAAGCGGCCGATGCCAAAGGCAGCAGCAAGGCCGCGCTGCCGCCCGCCGTGCGCGACTGGGTCGGCCGTGAACTGGCGGTGACGGTGGACCAGCAGAGCGCCGAATGGTCGGCCGATGAAGTCTACGTGGCGCTGCCGCGGCCGGGCGGGGATGCCTGGCTGCGCGTGGCGCTGGAGGATGGCCAGGTCGAGTATGAGAAGACCGACCGTGGCTGGATTTCCTATTTCAATGACCTGCACAAGGGCCGCAATACGGGCGCGGCCTGGAGCTGGTTCATCGATGTGTTTGCGGTGGCTTGCCTGGTGTTCTGCATCACCGGCCTGTTCCTGCTGCAGATGCATGCCGGCAAGCGCCCGGCTACCTGGCCGCTGGTGGCGCTGGGGCTGGTAGCGCCCTTGCTGCTGGCGCTGGTCTTCATTCACTGAATTCGTCGTTTCCCTTAGCCAGACAGGCCCTTGCGGCTTGCAGCCAGTCATCCTGTTTTCTTAGCGAGGTCCCATGAAGCGTAGCAAGTCCGCCCTGTTGAAACCGACTGCCCTGGCCCTGGCCATGGCGGCGCTGTTTGCCGCTGCCGCCCCGGCCGGCGCAGCGGAGATGAACGTCAAAATTGAAATCCCGACCCTGAACGTGGCCGAATATCACCGGCCCTATCTTGCCGCCTGGATCGAACGCGCCGACCAGAGCGTGGCCGCCAACCTGGCGGTGTGGTACGACGTGAAGAAAAAGGACAAGGAAGGCGAGAAGTGGTTGAAGGACATGCGCCAATGGTGGCGTCGCAGCGGGCGTGAGCAGCAGATGCCCATCGATGGCGTCAGCGGTGCGACCCGTGCACCGGGTGAACAGAAACTCAATTTCGGCTCCGGCAAGGGACCGCTCGCCAATCTCGCTCCCGGCGAGTATGTGCTGATGGTGGAAGCCGCGCGTGAAGTCGGCGGCCGCGAGCTGGTCAAGGTGCCGTTCCAGTGGCCGCCCAAGGCCGCCCAGAGCGCCAAGGCCCAAGGCAGCAGCGAGCTGGGTGCCGTGGCCCTGGAACTGAAGCCCTGATGGCTTGCCATCTCTGACTCCCCAACAAGATCAACCAGAACAAGGAACCTGCCATGTCGTTTTCCCTCAAGCATTTCGCCGGCCGCTCCATGAAGATCGCCGCCCTGGCCCTGGCCATCAGCCTGCCGCTGTCGGCCCACGCACACCGCCAGTGGCTGCTGCCCTCGGCCACCGTCCTGTCGGGCAATGAAGCCTGGGTCACGGTGGACGCCGCCGTTTCCAATGACCTGTTCTACTTCGAACACTTCCCGTTGCGCCTGGACGGCCTGGTCGTGACCGGCCCCGAAGGCAAGCCGGTGCAAGCGGTCAACGCCGCCACCGGCAAGTACCGCAGCACTTTCGATGTGCAACTGAGCCAGCCCGGCACCTACAAGATTGCCGTGGTCAACAATGGCGTCTTCGCCAGCTACAAGGTGGATGGACAGCAGAAGCGCTGGCGCGGCACCGCCGAGACCCTGGCCAAGGAAATCCCGGCCAATGCCACCGATCTGAAGGTGACCCAGATGAACAGCCGCGTGGAAACCTTCGTCACCGCCGGCAAGCCGAGCAAGGGCGCGCTGGCCCCGACCGGCGTGGGCCTGGAGCTGCAACCGGTGACCCATCCCACCGACCTGGTGGCGGGCGACACCGCGACTTTCCAGCTGCTGCTCGATGGCAAGCCGGCGTCGGATGTGGAAGTGGAACTGGTACCCGGCGGCATCCGCTATCGCGACAAGCTGCTGGACAGCAAGCTCAAGACCGATGCCGACGGCAAGTTCAGTGTGAAGTGGACCGGCCCGGGCATGTACTGGATGGAAGCCAGCGTCTCCGACCAGAAGACCTCGCTGCCGCAGGCCACGCAACGTCGTGCCACCTACATCGCCACCATCGAAGTGCTGCCCTGATCGCTTGATTGCGTTCGATTGCATTTGATTGACCCCGATGGCACCTGCATTGCAGGTGCCGTTTTCATTGCTGAAGATGATGATGATGTCCCACCGCGTCCTGATCCCCGTCGACCTGCAAGCCCCGTCCCTCCTGCCGCCTGATGTGGCGCTCCAGCGCCTGTCCGGGCAGACCATGGGCACCACCTGGAGCGTGCAGGCGCTGGCCCCGCGCAGCATCACGCAGGAGACGATCGCAACGGCCATCGCGGCCCGGCTGCAGCGGGTCATCGACGAGATGAGTACCTGGGAAGCCGATTCCCTCATCAGCCGTTTCAACCGCGCGCCTGCGGGTAGCTGGCATGTCTTGCCGGAGGACTTTTTCACCGTGCTGGATGCCGCGCTCACCATGGCCGTGGACAGCGCCGGTGCCTTCGATCCCACGGTCGGTCCGCTGGTGGACTTGTGGGGCTTCGGTGCGGGCAGCGTGCAGCGGGACGCATTGCGCCTGCCAGACCCGACTTTGCTTGAATCGACCCGCCAGCGTTGCGGCTGGCAGCGTCTCGTGTTCGACCGTGCGCAGCGCAAGGTACAGCAGGCGGGCGGCGTGCATCTGGATTTTTCCGGGATCGCCAAGGGATATGCGGTGGATCTGGTCGCGCAGGCATTGCGCGATTGCGGTTGCGTGAGCTGGCTGGCGGAGGTCGGCGGCGAACTGGTGGGGGAGGGCGTCAAGGCCGATGGCCAGCCCTGGTGGGTGGCGCTGGAACGCCCGCCTGCGGATGACAGCGCCGGCATGGTGGTGGCCTTGCACGGCCTGGCCATCGCCACCTCGGGCGATTATCGCCGCTATGTCGATCACGACGGCCTGCGCTACGCCCACACCATCGATCCCCGTACCGGTACACCTGTGCGCAGTGCACTGGCGTCTGTCACGGTACTGCACCGGCAATGCATGGTGGCCGATGCCCTGGCGACCGTGTTGACTGTACTGGGCGAGGAAGCCGGACTGTCCTTTGCCCGCGAACGCGGGATTGCCGCTCTTTTCATCACCCGCGAAGCCGATGGCTTCCGTGAGAGCCTCACCCCGGCCCTGGCCGCCATGCTGCAGTGAGCGACGCCATGCAGACCCGATACCTGATGGCCGCGCTGGTGGCGCTGACTTACTTGGTGTTCTGCGTGATGACCTTGCTCCGGCATCGCCGCGCGCAGCAGTTGCAGCTGGCCCAGTGGGGCACTGTACAGGCCACTGGCCCGCAAACCGTACTGGTCGTCTTTGCCAGCCAGACCGGTACAGCCGAGCAACTGGCCTGGCAGACCGCGCAAAGTTTGCGCTCAGGTGGCCTGGTGGTGCGCGTGCTGCCTGCCGGACAGTTGACCGATGCCGACTTGCAGGCCACGCGCCTGGCCCTGTTCGTGGCCAGCACCACCGGTGAAGGCGATGCCCCCGATGACGCATCCGCACTGGCCCGCCAACTGGGCAGCAGCGACAGTGCCGCATTGCCGGACCTGCGTTTCGGGGTGCTGGCCCTGGGCGACCGCAGCTATCAGCAATACTGCGCCTTCGGCCACGCGCTGCACGCCTGGCTGTGCCGCCGCCATGCGCAGCCGCTGTTCGATGCCATCGAGGTGGACAACGGGGATGAGGGCGCGTTGCGGCATTGGCAGCATCAACTGGGTGTCCTGAGTGGCCATAGCGATGAAGCCGACTGGAGCGCACCGGCCTATGGCCGCTGGCGTCTGGCTGGGCGGCACGTGCTCAATCCGGGCAGCGCGGGGGAACCGGTGTTTCACCTGAGCCTCACGCCGCTGGATTTGCCATCCCCGCAATGGCAGGCTGGGGATATCGCCGAGATCGGCCCGCACAACAGCGGAGCTGCTGTTGATGCCTTCCTGCAAGCGATTGGCCGCCAGGACGATTCCCTGCGCGCAGCGCTGGCCACGCGCCTGCTGCCGCATGAGGCTGACCAGCTCGCCGCATTGCGCAGCTTGCCCGATGAGGAATTGCTGGCCGCTTTGCCAGCGCTGCCGCATCGCGCTTATTCGATTGCTTCACTGCCCGCCGATGGCGCTCTCGAACTGATGGTGCGCCTGATGCGCCTGCCCGATGGGCGCGCCGGGCTGGGTTCCGGCTGGCTGGGGCTGCATGCGCAGCCGGGGCAGGAGATCGCCCTGCGCGTGCGCAGCAACCGCAGTTTCCATGGCCCCGGCGATGATCGCCCGCTGATCCTGATCGGCAACGGCACCGGGCTGGCCGGCCTGCGGGCGCATCTGCGCGAGCGCGTGGCGGCGGGTCAGCGGCGCAACTGGCTGCTGTTCGGCGAGCGCTCGCGTCAGCACGATTTCTTCCATCAGCAGGAGCTGCAGGAGTGGCAGGCCCAGGGCTGGCTGCAACGGCTGGACCTGGCCTTCTCGCGCGATCAGGCCGAACGCGTCTATGTGCAGGACAAGCTGCGCGCAGCCGCCGATGTCCTGCGGCAATGGGTGGAGGAGGGGGCCAGCCTCTACGTCTGCGGCAGCCTGCAGGGCATGGCAGGGGGCGTGGCACTGGCCCTGCAGGAGATTCTGGGTGAGGACGCCCTGCAGGCGCTGGCGGAACAGGGGCGTTACCGGCGCGACGTGTATTGAAGCAGTGAGCGAAGTTTGTGTTGGAGGACCCTGCTGCCCGGCCGGCAGGAGGCTTCACTCTGTCCTTGATTGGCGTGAATTTGCTTTTTCTCCCCGTTGCGCGAGAGAATGTCACGTCAAATCAATGAGATAAGAACAACATGAACAACATGAGCATATTCACCAGTCTGCTGCTGATCCTGCTCCTGGTCGTGGTCAGCGCCTTTCTTTCCTGCGCCGAGATCTCCATTGCCGCCTCGCGCAAGATCCGTCTTGAGATGATGTCCAAGGAGGGCGTGCACAACGCCGACCGGGTCCTCTCGCTGCAAGCCCAGCCGGGCAATTTCTTCACGGTGGTGCAGATCGGCCTGAACGCCGTGGCCATCCTCGGTGGTGTGGTCGGCGAGCCGGCGCTCACGCCGCACATGCGCGAGATCGTCAGCACCTTCTACGTCGGCCCGCTGCTGGAGAACATCAGCTTTGCCATGTCCTTCCTGGTGGTGACGGCCTTCTTCATCCTCTTTGCCGACCTCATGCCCAAGCGCCTGGCCATGGCCGCGCCCGAGCGCGCCGCGGTGGCGCTGGTGCAGCCCATGCTGCTGCTGGAAACGCTCTTCAGGCCGCTGGTGTGGTTCTTCAACAGTCTGTCGAAGTGGATCTTCACGCTGTTTGGTTTGCCGCAGGTGCGCCAGGACGTCATCACGCCCAGCGAGATTCACGCCATGGTCGATGCGGGCGCGCAGGCTGGTGTGCTGCTGACGCAGGAGCATCACCTGATCGAGAACGTGTTCGAGCTGGAAAGCCGCTACGTGCCCTCGGCCATGACGCCGCGCGACAGCATCGTCTACTTCCTGCTGACCGACAGCGAAGACATGATCCGCCAGAAGATCATCGATCACCCGCATTCGCGCTTCCTGGTCTGCGATGGGCATATCGATGCGGTGCTGGGCTACATCGACAGCAAGGATGTGCTCAAGCGCCTGCTCAAGGGTGAACAGTTCTCGCTGGCCGACAAGGGTCTGGTGCATACGCCGCTGTCCATCCCGGACTCACTGAATCTGTGGGAAGTGCTGGAACGCATGAAGGCCATGGATGAAGACCTGGCCATCGTGGTGAACGAATATGCATTGGTGGTCGGCATCATCAGCATCACCGACGTGACCGGCGTGCTCATGGGCAATCTGCTGGCCATCACCGAGGAAGAGCAGCAGATCGTGCGCCGTGACGAGAACTCCTGGCTCATGGATGGCCTGACGCCCTTGAACGATGTCATGAACGAACTGGACATCGACGAGTATCCCAACCCGGTCGGCTATGAGACCTTGTCGGGCTTCATCATGTACATGCTGCGCAAGATTCCGAAGAAGACCGATTTCGTGCTCTTCTCCGATTTCAAGTTCGAGGTGGTGGATATCGAAGGCAATCGCATCAACCAGTTGCTGGTGACCCGCTTCAAGCAGGACAAGGGAGAAAAATCGGACAAGGCAGATAAAACGGACAAATCGGACAAATCCGATAAGACAAGTCAGTCCGGCAAAACGGAATAGCAGTCCGGCACAACTTGATCTCGTTTTTTCAGACTTTTCCTATGCCCATGAACGCCGTAAACCGGGATACTCCCGTCCAGTCGCTTGCTTGAAAGACTGGTACTCGGGGAAAGCAGGCGGCTGTAGTACCTGTAGCACTGTAGTAACCGTAGCAGAGGTAGTCGTGGGCTGGCCCGCATTCGCAAGGATGCGGGCCTTTTTCATGGGGCAGGGCGTCAGCAGGCTTTCCGGCATTGCAGTACAGTCAGGACTGTCTGAATATGAATGAAGTGGAATCCGCAAGTGGCAAAAGACGTCAAGAGCCCCTGTGTCTCGCTGTGCAAGCTCAAGCACGAAGTCTGTACCGGCTGCGGCCGCACCCGGGATGAAATCAAGGACTGGAAATCGATGAAGCGCAAGGAGCAGCTCCACACCGTGGAGCTGGCCGCCAAGCGCATGAAGGCATTGAAAAAGAAGTAGGGCGGCCGGGAAGGGCCGCCGGCAGGGTTCAGGCGCGTGCGCCGTGGTTGCGTTCGGAGATCTGGGCGTTGAGCGTCCAGAAGTCGTACAGCACGCCCAGCAGGAAGAAGCCGCCGGTGAAGAAATAGACGATACCGCTGATCCACTTGCCGATGTACAGGCGGTGCGCGCCGAAGATGCCCAGGAACGTCAGCAGCAGCCAGGCCACCGAATAGTTGACCTCGCCGGCCACGAAACGGCGGTCGGCTTCGCGATCCATCGAGGGGATCAGGAACAGGTCGACGATCCAGCCAATGCCAAACAGGCCCAGCGTGAAGAACCAGATCGTGCCGGTGACGGGTTTGCCGTAGTAGAAGCGGTGCGCGCCGAGAAATCCGAAGATCCAGAGCAGATAGCCCAGGGTTTTGCTGTGGGTGTTGTTGATGTTGTTGTTCATCCAGGCTCCAAATGAGGGTGGGGCAGGTTATAGCGTGATATGAAGATTGTTTCGCACGATCCGCCGTGCTGCATTGTGACATGGGCTCATCCTGAAAGTGCCCTTTGCGCAGAGTGAAGCGGTGTGTCCGATGGCGGCCGACTGTCTGCCAAAGTCTTCACATCGTTGCGGCGATCCGACGGCTTGCCCGCAAGAAAAGGCCAGCTGGGTTAAACTATGACTCTTCAGGAGGCCGTGCAACGAAGAGCCTCCCTGGAATTCCGCCACTGTCACCCGCTCTGTTGCCCCGTTGCCTACCGTGCGACCCTCGCTGCTCATTCCGCTCATTGTCGGCTGTGCGCTGTTCATGGAAAACATGGACGCCACCGTGCTGGCCACCTCGCTCCCCGCGCTCGCGCGCGATCTCCATCAAGACCCGATCACCCTGAAACTGGCCATGACCGCCTATGTCGCGGCGCTGGGCGTGTTCATCCCGATCTCCGGCTGGATGGCCGACAAGCTGGGCGCGCGCAAGGTGTTCAGCTGGGCCATGATCGTCTTCATGACCGGCTCCATCCTGTGCGCCGTCTCCGGCTCGCTGGTGACCTTCGTGGCGGCGCGCTTCCTGCAGGGCATCGGCGGGGCCATGATGGTGCCGGTGGGGCGGGTCATCATCGCGCGTTCGGTCGACAAGTCCGAACTGGTCAAGGCGGTCAGCTATCTCACCTTGCCGGCGCTCCTGGGACCGGTGGTCGGGCCGCTGCTGGGCGGCTTTCTCACGACCTACTTCCATTGGCGCTGGGTGTTCCTGATCAATATCCCGTTCTGTTTCCTGGGCCTGTATCTGGCCAAGCGCTTCATCCAGAACTTCAAGGAAGACAATCCGGCCCCGCTGGATGTGAAGGGTTTTGTACTCACCTCGGTGGGCGCGGCCATGATCATGCTGGGCCTGTCGCTGTTCGGCAGCCAGCTGGTCGACGGCGCTACGCCGGTGGCCATGTGTTCCATCGGCGCCATTGCGCTGGTGATGTATTACCGTCATTCCACCCAGATCCCGTATCCGCTGCTGGATTTCCGCCTGCTGCGCATCCCCACGCTGCATGCCAGCGTGGTGGGCGGCTCGCTGTTCCGCATCGGCTTGGGGGCGGTGCCGTTCCTGTTGCCGCTGGCCTTGCAGGAAGGGCTGGGCATGACCGCCTTCCAGGCCGGCAGCATCACCTGTGCCTCGGCCTTCGGTTCGCTCTTCATCCGTCTGCTGGCCAGCCGGGTGCTGCGCCGCTATGGCTTCCGCACCGTGCTGATGGTCAATGCCGTGTTCGCCGGCATCGCGCTGGCGGCTTACGGCATCTTCAGCATGCATACGCCTTATCTGCTCATCGTCACCATCGTGCTGATGGGCGGGGTGTTCCCGGCGCTGCAGTTCACCTGCCTCAATTCGATCGCCTATGCCGACATCGACAGCCGCGACGCCGGCCGCGTCACCAGCCTGGCCAGCGTGATCCAGCAGCTGTCGCTGGGCCTGGGCGTGACGGTGGCGGGCATCGTGCTGCAATTGTCGAATCATCTGCAAGGGCATGCGAGCATCGTCGAGGCCGATTTCTGGCCGGCCTTCCTGGTCATCGGCCTGTTCTCGGTGGCCTCGGTGCCGATCAGCGGCAAGCTGCCGCACAACGCCGGGCTGGAGCTCTCGCGCGGCAAGTGAGCTGGTGCCGTCATGCCGGGCTGCTATCATCCCGGCATCCTGAACTCTGGAGTCGCGCATGTCCTTTTCCCGTATTCCCGTTTCCCCCGTTTCCGCACTGCGCCGCACGCTGGCGGCCAGTCTCTTGCTGGCCAGCTGCGGTGCCCTGGCCTTTTCGCTGTCCGACCTGAGCAACCAGGACGCCACCGCCGGCCTGAAAGCCGCGCTGGAGAAGGGCGCCAATACCGCCGTGGCCAACCTGGGCCGGCCCAACGGCTTCCTCGGCAACGACAAGGTCAAGATCCAGCTGCCCGGTGCCCTGGAGCAGGCCATGCCGCTGCTGCGCATGACCGGCATGGGCGGCCAGGTCGATGGCCTGGTGGCCGACATGAACCACGCCGCCGAGGCCGCCGTGCCGATGGCCAAGCCGCTGCTGGTCAATGCCGTCAAGTCGATGTCGGTGAGCGATGCCAAGAACATCCTGGCCGGTGGCGATACCTCCGTGACCGATTTCTTCCGCCAGAAAACCTCGGGCGAGCTGGCCGTGAAGTTCCTGCCCATCGTCAAGCAGATCACCGACAAGAACGGCCTCTCAGGGCGCTACAACGCCGTCATGGGCCAGGTCGCCAAATCCGGGCTGGTGAGCGCCGAGCAGAGCACCGTGGAAGGCTACGTTACCCAGCGTGCCCTGGATGGCTTGTTCCTGATGATCGGCGAGGAAGAAAAAGCCATCCGCAAGGATCCGGTCGGGACCGGCAGCGCCATTCTGGGCAAGGTGTTCGGCGCCATGCGCTGACAGCGCAGCACCGACGCGGCGACCTCCTGCCGCGCTTCTGAAAAATTTTTCGCCGGCCTCGCAAAGAGGTCCGGCATTTTTTTGCCCCATGTTGCTCATCAGTCAAGCTCGGCGGGAGCCGCATGGGGCAAGGGATAGCGCCGCGCTGGCGGTTTTCAGGATGACCACTTTTAACGGCATATTGACCGCCGTTGGGAACTTTTAAAAGTGCTTCAGATCTGTAAGTTATCGATTCACATTGCTACATTGCTGGACAGCATTAAGCGATTGCTTTAAACTATCGTTCTTTCGCGGCATCTTGCTCCCGAAATCACTTGTTCAACAACGACTCTTAGCAGTGTCCGATCCGCAGTGTGCGGGTTGTCCGAATTTCCGGCTGGCAGCGCGAACGCCCTCCCGTTCTCCACGGTGAACCGTTCCCATCCCTGTCCGGTGTGCACTATGCCGAGGCTGGCTTCATCGCTTCGGTTTCATCGCTGCCCTTGCAGCTTTCGGTTCGCATCCAAACGATACGCCCAACGGGCAAGCGAACCCTATACAACTTGATCCCAGAAACCCGTCGTCGCGGCGTCATGTCGTGTCGGCTATACCAACAGGGGGTAACATGACACGTGTTCGTCACGTCTTCGCCGGCGCGTTCGGTTTTGCGCTGGTTATTGCAGGCCTGGTCTGGTGGATCGGTCCGGACGTCATCCGGAAGTATCGCGGTGACCTGGTCTACTACACCGGCAAGCATCTGGAACTGGTCTTCAGTTCGATGGTGCTGGCCCTGGCCACCGGCATTCCGGCCGGTATCGCGCTGTCCCGCCCGGGCGCGCAACGCAGTGCAGAGAAGTTCATCCAGATCTTCAACATCGGCAACACCATCCCCTCCATCGCCGTGCTGGCGCTGGCATTGGCTGCCTTCGGCATCGGCAATGGCCCGACCATCCTGGCCTTGTGGCTGGCTTCGTTGCTGCCCATCGTGCGCAACACCTACGAGGGGTTGAAGAACGTGCCGGCCGCCATGAAGGAAGCCGCTCGCGGCATCGGCATGAAGCCGCACCAGATCCTGTTCCGCGTGGAGTTGCCCAATGCGCTGCCGATCATCGTCGGTGGCGTGCGTACTTCGCTGGCGATCAACGTCGGTACCGCACCGCTGTCGATGCTGATCGGCGGCGAGAGCCTCGGCGGCCTGATCTTCCCCGGCATCTATCTGAACAATCACGGCCAGCTGCTGCTGGGCGCTGCCGCCACCGCCTTGCTGGCGCTGGTGCTGGATGCCCTGGTGACCTCGCTGTCGGGTTTCTACCTGGCGCGTCGCGGGCTGCGCACCTGATCCGGCAGCTCATTCCCATCACAAGAACGACCGCACGTCAGCAGTTTCCGGCACAGCGGTAGAGAGGAAAGCATGACAAAGAAGACCATCGCAAAATATGCCCTGTGCGCCCTGGCGCTTGGCCTGGCCATGTTCGGCACGGCCCGCGCTCAGGCCCAGAACCTGGTCATCGGCGGCAAGAACTTCACCGAGCAGCTGCTGCTCTCGGACATGACCGCGCAATACCTGCGCGCCAAGGGTTACGACACCGACCTGAAGAACGGCCTCGGCACGACCCTGATGCGCTCGGCGCTGGAGAGCGGCCAGATCGACATCGTCTGGGATTACACCGGCACCGCCCTGATCGTCTACAACCACATCGAGGACAAGCTCGATCCCGACCAGATCTACCAGAAGGTCAAGGAACTGGACGCCCCGCGCGGCCTGACCTGGCTCAACCAGTCGGAGCTGAACAACACCTACGCCTTCGCCATGCCGCGTGACGTGGCCGAGAAGTACCACATCCACTCGCTGCAGGACCTCGCCAACCGCATCAACGAAGACGACAAGGAAGGCAACAAGCAGCACCTTCTGGGCGTGGACTATGAATTCGCTTCCCGTCCCGACGGCCTGGGCCCGATGCAGGCGCTGTATGGCTTCAAGCTGGATCGCAGCGAAGTCAAGCAGATGGACCCGGGTCTGGTCTACACGGCCCTGAAGAACGAACAATTGTTCGTCGGCCTGACCTACGCCTCGGATGGCCGCATCAAGGGTTTCGACCTGCAGCTGCTGGAGGATGACAAGGGCTACTTTGCCGCCTACAAGGCCACCCCGGTGGTGCGCCAGGAGATCCTGGACAAGAATCCCAAGCTGGCCGAGCAACTGAACGCCCTGGCCGCCAAGATCGACACGGCGACCATGACCGAGCTGAACAAGCGCGTCGACATCGACCAGGAACCGGTGGCCAAGGTGGCGGCCGATTTCCTGAAGCAAGCCGGCCTGATCTGAGGAGGGGACCATGAACATCTTCCAATACCTGCAATCGGACTGGCGCAACATCATCGACCTGACCCTGCAGCACCTTGAACTGGTGGGCATTGCGGTGAGCCTGGCCATTGCCATCGGCGTACCGCTGGGCATCCTGATCGTGCGGGTGCGCTGGCTGGCCGGTCCGTTGATGGGGCTGGCGACCATCGTGCTGACGCTGCCTTCCATCGCACTGTTCGGCCTGATGATTCCGGTGTTCTCGCAATTCGGTGCCGGCATCGGCCCCTTGCCCGCCATCACCGCCGTGTTCCTGTATTCGCTGCTGCCGATCATGCGCAACACTTATCTGGCGCTGGAGAACATTGAAGCCGGCATCAAGGAAGCCGGCATCGGCATCGGCATGACCTTCTGGCAGCGCCTGCGCATGGTGGACCTGCCGCTGGCCGTGCCTGTCATCCTGGGCGGCGTGCGTACCGCCGTCGTGATGAACATCGGCGTCATGGCCATTGCGGCCGTGATTGGTGCTGGTGGGCTGGGCGTGCTGATCCTGCATGCGATCAGCCAGAGCAACATGCAAAAACTCGTGGTGGGCGCGGTGATGATCAGCGTGCTGGCCATCATTGCGGACACCCTGCTGCAACGTCTGCAGAAAATCCTGACACCGAAAGGAGTACAAAAATGATCGAACTGGACCAACTGAGCAAGACCTACACTCAAAAGGATGGCACGCAGGTCAAGGCGGTGGACGCCGTCAGCCTGAAGGTGGCGGAAGGGGAGATCTGCGTCTTCCTCGGCCCCTCGGGATGTGGCAAGACCACCACCCTCAAGATGATCAATCGCCTGATCAACCCGACCTCCGGCCGCGTACTGCTCAACGGCCAGGACACCTCCGGCATCGATGAAGTGGAACTGCGCCGCCATATCGGCTACGTGATCCAGCAGATCGGTCTGTTCCCCAACATGACCATCGAAGAAAACATCACCATCGTCCCGCGCCTCCTGGGCTGGGACAAGAAGCGCTGCCAGGAGCGTGCCACCGAACTGATGGCCATGGTGGCACTGGACCCGAAGAAATTCCTCAAGCGCTATCCGCGTGAATTGTCCGGTGGCCAGCAGCAGCGTATCGGCGTCATCCGCGCACTGGCGGCCGATGCGCCGGTGCTGCTGATGGATGAACCGTTTGGCGCGGTCGATCCGATCAATCGCGAATCGATCCAGAACGAGTTCTTCCAGATGCAGCGCCAGCTGAACAAGACCGTCATCATGGTCAGCCACGACATCGACGAAGCCATCAAGCTGGGCGACAAGGTGGCCGTGTTCCGCGCCGGCAAGCTGGTGCAGTTCGACAATCCGGACACCTTGCTGGCCCGTCCCAAGGATGATTTCGTGAGCGCCTTCGTGGGTCAGGATCACACCCTGAAGCGCCTGCTGCTGGTGCGTGCCGGCGAGGCCGCGACCACCCCGGCCACCGCCCACCCGGACGTATCGTGCGACCAGGCGCTGGCGCTGATGGATGACCAGGATTCGCGCTATCTCACCATCATCGATGCCGACAACCGCGCCTTGGGTTATCTGACCCGCCGTGATGTGCGCGGCAACACCGGCGTGGCCGAGGACATGGTGCGTCCCTTCACCATGAATGCCGATCCGGACGAGAACCTGCGCGTGGTGCTCTCCAAGATGTACAAGCACAGCACCAGCTGGATGCCGGTCATTGCCAACGATGGCAGCTACGTGGGCGAAGTGACGCAGGATTCCATCGCCAGCTACCTGAGCTCCGGCAAGTCGCGCGGGATGGCGATGGCGGCTTGATGGCCCGATTGATGCGATTGCCGATGTGAAGCAAACGGCAAAAACGCAAAGCAGGACATCAAGGCAGCAGGACAGCAGGACAGTAGTAAAGCAGAAGGGCAATGCGCAGGCATTGCCCTTTTTTATTGTGCCTGCTGCAGATCGTCGAGGAAGGCTTGCCGGCGCTCATTCTCGCTCAAGATGTGCGACTCCGACAATGCAGTCTGGCCTGCGGGATGCGGGCCGATGCGAAATGATTTACGCGGTTCGTCCTGACGACTCCATGCTGGAGATCAGCGAGGCCCCGCAGGAGGTCTTGTGGCCCTCGAAGGCGACGGCCTTGCCGTCGATCAGCACGTTGGGATCGCCTTCCACGATGACGCAATCGTGATGGCCGGAGATCGGGCAGCTGCAGTGATCGCCGACGCAGGCGACGGCGCGTCCCATGACGATGGATTTGTCTTGTCCGGTGACGACCTTGCCGCCGTGGCTGGTGGAATCGCCGAGACGAATGATGCCGCGCATGTCAGTGGTCCTTGTGGGGTGAGGTCATTCAAAGGGGCTCCGGCCACTGTGCGTCTTGGCCCACGTAGCTTTGGTGGCTTCATCCGGCGGGCTGACCATGATGATGCTGGCCATGCCGTTCGGGCGGCGGTTTACCGTCGCACTGGCACCGCCCTGGTGATAGCTGGCGATCAGGCCGAGACCGATCTGCACCATGGGTGAACTGGTGCCGGTGTTGCCGATGCGTGCGCCGATGTCGTAGCCTTCCTTGACCTCGTCTGGATGCGGAGCGGAGGTACCCATTTGCATCAGTGCCTGGTTCAGCGGGATGACCCATTGCTTGTTGCCGGTGGTGTCGTAGAAGACGCGTTTGGGTTCTGTGGATTCAGGCAGTCCGGCAATGGCGGCTTCCCAGCCGGCTTTCAGGGCGGCTGCTTGCAGGGCGGTTTTCAGCGGTTGGCCTTTGTCGTCGGTGAGTTTTACGTCGACTGGGCGATGCAGATAGCCGAGCAGGGGGGCGCTGTCGTATTGCTTCAGCTGCCAATCAGTCCATCGCACCGGTATATAAGGTGTTGGCTTGAAATCGCCCGGGCCTTGGTTGCTGATGGTTTTCCAAAGCTCAGGGAGTTGGGCTTGCCACCAGGTTGAGGACATCATGACGCCCGGAGATGGTGTACCTACTCCTGCCGCTTTTTCCTGCTTGTCGTAGAGGGTGTTGAAACTATCCGGGCTGCGGTCATCATTTTTCTTCCAAAAGAAATTCCACAATTTGACGATGTCGTATTCGGTGTCGTTCTTGTTGATGTTTGATCGCTGCTGCACGGCGAATGGCCTGATCAATTTATCGACCCTATCAGACCGGGTCACAAGGAAGGCGGCGACACTGTCTGGCATGGCGGGAATGACATGGCCTACTGCTGGGGTATCTACGTTGCCCGGTGTTTGCATCAGGGAGCGCATCATTGAGCCGTCCGTACTAAACATGAGCGCTGTTGGCACGTCGGGGTGAGTATCGAAGAAGGCGAACAGCTTTTCAATCATGGCTGCACCGTCATAGGTGTTGGCATCCTCCTGCCATAACAGTAGCGTTACACCTAGGCCTGCTTGCTGACGTAGACCAGCGAGGTCTCCGGCAGGGCGAGATGTTTGCTTTGATTTTGGGGGGTACCAGATAATCACGGGAAGAGGCCACTGATCCACTGCATGGCGCGCGCCTCGACCAAACGAGACACTCGTTACCGTGCCAAACATCGATAAGCGTTCATCGGCACTATTTGTGTAATCTTCTGGATTTTGAGACCGATAGCTCTGGTGGTTGTCTGCCTTCTTTTCAAGCATTCGCCATATTTCCTCATCTGTATCTTGTCCAACGACGACACCCATGCCGCGTACCTCGAGCACGAACTTTTTCCCCGTTTGTTCGAGTATCCCTTGTTCACCTGAAGTGGGCGATTGCGGACGTGTCGCTGCCGCCCGCTGCTGCGCAGGCGTCCCTTCCGCCGCACTCGAAGATCGATGCATCCAAAACCAACTTCCCGCATAAGCCAAAACCGCAATTGTGAGCGCGGCTAATACGCCGTTTCGAATACCGCTTCCCATATCTACTGCCTCCTGTCCTGTTGACTGCCAATAACGGTAATCCTCGTTCATGATGTATCCGGTCCACAAAGCTGCTCCGACCAGAAATATCGCCACATAGGGCCAGATACGGGGTTTCATCGTATGTTACCCAGCTGGTAAAAATTCTTGCTGACTTGATCTTGATAAAAGCGCATCTCCATCATTCGCTCTTGAGCTTCTTTATCCTTAACGGCTTGAGACGCCTTGGCGGTTAATTCACTTCTGACTAAGTCCGTCGATGGCATAGTCATCGAAACAAATTGCTCTCCAGGAAACGTGCCTGTCTGATAGTAATCAGCACATGCTTTAATAAAATCTCTGTCTTGCTGCGACAGCCGGTCGGTGAAGGCTTTGTTCTGCGTAATTTTGATGAAAGCCCTTGTATCCATCTTCCAATCCGCAATCCGTATGAAAAGATCACGCCAAACCGGATCATCCAGCGTTACAGCCTGTCTGATCGCGACGTCCATAGCAGTGACCCAGCGGTGATTTTCGGTGGCGTGCAAAATTCCAGAGTGATAGTTGTTATCTTCGTAGGCCTCTTTGTCAGTTGCCATACGTTGTCGCGCGTGCGCGGGGGTCTCTTCGTGCTCCACGATGTAGAACGCTGCGCCTGCTCCGGGAAGCGGAAGCGGAAGACCTGGCCTGATGCGCCAGTTCTGTGATTGCTCGTCCAGTGGTTTGCCGGCATTGAAAGTCGCCTTTGTTTTCTCCAGATCGTAAAAGGGATTCACTGTTCGTTCAAACGTCACCCAATTGAAGCTGGCGTATTGGTTTCCCAGCATGACATTTTTGGAGACGTCGTCCGGAACGATCTTTCCTGCTTGGTCGGAATGCCCCGGTCTGGGGCCTCCAGTCATGCCCTTCACCTCCCCGCCGTATAGGTCAGGTTCGCACGGTGGTTTCAATACTTCGCCGTTGATATAGCGAATGTCTTCTCGTTTGAAATCTTTTTGCAGCGCTGCACTGATGGCGAAATTGGCCGCTCCCCCATCGGGGCCGGGCGTCAACCGCTCGAATTGATCCCGCACCGGGAAACGTCCAACAGCGTTGCCGACAAGAACTTTCTTCCATTTCCCGGTGACGGGATCAGGGCGTTCCATGCGAGTCCACATTCTCTGGAAGAATCGCAGCTTCTCCAAGCGCTTCATGGCTTCCATCGAGTCAGATGTTTTTGCAGCTTGGCCATCTGCTGGGACTTCATCAGGGACGCCGAAAGTCCCAATGCCTCGCACACTTCTCAGGCCCACTACCGTATCTTCCGGGCAGAAGTAGAGGTAGACCTTGCCCCGGTTGTCGCGCTCGTCAAAGGTGATCCACTGCTTCCCGCTCTTGTCCAGTCGCTGGCCTTTGTTCTGGCTCCACTTTGCACCGGCGCGCCCACGACTATTGCAGTGATCGATCATCAGATCCGCCAGATCGTTAATATCGTAAGCGTCGGCAGTAACCGCGTTGACGATGTTGATCAAGGTCTGCAGCTTGGCGTGACCGGTTTGGTTGCAATCGCTGGTCTCGTACAGGCTATAGGGGCTATCGACCATGATGATGCAATCCACACAGCGCTTGCCATTCTCTTTCAAAATGGCCTGGGCCAGCAGGGTCAGGATCGTGCCTTGGCTGTGACCCATGACAGTGATCGTCTCATTTGCTGGTTTCATCCCATGTGCATCCGCAAGAGCAGAGGGCTCGACGGAACGTATCGTACTGATCAGGTGCGCGAGGCGCGTCGCGGCCAGAATGAAGTAGCGTCGGTCCGGTGCGGCAGCGGCATAAAGCGAAGGTCCACCCAGGCTGTTCTTGGTCACGCGGTTGGTGACCCAGTCAGGGCGGAAACCTTTTCCATACATATCGGGAATATTGTTCGTGGCATTTGCAAAGAAGCCACCAGCTTTACCAAAATGTTGGTCAAGTCGGTTCCCATGGAGGTCCTGATATTGACCACGGATCGTCTGAAAGCCGCGGCCGTCGTCAACGCCGCCCTTTACTTCATCGGTATTGCTCTTTCCTTTTGAGTCGAAGCGCGCGATTTCATCGTTGTGCGCGCGGTAGCCCCAGTAGAAGGGGATGAAGATGCTTTTGGTATTCCCAGTAATTTCCTTGCGTTCGTACAGGTACGTGTCTGGATCTGACAAGATCTTTGCTTCGACCACATTTGGATCTTTTTTTTGTTTGAGATTTTTATAGCTTTCTCCATAACTCCCCGCCTTCAAATCCCGCCGATCCAATCTCTCATTAAGCCCCTGACAAAGCCCTTCCTCAACAAAGGAATACACCGCCCCCGGATCATTGACCCCATGAATGAAGATAACAATCCCCGGCAGGTCGGCCGGCACTTCTATCGGCCGGTCACTGCACCGGTTGGCGTGGGAGACCGCTGCACCGCTGGCAGCGACATGGTTGGCATCGTTGCTATCGCCCATGATGATTCCTTGTTCCTTTTTATAACGCAGGTTTCAAAATATCGATCTTGAGTATGCGCATGGCATCATCCTTGACCAATTCAGTCAGCCCGTTCGCATCGCTCTTGCCCTCGATCACCCGGCCATCGTCCAGCGTAATGCGGTACGACTGATTGGCCGCAGCAGGCGCGGTCTCGGCGGACTCACCCGGATAATGCAAACGGAACCGCTGATCCGTCGGCGCATTGCTGAAACTGGTCTTGGCCGCCTGCTGCGTCGACGGACCGCCCCACTGATGGGACGCCGACAGCAGCTTGATGTCGCCCTGGGTCCCCATGGTCACGCCGCCACCGATCTTGATGTAGCTGCCATCTTCCGCCACCAGGCGGATGGTCGGCGCGGTGATCAGGACTTCGTTTTCGTTGGTGCTGATCTTCACGCCTTTCTGCGCATTGGCAGTCAGCGCGGCGTTCTGCGCCTGCAGCAGCACCGGCCCTTCGCCCGCAATTGCCTGGATGCCGGTGCCACGAGAAAACAGCTGCATCCCCTGGCCCGCCGTGGCGTTGAAGCGCTGGCCGCTCATCAGTTGCAGATGCTGTTGCGCGATCTGGTCGATGTTCTCGCCGGCATAGTTCAGCTGCGTCTTGGGCGTCACCGCCACCGAACCCGTCGCCGCGCCGAAGGCCATGATGGCGTGCGCGGCAGAAGGGGCAGAGGCGGCGCTGTCCTGTCCGCCACTGGTGCTGCCCGCATCCCAGTTCCGGAAGGCTCCCGCCAGCGCACTCTGGCCGCCACTGTCGGCCGCCTGGCCGCCGTGCTGGCCGGCATAGTCACCCAAGGACTTGAAGAGTTCGGTGCATTGGCCGAGCAGTTCGTTGAGTTCGTCGCGATCCAGCATCTGCCCCGCCGCCTTGTTGCGCGCATAGGTGGTCAGCAGGATGCCCTGCGCGGCACGCAGAGAGGCGGCGGCGTCGGTGCGCAGCTCGGCCCCTTCGCCGCGCGCCTGGCCGTTGCCGTCCGTGCGCGGCTGGGTCAGGTAGCCCAGGTTCAGTTCGCTGGCCGCATGTTCGCTGGCCAGCTGGCTGCTGATCTGGCCGGGCGTATCGTCAAAGCGCAACTGGTTGTAGCGGTTGGCCTGGATCTCCTTGGTCTTCATCCCCGACAAAAACCGATTGCCCGGCAAGCCGCCCGCATGGCTGAAGGTGGCCGGCTTGTTCGGTCCGTTGTGCAGCACGCCGGTGACGAACATCTTGTCCGGATCGCCGTTGAGGAAATCCAGCGCAACCTCCATGCCCACACGCGGCAAAGTGTCGTGGCCATAGCCATTGCCGGCCCAGCTGCTGCTCACGCGCACATAGGCACTGTCGGCATCGGTGCCGCTGGTGCCCGCGCCCTGGGCGTGCGCGTGATCCTCAGGATTGAGGCCCAGCAACTGGACCTTGATGCGGCCGAGTTCGTCGCAATGCACCTCTTCGTTTTTCGGACCGACCACCCGTGCTGTCATCGGATGAACGCGCGGCAGGTCGATGCGCGGATCATAGGTCGGCGTGAGGGCAACGCCGCGCCGCACGCAGCTGAAGCTGTTTTGATAACGGGTCTCTTCCGTGGCGGAGGTGGCCGACTGCGTGATGAGATCGGGCAGGCCGCTGCTCCAGCGGCTGCTGTCGAAGAGGAGCTGCGCCCGTTCGTTGAGCGCCTTGGGCAGGTTGTTCTGGCCGCGATGATGCAGGCGCGTGACCATGAACTGGCGTTGTTCTGGCGGCAGTTGACTGACGTCCGGGTGGCCCGTCAGCTCGAACCAGCGGCCCACGGCCAGGTCACGCACGCCGCTGCTGCCCTCGACGCTGGCCGCGCGCAGTTCGTGCGACAGCATCCGGGCGGTGGCCAGACGCTGGTAGTCGTCGCTGGAGTCGGCCGCATGGGGCACGTCGATGAAGCTGTCAGACAGCAGCTGGGCCAGGTCATTGCCGGCCTCTCCCTGGTCGAGGATGCTGACCTGCGAGGACTGATCCATCGCGCCGTGCTTGTAGTCGGCACTGGCGCGCTGGACGCTGCCGGAGACGATGTGTTGCGAGGCCGACCACAGCGTGATGCCGTCGCGCTCTTCCGTTGCGGCCTCGCGGTGATAACGCACGATGCCGGCGCTGGCCTGGGGCAGTTTCATCGGATCGTCGCAGAAGACCAACGTGTGGATCGGCAATCCGGCATCGCCGGATGAGGCCGCCTCCTGAGCGCGCTTGCCGGCGGCCGTGAACCAGGCAATGCCTTCGCGGCGGCACAGGCGGCGAATGAAGTCGGCATCGGATTCGTTGAACTGCAGCGTCATCTCGCGCTGGGGATAGCGGCTGCGATCCATGGCGGCCAGGTCGAAATCAAACGCGCGGGCCAGCGCCGGGCTTCGGGTTTGCCATTCCTTGAGCAGGGTGTCGATGATGTCCGGCACGCTCTTGCTGCGGAAGATGCGGGTGTTGACCCGCCTCTCCAGGACGGACAAGGCATCGCGGATCGTCAGCTGATAGGTCGCCAGCGAACCGTCGGATTGCCCGGCCCGGGCATCGGTGATGAGGCCGCAGATCTCGTGCAGGGCACCGCGATCCGTGACCAGCCGCACCGCCACCGGCAGGCCGAGGAAGGTTTTAAGGGGGAGGTCGGAGCGGGTGGACAGGCAGGTCAGGTGTCCTTCGATGCCCGTGTAGAGGCCTTCCCGGATGTCGATCCGCTGTACGACCAGCACCTGTTCCAGCGTGCTTTGCGCCTTGCCCCAGTGCAGCCGGATGGCCCGGTTGCTCTGGTTCAGGGAGGAGGAGGCAAATGCCTGCAATGCGTCGGCCAGATTCATGGCGCGGCTCCGGTCGACGCGGGAATGAATGATGTCGCCATGGTGGCGCTCCCAATTGCAATAGTTTTAATTTTTTGACGCGAGGGACGAACGATGTTGCACAAAGCTCATCAAAGGTCGCTTATCAGACCATGGGAATCTGAAGAAGGTTTCACTTCGGATGTGTGCTGACTGAAATTTTTACTTGGGTCGTGCACAGAATGTCTTTTCGGCGTGCGTGCGAACAAAGTTTGCTGGATCCCGAGCGGGTGGTGCAGGCTTGTCTGCCCGGCGATATCCATGGGCTTGGGCTGGAGATCATCCGTGGCTGCAAGGGGCTCGACATCGTCCCGGCCGACGTGGTCGAGGTGTCGCCGCCCTATGACCAGGCCGCGACCACCGCACTGGTGGCCGCTAATCTGGCCTATGAAATGTTGTGCATCCTGCCGGGCGTGAAATACCGCGCCTGAGTCAGCAGGGTGGATGGGATGTGAAGTTTCAGGCCAAAAAGCAAAATGCCCGCATCGGTTGATGCGGGCATTTTTTTGAGGCAATCAGGCGGGCAGTGTTCAGACCAGCGGCTTGTGCATGAACATGGCCTTGCCAGTTTCGGCTTTGAGTTCGTAACCCTCGAAGCCACAGGCGCGATACAGCGAACGCGCCACGGCATTGCCTTCCAGGACTTCCAGCGTGAGCTTGCAGCAGCCCAGCTGGCGGGCTTGGTCCTCGACCGCCGCCAGCAGCAGCTTGGCCACGCCCTGACCGCGATAGGCAGGCATCACGGCCAGGTCATGCAGGTTCAGCAGCGGCTTGCAGGCGAAGGTCGAGAAACCTTCGATGCAGGTCGCCAGGCCTGCTGGCGTTTCACCATCGAAGGCCAGGAAGACATGGGCAGTGGGACGTTTCTTCAGCTCGGCGGCCAGGTTCTCGCGCACGTAGCCGGAGAGCTGCTTGCCGCCGCCCATGGCGTCGGAAGCGTAGGCATTGAGGGTCTCGAACAGCGCTGCCGCGTGGGCAGCGTTGCCGAGGTCGGCCTTGATGACGGTCACACTCATGTCTTTCCTTTTCTTGTGATGGACGACGAACGATGCTGCCCGGAAAGCGGCTTGAAGCCTGCTTACTTGCCGGCTGCGCGCTGGCCGCCATGGGTCAGGGCCGACGGACGCGGACCACCCTGGCGTTGCGGCTGACCGGCACTGCGCGGCTGGCCGTTGGCATTGGCCGGCTTGGGTGCGCGGTTGGCATTGTTGCCGCCGTTGCCGGCGTTGCCACCATTGCCACGTCCACCCTGGCCACGGGCGGCATTGCCGTTACCGTTGCCATTGCCATTGGCTGCCGCGCGCGGCTTGGCTGCCTGGCCATGGCCGGCGTTGCCGCCAGCCGGCTTCGGTGCCGCCGCATTGCCGTTGCCGGCGGGTTTGCGCGGGGCACTGCGCTGGCCACCGCGTCCGCCACCGTTCTGGTGACGGCCCTGGCCGCTGCGCAGCTGGATCGGCTGCGGCTTGGCGGTCGGGTCCGGTTCGAAACCGGCGATCACTTCCACCGGGATTTCGCGCTTGATGAAGCGCTCGATGTCGTGCAGCAGGTCGCGTTCATCCACGCAGACCAGCGACACGGCTTCACCGGTGGCGCCAGCGCGGCCAGTACGGCCGATGCGGTGGACGTAGTCTTCCGGCACGTTGGGCAGGTCATAGTTGACCACGTGCGGCAGTTGGTCGATGTCGATGCCACGGGCAGCGATGTCGGTGGCGATCAGGGCGGTCAGCTTGCCGTCCTTGAATTCGGCCAGGGCCTTGGTGCGGGCCGACTGGCTCTTGTTGCCGTGGATCGCCATGGCGGTGATGCCGTCGCGGGCCAGCTGTTCGACCAGCTTGTTGGCGCCGTGCTTGGTGCGGGTGAAGACCAGCACCTGCTTCCACTGGTGGGTCTTGATCAGGTGCGCCAGCATCGGGTGCTTCTTGTCGCGGTCGACCGGGTGGATCTTCTGGGCGATCACTTCCACGGTGGAATTGCGGCGTGCCACTTCGATCAGGGCCGGGTTGTTCAGCAGGCTGTCGGCCAGCTTCTTGATTTCGTCGGCGAAGGTGGCCGAGAACAGCAGGTTCTGGCGCTTGGGCGGCAGGGCGGCCAGCACCTTGCGGATGTCGCGGATGAAGCCCATGTCCAGCATGCGGTCGGCTTCGTCCAGCACCAGGATCTGGATGTGCTGCAGGTTCACGGTGCCTTGCTGCATGTGGTCCAGCAGGCGGCCAGGGGTGGCCACCAGGATGTCGACGCCGCGCTTCAACAGGGTGATCTGCGGATTGATGCCGACGCCGCCGAAGATGCAGGCGGAGGTCAGCGGCAAATACTTGCCGTACTGGCGCACGCTTTCTTCGACCTGGGCGGCCAGTTCGCGGGTGGGCGCCAGGATCAGCGCGCGGATGGGCAGGTGGCCGTTGATTTTCTGGCGCGGCATGGCCGACAGGCGTTGCAGCAGCGGCAGGGTGAAGCCGGCGGTCTTGCCGGTGCCGGTCTGGGCGCCGGCCAGAAGGTCACCACCGGAAAGTACGGCGGGAACGGCTTGAGCCTGAATCGGGGTAGGGGAGGTATAGCCTTGTTCGGAAACGGCACGAACGATTTCGTCGGACAAGCCGAGCGCGGAAAATGACATGAGACTCTGAAATTGGGTTTGGCCTGTGGCCCCGTGAGGGCGCCAGTCGCAGGCAAACGGGTTGGAACTTGAGGAGGGCGCGGACTTGACTGGCTATACGCCGCGCAGGCCGCAGTATAACAGCGCAGCCCGCGCACCAAGGGATTTATTTTGAGGAAGCGTGAGGCTCAGCTCATCCTTGTTGCTGCGCCAAAAAGCGCAGCACGTGCGGCAAAACCAGCGCACTTTGCATCAGCCCGCCGAAGTGCGTTACCCCCGGCAGGCTGACGAATTCACCCTGCGGCAACAGCGACGCCGTGCGCTGGACGGCAACATGGCGCGCATCTGCATCGCCACAGAAGAGCAGGCAGGGCAGGTCCATGCGGGTCAGCAGGTCTTCCTGCGAGGGGCGCGGCTGCTGGGCGGCAGCGGCCAGTGCCACCAGGTCGTTGGCGCGGATGAGCATCTTCACCTGCGGCGAGATCTGCTCGTCGAGCAGGCCTTCGAAGGTGGCGATGAAGGCTTCCGGATCGCGTCCGTCGATGCCGTGGAAGCCGTCCCAGCTGCGATCTTCATAGGGATGGGCTGCGCCCAGGATGAGGCTGCGCAGGCGCTGCGGCGCATGGCGCACCAGGCCGTAGCCGACCCAGCCGCCCAGCGAATAACCGAAGAAATGGGCGCGCTCCACGCCCACTGCATCGAGCACCGACAGCGCATCGCGGCAGCGCTGTACCTGGGTATAGGCGGCGGGATCGTGCGGCTTGTCGCTTTGGCCGTGGCCCAGTGCGTCGAAGAGGATGACCTGGAAATGCTCGCGCAGCACCTCCGTGAAGCCGAAGAAGCGCCAGGCTTCCAGGCTGCTGGTGAAACCGTGGTGCAGGAGCAGGGGCGGGCCGTTGCCCTCGATCTGGTAGTGGATCTTGCGGTGGTCGCTGAGGGCAAAGGCCATGTGTATGCGTGCAGGGTTGGTCAGGTTGGATCAGTTCTTCTCGTCGGCCAGCTTCTTGCAGCGGCGCGCCAGCATCTCGCGCGAGCGCGCGCAGATTTCTTCATTGCTGAGGTCTTCGATATGCGTGGCGATCGACCATACATGGCCAAAAGGATCGCGCAGCGTGCCGGAGCGATCACCGTAGAACTGGTTCTGAACGGGGCGCAGCTGTACTGCACCTGCGGCCAGCGCCTGGGTGAAGACGGCATCGACATCGGCCACGTAGACCAGCAGGCTCACGCCTGCACCGCCCAGGGTCTGGGGGCTGAGGAAACCGAGTTCGGGATGTTCGTCGGCCAGCATCACGCGGGCATTGCCGATCTGGATCTCGGCATGCCAGACCTTGCCGTGCGGACCGTCGAGCCGCATGATCTCGGCCGCGTCGAACGCGCGCCGGTAGAAGGCGATGGCCTCGGCGGATGTCTTGACGATCAGGTAGGGGGTGACGCTGTGGTAGCCGGGTGGCAACGCGCAAGTGGCCTGGTCGTCGCTGGCTTGCTGGGAAGGAAGGTTCATGTCGTCTCCTCGGTCTGCGCCGGTAGCCGCACTATAGCAGCAATGCCGGACGCAATGAGGAGACGGTTTAATGCAGGAGAAACGATCCGGCTGAATCAGGCGAATTCAGACAGCAGGTTCACTTGCTGCGCGAAGATCTTCGGGCTGCCGGCGATGACGTCTCCCTTGTAGAGGTAGTCGGAGTCGCCCTTGAAGGTGCCCACGATACCGCCCGCTTCGGTCACCAGCAGGGAGCCGGCGGCGATGTCCCAGGGCTTCAGGCCCTTCTCGAAGAAGCCGTCCAGGCGGCCGGCGGCGACGTAGGCCAGGTCCAGGGCGGCGGCACCCGGACGGCGCAGGCCGGCGCTGTGCTCGGTCATGACCTTGAACATCTTGACGTATTCGTTCAGGCCATCGAGGTCGCGGAAGGGGAAGCCGGTACCGATCAGTGCATCGGCGATCTTGTCGCGCTTGCCCACGCGGATGCGCTTTTCGTTCAGGTACGCACCTGCGCCCTTGAAGGCGGTGAAGAGGTCGTTGCGGGTCGGGTCATAGACCACCGCCTGGGTGATGATGCCGCGCTGCTGCAGGGCGATCGAGACGCAGTATTGCGGGAAACCGTGGATGAAGTTGGTGGTGCCGTCCAGGGGATCGATGATCCAGACGTTTTCGTTTTCATCGTGCAGGTTGTCGGACGCACCCGATTCCTCGGCCAGGATGGCGTGGTCGGGGTAGGCGTTCTTGAGCACGTCGATGATCGCATCCTCGGCTGCCTTGTCCACCTCGGTGACGAAGTCGTTGTGCGACTTCTTCGACACTTTCAGCAGCGACACGTCGAAGGACGCGCGGTTGATGATGGTAGCGGCGCGGCGGGCTGCCTTGATCGCCGTATTGAGCATGGGTGGGATGATCATTCCGATGGTTCCGTTAAAATTGCGGCCACCGAAGACGATGGCTGCGTTGCTCATCGTCGCCATGGCCGACCAGCCAGCCTTCCGCGACAAGCATGCGGAACAGCTGGCCAGGCGAAACCCGGCAGTCAAACCAGTGCGACGATGAAATTAATGAGCGTTGCGCCGCCCGTGGCTGTTATGCTTGCGGGTTTGCCAGGCAGTCCAGGGGCAGTGGCGTCGGTCAAGTCGGCGAACAAAGTCGACCTGGGTTGACAGCCTTGCTGCAATATTGGCGTTTTGCCAACATCTGATCCTGGGGCGCGAATCCCGCTATTTTAAATGAACAAGCAAGTGTCAGGACAATCTCTTTTCAGCCGTTTGCGTTTCGTGCTGGTCAATACCAGCAGTCCCGGCAACATTGGCTCGGCCGCACGGGCCATCAAGACCATGGGCTTTTCGGAGCTGGTGCTGGTCAATCCGCGCTTTCCGGACGCGGTGAAGGAAGATGAAGCCATTGCCTTCGCCAGTGGTGCGCTGGATGTGTTGCAAAATGCACGCATCGTCGGCAGCGTGGAAGAAGCGTTGCAGGGATGCAACTTCGCCGCTGCCGTCAGTGCCCGTTTGCGCGAATTCTCGCCGCCGGTGGTCTCGCCGCGCGAGCTGGCGGGGCAGCTGTCGCGTGATACCGGCTTGAATGCCGCCCTCTTGTTCGGCAATGAACGTTTTGGCCTGCCCAATGAGGTGGTGCAGAAGTGCAATGCCTTGCTCAATATCCCTGCCAATCCGGACTATTCCTCGCTGAACCTGTCGCAGGCGGTGCAGGTGCTGGCTTATGAATGCCGCATGACCGAGCTGGAAGTGCAGGGTGGCCCCATGCAGACCAGCGGCGATGCACGCGCGCCGGGCGAGGTGGGTTTCCATGGGCAGAGCGCCAGCGTGGCCGAGATCGAGGGCATGTTCGCGCATCTGGAGCAGGCGCTGGTGGCCATCGATTTCCTCAATCCCGACAATCCCAAGAAGCTGATGCCGCGTTTGAAACGCATGTTTTCGCGCGCCCAGCTGGAGACCGAAGAGGTCAACATCCTGCGCGGCATCGCCCGCCAGATCCTGGAACCGAAGCAGGCCAAGGCCGGCCGGCAAGAACAAAACGAACAAGGAGAAGGCTGACATGGCCAAGCTGACCCTGGACCGCATCCTGCAATCGCAGGGTTTTGGTTCGCGCAAATATTGCCGCGAGTTGATTGAGGATGGTGAAGTCGTCATCAACGGCGAGGTGGTGGACGATTACCGCGCCACGCCCGATACGAACGGGCTGGTGCTGACCATCTTCGAGGAAGAGTGGGAATACCGCGAGCACGTCTACATCGCCATCAACAAGCCGCAGAACATCGAATGCTCGCGCAAGCCCAGCCATCATCCGGGGGTGTTGACGCTGCTGCCCGAACAGTTCACCTGGCGCGACGTGCAGCCGGTGGGCCGGCTGGATCACGATACGACCGGCTTGCTGTTGATGTCGGATGATGGTGCTTTCATTCACGCGCAGTCCTCGCCCAAGCGCCACGTGCCCAAGGTGTATGCCGCCACCACCGCCGAGCCGGTGACCGAGGCCTTGATCGCGCAACTGAAGGCCGGTGTGCAACTGCATGATGAGCCGGCACCGCTGGCCGCGACCCGTTGCCGCCAACTGGGTGGGAACCTGCTGGAAATCGTGCTGGAGCAGGGCAAGTATCACCAGGTCAAGCGCATGCTCGCCGCCGCCGGCAATCATTGCAGTGCCTTGCGGCGCACTGCCATCGGCGGCTTGCAGCTGGAGGCGCTGGAACTGGAAGAAGGGGAGTGGACTTATCTGGATGCGGAGCAGATGGCGCTGTTGGTGCCGGATGCGGAGTGAACGACAGTTCAGTGGCGCAGCGCTTCTGCTGACATGGTGCGCCGCTCGTGCAGCACCCGCAGAAGACTGAAAACTTCATCCTGCACGCGATAAAACAGAAGATAAGGGAAGTGATCCAGCTGCCACATCCGCAGCGAACGATCCGGCAGCAGGTGGGCATAGCGTCGTGAGCCCATGCCGGGTTGCCGGGTCAGGTTGTGCAGGGTGTGGGTGAGCTCTTCGTTGAAACGTTCTGCCAGGTGCGGCGAGAAGTCAGCGTAATAATCGGAGACGAAGAGGATGTCGCGCTGGGCGACCGGAGACAGGCGGATGCGCATGCGCAACCATCAAGCTTTGGTGCGAATCCGCTCGCGCAGTTGACTGGCGAGGTCGTCGATGGCGATGTCGATGGAAAGGCCCGCCTGCAGGCCTTCCTCGATCAGTGCCAGAAGGCTGTACTCTTCTTGAGTCTGCGGGCCGAGGGCAGACGGGCCGGCTTCACGGGCCTGGGGATACTTGTCGGCGAGGGGGCGGGGAGTGGAAGTCATCTGGCGATTATAGGCTTGGGTATTGCCGAATTTTCGCCCAGGATTGCCGTGACGGTGATCTTTCCGTTTTTACCGAATTTCTTCTGCCCATCCCCTCGCATCAATTCAATGCCGCGCGTCGCTCGCCTCGCTCGCGCCACCCACATCGGCCACGAACAGCTGCGCGCAGTCCACCGCGTCGAACTCGTAATGCTGGCCGCAGAAATCGCAGTCGATGGCCAGTTTTTCCATCTGTGACAAGGCTTCGGCCACTTCTTCCTGGCCCAGCATCTTGAGCATGTTGCCAACCTTCTCGCGCGAGCAGGAGCAGTGGAATTGCGGATGCACCGGATCGAAGACGCGGATGGTCTGTTCCCAGAACAGCCGATGCATCAGCGTGGCGATATCGGTGGAAAGCAGTTCTTCGCGCTTGAGGGTGTCGCCCAGCATGACCATGTGGTTCCAGTCTTCCAGCTCGCCTTCTGGCTTGACGGTTGGGGCCGCATTGCCGCCGATGGACGGCAGCTTCTGCAGCAGCAGGCCGCGCGAGACCTTTTCATCGGCTGCCAGCCACAGCTTGGTATCGAGCTGTTCGGAGCGCAGCATGTAATTCTCGATGACGGTGGCTACGCTCTCGCCATCCAGCGGGACCACGCCCTGGTAGGCTTGCTGGCCGGGCAGCTTGTCCTTGGGGTCGAGGGTGATGACGAAGCGGCCGTTGCCATTGGCATTGACCAGATCGGTCAGCGTTGCATCGTCAGCGATCTCGGCATCATCGGCCAGCTTGGCGGTAGCGCGCAGTTGCAGCTCGGAGTCGCACTCGACCACCAGCAGCTTGACCGGGCCATCGCCATGGATCTGCATGACGATCATGCCGTTGAACTTCAGGTTGGCCGACAGCAGGGCGGACGCCGCCAGCATCTCGCCCAGCAGCGTGCGCACCGCGACCGGGTAGTCACGGCGGGCTTGCACCTGGCGCCAGGTGTCCGAAATCTCGACCAGCTCGCCGCGAACGGGCGCGTTGTCGACCAGGAATTTTTGCAGCGTGTCTTTCATCGTTTCCTTTGCTTGACCGCTCAGGCAATGCGCTTGAGCTGGGTCTTGAACTGTTGCGCGCGCTGCACGTAGCTGTCGGTGCCAGCCCGCATGCGCGCGATATCTTCTTCACTCAACTGGCGAACCGCCTTGGCGGGCGCACCGATGATCAGGGAGTTGTCGGGAAACTCCTTGCCTTCGGTCACCAGGGCACCCGCGCCGACCAGGCAGTTCTTGCCGATCCTGGCACCATTGAGCACCACCGCCTGGATACCGATCAGCGCGCCCTCGCCGATGGTGCAGCCGTGCAGCATGGCCTGGTGTCCCACGGTGACGTTCTTGCCGATCACCATCGGATAGCCATGATCGGTATGCAATACCGCACCTTCCTGCACATTGCTGTTCTCACCAATGGTGATGAGTTCATTGTCGCCACGAATGGCGACGTTGAACCAGACACTGGAATGGGCTTCCATCCTGACCTTGCCCACCACCATGGACGACTCGGCCACGAAGGCGGTCTCGTGGATCTCGGGAATGTCCTGCGCCAATTGGTAGATCGCCATAATAAAATTGTCTCCTAGTTACCTGCTGGTCGGTGGATGGTGCCGGGCTTGTTTGCCTTGTCCTTGCCTTGTCCCTGTATTGCAAGATTGGACATTTATCTTCATATGGTGGCAAAGCCAGCGTCCTCAACCGCGTATTTTACCTTCCCTGAAAGTCAGTTCCTTGGATCACGTCTCGTCCCCAGATGAAGTCTTTTCATTCACCCACGTGCGTAGCGCCGCGTTGTCTTGCCTGAAGGAAATGCATCCCGCCGTCAAGTGCAGTTCCGTGCGGGCCTTGCGTGCCGCCTGGCAGGCCGGTCAGTTAGCGCTGGAAACCGATGACCTGGCCGCCGCCGAATGCGGCAGCGGCATTCCTGGCCGCCCGGCGCGGCCCGAGCTGGTTTCTCCGCTGCAGGTGAAGCACCGTTCCATGGGCACGCCCGAGGGCAGGGCGGCGCTGATCCATGCGCTTGCGCATATCGAGTTCAATGCCATCAACCTGGCGCTGGATGCGGTCTGGCGCTTCGCCGGCATGCCCCGCGAGTTCTATGATGACTGGCTGCAGGTGGCCGATGAGGAAGCCTATCACTTCAGCTTGCTGGCCGATCATCTGAAGACCTTGGGTCATGCCTACGGGGACTTCACCGCCCACAATGCCCTGTGGGACATGGCCGAGTCCACCAAGGATGACGTCCTGGCCCGCATCGCCCTGGTCCCGCGCACGCTGGAAGCGCGCGGGCTGGATGCCGCCCCGCCGGTACGCGCCAAGCTGGCGCAGGCGGGCGACCTGGCGGCCGCCGGGATCCTGGACATCATCATGCGTGACGAAGTCGGCCATGTGCTGATCGGCAATCGCTGGTTCAACTGGCTGTGCGAGCAGCGCCAGCTGGACCCGGTGACGACTTTCGCCGAATTGTGCCAGCGCCATCGCGCACCGCCTTTGCGCGGCCCCTTTAACCTGGAAGCGCGGCGCGCGGCGGGTTTTTCAGAAGAGGAAATGCTGATGTTCAGCGATGTTTCGCGATGATCGACGTATTTGCAAGAAATGTAAGCAAATTTGGCAGCGGCAGGCCGACACATGCTGCTGTGCTATCTTCACCTCGAATCCCGACAGATCGGGATCGTCAAATATGAACGGAAAGGATGAGAACATGAACAAGATGTCCAAACTGCTGGCCGGTGTTGCTGTGAGCGTGGCCGCCATTACCCTGCTGGCAGCCTGCCAGAAGAAGGAAGAACCGGGTCCGGCCGAAGCGCTGGGCAAGAAGATCGACGGTGCCGTGCAGGATGCCGGCAAGAAGCTCGATGAAGTGACCGGCCAGACCAAGGATCAGGCCGCTGAATCGGGCTCCAAGCTCGATGGCGCGCTGGACAAGGCCAAGGCCGACGCCAAGGAAGCCTACGAAAAGACCAAGGAAGGTGCCAAGGATCTGGCGCAGAAGACCGGTGAAAAGGTGGAAGAGGCCGGGCAGAAGATCCAGGACGCTTCCAAGAAGTAAGTCCGTTGAGGGGGCAGCCGCTGGGCGCGTCCTCGTTGTCACCGAGATGCCGTCCCGCGCTTCGTGCCGGGACGGCATTTTGCTTTGCGGTGTCCGCGAGCGCCTGCGTCAGTCGCGGGCGTTGTGGATCAGTTCGATCACCATCTTGTGAATGGACGGTTCCAGTGCCAGCGCCACGTGGCCAATGCCGATGACCGGGATGTTCCAGGCACCCTCCAGATGCGCTGAGGTCTGCGGCGACACGATGTTGTCGTGGTGGGAATAGATCGACACGATGTGGCCCAGTGCATCGGCTTCTTCGGTGGCCGCGAGCTTCTGCAGCCATTCGCTGCTGCGTCCTTCTTCATAACGGCCCAGCCAGTTCATTTCACCGCAGTTGATGCCAATGCCGAAGTTGGCAATGGCCGTGCCATGGTGCGGCGAGCCCAGGGTGATCACGCGGGCCACGCTGTCGCAGCCGTGGTCGCGCAGGTAGGCGCGCGCGGCCAGGCCACCCATGCTGTGGGCGACGATGACGATCTTCTTTTGTCCGGTCTCGGCCAGCACGCGCTGGACGGCGGCATGCACCAGCGGGGCGTATTCATCGATGCTGCCGAACACCGGTTCCATGTCCAGCGCATAGTGGGTGATGTGAGCTTCGCGCAGCTCCAGGCTCAGCCAGCGCCAGTAGCCGCTGTTGCAGCCGTAGCCGTGGATGAGCAGCACCGGCAGCGAGGTGGTGTCGGGATAGCTGAACTGGTCGAAGCGCAGGAAGGGCATGCCCCACGAGGAACACAGCATGGTGGCGCGGAATTCGCGCAGGAACAGGGTGGCGATCTGCAGCCAGGTGATGGTCACCGGGTTGGAGGTGCGGCCGCGATAGGGCCAGGTCAGGAAGAAGCTGTTGGCAGTGATCTGGGCGCGTAGCAGCAAGACGATCAGCACGCCGCCGGCAGCTGCGGCCAGGATGGGCCAGTCGAAATGCCGCAGCAGGAAGTAGAACAGGATCGCAATGCCGAACTGGATGAGGAGCAGGGTTCTGGAGATGCGTGAAATCATGCGGGCGTCGGTCGGAGGCGATCAGGTCCAGGAGCATGCGGCTGCATGCGTTCGCCCGAGAGCATAACAGAGCGCGGCGAGGTGCTCATGTCCGCTTCATGACTTGGCCTCGGCCGTGCTGCCGGTGGCCTTCGGCTGAGCCGTGATGTCGACCAGGCGGGTGCCGGCCAGGCGGTCGTGCAGGAATTGTCCTTGCGCATCCAGGCGCGACGTCATGGCCCATAACAGCAGGTTGGCGGCGGGGATCAGCACCAGCAACCAGGCCTGGCCCCTTGCCAGCGAGGCCAGGGCCAGTCCTGGCAGGATCCACAGCCAGGCCAGCACGAAGCGCAACAGCGCGCGTCCCAGCCGCAAGGGCTGGCCGTCGCGGTCGACCACGCGGAAACGCCAGGTCTTCATCGCCAGGGTCTGGCCACCATGGGTCCAGAACCAGACGAAATAGATCGCCAGAACCAGGAACAGCCAGCCTTCCAGCGCATGGCGCAGATACAGGGCATGACGCTGCTGCAGCAGCGTGGAAAACAGCCAGCCCGACATGAACAGTACGCCAAACAGCAGCATGGATTCGTACAGCATGCTGCTCATGCGGCGGCGCAGGGAGGGCGTGGTGAATTCCGGCATGGTTCCTGTTTGTTCCGTTCTGGCTAGGGTGGAGTGAAGAAGCAGCGCACACCGTGCACGCTGTGGCCGGCAGATGGTAATGCAATCAGGCGCGCTTGCCTATGTGAAGGCTTGAGGCAGAGCAAGGGGCAAGCCTGCGTGGCAGGGGAGGTATGCCTTTGCGGCTTCACGCACGGTCTTGACGAGGGTGGAAACGCGAACCGCCCCAAGGGGGCGGTTTCAATCAATCTGGCGGAGGAGGCGGAGCGGAAGAGGTAGGCTTACTTGCCGTCGCTGGCGGTGCTTGCCACAGGAGTCACCGCAGCGCTGACGGCCACGGTCGTGGGCAGCGCCGCAGTCGGTGCAATCGCAGGCACTGGCGTGGCTTGCGAACCAGGCACCTGAGACGGCGCGGGAGCTACCGCCGGAGCCGGGACCTGAGCAGGTGTCACGGGCAGAGAGCGATCCAGCGCCTCGGTGGGCAGTTGGATGGTCGGTGCGGCGGCCGACGGCGAGGTCGGCAGCTTGGCCACGCGCTTGGGCAACTTGGACTCGGCCAGTTTCTTTTTCTGCTCTTCAGAAAGTTGCTGGTACTTGGTCCATTGCTCGTGCTTTTCTTCCGCATCCAGCTTCTTGGCGCGGGCGTAATTGGTGCGGGCGGCACTGCGTTCGGCCGGGGTCAGCTTGACCCAGTCGCGCATGCGTTCATGCAGGCGCTGCTGTTCTTCCGGCTTCATCTTGGCGTAGCGCTTGCCGATTTCCAGCCATTTTTCTTTCTGCAGTTCGCTCATGCGCGGCCATTCGCCGGTCAGCGGTTCCAGCGCCT
The DNA here is from genome assembly GCF_023952535.1 of Herbaspirillum sp. WGmk3. Lineage (NCBI taxonomy): Bacteria > Pseudomonadati > Pseudomonadota > Betaproteobacteria > Burkholderiales > Oxalobacteraceae > Herbaspirillum > Herbaspirillum sp. WGmk3. Next base: position 1,255,435 of record NZ_JAKYWT010000002.1, on the reverse strand, counting down.
GATGCTGGGCGGGCGAGAGATTGGCCCAGGCCAGCTTGTTCTCGGGCTTGCGTGCTATGGACCTGCCGGCGGATTTGCTGGCATGGGTGGCGGCCGGTGCGGCAGGTGCTGCAGCTGTTCCGGGTGTGCCGGCCACTGGTGCCGTTGCGGCAGGGCTGGCGGCTGGTGCAGGTGTGGCGGGCGTGGCCGACGGTGCCGCTGCAGTGGAGGGCGCGTTCTGCGCCACGGTCCAGGCGCAGCTCAATCCACCGGCCAGCACCGCCAGCGCCAGCGCTATGCGCGAGAGGCGGACGGAAGCCTTCAAAGGAGTGCCGGTGGTCTTGTGCATCGTCTTATTGTCCCTTTTCAGCCAGGAAAGCGTTGAAACCATGATCCAGATACGCCGACAGTGGCAGCTCGTCGGACAGCACGGCCGCGTCGATGTCGGCCAGGTAGCTCACGCGCTTGGCGTTTTCATGCTGATAGATGCCGGCGAACAGGATGATGCCCACCAGCAGCGGTGCCGCCACGCCCAGGCGGCTCCACCACGACGGTTTCTCGGGCGACATCATGGCGCCACCGAAGGCGCCGGCCAGCGCCTGCTGTTCCACGCGCTTGTGGATCGGGGCCTGTTTCTTGCGCGCCAAGGCCACGCGACGCGCGGCCGACAGGCTTTGCAAGGTGTCGTCGGACAGGTTGTCAAGATTGGCGTCAAGCGCCAGCTTCACCTTGTAGGCGAATTGCATTTCCTTGTTGTTCATAATGAGATTCCTTTGGCTCTGAGAGCTTGAGCCAGCGCGTGCGTTGCGCGGGAGCAATGGGTTTTGACGCTACCTTCGGAGCAACCCATGGCGGCGGCTGTTTCCGCCACGTCCATGTCCTGCCAGTAACGCATCAGGAATGCTTCCCGTTGACGCGTTGGCAGCTTTTGTATTTCGGCGTCGATCAGGTTCAGCGTCTGCTCGCGCTCGACCTTGTCTGCGCTGGATTCGGCAGCCTGGGAGCCGTCTTCCGATTCCAGGCTTTCCAGCAGGTCGAAATCGTCGCCGCCCTCGCCGTCGCCGCCATTGCCCCCGAAGCTGGAGAACAGGCTCACCCAGGTATTGCGCACCTTTTCGCGGCGGAAGAAATCATGAATGGTGTTCTGCAGGATGCGCTGGAACAGCATCGGCAGTTCATCGACAGGCTTGTCGCCGTATTTCTCGGCCAGCTTGATCATTGCATCCTGAACGATGTCCAACGCGGCTTCATCTTTGCGCACGGCATACACCGCCTGTTTGAAGGCGCGGCGTTCGACACTTTCAAGAAAATCGGAGAGTTCTTTGTCAGTTGCCATGCAATACGGTGTGCCGGATGGGTCACCGGTCAGATCAGTTAAAAACCTGCATCCTGGCCGGCGTAGATGCGAAAAATGCAAGAAATCGTCAAAAAGCAGACCGAATGCTAGCAAAAATGGTCCTCTTTGTCCTGAAGTTTATCCTCGGCGGCCCCAGCGAACGCGAGTATTGGCAACGATTTCACAGGAATTCGCTTGACCAAAATGATGCAACGCATTACTGTCCTGTTTCCCGCCTCCCACATCTGGGGCGTTTTTGTTCCTTGCCGGTGCTTCACATAAGGTCGTGCCGGTTCGAGGAAACGCTTTATAGGTTTAAAGCTTGTTTGTTCTAACCCGTGCCACAAGCGCGAGGAATCTGTAGAAGTCGATTTGTACCAAGGCTGAACGAGTCGCGTTGAGCGGCGTTTCAAACTCCACTACGGTTGGAGCGCAGAAACGGCGTGACCGCACAATAAAGGGATGCTGCCGGCAAGACGACGAATGCGATTCCGTCAGGAGAGAACATCCGATCAATTTCCAATGGACCTTGAAAGGAAGCAGCATGAGTGCTGAGCAACTCACCGGCGCGGACATACTCGTCCGTTGCCTCGCTGAAGAGGGTGTTGAACACGTCTTCGGCTATCCTGGTGGCGCCGTCCTCTATATCTACGACGCAATCTTCAAGCAAGACAAATTCCAGCACATCCTGGTTCGTCACGAACAGGCCGCCGTGCATGCCGCTGATGCGTATTCGCGCAGCTCGCAGAAGGTCGGCGTGGCCATCGTGACCTCCGGCCCCGGCGTGACCAATGCGGTCACCGGCCTGGCCACGGCCTACATGGACTCGATTCCCATGGTGGTGATCTCCGGCCAGGTGCCGTCGACCGCCATCGGCCAGGACGCGTTCCAGGAGTGCGACACCGTCGGTATCACCCGCCCCTGCGTCAAGCACAACTTCCTCGTGAAGGATGTGAAGGACCTGGCGGAGACCGTCAAGAAAGCCTTCTTTATCGCCACCACCGGCCGTCCCGGCCCGGTTCTGGTCGATATCCCGAAGGACATCACCATGCATACCTGCGCCTACGAGTATCCGAAGGCGGTGGAAATGCGTTCCTACAAGCCGGTCGACAAGGGCCACTCTGGCCAGATCCGCAAGGCGCTGCAGCTGCTGCTGTCGGCCGAGCGTCCGATGATCTATACCGGCGGCGGCATCATCCTGGCCAATGCCTCGCCCGAGCTGAACAAGCTGGTCGATCGCCTGGGCTATCCCTGTACCAACACGCTCATGGGCCTGGGCGCGTATCGTTCGTCCAGCGACAAGTTCGTCGGCATGCCCGGCATGCACGGTACCTACGAAGCCAACATGGCCATGCAGCACTGCGACGTGTTGATCGCCATCGGCGCGCGCTTCGATGACCGCGTGATCGGCAACCCGAAGCACTTCGCCTCGAATGCCCGCAAGATCATTCATATCGATATCGACCCCTCGTCGATTTCCAAGCGTGTCAAGGTCGACATCCCTATCGTTGGCAACGTCAAGGACGTGCTGCAGGAACTGCTCTCGCAGCTGGATGCGGCCGAGACCCGTCAGAACGGCGCGGCGCTGGATGCCTGGTGGAAGCAGATCAACGAATGGCGCAAGCGTGACTGCCTGAAGTTCGCTACCTCCGACGAATTCATCAAGCCGCAATCCGTGGTGCAGAAGGTGTGGGAAGTGACCAAGGGCGATGCCTTCATCACCTCCGACGTCGGCCAGCACCAGATGTGGGCCGCGCAGTACTACGGTTTCGACAAGCCGCGCCGCTGGATCAATTCCGGTGGCCTGGGTACCATGGGCGTGGGCCTGCCGTACGCCATGGGCGTGCAGATGGCCAACCCCGATGCGACGGTCGCCTGCATTACCGGCGAAGCCTCGATCCAGATGTGCATCCAGGAGTTGGCGACCTGCAAGCAGTATCACCTGACGCCCAAGATCATTCTCCTGAACAACCGCTTCCTGGGCATGGTGCGCCAGTGGCAGCAGATCGACTATGGTTCGCGCTATTCCGAGTCCTACATGGATTCGCTGCCGGACTTCAACAAGCTGGCGGAGTCCTATGGCCACGTCGGCATGAAAATCGAGAAACCGGGCGATGTCGACGGCGCGCTGCGCGAAGCCTTCGCCATGAAGGACAGGCTGGTCTTCATGAACTTCATCACGGATCAAACCGAGAACGTCTGGCCGATGGTCAAGGCGGGCAAGGGTTTGACTGAAATGTTGCTGGGTTCGGAGGATCTCTAACATGCGCCATATCATTTCTGTGCTGCTGGAAAACGAAGCCGGCGCATTGTCCCGTGTCGTGGGCCTGTTCTCCGCACGCGGCTACAACATCGAAACGCTCACCGTTGCACCCACCGAAGATTCGACCCTGTCGCGCATGACCATCGTGACCTCGGGTTCGGATGATGTGATCGAACAGATCACCAAACACCTGAACCGCCTGATCGAGGTGGTGAAGGTCGTCGATCTGACCGAAGGCGCGCACATCGAGCGCGAACTGATGCTGATCAAGGTGCGCGCAGTGGGCAAGGAACGGGAAGAGATGAAGCGCACTGCGGATATCTTCCGCGGCCGCATCATCGACGTCACCGAGAAGACCTACACGATCGAGCTGACCGGCGCCAAGAGCAAGCTGGACGCCTTCATCGACGCCCTGGATCGCACCGCGATCCTGGAAACGGTCCGTACCGGCGGCTCCGGCATCGGCCGCGGCGAACGGATCCTGAAGATCTGATCGACCGCGCCAGCAGTACGCATCACACACACATACATACATTCAAATTCGAGTTACTCGGAACATAGGAAAAAATCATGAAAGTTTTCTACGACAAAGACGCAGACCTGTCCCTGATCAAGAACAAGAACGTGACCATCATCGGTTACGGTTCGCAAGGCCACGCCCACGCCCTGAACCTGAAGGATTCCGGCGTCAAGGTGACCGTCGGCCTGCGCAAGGGTGGCGCTTCGTGGAACAAGGCTGAGCAGGCTGGCCTGAAGGTCGCCGAAGTCAACGACGCGGTCAAGGATGCCGACGTCATCATGATCCTGCTGCCGGACGAAAACATCGGCCAGGTCTATGCAGAAAACGTCGCTCCCTTCGCCAAGCAAGGCGCGACCGTGGCCTTCGCGCACGGCTTCAACATCCACTATGGCCAAGTCGTGCCGCGCGCTGACCTGGACATCATCATGATCGCCCCCAAGGCCCCCGGCCACACCGTGCGTTCGACCTACAGCCAGGGTGGCGGCGTGCCGCACCTGATCGCCGTGCACCAGGACAAGTCCGGCTCGGCCCGTGATCTGGCCCTGTCGTACGCCACCGCCAACGGCGGCGGCCGTGCCGGCATCATCGAAACCAACTTCCGCGAAGAAACCGAAACCGACCTGTTCGGCGAACAAGCCGTGCTGTGCGGCGGTACCGTGGAACTGATCAAGGCCGGTTTCGAAACCCTGGTGGAAGCTGGCTACGCGCCGGAAATGGCCTACTTCGAGTGCCTGCACGAACTCAAGCTGATCGTCGACCTGATCTATGAAGGCGGCATCGCCAACATGAACTACTCGATCTCCAACAACGCCGAATACGGCGAGTACGTGACCGGCCCGCGCGTGATCAACGCCGAGAGCAAGGCTGCCATGAAGAAGGTCCTGGAAGACATCCAGACCGGCGAATACGCCAAGAGCTTCATCCTGGAGAACAAGGCCGGTGCTCCGACCCTGATGTCGCGTCGTCGTATCAACGCCGAACACCAGATCGAAATCGTGGGCGAGAAGCTGCGCGCCATGATGCCCTGGATCAAGGCCAACAAGCTGGTCGACCAGACCAAGAACTGATCTGCCGCTACAAGCTGCAATCGAGAAAAACGCCACGGTTCGCCGTGGCGTTTTTTTTGGTCCGTGGGCCAGGGAAGGGTGATGGAATTGTCATTGTGTTACGCCTTGTTGCACTTGGCCAAGAACCATTCCGTGACGGCGGTCGTCGAAATGCAGGGTTGATGCTTTCGATATGAAGCTATCATCACCCCGTCACCGACCAAGAATAAAGAGGATCCCTTATGACACCTTCCCGCAAACTGATGCTGGGTGCCGTCCTGGCCACCGCCTGTATCGCTGCACAATCTCAGGCGCAGACCGCCATGAGCGCGACGGCCCCGGTCCCGACCACCGGCACCATGGTCGTGGTGCCGGCCAATGGCGAGATCAGCGTGCCGAATGACCAGGCACGCGTCACCCTGCAAGTCGAAGAACAGGACAAGGACAAGGCCGCTGCCGCCTCCCGCGTGAACCAGAAGATGAAGCAGGGCATTGACCTGCTCAAGCGCCAGGACCCGCAAGCGGCGTTGAAGAGCTACGGCTATTACACCTATGCGGTCTATGCCGAACCGCCGCAAGTCACGTCGCAACAGCCCCGCCAGCCAGCCAAGGCACGGCAAGTCGTGGGATGGCGCGTCGGCCAGTATCTGGAGATGACCACCGAGAACCTGGCCGCGCTGCCCAAAACCGTCTCTTCGGCCCAGGCCCTGATGAGCCTGAACGGCCTGCAATTCGGCCTGAGCCCGGCGGCCGCCAAGAAGCTGGATGCCACGCTGGTCAACGCCACCTACCGCAACCTGGAAGAGCGCATCGGCTTCATCGCCAATGCCATGCATCGCGCCCCGTCGGATGCCGTGATTGAAACCGTGGACTTCGAAGGCTCGGGCAACTATGCCGCGCCGCCTCCCGCCCCGATGATGGCCAAGGCCATGCGTGCCGACATGGTCCAGGAAAGCACGACGGTGGCCGAGCCCAGCTTCGAGCCTGGTGAATCCACCGTGAGCATGCGCCTGGTGGGCAAGGTGCGCTTCAAGTAAGCGAACATACCGGACTGTTCGCGCCGGACAGTTCATATCAAGAATCGTCAACCCGCTCGGGTCGGCAGGGAAGGGAGGCTATAATCGGCCTCCCTTTCCGTTTCAAGAAGATCATCTCATCATGCGGACCATCACCAAGCTGCTGCTGCCACTCTTCACCGCACTGGTGGCCAGCACGGCGCATGCCGACATCTGTGCCGACCTGCGTGCCATCCACCAGCAGTCGCAATCGCACTTCGACGGCTGGAAGAAAGACGGCCCCGATGCCGTCATGAAGGGCGACAAGCGCGGCCCTGTCTATCTCTCCAACTTCATGCTCGATGGTGCCGAGAGCTGCGCCATTGCCGACAATTCCTCGGTCTATACCTGCATCTGGCGCTATTCGACGCCAGCGGACATGGGACGTGCCTACCAGCGCCTGGTCAACGATGTGAAAGCTTGTGCACCGCTGGCCAAGGAGCCGCCAGGCATCATCGCCGACGAGCCGCAGGAACGCCGCCAGGGCGACCTGCGCCAGATCACCGAAGTCACCGGCCTGGACTATGCCGATGCCGAAGTGACGATCCTGATCGGACAGATGCAACTGACCGGTCCGCGCGGGCTGGCGCGCAATGAACTCAAGCTGAGTTTCTCCCGCCCGCAGCCGCGCTGAGCCGGTGCCGGGCAATGCCCGGGCCCGGTTCTCGAAAAATTGTCCTGGATGCCCCGAGATGCACCGCCACCGGCCGGATGGCGGCGCATTTCATTGCATTTAACGGGCGCTGGACTAGAATAGGCACGCTTTTACTTTTGAACTTTCCGCGAGTACCGCGCGATCATTGGAGCAACATTGAACAATAACCACTATCCCCATCCCATCATCGCCCGTGAAGGCTGGCCCTTCCTGACCATCGCCGTGGTCGTGGCAGCGCTGGCAACCTATTTCTGCGGCGCCTGGTCCTTCCCGCTGTGGATCATCGCGCTGTTCGTCCTGCAGTTCTTCCGCGATCCGCCGCGCGTGATCCCGCAAGCCGCCAATGCCGTGCTGTCCCCGGCCGATGGCCGTATCGTCGTCGTGGCCCGCGCCCATGATCCCTACACCGACCGCGAAGCCCTGAAGATCAGCGTTTTCATGAACGTCTTCAACGTCCACTCCAACCGTGCCCCGGTGGATGGCAAGATCGAGAAGGTGCAGTACTTCCCCGGCAAGTTCGTCAATGCCGACCTCGACAAGGCCTCGCTGGAAAACGAGCGCAATGCCCTGGCCATCACCACTACCAGTGGTCACAGCGTGACCTGCGTGCAGGTGGCCGGCCTGATCGCGCGCCGCATCCTGTGCTATGTGAAGGCCGGTGATACCCTGGCCCGTGGCCAGCGCTATGGTTTCATCCGCTTCGGTTCGCGTGTGGACGTCTACCTGCCGCTGACGGCCACTCCCAAGGTCACCGTCGGTGAAAAGGTCTCGGCCACCGAAACCATTCTGGCCGAACTCTGATCACACCCTGAAGGCCTCACCGTGCCGCGCGCCAGCCTGTGCTTGCAGCGGCGTCACGGATGAGGCCCCGGCGCAGACTGCGTGCTGCGATTTCCGTCCTCCTCACTGATAGACATCGATGCCCACATTACGACGACGCAAGGCCAAAGCCGGCATTCCCTTCCCGAAATCGCTGCGCCGCCCCAAGGCTGCGCAACTGGACGAGGCCGGGCAGGTAGTGGCACGGCGGCGCTCGCGCGGCATCTACCTGTTGCCCAATGCCTTCACCACGGCCGCGCTCTTCTGCGGTTTCTACGCCATCGTGATGGCCATGAACCTGAAGTTCGACTACGCCTCCATCGCCATCTTCGTGGCCATGGTGCTCGACAGCCTGGATGGCCGCGTGGCCCGCATGACCAATACGCAAAGCGAATTCGGCGCCCAGTACGACAGCCTCTCCGACATGGTTTCCTTCGGTGCCGCGCCGGCGCTGGTGGTCTATGAATGGTCGCTGCGCGGCATGGGCAAGCTGGGCTGGCTGGCAGCCTTCGTGTATTGCGCGGGCGGTGCATTGCGCCTGGCCCGCTTCAATACCAACATCGCCGTGGTCGACAAGCGCTACTTCCAGGGCCTGCCCAGCCCGGCGGCAGCGGCCTTGGTGGCCGGCTTCGTCTGGCTGATGGATGACCTGCGTTTTGCCGGTACTGACCTGAGCTGGTATGGCTGGGTCATCACCCTCTACGCCGGCATCACCATGGTCACCAATGTGCCGTTCTACAGCTTCAAGGATGTCAACTTCCGCAAGCCGGTGCCCTTCATTGCGGCACTGCTGGTGGTGGTGGCGCTGGTGCTCATTTCCAGCGATCCGTCCAAGGTGCTGTTCGGGCTGTTCGTGCTGTATGGCCTGTCCGGCTATGGCGTCTACATCTGGCGCCGCATCAAGGGCAAGCCGGTCAGTATCGTGCAGACCAAGGATGAGCATGGCGATCTGCCGCACTGATGCCCGTTAAGCCTGACGGAGCATCTTCCCGCAGGGCAAGAAACACCCGGCCCCGGCCGGGTGTTTTGCATTGCGCCGGGCATCGGCCGGTCAGCGCCGTCACGTCTGCCTTGCCGAGCGGGGCAGAGTTTCCTAGAATCCCATGGTAAGCGCGTTGCTGCATATCGCGCGTTGATGGTATGAACATGGCGATCACATCCTCCACCTCCACCTTGACCACGCTCGGCAGCCTGGATCCCTACGGCCTGGGCAGCAGCGGCACTTCCAATCCGGTGACTGCAGCCAGCAATCCTGCGGCCGTAGCGCAGGCGGTCGAGCTGTCGTCGGAGGCCTCGGTGATTGTGACTCTGGGCGGCGGGTCCTCCGCCAATTCCGGCCTCACCTACAATGCGGCGGGGCTGTTTGATTCCATCGTCAATGCCGGTTCGTCGGCCGGCACCTCCACCGATCTCACCCAGAACCAGGCCACCCAGAGCTATTACCAGGGGGTGCTGGGCAGCATCGTCACGCCGGGGGCCACTTCGGGCATCTATGATGGCTCAGGCGTGTTCGCCGGCGAGGGGCTCAGTTCGCAGCTCTCCCTGCTGCTCAAATCCCAGCCTGATCTGACTGGTTCCATCGTCGAGGACATCGTCAACCAGAACGTGGTCGGCGGCCTGATCTCGACCATGGCCTGAGGCGGCGTCCCTTTATTCCTGGCAGTTCAGTCGGTGATGAGTGCGGCCAGCTGTGCGCATAGCGCGGCATCCTGCGCGCTGCGTTCGCTGACGCGATGATCCACGCCCGGCAGGTCGACGATGCGGCAGTCGCTGGCAGAGCTGGCGTGCTGGCGGATCAGCTCGGCGATCTCGGCCGGGATGACGGCATCCTCGCTGGCGCGGATCAGGGTGAGCCGTCCGCGATAAGCACGGATCATCTGCAGCACTTCGGCATCCCGCCAGCTGTGCGGGCGCCGCAAGGCCGCGCTGAAGGCCGGCCCGAAAGGCAACATGAAGGCGGCACCATCATAGAGCGCACCGACCAGCGTGACGACATGGGTGATCTGGTTCTGCGCCCGGCAGGCCAGGCGCAGGGCGATTTCGCCGCTCATGCTCACGCCCACGACGGTGCGCGGCGAGACGGTGAGGCGGTCCAGCGCGGCTTGTGCTTCGTCCAGACGTTTGGACAGGGAATTGGGCAGCAGGGCACTGCTTTGCCCATGGCCGGAAAAATCGATGGCGGCACTGCCGCAGCCTCGTGCGGCAAGGGCCTGCCGCAGTGGCCATTGGCGCTGCCGATCCCCTTGCCCGGCCCCGTGCAGCACCAGTGTATGGACGGGCTGGCCGGGCGCGCTGCGCAGAATATCGGCCGCCAGCGTTTCCGCGCCCGCCGCCAGGGCCAGTTCTTCACGCGGGCAGGGATAGCGCGCGGACACGTTTTCAGTCGTCCGGATGACGGCGTTCGAGGCCTGGCGTGCTGGCGTAATAATGGCGTTTGGCTTCATACATCAGGCTGTCGGCCCGCTGCACCACCTGCTCCAGACGCTCGCCGGGAACGCCGGTAGCCGCGCCCATCGACAGGCTCAACGAGACGCCCGAATAGTACTGATTGTTCACTTCGACCAGTTTCTGGATCTGGTCCATCAGCAACTGGCAGCCACGCTCGTCGGTGGCCGGCAGCAGGATGGCGAATTCGTCACCGCCGGTCCGCGCCACGCTGCAAGGGCGTTCCACCGCCTTGCCCAGCACTTCCCCCACGCGGCGCAGCAGGGCGTCGCCGGTGGCGTGGCCCAGCTCGTCGTTGACTTCCTTCAGGCCATTGAGGTCAGCCACGATCACGCTGACCGGGAAGGGACCCTTGCGCTCCAGGCGGTTGAGTTCGTCGACCATGTAGGCGCGGTTGTGCAGCTTGGTCAGTTCATCGTGCTTGCCGAGGAATTCCAGATAGGCTTCGGCCTTTTTGCGGGCGGTGATGTCGGTGAGCGCCACCAGCACCAGGTCCCAGTTGTTTTCGTGTCCGGGGAAGACAGAAAACTGCAGATGGACGTGAAGGGTTTCACCGGTCAGCGAGTAGTTCACTACCTCACGGTGGTGCAGCAGGTTGCCGTTCCACAGCTCGATCAACTGTTCGTTGAAATGCGGACGCATGTCGTCGCGGAACACGTCGGACAAACGCGAGAGCAGGGTGGCCTTGTCCGGGGCACCGAACATGGACAGTGTCTGCAGGTTCACATCGATGACGCGGATTTCCTGCATGCAGCGCTCCACGAATTCCGGATGCACATCCGTGAAGGTGCGGAAATCGGTGATGCCGATGCGGTGCAGGTCGTCGAAGAGGCGCTTGACCGCGCTGAAATCTTCCACCCACAAGGAAATGGGTGAATATTCGAAGAGGCCGCGCGCGTAGTTTTCGCTGCGGGAGAGCTTCTTGCGGGCCGTCTCGCGCTCGGTGACGTTCTCGATGGCCAGCAGCACGTAATCCCAGCTCTCTTCGCTGCCGGGCATGATGCGCCCGGAGAGCTGGATGTCCAGCCGCTTGCCGCCCAGGGTGTAGTTGACGGTATAGCTGGAGAAGGTAGTGCCGCCATTCCACAGCTGCACCATCTCATCGATGAAGGTGTCGAGCATGTCATCCCGGAAGATCTTGTCCAGGTTGGCCACCAGGTGCGCCAGGTCGCGCGCTTCATACCATTCCAGGGTGCGCCGGTTGACGTCGACCACGCGGATCTGCATGGCACAGGCCTGGGCGCGGCTGGGGTCCACGGTCAGATAGCTGCGCAGGTCGGTCACGCCGTCGGCGCGCCACTGGTCGAACAGGCGCTTCAGGCCACTGTAGTCCTCTTTCCATAAGGAAACGGGCGTGAGGTCGAAGGTCTCTTGTTCGGAAAGGGCCGGGATGGAAGCCGGAACGGAGCGGGCGAAGGAGGATTCGTTCTGCATGACACTTCATCTTTTGCTGATGATGAAGTGTAATATTTTTACGGAAACTCCTGCAGCTCTTCCATCGCCCGTTCACCCCGTTTTGCGCAATTTTATTGCTCGAAAAGCGCGAATGATGCGAAATTGTTAACTAAAAGTTAATTTTCATCAATCCATCCGATGGCCCGTGGCCTGATTGCTCAATGGCCAGGACCCCATTCCGGCGCGGTCCGCCCGCTCCGCAGCGTGCGCAGCCAGACCACCAAGGGCGCATACCATGCCTGCGCTATCGGACGCAGGCACAGCAGTTCACCCTCGTGCGTGGCCAGCACACCGATCCAGCCCTCGTGCGCCAGCACCATCCTTTCTCCGTCGCTCAGCCGGGTCTGGCGGCTCACCAGACGGTCCGCCTGCCATTGCGCCGATTCGGTCACGCGCACTTGCGGCGCCTGGCACAGCAGCTGGCTGCCGGCCGGCAGCCAGAGTTGCAGATGCTGGCCGGCGGCCAGTGGCAGGACCTGGGTGGTGGTGCGGGCGGTCAGCGGTGCGGGCATGGTGTTCTCCTTGTAGATGGGCCAGCCTGCAGTCTAGGGAGGGCGGCGCGGCGACAACAGGCACAGGAAAATTCACTCTGCTGCGTAACAGGCTGCAGCTTTTTGTTCTGTTACCCCTGCTTTTCGCCTACTCTGTATCTGTTCTGGTTTCGTCCTCACGAAGATGATGACTGTTATGGATACCCGCCCGCACCTACCCGACATGAAGCCCGCGGCACCGCCGCCGGCCACTGCATCGGCCGCCCTTGCCGCCGCCCCCGACAACGGACGCCAGCCCCTGTACCGTCGTCTGGCCGAGCATTATCAAGGAGCCATCCAGTCCGGCACCCTGGTGGCCGGCGACCGCATGCCCTCGGTGCGCGACCTGATGCGCCAGCACCAGGTGAGTTTGTCGACGTCCTTGCAGACGCTGCGCCATATGGAAGAGGGCGGCTGGCTGGAAGCGCGTCCGCGTTCCGGCTACTTCGTGCGCCAGCCGCGCCGCTCGGCGATCCGGCCGGTGCAGGAGCCCAAGAGCCTGATGGCCATCGATCCCGAGCAATATGCGGGCATCCACGAAAAGGTCTCCAAGTACATCGCCCTGCGCCAGAGCGGCGCGCCCCGCATCGACCTCTCCGGGATGACCTGTGCGCCCGAGCTCTATGCGGTGGAAACCCTGAAGCAGGCCGCCATGCGGGCCCTGCGCGAGCGCCCCGAACTGCTCACCAGCGCCATGCCGCACAACGGCAATGCCACCTTCCGCCAGGCGGTGGCGCGGCGCGCATTGCATCACGGCATGCGCATCGATCATGAAGAAGTGGTCGTCACCCACGGCTGCATCGAGGCGCTCAACCTGGCCCTGCGCGCGGTGGCGGGGCCGGGCGACACGATCGCGGTGGAGTCGCCGACCTACTTCGGCCTGCTGCAGGCACTGGAAAACCTCGGCATGAAGGCGCTGGAAATTCCGACCAGCCCGCACACCGGCATCTCGGTAGAAGCGCTGGAACTGGCCGTGCGCACCTACGGCAACATCAAGGGCGTGGTGGTGGTGCCCAATCTGCAGAATCCGCTGGGCTGCATCATGCCCGACGAGCACAAGGACAAGCTGGTACGCCTGTGTGAAGAATTGCGCCTGCCCCTGATCGAAGACGACGCCTATACCGAGCTGGCCGACGGCAACGTGCCGCCCTCCAGCCTCAAGAGCCGCGACCGCAGCGGCAATGTGATCTATTGCGCGTCGCTCAACAAGGTGCTGGCCCCCGGCATGCGGCTGGGCTGGATGAATGGTGGGCGCTGGCATGAGCGGGTCAAGATGCTCAAGTTCACCCACACCCGCGCCAATGAGGAATGGACCCAGGTCACCGCCGCCGACTTCATCGCCAGCCCCGCCTATGACCGCCATCTGCGCCGGCTGCGCCAGTTGCTCAAGGAACAGCGCGAACGCATGGCGGAGTCGATCGCAGCCTATTTCCCGGAAGGTACGCGCCTGAATGTGCCCAATGGTGGCGTCGGGCTGTGGGTGGAGCTGCCGGCGCAGGTCTGCTCGCAGCAGTTGTTCGAGCGGGCGCTGCTGGAGGGCGTGGGGGTATCGCCGGGGGCCATCTTCTCCAATTCCAACCGCTACGGTCACTTCCTGCGCATCTGCTGCGGCCATCCCTTCACCCGCGAACTCGACCAGGCCCTGCGCCGCCTGGGCAGCATCGGGCACAGCCTGGCTTTCTTGTAGAGCTTGGCAAGCTTTCAGGAGAATCAGGCATTGCCCGAAAGGGCAGTCTGCTGCAGACTTGTAAAGACAATGTAAAGAGCGCCGGACTTTTCGTCCGGTGCCTCCATGCGCTTTACGAGGGGAGCCGTTCATGCCTGAGCCGCAGACTACGCAGATCCAGCCACCGCACGCAGTCCGCCTGAACGCGGCCATCGATGCCCACATGGCGGGCCGCCGGGAAGAAGCCCGCGCCATCTACGAAGCCGTGCTGGAAGACGATCCCATCGAGCCGGTCGCCTTGCACTTCTACGGCATCTGGCTGCACCAGGCCGGACGCCATGCCGAGGCGCTGGACAAGCTGGAGCTCTCCAGTGCGCTGGAACCCGAAAATGCCGCCTGGCACAACGACCTGGGCAATGTCCTGTTTGCGCTGGGCGAGCTGGACGGTGCTGCGCAGGCGTATGGTGCGGCGCTGGAAGCCGCGCCCGCAGATCACACGATCTGGAACAACCTGGGGGCCACGCACATGCAGCAGGGCCGCAATGAGGAGGCCATTACCGCCTTCCAGCGCGCGGTGGAGATCGCCCCCGAATTCCTGCCGGCGCTGCTGCACCTGGGCAATCTCTTCGAGGCTGCCGGCGACAAGATGCAGGCTTCGCACTACCAGTGCCGCGCCTACGTGTTACCGCCGATGGAGGGCAAGTCCTGGGAGATGGTCGGCATTTCCTTCTACTTCCTCGGCCGCCTGGAAGAAGCCGCAGAAGCCTATCGCGCCTGGCTGGCCAGCGAACCCGACAATCCGATTGCGGCCCACATGCTGGCCGCCTGCTCGCAGTTGGATGTGCCCACGCGCGCCTCGGATCGTTACCTCGAATCGCACTTCGACCGCTACGCCGAGACGTTTGAAACCAATCTGCTGCACAGCCTCGGCTATCGTGGCCCCAGCCTGATCGGGCAGGGCGTGGCCCTGGTCACGCAGGCGGCGCGCCAGTTTGCCACCATCGACATCGGTTGCGGGACCGGGCTGTGCGGGACCTATTTGCGGCCTTATTCGCAGCATCTGGCCGGCGTGGACCTGGCCGGCAAGATGCTGGAAAAGGCCGCGGCCACCGGCCACTACGATCAACTGGAAAAGGCCGAGATCACCGACTACCTCCTGCGTCATCCGCAAAGCTGCGACCTGGTCACGGCGGCGGATACGATGATCTATTTCGGGGATCTGGAGAATGTGTTCAAGGCGGTTGCTGCTGTCTTGAAACCGGGCGGGTACTTCGTCTTCACGGTGGAGGTGCTCACGCCCCAGGACGGGGTGGAGCAAGGCCATCGGCTGCATGCCAGCGGACGCTACCGCCATGGCCGCGATTATGTGCGCACGTTGCTGCAGGCACAGGGCATGGAGCCGCTGCATCAGCGTGATGAAGTATTGCGCGAGGAAGTGCGCCAGCCAGTGGCCGGCATGCTGTTCGTGGCGCGCCGGCAGTGAAGCGACGCGCCACGAGGGACGGCATCGGTCAGACTGCGGCCTTGAGCGCCGCTTCCACCTGCTCCCGCCGGGGGATGGGGTCCACTGCGCCGTAGCCGGTGGTGGAGAGGGCGGCCGCGACGTTGGCATAGCGTGCCGCCGCGAAGGGATCGCGCCCGGCCATCAGCTCGGCCATGAAGGCCCCGCCAAAACAGTCCCCCGCACCCGTCGCATCCAGCGCCTGCACCGGATAGGGCGAGACCATGCGGCGCTCCTGGCGGGTAGCTACATAGCAGCCTTCATGGCCCAGCTTGAAGGCCACCAGCTTCACACCGTAATCCAGCAGGTGATCGACGATGGCGTCCCGGTCATTGAGTCCGGTCAGCATAGATACATCTTCCCAGCTCGGCAGGCAGACATCGCACAGGCGGAAGGCCTCGGCCATTTTCGCCTGTGCGCGTTCCAGCGGCCATAAACGCAGCCGCAGGTTGGTATCGAGCGAGGTGGTTACGCCAGCGGCGCGCGCATGCGCCATCGCAGCCAGGCCGGCGTCGCAGGCACTCTCGCTGATGGCCAGGCTGATGCCTGACAGGTGCAGGGCACCCGCTGCGGCGATGGCTTGCAAAGGCAAGTCGCCCACGGTGTAGCGGCTGGCTTCCGAGCCGGCGCGGCGATAGTGGAAGTGATGTCCCTGATCGTCGTGCGTGACGAAGTACAGGCCGGTACTGCCATTGGCTTGCACCGCCACGTGCTGTACGTCGACCTGCTCGCGCTGCCATAGCGCCAGCAGGTCCTGGCCGAAGTGGTCGTCCCCCACGGCGCTGACATAGCCCGACGCGGCACCCTGGCGGGCTGCCGCGATGGCGAAGTTGGAGGTGTCGCCGCCAAAACCTTGCAGGTACTGGCGCGGCGTGTCGATGCGCTGGTTGAATTCGACCATGGCTTCGCCGTAGGCGAGGATGGGTTTGTTCATGTGCTGTTCTTTCGCTCTTCTTTCCCGGGCATCGATCAGAAGAAGGTCTGCACGATGTCGGTCACATCGAAACGCTGGTCCACGACGACCAGGTGACGCCACTTGTCGAAGGTCAGGCAGGGGTGGGAAATATCGAAGGCGATCATGTCGCCGACCTGGATATCATCGCCCTCGGCAATTTTCAGGTAGGCGTGCTGGTCCATCATGCCGGTCACTTCCCAGTGCGCCGGGGTGGCTTGCGGCTGGGTATCCTGGCCCGGGCGGAAGCGCGTGACCGGGGCCGGCAGGCCGGCATCGAAAGCGGCATCGCGCTTGCCCAGGGCGATGATGGCCTTGTCGGCCTCGGGGATGGATTGCACGTACGCCCACAGCTGCAGCGCCGGCTGCAGCTGGCTGCGCATGCTGTGCGCCACCGGATTGCGGACCTGGATCTGCGATTGCGCGGCACGATAGATGCCCACGTCATGGGTGAGATAGCAGCCCGGACGCAGCACCACGTCCAGCGCGGCACCGATGTCGGCCTGGCCGAATTCCTCGGCGACCACGTCGTACCAGGCCGAACCGGCCCCGGTCAGGATCGCCGGGCCCTGCGCCAGGCGGCGTGCCAGTTGGCCTTGCGCGGAAAGATCCTTCAGGCAGGCCACCGCGCGCTGCAGGAAACGGCGGATGTCGGCCTCTTCCTTGAGCACACCTTCATAGACCTCCACACCCGCCAGAGCCAGGCTGTCCCAGCGCGCAATGGCGGCCAGCACCGCCTGCTGTTGCGTGTCGTCACGCACGCCGGTGCGGCCGCCTGCGGGGCCCAGTTCCAGCAGGACGTTCAGGTTCTGCTTGCGCTCGGCGAAGAAGCGGCCCAGCTGATCGGCCAGCGCAGCCGAATCGACCAGGCAGAAGAATTCAAACGAGGGATCGGCCAGCAGCTCGGCAATGATGGTCATGTTGCGCTTGCCCACCAGCTGGTTGGCCATGATGACGCGGCGCACGCCGTGGTGATAGGCGGCCAGGGTCTGGTGGGCGGTGGCCAGGGTGATGCCCCAGGCGCCGGTGTCGAGCTGGCGTGCGAAGAGCTTGGGGGCCATGGTGGTCTTGCCGTGCGGGGCCAGCTTGACCTGGTACTGGCCGACGAAGTCCTGCATCCACTTCAGGTTGTGGGCGATCTTTTCTTCATACAACACCGCGGCCGGCAGGCTGATGTCTTCATTGAGCAGGTTCCAGCGCACCTTGCCCGCCTGTTGCGGGGTGAGGGGTTGCGCCAGCGCACCCAGGCCCTTGTTGAGCGGGTCGATCATGCCGGCCTGAAACTGGCTTTGGTAGTTTGTATCACTCATCGCTTTAATTCCTGTGAAATTAGGATTGACGTAATAATAGCCTTGAATTTACTATGTTTACGCCGTGTTAGTAAATAACATAAATTGTTTGCGCGGCACCTTCCGGGGTCGCTGGTTGCATGGCCCGCCCATTCCCGCAGACTGAATTTTCCTTCCCATGGCGCAGACATTGGACATCATTTCCCGCATCACCGAGCGCAGCAGTACCTTGCGCCTGGCTGAACAGAAAGTGGCTGAAGCGATCCTGGGCGATCTGGCCGCGGCTGCCAGCGCCAGCATCGGCGAGCTGGCCGGGAAGGCGGGCGTCTCGGTGGCCAGCGTGACCCGCTTTGCCAAAGCCATGGGCTGCCGCGACGTACGCGAATTCAAGTTCCTGCTGGCCCAGGCGGTGGCGGTGGGGCAGCGCTTCTTCGATGGTGCCAAGACGGTGCCCTCCGAGCAGCCGCCGGAACTGGCCGACGTGGTCTACCGCGACATCCACGCGGTGCTGGAACTGAACCGTGCCATGCTCAACCCCGACATGTTGATGCAAGCCGCGCACCTGCTGCTGGGCGCGCGCATGATCTACTGCTTCGGCATGGGCGGCGGCTCCACCATGATGTCCGACGAGGCGCGCTATCGCCTGGTGCGCCTGGGCCGTCCGGTGGCGACCTATCACGATGCGGTGCTGCAGAAGATGGTGGCGGCCACCCTCGACAAGGACGACGTGCTGCTGGTCTTCTCGACCACCGGCAGCGTGCCCGAGCTGCTGGCCAGCTGCGAGGTGGCGCGCGAATACGGCGTCAAGCTGATCGCCATCACCGCCCTCGGATCGCCGCTTGCGAAGATGGCCGATGTGCTGCTGCCCATCAAGACGCTGGAAACCGACCTGATTTTCAAACCGTCCTCGTCGCGCTACGCCATGATGGCGACGCTGGACATGCTGGTGCTGGAGCTGGCCTTGCTGCACAAGGAAAGCAGCCAGGAACGCCTGCGCCGCCTCAAGTACGTGCTCGATGCCCATCGCGGCGGCGGCGACTTGCACCAGCCACTGGGAGACTGACATGACATCCACGCAGCAATCGTCGGGCAGCCCCCGGCACTGCGACATTCTGATCCGCCACGCTCTTGTCATCGATGGCAGCGGGGCCGAGCCGGTCCAAGCCGACGTCGCCGTGCGCAATGGCCGCATCGTCGCCGTCGGCCAGCTAGCGGGCTGGCAGGCCGAGCAGGAAATCGACGGCACCGCGCGCGTGCTCTCGCCCGGCTTCATCGATGCGCACACGCATGACGATACCAACGTCATCCGCACGCCGGAGATGTTCCCCAAGCTGTCGCAGGGCGTGACCACGGTGGTGGTCGGCAACTGCGGCATCAGTGCCGCACCGGTCACGCTCAAGGGTGATCCGCCGGACCCGATGAACCTGCTGGGCAAGTCCGAGGCGTTCCACTATCCGAGCTTTGCCAGCTATGTCGAGGCCGTCAATGCCGCGCAGCCGGCCATCAACGTGGCTGCGCTGGTCGGTCACACGGCCTTGCGCTACAACCACATGGACCGTCTCGATCGTGCGGCCAGCGATGCGGAAATCGACGGCATGCGCGCGCAATTGCGCGAGGCGCTGGAGCATGGTGCGCTGGGTCTTTCCACGGGACTGGCCTACGGCAATGCCATCAACGCCCCCACGGAAGAAGTGCTGGCCCTGGCCGAGCCGCTGGCCGAGTTCGGCGGGCTCTATGCGACACACCTGCGCAGCGAATTCGCCGACATCCTCAATGCGATGGAGGAAGCCTTCCGTATCGGCAAGCATGCACGGGTACCGGTGGTGATCTCGCACCTGAAGTGCGCGGGCGTGGAGAACTGGGGCCGCAGCAGTGAAGTGCTGCAGGCACTGGAAGCCGCCTCGCGCCACCAGCATGTGGGCTGCGACTGCTATCCCTACACCGCCAGCTCGTCCACGCTGGACCTGAAGCAGGTCACCGCCGATTACGACATCCAGGTCACCTGGTCGGAGCCGCATCCGGAGCAGGGCGGCAAGATGTTGAAGCAGATCGCCGCCGACTGGGGCGTGGACCTGCACGCCGCTGCCGCGCGCCTGATGCCTGCCGGGGCCGTGTATCACTGCATGTCGGATGACGACGTCAATCGCATCCTCTCGCATCCGGCCACGGTGGTCGGTTCCGATGGCCTGCCCAACGATCCCTTGCCGCATCCGCGCCTGTGGGGGGCTTTCCCGCGTGTGCTGGGCTATTACAGCCGCGAGCAGAAACTGTTTTCGCTGGCCGCCGCCGTGCACAAGATGACGGGTTTGTCGGCCCAGCGCTTCGGCCTGGAACAGCGCGGTTTCGTGCGCGAGGGTTATCACGCCGACCTGGTGCTGTTCGATCCCGAGACCATTCGTGATGCCGCCAGCTTTACTGATCCCATGCAGCCGGCGCATGGCATCGAGGCGGTGTGGGTCAACGGGCAGCTGGCCTATCGCGGCCAGGACAAGCAATCCACCAGTGCACGTGCCGGACGCTTCCTGGCGCGCACGGTGCAGAAAACGTCAGCCTGAGTTGCAGAAAACGTCAGCGGGCGATTATCAACTTCAAGTTGCAAATCGCTTATCAGATTCATTTTTCAGATTCGTATCCGAGTTCAATCCAAGTTCAGTAAAGGAGCAGCAATGAGCATTCAACGATTTGGTGTGGAAGGTGGCAGCGGCACCGGTGGCCAGCATCTGCCGTTCGCACGCGCAGTGGCCGCCGATGGCTGGCTGTACGTGTCGGGCCAGGTGCCCATGGAAAACGGCGAGGTGATCGACGGCGGCATCGTGGCGCAGTCGCACAAGGCCATCCAGAACGTGCTGGCCATCCTGAAGGAAGCCGGCTACGGCCCCGAGCACGTGGTGCGCTGTGGCGTGTGGCTCGATGATGCACGCGACTTCCCCTCCTTCAACAAGGTCTTCAAGGAATACTTCGGTGCCAACCCGCCGGCCCGTGCCTGCGTGGTCTCCAGCATGGTGGTGGACTGCAAGGTCGAGGTCGATTGCGTCGCCTTCAAGCGCTGATGCAGCAGGGGCAGGGCAGTTCTGGAACTGCCTTGTACTGCCCGTTGCCGGGCAAGACGGAACAAGAAGAACAAAAAGAATAAACGATATAAAAGATTTAAAAGATTTTCCGATTTCGCAGTACCAATTTGCCGGCAGGGGTGTCGTATCGCCGGCGGTGTCTTTTACCTTCTGAAGAGGAGCAACAGATGGAGGCTGTACAAGGAAGTGTGCTACTGGTCTATGCACTGGTAGCGGTGATCGCGTTGATCGTGCTGATCGCCAAATTCAAGATGAACCCGTTCATCGTGCTGATCGTGGTGTCGCTGGTGCTGGGCCTGGCCGTGGGCATGCCCATGGGCAATATCGTCAAGGCCTTCGAGACTGGCGTCGGCAATGCGCTGGGCCACATCGCACTGGTGGTGGGCCTGGGGACGATGCTGGGCAAGATGATGGCCGAGTCGGGCGGCGCCGAGCGCATCGCCAACACCATGATCAAGGCCTTCGGTGAAAAGAACGTGCACTGGGCCATGATGACGGTGGCTTTCATCGTCGGTTTGCCGGTGTTCTTCGAAGTCGGTTTCGTGCTGCTGGTGCCGATCGCCTTCAACGTCGCCAAGCGCACCGGGACCAATATGGTGCTGGTGGGCATTCCCATGGTGGCTGGTCTGTCGGTGGTGCACGGCCTGATCCCGCCGCACCCGGCCGCGCTGCTGGCGGTGACCGCCTACAGCGCCGACATCGGCCGCACCATCCTGTATGCGTTGATCGTCGGTATTCCTACGGCCATCATCGCCGGTCCGATCTTCGGCAAGCTGATCTCCAAGGTGGTGATTCCCAATCCGGACAATCCGCTGATCTCGCAATTCGTCGATGAGAGCAAGAAGGATCGTGAACTGCCGGGCTTCGGCATCACGCTCTTCACCATCCTGTTGCCGGTGGCGCTGATGTTGATCGGCAGCTGGGCGGACCTGTTCTTCGCCCCCAAGACCTTCGCCAATGATTTCCTGCGCCTGATCGGCAACTCCGTGATCGCGCTGTTGATCGCCACCCTGGTGAGCTTCTGGACCTTCGGCCGCGCCCGTGGTTTCGGTGCCGACCAGATCCTGAAATTCACCAACGAGTGCCTGGCGCCCATCGCCGGTATCACGCTGGTGGTCGGTGCGGGTGCGGGCTTTGGCCGCATCCTGATGGATGGCGGCGTCTCCAAGGCCATCGTCGGCATCGCCACCGATGCGCATCTGTCGCCGCTGATCCTGGGCTGGTTCGTGGCCGCGCTGATCCGCGTGGCGACCGGTTCGGCGACGGTGGCCATGACGACCGCCTGCGGTATCGTGGCGCCCATCGTCTCCACCGTCGGTGGCGTGCGTCCCGAGCTGATGGTGCTGGCCACCGGTGCCGGTTCGCTGATCCTGTCGCACGTCAATGACGGCGGTTTCTGGCTGGTCAAGGAATACTTCAACATGACCGTGCCGCAAACCTTCAAGACCTGGACCGTGATGGAAACGCTGGTCTCGGTGCTGGCCCTGCTGTTCACGCTGGCGCTGGCGACAGTGGTGTAAGTACGCTGCAGTGCTTGCGCTGAAAAAGAAAGGCTGCCCGGAGCGATCCGGGCAGCCTTTCTTCTTTCTTCATCGTGCAGGTGCAGGTGCAGGTGCCGGGCAGGGGATGCGCGTGCTCAGTTGCGGAAACGCGAATCATCGAAACGCGGATCAGGACCGTTCTCGATCTTCTCCACGATGCCCTGATCGTTGAAATACACGGTCATCTGCGAATTCCAGACGCCGCTTTCCTTGAAGCCGTAGTTCCACGCCTCGAAGGGGATGCGGGCATAGCGCGTCACCTCAGTGGGACGGCCGACGCGGCGCAGCACATCCAGCTTGGTGTCCTGCTTGGCGCGGATGGCGTGGAAATTCTGCAGCGTCCACACTTGCTCGTAGGAAATCAAACGATGATCGGGACCGATGCGGGCCATGTACTGGTATTGGCCGAAGGCACCGGCAGCGTATTCAAAGACGCGGCCGTTGCCATCCGGATACACATTGGTGGGCGCGCCCAAGCGGGCCACGACCTGCTCTTCGGGCTCGCCCGGCTGCACCGGCGGTTGCAGCAGCGAGGCACAGCCGGACAGGGCGGCAGCGGCCAGCAGGGCGGCAGCCAGCCTGGGGCGGGCGCGTTGCATGAGGGAAACGGGGGAAGGCATGTCGACTCCTGAGTAAGTTGTCATTCCGTCCGGCTGTGGCAGGGACGCAGCGTCATCGGCAGAAACAGTGCGGCTGTGCTTGCCGATGTTGGTCGGAATGGTTTTTTGCTATATAATTTCGCGTCCGGTCGGTTTGACCGGATTCTCATTTTTTGTTCACGGTATGCAGGGCAGGCCAGTTTTCGACGCTCCGCACACCGCTTGTGAAAGGTAAAAGCAATGTCCATCGAAAAAGCAGCCAAGGCTGCCATTATCTCCGAAAACGCCCGCGGCACGAACGACACCGGTTCTCCGGAAGTGCAAGTCGCGCTGCTGACCGCACGCATCAACGACCTGAACGGCCACTTCAAGGCCCACGTCAAGGATCACCACTCCCGTCGTGGCCTGATCAAGATGGTCAACCGTCGCAAGAGCCTGCTGTCCTACCTGAAGAACAAGGACGCTGATCGTTACCGCGCCCTGATCGAGAAACTCGGTCTGCGCAAGTAATTTGACTCCGCGTCTGGGTCCCGGGGTTTGCGCCCCGGACCACCACGAAATGCCTGCGTCACTCGTTGACGCGGGCATTTTGTTTTTTGCGATTCCGCAAGCTCAGGCATAAGCCGGGGCAAGTATCCTCGCAAAACGCCCTCCCTCGGGGCAGGAATGCATCATCGTTTCATCGCGGCAGGCTGTTTGTGTGATCAATGCCGCGTTCGTCGTGAGTGACCGGTTTCGCCGGCCACTGTGGTGAGGTGAACGACAGCGCCTGAAAATCTGTCGGCAAAAGGAAGCCGTGCACCGCGGACACAGTCGGGGCCGGCTCCATAAAAGAAAGGAAATACCGTGTTCAATAAAGTAACCAAGACCTTCCAGTACGGTCAGCATCAAGTGACCCTGGAAACCGGCGAAATCGCTCGCCAGGCTTCTGGCGCCGTGGTGGTGTCGGTGGAAGACACCGTCATCCTGGCCACCGTGGTGGCCCGCAAGGAAGCCAAGCCCGGCCAGGACTTCTTCCCCCTGACGGTCGACTACATCGAGAAGACCTATGCAGCCGGCCGCATCCCCGGCGGTTTCTTCAAGCGCGAAGGCAAGCCTTCCGAAAAGGAAACCCTGACCTCGCGCCTGATCGATCGTCCGATCCGCCCGCTGTTCCCGGAAGGCTACCTCAACGAAGTGCAGGTGATCATCCACGTGCTGTCGGTGAACCCTGAAATCGATCCGGACATCCCCGCCATGATCGGTGCCTCGGCAGCCCTGTCGCTGGCCGGCATCCCCTTCAATGGCCCGGTGGGCGCAGCCCGCGTCGGTTACATCGACGGCCAGTACGTCCTGAACCCGACCACCTCGCAGCTCAAGTCCTCGCAGCTGGACCTGGTGGTGGCCGGTACCGAAACCGCCGTGCTGATGGTGGAATCGGAAGCCGATCAACTGTCCGAAGAAGTCATGCTGGGCGCTGTCGTGTTCGGTCACGACCAGTCCAAGGCTGTCATCGAAGCCATCCACGCCCTGGTGCGTGACGGCGGCAAGCCGGAAGTCCAGTGGACCGCCCCGGCCAAGAACGAAGCCCTGATCGCACGCGTCTCGCAACTGGCCGAAGGCCCGCTGCGCGAAGCCTACCAGACCAAGGACAAGCAAGCCCGTACCGAAAAGCTCAAGGCCGTGACCGCCCAGGTCAACGAAGCCCTGGTCGCTGAAGGCGCTGCCAACAACGGCGTGGCTGCGGATGCTGCCGAAGTCGGTTCCATCCTGTTCGACCTGGAAGCCAAGATCGTGCGTTCACAGATCCTGGAAGGCGAGCCCCGCATCGACGGCCGCGACACCCGCACCGTGCGTCCGATCTCGATCCGTACCGGCGTGCTGCCGCGTACCCACGGTTCGGCCCTGTTCACCCGCGGCGAAACGCAAGCCCTGGTCATCGCGACCTTGGGTACCGCACGCGATGAACAGAAGATCGACGGTCTGCTGGGTGAATACTCCGACCGCTTCATGCTCCACTACAACATGCCTCCGTTCGCCACCGGCGAAACCGGTCGCGTGGGCACCCCGAAGCGCCGCGAAATCGGCCACGGCCGCCTGGCCAAGCGCGCGCTGATCGCCGCGCTGCCGGCTGCTGACGAGTTCAGCTACTCGGTGCGCCTGGTCTCGGAAATCACCGAGTCCAACGGTTCCTCCTCGATGGCATCGGTGTGCGGCGGCTGCCTGGCACTGATGGACGCCGGCGTGCCGATGAAGGCCCACGTGGCCGGCATCGCCATGGGCCTGATCAAGGAAGGCAACAAGTTTGCCGTGCTGACCGACATCCTGGGCGATGAAGATCACCTGGGCGACATGGACTTCAAGGTGGCCGGTACTGCCAACGGCATTACCGCCCTGCAGATGGACATCAAGATCCAGGGCATCACCAAGGAAATCATGCAGGTCGCGCTGGAGCAGGCCAAGGAAGGCCGCCACCACATCCTGGGCAAGATGCAGGAAGCCGTTCCGGCCGGCCGTGCCG
The DNA here is from genome assembly GCF_023952535.1 of Herbaspirillum sp. WGmk3. NCBI lineage: Bacteria > Pseudomonadati > Pseudomonadota > Betaproteobacteria > Burkholderiales > Oxalobacteraceae > Herbaspirillum > Herbaspirillum sp. WGmk3. Next base: position 1,230,213 of record NZ_JAKYWT010000002.1, on the reverse strand, counting down.
AGCTGTCCGACTTCGCACCGCGCCTGATCACCATCAAGATCAACCCGGAAAAGATCCGTGACGTGATCGGCAAGGGCGGCGCCGTCATTCGTGCGCTGACCGAAGAAACCGGCACCCAGATCGACATCAGCGACGAAGGCGTGGTCACCATCGCCTCCGTGGATGCGTCGGCTGGCCAGGAAGCCAAGCGCCGCATCGAAGAGCTGACCGCTTCCGTGGAAGTGGGCAAGATCTACGAAGGCACCGTCCTGAAGCTGCTGGACTTCGGCGCCATCGTCCAGGTCCTGCCGGGCAAGGATGGCCTGCTGCACATCAGCCAGATCGCCAACGAGCGCGTCAACGCCGTGGCCGACTACCTGAAGGAAGGCCAGCAAGTGCGCGTCAAGGTTCTGGAAACCGATGACCGCGGCCGCCTGAAGCTGTCGATGAAGGCTGCCCAGGCCGAAGAAGGCGACGCTGCCGCTCCGCAAGAAGCGCAGTAATCCCTTCTGCCTGAACAGGCAACAAGGAAATCCCCCGTGCCGCAAGGCCGGGGGATTTTTTTGTGCGCGCAAGAGGATGCGGACAATCTGCCCAAGTGATTTAGAACCAAAAGTATGCGATTCTGTCCGTCTGCTTTGAGGGACATCAAGGTTCCGGTGTGCCGCGCTCATCAGGGGAGGGCGTGGTACTGCCAACAGGCAGATCCGCAGATCCGAATAGAGAGTAGGGGACAGCCGTGCGGCCAGGCCAGATTCACATGACCGGCCTGCGCGGACAGAACAACACGTTACTTTTGAAAGGAAGGCAATGCCCCACGTCATCATCATCGGTTGCGGCTTCGGCGGTCTGGCCGCTGCGCGCGAACTGGCCCACGCCGATGTGCGCATCACCATGATCGATCGCAGCAACCACCACCTGTTCCAGCCCTTGCTGTACCAGGTGGCCACGGCCGGGCTGTCGGCCCCGGCCATCAGCGCGCCGATCCGCGCCATCCTGGCGCAGCAGCGCAACCTCACCACGCTGATGGCGGCGGTGACCGGGATCGATACCGCCGGCAAGTCCGTCACGCTGGAAGACGGCAGCGAGCTGTCCTATGACTACCTCATCGTCGCCGCAGGCTCCACGCACAGCTACTTCGGCCGCGATGAATGGAGCGCGCTGGCGCCGGGCCTGAAGACGCTGGAGGATGCCTTCGAGATCCGCAAGCGCATCCTGATGGCCTTTGAACATGCCGAGCGCGAGACCGATGCGCGCCGTCGCCAGGAATGGCTGACCTTCACCGTCATCGGCGGCGGGGCCACGGGCGTCGAGATGGCCGGTACGCTGGTGGAAATCGCGCGCCATACGCTCTCGGGCGAATTCCGCAATATCGATCCGCATTCGGCACGCGTGGTGCTGGTGGAAGGCTCGGAGCGCGTGCTGGGGGCCTATCCCGAGGACCTCTCCGAGAAAGCCCGCGAACAGCTGCACAAGCTCGGTGTGGACGTGCGCACCGGTTGCCGTGTGGTACACATCGATGAGACCTGCGTGCGCTATGCCAATTTCGATGGCGAGCAGAGCCTGGCCACGCGCACCGTGATCTGGTCGGCAGGTGTAGCGGCCTCGCCGCTGGGCAAGCAACTGGGTGTACCGGTGGACCGTGCTGGTCGTGTACCGGTCACGCCGCAGCTCTGTATCGGTGGCCACGACGAAGTGTTTGTGATCGGTGACCTGGCTGCCGCACAGTCGGACGGCAAGCCGGTGCCGGGCGTGTCACCGGCGGCCAAGCAGATGGGCCGCGTGGCCGCGCGCAACATCAAGCATCACATTGCCGGACAGCCGGCCGAGAGCTTCGTCTACAAGGACTACGGATCGCTGGCCACCATCGGTCGCCGCGCGGCCATTGCCATGGTCGGCAAGCTCAAGTTCTCGGGGTATCCGGCCTGGCTGTTCTGGCTGTTCGTGCACGTGTATTTCCTGATTGGTTTCCGCAACCGCATCATGGTGATGGCTGATTGGGCCTGGGCGTATTTCACCTTCAAGCGCAGTGCACGAGTGATCTCGGCGACCATGCCGACGCACACCGAGCAGACGCCCTTGCGCAAGGAAGTGGCTGAGTAGATTCGGTCTGCATTCCAGCAAAAAGCCCTCGCTTCCGTGATCGGGAGCGAGGGCTTTGTTTTGCGGGAGGACGGCGTGTGGATCAGTCTTCCAGCGCCAGCATGGCAAAGCTGGCCAGCCAGTGGCCACCGCTGTAGTGGCTGCCGACCACCTGGTCGATGGAGGCCGCGATGTGGCGCTGGATCGCCGCTTCGATCGCACTGCGTGCCGCGTGATGGGCGGGCAGATGACGCAGCACGTTCTTCATGCACCAGGCGCGCGAGAGGTTCAGACCATCCAGATGCGCAACCTTCGGATCGGTCGGGTCGGAGACGTAGGCGGGATGCGTGATCTGGGTGACTTCGGCAATGCGGGGCAGATACAGATCGAACCATGCGGTGAATGCATCGGTCGAGAGCACCTTGCTCATCAACAAGGCCTCGGTCAACGCACCAGAGATGAATTCGTCACCACCCGGTTCATAGTGAGCCGGATAGTCGGTGTCCTTGCCGTAGTGTTGATTCGACCAGTCGACAATCAGCGCTTCCAGTTCGGTATCGGTGACGTGACGCGCGTAATCCAATGCCAAGGCAAGTGAAAACGCCGTGTTGAAGTGCGTGCCGACGCGAATCGGATAGCTCAGCTTCGACAGATAGTCGAACAGGCGACGCCTGATCTCGGTGGTCAGCGGTTTCATCGCAGCATGCCATTCGGCCGCACGAGGATGGGCCGACATCAACAGTTCCTGGTCCAGTGCCAGCAACCAGCCGAAGCCGTAGGGGCGTTCGAAGGGGGCGCGATTGGGCGCACGGAAATAGTCCGTTTCGTGCTCCATGAGCTCAGGTGTGAAATGGTCGTCAAAGATCGCCGTGATCTCGTCAGTGACCGCCATCGACGGATACAGGCGCAGGCAGCGCAACAGCAGCCAGTAGCCATGCACCGCCGAGTGCCAGTCATAGCAGCCGTAGAAGACAGGATGCATCGCGCGCGGGGAGAGCACATCGCCCTCATCGTTGAGCAGATGCATGATGTGGTTGGGATATTCCTGGCGCAGATAGGCCAGCGGCATGCGGGCAAATTGTTCCGCCCGGTCGAGAGTGAGTTGCATGGGGACTCCTTGAAGCAAGTGGGGCGACCTGGCCGCAACAGCGCATGCGGCCAGGTCAGGCCTTCCGTTCAGATCAGCGGAAGGCAAGGAAGTACATCAGGAACACGTTCACGGTCAGCAGCGCCAGTGCAGTCGGGATCTGCACCTTGATGACCTGGTACTTGTTCTTCAGTTCCAGCAGCGCGGCCGGCACGATGTTGTAGTTCGCGGCCATGGGCGTCATCAGCGTGCCGCAATAGCCGGAGTACATGCCGATGGCCACCAGCGGTGCCGGATCGGCGTGATGCCCCAGGATCAGGAAGGGCAGGGCGATGCCCGCGCTCATCACCGGGAAGGCGGCGAAGGCATTGCCCATCACCATCGTGAACAGCGCCATGCCCACGCAGTAGATCACCACCACCAGGAAGCGATTGTCCGGATTGACGAACAGGCTCACCACCTGCTGCACCGAGGTGCCGGTCTTGGCGGCCACGAAGACGCCACCGAGCATGGCCAGCATCAGCGGCAGGATCGCGGCCCAGCCGATGGAGTCCACCAGTCGGCGCGACTGGCGTACCGCTTGCAGCGGCGTGCCACGGGTGAGCACGCAACCGGCGATGAGCGCACACACGCAAGCCACGCACAGGGCGGCCAGGGTCAGCTGTTTCTGGTCCAGCAGCATCAGGCCACCGACCGAGACGCCCTTGAGCAGGACGGTACAGGCCACCGTGATGACCGGGATCAGCACCGCCGGGAAGAACAGCCAGTTGCCCAGCCGTTTGGCCGACGCCACCCGTTCGTCATGCGTGGAGGTCGCATAGCTGCCCATGGAGAGCATGCCGGTACCGGCGATGAGCGAGATGATGATGACGGTGCCGCCGATGATGCGGTGAGCCATGGACTTGCCCAGGCTTTCCACCAGCAGGTCGCCGAACAGGAACACGGCGCCGAACAGGAACCAGAACAGGGCCGTGGTGAAGCGCTTGGGGTTGCCCTTGTCACGCAGGGTCATCACGGTCAGCATCATGACGATGATGCCGATGAGGTAGTAGATGCGGTTGATCGAGATAAGCGTATTCATGCGGACACCTTGGCAGCGGATTGGGTAGCTTTCCACGCATCGACGTCGCGGCGGATGGAAGCGTCGAGACGGGTCAGGCGGAACATGTGGATCACCAGTGCCGACAGGGCAGTGGGGATGGCCCACAGGCCGATGTGCAGCGGCTCGATGTTGGTGATGCCGTTTTCCTTCAGGAAGGCATCCATCAGCAGCACCGCGCCGAAGGCGATGAAGATGTCCTCGCCGAAGAACACGGCGATGTTGTCGCAGGCGGCGGCATGGGCCTTGATCTTGTCGCGGATGTGCTGCGGCAGGTCTTCGCCATAGGCGTTCACTGCTGCGCCTTCGGCCATCGGTGCCAGCAGCGGACGCACCGTCTGCGCCTGGCCGCCGAGATAGATCAGGCCCAGTGCGGCCGTGCCTTCACGCAGGATGAAGTAGAGCATCAGGATGCGCGCCGAGGTGGCGCTGGCGATGCTGGAGATCCACGCCTGGGCGCGTTCCTTCAGACCGTAATGTTCCAAGAGGCCGATGATCGGCAGGATCAGCAGGAAGGTCGCCAGCGAACGGCTGTTGACGAACTTCTCGCCGAAGGTTTCCAGCAGCATGCCGAAGTCCATGCCGACCGACAGGCCGGTGGTGAGACCCGCGACCGTGACCACCAGCAGCGGGTTGAAACGCAAGGCAAAACCGGCCACGACGATCGGTATCCCGATCAGCGGCAACAGTGTCGTACTCTCCATGAAAAACTCCCTATGTGAATGAGGAAAAATCCTGCCGCCATGGTGCAAGGTCCGTGCCAGCGATGTCGCGGAAAGCCGCGCCCGTATTGGCTTTGCGGGAATCTGCAAAGAGTAGGGGCGTGACTTTTCCTGCGACCTCGCGGGCCTCAGGCTGACGGCTTTTCTTGTTGTTTTCGGAACGGAACTACAGCTTGCAGCACCCCGTGTTCAACTGCGGGTGCCTACTTTCCTGCGTCTTGCGACGACGCCGGAAAAATCCTTCATATCGCCGCGCGCACGGCAATCTGCTCGGCGTGCAGGCGTGCCCGAATCTGGCGCGCGAAATCCAGAGCGTGCGCGCCATCTCCGTGCAGGCATACGGTCTGTGCATTGACTTCGACCAGGCTGCCGTCGATGGCCTTGACCTTTTTCTGCTTGACCAGCATCAGGGTCTGGGCGATGGCGTCGGCATCGTTCTCGATCATGGCGCCGGGCTTGCTGCGCGCGACCAGGCTGCCGTCGGCTTCATAGGCGCGATCGGCAAACACTTCTTCCACCGCATTGAGGTCGGCATGGCGGGCGGCGGCGATCAGTTCGCTGCCGGCCAGGCCATACAGGCTCAGTTCCGGATTGAAGGTGCGGATGGCGGCGCAGATGGCATTGGCCAGCACGGCATCCTTGGCGGCCTGGTTGTAGAGCGCGCCGTGCGGCTTGACGTGGGTCATGCGGCCGCCTTCGGCGCGCACGATGGCATCGAGCGCACCGAGTTGATAGAGCATGCCGCTGACGATCTCTTCAGGCGGCAATTGCATGGCGCTGCGGCCGAAGTTTTCACGGTCGGGGAAACTGGGGTGGGCGCCGATGGCCACGTGGTTCTGGATCGCCCAGCGCACGCTGCGGCGCATGGTGCTGGCGTCGCCAGCGTGCCAGCCGCAGGCGATGTTGGCGGAGCTGACCAGGGTCAGCAGTTGTTCGTCGGTGTCGCAGCCTTCGCCGAGGTCGGCATTCAGATCGATATGCATGACGTTCCCTTATTTCTTGTAGAGCGTGGCGCGCGACCAGTCCAGAGCAGCGACCGTGGCGCGGATGGAATCGAGATAGCGCTGCTGTTCTTCGGCGGCGGCCAGGGCATCGGCCAGCTCGCAGGGTTCCAGGCGCAGGGTGCCGTTCAGCGGCGCTTGTGCCAGCTTCCACAGGTCGGCACCGATGATCACGCCGATCTTGGGATAGCCGCCGGTGGTCTGGGCATCGCCCATCAGGATGATGGGCTGGCCCGAGGGCGGCACCTGGATCACGCCCGGCACGACGCCATGCGAAAGCATGTCGCGGCCTTGCTTGCGCTTGAGCTCCGGGCCTTCGAGGCGATAGCCCATGCGGTTGCTGTTGGGCGTGACGCGCCAGGTGTCGGACCACAGCGCTTCCCGCGAGGTCTTGCTGAACTGATCGAATTCGGGGCCGGGCAGCACGCGCAGGGTGACGTGCTGGCTGTGTTCATCGGCGCGCAGGGCCAGGCCGCTCCAGCGCGGAGAACGCACGCCGAAGGCGGGGCCGTGGACCGCTGCAGCGGCTGAGCTGGTGTCGCCGATGGGGAGCTTGTCGCCACGCTTGAGGGCGCGTCCCTGATGGCCGCCGAAACCGGCCTTCAGGTCCGTGCTGCGTGAGCCCAGCACCACAGGGACATCGATGCCACCCGCTACAGCGAGATAAGTCCGCATGCTGTGGCGCGGGGCCTGCTCGGGGGAATCGGCGGCCGCCAGGCTGAGCTTGAGCACGCTGCCGGCGCGCACCGGAATGCTCCAGCAGGCGGCGACGGGTTTGCCATCGAGGGTGGCGCCGATGTCGTCACCGCCGAGGGCAATGCGGGTGTCGCGGGTGAAGCGCAGTTCGGCCACGCCCATGGTGATTTCAAGTCCGGCTGCATCAACCGGATTGCCTACCAGCAGGTTGGCACTGGCCAGGGCCAGCGTATTGAGGGCGCCGCCGGGATGGATGCCGAGGCTGCGATGGCCGGTGCGGCCCATGTCCTGCACCGAGGCCAGCATGCCGGGTTGGATGATGTCGATCATGAGGCCACGCGCTCCACGGTAAAGCGTACACGGTCGCCAGGACGCAGCAGCGTCGGCGGTTGCTGGGAAGGATCGAACAGTTGCAGGGCGGTGCGGCCGATGAGTTGCCAGCCGCCGGGGGAGGCCATCGGATAGATGCCGGTCTGTTCGCCGCCGATGCCGACTGACCCGGCCGGAATGCTCACCCGCGGCGTGGTGTGACGCGGCGTGGCCAGGCTGGCGTCGAGCCCGCCCATGTAGGCGAAGCCGGGCAGGAAGCCGAGGAAATAGACCACGTACTCGGCATGGCTGTGGCGTTCGATCACTTCCCTGGTCGACAGGCCGGTGTGACGGGCCACGTTGTCCAGGTCAGGACCGGCGCTGCCGCCGTAGACCACCGGGATCTCGACCGTGCGGCCTTCGCTGGCTGTGGTGCCGAGTTTGGGCCAGCTCTTCAGGACGCGTTGCGTCAGGATGTCCAGGTCGGCCACGGGGCGCTTGGTGATCAAGGTCAGGTTGTTCATGCCGGGCACGACTTCGCTGACTTCTTCCCATTCACTGGCCAGCGTGGCCAGTGCCCAGATGCGTTGCTGCTGGGGCAGGGTGGCAGGGGCCGGCAAACTGCAGAGCAGTGCGCGGTCGCCCAAGGGGTGGAGCTGGGGTGGCTGCATGTGTCTCTCGCCTCGGCTGAGATTTTTGTTGAGAACCCGGTCGTGCCGCTGCCGGGGTCAAGGTGCGTCTGGTGATGCCCTGCTTTTTTGCGGATATTACATTTCAAAGAAAATATAAACAATATGTCGATAAATTATTTATTTAATCTTTGCGCTATAGTGTTGCCATTCTGTCGTCCTGAGCCCCACGCTTCCCATGAGCCAAGAGAATAACGAGACGTCCAAGCCCGTCCTGACTGAATTGCCGGAGGCCATCGCGGCACCGCGCCCGACCAAGATCGTGTCGTCGCAGCACCTGGTGTCCGAACGCAGTGCCGAGCTTTCCGAGCTGGAATACGCCCTCATCATGGCCAGCAATGCCTTCAACCGCTGGATGGTGCGCTGCATGGCCGCCGCCGGTGCCAAGGACATGACGGCCATCGAGGTTTCGCTGCTGCATCATGTCAATCACCGGGACCGGAAGAAAAAGCTGGCCGATATCTGCTTCGTATTGAACGTCGAGGACACCCACGTGGTCACCTATGCCTTGAAGAAGCTGGTGAAGGCCGGCTACGTCAAGAGCGAGAAGGCGGGCAAGGAACTGCTGTTTTCGACGACTCCAGCCGGGCAGGCGCTGTGCATGAAGTACCGCGAGGTGCGCGAGCGCTGCCTGATTGAGGTGCAGGTCGAGAGCGGCATCCCCAACCAGGCCATCGGCGAGGCAGCCCAGCTGCTGCGCAATGCTTCCGGGTTGTACGACACGGCGGCGCGGGCAGCGGCTTCGCTTTGAGCCCATCACACCCCATTGAATTGAAGGATAGGACACATGCGCGCAATCGAAATCAAGCAATTTGGCGGCCCCGAGGTATTGCAGGCCTGTGAGCGGCCCGTGCCGGAGTTGAAGGCAGGTGAAGTGCTCATCAAGGTACATGCGGCGGGCGTGAACCGCCCGGACGTGTTTCAGCGCACCGGTAACTATCCGGTGCCGCCTGGCGCATCCGACCTGCCGGGCCTGGAAGTGGCTGGTGAGATCGTGGCCGGCGATCTGGGCGACAGCGGTTTCAAGCTGGGCGACCTGGTCTGTGCGCTGGTACAGGGTGGCGGCTATGCCGAGTTCTGCGCGGCGCCGCTGGCCCAGTGCCTGCCGGTGCCCAAGGGCTTGAGCGCGCTGGAGGCAGCGGCCCTGCCGGAAAACTACTTCACCGTGTGGAGCAACGTCTTCGACCGTGGCCAGCTGTCAGGTGAAGAGACCTTGCTGGTGCAAGGTGGTTCTTCCGGCATCGGCGTGACGGCCATCCAGATCGCCCGTGCGCTGGGACATCGCGTGTTTGCCACGGCCGGCAGCGCTGACAAGTGTCGTGCATGTGAAGAATTGGGCGCAGAACGCGCCATCAATTACAAAACCGAGGATTTCGAGGCGGTGGTCAAGGAATTGACTGGCGGCAAGGGTGTGGACGTGATTCTGGACATGGTCGGCGGCGACTACCTGCCGCGCGAGATCAAGTCCCTGGCCGACGATGGTCGCCTGGTCTTCATCGCCCAGCTGGGCGGCAGCAAGGGCGAGCTGGACATGGGGCAGGTCATGCGCCGCCGCCTGACCATCACCGGCTCGACTCTGCGTCCGCGCCCGATCGCCTTCAAGGCCGCCATTGCAGCGAACTTGCGCCAGCACGTGTGGCCGCTGATCGAGGCGGGCAAGATCAAGCCGGTGATCCATTATCGCTTCCCGCTGGAGCAGGCGGCACAGGCGCACGCCATGATGGAATCGAGCGCCCACATCGGCAAGATCATGCTGGAACTGTGACCGGATGAGCGCAGGGCGCACGGCCGAGACAGTCCGGCTTTGCGCCAAGCGCCTGTACCGGCTACAATGCGAGGTTATCCAAATTGACACCCATCTCGTAGAAATCAGCCTATGCGTCGCAAACTCGTAGCCGGTAACTGGAAAATGAACGGCAGCCTGGCTGCCAATGCAGCCCTGGTGGCTGGTATCAAGGAAGGCCTGCCGGCTGACGCATGTGATGTGGCTGTCTGTGTGCCGGCGCCTTATCTGGCGCAAGTGCAGGGCGCGGTGGCCGGTTCGGCCGTGGCGCTGGGTGCGCAGGACATGTCCGCGCACGCTTCCGGTGCCTTCACCGGCGAGGTGTCTGCGGCGATGCTGCAGGAATTTGGTGTGCAATATGTCATTCTGGGTCACTCCGAGCGTCGCGCCTATCATGGTGAGACCGACGCAGCGGTGGCGGCCAAGACGGTAGCAGCATTGAAGGCTGGCCTGGTGCCGGTGGTCTGCGTGGGCGAAACGCTGGAACAGCGCGAAGCCGGCCAGACCAACGAAATCGTGGGTGGCCAGCTCGACGTCGTACTCGCGGCGCTGAGCGTGGAAGAAGCGGCCCGCATCGTGGTGGCCTACGAGCCGGTCTGGGCGATTGGCACCGGCAAGACCGCCACGCCGGAAATGGCCCAGGAAGTGCATGCGATGCTGCGTGCGCGTCTCGGCGCCAAGAGTGCGGAAGCGGCGGCCAAGGTGCGCGTCCTGTACGGCGGCAGCATGAAGCCGGACAACGCCGAGCAATTGCTGGCCATGGCCGACATCGATGGCGGCCTGATCGGCGGCGCGGCATTGAAGGCGGCAGATTTTCTGGCCATCATCAAGGCAGCGGCCTGAAGTGAAGTAAGGGGTTTGTCAGTTGCGGAAGCGATACTTTGACGCAGATGCAGCAGGCGATTGAAACATCAAGAGTGGACTTGTTTAAATGAATACTTTGTTTTTGGTAGTGGTTGTAGTTCAGGTGCTGGCAGCGCTGGCGATCATCGGTCTGGTGTTGCTGCAGCACGGCAAGGGCGCTGACATGGGTGCGGCCTTTGGCTCCGGCGCGTCGGGCAGTCTTTTCGGTGCGACCGGCTCGTCGAACTTCCTGTCGAAGTCGACCGCGGTGGCTGCCGGCATCTTCTTCGTGGCAACCCTGGGCTTGACCTTCATCGGCAATCATCACACTGCACAAAGCGGCAGCGTGATGGATAATCTGCAGGCGCCGGCCGCTCCTGCACAGCAAGCTGCACCTGCTGCACCTGCTGCGCCGACCGAAGCTGCGAAGCCGGGCGACCAGTCGAACCAGATTCCGAAATAAGCCTTTGCGGATACTGAAATAATCGAAGAATAAAGTAGGAAGAATCTTTCTTTTTCGCTGATTGTGCATTGAACAAGAGTAACAAATGAAGGTACAATAGCTGCTTCAAGCCGACGTGGTGAAATTGGTAGACACGCTATCTTGAGGGGGTAGTGGCGAAAGCTGTACGAGTTCGAGTCTCGTCGTCGGCACCATAGAAATGAAATGAAAAGCCAGCGAAGGTCCTAGTGCCTGAGCTGGCTTTTTGTCGAGGAAGTTTCTGATTGATATTGAGAATCATTCCCATCGATAAACCAACGCATAGCGGCCAATCGTGAACCTCGAAAATTACTTCCCAGTCCTCCTGTTTATTCTTGTCGGCATCGGTGTCGGTGTCGCTCCCCAGCTCCTCGGTCGTCTTCTTGGTCCGCACAAGCCGGACGCTCAAAAAACTTCTCCTTACGAATGCGGTTTCGAAGCATTCGAAGATGCGCGCATGAAGTTCGATGTGCGCTACTACCTGATCGCCATCCTGTTCATCCTGTTTGATCTGGAAACCGCCTTCTTCTTCCCTTGGGGCGTGTCCATGCGTGAGCTGGGCTGGCAAGGTTTCGTCACGATGATGGTCTTCATCGCTGAATTTGTTGTCGGATTTTGGTACATCTGGAAAAAGGGTGCCCTGGATTGGGAGTAAGCCATGTCTATTGAAGGCGTATTGAATGAGGGGTTTGTTACCACCTCGCTGGATAAGGTAATCAACTGGACCCGTACCGGATCCCTGTGGCCCATGACCTTCGGTCTGGCGTGCTGCGCGGTTGAAATGATGCACGTCGGTGCGTCGCGTTACGACCTGGACCGCTTCGGTGCGGTGTTCCGTCCGTCGCCGCGCCAGTCCGACCTGATGATCGTGGCCGGCACCCTGTGCAACAAGATGGCGCCGGCGCTGCGCAAGGTCTACGACCAGATGCCGGAACCGCGCTGGGTGATCTCCATGGGCTCCTGTGCCAATGGTGGCGGCTATTACCACTATTCGTATTCGGTGGTGCGTGGCTGCGATCGCATCGTGCCGGTCGACGTGTATGTGCCGGGTTGCCCGCCGACGGCGGAAGCGCTGCTGTATGGCGTGATCCAGCTGCAGAACAAGATCAAGCGCACCAACACCATCGCGCGCTAAGAGGGCAGTATGACGACAAAATTGGAAACTCTCGAAGCCGCCCTGCGTAATGCGCTTGGAGGGTATCTTCAGAACCTGACCGTGGCCCTCGGTGAAGTCACCGTGGTGGTCAAGGCCGCTGACTACCTGTCGGCCATGCGCGTGCTGCGCGACCATGCCGACACCCGTTTCGAACAATTGCTGGACCTGTGCGGCGTGGATTATTCGACCTATGGCGATGGTGCCTGGGACGGTCCGCGCTTTGCCGTGGTGTCGCACCTGATGTCGATCTCGCACAACTGGCGTGTGCGTGTGCGCGTGTTCGCGCCGGATGACGACCTGCCCATCGTGGCCTCGGTCGATCCGATCTGGAATTCGGCTGGCTGGTACGAGCGTGAAGCGTTCGACTTCTACGGCATCCTCTTCGATGGCCACCCCGACCTGCGCCGCATCCTGACCGACTATGGCTTCATTGGCCACCCGTTCCGCAAGGACTTCCCGGTGTCCGGCTATGTCGAAATGCGTTACGACGCCGAACAGAAACGCGTCATCTATCAACCCGTAACGATCGAGCCGCGCGAAATCACCCCGCGCATCATTCGTGAAGAAAACTACGGGATCAAATAATGGCAGAGATCAAAAACTATACGCTGAACTTCGGTCCCCAGCACCCGGCCGCGCACGGCGTGCTGCGTCTGGTGCTGGAGCTGGATGGTGAAGTCATTCAGCGCGCCGACCCCCACATCGGCCTGCTGCACCGTGGTACCGAAAAGCTGGCCGAACAGAAGACCTTCCTGCAATCCGTGCCTTACATGGATCGCCTGGACTACGTCTCGATGATGAGCAACGAGCACGGTTACGTGCTGGCCATCGAGCGCCTGCTGGGTCTGGAAGTGCCGCTGCGCGCGCAGTACATCCGTGTGATGTTCGACGAAATCACCCGCCTGCTGAACCACCTTATGTGGATCGGCGCGCACGCGCTGGACGTGGGCGCAATGGGCGTGCTGCTGTATGCCTTCCGCGAGCGTGAAGACCTGTTCGACTGCTACGAAGCCGTCTCCGGCGCCCGCATGCACGCGGCTTACTACCGTCCGGGCGGCGTCTACCGCGACCTGCCGGACAGCATGCCGCAGTACAAGGCGTCCATCGTGCGCAACGAGAAGGCCATCCGCGAACTGAACGAAAATCGCCAGGGTTCGCTGCTGGACTTCATCGAAGATTTCACCAATCGTTTCCCGACCTATGTCGACGAATACGAAACCCTGCTGACCGACAACCGTATCTGGAAGCAGCGTCTGGTGGGCGTCGGCGTGGTCTCGCCGGAACGTGCATTGCAGATGGGCTTCACCGGTCCGATGCTGCGTGGCTCGGGCATCGCCTGGGACCTGCGCAAGAAGCAGCCGTATGAAGTGTATGACCTGCTGGACTTCGACATCCCCATCGGCAAGAACGGCGACTGCTACGACCGTTACCTGGTGCGCGTGGCCGAAATGCGCCAGTCCAACCGCATCATCAAGCAATGTGTGGAGTGGCTGCGCAACAATCCGGGCCCGGTCATCACCGACAACCACAAGATCGCGCCTCCCAAACGTGCGGACATGAAGTCCAACATGGAAGACCTGATCCACCACTTCAAGCTGTTCACCGAAGGCTTCCGTGTGCCTGCCGGCGAAGCGTATGCTGCCGTCGAGCATCCCAAGGGTGAATTCGGTATCTATCTGGTCTCCGACGGTGCCAACAAACCGTACCGCCTGAAGATCCGTGCCCCGGGCTTTGCCCACCTGCAAGCCCTGAACGAAATGGCCAAGGGCCACATGATTGCCGATGCGGTCACCATCATTGGTACGCAAGACATTGTGTTCGGGGAAATCGACCGATAAGTCGAAGTGTAAGAGTCAAGGCGGGCTTCTCAGGAAGCCCGTCAAGTTTGGGGAATATCCAATAACCGCGCAGTACTGATGCGCATGGATGGCCAACGATATGCTGTTAAGTCAAGAAGCCCTTAAGAAAATCGATCGCGAACTCGCGAAATACCCGGCGGACCAGCGCCAGTCTGCGGTCATGTCCGCGCTGCGCATCGCCCAGGTGGAACATGGCTGGCTGCCGGCCGAGCTGCAGCAGGAAATTGCCGACTACATCGGCATGCCCGCCGTGGCCGTGCAGGAAGTCGCGACCTTCTACAACATGTTCAACACCAGCCCGGTGGGCAAGCACAAGATCACCGTGTGCACCAACCTGCCGTGTCTGCTGTCGGGTGGCGAGCGTGCTGCCCATCACCTGAAGCACAAGCTGGGCATCGATTATCGCGAAACCACGGCCGACGGCCAGTTCACGCTGATGGAAGGCGAATGCATGGGCGCTTGCGGCGACGCACCGGTCATGCTGGTCAACAACCATCAAATGTGCAGCTGGATGTCCAACGAAAAGATCGACGCGCTGCTGGAGGAACTGAAGAAATGACCTGCCTGCACGACCGCCACATCAAACCGCTGATCCTCGCCGACCTGAATGGCGAGAACTGGCATCTCGAGGATTACGTCAAGCGCGGCGGCTACGATTCGCTCAAGCGCATCCTCAACGAGAAGATCACTCCGGAACAAGTCATCGCCGACCTCAAGGCCTCGGGCCTGCGTGGTCGCGGCGGTGCGGGTTTCCCGACCGGCCTGAAGTGGAGCTTCATGCCGCGCCAGTTCCCGGGCCAGAAATACCTCGTCTGCAATACAGATGAAGGTGAGCCGGGCACTTTCAAGGACCGTGACATCATTCGTTACAATCCGCACGCATTGATCGAAGGCATGATCATCGGCGGCTACGCGATGGGCATCACGGTCGGCTACAACTACATCCACGGTGAAATCTTCGCCGAGTACGAGCGTTTCGAAGAAGCCCTGGAAGAAGCCCGTGCGGCCGGCTTCCTGGGTGACAACATCCTCGGTACCGGTTTCAGCTTCCAGCTGCATGCGCACCACGGTTATGGCGCCTACATCTGCGGCGAAGAAACTGCACTGCTGGAGTCGCTAGAAGGCAAGAAGGGCCAGCCGCGCTTCAAGCCGCCGTTCCCGGCCAGCTTCGGCCTGTACGGCAAGCCGACCACCATCAACAACACCGAGACCTTTGCGGCCGTGCCCTTCATCTTCAAGGTAGGCCCGCAGGCCTACGCCGAGATGGGCAAGCCCAACAACGGCGGTACCAAGATCTTCTCGATCTCGGGCGACGTCGAGCGTCCGGGCAACTACGAGATCCCGCTGGGCACCCCGTTCTCCACCTTGCTGGAACTGGCCGGTGGCATGCGCGGCGGCAAAAAGATCAAGGCCGTCATCCCGGGTGGTTCGTCCGCACCGGTGATCCGTGGCGACGTCATGATGGACACCACCATGGACTACGATGCCATCGCCAAGGCCGGCTCGATGCTGGGTTCGGGCGCGGTGATCGTGATGGACGAGACGCGCTGCATGGTCAAGTCGCTGCTGCGCCTGTCCTACTTCTACTATGAAGAATCCTGCGGCCAGTGCACACCGTGCCGCGAAGGCACCGGGTGGATGTACCGCATGGTGGAGCGTATCGAAAACGGTCACGGCAAGATGGAAGATCTGGACGTACTGAACTCGGTAGCCGACAACATCCAGGGCCGCACCATCTGTGCGCTCGGTGATGCAGCGGCGATGCCGGTACGCGCGTTCGTGAAGAATTTCCGCGAAGAGTTCGAATACCACATCGAGCACAAACACTGCCTGGTTCCGGCTTACATCTGAACAGGGCAGGGGATGCTGGCGGGATGCGATAAGCCTTCCGCCGGTATCGTTGGCAAAGAATATTTAGCTTGGGCAAACAGCCATGGTTGAAATCGAAATAGACGGCAAGAAGGTTGAAGTGCAAGAAGGCAGCATGGTCATGGACGCTGCCAACAAGATCGGCACGTACATCCCTCACTTCTGCTATCACAAGAAACTGTCCATCGCGGCCAACTGCCGCATGTGCCTGGTCGAGGTTGAAAAGGCCCCGAAGCCGCTGCCTGCCTGCGCCACGCCGGTCAACAACGGCATGATCGTGCGCACCGCCAGCGACAAGGCGGTCAAGGCCCAGAAGGGCGTGATGGAATTCCTCCTGATCAACCACCCGCTGGATTGCCCCATCTGCGACCAGGGCGGTGAGTGCCAGCTGCAGGATCTGGCCGTCGGTTACGGCGGTTCCTCCTCGCGCTACCAGGAAGAAAAGCGTGTCGTGGAGCCCAAGGACGTCGGTCCGCTGATCTCCATGAAGGAAATGAACCGCTGCATTCACTGCACCCGCTGCGTGCGCTTCGGCCAGGAAGTGGCCGGCGTGATGGAGCTGGGCATGCTGGGCCGCGGTGAACATTCCGAGATCACCACCTTCGTCGGCAAGACCGTGGACTCCGAACTGTCGGGCAACATGATCGACCTGTGCCCGGTCGGTGCGCTGACCTCCAAGCCGTTCCGCTACAGCGCCCGTACCTGGGAACTGTCGCGCCGCAAGTCGGTGAGCCCGCACGACAGCGTCGGTGCCAACCTGATCGTCCAGGTCAAGAATGGCAAGGTCATGCGCGTGCTGCCCTTCGAAAATGAAGAAGTCAACGAGTGCTGGATCTCTGACAAGGACCGTTTCGCTTACGAAGCGCTGGACAGCGATCAACGCCTGACCAAGCCGATGTTGAAGCAGGACGGCAAGTGGCAGGAAGTGGACTGGCAGACTGCGCTGGAATACGTCGCCCACGGCCTGCGCAACATCCGTCACGAACATGGTGCGGACTCGATCGCCGCGCTGGGTACCCCGTACTCCACGCTGGAAGAGCTGAGCCTGCTGCAGAAGCTGGTGCGCGGTATCGGTTCGGACAACGTCGACTTCCGCCTGCGCCAGTCCGACTTCGGCCTGGACGGCCAGATCAAGCCGTGGCTGGGCATGTCCATCGTCGAGTTCTCGCAGCTGAACCGCGTCTTCGTGATCGGTTCCTTCCTGCGCAAGGATCACCCTCTGCTGTCGGCCCGCCTGCGCCAGTCCGCCAAGAGCGGTGCCAAGGTCAGCGTGCTGCACGCCACCGACGACGATCTGCTCATGCCGATCGCCAACAAGATCATCGCCGCTCCTTCGGCATGGCTGTCCGCCTTGGCCGAAGTGGCCGTGGCCGTGGCTGAAGCCAAGGGTGTGGCTGCCCCCGCCGCCTACGCTGGCGTGGTGGCATCGGACGCTGCCAAGGCAACTGCCGCCAGCCTGCTGTCGGGCGAAGGCCGTGGCGTCTTCCTGGGCAACGCTGCGGTCCAGCATCCGCAAGCTGCGCAACTGCATGCTGCTGCACAGTGGATCGCCGAACAGACCGGTGCCAAGCTGGGCGTGCTGACCGATGGCGGCAACGCCGTGGGCGGCTACCTGGCCAACGCCGTGCCGACTCCGGGCAAGGGTGCCAATGCCGCTGCCGTGTTCGCACAGCCGCGCAAGGCTTACCTGCTGTTGAACGCCGAGCCGGAACTGGACAGCTACGATCCGCAAGCGGCCCGTGCCGCGCTGGGCCAGGCCGAGATGGTCGTGGTGATGTCGGCCTACCAGCACGGTGCCGACTATGCCGACGTGCTGCTGCCGATCGCACCCTTCACCGAAACCGCCGGTACCTTCGTCAATGCCGAAGGCCGTGCACAAAGCTTCAACGGTACCGTCAAGCCGGCCGGCGATGCGCGTCCGGGCTGGAAGGTCCTGCGCGTGCTGGGCAACCTGCTGGAACTGGAAAACTTCGATTACGAAACCGCCGAATCCATCCGCGACGAGCTGCTGGGCAAGGAAACCGACCTGTCGGCTCGCCTGAACAACATCGCCAGCGTGCAAGCGCAGGCTGTGCAAGCCGCCGCCGGTGGCGTCGAGCGTGTGGCGGATGTGCCCATCTACTTCGCTGACGCCATCGCACGCCGTTCACCGCCGCTGCTGGAAACCCGCGACGGCCAGGCGCCCAAGGCGTGGCTGTCGGCTGCTTTGGCCGCCAAGCTGGGTGTGGCCGAAGGCGACAAGGTCAACGTCAAGCAAGGCTCGGGCAGCGCTGCGCTGACCGCCGCCATCGATAAGAAACTGCCGGAAAACGTGGTTCGCGTCGCTGCTGCGCACGCCTCCACCGCTGCACTGGGCGGCATGTTTGGCGCAATCGTCGTGGAGAAAGCGTAAAAATGGATCACCTGATCGCCCAAATCAACAATGTGGGACCGGCGCTGCTGGGTCCGACCCTGTTCACGCTGGTGTGGACTCTGGTCAAGATCCTGGTGGTGATGGTGCCGCTGCTGGTGTGCGTGGCCTACATGACCTACTGGGAGCGCAAGCTGATCGGCTGGATGCACGTGCGCCTGGGCCCGAACCGCGTGGGTCCCGCCGGTCTGCTGCAGCCCATCGCTGACGCCGTCAAGCTGATCTTCAAGGAAATCTCGACCCCGTCCAAGGCCAACAAGGCGCTGTTCTACCTGGCGCCGGTGATGACCATCATGCCGGCGCTGGCCGCCTGGGCCGTGGTGCCGTTCTCGCCGGAACACGTGCTGGCCAACGTCAACGCCGGCCTGCTGTATCTGATGGCCATTACCTCGATGGAAGTCTACGGCATCATCATCGCCGGCTGGGCCTCGAACTCGAAGTACGCCTTCCTGGGTGCAATGCGCGCTTCGGCACAGATGGTGTCCTATGAAATCTCCATGGGCTTCTGCCTGGTGGTGGTGCTGATGGTCACCGGCAGCCTGAACATGACCGACATCGTGCTGGCCCAGACCAAGGGGCAGTTCGCCGGCATGGGCCTGAACTTCCTGTCCTGGAACTGGCTGCCGCTGCTGCCGATCTTCGTGATCTACTTCGTCTCCGGCGTGGCCGAGACCAACCGCCACCCGTTCGACGTGGTGGAAGGTGAATCCGAAATCGTGGCCGGTCACATGATCGAATACTCCGGCATGTCCTTCGCCATGTTCTTCCTGGCCGAATACGCCGCGATGATCCTGATCTCGATCCTGACCGCACTGCTGTTCTTCGGCGGCTGGTCGGCTCCGGTGTCCGCGCTGGACTTCATCCCGGGCTGGATCTGGCTGGGCTTGAAGACCTTCTTCTTCCTGTCGCTGTACGTGTGGATCCGCGCATCGTTCCCGCGCTACCGCTATGACCAGATCATGCGTCTGGGCTGGAAAGTGTTCATCCCGCTGACCCTGGTCTGGCTGGTGGTCGTGGCGATCTGGATCCAGTCGCCCTGGAATATCTGGAAATAAGTTGGAAGGCTGAGGCTAAAAATGGAAGCTATTAAGGATTTTTTCGGCAGCCTGATGCTCCGCGAACTGTTCAAGGGCCTGGCCCTGACCGGTCGCTATCTGTTCAAGCGCAAGATCACCGTGCAGTTCCCCGAGGAAAAGACGCCGATGTCCCCGCGTTTCCGCGGCCTGCATGCGCTGCGCCGTTATCCCAACGGTGAAGAACGCTGCATCGCCTGCAAGCTGTGCGAAGCGGTCTGCCCGGCGATGGCCATCACCATCGAATCCGAGCAGCGTGAGGACGGAACCCGTCGCACCAGCCGCTACGACATCGATCTGACCAAGTGCATCTTCTGCGGTTTCTGCGAAGAGTCCTGCCCGGTCGACTCGATCGTCGAAACGCACATCCTGGAATACCACGGTGAAAAGCGGGGCGACCTGTACTACACCAAGGAAATGCTGCTGGCAGTGGGCGACCGTTACGAAAACGAAATCGCCGCTGCACGTGCGGCCGACGCCGCCTACCGTTGATCGGTGCTGCCGGGTGGCCCTGCGAAATACGGGGCAGCCGGGCAGGGTGGTGCAGGGCTTGCGGCAAGGTGTCGGATGTATTGCGATGGGGTGGCCTGCTGTGCGGTCCCCGTGCTGATTGAATGAACCAACTTCTGGTTGATTATGGAATTTAAAACTGTCTTGTTCTACGTGTTCGCGGTGCTGGTGGTAATCGCCGCCGTTCGCGTCATCACGGCCCGCAACCCGGTGCATGCGGCGCTGTTCCTGGTGCTGTCCTTCTTCTCGGCAGCGGGCCTCTGGATGCTGCTCAAGGCCGAGTTCCTGGCCATCGTGCTGGTGCTGGTCTATGTCGGCGCGGTGATGGTGCTGTTCCTGTTCGTGGTGATGATGCTCGATATCAACATGGACAAGCTGCGCGAAGGCTTCTGGGGCTACTTCCCGCTGGCGGCCACCATCGGCGTGATCATCGTGCTGGAAATGGCAGCCGTGCTGCTCAACAGCTTCTGGGTCTACGAATCGCAGGTGCCGGCCGTCTCCGACACGCTGGGCCAGACCAAGCCGCTGGGCAAGCTGATCTTCACCGAATACGTCTACGCCTTTGAAGTGGCGGCCGTGATCCTGCTGGTGGCCATCGTCGCCGCCGTGGCACTGACCCTGCGCAAGCGCAAGGACAGCAAGTACTTCGATCCGGCCCAGGCCGTCAAGGTCAAGGCATCGGACCGCGTGCGCCTGGTCAGCATGAAGGCCGAATCCACCCGCAATGCACCCGCAGCCGACGCTGCCGCTGCAGCGGCCGACAAGCCGGCCGCCGGTCAACAATCTTAAGAAGGGCGCACAAGAATCATGGCAATCACGCTCTCCCACTACCTGATCATCGGCGCGATCCTGTTCGCGATCTCGATCGTCGGCATTTTCCTGAACCGCAAGAACGTCATCGTCCTGCTGATGGCCATCGAACTGATGCTGCTTGCGGTCAACATGAACTTCATTGCTTTCTCGCATTACCTTGGTGACGCGGGCGGACAGATCTTCGTGTTCTTCATCCTGACCGTAGCTGCGGCTGAGTCCGCCATCGGTCTGGCGATTCTGGTGGTGCTGTTCCGTAACCTGGATACCATCAACGTGGAAGACCTCGACAGCCTCAAGGGCTGAGTCGGCATCCGCAGCGTCCTGTTTTTGCGTTCTGGTTTGAATTTCATTTAAAGATGGGAGGCCCCCTTGCAGCAGCGCTGCGGGCGGGGCAGCCAATAAGCGATAAGGTTCATCATGGCTGGGCAACTTAACCCACATCTTCTTCTTGCTGTACCCCTGGCGCCGCTGGCAGGCTCGGCCATCGCCGGTCTGCTGGGTACCAAATTCTTCGGCAACGTGGTTGGCCGCAAGGTGTCGCATACCGCGACCATCCTGGGCGTGCTGATTGCCGCCATCATCTCCATCCAGACCCTGCTCGCAGTGCTGGACGGCGCGACCTACAACGGTACGCTGTACAACTGGATGACGGTGGCCGGCCTCAAGCTGGAGATCGGCTTCATGGTCGACAGCCTGACTGCGATGATGATGTGCGTGGTGACTTTCGTGTCCCTGATGGTGCACATCTACACCATCGGCTACATGGCTGAAGATGAAGGCTACAACCGCTTCTTCTCCTACATCTCGCTGTTCACCTTCTCCATGCTCATGCTGGTCATGAGCAACAACTTCCTGCAGCTGTTCTTCGGCTGGGAAGCGGTGGGCCTGGTGTCCTACCTGCTGATCGGTTTCTGGTACACCCGCCCGACCGCCATCAAGGCCAACATGAAGGCCTTCCTGGTCAACCGCGTGGGTGACTTCGGCTTCATCCTGGGTATCGGCCTGCTGCTGGCCTACGCCGGTTCGATGAACTACACCGAAGTCTTCGACAAGCGCGCCGAGCTGGCCCAGCTGACCCTGCCGGGTACCGACTGGATGCTGCTGACCGTGGCGTGTATCTGCCTGTTCGTGGGTGCCATGGGCAAGTCGGCCCAGTTCCCGCTGCACGTCTGGCTGCCGGACTCGATGGAAGGCCCGACCCCGATTTCCGCGCTGATCCACGCCGCCACCATGGTGACGGCCGGTATCTTCATGGTGACCCGCATGTCGCCGCTGTTCGAACTGTCCGACACCGCGCTGTCCTTCATCCTGGTGATCGGTGCCATCACGGCGCTGTTCATGGGCTTCCTGGGCACCATGCAGAACGACATCAAGCGTGTGGTCGCTTACTCCACGCTGTCGCAGCTGGGTTACATGACCGTGGCGCTGGGTGCGTCGGCCTACTCGGTGGCCGTGTTCCACCTGATGACCCACGCCTTCTTCAAAGCACTGCTGTTCCTGGGTGCCGGTTCGGTCATCATCGGCATGCACCACGACCAGGACATGCGCAACATGGGCGGCCTGCGCAAGTACATGCCCATCACCTGGATCACTTCGCTGCTGGGTTCGCTGGCGCTGATCGGCACCCCGTTCTTCTCGGGCTTCTACTCCAAGGATTCGATCATCGAAGCCGCGGCCGAGTCGCACCTGGCCGGTTCGGGCTTCGCGTATTTCGCCGTGCTGGCCAGCGTCTTCGTGACGGCCTTCTACTCCTTCCGCATGTATTTCATGGTCTTCCATGGCAAGGAGCGCTTCGGCCAGGCGCACGGCCATGACGATCACCACGCTCCGGCTGCGGCCCACGGCGTGCATGACGACCATGCGCACGATGCCCACGACGATCACGGCCATGATGAGCACCATCACGGCCTGGCTCCGGGTCAGAAGCCGCACGAGTCGCCGCTGGTGGTGACCCTGCCGCTGATCCTGCTGGCCATTCCCTCGGTCATCGTCGGTTTCTTCGCGATTTCGCCGATGCTGTATGGCGACTTCTTCAAGGGCGTGATCTTCTTTGGTGAAAACCACAAGGTCATGGAAGAACTGGCCCACGAATACCACGGCCCGGTGGCCATGGTGCTGCACGCCTTCACCAGCGCGCCGCTGTGGCTGGCCATCGCCGGTGTGGTCGTGGCGTACTACTGCTACATGATCAATCCGCGCGTGCCGGCCTGGTTCAAGGAAAAGTTCAGCATCATCTACACCATCCTGGACAACAAGTACTACATGGACAAGTTCAACGAAGTCGTCTTCGCCGGCGGTGCCCGCCTGCTGGGCAGCGGACTGTCCACCGTGGGCGACCGTGGCATCATCGACGGCCTGTTCGTCAACGGCAGCGCCAAGGTCGTCGGCTGGTTCTCGAAATTCACGCGTCTCTGGCAGTCCGGTTACATCTATCACTATGCGTTCGTGATGATCATCGGGGTGCTGGGTTTCCTGGTGTGGTTCATGCCGTTCCCGTTCGCCAAATAAGCTGTCCGAGTAAATAACAACCATGATGCAGTCAACATTTCCCATCTTGAGCCTCGCGATCTGGGTACCGATCGTCTTCGGCATCCTCGTCCTGGCACTGGGCCGCGACAGCAATCCGGGCCTGACCCGCTGGCTGGCGCTGTTCGGGTCGCTGGTCGGCCTGGTCGTTACTTTCCCGCTGATCCAGCACTTCGATCCGCTGGCGCACGGTTACCAGTTCGTCGAAAAGACGCCCTGGATCGACCGCTTCAGCATCAGCTACTTCCTCGGGCTGGACGGCATCTCGCTGTGGTTCGTGCCGCTGACCGCCTTCATCACGGTCATCGTGGTGCTGGCCGGCTGGGTGGTGATCCAGAAGCGCGTGGCCCAGTACATGGGTGCCTTCCTGATCCTCTCCGGCATCATGATCGGCGTGTTCTCCTCGCTGGATGCGATGCTGTTCTACGCCTTCTTCGAAGCGACCCTGATCCCGATGTTCATCATCGTGGGCGTCTGGGGCGGCGACAACCGCGTGTATGCAGCCTTCAAGCTGTTCCTGTACACGCTGCTGGGTTCGCTGCTGATGCTCATCGCCCTGATCTACCTGTACTACGTGTCGGGCGGCAGCTTCGAGATCCCGACCTGGCATCAGGTGCCGCTGTCGATGATGGAACAGAAGATCCTGTTCTTCGCCTTCCTGGCCGCTTTCGCGGTGAAGGTGCCGATGTGGCCGGTGCACACCTGGCTGCCTGACGCCCACGTGCAGGCACCGACCGGTGGCTCCATCGTGCTGGCTGCCATCATGCTGAAGCTGGGTGCCTACGGTTTCCTGCGCTTCTCGCTGCCGATTCTGCCGGACGCCAGCCATGCGCTGTCGGGCTTCATGATCTTCCTGTCGCTGGTGGCCGTGATTTACATCGGTCTGGTGGCCCTGGTCCAGCAGGATATGAAGAAACTGGTCGCCTACTCATCGATCGCCCACATGGGCTTCGTCACCCTGGGCTTCTTCATGTTCAACGACATGGCAGTGCAGGGCGGTATCGTGCAGATGATCTCGCACGGTTTCGTCTCCGGTGCGATGTTCATGTGTATCGGCGTGCTGTATGACCAGATGCACACCCGTGAGATTTCGCAGTACGGCGGTGTGGTCAACAAGATGCCGCGTTTCGCCTTCTTCTTCATCCTGTTCTCGCTGGCCAACTGCGGCCTGCCGGCCACTTCCGGTTTCGTCGGCGAATTCATGGTGATCCTGGGTGCAGTGAAGTTCAATTTCTGGATTGGCCTGTTGGCCGCCACCGCCCTGATCCTGGGCGCGGCGTACTCGCTGTGGCTGGCCAAGCGCGTCATCTTCGGCGCCGTGACCAACCATCACGTGGCCGAACTGGTGGATGTGAATGGCCGCGAGTTCTTCATCCTGGGCCTGCTGGCGATCGCTACCCTGGTCATGGGTATCTATCCGGGCATCATCACCGACAGCATCCAGACCTCGGTGACCGACCTGCTGAAGCACGTGGCGGTCTCCAAGATCAACTGATCTGCGCAGAAGAAGTGAAGGGCGGGGCGCTCGCGTCCCGCCGACAACCAAGCTGGGCAACAACGAGTAACGAGACGAGCCGGTGTGGCATTGCCGGTCGGGCGGCGCGATCAAGGTCGCGACACAAGCGGGCGTACACAAGCGGTAGTAACTAAATGAATAACATGAATCTGATCCCTGTCTATCCGGAAATATTTCTGCTGATCGCGACTTCCGCGATCCTGCTGATCGATATGTTCCTGCCGGAAAGCAAGCGCGTCATTACCTATCTGCTGTCCCTGGCGGCGCTGGTGGTGTGTGCGGTACTGACCTTTGCCGACCTCAACACGGGCGCTACGGTCTACACGTTCAACAACATGTTCGTGTCCGATCCGCTGGCCAACCTGTTGAAGCTGTTCACCTACCTGGGTGTGGGCGTCACGCTCATCTACTCGCGCCAGTACAACACTGCTCGCGGCATCACCGGTGGTCCCCTGGGTGGCGAATACTACGCCCTGGCGCTGTTCGCGCTGCTGGGCCAGATGGTCATGATCTCCGGCAACAGCTTCCTGTCCATCTACCTGGGCCTGGAACTGATGTCGCTGTCGCTGTACGCCCTGGTGGCCCTGCGCCGTGACCACGCCGCTTCGACCGAAGCCGGCATGAAGTACTTCATCCTGGGTGCACTGGCCTCCGGTTTCCTGCTGTACGGCATGTCGATGCTTTATGGCGCGACCGGCGGTGCCCTGGAACTGAACGAAGTCTTCCGCGCCATCGTCTCCGGTACCGTTGACCGCACCCCGCTGGTGTTCGGCATCGTGTTCGTGGTGGCTGGCCTGGCCTTCAAGCTGGGTGCCGTGCCCTTCCACATGTGGGTGCCTGACGTCTACCAAGGTTCGCCCACCCCGGTGACCTTGCTGCTGGGTGCCGCACCGAAGCTGGCGACCTTCGCCATCACCTTCCGTCTGCTGGTCGAAGGCATGCTGCCGCTGGCCGTGGACTGGCAGCAGATGCTGATGGTGCTGGCCGTGCTGTCCATCATCCTGGGCAACGTCACCGCCATCGCACAGACCAACATCAAGCGCATGCTGGCCTACTCGACCATCTCGCACATGGGCTTCATGCTCTTGGGCATGCTGTCGGGCGTGGTCGACGGCAACCTGTTCTCGGCCGTCAACGCCTACAGCTCTTCGTTGTTCTACGCGGTGACCTATGTGATCACTACCCTGGGTTCCTTCGGCGTCATCATCCTGCTGTCGCGCTCGGGCTTCGAAGCTGACACCCTGGACGACTTCAAGGGCCTGAACCAGCGTAGCCCGTGGTTCGCCGCCGTGATGATGATCATGATGTTCTCGCTGGCCGGTATTCCCCCGCTGGTGGGCTTCTACGCCAAGCTGTCGGTGCTGCAGGCCGCCATGGCCACTGGCCAGATCTGGCTGCCGGTGCTGGCCGTGGTCTTCTCGCTGATCGGTGCCTTCTACTACATCCGCGTGGTCAAGGTGATGTATTTCGACGAGCCCACCGACACCAGCAAGATCGTCGCTACGCCTGAAATGCGTGTCGTGCTGAGCTTGAACGGTATCGCCGCCCTGGCCATCGGCCTGTGGCCGGGGCACCTGATGGATGCCTGCACCAACGCCATCGTCAGCACCCTGGCGACCTTCCTCAGCAAGGTCGTGGCGTAAGGAAACAGGGAAATGAACGTTTCCCTGTTCAGCTGGATCGTCATCCTGTTGGCCGCCCTGGCGGCCAATTTGCCTTTCTTCAACCAGCAATTGTTCGGCCTGATTCCGCTGAACAAGGACGCCGCCTGGGTCAAGCCGATCTGGCTGCGGCTGCTGGAACTGGTGGTGCTGTATTTCCTGGTCGGCGTCGCTGCCCATCTGCTGGAAAGCGGCATCGGCAACGTCTTTTCGCAGGGCTGGGAATTCTATGCCATCACCGCTTGTCTGTTCCTGGTGCTGGCCTATCCTGGCTATGTGATGCGATACCTGCGCAAGCAGCACGCCTGAAGCAGCCTGCAAGAGGCGTCGGTCACTGACTGACGCCTTTTTTCTTGGTGCGTGCCGGTCGGGCGCGGCCAGTCGTTTTTCTTCTCCAACCTCATCCCCTCGCACATATCATGGACGCCCATCTCAAAGAGACGCAGAAAGACACTCGCCAGGTTTACGACGGCCATTTCCTCAAGGTCCAAAAGGACACCATCGTGCTCCCGGACGGCAAGGAAACCAGCCGTGAATACATCAAGCACCCCGGTGCAGTCACGGTGCTGCCACTGTTCGAGGACGGCAGCGTGTTGATGGAGCGCCAGTTCCGCTATCCGCTGCACCGGGTCTTCATCGAATTCCCGGCCGGGAAGATCGATCCGGGTGAAGATACGCTGGAGTGCGCCAAGCGCGAACTGAAGGAAGAGACCGGTTATACCGCCACCGAATGGCAGTACGTGTGCACCATTCACAATGCCATCGCCTATTCGGATGAACATCTGGTGCTGTATCTGGCGCGTGGCTTGAAAGAGGGCGAGCGGGAGTTGGATGAAGGTGAATTCCTCGACATCTACAAGGCCCCGCTGGCCGAGCTGCTGGAACAGGTACGCAATGGCCAGATCACGGATGTGAAGACCGTGATCGGGGTGTTCTGGCTGGAGAAGATAATCAATGGCAGCTGGACCCCGCCCGAACGCCCGGCCGGCATCTGAGAACTGTGCTGACCCAACGAAAAAAGCCGCATCCCTGACAAGGATGCGGCTTTCGTTTTTGCGAGACAGGGAAGGGCGCTTACATGCCCGAGTAGTTCGGCCCGCCGCCGCCTTCCGGGGTGACCCACACGATATTCTGTGTCGGGTCCTTGATGTCGCAGGTCTTGCAGTGCACGCAGTTCTGCGCGTTGATCTGCAGGCGATCGGAATTGTCCTCGTTCTTGACGAATTCATACACCCCGGCCGGGCAGTAGCGCGATTCCGGGCCGGCGTACTTGGCCAGATTCACCTGCACCGGAACATTCTTGTCCTTCAGCGTCAGGTGCGCGGGCTGGTCTTCACCGTGGTTGGTATTGGAGATGAAGACCGAAGACAGGCGGTCAAAGGTCAGCTTGCCATCCGGCTTGGGATAGGCGATCGGCGCGAAGTCCGAAGCCGGGCGCAGGCATTCGTGGTCGGCGTGGGTATGGCGCAGCGTCCACGGCGCCTTGCCCCCGAAGAGCACCTGGTCGATGCCGACCAGCAGGGTACCGGTGATCAATCCCTTGCTCATCGACGGCTTGAAATTGCGTGCCTTGTGCAGTTCTTCCTTCAGCCAGGAAGCCTCGAAGGCTGCCGGGTAAGCCGCCAGCTCATCGGACTGGCGGTTCTCGCCCAGCGCCGCGAAGGCGGCATCTGCGGCCAGCATGCCGCTCTTGATGGCGGCATGGCTGCCCTTGATGCGCGAGGCATTGAGGAAGCCCGCATCGCAACCCAGCAGGGCGCCACCGGGGAAGACCAGCTTGGGCAGCGATTGCACGCCACCGGCCGTGATGGCACGTGCGCCGTAAGAGATGCGCTTGCCGCCTTCGAAGAACTTGCGGATCTCCGGATGGGTCTTGTAGCGCTGGAATTCCTCGAAGGGCGAAAGATACGGATTCTGGTAGGCCAGTCCTACGACGTAGCCGACGGCGACCTGGTTGTTTTCCAGGTGATACAGGAAGGAGCCGCCGTAGGTGTCATTGGCCAGCGGCCAGCCGGCGGTGTGAACCACCAGGCCGGGCTGGTGCACTTCGGGCTTCACTTCCCACAGTTCCTTGATGCCGATGGCGTAGGTCTGCGGATCGCGTCCGGCATCGAGCTTGTACTTGGCGATCAACTGCTTGCCCAGGTGGCCGCGCGCCCCTTCGGCGAAGAAGGTGTATTTCGCGTGCAGCTCCATGCCCAGCTGGAAGTCTCCGGTGGGTTCGCCTTCCTTGTTGATGCCCAGGTTGCCGGTCGCCACACCCTTGACCGAGCCATCCTCGTGATACAGCACTTCGGCCGCCGGGAAGCCCGGGAAGATCTCCACGCCCAGCGCCTCAGCCTGCTGGCCCAGCCAGCGGGTGACGTTGGACAGCGAGATCACGTAGTTGCCATGATTCTGGAAGCAGGTCGGCAGCAGCCAGTTGGGGGTCTTGTAGGCCTTGCTCTCGGAGAGGAACAGGAAGCGGTCCTCGGTCACCGGCGTGTTCAGGGGCGCGCCTTGTTCCTTCCAGTCGGGGATCAGTTCGGTCAATGCACGCGGGTCCATCACCGCGCCGGAGAGGATGTGGGCACCGACCTCGCTGCCTTTTTCCAGCACGCAGACCGAGACTTCCCGGTTCTGTTGCGCAGCCAGCTGCTTGAGGCGAATCGCTGCCGACAAACCAGCGGGCCCGCCGCCGATGACGACGACGTCATATTCCATCGATTCGCGAGGGCCGTATTGTGCGAGCAAGTCTTGAGAAGAAGTCATGGGTGTCCCGTGTTATGTGAACTGCCTGTTTTTCGAACGATCGTGCTATTGTTAAGTATTTTTCGAAGGAACGCTAGAGGGAACGGCCATTTCGCGTTTTTTTTATTCAACTTCTAGCGTTCATATCTGAAACA
Organism: Herbaspirillum sp. WGmk3; assembly: GCF_023952535.1. Lineage (NCBI taxonomy): Bacteria > Pseudomonadati > Pseudomonadota > Betaproteobacteria > Burkholderiales > Oxalobacteraceae > Herbaspirillum > Herbaspirillum sp. WGmk3. The sequence goes on along the minus strand of NZ_JAKYWT010000002.1, from coordinate 1,201,164 downwards.
ATGCACTGCAAGCGGACTGTCCTGCGGGAAAATCGCCCCGCGCCGGAAGCTTGCCGGAGGTGCCGTATTTTATGGGATTTTCTGCGCGAGGCTCATACCGTATTGGCGTGACCTGATAACCCTGTGTTATGCGCGGTCGCTGCGGTGAGGGCGCGTTGGCGAGCAGGGTGACTCGGTAGTGAAGCAGAAAGCCCCAGCGGATGCGGGGCACGGCTGCGTCGTAAATGCGACAGATCTCGCGCGTCGCGCATGAAAAAAATTACATTCATTGATGAATCAAACCGGAAAAGGACCCACGATGAGCAGTCACGAAGCCGCCGCCACCAAGCCTCTGTACGTCTCGCAGCAACGCATTCGCTGGGGCGACATGGACGCCTTCGGCCACGTCAACAACACGCTCTATTTCCGCTTCATGGAGCAGTGCCGCATCGAGTGGCTGGAAGAGGTGTTCGGGCCCACCATCGCAGGCGAGGAGGGTCCGGTGATCGTCAATGCGCACTGCAATTTCCGCCGCCAGATGAAGTATCCCGCCAGCATCCTGGTACAGATGGGCGCGGGGCACCTGGGGCGCACGAGTGTGGAAACTACGTATGTCATCCGCGACGCTGCCGATGAACAGATCATTTATGCTGACGGTGCCGCAAAAATCGTCTGGGTCGATTTCAAGAAAGAGAAATCCACTGCACTGCCTGAGAAGCTGCGACAGCTCCTGACAAGCCTGTAAGTTTGGCGCAAGGAAACTGGGACAGAATCGGCCCGACACTCCCGCAAGGATTCGCCACAGAGCGAAGGGGAGCGGAGAATTCGTTCACACGGAGCGGGTTCCAAAAGCGCTACGCCCGCTCGCGTGCTAGCCAACAATTACATTCTGGAGGATGACATGAGCTACAAGACCCAAGCCTTTGTTGCAGCTGCCCTGATGAGCCTGGCGCTCACTTCGCAGGCTGCGGATCCGATCAAGATCGGCGTTTCCGGCCCTTACACCGGTGGCTCTGCCCCGATGGGCGTGTCCATGCGTGACGGCGTCAAGCTGGCCGTGGCCGAGATCAATGCCGCTGGCGGCGTGCTGGGCCGGCAGATCCAGCTGGTAGAGCGCGACGATGAAGCCAAGAACGAACGCGGCGTGCAGATCGCCCAGGAACTGATCAACAAGGAAAAGGTGGTTGCCACCGTCGGTTTCATCAACACCGGCGTGGCCCTGGCCTCGCAGCGCTTCTACCAGGAAGCCAAGATCCCGGTGATCAACAACGTGGCGACCGGCACCGTGATCACCAAGCAGTTCGAGAAGGAAAAGGACAACTACATCTTCCGCACCTCGGCCGCTGACAAGATCCAGGCCAAGATGATCGCCGATGAAGCGGTCGACAAGCAGAAGTTCACCAAGGTCGCCATCCTGGCCGACTCCACCAACTACGGCCAGCTCGGCCGTGAAGACCTGGAAAAAGTGCTGGCCGACAAGAAGGTCACCCCGGTGGCCGTCGAAAAGTACAACATCAAGGACGTGGACATGACAGCCCAGCTGCTCAAGTCCAAGCAGGGCGGCGCGCAAGCCGTGCTGACCTACGGCATCGGCCCGGAACTGGCGCAGATCGCCAACGGCATGGAGAAGCTGAACTGGCAGGTGCCCATCATCGGCAGCTGGCCGCTGTCGATGGGCAACTTCATCGACAACTCCGGCAAGAACGGCAACGGTGCCCGCATGCCGCAAACCTTCATCCAGGACGGCAACACGCCCAAGCGCAAGGCCTTCATCGAGGCTTACCAGAAGGCCTACAAGGTTGACCGCATGCCTTCGGCCGTCTCGGCTGCCCAGGGCTATGACTCCATCCTGCTGCTGGCCGCTGCCATCAAGCAGGCTGGCACCACTGATGGCGACAAGGTTCGCGCCGCGCTGGAAAACCTGAACACCAAGGTCGAAGGCGTGGTGACCACTTATGACAAGCCGTTCACCCATGACGATCACGAAGCCATCAAGGCGGGCATGGTCGTGATGGGCGAGGTCAAGAACGGCCGCGTCATCCTCGGCAAATAAGAACCGACTCGCTTCACTTCACGTAACGCAGTCGAAGAGGCCAGTCCTTGCGATCCGGGGGCTGGCCTTTTTCACACGATCTGTTGACGAATTTCTAACGGCGCCGGGGGCGGTCGCCGCGGGATCGTTGCAGCTCTACGCCGCCACCCGGCGGTAGCCGCTTCTTGGGAAATACAATGGACATCCTCTTACAACTGGTCTTCTCCGGGATCGCGCTGGGCATGATCTATGCCGTGATCGCCTTCGGTTACCAACTGACCTTTGCCACGTCCGGCACGCTCAATTTCGGCCAGGGTGAAGCCCTGATGCTGGGCGCGCTGGTCGGGCTCTCCGTGGTAGGCAACATCCACGGCGGGCCTTATCTCAACTACTGGCTGATGATCCCCATCGTGCTGGTCTTCGGTGCCCTGCAGGGCATGTTCGTGGAATGGATCGGCGTGCGTCCGGCCATCAAGATCAAGTCCGAATTCGGCTGGATCATGTCCACCATCGCGCTGGCCATCATCTTCAAGAACGTCGCCGAGAACATCTGGGGCAAGGACGACCTGCCGTTCCCGTCGCCCATCTCCGGCACGCCCTTCCAGGTCTTCGGTGCCAACGTGCAGCCGATGCAGGTGCTGGTGGTGATCGGCGCCTTGCTCATCATGGCGGCGGTCGAATTGTTCAATCGCAAGTCGATCTACGGCAAGGCCGTAGTGGCCACCTCCAACGACCGCGATGCGGCGGGGTTGATGGGCATCAATACCAGCATGGTGATCACTTTTTCATATGCCCTGTCTTCGGCCACCGCCGCCTTCGCCGGCGTGCTGGTGGCGCCGCTGACGCTGACCGGCGCCACCATGGGCGCGGCACTGGGGCTGAAAGCCTTCGCGGTGGCCATCATTGGTGGCCTGACCTCGGGCATGGGCGCCATCGTCGGCGGCCTGATCCTCGGCGTGGCTGAAACCGTGACCGGTTTCTATATCTCGACCGGCTACAAGGAAGTACCGGGACTGGTGCTGCTGCTGCTGGTGCTGGCGGTGAAACCTGCGGGCCTCTTCGGCAAAACTGCGATCAAGAAGGTCTGACACCATGAACAAGAAAATCCTGCTGCTGTCCTTGCTGGGCATCGCCGCGCTGGGCGGCATTCCCATGGTGGTGCACAACCCGTATTACCTGCACCTGATCGAAACCATCCTCATCTACGCCATCCTGCTGTTCGGGCTCGATATCGTGGTCGGCTACACCGGCCAGGTTTCGCTGGGCCATGCGGGCCTGTTCGGCATCGGCTCCTACGCCGCCGGCGTGCTCTTCTTCAAGCTGGGCATGCCGATATTCGTGACCATCCCGGCGGCCATTGCCGTGACGGCCGTCTTCGGTGCCATCCTGGCGCTGCCGGCGCTGCGCGTGACCGGTCCTTACCTGGCCATGGTGACGCTGGCCTTCGGGACCATCATCCAGATCCTGATCAACGAGATGACCTTCCTCACCGAAGGCCCGCTCGGGATCAAGGTCGCCAAGCCGATGCTGGGTGGCGAGAAGATGAACGAAGTGCAGTTCTTCTACCTGGTGGCGATCCTGATGGTGATCTCCATGCTGGTGGTGCATCGCATCCTCAAGTCCAACCTGGGCCGTGCCTTCCAGGCGTTGCGCGACAGTCCGATCGCCTCGGACTGCATGGGCGTGTCGGTGTATCGCTACAAGGTCTATGCCTTCATCATCAGTGCGGCGCTGGCCGGTCTGTCGGGTGCTTTGTATGCGTATTCGGAAGAGTACATCTCGCCCAATACCTACAACTTCGAACTGACCATCCTGTTCCTGCTGGCGGTGATCATGGGTGGCCGCAAGTCGCGCATCGGTTCGCTGATCGGCGCATTGATCGTGGTGATGCTGCCCAGCCTGCTGTCGGACATCGCGCTGTTCCGCCAGATCGCCACCGTATTGGCCGTGATCGTGGTGATCGGCGCCGGCGTGCAGCTGGCCAAGGGGACCAAGACCGCGCGCGGCATCGCGGTGCCGGTGGTGGCGACCATCGCCATGGCCGCCTTCTCGTACAAGCTGGAAAACATCACCGACTGGCGCCTGACCATCTTCGGTTTGATGACGCTGTTCGTCGTGTATTACCTGCAGGACGGCATCGTCGGCTTCTGCCGCAGCCTGTTCGGTCGCATGCTGACCAAGCACGTGCCCGTGGCCCAGCAGATCGCCGGTGACAAGGAGCGCGCCGTCATCACCACCGACTCCGTCAAGGACGAGGGCGCAACGCTGCTGAAGGTCAACCAGATCCTGATGCAGTTCGGTGGCCTGAAGGCCTTGAACCGGGTTGACCTGGATGTGCGCAAAGGCACCGTGCACGGCCTGATCGGCCCGAACGGCTCGGGCAAGAGCACCATGATGAACGTGTTGACCGGCATCTATCGTCCTACCGATGGCGTGGTGGAATACGACGGTCGCCCGATCTCCGGCAATACGCCTTCGACCATCGCCCTGGGCGGCGTGGCGCGCACTTTCCAGAACGTGCAGCTGTTCGGTGAAATGACGGCCACTGAAAACGTGCTGGTGGGCCTGCACCACACCTTCAACAGCAACGTGGTCGACGTGATGGTCAATACGCCGCGCTACGTGCGCGAAGAGCAGGCCGCACGGGAACGCGCCGCTGCGATCCTGGAATTTGTCGGCTTGGCCAACCTGGCCAACGAGGAGGCGCGCAACCTGCCCTACGGCAAGCAGCGCCTGCTGGAAATCGGCCGTGCGCTGGGCCTGAACCCCAGCCTGCTGCTGCTCGATGAACCGGCCGCCGGCCTGACGGCACCGGACATCAAGGAGCTCGTCGCCATCATCCGCAAGATCCGCGAAGCCGGCATCACCATCATCCTGATCGAACACCACATGGATGTGGTCATGTCGATCTGCGATACCGTCACCGTGCTCGACTTCGGCCAGAAGATCGCCGAAGGCAAGCCGGCCCAGGTGCAGGCTGACCCCAAGGTCATCGAAGCCTACCTCGGCAGTGGCGCAGGCGATGCCCACGACAACCCACCCAGCCCCGCGGGAGCCTGAACATGCTGACCATTTCCAATCTGCACGCCGCTTACGGCAAGGTCGAGGTGCTGCATGGCATTTCGATGGACGTCCCCAAGGGCAAGGTGGTGACCCTGATCGGTTCCAACGGTGCCGGCAAGACCACCACCATGCGCGCCATTTCCGGCATGATCAAACCGAAGGGCGGGGAAGTCACGCTCGGCGGCAAGAACATCACCGGCCTGGACTCGCACCGCATCGCGCGCTACGGCCTGGCGCATTCGCCGGAAGGCCGGCGCGTCTTCGCCACCATGAGCGTGACCGACAACCTGCTGCTGGGCGCTTTCCCGCGCTTTACGCGGGCCCGCCCCAAGGGCGATATCGCGCACGACCTGGAACGCGCCCTGGAGCTGTTCCCGCGCCTGAAGGAGCGGCAGACGCAGCTGGCCGGTACCCTGTCGGGCGGCGAGCAGCAGATGCTGGCCATGGCGCGCGCGGTGATGTTGAACCCCGAAGTGATCCTGCTGGACGAGCCATCGATGGGGCTGGCGCCGATCCTGGTGGATGAGGTCTTCCGCATCATCGTGCGGCTCAAGGAGCAGGGCGTGACCATGCTGCTGGTGGAGCAGTTCGCCGCTGCCGCGCTCAATGTTGCGGACTACGGCTATGTGTTGGAGAATGGCAAGATCTCCGTACACGGACCCGCCGACAAGCTGCAGAACGACCCGGCGGTCAAGGCCGCCTATCTGGGCGGCGGTGCGCATCACTGAGGGCTGCAAGCGAGCAGCATCAGCCATGCGCCTGGCGTGATACTGGGGCTCGCACGTCGCGCAAGCTGATAGCGTGTCCGGTATATTGCGGGGGAGCCATACCCCCTTGAAGGCTGATTCAGGCGCACCCCCCGGTGCGCCTTTTTATTTGCCGCTTGCCCCTTTGGGTGCCGTGTGCAGGTAGGGGGGCGGCGGCCGCACGCAATGCGTCAGTACCCAAGCAGAGGAGCGAGCATGTCCGAACGGCAGGACGCGTATATCGAGACCGAGGGCGGAACCCTGTATGCCAGCGTGTGGGGCGGTTCGCCCGAGGCACGCACGCCGATTGTGCTGTTGCACGACTCGCTGGGCTCGGTCGCCTTGTGGCGCGACTTTCCTGCCCGGCTGGCGGCGCAGACCGGACTTCCCGTCATTGCCTATGATCGGGCCGGCTTCGGACAGTCCTCGGCGAGGACGGATGGACTGGCGCTGGATTTCATCTCTGCTGAAGCGCCCACGTCGCTGTCCGCGGTCCTGCAGCATTTCGCAGTGGACAAGGTGATCCTGTTTGGCCACAGCGTCGGCGGTGGCATGGCCGTGTCGGCGGCGGCACAGTGGCCGCAGCGAGTGCTGGCCGTTATCACCGAATCGGCACAAGCCTTCGTGGAGGACCGGACCTTGCAGGGCATTCAGGAGGCGCGAACCCGCTTTGCCGATCCGGCACAACTCGCGCGCCTGGCGAAGTACCACGGCAACGACCTGCAACAGGCGCGCTGGGTGCTCTCGGCGTGGATCGACACTTGGCTCTCGCCGTCCTTTGCGCACTGGTCGCTGGCCCCCATGCTGGAGCGGCTGCGCTGTCCGGTGCTGGCGCTGCATGGCGATCTGGATGAGTTTGGCAGTCTCACGCATCCGCGCATGATTGCCAGCCTGCCCGCAGCGTTCCCGGGGCAGGGCGAGTCGCGGGTGCTGGCGCAATGTGGTCATGTCCCGCACCGCGAGCAAGCGGATCAGGTGATGCGGGCAGCCAGGGAGTTCCTGCTGCGCCACGGCCTCATCTGACCCGTTCGGCCGCGCCGTTCATCGTCATCCTGGTCGGGCGAATGCGTGTGCGCGATCTCAGTCGACAGGATGCTGGCGGCGATACGTCTGCAGTCCCAGCAAATACATCGTGCGAATGAAAAGAGCGCGCGAGCGGTAGGTTTGTTGTGCCAACAGGTCAGCTTCCTCGAATTCCGCCTCATTTAATCGAAAATTCACCAGACGCGTCGTTCCTTTTGCGGGCTTGCGTTCGTTTTGTTGCTTGGGTGCCATAAGATGTCTCCTCGCTGTTGAGCTGAAAGCAACATTCTAGGAGAGGTCCTTTTCATATGTCATCGAATAAGAGTGAATTTTTGACAGTACTTGGCGATCGCCTTGCGCAAGAGCGTGGCCGCTGCGGTCATACCCAGAAATCGGTAGCGGACCAGCTCGATATCACGGCACGTACCCAAATCAAGTACGAGATCGGCGAGACCGCGCCGGACGCTTATTACCTGCACGGCCTGGGGGAGATCGGGATCGATATTACCTATGTGCTGACCGGTGTGCGCGGCAGTACGCCGACCCAGCAGGAGAGCGAGCTGATTGCCTGCTATCGCGCCGTGGATCCGGTGCTGCGCAGTTCCCTGGTTCAGCTCTTGTCGGGCTTGTCGCAGATGGCCAAGACGGGGAAGAAGAAACGCGATCTGCCAGCAGCGACCGAGGCCAGGCGTATCCGGCCAGGACGGCAGCGCAAGGTCAATGCGATAGCGGCGGACAGCGCAGCTGCTTCGGAGTTGACACCGGTCGTAAGCGGGTATGGCAAGGAGTGAGCCAGTTCTTTCGAAGGGGCAGTCGGCAGGGCAGGACGTGCAAGACAATGAGCCTGAACGCCAGGGGCGCGATCCTTTCGAGGGCTGATACAACAACTTCACACAATGCCGCAGAAACGAAAAAGCACCACGATCGGCTGTGGTGCTTTTCATTGTTGGGACCATTCGTTTTCAATGACTCAGCAAACCGGCTGATGCTTTTCCTGCGAATGAACTTGTGGAGTTTGTGCGGTGCGCAGGATGCGATGGTTATCGGCACGGTAGTGCTGCTTTGGGTCCGAGATCACGACTTGGCGCGAACGTTGCAACGGCGTTGACTGACTTCTACATCACCATATTTATGAACTGAGATTTCTTGCAGATCTCCGTGCAGATGCTCCTCGCAATATTTGGCCAGAAGATCGAAATAGGGTGCAATGGCAATGAACTTCATGCCTGATTCACTCGCAAGCAGATCTGGAACGCCTTGGCGCTTGCTCTGATCAACAAAGGTGTTCATGTAAGGGGCCTGAGCCAACCCGCCCAGGCTGTACAGCCTGAAAGGCATGTCAGCCTTGTGTCGTCCCAAGAATGGATAGGCTGCTTGAAACGGGAAGCTGCTGGCCCAATTGACGACGGTCGTGGAGGGGAATTCGGTCAAATCTTTTTGGATCCGGGCCACGGTTGACTTTGCGGTATTGGCTTCGATGCAAAGGTTGATGGTGTAAGGGATGAGCACTACAGCCAGCCCGATTATCGCCATGCGTGCACGGCGTGGGGGCACGGGGCCAATCAGGAATGGAGCCGTCAACAGCAGGCCTGCCAAAGGAATATAAACGTGCAAGATCCCCGGTCGGCCCATCAGACCCAATGTGAAAATCCCGGCCAAAAAGATGATCCAGCTGATGAATACCCGACGGCTGGGCAGGACAAACAACATGAACAACGCGGCCAGCATCGGAGCAATCAACTCCTTGTTCCAGAGAAATCTGATTCCAGTCATCGCGTTTGACAAGGAGTTGGCTTGCGTTGGCAAGGGACCCAGTTCGGCCAGCATTTGCTTGAGCTTGTTCACGTCGAGAATATTGAGATCGACGAAGAACCAGTTGATCAGCAAGTCAATATCATTGGTTGAGTAACCATGAGCTTGCAGGATGGCTGGATGCTGCCTGAGCAGAGCACCTGCACCGAAATCGACAATGGGAGAGATAACTTTGCTGGTTTCATTGAATGTCGCCCAACTGGCCGTTTGGTAGGCTTGGTAGTCGACAATCGCGGCGATCAGAACGGCCGCAAAAAAGGCCCCGATCACGAATTTGGCAACTCGGTCCTGGATCAGGTTGCGCCATGGAACGAGAGGTGCCGAAACCAGCAGTACAAACAACACTTCGCGGCTGCGTATCAGGTAACCGGTAAACAGTAGCACCGCGCCCAGCAAGAGGATCGCTCTGCTGCGCTCTCGAATGAAGACCAACAGGCAAATGACGCCCGCAATACCGAGCAGGCCGGCGTTGATCGTGAATTGCGGGAAAAGCACAGGACGCACGAACAGGAACGCCGCAATCAGCGTACATAAGGTGATGCTCGTCTTCAGCTCACGCAATCCGTAGATCGTCGTCGCCGTGACCACGAATAGCACCCCGATCATGGCAACAGAATAGCCGTCAAGGCCATCGATTGATGGTATTGCTCTGACAAAATGCCCCCAGAGCACGTTGGAAAATACAATATTGGGTGAGCCGAATGCAGCAATTCCGTAGCCATGGGCGATCATGGCCATGCCAGCGTCATCGTTACCCCAGTAGGCACCGAAACCTGCAAGCAATACGAAAACCAAGCCGCCGGCAATCAGCAGCGAGCAAAATATGGATAGAAGCCGGGATTGGCCCTGATCATGCGTCGGGGAAACATTTTTCATTATTGTCCGATCGAAATCCGCGAGTTATCAGTCGCTTCACTGCAAGAGAGTGAGCCTTATAAGGGGGGCGCTGAATTATACTTGTCATCTACGAGACATTGTCAAAACGCAAGAAGAGGCGGGAATTCCAAAGCTTCTCAAACCGTGCCGGGGGAAAGTCACTCATTTTTTTTGTCTTGCCTGCGAATTCTTCGCCAGAGCAAGGCGTTGGCAATGGCCAACAGACAATTTTTATTCATCACAGTGATGACGCGATAGAATTCGGCTGGCGTCAGCCCAGATGAAGACTTATCTATGCATGTTTGCGCGGATGAGCAAACATTCATTTTTTGGACAACGAATGAAACCGCTAAAAGCAATCAACGATTTATTCCGGCACAACGAGCCGCTTGAGCCTGAAATCAGCAAGGTTTTCCAGGATTTTTTGGCACGTGGCTGGTATGTGCTGGGGGCAGAGGTCACTGCGTTCGAGCGAGAGTTCGCCGCATATTGCGGAACGGAGTATGCACTCGGTGTGGCCAACGGCACTGACGCCCTGGAGCTGGCGCTGCGGACGGCAGGCGTTGAGGCGGGCGACCGCGTTGCCTTGGTCGCCAACGCGGGGGGCTATGGCACCTTTGCCGTCAATGCGATAGGGGCCGTACCCGTTTATGTCGATGTGGATGCTTTCAGTTTGAATATGGACGTCCTGGCTTTGGAACGCGCACTGCAGGCCTCCAGCATCAGTGCCATCATCGTGACCCACTTGTATGGGCGGTTGGCCAACATCGAAGAAATTTCGCGCCTCGCAAGAGACAAGGGTGTCAAGCTCATCGAAGATTGCGCACAGGCGCACGGCGCTGTGCGAGATGGAAAAAAAGCAGGATCGTGGGGTGATCTGGCGACGTTCAGTTTCTACCCGACCAAAAATCTCGGTGCGTTGGGTGACGGGGGGGCCTTGACCATGAACGCCCCGGATGTCGCGGAACGCGCCAAGCAACTGCGGCAGTACGGTTGGACACAAAAGTATCGTTCCACGGTGATCGGTGGCAGAAATAGTCGTCTGGACGAAGTACAGGCTGCTATCCTCAGAATCAAACTGCCGTATCTTGACCGTTGGAATGCCCGCCGCAGGGCCATTTTTGATTTGTACGGCAAGCTTCTCCGTCATCCGCAGATCACGCTGCCGGCTCCTTGCGGCCCGGATCATGTTGGCCACTTGTATGTCATCCGCTGCGGACAGCGCGATTCCCTGTCAGCGCATTTGCGCACGATGCAGGTGCCCCATGATATTCATTTTCCTGTGCCCGATCATCGCCAGGAAATGTTCAACGGACGCTTCGCCGCTGATATTCTTCCCGTTACCGAGTCCGCGTGCAATGAAGTGTTGACCTTGCCGTGCTTCCCTGAAATGACCGACGAAGAAGTGGAATGGGTATCGCAGCACGTCAATCAGTGGGAAGCGTGATGTTTTCACTCATTATTCCGGTATATAAAAACGAAAAATCGATTCCAGAACTGGTGAAAGTTGTCGATTCATTGAACCGACAACTGGATGGCAAGATGGAAGTGGTATTTGTCGTCGACGGCAGTCCTGATCGCTCTGCTGAACTGCTGCAATCCCTTTTGCCTTCGCAAAATTTTGCATCCCAGCTGATTCTGCTTTCGCGCAATTTCGGCTCCTTTTCGGCGATCCGGGTGGGCTTGCAAAAAGCCTCTGGGGAATATTTTGCCGTCATGGCAGCTGACCTGCAGGAGCCGCCCGAGCTGGTGTTGCAGTTCTTCGAGATCATGCGTGGCGACGAGTTTGATGTGGTTGTCGGCACCAGGGAAGGGCGGGCTGACCCACTGCGCAATCGGCTGTCTGCCAACCTTTTCTGGTCGATTTATCGCAAGTTCGTGGTTTCGCAAATGCCAGCCGGGGGAGTGGATGTGTTTGGATGCAACCGCGCATTCAGGGATTGTTTGCTCTCATGCGAAGAATCGAACACATCACTGATCGCATTGCTGTTCTGGCTGGGCTTCAGGCGCAAGGAGATTTCTTACAGCCGGCGCGAACGGTCGCACGGTGTATCGGCATGGACGTTGTCCAAAAAAATCAACTATCTGATGGACAGCATCTTCGCGTTTACCGATTTGCCCATCAAGCTGTTGCTGGCACTGGGCGTTGCCGGACTTGCGGTATCGATTCCACTGGGGTTGGTGGTCCTGTTTGCACGGATATCGGGTTTTCTGCATGTCCCGGGCTACGCAACCACGGTGCTGATCGTGCTCTTCTTTGGCGGAGCCAATACACTGGGCCTTGGGCTGGTCGGCTCATACGCCTGGCGCGCTTACGAAAATACCAAGCGGCGTCCACTGGCCATCGTTTTGCGTGATCTGAAATTCCCTGCCGGTCCGCTCCAAAAATAAAAGGAATTACTGATGTCATTTTATGTGCACCCGAATGCGTTGTGCGAGTCTGCTCAAATCGGAGAAAACACCAGGATCTGGGCATTTGCACACATCCTTCCGCAGGCTGTCATTGGTAGCGACTGCAATATCTGCGACGGTGTATTCGTTGAAAACGATGTGGTGGTGGGCGACAGGGTCACCATCAAATGCGGCGTACAGTTATGGGATGGCGTCCATCTGGAGAACGATGTCTTCGTCGGTCCGAATGTGACATTTACCAATGATCTCAGGCCCCGAAGCAAGCAGTATCCTGCGTCTTTCGAGAAGACGCTGGTCTGCGAAGGTGCCTCCATCGGGGCCAATGCGACCATCTTGCCCGGGCTGGTCATTGGACGATCGGCAATGATTGGCGCAGGTGCAGTCGTTACACAGTCCGTTCCCCCCTACGCGATCGTGGTAGGCAACCCTGCCCGTATTACTGGTTACGCCAATTCGGTCGAGGAGGTTACGTCAAGCGACAGCGGCGGCGTCGTCAGCAAAGGCCCGGTGACGCCAACCAACGTGAAAGGCGTCACGCTGCACCGATTCAATCATGTCAAGGATCTGCGTGGCGACTTGTCGGTCGGGGAGTTTGAGCGGGAAATCCCATTTGTTCCCAAACGTTATTTTCTGGTATTTGATGTTCCCAGCGAAAAGACGCGTGGCGAACATGCGCACAAGTCATGTCATCAATTTCTGATTTGTGTGCGTGGACGATGTGCCGTCGTGGCCGATGACGGTACCTCCCGCCAGGAGGTGATGCTGGATTCGCCTGCTACCGGGGTCTATCTGCCGCCCATGACCTGGGGCATACAGTACAAGTACTCTGAAGATGCCATCCTGCTCGTGTTCGCTTCCGATTATTACGATGCGTCGGATTACATCCGTGACTACGACGAATTCCTCGCTTTGCTCAGCAACGGATGATGCGTTTTTCCGCACTCAGGCAGAACCGGTTTCTCCGCTTCCTCTTCACTGGCGGGCTCAACACGCTTGCGACTTATGTCTTGTATCTCGCGTTGAAGTTGGTCATTGCTTATCAAGTGGCCTATTTTGTTTCTTACGTATGCGGGATCGTTTTCGCTTACTTCCTGAGCACGTTATTTGTTTTTGAGAAACCGGTCTCATTGCGGACGTTCGTCAGGTTTCCATTGGTCTACGTTGTCCAATACGGCTTGGGTGCGGTGCTTTTGGCGTTCTTTGTCGAAACGCTGGGTTTGTCGCCAAGCGTTTCTCCCTTGCTGGTGATCATTCTCACATTGCCAGTCAGCTTCCTGCTTAGCCGAAGCATCCTGAAGCGTTGAGAGCTGATGCGGCATTCACTGTTGAACTGTCTGATGGCAGCTTCATCGTGATATGCCGTTGGGCTGATTCCACATGAAAAAAGAGCAGCAACGTCTGCGGGGGAATAATGAGCCGATTTCACGAGGGTAGGCGTTTTGCGTCGCTGCATTGCCGTCGATGCGCGGCGATCCATGAAGCACTGGATCGCCATCAAGAGTGGTGGGCATTCGCGCTCGCGGCCATCTTGTTCCTGTTCCTTCATTGGAGCATGAATGTCAGGGTTTTCCCCTACGATGCAGGAGAATATTGGGCGCTTGCGAATCCGTCCACTTTCTTTGATTTTCCTGCGACAACGCGTGGATACTTCTGGCCTCTGCTTTTGCTGCCGGCAAGATGGTTTCAACATATTGGCGCGGAGGCTGCCCTCCCGGCGTTTCGCATCCTGACTTCGTTGGTGTATGGCTTTGCGCTGACAATCATTCTCCCAGCGTTCTACATCCGTATCGTCGGTGGCCGGGTGAATTTCTACAGGCGAATGGTCGTGCCTGTTCTGGTCGCACTCTTGTTTCCCGGTGTGATCGTTTATCCGCTGGCGGATTTGCCCGCCATCCTCTTGCTCTTCGGCGGGCTCAGCTGGCTGGTGTTTGCAACATCGAAAAATCAATTCGGCAAACGCAAGTTGTTTAGCCTGGTGATGGCCGGCATGATGATTGGTGCGGCTTACAACACGCGTACCATCTATCTGTTTTCCATGTTGTGTGTCGTTGTGGCCATTCCCTTTGCGTTCTTCCGCCACGAGGGAATGAAAACCAAGGCCTGGATGCTCTCTGCATTTTTTATCGGCGTGAGTCTGGTGAGCTTGCCGCAGGCGCTGGTCAATCTGCATTCCAAGAAAACCTTCACACCGATGGTGTTGACCGATAACGGCGGCAAGTCATTGTTTGCGCTGCAGCTGATGTGGGGGATCACCTTGCAGCGCTATGAAACGGTAATCGATCCTTCTGTTACACCATCGCGTTTTTATGTTGACCCGGCAGGGCGGCGCATTGCCGAGCTGGAAATGATTGCCAAGGACAAGATTGCGTTGAGCAACTACTTCGCGATTGTCCGAAAGTATCCTGTCGAGTTTGCAGGGATCTACGTTCGCCACTTTATCAACGGCCTCGATCTTCGCGATGGCGAAGTCTATGTAAGAGATGCGAAGAGCGAAGGGAATATCATTTCCCTCCTGAATTTTTTGGTGGTATTGGCAGCGCTGTACGGTTTTTTTAGCCACCGTCTTCATTGCCGTGCTGCGCCGGACGCGAGTGCCGAAGATGGGATGCTGCCCCATATCACTCAAGAGAAATCACCTTGGATCTGGATTGGAATCATTTTGTTGCCGGTAATGGCGATCATTCCGGGCGCGGTCGAGACCCGCTTCTTTTTGCCGCTCCAATTGCTTTTCTATTGCAGTATTGCATTCAATGTCATTCTGCCGGATGCGTGGAAGACAATGCGGTTGCGGAAATGGTTTGTCTGGTCGGTGCTGCTGGTGATGTTGGCGTCCCAAGTCGCGATTACCTCTTCGACCATGGGTACCAGGCAATATGCATCCCCGGACATGTATCGCTGAACTGAAAACGGCGCTTACGGAACGTCAGAACCTTTTGGGAAAAATACAAAATCGATGTTAAACAATTCTGCCAGCAAAATCCTGTTGCTGAAGTCTGCGGTGCTCCTCATGGCGATCGGGTTTGCCTATTTTGCTTTCACTCAGCAATACCGCGCCATTTTCGATCCTTGCAATTGCGCCGATGCCTACGCCTATACAAAAATAGGTCAGCTCTATGCCGAGCACGGCTTTGCGCTGCACGAATGGAGCAAGCTACGTCTTTACGCTTATCCCTTGTTCATTGCCGCTGTTGATATCGCGGCCAGCTGGCTTGCAGTTGACCAGGGAATCGCGCTGTTCGCGGTGCAGTTGGCAGTCTATTTTTCGGCGGTGATTCTGTTATCGGGAAACCTGACAAAACTGGTTTCGCTGCGGGTAGGAAATCTGGTTTTCTTTGCTCTGACAGCAAATGTATTTCTTTATCCGTATCTCGCCATTTCTCTGTCCGACGGCATGTCCGTAAGCCTTCTGATCTTTATCGCCGCGTTGATCGTCCACATGCAATCGTCAGGGTTGAGTGCAGCCCGGGTATTCCTGATGGGCGTGCTGCTCGGATTGGGCATCATGGTGCGCCCGGCCAATCTTTATTGGCTGGCCATGCCCGTGGTCTTGCTTGGCTTGTTCGCATGGAGTGAACGTCAAGGTCGCGGGTGGCATCTCCTGCGTTTCGGCGCAGCTTTGCTGCTGGGTTTCTTCCTTGCAGTGCTGCCGCAGATCATCATCAACTATCACTTTTTCGATGAGCTTACGTTCCTTCCGGTCTTCAAGCTTGGTTCGTTTCAGATCAGGTCAGGAATATTGATGATCAAATATGGAACGAACATGACCGGGAACGGACCGCCAGCCATGGTGTACCCGAATATCTGGTTCAATAACGCGGTACCCGACCTGTCCTGGTACTTCCTCCATCCGTGGCTGGGTGTGCGCACGATGTTCTTGCATCTCTTCAGCGCGCTCGATTTCGACTATCTGTTTTGCTACATCTACGACCTGCGTCCGAAATACCGTCCAGTGCTTTTCTTGTATTCCCAAACCGTCTTGTTCTGGGGCGTTGTCGGTTTTTTTGCTGCGGCAAGAGATATCCGGGTCTGGGAGCAACGCGGTGGTACGAAGCCCAGGGCAAGCGTTGTGTTCATGGCGTTGCTTCTTGCGGCAGTATTGGGCTGGTGTGCGGTCACCTCGATTTCCGCCGTTGAAAACAGGTTCTCATTGCCCATGGTTGCGATCTTGCTTCCGCTGGCAGCCTGGGCACTGATCGGACACCGGTGGGAGAACAGACGTAGCTTGATCCTGTACGGGTCGTTGTTCTGCTGCTATCTCATCTTTGCCGCATGGGTGTCTTACACGATTTCGTCACTGGTCGTTTTACCCAATGGTTGATCGGCTTTACGTGCCACAGTCAAGCTGATCGAATCGAATGCTGCAGCCATACGACGCTACGTATGGCTGCCAGATTTCAGCAGGTTGGCCCTTCCTGGGCGAAAAAGATGAGGAGGGTGCCGACGGGGAGATGACTGCAGCTGAATAGCGTGAACCGAGGCGCTGCATTCAGTTCGGCTGGAAAAAGAAAAAGGCCTCGCGAAGCGAGGCCTTTTGAGTTTGGTGGGGCGTCACAGATTCGAACTGTGGACCTACGGATTAAGAGTCCGCTGCTCTACCAGCTGAGCTAACGCCCCGTGGTGTTCCTGAAACGATCAGGCCAACCGGGAAGTGAAAAAGGCCTCGGGTTGAGAGGCCTTTTGAAATTTTGGTGGGGCGTCACAGATTCGAACTGTGGACCTACGGATTAAGAGTCCGCTGCTCTACCAGCTGAGCTAACGCCC
>NZ_JAKYWT010000002.1:998708-1184360 GCF_023952535.1 Herbaspirillum sp. WGmk3 | reverse complement strand
CGTTGCTGCACTTCGTTGTTGCCTCAGTGCTGCAAGAGAGAGCGCATTATAGGAGGGAGGTCGGGGTGGTGCAAGCTTTTTTTGAGAAAAGATGAAAATATTTTATCTCTTCGGCGTCCACGCCACGCCCGGCCTCGTTTTTACATCGCTTGCCTTATAACCCCGATTTGATGCCATTGACCCAGGACTTGGCCGGCAGCCTGGTCTGGCTCTCGATGAGTGCCGCACGCGCATACAACTCGGGGAAATCGAACGTCACCGCGCCCTTGAAGGCCAGTGCCACCACGTTGCCGTCATGGACTTCCGGCAGCGACACCACGGTATCGAAGGCATATTCCATGGCCCGCAGGTTCTTGGCATAGCTCGGATGATCGCCAAAGAGATTGACCGTCATCACGCCGCCCGGTGCCAGACTGTCATAGCAGGCTTGGTAAAACTCGGGAGTGTCCAGCACCGGCCCGCGTGCGGTGGCGTCGTAGAGATCGACCTGCAGGGCATCGATGATGCCGTGCGTGGCAGCATGGACGATGAAATCCATGGCATCGCTTTCGATGAGCATCAGCCGTTCGTCCGGCTCGGGCAGCTTGAACATGCTGTGGCAGATGGCGATGACGGCCGGATTCAGCTCCACCGCCGTCACTTGTGCCTGCGGGAATTGCCGGTAGCTGAACTTGGTCAGCGCTCCGGTTCCGAGCCCGAGTTGCACGATATGGCGCGGCGTGCGGTTGAAGAGCATCCAGGCCATCATCTGCTGGGCGTACTCCAGCTCGATCCAGTCGGGCTTGCGAATGCGCATCGCGCCCTGTACCCATTCGGTGCCGAAATGCAGATAACGTACGCCTTCCAGCTCGGAGAGCGTGACCGGGGCATATTTCGGTTTGCGCGGTTTGCTGGCGTCGGCTTCCAGCTGGTGACGGCGACGATTGGGGCCGGCCTTGGTATTGGCCTGGGCTTCGATGGATTTTCTTCGGATGAGCATGATATGAATGAAACGGCGCGGCAGCCGGGGAGGCGGCCTGCGGATGCCGAATGATACCTTGCCTTGGGAGCCTGCCAGTGGCCGCTGCACGCTTTGCGCATATCGACATGCGAATTCATTCCTTCTGCCGGGCGCGCGCGTATGTGAGGATGCGGACCTCATCATTTCCGGAGTTACCATGCCATTGGCTGCAATCATCAAGCGCATCGCCGCCGCTGCTGCGCTGACGCTGGTCCTGGCACCGCACGGCGCCAGCGCACAGGACAAGCACAAGATCAAGGTCGGCATCTCGGTCGGCAGTGCCGAAGCCATCTTCGACGTCGTCAAGAAAGTCGCCGCACGTGACGGCCTGGAGATCCAGACCGTGGTCTTCAGTGACTACCTCCAGCCCAATGCGGCACTGGCCTCCGGCGACCTCGATGCCAATGCCTTCCAGCATCGTCCCTACCTGGAAAGCCAGATTGCAGCACGTGGCTACAAGATCGTGCCGGTCGGCCTGACCATCACGGCCCCGCTGGGCATTTACTCGCGCAAGTTCAAGTCGGTGGACCAACTGCCCAACGGTGCGCAGGTTGGCATCCAGAATGATCCCTCCAACGGCAACCGTGCGCTCCTGCTGCTGCAGAAAGCCGGCCTCATCAAGCTCAAGCCGGGCGTGGGCGAAAACGGCGTCAATGCCACTCCGCTGGACATCATCGACAACCCGCGCAAGCTCAAGCTGATCGAACTGGATGCGGCGCAGCTGCCACGCTCGCTGGACGACCTGGCGGCCGCCTCGATCAACAATGACTACGCCTACAAGGCCGGCCTGTCCCTGCAGAAGGACACCATCGCCGTGGAAGATCCGCGCGGCCGTTACGCCAACATCATCGCCACCCGCGTCGAGGACAAGGACAAGCCCTGGGCCAGGAAGCTGGTGCAGGCCTACCAGTCGGAGGAAGTGCGCAAGTTCATCGAGACCGAGTTCAAGGGATCGCTGGTGCCGGCGTTCTGAATTCCGCTGCAAGCGTTGCTCTGTGCACCGCCCGCCGTCTGGCCGGGCGGTTTTTTTTCGTGCGTTTCCCGTCGGGGTGGTGCGCTGGCGGCCGGTGCTCCATTACACTTGCGCCATGTTCAAGAACCTCATCCTCTGCCTGAAGCTGGCCATCGTCTTCTGCGCCATCGTGTTTTTCGCGAAGGCGTTGCAGTATTTGATCTTCAATGGCGGGTTGTCGGGGGAGTTTTATGACTATCTGTTCTTCCGGAAGTGAAATCGGCCCGGCATTGTCCATCAGCCCTTGTTGAATGAGTGATCGCGCGTTGCCAAGCTCTTCCAGCGGGCCAGCTTGTCCTCATACGCCAACGCCGCATGCGCCGGACTGCTCGACGGCAACACCACCACCCGATAGTTTTCCGCCTTGGCGCCCAGCGCCTTGATCCCGATCTTGCCGGCGGTACCGCCATTGAAAGCGATGGTCTCCAATGCCGGCAGCTTGGCGATCAGCGTCAGCAAATCATTGCCGCTGTGATCCCGGATTTCGCTGTCGAGACTGCCGATGCGCCTGGCCTGGGCGATCACGTCCCACAGGCCGATGCGATGCTGCAGCAAGGCGGCAAGCCTGGCGGCATAGTCCATCGCGTAAAGGTCAACCCCGATCACTTCGCCCACCAGTCGCCAGAAGGCATTGCGCGGATGGCCGTAATACTGCCGGATCGCCAGCGAAGCCGTTCCCGGCAGGCTGCCCAGGATCAGGATGCGCGTATCCTGCGCCACTACCGGCGCAAAGCTGGCCAGCAAGGGATCAGTAGTGCCCGTATCGGCAGCGCGGGCGGCATCATGGGCAGACGAAGGGGAGGCGGCAAAGGAGCGGCGAGCAGGCATGTAAATGGCCGGGATGAAAAGAATTTCAGCAAGCTCCATCGGCCTCGCCATCCGGGCACAATGGCGCGGCTGCAGAAGCGTCAGGCTTGCGGCAAAATGCACAAGAATTCACATCTTAGCGTAAGCTGCCTTGGCGTCACGCGCCGGGCCATTCACACAAGGGATACAGAACATGACAGACAAGGTCATCATCGTCACCGGCGGCAGCCGTGGCATCGGCGCGGCCACCGCGGTGCTGGCGGGCCAGCGCGGCTACGCCGTCTGCGTCAACTATGTCTCCAACCGCGAGGCCGCCGAGTCGGTGGCCGGTCAGATCCGTGCTGCGGGCGGCCGCGCCATTACCGTCGCCGGCGATGTCTCCAAAGAGGAGGACGTGCTGCGCCTCTTCACCACCACCGACCAGGAACTGGGCCGCGTCACCGCCCTGGTCAACAATGCCGGCATCCTGGATCACCAGTCGCGCCTGGACGCCATGAGCGCCGAACGCATCACCCGGGTGCTGGTCGCCAACGTCACCGGCAGCCTGCTGTGCGCGCGCGAGGCGGTCAAGCGCATGTCCACCCGCCACGGCGGGCAGGGCGGGGCCATCGTCAACCTGTCGTCGATGGCCGCCAAGCTGGGTGGGCCCGGTGAATACGTGGACTACGCCGCCTCCAAGGGGGCCATCGATGCCTTCACCATCGGCCTGGCCAAGGAAGTGGCGGCCGAGGGCATCCGCGTCAACGCCGTGCGTCCGGGTCTGATCTATACCGATATCCACGCCAGCGGCGGCGAGGCGGGTCGTGTCGACCGGTTGAAGGATGCCGTCCCCATGAAGCGCGGCGGCACTGCCGAGGAAGTGGCTCACGCCATCCTGTGGCTGCTGTCGGATGAATCTTCCTACGCCACGGGGACTTTCATCGACGTTTCCGGTGGCCGCTGAACGTCTGGCCGGCCATTGATCAGGGAGCTCACCATGGACAGCACCGTTTCACCGCGCCGCATCGATGTACTGCTGGCCCGCTATGCCGAGAGCCATCGCCATCCGATGAATGAACTGATCCACTGCATCTGCGTGCCGGCCATCGTGTTTTCGCTGCTGGGGCTGTGCTGGATCGTGTCGCCAGCCGTGGCCCTGCTGGTGGCTGCCGCTACGCTGGCCTGGTATCTGCGCCTGTCGCCGCCCTTTGCGGTGGGCATGCTGGCCATGTCGGCGGTAATGCTGGTGGTGCTGGCGCGGCTGCCCTTGGGAGCGGTCCTGCCGGTATCGGCCACGGTTTTCGTACTGGCCTGGATCGGCCAGTTCATCGGCCACCGCATTGAAGGCAAAAAGCCATCCTTCTTCGAGGACCTGCGTTTTCTGCTGGTCGGGCCCTTGTTTGTGCTGGCTTTCCTGTACCGGCGTTGGCACATCGCCTACTGAAGACGCCCTTGCGGGAACGATTGTCGACGCGCGGCCTCTTTGTATTAAGATGTAAAGGAATGTGTGCTTCCGCGCCGGATGCGCGATCATGTTGCGTTCGCGCGGACGCTCGAATCCCCCCGCTGCCCGGAGACGGGCCAAACAGTTCTCAGTCGGAGTTTTTAGTATGAAGAAATTGATTGTGATCGCAGCCCTGGGCTCCCTGGTAGCCGGCTGCGCAGTAACCCCCAACTCGGCCAGCGTCTACAACACCCGCCAGGCGCAGGGTGAGCAGACCGTGCGCATGGGCGTGGTCGAGTCGATCCGCAACGTCACCATCGACAAGGGTTCGAGCGGTGTCGGCACCCTCGGCGGCGCAGCATTGGGCGGCATTGCGGCCGGTTCCAACATCGGCGGCGGCAATGGTGCCCTGGCGGCCGGTATCGTGGGCGCGCTGGCAGGTGGCGTTCTGGGCAACCAGGCCGAAGCCCACCTGAACAACCGTCCTGGCCTGGAAATCACCGTGCGCCTGGATAACGGCGAGCTGCGTGCCATCACCCAGGATGCAGATGAACCTTTCCGCATCGGTGAACGCGTGCGTCTGCTCTCCAACGGCCGTACCACCCGCGTGACGCACTGATTTTTGCGAAGCGTATGAAGAAGCAGGGCTGCGGCCCTGCTTTTTTTTCGGCCTTTTCGCCTGTTGCTTCACCTCTTTGGCAGCGGACCTGCAATTTCTGAGAGGGCATCAGGAGCCAGCTGCCTCATCTTTCGGCTCAGGCTTGCGCACCTTGAGCAACCACATGTAGATCACCGTCTGCAGCAGCGCCACCGTACTGCCGATGATCACTTCCCCCACGCGCATCAAGGCCAGGTGCAGTTCCTGGCTCAGGCCGTTACCTGTGAAGGCCGCCGACAGCAGGATCACCACGGTCGCCGGTCCCAGCCGCCAGTTGCTCGGATAGTTCTGCAGCAGCATGGCCACCACCACCGCTGCAGTCAGCGCTACCAGCATGGCCAGGAAGGTCGGCCCGAACACCACCAGCGCGATGCAGGAAACGATGCAGCCCGAAATCGTGTTGATCAGCCGCGCCCGGAAATTGGCCTTGGCTACCGTCATGTCCGGCTCGGTCACGATGATGAGCGAAATCATGGCCCAGTAGGGCTCCTCGATGCCCAGCGCGCGCAGCCCATACCACAGGATAAGGCAGCCGGAGAGGATCTTGACCAGATAGGCGAGGGCGTTCTTGCGGGGATTGATGAAGTGCAATTCCATAGGCCGATGTTAACCAGCCAGCATCGTGGCTGCAAGCCGATATGAATGAAAACGCCGCCTGCGAGTTTCCCCGCAGGCGGCGCTGCTGCCATCAAGCCATGACGGCCTGCCGGCATGGTCCGGCAGATGAACGAACTTACTTGGCGGCCATGGCCAGCAGCATGTCGTTCAAGCGCTTCACGAAGCTGGCCGGATCAGCCAGTGCACCGCCTTCAGCCAGCAGGGCCTGGTCATACAGGATGTGCGACCAGTCGTCGAAGCGCGCTTCTTCGTACTTCAGGCGCTGCACCAGCGGGTGGTCCGGGTTGATTTCCAGCGTGGGCTTGGATTCCGGTGCCGCCTGGCCGGCTGCCTTCAACATGCGCACCAGGTTGCCCGACAGTTCGTTCTCGTCGGCCACCAGGCAAGCCGGGGAATCGGTCAGGCGGAAGGTCACGCGCACTTCCTTGGCCTTGTCGCCCAGGGCGGTCTTCATCTTCTCGACCAGCTCCTTGTACTCGGCTTGCGTCTCTTCGTGCTGCTTCTTCTCGGCTTCGTTCTCCAGCTGGCCCAGGTCCAGGCCACCCTTGGCCACCGAGGCCAGTTCCTTGCCTTCGAACTCGGTCAGGAAGGACAGCATCCACTCGTCCACGCGGTCGGTCAGCAGCAGTACTTCCACACCCTTCTTGCGGAAGATTTCCAGGTGCGGGCTGTTCTTGGCGGCCTGGTACGTCTCGGCAGTGACGTAGTAGATCTTGTCCTGGCCTTCCTTCATGCGGGCCACATAATCGGCCAGCGAAACATTCTGCACATCGCTGTCATTGTGGGTGGACGCAAAGCGCAGCAGCTTGGCGATGCGCTCCTTGTTGGCCGCATCCTCGCCGATGCCTTCCTTCAACACCTGGCCGAACTCGGTCCAGAAGGTGGTGTACTTGTCCTTCTGCGCCTGGTCTTCGCTGTTGGCCAGCTCTTCCAGCAGGCTCAGCACGCGCTTGGCCGAACCGTCGCGGATGGCGCGCACGTCGCGCGACTCCTGCAGGATCTCGCGCGAGACGTTCAGCGGCAGGTCGGCCGAATCGATCACGCCCTTGACGAAGCGCAGGTACACCGGCATCAGTTGCTCGGCATCGTCCATGATGAACACGCGCTTGACGTACAGCTTGATGCCGCCGCGCTTGTTGCGGTCCCACAGGTCAAACGGGGCGCGCGCCGGGATGTAGAGCAGCTGGGTATATTCGCTGCGGCCTTCCACGCGGTTGTGGGTGTAGGCCAGGGGCGCGCCGAAGTCGTGCGAGACGTGCTTGTAGAACTCTTCATATTGCTCGGGAGTGACCTCCGACTTGCTGCGGGTCCACAGGGCGCTGGCCTGGTTGACCGTCTCCAGCTCGTCCTTCTGCACGGTTTCCTTCTTTTCCTCATCCCATTCTTCCTTGTTCATCAGGATCGGCAGGGAGATGTGGTCGGAATACTTGCGGATGATGGACTTCAGTTGCCAAGCGGAGAGGAATTCATCTTCGCCTTCACGCAGGTGAAGAATGATGTCGGTGCCACGGCCCGGCTTGGTGATCTGCTCGATGGAGAAGTCGCCCGCGCCTTCGGATTCCCAGCGCACGCCTTCGGAAGCGGGGGTGCCGGCACGGCGCGTCTCGACCGTGATGCGGTCGGCGATGATGAAGCCCGAATAGAAGCCCACGCCGAACTGGCCAATCAGGGCGGCATCCTTCTGCTGGTCGCCCGACAGGCGCGAGAAGAATTCCTTGGTGCCCGACTTGGCGATGGTGCCCAGGTGCGAGATGGCTTCGTCCCGGTTCATGCCGATGCCGTTGTCGCAGATGGTGATGGTGCGCGCCGCCTTGTCGAAGCTGATCTTGATCTTCAGTTCCGGATCGTCCTCGAACAGGCTGCCATTGTTGATCGCCTCGAAGCGCAGCTTGTCGGCCGCATCGGAGGCGTTGGAGACCAGCTCGCGCAGGAAGATTTCCTTGTTCGAATACAGCGAGTGGATCATCAATTGCAGCAGTTGCTTGACTTCGGCCTGGAAGCCCATGGTCTGTTTTTCGGTTGCCATGTGGTTGTCCTTAATTGAAGAAATGGATGAGTGAAATAGGCAGAGGTAATCGTCTGTGGGCAGGATATAGGGAGAGACTTGTGGTTTTTCAACCGCAATTTTTGGTGTTTTTGTTCACTTTGTGAGCATTCGCGTATTTCCTGATGGCATGTCTGCAACAAGCTGACCATAATTGCCGAAGTTAACTTTTATCAAGTCAATTGAAATTAAACGATTTTTCCTGGCTATTTGTAATTGAGTTGCAATCCGCCGGTGATAAAATTGTTTTAACAAAATGGTAACAAATTCGATCGGACTGATCGAACGGATGTGCAAGCCGGCGCTCCCTCATAAAAAGAACAGGAGTCTCCCCGGCTTGATGACGGGAATCGCAGCGAGGGCTGCCGATTCTTTCCTGGGATGCGGGTTGGGTAGGGGAGGCCGGTGGGATACCGGCTGATCGTGTTGATGAGAGTTCTCAAAAGCAAGCGTTTCATACTGGGCGTTTCATTGGGCTTGGCCGCGCATTCCGCGCCCCAGGCGGCTGACAAGCCGCCAGCCGACGCCGTCATAATGCAAACCACACCGGCCGCGCCGGCCACCTTCGACAACAAACTGGATGCTCCGCCGCAAATCCGGCTGGGTGCCGATCCTGCCGGCCCATCGGCGACGGACTACCGCCTGCCGGGTTTGCCGGCCGACACCCCGCCGCCCTCGACCCAGGATGAAATCCTGCTGTTGCTGCGCCAGTCCGATCCGAGCTTCTCGGGCAATCAGATCGTGCTGCCGCAAATCAGCATCGTCACCGAGGGCGAGACCGTCCCGGACCTGAGCCTGCGCAGCGTGCTCGACCTGGCGCTCAACAACAGTTACAGCTACGCCGCCACTTCCGCGCAAGCGGACCAGGCGCGCTATGCCTCCAAGGCCACGGCCGGCCAGCTCGGCCCGACGCTGGACCTGCGGGCGCAGAAGGGCAATGAATATTCGTCGCCGTCTTCGGTGATCGATCCCAATACCGGCCTGATCCAGCGCGCCTCGTACCACAAGCGCTGGGACGTGACGCTGATCGGCCGCCAGCCCATTTTCGCGCCCGGTTCGTATTACGACTACCGCAAGAGCAGCTCGCTGGCCGACGCCGCCGACCTGCGCCGTGACGATGCCCGCGAGACCCTGTATTACAACGCCATCAAGGCGTATTACGACGTCATGCGCGCGTATGCCACGCTGTCGTTCTCGCGCAGCTACGCCCAGCGCATGGGCGCCTTGCTGGATTACATGAGCAAGCGCCTCGAAGGCGGCGGCGCCAGCCGCATCGACTTCGAACGCGTGCGCGGCCGCTCGCTCACGGCCCAGTCCGCCGTGGCCGAGGCCGAAGGCGCGCTGGAAAGCGCCATGGTGTCGCTGAACCAGATCACCGGCCGCAAGATCGAGCAGATCGAAGTGCCGGACCACATGATGCCGACCGTGCCGGACACCTCCAAGCTGGCCCTGCAGGATGTCTACGAGACCAACCCCGGCGTGCGGGCCGCGCGGCGCGACGTGGATGCGGCCAACCAGGAACTGAAATCGGCGCGCGCCAAGTTCTCGCCCACGCTGGCCCTGGAATGGACCCAGACCAAGACCCGCGGTGCGGGCGGTGCCATCGACACCACCGACAACACCTTGCAGCTGACCACCGACCGCCGCCTGATGATGGTGGTGAGCATGAACCTGCTCAATGGCGGCTCGGACATGTATTACAGCAAGCAGGCCGGTGCCAAGTACGTGGAAAAGAGCAACACCGCGCTCGACCTGGAACGCAAATTGCGTGAGCAGATCGAGATCAATTACCGCACCTTGGGCGCGGTGAGAAAGCGCATGGAGATCTCGCGCCAGGCCTATCTCACCAATGCCAACGTGGCCGATGTCTTCCTGGAACAGCTCTCCACCGGCAGCAAGCAATTGCTGGATGTGCTGGACGCCTACCAGCAGGCCTACCAGGCGCGCATGGACTTTGCCAACCTGTTGTTCCAGCAGGCCGATATCAGCTACCAGATCCTGCGCAACACCGGTCGCGCATCGGCACTGGAAACCCTGCCCACGCGGGCGGCCAACAAGACGGGGGAATGATGGAGGGCGGCAAGGAACAGAACTTCTGGCCAGGCTTCGTGGACGCGCTGTCCAACGTGGTGCTGGTGATGATCTTCGTGGTGGTGGTGTTCGTGGTGACGCTGTTCTACTACTCGCAGAAGCTGGCGCAGATGAAGGTCAGCAAGCTGATCTCGCAGGGCCAGACGCAGGTCGTGGGCGAATCCAAAGCCAGGAAGACCGACACCATTGCCACCGCCGACAGCACCAGCATCAACAGTGCCGAAACGGCCGGCGAGCGCGAGAAAGCGCAGGAAATCGAGCAGCTCAAACGCGAAGTGGCCAGCCTGAAAGCCAAGCTGGCCGCGCCGCCCCTGCAGTCCGACAACGGCAGCCTGCGCAGCGCCGCCGCACCCTCCAGCCCCAATGCGATCCAGGTCAAGACCGAACCCAACGACAAGGAAGTCGCGCCCGGCCTGCGCATCGATGCCAACGAAAAAGCGGTGACCCTGAACTTCGATGCCGATTCTACCCAGTTGAATGACGAGGGCAGCAAAGCGCTGGACAAGAGCATCGGCGACTGGGTGCGCCGCGCCAAGTCCAGCCAGGGCAAGATCGTGGTCACCGGCGTGATCGGCAGCGGTGCCTACAGCGAGAGCCGGCGGCGTGCCTACTATCGCACCGTTGCGGTCCGCAATTACCTGATCGATGCCGGGGTGGACAAGGAACGCGTCACCAGCCGCGTGGCCACCGATGAAAACGGCAGCGGCAATGATGCCCGCGTGATCGTGCAATACCAGGCCTCGGCAAAATGACGCTCTCGCTCAAGCCCGGCACCGGCCACGGGATCAGTTCCCGCGGCAAGGGCTTCATGCGCCGCGTGGCACCGCGCCTGGACCGCCGCCTGGGCGAGCTGCAGGCCATGCCGCGTCCGCGCCTGGCAGTGCTGGCCTGCACGCTGCTGCTGGCCTTGCTGGTGATCTGGTCGATGCTGGCGCCCATTGATATGGTGGTGCGCGGCAGTGGCCGCATCGTCGCCTCCGAACACAATCAGGTCATCCAGCATCTGGAAGGCGGCATCGTCTCCGCCATCCTGGTGCGCGAGGGCGCGGTGGTCAGGAAGGGCCAGACCCTGATCTCGATTGCCGATGTGCGTGCCAATGCCGATCTCGGTGAAGGCCGCGTCAAGATCCTCGGCCTGCGTGCCAAGATCGCCCGCCTCTCGGCCGAAGCGGCGGGGGCTGCGAGCCTGCAGATGCCGGCCGACCTCGACCACGATGACCCCGCCGTGCAAAGCGAACAGGCCGCCTTCGCCGCGCGCTCGGCCAAGCTCATGCAGGAAATGTCGGTGCTGCGCGAGCAGGCCGCGCAACGCCAGGCCGAGCTGGGCGAAGCGGTCAGCCGCCAGAAGAGCCAGGCCAGCGAACTGGACCTGGCACAGCGCCAGTACAAGCTGATCCACAACATGCTCGAGCGCAATGCCGCCTCGCAGCTGGAAGACATCCAGGCCGCCGCCCGCGTGCAGGATGCGCAGAGCAAGCTCTCGGCCAACGATGCCATGATCCCGCGCCTGAAAGCGGCCATCGCCGAATCGCAGGCCAAGATGGGCGAAGCCTCATCGCGCTTCCGTTCGGATGCCCGCGCCGAACTCACTGCGGCGGAAACCGAACTGGCGCGCCTGCAGGAAGAAATCAAATCGCGCAACGACCGCGTATCGCGCTCGGAAGTGAAAGCGCCCATGGATGGCGTGGTCAACCGCGTGATGATCAATACCGTGGGTGGCGTGGTGCGGCCCGGCGACCCGATCATCGAGATGACCCCCAGTGACGACAAGCTGGTCATTGAAGCCCGCATCTCCCCAACTGACCGCGCCGAACTGGCCACCGGGGCCAAGGCGCGCGTGAAGGTCTCGGCCTATGACTACGGCGTGTATGGCGCCATGGAAGGCGTGGTCACCGAGATCAGCGCCGACACCGTCCCCGATGAAAACAATCCGCGCGGCGAGCGCAGCTACCGCATCAAGATCGCCGTCCAGCGCGGCGACAACGAGCTGCAGCGCAAGCTGGCCCTGATGCCCGGCATGACCGCCAGCGCCGACATCATCGTCGGCCGCCGCACGGTGTGGCAGTACCTGATGTCGCCGCTGTCGCGCTTCGGTCAGGGTGCCCTGCGGGAGCCGCGATGAACCGCGCCGCACTGCCTGAAGTGCTTTATTGCTCGCCGCAAAGCCACATCCACCAAGGCTTTGCGGCGGTTGACGTTTTCTGCACCATCCACTTTCCCTGCGTTCTTTTCTCCGGAACCTCGCACGTATGAAAAACCTTCGCCAGTTCTACGCACTTGCCGCCATCCCGACGCTCCTGCTGCTGTTGGGCGCTTTCCTGTTCCGGGGATTCGTGGGGCATGCGATCCAGATCAATCCCTTCCTGAACCTGTTCATCATCGCGGTGGCGATGTTCGGCATTGCGCTGATCTTCTACAACCTGTACCGCGTCAACTGGGAATACGACAAGCTGATCCAGTTCTACGACCGTACCAAGGCCGGCGAATCGATGGAAAGCCTGGTGAAGGCGCCTGAATTCGAAGGCACCGAGATCGGCCAGGTGCTGGTGTCCGTGGCCAGCACCAAGGGCCGGCTGACTTCCCGTATCGAACAGGAAACCATCGAAGGCTCGCTGCACGACCTGCGCGCGCACCTCGAAGCCAAGACCGAATTCCCGCAATTCCTGACCGGCTTCATGATCGCGCTGGGTCTGCTCGGTACCTTCATCGGCCTGCTGGAAACCCTGGTCAGCACTGCCGCCCTGATCGACGGCTTCGGCAAGGCCAGCACGGCCGGCGACATGGATGCCTCCTTCATGCACCTGGTGGCCGACCTGCAAAAGCCGCTGGCCTCGATGGGCACCGCCTTCTCGGCCTCGATGTTCGGCCTGATCGGTTCGCTGGCGCTGGGCCTGACCCTGACGCCGCTGCGCGCGGCCAGCAAGAAGCTGGTCACGCGCGCCCGCGAATGCATCAGCGACATGGTGCAGCACGTGGTGCATGACATGAGCGGCCCGGCGGCCACGCAGCGCCAGGGTGTCTCCGAAACCTTCCTCGCCGAATTCCTGCAGGATCTGATGGTGCTGCAGCGCGAATCCATCATGGCCGCGCGCAACAGTTCGGAAGCCTCGCTGCAGGCCGGCATCAAGCTCGAAGGCCTGAACGACCGCCTCAACAACATCGTCCAGCTCTTCAACGACAGCATGGAAGAATCGCGCAGCCTGCGCCAGCTGGTGGCCTTCGGCCCGCGCATGCACGAGACCGCACAGCAGACGCTGGAAGAAATCCGCAACGTCGGCCAGCTGATCAACACCAAGATCACCTCCGCCCGCGATCTCTCCGACAGCCTGTCCTCGCTGGAAGAACGCCTCTCGGTCAACGGCGACATCGCCAACCGCACCTTCGAAGTGATGCCGCAGATCGTTTCCACCATCCAGGCCGGCCAGCTGGCGCTGTCCACCGCGCTCAGTTCGCTGCAGGCGCAGCAGGGCGAGATCTCCAACATGAACGAAAAGAATGCGCAGAACATCGCGCAGCTGCCGGCACTGCTGAACCAGATCTCGGTACGCCTGGCCGACGAGATGGGAGCGATCCAGTACCAGGGCGAACTGCAGGCCACCGTGGCCGCGCGCCTGAACGAACTGGGCAACACCATCGGCGAGAACTCCAGCAACATGGCGCGCGATGCGCTCTCCGCACGCCAGCTGCAGATCGACCTGGCCAAGCACATGGCGATGCAGAACGACCGCGTCAAGAACCTGGGCGCCATCCCGCAATCGCTGACCTCCATCACCGAAGCCCTGATGCGCCAGAACATCAACTGGCAGACCGTCATCGACGAGATGCGTACCGGCCGCCAGACCATGGTCAAGGACCTGCGCCTGGAACTGCGCGAAGCGATCCGCGAAATCACCGCCACCAACCGCGGCGGCCAGGCCTGATCGCGGTCTGACGACGAACGCCACGCACCATGAACGCCAGCGAACAGGTCCACATCGATCAGCCGCACGTCCGCACGGACCTGCGCGCCGATCCCACTTACCTGACGCTGCTGCGCGCCTATGGCAGCCGCTTCGTCGAGATCATCGTGGCCGGCATCCTGGTCAACCTGCTGGGCCTGCTGATGCCGCTGTATTCGCGGCTGATCTACGACAAGGTACTGGGCAACCACATCCCGGAAACGCTCTGGGCGCTGACGCTGGGCATGCTGCTCTTCATCGGCCTGGAGCTGGTATTGCGCATCATCCGCGTGTATTACACCGAGCAACTGGCCGGCCGCCTGGATGGCGAATTCGATGAAGTCTCGGCACGCCGCCTGCTGACGGCCAAGGTACAAGCACCGGTGGGCGTGGTGCTGGCGCGTTACCGTGATCTCTCGGCCGCACGCGACCTGCTCTCGTCCAACTACATGCTGCTGCTGGTGGACCTGCCGTTTCTCGCGCTGTACCTGGTGGTGCTTGGCCTCATCGGCGGCCACATGGTGTGGGTGCTGCTGGTGGGCGGGGCGCTGCTGGTCGGCATGCAGCTGCTGCTCAAAGTCCCGGCCAATGACTATGCGCATGCGGCCATGAAGGCCGGTACCGGCAAGGTGGACAAGCTGGCCAGCATCGTCTACGGCATGGAAACGCTCAAGACCACGCCGCTGCAGGACCGCCTCATGCGCGCCTTCCTGGCCGATGCCGGTGCCAATGCCGTGGCCCAGGCCAAGAGCCGCTTCTGGATGAATACCAGCTATGCCATCTCCACCGTGGGCTACACCTTCATCGCGGTGGCCACGCTGGTGGTCGGCGTCTATCTGGTGGAAGACAACCTGCTCACCGTCGGCGCGCTGATTGCCTGCTCGCTGCTGATCAGCCGCGCCACCACGGTGCTGTCGTCGCTGGCAGCACTCCTGGGGCGCATCGAGATGTTCCGCCGCGCCCGTGCCGAATTTGACCAGCTGTTCGAAGAGCAGAAAGAGACGCCGGCCGCTGATGTGCTGCGCCAGGAAATGCGCGGCCTGATCCAGGTCGGCAATCTGCTGCTGCACCTGGACCAGAAGGAAAACGCCACCTTGAAAAACATCTCGCTGACCATCCAGCCCGGCGAGAAGGTCGGCCTGGTCGGGCGTTCCGGCTCGGGCAAGTCGACGCTGCTGCGTGCCCTGGCCGGCCTGCACCAGCCCGACGAAGGGCATGTCCTCATCGATGGCGTGGCCGTGACGGCCTATGCCCCCGAGGTGCGGATGCGCTGCATCGGCTTCAAGCCGCAGGAACCCTTCCTGTTCGATGGCACGGTAGCGGCCAACATTTTCGTGGGCGACCGCGTGCCGGGGCAGGTCTATGAAGCGGCGCTGGCGGTGTCTTCGCTGGATGACCTGATCGCGCGCGGCGAGCTGCGCCTGGACCAGGCCATCAAGGCCCCCGGCAATCTCTCCGGCGGCCAGCGCCAGATGGTGGCACTGGCGCGCGTGATCGCTTGCACCCCGCGCATCCTGCTGCTGGACGAACCGACTACCGGCGTGGACCAGCAGACCGAGGCCCGCATCATCGAGCGACTGGCGGCGTATGCCGGCCCGCGCACGCTGGTGGTGGCCACCCACAGCCCGGCGCTGTTGCGCCACGTGGACCGCATCATCGTCATCGACGGCGGGCGCATCGTGGCAGACGGACCGCGCGACCAGATTTTGCAGTGACGCTGCCCGGCAGGGTCACCCCGAACCAGATTCAGTTTCAGATTCAGATTTGACATCCGAACGATCTTCGATAGCGAGGAAACATGGCAACCGCAAGCTCATCACAAGCGAACTCCGCGGACAAGGTAGCAGGACCCGTGCGCGTGGTCATGCCCGACCAGGCCGGCAGCTTCCAGGTCAGCGCCAACCGCGCGGCCGTACAGCACGTGCAGGTGGTCGACGTGGACATGGTGCTGCACATGGCCGACGGCACCAAGGTGGTGCTGGCCGGCGGGGCCATGGAAGCCATGGACGACAAGTCCAAGGTCAGGTTCTCCGACACCAGCGCCGATACCGGCAAGCTGCTCGATACCGTGGGCAAGATCTCGCTCAAGCCGAACGACCAGTCGCGCGTGCTCAATTCGGATCCGGTCGCCTCTGCACCCAACGTGGCCCCGGCCCAGCAGGTCACGGTGGACCGCAACTCGGCCAGCGTCGGCAGTGAAGGCGCGACCCAGTTCGCCCAGATCATCAGTGACAACGCCGCCTCGCTGACCAGCAGCAGCGGCACCGGCAAGACCGCCAATTCCACCGGCCCGCTGACGGCCGGCGACACCAGCCATTCGACCGTGACCAGCACGGCGGCCGCCGCAGCGGCCTCGCAATCGCAGCCGACCACGCAACCGGTCCAGCCGCAATCGGTGATTGCCCAGACCGCCAATCCCAACGCCAACGAAGCGCCGGTCAAGCCGGTGGAACCGCAACTGCCGCCGGAACGTCCGGGCAGCAAGCCATCTACCATCGTGGTCGATCCCTCGCAACCGTCGATGGCGATCAAGCTGGTCAACCTGGCCACCACCACGCAGACCGGCGACACGCTCTTGGGCAGCGGCGGCATTCCGGTCTCGGCCACCGACGCCGGCCTGCCGCTGCAGTTCAGCACCCAGGTCATCAATGCGCCCGACAGCGTGCATACCATTTACGCGGCGGGCAACAATGCCGGCACCTTCATCAAGGTGTTCGACGTCACCATCACCGGCAATGGCACGGTGCTGTCGGTGACGGTCTCGGGCGTGCCGGCGGGGATGTCCATCGTCAACGGCACCGACCTTGGTGGCGGACGTTTCCAGATGACGGTGGCGGCCGGCCAGACCGACTTCCCGTTACAGTTCCAGTACAGTACGGTGGAAGCCAATTCAGCCTCACCGGTACACCAGGCCTTCGATCTGAGCTTCAGTACCGTGGTGGCCACCTCCAATGGCCAGCTCACCCTCAACGACACGCGCCACGTGGCCATCAAGGATGCCACCGGCTATGGCGACCTGAGCTATCTCGATCCGGCCACCGGCGACCCGGTACTGGTCCTGCCGGCCCAGGGCCTGCCGCACGAGATCCATGCCGGCAATGGCGGCGTGACCGTCTATGGCAGCAACGCCAATGACGTGATCTATGGCGGCACCGGCAACGACGTCCTCATCGGCGGCACCGGCAATACCTTCTTCGAGGGCGGCGCGGGTGCCGACCAGATCGTGGGCGGCGTCAACAGCACTGGCACCAACGTCAACACGGCCAGCTATGCCGGGTCATCGGCTGGCGTGACGGTCAACCTGGTGACCGGCACCGGCACCGGCGGCGATGCCCAGGGCGACCAGTTGAGCAACATCCAGAACCTGCGCGGCAGTGCCTTCAGCGATACCTTCGTCGCCAACGCGGCGGTCAATCGACTGGACGGTGGCAGCGGCGGGTCCGATACAGTGTCGTACGCTTCCTCGAACAGTGCCGTGACAGTCAACCTGGTCACTGGCACCGGTACGGGCGGATACGCGCAGGGCGATACCTATACACATATCCAGAACGTCATCGGCAGCGACTACAACGACATCTTCGTCGCCAGTGGCGAGGCCAATCGTTTTGATGGGGGATCGGGCTCCAATACGGTGTCCTACGCCAGCTCCAATGCCGGCGTGAACGTCAACCTGCAAAGCGGCGTGGGCAGCGGCGGAGCGGCGGCGGGGGATACCTACGTCCGCATCCAGAACGTGATCGGTACCGCCTTCAACGATACCTTCGTCGGCAGCGCCGACGCCAACAGCTTCGACGGCGGCAGCGGCGGCAGCGATACCGTCAGCTATGCCGGCTCGACGGCCGGCGTGTCGATCAACTTCGTGTCCGGACGCGGCACCGGCGGCTATGCTGAAGGCGACACTTACAACCACATCCAGAATGCGGTCGGCTCGGCCTTCGATGACGTCTTCATCGCCGGCGTGGACAGCGTGCACTTCGATGGCGGCAGCGGTGGCTCCGATACGGTGAACTACGGTGCCTCCACCGGCGCGGTCACGGTGAACATGATCACCATGAGCGGCAGCGGCGGCTACGCGCAGAACAATACCTACACCAACATCCAGAACATCGTCGGCAGCTCCTACTCCGATACCTTCATCGCCAGTGCCGCCGCCAACAATTTCAACGGCGGACTGGGCGGCTCGGATACGGTCAGCTATGCCAACTCCAATGCCGCAGTGACGGTCGACCTGACCCACACCGACGGCACCGGCACCTCCGGCGGCTATGCCCAGGGCGACGTGCTGGCACATATCCAGAATCTGATCGGCAGCGCCTTCAACGACACCTTCATTGCCAGCGCCGACGTCAACAATTTCAACGGCGGCGGTGGCTCCAACACGGTCAGCTACATCTTCTCGACCGGTGGCGTGACGGTCGATCTGACCAATGCCATCGGCACCGGTACCGGCGGTTACTACGCGGCGGGCGACTCCTTCAGCAACATTCAGAACCTGATCGGCAGCGCCTATGACGACACCTTCGTGGCGAGCGCCGACGCCAATACCTTTGATGGCGCGGGCTCCAACCACAACCGCGTCAGCTATGCCGCCTCTACCACCGCAGTGACGGTGGACCTGAACTTCACCGATGGCACCGGCACGTCCGGTGGCTATGCGCAGGGTGACAAGCTCTCCAACATCCAGGATCTCACCGGCGGTGTCGGCAATGACACCTTCGTGGCCAGTGCAGCGGCCAACAACTTCGACGGCGGGGCCGGCTCGAACCGGGTCAGCTATGCCGCATCGAACGCCGGGGTCACGGTGGACCTGGTATTGGGCAGCGGCAGCGGCGGCTATGCCGACAACGATACCTACGTCAACATCCAGAACGTCACCGGCAGCACCGGCAACGACACCTTCATCGCCAGCCTGGCGGCCAACGACTTCGTCGGCGGGGGCGGCACCAATACGGTCAGCTACGCCAAGGCCAGCGACGGCAACGGCGTCACCGTGGACCTGTTCCATGGCACCGGCAGCAACGGCTTCGCCGGCGGTGACACCTACAGCGGCATCCAGAACGTGATCGGCTCGGCCTACGATGACACCTTCATCGCCGACAACAACACCAACGTCTTCGCTGGCGGGCTCGGTTCCAATACGGTCAGCTACGCCTTCTCGACGGCAGCCGTCACCGTCAACCTGGTGACCGGCAGTGGCAGTGGCGGCTTTGCCGCAGGCGATACCTATACCGGCATCCAGAACGTGATCGGCTCCGCGCTGGACGATGTGATCATCGCCAGCAGCGAGGCCAACAGCATCGATGGCGGCACCAGTACGGCCAGCTCGCACAACCGCGTCAGCTATGCCAGCTCGGATGCCGCGGTCACGGTGGACCTGAGCTTCAGCAACGGTAGCGGCACCTTCGGTGGCTATGCGGCCGGCGACAAGCTGGTCAATGTGCAGGACCTCACCGGCAGCATCTACGACGACACCTTCGTCGCCAGTCTCGCGGCCAACAATTTCGACGGTGGCACGGGCTCGCTGCACAACCGCGTCAGCTATGCGCACTCGACCGCCAGCGAGACCATCAACCTCTTCACCAGCAGCGGCAGCGGCACCTATGCGGCCGGCGATACCTACACCAACATCCAGGATGTGACCGGCGGTTCGGGCGATGACCTCATCATCGCCAACGTGGCTGCAAACTTCATCGATGGCGGCAGCAGCACGGCCAGTTCGCACAACCGCGTGAGCTACGTCAACTCGACCGTGGCCGAGACCGTGGACCTGTTCAATGGCGTGGGCACGGGCGGTACGGGCAGCCTGGCCAATGGCGACACCTACGTCAATATCCAGGACGTGACCGGCGGCAGCGCCGATGACACCTTCATCGCCAATGCCGCGGCCAACAATTTCGATGGCAGCGGCGGCACGCACAACCGCGTCAGCTATGCCAATTCCAGTGTCGATGAAACGGTCAACCTGATCAGCGGCCAGGGGAGTGGCGGTACCGGCAGCCTGGCCGCAGGCGATACCTACACCAACATCCAGGACGCTACCGGCGGCAGCGGCAACGACACGTTCTACGGCAATGCCGTGGCCAACCGTTTCGATGGCGGTGGCGGCAGCCACAACCGGGTCAACTACAGCGGTTCCACCGTCTCCGAATCGGTGAACCTGTTCACCGGGACCGGCACGGGCAGCACCGGCAGCCTGGCCAATGGCGATACCTACACCAACATCCAGGACGTGACCGGCGGTACCGCCGATGACGTCTTCACGGCCAGCGCGGCGGCCAACAATTTCGATGGCGGCACCGGCTCGTTGCACAACCGGGTGAGCTATACCAATTCCACCGTTGACGAAACCGTCAACCTGGTGACCGGACTGGGCAGTGGCGGCACCGGCAGCCTGGCCAATGGCGACACCTACGTCAACATTCAGGACGTCACCGGCGGCGGTGGCAACGACACCTTCTACGGCAACACTGCCGCCAACAATTTCGATGGCGGCGGCGGCAGCCACAACCGGGTCAGCTACAGCACCTCCACCGTCGCGGAGACGATCAACCTGTTCACCGGCAATGGCACGGGCAGCACCGGCAGCCTGGCCAATGGCGATACCTACACCAACATCCAGGACGCCACCGGCGGTTCGGCTGACGATCTCTTCGTGGCCAGCGCGGCGGCCAACTATTTCGATGGCGGCACCAGCACGGCCAGTTCGCACAACCGCGTCAGCTATGTCAACTCCGCAGCTGACGAAACCATCAACCTCTTCACGGGACTGGGCAGCGGCACGCTTGCCGCCGGCGACACCTACACCAACATCCAGGATGCGACCGGTGGCAGTGGCAACGACACCTTCTACGGCAACAGTGCGTCCAACAATTTTGATGGCGATGGCGGCACGCACAACCGGGTCAATTATTCCAACTCCACGGCCGACGAAACCGTCAACCTGATCGCAGGCACCGGCAGCGGCGGCACCAACAGCCTGGCCAATGGCGATACCTACACCAACATTCAGGACGTGACCGGTGGCAGCGGCAATGACACCTTCTACGGTACGACGGCCGCCAACTTCTTCGATGGCGGGGGCGGCAGCCACAACCGCGTCAACTACAGCAGCTCCACCGTGGCTGAAACGGTCAACCTGTTCAACGGCACCGGCAGCGGCGGCGCGAACAGCCTGGCCAATGGCGATACCTATGCCAACATCCAGGATGTCACGGGCGGCTCGGCCGATGACGTCTTCATCGCCAACAGCGCGGCCAACTTCTTCGACGGCGGTACCAGTACGTCGACCTCGCACAACCTGGTCAGCTATGCCAATTCCAGCGCCGACGAAACCGTGAACCTGGTCACCGGCACCGGCAGTGGCGGCACGGGCAGCCTGGCCAATGGCGATACCTACATCAACATCCAGGATGTCACCGGTGGTGGCGGCAACGACACCTTCTACGGCAACAGCGCGGCCAACAAATTCGATGGCGGTGGCGGCACCCACAACCGCGTCAACTACAGCACCTCGGCCGTCTCCGAAACCATCAACCTGTTCAACGGCACCGGTAGCGGTGGCGCGAACAGCCTGGCCGACGGCGATACCTACACCAACATCCAGGACGCCACCGGCGGTACCGCCGATGACGTCTTCATCGCCAGCGCGGCGGCCAACGCGCTCGATGGCGGCACCGGCTCGCTGCACAACCGCGTGAGCTACGTCAACTCGACCGCCGATGAAACCATCAACCTGCTCACCGGTACCGGCAGCGGCGGCACGGGCAGCCTGGCCAATGGCGATACCTACGCCAACATCCAGGATGCCACCGGCGGCAGCGGCAACGACACCATCGTGGCCAGCCAGGCAGTGAACTTCCTGGACGGCGGCGCTGGTTCCAATACGGTCAGCTATGCGGGTACGCCGAGCAGCAACGGCTCCACCGGCGTGACGGTGAATCTTTCGACCGGTATCGGCAGCGGCAACTACGCCCAGGGCGATACCTATGCCAACATCCAGAACGTGATCGGCAGCGCCTGGGCCGATACCCTGACCGGTTACGCGACGGCCGGCGTCACTTCGGTGCTGACCGGCGGCCAGGGGGCCGACAGCCTCACTGCGGTGGTGGCCAACCGTGCCGACACCTACGCATCGTATGCCGGTTCGTCAGCGGGTGTGAGCATCAACCTGCAGGCCGGTACCGGCACCGGTGGCGATGCCCAGGGCGATACGCTGTTCAACATCGACAACGTCATCGGCAGCAGTCTCAACGACACCTTCTTCGCCAGCGCCAATGCCAACAAGTTCAACGGCGGCGCGGGTGGTTCCGATACGGTCAACTATTCGCTCTCCACCAGCAGCGACAGCACCGGCGTGACGGTGAACCTGTCCACCGGCGTGGGCAGCGGCAACTATGCGCAGGGCGACACTTACACCGCCATCGAGAACGTGGTCGGCAGTGCCCAAAACGACACGCTGACCGGCTTTGCCACGGTGGGGACGCAGTCCGTGCTGGAAGGCGGCGGCGGGGCCGACACCATTACCGCGGTGCTGGCCAATCGCGCCTTCACTTATGCCTCCTATGCCGGTTCGGGAGCGGCGGTGACCATCGACCTCAAGAACGGCACCGGCACCGGCGGCGACGCCCAGGGCGATATCCTGGTCAACATCGACAACGTCATCGGCAGCGCCTCCAGCGATCTGTTCAAGGCCAGCACCCAGGCCAACAAGTTCGATGGCGGCAGCGGCGGGGTCGATACGGTCAGCTACGAGTACGATACCGGCGGCGTGACGGTGGACCTCACCAATACGCTGGCGGCGACCGGTACCTATGCGGTGGGCGATACCTTCACCAACATCGCCAACCTCACCGGCGGCTCGGGCAACGATACCTTCTATGCCAGCAGCGTGGCCAACGCCTTTGATGGCGGGGCCGGCAACAACACGGTCAATTACGCGCGCTCGGGCAGCACGGCGGTTGTGGTGGACCTGTATCACGGCACCGGCAGCGGCGGCTATGCGGCGGGGGATACCTACGTCAACATCCAGAACGCGACCGGCAGCGCCGGCAGCGATACCTTCTACGCCAACAGCGCGGCCAACGTCTTCAACGGCGGGGCAGGGGGCAGCGATACGGTCAGCTACCTGTATTCGACCGGCAGCGCGATCACGGCCAGCCTGGTGTCGGGTGCGGGGGGCAGCGGCGGCGATGCCAGCGGCGACAGCTATGTCGGCATTGCCAATCTGGAAGGCAGTGCCAACGTGGACAGCACGCTGACCGGCAACAGCGCGGCCAACGTGCTGTCGGCACGCGGCACGGCGACCACCAACGTACTGAGCGGCGGTGGCGCGAGTTCGGGCACTGATGTGTTCAACGTGGTCGATGGCGGCCACAATTCGGTGACGGTCGGCAGCGGCAACAACCTCATCAACGTCAGCGCCGGTTCGCACAGTTCGGCAGGGGCCCAGAGCGACATGGTCAACCAGACCACAGGCTCCTCCAACATCAACAGCATCAGCGGTGGCGCAGGGGTCACGACGCTGCACTTTGCGGACCTGGGGACGTCACTGAACCTGAGCAACTTCTCCAGCAAGGTCACTGGCATCACCACGCTGGACGTCAGTGCCGGCAGCGGTACCAACGTGATCATCACGGCCGACGATGTGCGTCAGATGGGCATGGCCGGCAGCGGCATCTCGAAGATCCTCACGGTCAAGATGAGTACCTCCGAGAGCTTGCAGATCATGGCCAACGGCTCGGACCATTACGTCTACTTCCCCGGCTCGACCGACTATGCCTTCTACAACGCCAGCAACCAGGAAATTGCCCGCATCCACCTGGTCACTGCCTGATGTGATGTGACGATGATCTGAAGCGGGGCTGCGTGCGGGAACGGGGCGATGGTCAGCGATCCATCGCCTTTTCCAGGAAGCGCCAGATGCCGGGGTCCGACATCCCGGCGACGTTGATGCGCATGCGGGTGGAAGGCAGTTGCGCAGGCGAGAACAGGCTGCCCGGTGCCAGCAGGAATCCCTGTTCCATCGCTTCTTCGGTCATGACGTTGGTATCGCGCCCGGTATCGACCCACAGGAACATGCCGCAGGGCGGCGGATCACCGACTTCCATGCCCATGCGTTCCAGCTGGCGCATGACCTTGTCGCGCGCACCGTTCAAGCGCGCGCGCAGGCGTTCCGCATGCTTGCGGTAATGCCCTTCGGAGAGCACCCGGTAGGCCACCCGTTCACCGATTTCTCCGGTAGTGAGCGTCGAGAGCAGCTTGCGGTCAGCCAGGCTGCGCGCCAGTTCGGCCGAGGTGGCGATGAAGCCCACGCGCAGGTTGGCCGACAGCGTCTTGGAAAATCCCCCCAGATAGATCACTCGCTGTAGCTGGTCCAGTGCCGCAATACGGGTGGCCGCCTGCACGGCGGAGCCCGGATGCATGTCGCAATAGATGTCGTCCTCGACGATGATGAAGTCATGTTCCTCGGCGATGCGCAACACCTGGAAAGCCTTGGCGGCCGACAGCGAGGTCGAGGTCGGGTTGTGCAGCACCGAGTTGATCACGTACAGCTTGGGCTTGTGGATCTCGGCCAGTTCGCGCAGCTGGGCGATGTCCGGGCCATCGGCCAGACGCGGAATGCCGACGATCTTGGCCCCCAGTGCAGCAAAGGAACCGAACATCAGGAACCAGGCCGGATCATCCACGAAGATCACGTCGCCCGGCCGCAGGAAGTGGCGTGCCACGGTATCGATGGCTTGCGTCACGCCCGTGGTCAGCACGAACTGGTCGGGCGCGGCGGCGATTTCCAGCTCGGCCAGTTTCAGCTGCAATTGCTGGCGCAGCGGCAGGAAGCCCAGCGGCGTCCCATAACCCAGCAGCAGCGAAGGATTGTCGCGGCTGATGGCGCGCAGGGCGTTGGCGATCAGCTCGCCATCGAGCCAGTCCGGTGGCAGCAGACCGCCACCGGGCATCTTGTGCGGCGGCATCTGGCGGAACATGTTGCGCACCAGCCAGACCACATCCAGCCCGCGTTCGGCCTCGGCCACCGCTTCGGCCTGGGCCGCCAGGTTGCCGTAACCGTTGGCGACGGCCACCCGTTCCTTGACGAAGAAGCCCGAGCCCCGGCGTGACTCCAGATAACCCTGGGCCACCAGCCGGTCAAAGGCTTCCACCACGGTAAAGCGCGAGATCTCGTGGGCATCCGCAAACTGCCGGATCGAGGGCATGCGTGCCCCGCCGCGCAGGAGCTTGTCGTCGATGCGGGCGCGCACGCCGCGTACGATCTGGTCCACCAGCGATTCTCCGCTCTCGCGTACCAGCATGGGCCAGCCGGGGAGGGCGGCGTCAGCGGCAACTGTCTTGGACGGGATGCTGCGCAGATGCTTGACTGTATTGGTCATTTTACCGTGACAATGTTTGAAACTATTTGGAAAAGTGTATAGGTACTGTACTGGTATTGTCGGCTAGGATGTCAGCCAATGCAAGAGTAAGTGGCCTGGCGGCAAAGTGCCGGGTGACACGTTGATCAGTGCTCTTGTTTCGCATCTTTTCGAGGAGACCATTGTCATGACCAGCCTGTCCATCCAAGCCAGCCAAGCCCCGCGTACTGCCAGCGAACTGTTGCCCGGCCTGGGCGAGATCGAGCAGGCGGCCGGCATCGTCTATGCCGGCATGGCCCCGACCCCGCAACTGTGCTGGCCGCTGCTGAACCAGGCACTGGGTGCCGAGGTATGGGTCAAGCATGAGAATCACGCACCGACCGGCGCCTTCAAGGTGCGAGGCGGCATGGTCTATCTGCATCACCTGGCCCGGCAGCAGCCGCAACTGTCCGGCGTCATTTCCGCTACACGCGGCAATCACGGCCAGTCGGTGGGTTTGTCGGCGCGCCGCTTCGGCATTCCCGCCACCATCGTCGTGCCCGAGGGCAACAGCCGCGAGAAGAACGCCGCCATGCGCGCACTCGGCGTGGACCTGATCGAACACGGCCGCGAATTCCAGGATAGCCGCGAGCACGCCCAGCGCCTGGCCCGCGAGCAGCAGCTGCACATGATTCCTTCCTTCCATCGCGACCTGGTGGCGGGCGTGTCGACCTACTGGATGGAATTGTTCGCCGCCCAGCCCGAGCTGGACGTGGTGCTGGTGCCCATCGGCCAGGGCTCGGGCATGTGTGGCGCGGTCGCGGCCCGCAATGCACTGGGGCTCAAGACGCGCATCATCGGCGTGGTCTCGGCGCATGCGCTGGCCTACAAGCTCTCGTTCGAAGCGGGCCGCAAGATCGAGGCACCGGTCTCGACCTGCATCGCCGATGGCGTCGCCTGTCGCGTACCGGACCAGGCGTCGCTGGACGTGATGCTCTCCGAGGTCGACGAGGTCGTCGCGGTGACCGATGACGAAGTGATGGACGCCATGAAGCTGGCCTTCATCGCCACCCACAACGTGGCCGAAGGCGCGGGGGCCTGTGCGCTGGCGGCCGCTCTGCAACTGCGCACGCGGTTGCGCGGCAAGAAGATCGGCGTCACGCTGTCCGGCGGCAATGTCGACCATGACGTGTTTGCCAGTATCCTGGCGCGCCCCGTTGCGGCCGCCGATGCACTGCTGGCGCCGGCCCAGGTGGTGTCGCTGGCGCAGGCCGCGCAAAGGAGAAACGCATGATCGAAGCCTTGCTGCCGCTGATGTCATTTGCCTTCGTCTCCTCCATCACGCCGGGGCCGAACAACATCATGCTGACCTCCTCGGGCATCTGGTTCGGCTTTCGTCGCTCGCTGCCGCACATGCTGGGCATCACCTTCGGCTTCGGCGTGCTGCTGGCCGTATGCGCATTCGGTATAGGCGAGCTGGTGGTGGCGGTGCCGCAAGTGGTGCTGCTGTTGAAGGCACTGGGCTGCGCTTATCTGCTCTACCTGGCCTGGCAGTTGCGCCGCATGGCCGTCTCCGGGGCGGGTGAGCGGGCGGTGCGGCCGATGTCGTTCTGGGCGGCCGCCATGTTCCAGTTCGCCAATCCCAAGGCCTGGGTGATGGCCATCACCGGCGCCTCGGCCTTCATGCCGTTGTTGCATAAGCAGTCCGGATGGCTGGCCATCCTGATTTACTGTGCGGTGTTCTGTGCCATCAACCTGCCTTGCGTGTCGGTGTGGGCCGGTGCCGGTGCGCTCTTGCGGCGCTATCTCGAACAGCCCCGGTGGCGCACGATCTTTGCGGCGGTCATGATCTTGCTGACACTCTATTCGGCGCTGGCGATCTGGCTGTAACAGCAGCAGGACATGGAAATCATTTATATCAATAACGCGTTTTGACCACAGGGGACCTTCATGCAAGCCAGCAGCAAGACCAGCCACCCCGCAGCAGCGCCCGGCGCCGGCACGGCCCGTCACGAAAGCCGCGGCATGTGGCTGGGCCTGATCGGCGTGGCCATCTTCAGCCTCACGCTGCCCTTCACGCGCATTGCGGTGGCCGAGCTCAACCCGGCCTTCGTGGCGTTCGGCCGCGCGGTCGTGGCAGGGGTCTGCGCATTGGCGCTGCTGGCCTGGATCAAGGCCCCGCGCCCGACCCGGCAGCAATTGCGCGGCCTGATCATCACCGCCCTGGGGGTGGT
This sequence comes from Herbaspirillum sp. WGmk3, assembly GCF_023952535.1. Lineage (NCBI taxonomy): Bacteria > Pseudomonadati > Pseudomonadota > Betaproteobacteria > Burkholderiales > Oxalobacteraceae > Herbaspirillum > Herbaspirillum sp. WGmk3. The sequence continues at coordinate 1,157,196 of NZ_JAKYWT010000002.1, read as the reverse complement.
GGTGGGTTTCCCGCTGTTTTCTTCGATTGCGATGCGTTATGTCCCGGCCGCCCATGGTGCCGTGGTGGTCGGCCTCCTGCCGCTGGCCACGGCCCTGTTCGGCGCGCTGCGCTTCGGTGAGCGGCCTTCGAAAGGTTTCTGGCTGGCCGCGCTGGCGGGCTCCGGCATCGTGATCGCCTTTGCCCTGCGCGAAGGGGGCGGCAGTTTCCATCTGGCTGATTTCGCGCTCTTTGCCGCCGTGGTCACTGCGGCCATGGGCTATGCCGAAGGCGGACGCCTGGCGCAGACCATGGGCGGCCAGAACGTGATCGCCTGGGCGCTGGTGGTGGCCTTGCCGGTGATGCTGCCGGTGTCGGTTTGGCTGGGCTGGCAGTACGGCGTGAGCGCTTCGTCGCCAGCCTGGCTGGCCTTTGCTTACGTATCGCTGTTCTCGATGTTCATCGGCTTTTTCTTCTGGTACAAGGGCCTGGCCCTGGGCGGCATCGCCCGGGTGGGGCAGGTGCAATTGTTGCAACCTTTCATGAGCCTGCTGGGCGCGGCGGTGATCGCCCATGAGGCGCTGGATGCGAGCAACATGCTCTTTGCCCTGGCCGTGATCGTGGTGGTGGCCATCGGCCGCCGCATGGCGGTGCGTCGCTGAAGGCCGCGCAGGCAGGGGGCGGCAAGCCGCTGACGCAGCTCTGACCGGGTTTGCGAGCCGAAATAGTTCAGCTGGGTCGGGCTAAAGCGGCTGTTTTTTGAGATAATCGAGCACTTGTTTTTTCACATTTTGTCAACGCGCAACGCGCGAGCCATTTGCCTTTTGGCCGCAAGCGGGCGCTGTCCAACAGGGAGTACCGCATGTCCGTCTATGAAAAGCTGAAAGCACTGAACATCGAACTGCCCGCCGTGGCCACCCCGGCAGCAGCCTATGTGATGTATGCACAAACCGGCAATACCGTCTTCCTCTCCGGCCACCTGGCCAAGAAGGATGGCAAGGTATGGGTCGGCCAGCTGGGACGCGACATCGGCACCGACGACGCCAAGCTGGCCGCGCGCGCCGTGGCGGTGGACCTGATCGCCACCCTGCAGGCGGCCTGTGGCGGCGACCTGACCCGCGTCAAGCGCATCGTCAAGCTGATGAGCCTGGTCAACTCGACCGGCGAATTCACCGAACACCACCTGGTGACCAATGGCGCTTCCGAGCTGATCGGCGAAATCTTCGGCGACGCCGGCAAGCACGCCCGTTCCGCCTTCGGCGTGGCGCAGCTGCCCATGGGCGCTTGCGTCGAAATCGAAATGATCGCCGAGATCGCCTGATCGCCTTGCATGACAGGGCAGTGGCGGCCACAGAAGCCGCCCGGCCCGACCACATCACACACCGAACACAGACTGAACGACCCGTATGAAACTCGAAAATCCCGCACCGCTGCAGTGGCAGTTCTCCCAGCGCGCCGAAGCCATGAAGAGCTCGGCCATCCGCGAAATCCTGAAGGTGACGATGCGTCCGGACATCACCTCCTTCGCCGGTGGCTTGCCCTCGCCGCTGACCTTCCCGGTCGAGCACATGAAGACCGCCTTCGACCGCGTGCTGAGCCAGCAAGGCAAGATGGCCCTGCAATACGGCCCCACCGATGGCTACCTGCCGCTGCGTGAATGGATCGCCGCATCGCTGTCCACCGATGGCGCACAGATCACTGCCGAACAGGTGCTGATGGTCTCCGGATCGCAGCAAGGCCTGGACCTGCTGGGCAAGGTCATGATCGACGAAGGCAGCAAGGTGCTGGTCGAGACCCCGAGCTACCTGGGCGCACTGCAGGCCTTCTCGCTGTATGGTGCCAAGTTCGAGTCGGTGCCCAGCGACGAATTCGGCCTGCAACCCGAGACCATCGAAGCCATCGCCGGTGGCGCGCGCATGCTGTATTCTCTGCCCAATTTCCAGAACCCGACCGGCCGCACCCTGCCCACCGAGCGCCGCTTCAAGCTGCTGGAAACCTGTGCCCGCCTGGGCCTGCCGCTGATCGAGGATGATCCCTACGGTGCCCTGAGCTACCAGAATGCACCGCTGCCCAAGATGCTGTCGATGAATCCGTCGGGCGTGATCTACATGGGTTCCTTCTCCAAGGTGCTGACTCCCGGCATCCGCCTGGGCTACGTGGTGGCGCCGCGCCCGCTGATCCTGAAGATGGAGCAGGCCAAGCAAGCCACCGACCTGCACACTGCGCAGCTGACCCAGATGGTGGTGTACGAAGCCATCAAGGACGGTTTCCTGGACCAGCACGTGCCCACCATCCGCAAGCTCTATGGCGACCAGTGCCAGGCCATGCTGGACGCGCTGCAACAGTACTTCCCGGCCAGCTGCAGCTGGAGCAAGCCGGAAGGCGGCATGTTCATCTGGGTGACGCTGCCCGAGCACCTCGATGCCGGCGCGCTGCTGAACGAAGCAGTGGAACAGGAGAAGGTCGCCTTCGTCCCCGGCGCACCGTTCTATGCCAACGTGGCGCAGAAGAACACGCTGCGCCTGTCCTTCGTGACCGTGCCGCCGGAGCAGATCCGCGCCGGTGTGGAGCGCCTGGGCAAGCTGATCGCTTCCAAACTGTAATCAGTTCAGCCCGGTTCGCACTGCAGCCGTAGCGCGTTTTCGCTATCGCATGCTTCCCAAGGCCCGCATCGGAAACGATGCGGGCCTTGTTGTTGATGCATTCCCGATTTACTGATCCAGCTTGAGCGTCTCCCCATGCTTGAGCGCAACAAACTGCTCCTGCGGCAACCCCGCCTCACGCAGGGCCTTGGCCAGTTCCTTGGGCGGCTCGTCGAGCGGATCGTCGGCCAACTCGAAGGTCCCCCAATGAATGGCCACTGAACGCTTGGCCCGCACGTCCTCATGGATCAGCACGGCCTGGGCCGGGTCCACGTGCTGGTTCTGCATGAACCAGCGCGGCGCATAGGCCCCGATGGGGATGAGCGCCAAATCGAATCGGCCGAAGCGTTCGCCGATGTCGCGGAAGTCCTTCGAATAGCCGGTATCCCCCGCAAAATAGACCGAGAAGGGCTCGGCACCCGCTTGCTGCGCCGCCGCCTGGATGACCCAGCCACCCCACAAGGTCTCTGAACGGTCGAACACGCCACGCGCCGACCAGTGCGTGGCCGGGACGAAGTAGATGTCCAGGTTGTCCATCACGGTCTTGTCCCACCAGTCCATTTCCTTCACATTGGTGATGCCAAGCGACAGGAACCAGTCACGCACCCCCAGCGGCACCAGGAACAGCGGCGGTCCGCCCGCCTGAAGATTCAGTTGCTCCACGCTCGCCTGGTCCAGATGGTCGTAGTGGTTGTGCGAGATCACCACCACGTCGATATGCGGCAGCTCGCTGATCTGTACCGGCAGCGGCACCTTGCGCGACGGTCCGATGAAGGAGAAGGGCGAGGCCCGCTGCGAGAACATCGGATCGGTCAGCACGTTCTTGCCGCCCAGTTGTACCAGCGCAGTGGCATGGCCGATCCAGGTCACGCTGGGACTGCCGTGGTTGCTCTTGAGCCAGGCGAGGTCGGGCTTGACGACGGGAAAATGGTAATTGTTTTCGGGCGGCTTGGGCAGGCCCTGGGTCAGGCGCTCCCACTGCCATTTCAAGAGGGAACCGCGTTCGGGCTGCGGGTAGTTGTTGCGAAACCCCGTCTCGGTGCGATTGCTCTTGTTGGGATCGTAGTACTTGCTGGAGGAAGAGCAGGCAGTCAGCCCGGCCGCCAGCAGCACGACCGCCAGGCCACGGGTGAGGTGTCGCAGAGGCTGCCGCAGGCAGGATGTCGCAGGGGGCATGGAAGAAGCGCGGTAGCCGCGCAGTGATGACGATGAGCGACATCCTAGCAGGCCGCAGCGCGGCCTGCAGGCGCTGCGCCCGGCGGCGCTACATCACGTACTGTGCCAGCCCGCGCCCGAATGACCAGTTGCCCTTGTCGCCCTCGACCAGGCTGATCATCACGTCATCCTGCCCGATGCCGGGGTCCAGCTGCAGGCGCGCCACGATGGCGGCGTAGAGCGCATTCTTCTGCGCCTGGGTGCGGGTATTGCTGACCGTCAGCTGGATGAGCACGAAGTCATCCGTACGCGCCATGCCCATGTAGCTGCGGCTGAAGACCAGGTCTTCCGGATCATGCTCGGTGATGACCATGAAGCGGTCCTCCTCGGGGACGTTGAAACTCTCGCGCAGGGCTTCGTAGATGTTGTCGGCAATGGCGCGGCGATAGCTGCGGGACTTGCCGCGCAATACGGAAATGCGGACCAGGGGCATGATGTTCTCCTTGCGGGTGATGGAAATGGCGGAGCGCGTTCACTCCATGCCTTGCATGCTATGCTTGCGCAATCATTTGAAAAACCACTGATTGATGATTTCAATGATTGAAATTCTTCATCATGGATTTCGGACCGTGAGGACCCTTCACCATGGATAAACCGCTGGATCTGGACGCCGTCCAGGCTTTCGTCTTGGCCGCCGACCTGCAAAGCTTCACCCGTGCGGCCGAAGCGCTGGACAGCACGCAATCGGCCATCAGCTTCAAGCTCAAGAAGCTGGAGCAGCGGCTGGGCCGTCGCCTGCTGGAACGCACGCCGCGCCAAGTGCGCCTGTCGGCCGAAGGGCAGCAGTTCCTGCCGGCCGCACGCAGCCTGCTGGCCGCGCATGAGCGCGCGCTGGAACAACTGGACCAGGGGCCGGTCCGCTTCTCGGTCGGCATCAGCGACCACGTGGCCGGCGCCACCTTGCCGCGTGCGCTGGCGCAGGTCCACGCGGTCGATCCCGGCGTGGTGGTGGAGGTACGCGTGGGTTCCTCGCATGACCTGATGCCAGCCTATGAGCGCGGCGAGCTCGATGCCGTCATCGTGCGCCGCGAACCGCAGGACAAGGGCGGCAAGCTGGTCATGGAAGAGCGCATCGGCTGGTTCGCCCATCCCGATGCGCAATGCTGGGCCGGTCCGGCCTTGCGGGTGGCGACGTTTTCCTCGGCCTGCCGCGTCCGCGAGCTGTCCTTGCGGCGGCTCGATGCGGCGGGGATCCCTTGGGTGGAGGTCTTCGTCGGTGGCGGCATTCTGGCCGTGGGGGCGGCGGTCAGTGCGGGTCTGGCGGTGTCGGCGCTGCTCCACCGCAGCGCTCCGCCCGGCGCGGTGGACGTGGGCGAGCGCCTGGGCTTGCCCAAGCTGCCGCTGGCCCAGGTAAGGCTGCATGCCCGGCTCAAGGAGCCGCGCCTGCAGAGTGCGCTGCGCACGCTGGTGGCGGCGTTGAAGTCGGCCTGAGGCCCGCCCGCACCAACGCGTCAGGCGCGTGCTGCCTGTGGCGGCATGCGGCCGGGTATGGCCAGCCGGTTCATGGCATTCATCAGCGCGATGGCGATGCTCAGTTCGCTGTACTCCTGTGCGGTGAAGTGCTGGGTCACGGCCTGGTAATCCGTATCCGGCGCGGCCGTCTGGTCGATGCGCGTGACCACTTCGGCCCAGGCCAGCGCGGCCTGCTCGCGCGGGGTAAAGAGCGGGCCGGCTTCCTGCCAGACCGGGACCAGCACCAGCTTGTCGACCGGCATGCCGCTGCTGAGAAGGTCACGCGAATGCTTGTCGATGCAGTAGGCGCATCCGTTGATCAGCGACACCCGCAAAAACACCAGCTCCACCAGGTCGGCGGGCAGGCTGCATTGCTTGAGATGACGGTTCACGGCCAGCAGGCCGTCGTAGGCGGCGGTGGCATTCTTGTAGAGATCGATGCGGGCGGACATGGGGACTAGCTCCTGGATGTGATGGAAACGAGTCGCCATCATGCACCTGCATGGACCAGTCGATAAGTGCCAAGAATGGTGATTTGCACTAGTCCATGTCAGACCGGTGCCAGCAGGGGCAGGATACGCCTTGCCAGCTCGGCGGCACGGCGGCGGCTGTCGATGTTGGTGAAGCTGAGCATGATCATCGGTGGCACTCCGGGGCGCGGTGCCAGCAGGCATTCCGACAGGGCGCGGCTGAACATGCCGTGCTGGCGCATCTTTTCCGCCAGCAGCCGGTCCGAGCGGCGGCCCTGCAGACGCAACAGCAGATGCATGCCGCCGGGCGGCGAATCGATCCGGACATGGGAATGCAATACGCCTTCCAGACCGGCAATGGCCACGGTACGGCGCTGGGCATACAGGCGCCGCATGCGCTGGATGTGGCGGGCAAAATGCCCCTCGGCCATGAAGTCGGCCACGATATGCTGCGTCAGGGCCGGCGCGGCACCGGAGAAGAGCTGCGCACTCTGCCTGAAGCGCTCCACTTGCGATTGCGGCACCACCAGGTAGGCCAGGCGAATGGCCGGGAACAGCACCTTGCTGAAGGTGCCGGCATAGAGGACGCGGTCCTCGCGGTCCAGGCTCTTGAGTGCGGGCAAGGGGCGGCTGACGTAGCGGTATTCGCCGTCGTAGTCATCTTCCACGATCCACGCCTGCTCACGCGCGGCCCATTCCAGCAAGGCCAGGCGGCGCGGCAGCGACAGGGCCACGCAAGTCGGGCTCTGATGCGCTGGCGTCACCACGGCTGCGCGTGCGTGGGCGGCATGGCGCTGGCCGTACTCGACCTGCATGCCGTCGGCGTCCACCGGCACGCCGGCCAGTTGCATGCCGGCTTCGCGCAGCAGGGCGGCGGTCGGGGCGTAGCCGGGGTCTTCCACCCAGATCTTGTCGCCCGGCTGGAGGAGGGTGCGGGTGATCAGGTTGAGGCTGTCGCGATAGCCGGAGGTGACGAAGACCTGTTCGGCGCGGCAATCGATACCGCGTGACAATTGCAGGTAGCGCGCAATTTCCGTTCGCAGCGCCATCAGTCCGGCCGGGGAGGGATAGAGCATGTCGGCGGCTTGCGTGGCCCGCGCTGCGCGTGCGGCCAGGCGTGCCCAGATCTTGCGCGGAAAGGCGTCCAGCGCCGGGATGCCCATCTGGAAGGGACGCGGGCCTTTGGGTTCGGCCTGTCCCTCTTCCGGCAGGAGAGGATGGCGCGCGGCCACAGGCAATGTCCGCGAAGGAGCCGCCGTTGCCTTGCTGGCCGCTGCCTGCACTGCCGGGCGGACCCCGGCGGCGATCACTGTGCCGGCTTGTCCGCGCGCCTCCACGTAGCCTTCGGCGGCGAGCAGCGAATAGGCGGCCTCTACCGTGCCGCGCGCCAATCCCAATTCGGCCGCCAGTGCGCGTGCCGAGGGAATCCGATCACCCGGCCGCAGCAGTCCGTCAGCCACGGCGCTGCGCAGGCGTGCGTAGATCTGGCGGTAGTACGCTTCGCCGGTGCTGCTGTCGAGGCGGATCAAGGATGAGGGAGGCAGGGAAATCATGGACCAGTCGAAATGTCATTTCTTGGATCTCCCGATTATGCCATCGGCTCATTAGGATGAAGCTCTTTCCACTCTGATCGCATCGACCCTTTTACCATGGATCCAGTTTCCGAAATCACTCCTGCGCCCGACTGGCGCCTCACCGACGACGCGCTACGCCACGCCGATAGCGCCTCCGACCAGCTAGCCTGTTTTCCCGTGATGCACGAACTGCGTCCGCACCTGCGCGACAGCGACGAGTTCCTGCAGCGCATCGGCCGCGCCATCCCGCAGGGCTACCGCATCCTGGCCGCCTGGGATCAGGGAAAGGTCGTTGCGCTCGCCGGTTACCGCTTCCAGGAGAACCTGGTCTACGGTCCTTTCCTTTATGTCGATGACCTGGTGGCGGCCGGTACTGAGCGCGGCAAGCGCTGGGGCGAACGGCTGCTGGCTGCGATGGAGGAGGTGGCGGCCCAGGCCGGTTGCGTGCGTCTCGTGCTCGATACCGGCATGGCCAATGCGCTGGCACAGCGCTTCTATTTCCGCCAGGGCATGCTGACTGGCTCACTGCGCTTCGGCAAGGCTATCGGAGCTGTCGCATGAAGATTCTGCATCTGCTTGCGTCGCCGCGGCAGGAGGCTTCGAATGCCTGGTGGCTGTCCCGTCAGATCGTCGAGCGCCTTGGCGCACAGCATCCACAGGCCGAGGTCATCCTGCGTGACCTGTACGCCAGCGGCATCGGGCATGTCGATGCTGTCTATGCCGATGCGCTGGGCTCCCCCTTTGCCTTGGACGGCAGTGATGCGGGGCAGGGCACGCTGGCCCTGTCGGACCGTCTCATTGAAGAACTGGAGCAGGCTGACCAGGTGGTGATCGGCACGCCCATGCACAACTACACGGCGCCCTCGGTCCTGAAGGCCTGGATCGATCACGTGGTGCGGGTGCGCCGGACCTTTGCCATCACCCCGGATGGCAAAGCGGGCCTGCTGCGTGACCGGCCGGTGCATGTGGCGGTGGTCTCCGGCGGGCGCTTCACCGGCGCGTCGGCGCGGCAGCCGGATTTCCTCACGCCCTATCTGAAGGTGGCGCTGGCGACCGTCGGGCTGCATGACTTGCGTTTTACGGTCATGGAGGGCCTGGCAGCGGGCGCGCAGGCGGTGCGCAACGAGCGCGAGCGTGTTGCCTTGGAGCTGGATCGGCAATTTTCAAGGGGCTGGCAGACGTAAGACGCATTCGAAATACGGTGACTCTTATGCGACGGGTCGCATTGCAATGTAAAACCCGGCGATCAAAAGCAGTGGAACCAGCAGAGCGGAGACGACCAGAAGGATGGTCGATATGGTCCGATGGTGGAACCGCTTTTCAAGATGAAGGACCGCAACCGAGACCTGAAAAAGAGCGACAACATAAAGAATCCATGAGGCATCTTCTGTTGTTGCCATTGTGGCGAGGAAGGCTTTCAGCACGTCTTCTATGTCTGGTAGTGATTTGATATTCCGATTTACTGGCTCTTGACGTCGATCGGCCCGGTATTTTCACAAGTGGGAAGGGTATCGTAACCGAGATAGAAATACAGGCTGTGAAGCTTGCGCGGGCCATCGAGCAGCTCAAGGTTGATTCCTTCAACACCCGTACAAATCAGAATCTTGTAGTGCTTGCGCTGGGCGATTGCGATGAAGCTGCTGTTGGCCGAGCGCCTGACCTGCTCAGCGTTGATGATCGCGATGCCCTGTCCTGTCTTGATGCCAGGACTGATGTGCCTGCTCATGCGGTAGTGCATCACTGTCTGCTCTGCCATGACATCATCCACTGGTTCAGCTTGCTTGAACTCATTTGGTTTGAGCCAATGGCAAGCTGACGGGTTATCAGACGGATCAGCACAAAGTGCAATCCTGTGAATTGCCGTCAGAGGGGCGGTCGTGTAGAGGCTCAGGCCGCTCTTTTCTTGCTTGTAGAAGCCGATGTTGATTTGCGCTTGTGCCAGTGCGGGGATAGTTAGCAAGCAGATGATCGAGACCAGGTTCACCATTTTTTTAGTACCGTTATTGGATCAAGCGGCTATCCGATCTGCTCTGTGTACTGATGGAAGCGCCCTTAAGTTTTCTTCAAGAATTTGCAAGACACATTTGGATACCGAGGAAGCTTGCTCAACGGGTCGCATCGCACAGTAAAAACCGATGATAAGGCCAAGTGATGGGGCAGTGAATGGAATCTCTGGAATTGCTTTAATAGATGACAATCAAGTTCCCCTTTTTATGTCGGTTGTTTTGAATAGGAGGTGCGCTTCCTGATCTTGCCGGACCTTTTAGACAGGTTCAGCAAAACGTCAGGCTAATGCGAGAAGATGTGCGACAGGACGATGCCGCATCCTTCTGGGAGAAAAAATGAACAGCAAATTGAGGGCTGATTTTTTATTGTTAGCTTTTGTTGCGGCCCTAATCACCTGCAATCAAACTGCGCTGGCAGTGATGCCACCACTCCCGATAAAACAGCCAGAAGTTAGTGCTGAAGAAATATGGGCACAAGGGGCGTGGAAGCCGCCATTTCCATTCACCCCCGATGATATTCAAGAAAAATTGATACAAGTGTTGCGGACACCCGCTGACGATCTGTCGAAAGAAAAAATCGAAAAGATTTTTGATATGACGATTCAGAATTCAGAAAAACTATATCCTGCGTCACTTAATGCTGACAGCAGGTGGTACAAGGTTTTTAGCAATGCCACCGTCGACTGGTATTTCGGAACGGGAATTACTGTTGTGCCCAAAGCCAGCTATTTCGGATTTGATTGGTGGGGCCGCGGAAGGTCTCCTTATCCCTACGTGGTACCTATGTGTCTGGATGCTCGTTCGTTGGCGGAAAAGATCGCATCTCTGAATTTGGGTTGGATTGAGAAAAAGTCCGATCCATTCCATACGCCTCACTTCGATGCCTATTTGTTTTATAGAAAAGAGGGAGAGCGCATATTGATAAATTATTTGCCTCTCACAAGGTGCATGATCAGTTTCGACCTTTCGGTCATGACCCACCACTAGGACCTGTTCATCCTGACTGGTAACAAGTACGCACGCGAGCGAACGTGATTAATGGAATGCGGCAACGAGTTGCAATGAGGAAAAAGCCGGGATAGAGAACCTTCAATTTTTTCGAAAAAATCCCTTGAAAACCAAAATCCCCATCCCTAGATCGGTACCAGCAGATGCTCGACGTTGAGGTCTGCGACGAAAACATCGCTTAACTGAAAGGATATTTTTATGCGTACTTTTGATCTCTCCCCCCTGTACCGTACCGCTATCGGCTTCGATCGCCTGGCCCAGATGTTCGACAACGCCCAGCGCGCTGATCAGCCCAGCTATCCGCCGTACAACATCGAACTGGTGGCCGAGGACAAATACCGGATCACCATGGCCGTGGCTGGTTTCGCCCGCAGCGAAATCGACATCGAGACCGAAAACGAAACCCTCAAGATCACCGGCCGCAAGCAGAAGGAAGACAAGCAGGTCAACTTCCTGCACCGTGGCATCGCCGCCCGTGACTTCGAACAGCGCTTCCAGCTGGCCAACCACATCAAGGTGGTCGGTGCCAATCTGGAAAACGGCCTGCTCAACATCGAGCTGGTCCGTGAAATCCCCGAAGCGCTGAAGCCGCGCAAGATCGAAATCGGTGCCGCCGAGGACAGCAACATCCAGCGCCTGGAACGCGCTGCCTGATCGCTTCACTGCAGCAGGGTGCGGCCTTCGTCTGCAGGGCCGCACTTCCATCAACCGCTCGTCTCACCGGGCGGTTTTTTGCGTGCGTCACCACGGTTGTGATTGACGACAGTTACCTGCTTGGTTACGTTACACACTTCACCGTACTTCAGTCACCGCTCACGACCCGGCGCGCCCGTACGCCGGACCAGCTGCTCAAAACAAATTGGCACAGGAGCAATATCTTGCGTATATTGCGTCGGCCACAGGGAGAAACGCGTGAACGACCACCGATACCAGCACATCAACCCCGAACCCTTGCTCGATGCCATGGGTGGCGATGCCGCTGCCTGCCGCCACATGTTCGGCACCTTCGCCCAGAGCGCTCCCGCCACCTTCGACCGGCTGGCGCAAGCCATCCGCGCCGATGACGCAGCCCAGGTCAAACGCGAGGCACACAGCCTCAAAAGTATGACCGCCCTGGTCGGGGCCGGCGTGCTGACCGAACTGCTCAAGAGCGTGGAAACCCAGTCCCGCGCCGAACCGCCCCAAAGCGCCCAGCCGCAGCTGCCCGAATTGCAGAGCTTGTTCACCGCCGTTGCCGCCGAAGTGCGCCATTACGTCGACCAGGTCGGCGTGGCGCAATAAAGCCACGCTGCCCGGCGCGTCTTTCCGCATTTTTCGCACTTTTTGCACTTCCCCCGCAGACGCCTTCTCTCAGGCCTCCCCCCCGTCACATTCTTCATAAATTACCGACTCATCAGTCAGTAACCTGACGTACATCAATCGGGTTTTCAGCAGGGCTCTTCATAATGTGGTCACTCAAGACGAAGCTTTTGACGAAGCTTTCCGTCGCTCCATTTCCTGCCGATGCCGAGAATCACGATGTGCGAACCCTCTCTGCGAATCCGTCCCTTGCTGGCTGCCTTGCCGCTCCTGCTGGTGGCCTGCCAGTCGATGGCGCCGGATTACCAGCGGCCCGCTGCACCGGTGGCGGCGCACTATCCGCAGCAGGCCGATGGCGCGGGTGAAGCCGCACCGGCACTCGGCTGGCAAGCCTGGTTCCGCGATCCGCAACTGCAAGCCCTCATTACCCAGGCTCTGGCCAACAACCGCGACCTGCGGGCAGTGGCCTTGCGGGTCGAGGAGGCGAGGGCGCTCTACGGCATCCAGCGCGCCGACCTGTTTCCCACCGTTGGCGCACAGGCAGGCCTGGATCGCTCGCGCACTCCGGCCGACCTCAACCTGACCGGACGCCCGCTGGTCGGCAGCGCCTATCAGGCCGGCGTGGGCCTGAGCACCTGGGAGCTGGACCTGTGGGGCCGCCTGCGCAGCCTGGATGACGCCGCGCTGCAAACCGCGTTGGCCAGCGAAGCCACCCGCCGTGCCGCGGCCCTGAGCCTGGTAGCCCAGGTGGCCGATGCCTGGCTGGAGCTGGCCGAGATCGACGAACGCCTGGCCATTGCCCGCGATACCATCGCCAGCCGGCAGGAGAGCTATCGCATCTTTGCGCGCCGGGTCGAGGTCGGTGCCACCTCGCGCCTGAACCTGACCCAGATCGAAACCCTGCTCACGCAAGCCCAGGCCTTGGGCGCACAACTGGAGCAGCAACGCGCACAACGTCTGAATGCACTCACGCTGCTGGTCGGTTCGCCGCTGGAGCTGCCAGTCGGCCAGGCGCGGCCGGCACTGGAGTCTGCGTTCCCGGAGCTGCCGCCCGGCACGCCCTCGCTGCTGCTGACCCGCCGCCCCGACGTGGCCGCTGCCGAGCACCGCCTGCAAGCGGCCAATGCCAACATTGGTGCGGCACGCGCGGCCTTCTTTCCCGGCATTTCGCTCACGGGCAAGCTCGGCACGGCCAGCGCTGAACTGAGCGGATTGTTCCGCGATGGCAGCCATGCCTGGAGTTTCTCGCCCAGCCTGTCGCTGCCGATCTTCACGGCAGGCCGCCTGCGCAACAACCTGAACTTGGCCGAAGTGCGGCGCGACCTGGCCGTGGCCAATTACGAAAAAACCATCCAGTCCGCCTTCCGCGACGTCGCCGATGCGCTGGCCGCGCGCCAGTGGCTGACCCGCCAGCTGGCCATTGCCGAGACGGCTGTGCAAGTGCAGACCGAGCGGGCGCGCCTGTCCACGCTGCGCTATGACAACGGCGCTGCGCCTTTCCTCGACGTGCTGGATGCCCAGCGCGACCTGCTGAGCGCACGCCAGCAACGGGTGCAGATCCGGCGTGCGCTGCTGTCCTCGTCGGTGGCGCTGTATGCGGCGCTGGGTGGCGACAGCAATGCGCCTGCGGCTTTCCCCCTTTCTTCCGGACCCCGACCATGACGCTCCCTCACGCCAAGAAACCCCTGCTGGCCGCCGCGCTGGCCGTGCTCCTCGCCGGCGGTGCGGCCTATGCCTGGCTGCGCCTGCACCACAGCGGCCCCGGCGAGGGATTCGTCAACGGCAACGGCCGCATCGAAGCCACCGAAGTGGATGTGGCCACCAAGCTGGGTGGCCGGGTCGATGCCATCCTCGTCAATGAAGGCGACTTCGTCAGCGCCGGCCAGCCGCTGGCCCGCATGCAGGTACTCTCGCTGGAAGCCCAGCGCGACGAGGCCCAGGCGCGCCAGCAGCAATCGGTCTCGGCCGTGGCCAGTGCCGAGGCCCAAGTGGCCGTGCGTGAGAGCGATCATCAGGCCGCGCTGGCCCAGGCCGCGCAGCGCGCCAGCGAGCTGGATGCGGCACGGCGTCGCCTGGCGCGCTCGGAGGTGCTGGTCAAGGAAGGCGCCTCCTCGCTGCAGGAAGTGGACGATGACCGTGCCCGCGTGCTCAGCATGGAAGCCGCCGTCACCGCCGCCAAGGCACAAGTGACCGCCGCCCAGGCCGCCGTCGCTGCCGCACGCACCCAGGTCAGCGGTGCGCGTGCTACGGTCACGGCCGCTGTGGCCACGGTCCAGCGCGTCAAGGTCGACATCGACGACAGCACGCTCGTGGCCCCGCGCGCCGGACGCGTGCAATACCGCATCGCTCAGCCGGGTGAAGTGCTGGGCGGGGGCGGCAAGCTGCTCAACCTGGTGGACTTGAGCGATGTCTACATGACCTTCTTCGTTCCCGAGACCGTCGCCGGCAAGCTGGCGCTGGGTGGCGAGGCACGCATCGTGCTGGACGCCGCCCCGCAATACGTGATCCCGGCGCGTATTTCATTCGTGGCCAGTACCGCGCAGTTCACGCCCAAGACGGTAGAGACCGCCAGCGAGCGGCAGAAGCTGATGTTTCGCGTCAAGGCGAAGATCGATCCGGCGCTGCTGCGCCAGCACCTGACCCTGGTCAAGACCGGCTTGCCCGGCGTGGCCTGGGTGCGGACCGACCATGCGCGTGACTGGCCCGCCACGCTGGCGGTGAAGGTCCCGCAATGACAGAGAGCCTTGGCCAAAGCCTGGTGGCGCGCCTGTCGGGCGTGTCGCTGCGCTATGGCCAGAAGCCGGCCCTGCAGGCGATCTCGCTGGAAATTCCGGCCGGCTGCATGGTCGGCCTGATCGGGCCGGATGGCGTGGGCAAATCCAGCCTGCTGTCGCTGGTGGCCGGTGCCCGTGCCCTGCAGGAAGGGGACGTGGAGGTCCTCGGTGGCGACATGCGCCGGGCCGCGCATCGTGAAGCGGTCTGCCCGCGCATCGCCTACATGCCGCAGGGTCTGGGCAAGAATCTGTATCCGACGCTGTCGGTGGAGGAGAACCTGCAATTCTTTGGCCGCCTGTTCGGCCAGTCCGCGCAGGAGCGCCGCCAGCGCATCGATACGCTGACCGCCGGCACCGGCCTGTCGCCTTTCCTGGCGCGGCCGGCGGGCAAGCTCTCCGGCGGCATGAAGCAGAAGCTGGGATTGTGCTGTTCGCTGATCCACGACCCTGACCTGCTGATCCTGGACGAGCCCACCACCGGCGTCGATCCGCTCTCGCGTGCGCAGTTCTGGGACCTCATCGCGCATATACGCCAGCAGCGGCCCGGCATGAGCGTCATCGTGGCGACGGCCTACATGGAAGAAGCCGACCGCTTCGATTTTTTGGTGGCCATGGATGACGGCCAGGTCCTGGCCACCGGCACGCCTGCCGAGCTGCATGCGCGCACCGGCACGGCGGCACTGGAAGAGGCCTTCATTGCCTTGCTGCCACCCGATAAACGGCGCGGCCACCAGCCCGTGCAGGTGACACCGCTGGACCCGGCGCGGCAAGCCGAGTTCGCCATCGAAGCGCGCGGCCTGACCATGCGCTTCGGCGATTTTGTGGCGGTGGACCATGTGGACTTCCGCATCCGGCGCGGCGAGATCTTCGGATTCCTGGGCTCCAACGGCTGCGGCAAATCCACCACCATGAAGATGCTGACCGGCCTCCTGCCTGCCAGTGAAGGCCAGGCTTGGCTGTTCGGCCAGGCCGTCGATCCGCGCGACATGGCTACGCGGGCGCGTGTGGGCTACATGTCGCAGGCCTTTTCGCTGTATGGCGAATTGAGCGTGCGCCAGAATCTGGTGCTGCATGCACGGCTGTATCGCGTGCCGCAGGAGCAGATCGCGGCGCGCACCGACGAGATGGCGCAGCGCTTCGGCCTGCAGGAGGTGATGGACAGCCTGCCCGAAAGCCTGCCGCTGGGCATCCGCCAGCGGCTCTCGCTGGCCGTGGCGATGGTGCACAAGCCGGAGCTGCTGATCCTGGATGAACCGACTTCGGGCGTGGACCCGATCGCGCGCGACCTGTTCTGGCAATTGATGATCGATCTCGCGCGGCGCGACCAGGTGACGATTTTCATCTCCACCCATTTCATGAACGAGGCCCAGCGCTGCGATCGCATTTCGCTCATGCACGCCGGGCGCGTGCTGGTCAGCGCCACGCCGGAGGAGCTGATCCGCCAGCGCGGGTCGGCTACTTTGGAACAAGCCTTCATTGGGTACCTGGAAGAAGCGGCCGGGAAGGGCGCAATGCCGCCTGCGCCTGAAGTAAAAGTCACATCGGCCCGGAACCCCGCGCCAGCTGGCGATGGCCGCCTGCGCACCAGCCTGGGCCGCGCCCTCAGCTACAGCCAGCGCGAAAGCCTGGAACTGCGGCGCGACCCGGTGCGCGCCACCCTGGCCTTGCTGGGCACGGTGATCCTGATGTTCATCATCGGCTATGGC
Organism: Herbaspirillum sp. WGmk3; assembly: GCF_023952535.1. Taxonomy (NCBI): domain Bacteria; kingdom Pseudomonadati; phylum Pseudomonadota; class Betaproteobacteria; order Burkholderiales; family Oxalobacteraceae; genus Herbaspirillum; species Herbaspirillum sp. WGmk3. The sequence goes on along the minus strand of NZ_JAKYWT010000002.1, from coordinate 1,141,072 downwards.
ATCAACCTCGACGTGGAAAACCTCAGCTATGCCGTGCTCGACCGCGACCAGACCAGCCTGAGCCAGAACTATGCGCTGAACCTGTCGGGTTCGCGCTACTTCATCGAGCAGCCGCCCATCCGCGATTACCAGGACCTGGACCGCCGCATGCGCAGCGGCGAGATCTCTCTGGCCATTGAAATCCCGCCCGGCTTCGCCCGTGACATCGCACGCGGCAAGCCGGTGGAAGTAGGGGCCTGGGTCGATGGTGCCATGCCCACGCGCGCCGAGACCGTGCGCGGTTACGTGCTGGGCATGCATCAACTGTGGCTGGCCGACATGGCCACGCACCGGCTGGGTCAACGCCTGGCGCAGCCGGCCACCATCGAGACGCGCTATCGCTACAACCCTGACGTCAAGAGCCTCCCGGCCATGGTGCCGGCCATCATCCCGCTGCTGCTGATGATGATCCCGGCCATGCTGACGGCGCTGTCGGTGGTGCGCGAGAAGGAGCTGGGCTCCATCCTCAATCTCTACGTCACGCCGGTCACGCGTACCGAATTCCTGCTGGGCAAGCAGCTGCCTTATCTGGTGCTGGGCATGCTCAATTTCGCCATGCTGACGCTGCTGGCCGTGACCGTGTTCGGGGTGCCGGTCAAGGGCAGTCTCTTCACGCTGACGCTGGCGGCGCTGGTGTTCATCATCTGCTCGACCGGCTTCGGGCTGCTTGCCTCGACCTTTACGCGCAGCCAGATTGCCGCCCTCTTCGTGACCATGATCGGCACCATCATTCCCTGCGTGCAGTTCGCCGGACTGTTGAATCCGGTCTCTTCGCTTGAAGGGATGGGTGCGCTGATCGGACAGGTCTATCCGGCCACGCATTTCCTCACCATCAGCCGTGGCGTGTTCAGCAAGGCGCTGGCGGTGGGTGACCTGGGGGCCTCGTTCTGGCCGCTGGTGCTGGCCGCACCGGTGATCCTGGGGTTGTCGGTGTGGCTGTTGAAGAAGCAGGAGCAATGAGATGCGCCGCGCGCCTGCCAGCCTGTCCAACATTTTTCGTCTCGGCGTCAAGGAACTGTGGAGTTTGCTGCGCGATCCGGCCATGCTGGTGCTGATCGCCTACACCTTCACGCTCTCCATCTATGTGGCCGCCACGGCCATGCCGGAGAGCCTGCACAATGCGGCCATCGCCATCGTCGACAATGATGGCTCGCCGCTGTCGGCGCGCATTGCGTCCTTGTTCTATCCGCCGCATTTCAAGGTGGCCCGGCTGGTGACGGCGCGCGAGGCTGATGCCGGGCTCGATGCGGGCGACTTCACCTTCGTCTTGGACATCCCGGCGGATTTCCAGCGTGACGTGCTGGCCGGGCGCGCGCCGGCGGTCCAGTTGAACGTGGATGCCACGCGCATGAGCCAGGCCTTTACCGGCAACAGCTACATCCAGCAGATGGTCAGCAACGAGGTCACGCAATTCGTGCGGCGTAGCGAGGCCGCTGGCGATGCGCCGGTGGGACTGGCCTTGCGCATGCGCTTCAATCCCAACCTGGAGCAATCCTGGTTCGGTTCGCTCATGGAGATCATCAACAACGTCACCATGCTCTCCATCATCCTGACGGGGGCGGCGCTCATTCGCGAGCGCGAGCACGGCACCATCGAACACCTGCTGGTGATGCCGGTGAGTCCGGCCGAGATCATGCTGGCCAAGGTGTGGGCGATGGGCTCGGTCGTGGCACTGGCGGCCTTGATGTCTTTGCTGCTGATCGTGCGGGGCGCCTTGCAGGTGCCCATCGAGGGCTCGCTGGCGCTGTTCATGCTGGTGACGGTGCTGCATCTGTTTGCCACTACCTCGATGGGCATCTTCATGGCCACGTTGGCGCGTTCGATGCCGCAGTTCGGGATGCTCACCGTACTGGTGCTGTTGCCGCTGCAATTGCTGTCGGGCGGCTCCACGCCGCGCGAGAGCATGCCTGTACCGGTACAGGACATCATGCTGGCCGCCCCGACGACGCATTTTGTCGCGGCGGGGCAAGCCATACTGTACCGGGGCGCTGGCCTGGAAGTGATCTGGCCGCAACTGCTGGCCATCCTGGCAATTGGCCTGATCCTGTTTGTAGCTGCACTGGGCCGGTTCAGAAAGACCATCAGCCAGATGGCGTGATGGAGGAGGGCACGCGCAACTGCGCTGCCCACATGACTAGCGATGCAATCAACCGGGAGCAATCACCATGGACTTCAACAGCCCCTCTACCTGGATACCGCTCATCAGCATTGCGCTGCTGCTGATCGGCTACGGCCAGCGCGCGCAACGCTGGGCACCTTATTGCATGCTGGCGGGGGCGTTTGGATTGCTGGGGGTGTTGGTGTATCGGGTGTCGGTGGCGATTGGGTGACGAGTTTTCAAGAGCCGGCATCACCATAGGCTTCGCTGATGGCGCGCAGTGCCAGCAACGCGGCAGGGAGGTCATCCGGACTGTCCAGTGACTCCACAGCGGCCTTCAGGTACTCGATGGCCAGTACAGGGTTCGCGCGCAGTTCGGCGATTTCACGCTCGTGGTGAGAAACCGCAGCCTTGATCTTGTTCATGGTTGACTCACTGATGTAGCCTGTTGCTGGCATAAATCATTTAAATAATATTTCCGGTCATCATTGGCAGGCGCGGGGCCTTGCAGATCTTCGTTCGGGAGTCGCTTGAAAGAAGACCAATGTTTCCGTGGCAGTGATACGAATCCGCTTTGGCACAGGGCTGGAATCACTTGCGGGTTTTCGCCACAACGCAGGTCATTGTTGATGACACAGCGTTCAGCCTCGGCGATGCCCAGTGCGGGGAGTGGGTCCTCTGAAATCACCATGAGGCTGTATTCGATATCCGGGAAAACCTGCTTGCCATGCAGTCTCCAATATTTCTCATGAAGGCTGCAGGCATACATCGCGAGGGCCGGTAGCAGGACGGTGGCTGCCAGTGCCACGGCAACCAGCATGGTATTGGCGACCGTTTGCCGTGTCTTTTTGAGCAGAAGATGGCCGATAAGGGGAAATGTGATGGAACATCCCAGCGCCCACAGCAGCGGGTCGTCCGGGCAACTTTCTCCGCAATTCGTAATGAAGGCGGTATTGAGCGCTCCCGCTGCAGTTCCGCATGCAATGCCCACAATACTAAGTAATGGAGGTGCAAAGCAGCTTCTCATTTGATCTCCCAAAAAAGAATTTGGGTCGCCTTGCCCAGATCCGAATAAATCAGGCCGTTGTCGAAACCTAGCGTAAATCTGCTGAATGTCGTCAGCCTTGCCCTGAGGCTACCGCTACCTGTCGTCAACCTGTGGCCATTCCAGAGATCGATATGATCGCCGGTGGGCTGACTTTCTTCAGTGCCGTTACGGTTTGTTCGACGCCAGTAATCCTCGAAATAGACGATCCCCGTCTTTTCCTTTATTCGCTCTTGCCAGTCAGTGCCTTTGATGTCGACGGGTTTGGTACAACCTACAAACGGCTGGAGTTTGAGCCATTCTGCAAGCTCTCTGGCTCGTAGCAAGTGATCTGTATGGCCTTTGAACCAGCATTTCCCCTTGCTCGGATAGGATTTGAAGGTCACACCGACTTTCTTTAAAGCGACACCTACGCGAATAGCACACTGGTCGCTAAATGCTGGCTTCCCATCCTGTTCTTTTCCATCGCAAGGACTTCCCCCTGGATAAGAGGCCCACAGTTCGGAGAACCTTACCGAAGGAGCCTCAACCCTGCACACTGAATCCTTGATTGAGTTGGTACGTACCTTTCTCTGCTGCACCAGCTTTTTTTCTGTCATGACGCGCTCCTTTGACTCTTTGCCAGAGCATCGTCTCCCCATAAAACTGTGTATTCATCTTCCTCATAAGTATCGATTCGAGGAAGTAGTCCATTAGCCAAAATACGGCCGGAGAATCTGCGGCCGTCAGTTGTTTCGATGTGGTATGGAACCCCTTCTATCGTTGGTGCGACGATGTGCAGTTGTTCGTCGTAGCGCTCGTCGGGAGGACAATGCGCGGTGATACCGGTCCACTGCCCATCGGCATTGCGGAAGTATTGTTCAGCGATAGTTTCTCCGCCGCTATTTCCTACGCCATCGATGTCGTTAAGCGAGGAGAGGCATGGACAGCCCCCACTGGTTTTCATGCCATGAATAACCTGCGCACGTCCATTAGTTAGCGTCGAGCGCACGAACCCTTGCGCAATGACGCAATTCTTGGGGCAAGCCATTCGCGCACCGACGAACGCATAAGCGCGTCCATGACTGCGACAGGTAGGGTCGCCCTCGATAACCGTTGCGCCGCAAGCGGCCCGGTCGCCTTCACGAATCCATCCGATGATTTTCATTTTGCGCTCCTCGCTTTCAACAATGAGCGCGCATTCTCCCCAGCAGGCGTTGGCTCTTCCACGCCAACACCCAAAACTCCACCCCGCATTCGAAATGCTTCGACCACCCCTTGCCCACGAAGCAATCAGTTGTGCAAGCCATCAAAAAAATCGCCCCCTGCCAAACTGCGCAGGGGGCGACTTCACCGCAAAAAGAAACCGGGTATCAACCCTGCGAACGCAACCCCGTCGCCTTGATGCGCGATTCCAGCACGCGGCCCTTGCGTGCGCGCTTGCCCACGTGCGCCAGCAGCTTCTCGCCGCTCAAGGCAATCTCCTTGGGCTTGCTCATGTTGCCGGTGCCATGGACCACGACGCCCTTCTGGCTGATGGCCTGGGCGGCGACCAGCTTCTCGTTCTTTTCCAGCTCCATCAGGTTCACGCCACGGCCACCGGAAGACAGCGTCTTCATCTCATCGAGGCCAAACACCAGCAGGCGGCCATTGGCCGACACGCAGGCCACGGCGCTGGCATCGGCCGCCACCGGCGTCGGTGCCAGCGGCAGCGCACCTTCATCGAGCGTGAAGAAGCTCTTGCCGCCCTTGACGCGGCCAAACATGTCGGACGCCTTGGCAATGAAACCAGCTGCCGCATCAGAGGCCAGCAACAGCGTGGTATCGGCCGGACCGGCAAAGTAATGCTGGATGCTGCTGCCGCTGGCCAGTTCGATCAGCGTGGTCACAGGCACACCATCGCCGCGCGCGTTGGGCAGCGCGTTCACCGCAATCGTGTAGACCCGGCCGTTGGAGCCGAAGGCCAGCAGGTTGTCCACGGTGCGGCATTCAAACGCGCCATACAGGCTGTCACCGGCCTTGAAGGTGAACTGCGCCGCATCGTGGCCATGGCCGGTGCGCGCGCGCACCCAGCCCTTCTGCGAAATGATCACCGTCACCGGCTCATCGATCACCTTCTGCTCGAAGGTGGCGCGCTCGGCTTCTTCGATGATGGTGCGGCGGGCATCGCCGTAGGTCTTGGCGTCGCCTTCGATTTCCTTGATGACCAGACGCTTCATCGAGGACGGATTGTCCAGCAGGTCCTGCAGCGTGGTCTTCTCGCTGCGCAGTTCGGCCAGCTCCTGCTGGATCTTGATGGCTTCCAGTCGCGCCAACTGGCGCAGGCGGATTTCCAGGATGTCTTCGGCCTGGCGGTCGGAGAGCTTGAAGGCGTCCATCAGTGCCGGCTTCGGTTCGTCCGATTCGCGGATGATCTTGATGACCTTGTCGATGTTCAACAGCACCGCTTCCCGGCCTTCCAGGATGTGGATGCGGTCGTTGACCTTCTGCACGCGGAACTGCGTGCGGCGCGTCACCGTGTCGAAGCGGAAGCTGATCCACTCGGTGAGGATGTCGGTGAGGTTCTTCTGGCGCGGACGGCCATCGCCGCCGATCATCACCAGGTTCAGCGAGGCACTGGTCTCCAGCGAGGTCTGCGCCAGCAGCGTGTTCATGAACTCGGTCTGGTCCTGGTTCTTGGACTTGGGCTCAAACACCAGGCGCACCGGCGCTTCGCGGCCGGACTCGTCGCGCACCGCATCTAGCAGGCCCAGGATGGTTGCTTTCTGCGCCTGCTGTTCAGGCGTCAGTGACTTCTTGCCCAGCTTCAGCTTGGGGTTGGTCAGTTCTTCGATTTCTTCCAGCACGCGCTGCGAGGAAACACCCGGCGGCAGTTCGGTGATGACCGCCTGCCACTGGCCGCGCGCCAGGTCTTCGATCTTCCAGCGTGCTCGCACCTTCAGGCTGCCACGGCCGCTCTGGTACATCTCGGCGATGGTCGACTTCGGCGTGATGATCTGGCCGCCACCGGGGAAGTCCGGGCCGGGGATCAGTTCCATCAGTTCGGCGTGCGTGATCTTGGGATTGCGGATCATCGCCACGGCCGCCTTGGCCACTTCGGTCAGGTTGTGCGAGGGGATTTCAGTGGCCATGCCCACGGCAATGCCGGAGGCGCCGTTCAACAGCAGGAAGGGCAGGCGCGCCGGCAGGAGGCGCGGCTCTTCGGTGGAGCCATCGTAGTTGGGCTGGAAATCCACCGTGCCCATGTCGATTTCATCGAGCAGCAGTTTGCTGATGGGGGTCAGACGGGCTTCGGTATAGCGCATCGCCGCTGCGCCATCGCCATCGCGCGAACCGAAGTTGCCGTGGCCGTCGATGAGAGGATAGCGCAGCGAGAAATCCTGCGCCATGCGCACCAGCGCGTCATACACCGACTGGTCGCCGTGCGGGTGCAGCTTGCCCAGCACGTCGCCGACCACGGCGGCGGACTTGCGCGGCTTGGCCGCCGAGTTCAGCGACAGTTCGTTCATCGCATAGAGGATGCGGCGCTGTACCGGCTTCTGGCCGTCGGCGACATCAGGCAGGGCGCGGCCCTTGACCACCGAGATCGCGTAATCGAGATAGGCGCGTTCGGCGAAGGTGGACAGCGTCAGCGATTCGCCATCGGGCGCAGCCGGGGCTTGGTCAAACAGGGTCGGTTGATCGGTCATGGAGCTTGTCTTGTTGTGTTCGTATTGACTGGGTTAATCGTTGATGGCGGGCTCGCGCGGGGGCAGCGTCACCTTCAGGCGCGCATTGCCGCCGGCATTGGCGTTGCCGCGCTCGCCTGCGGCCAGGCGCAGCGCGCCGGCGGGCCGGTACAGTTCATAGAACCGCGACACCAGCCGCACATAGCCCTGTGTCTCGGGATAGGGCGGGATCTTGTTGCCATACTTCTGCACCGCGCCTTCCCCGGCGTTGTAGGAGGCAATGGCCAGTTCCACGTGCTGCGGGAACATCGCCATCAGATCGCGCAGATAGCGCGCGGCCAGGCGGATGTTGATCTTCGGATCGGTCAGCTTCTGGTGCAGCGTCTTGCGGCGATCCCCCTGCAGGCCGTAGCGCTCGGCCGTATCGGGCAGGATCTGCATCAGGCCCACCGCGCCCTTGCTGGAGACGGCCGTGGCATTGAAGCCGGATTCGGCCGTCATCACCGCCTTCAGCAACGCCGCATCCAGACCGAATTCGCCGGCCGCTTCGGTGAGCAGGTCGTCGTACTTGCGCGCATCGCGATGAGACAGCATGGTCCGCACGAAAGGCGGATCGGCCGGCGTCACCGCTTCCTTGCTGCCGGGATGGTTGAGCAGCGATGCACTGCTGGCCATGAGCTTGTCCGGGTCGTCCAGGGTCTGGGCATAGAAGTGCACCGCGCCATCGGCATCGGTGTACCGGTACACAATGGTCTTGGGCTTCTTTGCGGCGGCAGCCGTACCGGTACTGTCCCGGCCACTGTCCGCTGCTTCCACCCGCATGTGCTGTACACCATCGGCATCGGTGTACCGGACCACTTGCTGCGACTGTACCGGTCCGGCACAGAGCAGCGCCGCCGCACCCAAAAGGGAGGCGAGAGCGCTGGTGTGCAGGAACGCGGGGCGGCGCATGTCAGATGTCCGCTTCGGCTTCGTTGCCGTGCTCTTCGATCCAGGCGCGACGGGAGGCCGCTTCGCCCTTGCCCATGAGCATGTTGAAGCGCTCTTCCGAGGTCTGCACGCCAGGCTCGCCGAAGCTGATCGGCAGCAGGCGGCGCGTGTCCGGGTTCATGGTGGTTTCCCACAGCTGCTCGGCATTCATCTCGCCCAGGCCTTTGAAGCGGGAAATGCTCCAGGCACCTTCCTTCAGGCCATCCTTGCGCAGCTTGTCTTCGATGGCTTCGAGTTCGCCATCGTCCAGCGCATACAGCTTCTGCACCGGCTTCTTGCCGCGTGCCGGAGCATCCACGCGATAGAGCGGCGGGCGCGCCACGCAGATGTGGCCGTTCTCGATCAGCTTGGGGAAGTGACGGAAGAACAGCGTCAGCAGCAATACCTGGATGTGCGAGCCGTCCACGTCCGCGTCCGAGAGGATGCAGATCTTGCCGTAGCGCAGGCCGGAGAGATCGGGCGTGTCGTTGATGCCATGCGGATCGACGCCGATGGCCACCGCGATATCGTGGATTTCATTGTTGGCGAAGAGGCGGTCGCGCTCGGTTTCCCAGGCGTTTAGGACCTTGCCGCGCAAGGGCAGGATGGCCTGGAATTCCTTGTCGCGGCCCATCTTGGCCGAGCCACCGGCGGAGTCGCCCTCCACCAGGAAAATTTCATTGCGCGTCACATCCGAGGATTCGCAATCGGTCAGCTTGCCCGGCAGCACGGCCACGCCTGAAGATTTCTTCTTTTCGACCTTTTGCGCCGAGCGCAGGCGGCTCTGGGCCTGCTTGATGACCAGCTCGGCCAGCTTCTTGCCGTATTCCACGTGCTGGTTCAGCCACAGCTCCAGCGCCGGACGCGAGTAACCGGCGACCAGTCGCACGGCATCGCGCGAGTTCAGGCGTTCCTTGATCTGGCCCTGGAATTGCGGGTCCAGTACCTTGGCCGAGAGCACGAAGGAGACGCGCGCAAACACGTCCTCGGCCAGGAGTTTGACGCCCTTGGGCAGCAGCGAATGCATTTCCGCAAAACTCTTGACCGCCGAGAACAGGCCTTCGCGCAGGCCCGATTCGTGGGTGCCGCCGTTGGAAGTCGGGATCAGGTTGACGTAGGACTCGCGCACCACGGCACCTTCTTCAGTCCAGGCCACCACCCAGGAGGCGCCTTCGCCCTCGGCGAAGCCTTCGGCATCCTTGCCGGCGAACTGTTCGCCTTCGAACAGCGGGATCAATGTTTCGCCGCTGCCGGTCTGCGCCAGTTGCTCCATCAGGTAGCCGCGCAGGCCTTGATCGTACTGCCAGTTCTGGGTGTCGCCGGTTTTGGCGTTGATCAGCGTGACCTTCACGCCCGGCAGCAGCACCGCCTTGGAACGCAGCAGGCGCTGCAGCTCGCCCAGCGGAATGGTGGCCGAGTCGAAATACTTGGCGTCCGGCCAGACGGTCACGCGGGTGCCGGACTTCTTGTCCTCGCGGGTGGCGGGGCGCGACTGCAGTTTCTCGATGACGTCGCCGCCCGAGAAGGCCAGCGTGTGCACGCCGCCTTCGCGCCAGACCGTGATTTCCAGGCGCGTGGCCAGCGCATTGGTGACCGAGACGCCCACGCCATGCAGGCCGCCCGAGAAGGCATAGGCACCGCCGGAACCCTTGTCGAACTTGCCGCCTGCATGCAGGCGGGTGAAGACGATCTCGACGGTGGGGACCTTTTCTTCCGGGTGCAGGCCGACCGGGATGCCGCGGCCATCGTCCTCCACGCTGACGCTGCCGTCGGCGTTGATGGTGACGATGATGCTCTTGCCGTAGCCGCCCAGCGCTTCGTCAGAGGCGTTGTCGATCACTTCCTGGAGGATGTGCAGCGGATTTTCGGTGCGCGTGTACATGCCCGGACGCTGCTTGACCGGCTCCAGTCCCTTGAGGACACGGATCGATGATTCACTGTAATCGGACGGGGTTGTTTTTTTGGTTGCCATGCAGATGAGTGGTCGTGGCTGATGCCGGAGGGTTGTTGTCTGTTCGTCCAGCGCGGCGGCCCGCCAAGGGGCCATCTTGCGCTGCAAAAGCGCATTCTAATGAAAATTCCGTGGATTCGGCGTCTGGCAAGGCGGAATGTTCCCTACCGGGCAGGACTTGTCGGTAACAGCATGTAAATGCGGCTAAAAACGCGCACAAAAAAGGCTTGCGCGCACGCAAGCCTTGTCACGGGAGCAAATCTCCGGATCAGGCGGCCAACAGTCCTTCCACCGCCAGGGCGATCGCCAGCAGGCGCTTGTCCTCGCCGCCGGCCGCCGCCAGCGACAGCCCGACCGGGGCAGTGCCGGGCGCATGGCAGGGCAGGGAGACGGCGCAGCCATCGAGGAAGTTGATCAGCGTCGGGTTGCGCAGGATCTTGCCATTGGCGGCGTAATAGGCATCGTCGCTGGCTTGCAGCTCGGAAATACGCGGCGCCACGATGGGTACGGTCGGCATCACCAGCGCATCGTAACCGGCCAGTTGCGCCTGCACTTCGGCGATCCAGCGCGGGCGGGCGTGCAGCACGTCGAGCAGGTCGGCGGCGCTCATGTCCTTGCCGCGCAGGATGCGCGAAACCACGCGCTGGTCATAGCCGGCGGCGTTCTCGGCAATCAGGGCGCGATGCCAGGCGTAGGCTTCGGCAGCGGTGAAGCCGCCCTTGGCGTTGATGGCGGCCAGGGCTTTGAAGGCCGGCACTTCGGCTTCGACGATGACGGCACCGGCGGCGGCGAGTTTGTCCAGCGCGGCGCGATAGGCCTTGCCGACGGTCTCGTCCATGGCGTCCAGCACCACATTGGTCGGGGCCAGCAGGCGCAGGCCGCGCAGCGGGTGGGCGACTACGGACACATAGGCTTCACCGGCCAGTACAGCGTCCATGATGGCGCAGCACTCTACCGATACAGCCAGCGGGCCAATCGAGTCCAGGTAAGCGGACAGTGGCAGTACACCTTGCATGGACACCCGCGAGGCCGTGGGCTTGAATCCGGTCAGGCCATTCAGTGCCGAGGGGATGCGTACGGAACCGCCGGTATCCGAACCGACCGCCGCAAAGGCCATGCCATCGGTGACCGAGATGGCCGCGCCGGAAGAAGAACCACCGGGAATGCGGCCGCCCTCGACGTTGCGCTCCCAGGTGTTCTGCGGCGTACCGTAATGCGGATTGATGCCAAGACCCGAGTAGGCGAACTCGGTCATGTTGGTCTTGCCGATGACGATGGCACCGGCCTTCATCAGGTTCTGTACCACGGCCGCATGTGCGGTGGCAGCGGGCTTGCCGCGCAGGACCACGGAACCGGCCAGGGTGGTTTCGCCGGCCACGTCAAACAGATCCTTGACCGAGACCGGTACACCTTCCAGCGGCGACCGGCACAGTTTGGCCGCGCGCAGGGTATCGGAAGCGCGGGCAGCGGCGCGCGCCTGGTCGGCGTAGACGCTGGTGAAGACGCGCGCGCCTTCGCCCGCCGGATCGGCGATGCGGGCCAGGGCTTGTTCGGTCAATTGCAAGGAAGTGATGCGGCCGGCATCGAGGTCGGCGGCCAGTTGGGAGAGTGTGCTCGGCATGATGAGGGAGTCGGTGTGATCGGTGACAAATTCGCAGATGCGCAAGTATCGCATTGCCTGGCGCATCCAACAAAGGCGCATGGGCGGCCCCTTGGGCCGCCCCGTGGAATCAGGCCACCTCGGCCAGCGACTCGGCCACGTAATGGTGGCGCAGGGCGCGTTGGCGGCGCGGGTCGAACAGTTCCATCGTGAAGGATGCCGCAGGACGGATGCCGCCGATGGCTCCCACGGTGCCGCAGGTCATGCCGCAGCCCTCGGGCAGGGTGGCGCCGCCTTGCGTGAAGCGCGCGATCAGGTCGCCGGGCGTACGCAGCGAGGCCAGCGTGCCTTCCTGGTAGAGCTTGGTGCTGCCGTCTTCCTCGATCCAGGAGCGGATCACCAGTTCATCCCAGTACTCGGCCACTTCCGAGAGCTTCCACGCGCTGTTGCCCACGGGCTTCACGCACGCCTGCTTGGAGAAGGCCACGCTGTGCGCTTCCAGCTTGCGGTCGGTGTGGTCGGAGGCAATCGAGACATACAGGTCGCCACCGCTGTTGAAGACGAAGGTCTCCACTTCACCGGACGACGCCTCGCCCAGCACCTGCACCTGCGCGGCTTGCGAGAGCTGGTTGGCCGAGACGCGGTAGAACAGCGGCACCGCGCTGGGACGCGAGATGCCCAGGGCTTCCAGTTCTTCGATGTGATGCTCGATGGCCGCCATGTCGCGGCCGGCCCAGCCGGCGATGACCAGGGTATCGATCTCGGCGTGGAGGGGGGATTGGTCGGGGAGGGTAAAGGTCAGCTTCATGAGTTTCTGTTCCTACAGGGTGATTCAGGAGAGGCTGGCCGGGGAGGCGGCCAGCCAGAGGGGGAGATCAGTGCATCATCAGTGCTTCTTGACGAACACCACCACCAGGAAGCTGGCGAGGAATTCGAGCGCGGCCACGAAATACAGGCCGGAGGAGAGCGACCCGGTGCTGGTCTTCAACGCGCCGATCATGTAAGGGGCGACGAAGCCGGCCAGGTTGCCGATGGAGTTGATGAGGGCGATGCCGCCGGCGGCTGCCGTGCCGGCCAGGAAGGCGCCGGGAATCGACCAGAACACCGGGAAGGCCGCCAGGATGCCGATGGCCGCCAGCGTCAGCGAGCACAGGGCCAGCGTCGCATTGCCCAGCGTCATGCCGGTGGCGATCAAGCCGATACAGGCGATGAGCGTGGCGATGGCGCTGTGCAGGCGGCGCTCGCCGGTCTTGTCGGAGTGGAAGCCGTTCCACACCATGGCCAGCGTGCCGGCCACGAAGGGGATGGCCGAGATCAGGCCGATCTGCAGGTTACCCTTGACGCCGATTTCCTTGATGATGGACGGTGCCCAGAAAGCGATGGTGGCATTGCCGCTGACCACGCAGAAATACACGGCGGCGCAGATCCAGACGCGGTAGTTGGCACAGGCATCCTTGAAGGAGAAATGCTTGCCCGGTGCGCTGTTCTCGGCGGCCAGCACTTGCGTGACGGCAGTTTTTTCAGCATCGCTCAGCCACTTGGCGTTGGCCGGTTTTTCTGGCAGCCAGGCCAGCACGGCGAAGCCCGCCAGGATCGACGGAATGCCCTCGATGATGAAGAGCCATTGCCAGTTGGCCAGATGGCCCACGCCTTCCATGCCGCTCATGATGAGCCCGGCAATCGGGCCGCCGACTGCACCGGCGATGGCAAAGGAGGTCATGAAGAGGCCATTGACGCGGGCACGGCGCTTGGCCGGGAACCAGTAAGTCAGATACAGCACCACGCCGGGGAAGAAGCCTGCTTCGAAGATGCCCAGCAGGAAGCGCAGCACATAGAAACTGGTCGGCGTGGTGACGTAGGCCATGGCCATCGAGGCCAGCCCCCAGAGGATGGTAATGCGCGCCAGCGTCTTGCGGGCGCCGATCTTTTCCAGCAGCAGGTTGCTTGGCACTTCAAAAAGGAAATAGCCGATGAAGAAAATACCCGCGCCCAGGCCATACACCGCCTCCGAGAACTGCAGGTCCTGCAGCATCTGCAGCTTGGCGAAGCCGACATTGACGCGGTCGATCCAGGCCAGCACGAACAGGAAGACCAGGAAGGGAATGAGGCGCCAGGCGATCTTGCCATAGGTCGCCTCGAGGCTGGCACTGCTGCTGGCCGGGGGCGCCGCGGTGGCCGCAGCGGATGGGGAATACGACATGTAAAACCTCCTCAAGTGTGACCGGCGTCCGTGTGACGGCGCCGTGTTGTGTTCTGCATGGACGGGATGGGAGCGGCGGCAAGCACTGCAGGGCCGGGCATGTTCCGGTGCCAGCCCGAAGGCGCCGGTCTGAATTCAGTATGGGGATGCAGGGCGGGCGCTGTCCAACAAGAAAATCTGAACGGCCTTGATTGAAAAATCTTATGAGCAAAAGCAGGGCGCTGTTTGCTTCAGGATGGTGCTGTTCATGCGTGCCCGCGCATCGGCGCGCCGGGCAGCGTGCAGGCGGGAGGGCGGGCGATCTCAGCCGAGCGGGGCGGGCAGCCGCGCGATCTCCTGGCCCCAATTGAGTGCGAAGTCGGAAGCCGTTTCCTGCGCGATGCGCGCCACGGTTTCGGTCAGCGGATTCTCATGGTCCGAGCGGAAGCAGGCGATCAGTGCCAGTGCCGGGAACTCGGTATCCACGCGCAGCAGGTGCAGGCTCTCTTCGTTGAGTTCGCGCTGGATGATGGCCGGCGGCACGGCCGTGATGCCGAATCCATCGGTGGCCAGGCGGATCATGGTGGCCACCGAGGCGATACAGTTGATGTGCAATGTGCGCTCACCCCGCTCGCTGCCCGAGAACAAGCGCTCGATGACTGCATGCGGCCCCGAATTGCGGGCGAAGCTGATGATGGGGAAGGCCGCCAGGTCCGCCAGCGACAGCGTCTCGCTGCCGATGTCGAGCTTGGGGCTGCCGACCCAGCGCATGGGGAATTCGCACAGCGCGATATTGCTGACCTGCGGGCCGATCACCGGTTCGGCCTGCAGCACCAGGTCCAGGTTGCTCTTGCTGAACTGCTCGTGCAGGTGGATGGTGGTGTCGCTGACGATCTCGATCTGCAGGCGCGGAAAGGCCTTGTGAAGGCGTCCGAGAAAATCCGGAAACCAGCTGTGCACGATGGATTCGATCACCCCGATGCGAATGACACCGGCAAACACCTCGCGGTCGGACATGTCGTCCTTCATTTCGCGCATGAGCTTGACCATGCGCTCGGCATACACCAGCGCCTTGCTGCCATCGGCAGTCAGCGCCACTTCGCGCGCGCTGCGGTCGAACAGGCGCACGCCGAAATCCTGTTCCAGTGAGGCGATGCGGCTGGAGACGGCGGCCTGCGTGGTGTGCAGCCGCTCGGCCGTGAGCCGGAAATTGCGCAAGCGGGCCAGCCAGACGAAGGTTTCAAGGAAGCGGATATTCATGAGCGGGCAGGGCGGAGTGAAGGGGCGTATTTTATCGCCTTCAGGTCGTGATCCAGGCCGTCATTTTTGGTGCACTGCGCAATGAATCTTCGTTCATCTGGCGCACATCTGGTGCATTTCATGTTGGCAATCGCGTGCTTCTGGTGCGTTATAAGGATATTCGGTTTTTGAAAGTATTTTTTCTTTACTCGCCGCGAAAATGAAAATATATTTACATTTTTTTCGGCAGGACTGATGCAAATGACAAGTCCTGCGCGATGATAAATACGCCCGCATCAGCGGGCGCAACAGCACAAGAACATTGCAAGAACAGTGGTGGCAGGGCGCTCTGCAAATGAAATAAATGATTTAAACGATTTATTTTTTTTGCGTTTTTTTGCAGAGGGCAGTGAATTCAATGACGACGGGGTAGCGGGCGGTGACACAACAGCCGAAGAACATCAGTTTGCAGGGAGCCGGTGCGGTAGCACAGGCTGTGGGCAAGCTGTATCCGCAATTGTCCAAGTCGCACCGCAAGACGGCGGACTATGTGCTGGGCAATCCCTTCCGCGCCGCCACCATGACCATCGACGAACTGTCGGAAGCGGCCGGCATTTCGGTGGCCACCGCCAACCGCTTCGCTCATGCACTGGGCTTCGACGGTTATGCCTCGTTCCGTGCTGCGCTGGTCTCGGATTTCGCGACCACCCTGGCCCCCGTGGAAAAACTGCGCGAGCAGGTGCAGCGCACTGCCACCAGCGCCGAGATCATGGCCGCCGCCTTCGACAGCGACATTGCCAACATCGAGGCGACGCGCCGCATGCTCACGCCGGAACACTGCGAGCAGGCGGTCGACATGATCCTCTCGGCGCAGCGCATCTTCATCACCGGCTTCGGCGCCTCGGCTTATCTCTCCGGCCTGATGGCCCATACGCTGGAGCCCTATGTGCGCACCGTCAGTTCGGTGGCCATGGCAGGCGGACCCTCGCAGGCGGCGCGCCAGTTTTTCAAGCTCGACAGCGATGACCTGGTGATTGCGATGGTTTTCCCGCGCTATGCGGCTGACACCGTCTGGCTCACCCAGCGTGCGGTGGAGAAGGGCGCACGCGTGATCGCACTCACCGACACGCCCGGCTCGCCGCTGGTGCCGCTGGCCGATGTCGCCTTGTATGCCCAGACCGACGGCCGCCTGGCGCCCACTTCCGATGCGGCCGCACTGATCCTGATCCAGGCCCTGTGCGATGCCGTGGCGCATCGCGCACGCCGCTCGGTGCAGGCCGCCACGCAAATGGCTGAATTCGTGCTGCCGTGGCTGTACCTGGCCCAGCAGCAACAGCGCGCCGGCACCACGCCGGTCGGCAAGCCCGCGCGGGCGGCCGCCAAGCGCGCCCCAACCAAAGGAAAGACCAACGCATGACCACTCCGGTAATTGCCATCCACGGCGGCGCAGGCACCATCACGCGCGCTTCGCTTTCGGCCGAGGACGAGGCCCGCTATCACCAGGCGCTGTCCGACATCGTCGCCGCCGCCCAGGCCGTGCTCAATGCCGGCGGCTCGGCACTGGAAGCCGTCACCGAAGCCGTGCGCCTGCTGGAAGACTGCCCGCTCTTCAATGCCGGCCATGGTGCCGTCTACACCAGCGAAGGCAAGCATGAGCTGGACGCCTGCGTCATGAACGGTGCCGACCTCTCCTCGGGCGCGGTGGCCTGCGTGACCAAGCTGCGCAACCCCATCCTGGCCGCACGCACGGTGATGGAAAAGAGCGAACACGTGCTGCTGGTCGGTCCTGCCGCCGAAGCCTTTGCGGCGCGCCATGGTGCGGTCACGGTCGAGCCCGATTATTTCCATACCGATGCCCGCCACGAACAATGGCAGCGCGTGCGCGGCCAGTCGCGCGCGATGCTGGACCACGATGCCTCCTCCTTCGCCTTCGCAGAAAAAGCTGCCGAGCCCAAGGAACCCATCGATCCGGACAACAAGTTCGGCACCGTCGGTGCCGTCGCACTGGACCAGTTCGGCAACCTCGCTGCGGCCACCTCGACCGGCGGCATCACCAACAAGCAGCCTGGCCGCGTAGGCGATTCGCCCATCATCGGCGCCGGCTGCTATGCCAACAACGCCACCGTGGCCGTGTCGGCCACCGGCACCGGCGAAGCTTTCATGCGCACCGCCGCCTGCTACGACATCGGCGCACGCATGGCCTATGCCGGCCAGTCGCTGGAAGAAGCCAGCCGCGCCGTGGTCTTCGACACCCTGCCCAAGGTGGGCGGACGCGGTGGCGTCATCGCCATTGACTGCCACGGCAACCTGGCCTTGCCCTTCAATACCGAAGGCATGTATCGCGCCTGGGGCTGTGGCGAACTGGCCCCGGTCACCGCCATTTACGCAGCACCGGCCTGAAGCGGCCGAGCAGGAGAGAATCAAGATGCAACAGTCCCAACGCGTGCTGGATGTCCGTCAGCTCAATGTCCGCTTTGCCACCTCCGAACGGACGGTCGATGCGGTGCGCGACCTGTCCTTCCACGTCAACCAGGGCGAGACCCTGGCCATCGTCGGTGAATCGGGCTCGGGCAAGTCGGTGTCGTCGCTGGCCATCATGCGCCTGATCGAACACGGCGGTGGCAAGATCGCCAGCGGCAGCATGCAGTTCCTGCGCCGCAGCGGCCAGTCGCTGGACTTGGCGCAGGCTGACAACGCCACCATGCGCAGCATCCGGGGCGCGGAGATCGCCATGATCTTCCAGGAACCGATGACCTCGCTCAATCCGGTCTTCACCGTCGGCGAGCAGATTGCCGAATCGATCCGCCTGCACCAGGGCATGAGCCGCGCCGCCGCCCAGGCCGAGGCGCTGCGCATGCTGGAGATGGTGCGCATTCCTGAAGCGAAGCGCGTATTGGGCCGCCATCCGCACCAGCTTTCCGGCGGCATGCGCCAGCGCGTGATGATCGCCATGGCGCTGTCCTGCAAGCCCTCGCTGCTCATCGCCGATGAACCGACCACGGCGCTGGATGTGACCATCCAGGCCCAGATCCTGCAACTGATCCGTTCGCTGCAGCAGGAGATGCAGATGGGCGTGATCTTCATCACCCACGACATGGGCGTGGTGGCCGAAGTGGCCGATCGCGTGGTGGTGATGTGCCGGGGCGAGAAGGTGGAAGAGAACGAAGTCAAGCAACTCTTTGCCGCGCCCGCGCATCCTTATACGCAATCCCTGCTGGCGGCCGTGCCGCGCCTGGGCTCCATGCGCGGCACCGACAAGCCGCTGCGCTTCGGCATCGCGCCGCAGGCCGAGGTGCGTCCCGACCTGATCGCCAGCGAACTGCAGGCGCAGGCGGAGATTGCCGCGCAGCGCCAGCCCATCCTCAAGGTGCGCGACCTGACGACACGCTTCGACGTGAAGAGCGGCATCTTCGGCCGCGTCAAGCAGCGCGTGCATGCGGTCGAGAAGGTGAGCTTCGATCTCTATTCCGGCGAGACCCTGGCCATCGTCGGCGAATCCGGCTGCGGCAAGTCCACCACCGGCCGCTCGCTGCTGCGCCTGGTCGACATTGCCGGCGGCAAGGTCGAGTTCGGCGGCCGCGACCTGGCGCAATTGCCGCGTTCGGAATTGCGCGAGCTGCGCCGTGATATCCAGTTCATCTTCCAGGATCCCTTCGCCTCGCTCGATCCGCGCATGACCGTGGGCTACTCCATCATGGAGCCGATGCTGGTGCACGGCCTGAAGGAGGGCGCACAAGAGCGCGTGGATGCACTGCTGACCCGCGTGGGCCTGACGCCCGAGCATGGCCAGCGCTATCCGCATGAATTTTCCGGTGGCCAGCGCCAGCGCATCTGCATCGCCCGCGCCCTGGCGTTGAATCCCAAGATCGTCATTGCTGATGAATCGGTGTCGGCACTGGACGTGTCGATCCAGGCCCAGATCGTCAACCTGATGCTGGACCTGCAGGCCGAGCTGGGCATCTCCTTCATCTTCATCTCGCACGACATGGCGGTGGTGGAGCGCATCAGCCATCGGGTAGCGGTGATGTACCTGGGCCAGATCGTGGAGATCGGACCGCGCCGCGCCATCTTCGAAAATCCCCAGCACCCGTACACGCGCAAGCTGATGGCGGCCGTGCCGGTGGCCGATCCGACCCTGCGCCAGCCGGGCAAGAAACTGATGACCGATGAAATTCCCAGCCCGATCCGGCTGGTGGGCGATGAGCCCAAGGTGGAGCCGCTGCGGGAAGTGGCTCCGGGGCACTTCGTGGCCCAGCACCGTATTGCCGGCGCTTTTTGAGCGCGGGCGTGATGTTCCCCAGTCGTATCTGTAATTTGGTAAATGCAGTCAGCGCAGTAATCTCAATCAAGCTGTAACCACTCAAGCGTCACTGATCAGGAGAGACCAATGTCCGCATCCGCAAAAAACAAAGCAATGAGCGCCGCCAAATGGCTGGCCCTGGGTACCCTGGGCGCCGCCCTGCAGTTCGGCGCGGCCAATGCCTTTGCCGCCAAGACTGCTACCGTGGCCGTAGCGTCGACCTTCACCACGATGGACCCGTATGACGCCAACGATACGCTGTCGCTGTCGGTGATGAAGTCCTTCTACCAAGGCCTCTATGGCTTCGACAAGGACATGAAGCTGATCCCGGTGCTGGCCGAAGGCTACCTGGTGAGCAAGGATGGTTTGGAATACACCATTCGCCTCAAGCAAGGCGTGAAGTTCCATGACGGTACCGTCTTCAAGGCCGACGCCGTCAAGGCTGTCTTCGACCGCGTGACCAACCCGGACAACAAGTTGAAGCGCTACAACCTCTTCAACCGCATCGCCAAGACCGAAGTGCTCAACGACTACACGGTCAAGGTCGTGCTGAAGGAGCCGTTCTCGGCCTTCATCAACGTGCTGGCGCACCCGTCGGCCGCGATGATCTCCCCGGCTGCGCTGAAGCAGTACGGCAACAAGGACATCGCCTTCCACCCGGTCGGTACCGGTCCCTTCAAGTTCGTGGAATGGAAGCAGACCGACTACGTGAAGGTGGCCAAGTTCGACGGTTACTGGAAGCAGGGCTACCCCAAGGTCGACGAGATCCTGTGGAAGCCGGTGGTGGACAACAACTCGCGCTCGGCCATGCTGCAGACCGGCGAAGCCCAGTTCACCTATCCGCTGCCCTACGAACAGGCTGACCTGCTCAAGAGCAAAGGCAACCTGGACGTGATCGCCGGTCCCTCCATCATCCAGCGCTACATGTCGATGAACGTCAAGCAGAAGCCGTTCGACAACCCGAAGGTGCGCGAAGCGATCAACTACGCCATCAACAAGGATGCCCTGGCCAAGGTCGCGTTCAATGGCTATGCCACCCCGATGGATGGCGTGCTGCCGCAGGGCGTGGATTACGCCTTCAAGACCGGCCCGTGGCCCTATGACGTGAAGAAGGCCAAGGCCCTGCTGGCCGAAGCCGGATATCCGAACGGCTTCGAGACCGAACTGTGGTCGGCCTACACCCATACCACCGCCATGAAGGTGATCCAGTTCCTGCAGCAGCAGCTGGCGCAAGTGGGCATCAAGGCCAAGATCCAGGCCCTGGAAGCCGGCCAGCGCGTGGAGCGTGTGGAAAGCTGGCAGGATCCCGCCACTGCCCCGATCCGCCTGTTCTACGTGGGCTGGTCGTCCTCCACCGGTGAAGCCGACTGGGGCCTGCGTCCGCTGCTGGCATCGGAATCCTTCCCGCCGCGTCTGTTCAACACCGCTTACTACAAGAGCGACAAGGTCGATGCCGACATCGCCAAGGCCCTGACCGTCTCCGACCGCAAGGAAAAGGAAGCGCTGTACAAGGACGCGCAGCAGGAAGTCTGGAAGGATGCACCGTGGGCCTTCCTGGTCACCGAAAAGCTGCTGTATGCCCGTGCCAAGAACCTCAAGGGCATCTACATCATGCCGGACCAGGCTTACGAATTTGAGAACATCGAGTTCACCAAGTAAGCAGGCGCCGTGTTTTCGGCCCTTGCGGGCCGATGCAAAATGCAGTGCTGTGAGACCGCGTCATGCAGTTTTGCAGCACTGGGCAGGTTCTCTGCATCGTCGTAACGAGCAGAAAAGAGCAGCAATGAAGCGGGGAGGGTGGCTGGCCATCCTCCCCCACAGATTCACGATGCGTTGCCATGCAAGCCGGCAGCGCAGGGAGCGACTCCACCGCAGGGTGTGGACACACCAGCGACGGGCAGCCTTATTCAGAGAGTCCCATGTTTTCCTATGTCATCAAACGCCTGTTAGGCCTCATTCCCACGCTGTTGCTGGTGGCGGTGCTGGTTTTCCTGTTCGTGCACTTGTTGCCGGGCGACCCGGCACGCCTGGCCGCCGGCCCCGAAGCCGATGAAAAGACGGTCGCCCTGGTGCGCGCCGACCTCGGCCTGGACAAGCCGCTGCCGGAGCAGTTCGTCAACTTCTTCATCAATGCCGCCCACGGCGACTTTGGACGCTCCATCCGCAGCAAGCGCCCGGTCTCCGAAGAGATCGCCGCGCGCTTCTGGCCCACGCTGTGGCTGACCATCGTGGCCATGATCTGGGCGGTGCTGTTCGGTCTCATCATCGGCATCTCCTCTGCCGTGTGGCGCAACAAGTGGCCGGATCGCCTGGGCATGACGCTGGCCGTCTCCGGCATTTCCTTCCCGGCGTTCTCGCTGGGCATCCTGCTCATGCAGGTCTTCTCGGTCGAACTGGGCTGGCTGCCCACGGTCGGCGACGAGACCTGGCGCCACTACATCCTGCCTTCGCTGACGCTGGGCGCGGCGGTGGCCGCCGTGATGGCGCGCTTTACCCGTTCTTCCTTCATCGAAATCCTGCAAGAGGACTTCGTGCGGACCGCCCGTGCCAAGGGCCTGACCGAGACCGTGGTGGTCATCAAGCACTGCCTGCGCAATGCGCTCATTCCGGTGGTGACGATGATGGGCCTGCAGTTCGGCTTCCTGCTGGGTGGCTCCATCCTGGTCGAGGTGGTGTTCAACTGGCCGGGCATGGGACGCCTCTTGGTCGATGCCGTCGAGATGCGTGACTACCCCATCATCCAGGCCGAGATCCTGCTGTTCTCGCTGGAATTCATTTTCATCAACCTGGTGGTGGACGTGCTTTATGCCGTGATCAACCCCAGCATTCGTTTCAAGTGAGGGGAATCATGTCGCTCTCCAATTCGCCTCTGGCCACTACCTCCGAAACCGGCGCGCCGCTGCCGCCGCCCGATCCGGCTGCAGTCGCCGCCTCCGGCCAGAAGATTCGCACCCCGTGGCGCGAGTTCTGGCGCAAGTTCAAGAAGCAGCGCCTGGCCGTCTATGCGGGCGTGTTCATCCTGCTGCTGATTCTGATCGCCATCCTGGCGCCCTGGATCGTGCCCTTCGATGCCGAAAACTTCTTCGACTACGACGCCCTCAATTCGCCGCCGACCTGGACCCACTGGTTCGGCGTCGATTCGCTGGGCCGCGACATCTTCAGCCGCATCCTGATGGGGGCGCGCATCTCGCTGGCCTCGGGCTTCTTCTCGGTGGCCATCGGTGCCGTGATCGGTACCGTCTTCGGCTTGCTGGCCGGCTACTATGAAGGCTGGTGGGACCGCATCGTCATGCGCATCTGCGACGTGCTGTTCGCCTTCCCCGGCATCCTGCTGGCCATCGGTATCGTCGCCATCCTGGGCGGCGGCATGATCAACGTCATCATCTCGGTGTCGGTGTTCAGTATCCCGGCCTTTGCGCGCCTGGTGCGCGGCAATACGCTGCAGCTGAAAAACCTGACCTATATCGAGGCCACCCGCAGCATTGGTGCGTCCGACACCACCATCATGTGGAAGCACATTTTCCCTGGCACCATCTCGGCCATCGTGGTGTATTTCACCATGCGTATCGGCACCTCCATCATCACGGCGGCCGGCCTGTCCTTCCTCGGCCTGGGCGCGCAATCGCCCACACCCGAGTGGGGCCTGATGCTGAACGAAGCCCGCGCCGACATGGTCACCTCGCCGCACGTGGCGCTGGTGCCCAGCATCGCGATCTTCCTGACCGTGCTGGCCTTCAACCTGCTGGGCGACGGCTTGCGCGACGCGCTCGATCCCAAGATCGACCAGCGCTGATGATGAACCTGCAGGTGCCGCCGCAGGTGCCATATATTGGCCGCTTGCCCGCCGGTGCGCGCAACAGCATCACCGATGTGGAGGGTGTGCGCGTCGGTCACTGCACCCTCGATGCCGGTGCGGTGCAGACCGGGGTGACCGTGATTGCGCCGCATGGCGGCAATCTCTTCACCCAAAAGCTGCCGGCAGCGGCGGCCGTCATCAATGGCTTTGGCAAGAGTGCGGGGCTGGTGCAGCTGGAAGAACTGGGTTTGCTGGAAACGCCCATCGCGCTCTCCAACACCTTTGCCGTGGGGACGCTGCTCAATGCGCAAATCGCTCACACGGTGCGCGGCAATCCGGAATGCGGACGCAGCCTGCCTACGGTCAACGGGCTGGTGCTGGAATGCAATGACGGCTATCTCAACGACTTGCAGGCCATGGCCGTGCAGCCCGAGCATTTTGAGGCAGCGATGGCAGCCTTGTCGGTCGAGGTTCTGCAAGGCGCGGTTGGGGCGGGACGGGGCATGTCCAGCTTTGGTTTGAAAGGCGGTATCGGTACCGCTTCGCGCGTGGCTGCCTTGGATTCGTCGGAGCAGTCCTATACCGTCGGCGCGCTGGTCCTCTCCAACTTCGGGCGACTGCCCGAATTGATCCTGGCGGGCGATCCGCTGGGCGCGCGATTGGCGGCCAGCGAGACACCCGACACCGCGCCCGAAAAGGGCTCCATCATCATGATCCTGGCCACCGATGCGCCGCTGGATGCGCGGCAGTTGAAACGCCTGGCCACCCGCGCCGGGGCCGGACTGGCGCGCACCGGGTCCGCCTACGGCCATGGCAGCGGCGATATTGCGCTGGCCTTCTCCACGGCCCAGACCATCGAGGCCGAGGCCGATTGCCTGCACCTGGCGCTGCTGGCCGATCATCTGCTGGACCCGCTGTTCCATGCCGTCGCTGATTGCGTCGAACAAGCCATCGTGCATGCGCTCTTTGCAGCCGAGACCGTGCACGGACGTGATGGCCATGTCCGTGTGAGCCTGCGCGAGCGCCTGGCTTCCTGAATTCCTGAATTGCTTCCCCTGAAAGACCGCCTCATGAACAAGCGTGCCAACATCCTGGTTTCCGTCGACATCGAAGGCGTGGCCGGGGTCTTCCACACCGAGCAGACCCGCGCCGGCAATGGCGAATACGAACGCGCCCGGCGCTGGATGACCGAAGAGGCCAATGCCGTCATCCGTGGCGCACTGGCGGCGGGTGCAACGGCCATCAAGGTCAACGATTCGCATGGCGGCTTCCGCAACCTGCTGCCGGACCTGCTGCATCCCGAGGCGCGCATGGTGCTGGGCAAGCCGCGTGTGCTGGGCATGATGGGCGGCGTGGATCACGATATCGATGCGGTCATGCTGGTGGGTTACCACTCGCGCGCGCAAGGACGCGGCATCCTGGCGCACACCACCAACAGCTTTGCCTTCGCCCGCGTGTGGCTGGGCGGGCAGGAGCTGGGCGAGGCCGGGCTGTATGGCGCACTGGCGGCCGAACATGGCGTGCCGGTGATCTTCGGCAGCGGCGACGATGCCTTCATCGAAGAGAATGCACCGCTGTTTCCGCATGCCGTCTTTGCTGAAACCAAGAAGGCCTATGGTGCCAACAGCGGCGATTCGCTCACGCCCCAGCAGTCCTGCGTGCTGCTCGAAGAACGCGCCCACCAGGCGGTCACCGCGCTGGTGGCCAACCCGGCAGCCATGCCGGTACTGCCCCTGCGCGGCCCGCTGCGTTGCCGCCTGCAGGCGCAGACGGTGGCGCTGACTGACCTCTTCAGCCAGTTGCCGATTCTTGAACGTACCGACAACGTCACCGTCGAATTCGATGCGCCCACGGCGGAATATGCGGTGCGGGTGCTCAACAGTTTGTCGGCGATGTCTTCAATTCTGCGTTAATTGGATTCTGTTTACGTTTGCTGAAACGGGCTTTTATCCTGTTTTTCGGGAACGGAACGAGTGAGCGACGGCGTCTCGCCTCGCTAGGCTGAATCGATGTCTGGTGCGCATTTTGCTAACGTGCGGGCAGCGCAGTGGCTTCGGCCAGGCCTTAGCCTTAGCTCCACTAGCAAGCTTCAATCCCCCAATACGTCAGGCCGACAAGGGCTATGATAGCCGTGAACTGATCAAACTGATCGAGAGCCTAGGCAGCGAGGCGATAATTCCGCCGTGAAGTTGCCAACAACCGCGCGTGTTCGACAAGGCCCGCTAGCGGCTACGCAATCGCATCGAGCGCTGCTTTGCTCGCCTCAAGCAATAGCGACGCGCAGCCACTCGAGTGGCTGCGGTGAATGTCGATTCGGCCTAAAGTCGCGTTAGCCGAATTCTCAGATCATCAAGGAACGCTTCATCATTTTGACGAAATTTCTTCGCTTTCTGGAACGTTGAGATCACTTTCTCTTTAAGAGATTCTCTTTCGCTAACTAACAAGGTGAAGAGACTACCGCGAATATTCGATAGTTCTCTTGATCCATTCTCAAGACAATCAACCAACCTTGATAGTGTAATCCTTCGGATATCCTTTCTTTCTGTCATGCGAAGGACATATTGAGCTGTATCGAAGTAAATGGTGGGCGTATGATTTAAAAATTTCGTTTGTCTAAAAATAGCATCGTGAATTTCAAATAAGACGTCTTTTACACCTTGTTGTTCAGAAGGATTTATCAAGTTTAACGAAGCAAACGCGGAGTCGGCGGCTTGATCATAACTCTTCATTGCGCTATCAAAGTAACCAGCCTTCTCATGATCCTTTGCTACACCTATTAATGCTACGGCTCGGTTAACATTCCATTGGCCTTGCGGTTCAATTCGATCTGTGATGGCAATATCGCTGACTGCCAATGCGCCTACGGAGTGGTTTAGCTGCGTTTCTGCTTCGTACCAGAGATCGAAAAGAAGAGGTTTTCTGACCTTCCCGTCGTATGCTTTTTGTAGTGCCTTGCGTGCGTCGTCGTACCGGGGTCGATCAAGTAGGAGAAGACATTTCCCCTGCATTACATATAAATCCGGATGGTACTTGCTTCTTCGCTGCGCAATAGTCACGGTGTTTAATGCTTCTGCGGGGTTCCCTGCCCTAATGAACGCAAGAGCCTCATTGATTGCATTTCCGACGAGAGTATTTTGGTTAACGGATGGCGTTCCCGGAATGGTCTTTCTTAGTTTGAGAACAGATTCCGAGAACTTGGCATGGTCGGGTACTAGCGAATCCTTTA
Source organism: Herbaspirillum sp. WGmk3 (assembly GCF_023952535.1). Taxonomy (NCBI): domain Bacteria; kingdom Pseudomonadati; phylum Pseudomonadota; class Betaproteobacteria; order Burkholderiales; family Oxalobacteraceae; genus Herbaspirillum; species Herbaspirillum sp. WGmk3. The sequence goes on along the minus strand of NZ_JAKYWT010000002.1, from coordinate 1,114,983 downwards.
TCTGTAAAACCAAAATTGCAACAGTATCCAGCACTTCATATCTCGGCTCTCTACCGATTCTTGGAGCGGAAATTAGGAAAAGTGCCGACAGCTCATCGATCGCTTCTTCTAAGGTTTCAACTGTGTATTGAGTCGCTTGGCGAAGTTCTGTCAGGGAGCAACTATGTAGAATCGCTGCCGCGAGTAAGACGCGTTTGCTCTCAACCTTTAAGCTAGTGATCTCCCTTTGTAAGGCTGCAGATCTTGCTTCAACGCCCTTCCTTCCTTTCCATTCTTCTGCAGCGGCTTTGCAAGACTGTCCTCTGCGAACCAAACGGTATAACGAATCAGTAAAAAGTGGAGATCCATGGGTTGTCGACTGGAATGCAGCTATATCCTTTGGCGATAGCTGGGGGCCTTTGAACCTTTCGCTCAGTAGGGCAATGTAGTCTCGATACTCCTCCTCGATTAATCCTTCGATTTCAATGGCAATATCGCGTGAGTAGGTCAGGTTCATCCGGGTGGTAAGTAAGAACCTTGAGTTCGTTTTTCCTAACTGCATAGCCAGTTCAAGTACGCGCCTTTGGTCGTCTTTAGAAAGAGAGTCGACGTCGTCAATAATGACAAGAGTGGGAAAGATTTCTAGCGCGTCTTTTAGAAAGCGTCTCAAGAGCTTATCGTCTGCTCCACTTAGTTCATCTAGCGAGATGGCCGATTCAACGCATAATCTTTCTAACAGGCTGATATAAGAACCGTAGTGGGTCTCAGGCACTTGGATAAACTTGTCAACATCCGCTATGAATTGCTCTTTTTTCGCGGTAACCCACAATACGCGCTGCAAGCCTATAGGCCCTGTTGCGCAAACTTGTTGGGCAAATTCGTACGCAATCGAACTTTTGCCTAGCCCTCCTTCTCCAGCTAGGACTCTGACGTACGAGAATTCGTCTGCGAACCAAGACCATAAAGATTCAATAACTTTTTTTCTGCCGATAAATTTTGGGCAAATAAAATTGCGGTCTGGGAGATTATGTTCCAGTGTTTCCGTTTTTTTCTTTATGTGATCGAGATTTGAAATTAAATACCTGCATTCGCGCTTGCTAAAAAGAAAAGCAAACTCCGGTCCACTGGCTGGCTCCGAGTTGTCTCCTAAGCGAAGGTAAGTGTCTCCTTTTCTGAAAGCAAATTTACCCTTTGAGTCGGTCGCACTTTCTTTGCCAAAATACGCTGGGGCTTCTCCAATTCTTTTTGGAATATAGAGAATTAAAATTGTTCGTCCATTTTCATCAGTGTGCGACCAAGAGCTAAGCGCTATATGTATGCCTACATAAGAGTAAATTTTGTCTTTTATTTTTTTTAGATCAAATGTGCTGGTGTCGCATCCGCAGATCAAAAACTCAGTTTCCGCTTTAGTCTCTTCAACGCCAAAAACTATGTAGCCGCCATACGTATTGAAAAAGGCAACGATATGTCTAATCAGTTTGCAGACACCGAAGGCATCTGCCGGAAGCGATTCTTTATAGTCAATTATTTCACATTCGATTGGAGCGAAATTGTCGGCTCTTTTTATCGTTGTTATTACTTCAGAGTTACATGCCCCTGAATCGAGTAGGAGGGCTAAATTTCGACGGATATTTCCCGTCTCAAATCCCTCGATAGAAACTTCCTCCATTGTTCTTTCCCCTGAATACATTTATAAACACAATAAATAATGTAATTCATAAGTAAGTATTGTGGGTAAGTTTGCTAATTATTTTCGTTCGATTAGTTTAACCAGCGCATGCACGGTCAGGTTGACCGGCGTGGCAATGCCATGCGCCTGTCCCCGCCGCACGATGTAGCCGTTGAGGTGATCGATTTCGCTGGGCTTGCCGCGCGCCACATCCTGCGCGGTGGAAGAGAATTGCGTGGGCATGGTCTCGATGATCTTGCGGATGGCCACGTCCACATCCCCCGCCAGGGTCACGCCCTCGGCGGCGGCCACGGCCTTGCATTCGCTGACCAGATGGCCCATCACTTCCAGCACGCCCACGCCTTCGACCAGCTTGCCGTAGGGGAGCTGGGTGATGGCTGAAAGCGCGTTGTAGGCGCAGTTGATGATGAGTTTCAACCATAGCGCTCCGCGCACGTTCTCGGAAATTTCGGTTGGCACGCCCGCCGCAATCAGGGCCTCGGCCGCCTGCTGACTGCGTGCGGCCGGTTCGATCACCAGCTCGCCACGGCCGTGGTGCTTGACGTGGCCGGGTCCGGCCATCTCGGTGGCCACGTAGACTACCGCCGCCGAGACCGGCTGCGGGATCACCGTGCGCAGGCGCTCGGCATTGTCGGTGCCGTTCTGCAGGGTCAGCACCAGCGTATCGGGGGCGAGGTGCGGACGCAGTTGCGCGCCAGCGGTTTCGGTATCGGGGGATTTGACGCAGAAGAGCACCAGGTCGGCACCCGCCACGATGGCGGGATCGGTGCTGGCCTCGACGGGGATGGTCTCATCGAAGGTTTTGGCTTCCAGCCGCAGGCCCTTGGTATTGAATGCCTCCACGTGCTGCGGCCGGCCCACCAGGACCACATCGTGTCCTGCCCGCGCCAGCATCCCGGCGAAATAACATCCCACGGCACCTGCGCCCATCACGGCAACTTTCATGTGTGTCTCCCCGCTTGGCAAATTGAAGTCAGGCGGGAAGCCTAACACAGCAGCGCCAGGCTTTCAGTGCCTGGTCAGCATCGGTCAGAATGACCGCCGCACCCGCACCGACACATAAGCCGGCGGCTTGGTGGTCGCCGTGGCCCGCGCACTGTGCAGCCGATGCAAGGTGATCTGGTTGACCTCCGCATGGCTGCCATCGATGTGCTCACCCATCAGGCGCATCGCGCCCTCGGCGTCGCCGGCGGCGATGCTGTCGAGGATGGCGGCATGTTCCTCGTAGGTCGAGTGCAGGCAATCACCGTACAGGAAATCCAGCCGCCGCACGATGCGGATGCGGTCGGTGAGACGGTCGAACGACTCTGCCATCTCCTGGTTGCCGGCCGCGCGCACCAGCGTCTGGTGGAAGACTTCATCGAGCAGGGCCGCCTTGGGTCCATCCGGTTCGCGTGCCTCGGCGGCCACGCACCAGGTGGCGCGCAGACCGGCCAGCACCGACTGGTCTCCGGCTTGCGCACACAGGCGGCGCACGGCGTGCGTCTCGATGAGCTTGCGCATTTCATAGAGATCGGAAAAACGCTTGAAGTCGATCGGCACCACCTCCCAGCCACCGCGTACATAGCCCTGCATCAGGCCATCGTTCTGCAGGCGTTGCAGCGCCTGCCGCACCGGCGTGCGCGAGACCTTGAAATACGCCGCGATTTCGGTTTCGGTGATCTGGTCGCCGGGCAAGAGGCGCATGTCGAAAATGTCCTGCCGCAATTGCGCGTAGACATATTCGGGCAGGGAGCCATTGCGCACCAGCGCGTCTTCGCCCTCAAGATCGGAGGCGAGCGCGCCGGCGTCAGCGGCGGGGGCGGGAGCAGCCAGGCTTTTCACGATGGGCTTTCTTTACCAGGCGGCCACGCTGCCATCGGTACGCGGTTCGGTGCCGCCGCACAGTACGCCTTCGTCATTGCGCCAGATGATCTGGCCACGGCCGAAGCCCAGCTGGTTGCCCGACCACGCCACTTCATGGCCCAGCCCGCCCAGTCCACGGAAGAGATGTTCGGCCGTGCTGTGTTCGATGCTGACCTTGTTTCCTTTTTCCCATTCCCAGCGCGGCGCATCCAGCGCGGCTTGCGGGTTGAGGCCGAAGTCGACGGTGTTCATCACCATCTGCACGTGGCCCTGCGGCTGCATGAAACCGCCCATCACGCCGAAGGGGCCGACGGCCTGGCCATTGCGCGTCATGAAGCCGGGAATGATGGTGTGATACGGACGCTTGCCCGGTGCCAGCACATTGGGATGCCCGGCTTCCAGCGTGAAATTGTTGCCGCGATTGTGGAGCGCAATGCCGGTGCCCGGTACCACCAGGCCCGAGCCGAAGCCCATGTAGTTGCTCTGGATGAAGGACACCATGTTGCCCTCGGCATCGGCCGTGCACAGGTACACGGTGCCGCCGCGCGACGGGTCGCCGGCTACCGGCAGCGTGGCGCGCGGACCGATCAGCTTGCGGCGCTCATCGGCATAGGCGTCCGAGAGCAATTGCTCCACCGTCACCTTCATGTGCGCGGGATCGGCGATATGGGCGAGGCCATCGGCGTAGGCCAGCTTGATGGCTTCGATCTGGCGGTGGTAGGTCGCCAGCGTGTCGCGCTCGGAGAAGTCGTAAGCCTTCAGCAGGTTCAGCGCCATCAGGGCCACCATGCCGTGGCCATTGGGGGGGATTTCCCAAACGTCATATCCGCGATAATTCACGCCGATGGGGTCCACCCATTCCGGCTGGAAGGCGGCCAGGTCGGAGGCCTGCATGTAGCCGCCGGCCTGCTGCAGGAAGGCCGCAATCTTTTCGGCCAGGGCACCGCGATAGAAGCCCTCGGCATTGTCCTCGGCAATCGCCTGCAGGGTGGCGGCATGGCCCGCCGAGCGCCACAGCTGGCCGGCTTGCGGTGCCTGGCCGTCGACGCAGAAGGTATCGAACCACGATTGGAAATGCGGCTCCTTGAACTCGCGCCTGAAGTTCTGCTGCGCTACCTGCCAGGCATGCGCCACCATCGGCGAGACCGGGAAGCCCTCGCGCGCCAGGGTGATGGCACCGGCCATGGAATCAGTCAGCGCCAGCTTGCCGAAGCGCTTGGCCATCGCGGCCCAGGCACTGGGCGTGCCGGGCACGGTCACGGGCAGGGCACCGTACTTGGGCACGTCCTTCAGGCTGGCGCTGGTGAGCTTGTCGGCGGAAATCGATTGCGGCGCCGGGCCGCTGGCATTCAGGCCATGCAGCTTGCCGCCATGCCAGACCAGCGCGAAGGCATCGCCACCGATGCCGTTGGCGGTCGGTTCCACCACCGTCAAGGCGGCCGCCGCTGCGATGGCTGCATCGATGGCATTGCCGCCGCGCTGCAGGACTTCCAGCCCGGCCTGCGCGGCCAGCGGCTGCGAGGTCGCCACCATGCCGCGCCGGGCATAGACGGCGCTGCGGCGGGAGAAGTAGGGATAGTGGTTGCTGCTGAAGTCGGGGAAGGCGGGCATGGCGGTCTCTCGTTCTTGGTTCAGGGGCGTATTTTATCGGGTAGCTTGCGTATTACGTGGGGCGCAGCGTCAGCTCGGTCCGGCTCAGGTGGCAGGCTACGGTATGGGTGGCACTGACCTTGACCGCAGGCGGTGCTTCGGTCTTGCACACCTCCATGCAGGACGGGCAGCGTGGATGGAAATGACAGCCCGAGGGCGGGGCGGCCGGGTTGGGGATGCTGCCCTGCAGGATGATGCGCTCACGCTGTTGGCGCGGATGTTCACGTGGTATGGCCGACAGCAGCGCCTGCGTGTAGGGATGGCGCGGCCGGGTGTAGACCTCTTCACATGTGCCCGATTCCACCATGCGTCCGAGATACATCACGCCGATGCTGTCGCTGACATGGCGGATCACGGCCAGGTCGTGCGAGACGAAAAGATAGGTCAACCCCAGCTCCTGCTGCAACTCACGCAGAAGATTCAGGATCTGCGCCTGGATCGAGACATCGAGGGCCGACACGGCTTCATCGGCCACCACCAGCTTGGGCCGCGTGATGATGGCGCGGGCAATGCCTACGCGCTGGCGCTGGCCACCGGAGAATTCATGCGGATGGCGCGCCGCGTAGGCCGGGTTGAGCCCGACCATCTCCAGTGCCTCGGCCACCTTGCGCTTGCGGGTGGCGCGGTCGTGCAGCTTGTGCACGATCAAGGGTTCTTCCAGCACTTCGCCAATGGTCATCCGCGGGTTCAGCGAGGCATACGGGTCCTGGAACACCATCTGCATGTGACGGCGCATGGTGCGCAGCTGGCCCTCGGGCAGCAGGGTCAGTTCCTGGCCCATGAAGCGCACGCTGCCTTCGCTGGGTTCGATCAGGCGCAGCACGCTGCGCCCGGTGGTGGACTTGCCGCAGCCGGATTCACCGACCAGGCCCAGGGTCTGGCCTTCAGCCAGGCTGAAGGAGACATCGTCAACAGCCTTGACGGTGCTGCTGCCGGAAGCGAAATATTTTTTCAGTCCGTGGACTTCGAGCAGGGGAGGAAGTGTCGTCATGATCGGGCCTTCTATACCTTCAATGCGGATACCAGCAGCGCACGCTGTGGCCATCACCCAGGTTTTCCAATGCCGGCATCTCCTGGCGGCAGATGTCCTGGGCGCGCGCGCAACGAGCGGCGAAGCGGCAGCCTTGCGTGACGGTGCCGGGCGGCGGCACGCTGCCAGGGATGGCGGTCAGGGGCGCACCGGGCGTAGCATCCAGCGCCGGTCGTGCGCGCATCAGTGCATGCGTATAAGGATGGGCGGGGCGGTCGAAAAGATCTTCCACGCTGCTCTGCTCCACCACCTGTCCGGCATACATCACCACCACGCGCTGGCACATCTCAGCCACTACGCCCAAGTCGTGGGTGATCATGAGGATGGAGGTCTTCTGCTCGCGCTTGAGGTCGCGCATCAGGTCGAGGATCTGCGCCTGGATGGTCACGTCCAGTGCAGTCGTCGGTTCATCGCAGATCAACAGGCGCGGCTGGCACAGCAAGGCCATGGCGATCATGACGCGCTGGCGCATGCCGCCGGAGAGGCTGTGCGGATATTCGTCCACCAGTTGCGCCGCGCGCGAGAGGCCCACGCGTTCCAGCATGGCGACGACCTTGGCGTCGATCTCCTGGCGCGGCAGGGAGGTGTGGATGCGCAGCATCTCGCCCAATTGCTCGCCGATGCGATGCAGCGGGTTCAGCGAGGTCATCGGCTCCTGGAAGATCATGGCGATCTCCTTGCCGCGGATGCTGCGCAGGGTGGCATCATCGGCCTGCAGCAGGTCGCGCTCGCCAAAGCGGATCGCACCCGACAGCCTGGCCTGGCTGGCCATGGGGAACAGGCGCAGGATGGACAGGGAGGTGACGCTCTTGCCGCAGCCGGATTCACCCAGCAGGCCCACGGTTTCGTCCTGGCCCAGTGAGAAGGAAACGCCATCGACGGGCGCAACGCGGCGGCCGTGGCTGAGGAATTCGATCTTGAGATTCTCGATGGTGAGCATGGCGGTTCCTCAGCGGCTCAGTTTGGGATCGAACACTTCACGGATGCCATCGCCCAGCAGGTTGAAGCCCAGCACCACCAGGAAGATCGCCAGGCCCGGCCACATGGCCAGCATCGGCGTGGTGTTCAGGTAGCCCTGGGCGATGTGCAGCATGGAACCCCAGCTCGGATCTTCCGGCTTGGCCCCCAGGCCGAGATAGGACAGCCCGGCTTCGGCGATGATGGCCGTGCCCATGGCAAAGGTGGCCTGGATCACCAGGGGCGCCAGCGAATTGGGGAGGATGTAGCGCCACATGATGCGCAGGTGCCCGGCACCGATGGAGCGCGCCGCCATCACGTAGTCGAGGTTGCGGATGGTCATGGCCTGCCCGCGTGCCAGCCGCACGAAGGACGAGGTGAAGCCGATGCCGACGGCCACCATGGCGTTGTAGAAACCGCCCCCCAGCGCGGCGGCCAGGGCCAGCGCCAGGATCAGCGAAGGAAAGGCTTGTAGCGCATCGACCACGCGCATGACGATGGCATCGACCGCGCCGCGATAGTAGCCGCTGACGATGCCGATGGGCACGCCCAGTGAGAAGGCCAGCCCGACCGAGATCAGCGCGGCCTGCAGCGAGATGCGCGAACCGTACAGCATGCGGGTGTAGATGTCGCGGCCCAGGTCATCCGTACCGAGCCAGTGCTCGGCGCTGGGGCCAGACAGCAGGTTGCCGTAGTCCTGGTCAAAGATGGGATCGTACCGGGCCAGTACCGGTGCAGTGATGGCCAACAGTACCAGTACAGTGATGATCACCGCACCGATCACCGCCAGACGGTTGCGGCTGAAGCGGCGCAGGGTACGCCAGCGGGGCAGCGCCGGCAGGGCCTGCGCAGGGGAGGGAGAGTTCATGTCGGGAGACGTCATGGTTGGAGGCGTTGGGCAGACTTCAGCGGGCGATGCGCGGGTCGATCACGCTGTAGAGCAGGTCCACGCACAGGTTGACGATGACCACCATGACGGTGGCGGCCAGTACACCGGCCTGTACAGTCACGTAGTCGCGCTGGAAGATGGCGTCGACGATCATCTTGCCCATGCCGGGAATGCCGAAGATGCTTTCGGTGATGACCAGTCCGCCCAGCATGCCCGAGACCATCAGGCCGCTGGCCGTGACCACCGGGATCATGGCATTGCGCAGCGCATGGCCCAGCACCACCTGCCAGTCGCGCAGGCCCTTGGAGAAGGCGGTGCGGATGTAATCCTCGTTGAGCACTTCCAGCAAACTGCTGCGCACCATGCGCATGAGGATGGCCGATTCACGCAGGCCGGTCACAACCATGGGCATGATCATGGCGATCAGGTTGGCGTGCCAGTCCACCGACAGCGGCACGAAGCCTGAGGCCGGCAGCCAGCCCAGCTTCACTGCAAACAGGATGATGAACAGCATGCCCAGCCAGAAGTGCGGTACTGACATGCCGAACAAGGCAATCAAGGTGCCGACCGCATTGGCCCAGCCGCGCGGGCGGGCCGCCGACAGGATGCCGGCCGGCACCGCAATGACGACCGCCACCAGGAAGCTGCCGATGGCCAGTTCGATGGTCACCGGCAGGCGCTGCCACAAGGCATCGGCCACCGGGGTGTTGTCGATGAAGGAGCGGCCCAGGTCGCCATGCAGCACCGCCCACAGCCAGCGCCCGTACTGCACCAGCAGCGGATCATCCAGCCCCAGTTTCAGGCGCAGGGCGGCGGCCGCTTCCGGCGTGGCTTCCATGCCGAGGATGGCGGCCACCGGATCACCCGGCAGCACCGCCAGCAGGGAAAACACCACCATGCTCACCAGCAGCAGGGTAGGGACCGACAGCAGCAGGCGCTGGGCCAGCTTGGGCAGCTTGATCGTCGTGGCCATGGGACTTACTTGGACACGGTCGCAGTGCGGATCACGCCATCGGGCACGTACTGGAAGCCCTTGACCGACTTGGCGATACCGAACAGCACGTTGTCATGCACGGTGTAGACGTAGGGCACTTCCTTGACCAGGATCGCCATCGCTTGGTCATAGAGCGCCTTGCGCTTGGCCTGGTCGCCTTCCACGCGGGCCTGCTGCAGCAGGTCGTCCACCTCCTTGGACCCGAAGTGTGAATAGTTCAGCGAGCCGTTGGTGGTGACGAAGTCATAGATGTTCTGGTCCGGATCGGGGCGGCCGCTCCAGCCCACGAACAGGCCTTCGAAGTTGCCGGTCTTGCCGGCCTCAATCTGGGTGGCCAGTTCGGTCTTCTCCAGCGTGACGGTGATGCCGGCCGGGCGCAGCATGCCCTGGATCATCTGGCCGACTTGCAATTCATCGGGCGTGGTCGGCAGGGTCAGCTTGAAGCTGAAGCCGCCTTCCTTGCCGGCGGCCTTGAGCAGGGCCTTGGCGCGGGCCACGTCGACCTTGGGCGGCACGTCGCTGGGGCCATTGGCAAACTGCGCCTTGGAGAAGGGCGAATGGCCGGCGGCCACTGCATTGTTGTAGACCACCTTGGCGATGGCGTTGCGGTCGATCAGGATATCCACGGCTTCGCGCACTTCCTTCTTGTCGAAGGGCGGCTTGCCGGTGTTCATGTAGAAGCCACGGAAGCCCAGCGACGGCTTGTTGAGCACCGTGTAGCTGGCGTTGGCCGGGACGTTGGTGATTTCCTTGTAGGGAAAGCGGTTGCTGATGTCGACCTGGCCGCTGCGCAGGTTGTTGAAGGCCACATTGACGTCCGGCATGATCTTGTAGACCACTTCATCCACCTTGGGCAGGCCGGCACGCCAGTAGTCGGGATTCTTCTTGAGCGTGATGGTGGCGCCCTTGAGGCGGCCTTCGTAGACGAAGGGGCCGGTACCGACCGGATGGTTGACGTAGTCTTCTCCGTATTTCTTCACGGCGGCCGGTGACGACATCATGCCGGCGCGATCGGTGAGGATGGAGAGGAAGGGCGCGAAGGGCGTCGACAGGTCCAGCTTGATGGTGTGCTCATCCACCACCGTGATCTTGCTGACGTATTTCAGTTCGTTGCGGCGCAGGGAGGTTTTCTCCTGGCCGCGCAGCAGGTTGAATTCCACCGCCTTGGCATCGAAGGGCGTGCCGTCCTGGAATTTGACGCCCTTGCGCAGATACAGCGTGTAGGTTTTCTGATCCTCGGACACGGTCCAGCGCTCGGCCAGCATGGGGATGATCTTGCCCTCGCCATCCAGGTCCACCAGCTTGTCGAAGATGCTCTGGTAGACGATGCGCTCGTTGAGCATGGAGGACTGCGTGGGGTCGAGCTTGCCGGGGTCGGCGTCCAGCGAGATATTGAGCGTCACCGCCCAGGCGGGCAGGGTACAGGCGGCCAGCACGGCCGAGGACATCGCGGACAGCAGGAAACGGGAGACACGCTGGTTCATTCGTTTTTCCTTTCAGAAGTCATCACGGATCGAGCGCAACCGGCCTGGGCGGCAAGCCCGCCTGCCACGGCCATCGGGCCAGCTTAGGCGATGGACATGGTGAAGGCAAGCACGGATACGTCAATGTATACAACGAAGAAGACATGCAGGAAGCGTGCCATGGCGTCAGCTTCGCGTCAGTCGGCAAGCTTGTATCAGTAGCCGGGAATGCAGGCGGGGCGGTCCTCCCGCCGGATGGCTGCGACGAGGGAAATGGCGTGCAAGGTTGCGCATCAGTCCATCGTGCCAGTGCAGGCCTGCTTCGCGATGGTGCGCAATCGGGGCCCAGTCCGCCCGAGGAAGGGGCGTGGCGAAGTGGCGACGGCCAAGCGTAAATATTTTGATTAAGTCGCTTGCTATTTAATTTTGGCCTCGCTAAACTGCGCTGCATGAATTCGAAAACAGACAAACGCAAGTCGGCCCCGCTGCTGGATGCCCAGTTGTGTTTTGCGCTGTACTCGACTTCGCTGTCGATGAGCAAGCTCTATCGCAAGCTGTTGCGCAACATGGGCATCACCTATTCGCAGTATCTGGTGCTGATGGTGTTGTGGGAGCAGGACCAGCTGACGGTGTCCGATATCGGTGAGCGCCTGGTGCTGGATTCAGCCACGCTGACCCCGCTGCTCAAGCGCATGGAAGCGCAGGGCCTGGTGACCCGGGAACGCGCGGCCAGCGATGAACGGCAGGTGGTCATCTCGCTCACTGCAGAAGGTGACAAGCTGCGCGAACAGGCGGTGGAACTGCCCCGTGAAGTGTTGCGGGCAACCGAGTCGACGGCGGCCGAACTGACGGCGATGAAGGAAGAATTGATGGCCTTGCGTGCCCGCTTGCACAAGAATACGGGCGAGTGAGCAGGGCAGGTTGAAGGGATGCGGCGACCAGGCCAAGTCCCTTTTTGAAAGTTAAATATATAGTGCACTACTGAATAGCGCTTTATATTGTTGATGAATTGCTCGCAAGAATGCCAGATAAGCGGCATCGGCAGACGGAACGGAATGGCGGCATTGTCCCGCCCTCCGAGCGGCCGTTATACGCAGAGCCAATAGCGTCAACTAAGTAGTTTGCTATTTAATAGGATTTTAGTTTTATCGTGGTATCGACAGTTTTCCTGGCCACGAACGGCCGGTGCAGTACCGCAGTACCAGGCAGCACAGCAACAAGTACGCAGTTCCCTCGCAGCACTTACCCGGTGAATCCACCGATTCGCTCATCTGAGATTAGAGAAAAGGAAGAAGATCATGACCTCGTTCAAGCAACTCGCCGCCGTCGCCGCCATCGGCCTGGTTTTTGGCAATGCCTATGCCGCCGGTGATGCCGGTGTGGAACCGACCACCCAATCCTTCTTGCAGGCGCTGGAAGCCGGCGGTGGCAAGCCCCTGGAACAGCTCTCGCCGCAGGATGCGCGCGCCGTGCTGGTCGGTGCGCAAGCCAGCGTGAAGCTGGAACTGCCCAAGGCAGACGTGTCGGAAAAGACCATCACCGCCGACGGCCAGCAGATCAAGCTGACCATCGTGCGTCCGGCGGGCGTGACCAAGACCCTGCCGGCCTTCATGTTCTTCCACGGCGGCGGCTGGGTGCTGGGCGACTTCCCGACCCACGAACGCCTGGTGCGTGACCTGGTGGCCAACTCGGGTGCGGTGGCCGTGTTCGTGAACTACACGCCGTCGCCGGAAGCCGGCTACGGCGTGGCCATCAACCAGGCGTATGCCGCCACCAAGTGGGTGGCCGAGCACGGCAAGGAAATCAAGGTCGATGGCAAGCGCCTGGCCGTGGCCGGCAACAGCGTCGGTGGCAACATGGCTGCGGTCGTGGCCCTGATGGCCAAGGACAAGGGCGGCCCCGCCCTGCGTTCGGAAGTGCTGCTGTGGCCGGTGACCGATGCCAACTTCGAAACGGCTTCCTACAACCAGTTCGCCAATGGCTACTTCCTCACCAAGAACATGATGAAGTGGTTCTGGGACAGCTACACCACCGACGCCGCCAAGCGCAAGGAAATCACCGCCTCGCCCTTGAATGCGACCCCGGCGCAACTGGCCGGCCTGCCGCCGACCCTGATCCAGACCGCCGAAAACGACGTGCTGCGTGATGAAGGCGAGGCCTATGGCCGCAAGCTGCAAGCCGCCGGCGTGGCCGTGACCAGCGTGCGCTACAACGGCATGATCCACGACTTCGGCCTGCTCAACGTACTGGCCAAGGTGCCTGCCGTGCAGACCGCGATGCGCCAGGCGGGCGAGGAACTGAAGTTCCGCCTGAAGTGATTGCAAGGCGGTCCTGCGGGTGAAACCGCAGCGAGCCGTTCTCCAAATGGTCAAGGCCCCGGCGCATGCAAGCGTCCGGAGCCTTGTTTCTTCGCGTCTGCGCACGTGTCGACCGTTCGTCCTGAGTAGGCCCGCACGGGCCGTATCGAAGGTGCACAGGCCGTAGCGCCTTCGATACGCGGCAGTCGCCGCTACTCAGGACGAACGGGTAGCGGAACGCAAACGCAATTTTGCGTACCTTTGCAAATCAATCTTTATGCCAGCACGCGTGTGAGCCAGGCGCCAATATCCTCGACCTCCTCACCGCACACCGAATGCTGCATCGGATAGTCATGCCACTCGACCTTGTGGCCCAGCTGGGTAAGCAATTCGCGCGACTTGACGGCGCGCTCCAGCACCACCACCGGATCCATGGTGCCGTGGGCCATGAAGATGGGGGTGTCATGGTTGGCACCGTGGCGTTCGGCTTCGATGGTGGCGGCCAGCGGCAGATAGCCGGACAGGCACATCAGGCCGGCCAGGCGTTCCGGATGACGCAGGCCGGTCTGCAAGGTCATGGCGCAGCCTTGCGAGAAACCGGCCAGCACGATGCGCTCGGCGGGGATGCCGCGTGCGCGCTCCTGCGCGATCAGCGCTTCAATGGCGGCCTGCGAGGCACGCAGGCCCGGTTCGTCCTCACGGCGGACCAGGTCGGGTGCGAAGATGTCGTACCAGGCGCGCATCACGTAGCCGCCGTTGATGGTCACCGGCATGGTCGGCGCGGTCGGGAAGATGAAACGGATGGGTGGGCAGCCCGACAGGTCCAGCTCGCGCACGATGGGCACGAAGTCCGAACCATCGGCACCCAGGCCGTGCAGCCAGATGACGGAGGCAGTGGGGTTGGGGGCGGTATCGATCTGTATCGTTTCGAGGGGAGCGGACATAAGCGTGCGGTTCCTGTTGCGGTCGGTGGATGAAAGGGCGGGGCGCGGCATTTGTGTCTGTCCCGGCGCGGGAGCACAATACGGCCTTGCCCGTGGTCATGCGCAGCGTCTGTGCTGCAATGGGCTCACATCATACGATGAACGCCGCCGCGATGGCGGCGCTGCAAAAGGAAAACCCATGAAGTGCATCCCATCGCATCGCCTGCTGGCCCCGCTGCTGGCCTTCCTGCTGGCCATGGCACCCCTGGCCGGCCATGCCGAAGCCGAAGGCCGATTGTTCCAGCCGCGCGGCGAAAACCTGATGATCTCGCCTCCGCCGGGCTGGCGGCTGGCCTACATGGACGGCGATCCTGACGGCAATTACGTGGTCGATTTCCTGCCGCCCAACGAAGCGCACGACTCCTGGCGCGAGGGCTACATGGGCGTGCAGCGCCGTGGCTATCCCGATGCCGGACTGGTCGCCAACATCCAGGCGCGCAACCTGACCGTGGCACAGGTGGCCCTGACTGAAGTGATGCAGGGAGCCCAGCGCAATTGCCCGGGCCGCTTCGTGGCGATGGCGCAAAAGGATGGCAGCACCAACAATATTCCCGTCTCTGTCAGCGGCGGCTTCTGCGACCGTACCGGGCCAGTTGCGCCCTATGGCGAGGGAACTGTACTGGCGGTGTATCAGGGCAAGCAGCAACTGTTCGTGGTGCAGTTCAGCTGGCGTCCGCCGACCGAAAACGCCTTCAAGCAGTATCCCTACCGGATCTCGCCGGCAGCGTTGCAACAGTATTTGGATCTGCTGAATGCGGCCACGCTGTGCGGAGGGCCGGATGAGGGGAAGTGTCCGAACTGAGGGGAGGGCAGGCCCGCATCGTGGTGCGGGCCGCTGAGATGCTGTTACTTGCTGGCGGGCCGGATGGCCGACTTGGGACGGAAGGCCTTGCAGACGCTCTCATCGGTTTCGATGTAAGGACCGCCGATGAGGTCGATGCAGTAGGGGATGGCGGCAAAGATGCCGGGCACCTTGACCTTGCCGTCCTGGTCCTTCAATCCTTCCAGTGTTTCGCGGATGGACTTGGGCTGGCCGGGCAGGTTCAGTACCAGTGCAGCATGGCCGTCGGTCTCTCGGATGACGGCGACCTGGCGCGAGAGAATCGCGGTCGGCACGAACTGCAGGCTGATCTGGCGCATCTGTTCGCCAAAGCCGGGCATTTCCTTGGTACCGATGGCCAGCGTGGCTTCGGGCGTGACATCGCGGCGCGACGGGCCGGTGCCACCCGTGGTCAGCACCAAGTCGCAGCGGGCCACATCGACCAGTTCCACCAGGGTCTGTTCGATCTGTGCGCGTTCATCGGGGATCAGTCGCGTCTCGACTTCAAAGGCGCTGGTGAGCGCTTTGCTGAGCCATTCCTGCAGGGCGGGGATGCCCTGGTCCTGGTAGACGCCACCGGAGGCGCGGTCGGAGATGGAGATCAGTCCGACCCGCAGCACCTCACGGGCGATGGGCGTTACAGCCTCAACGCTCATCGTCATCCTGCTCGTCTGCCTCATCCTCGGCGGCTTCGCTCTTGGCGCGTGCAGCCTGCGCCTGCAATTGCTTGAGGATCTGGAAGATTTCGCGGTAAGCCTTGGGCGGCTTGTTTTCCGCCTGCTCCTTGCGGGCATTGCGGATCAGCGTGCGCATGTGCTGCACGTCGACGTCGGGATGGCGGTTCAGCAGTTCGGTCAGCGCCTGGTCATCGGCCAGCAGCTTTTCGCGGCGGCGTTCCAGGGCGTGCATGGCGGCGGTTTCGGCCTTGGAGGCACCGTGCCAGCTGTCGATGGTCTTCTGGATGATGGCGATCTCGTCGGCTTCCAGCGTGCGCATCTTCTTGCCCACGTATTGCATCTGGCGGCGACGGCCTTCGTGGTCCTTGATCTGCTGGCATTCGAGGATGGCGTCGCGCACGTCTTCGGGCATGGGGACGCGCTTGACGCGGTCGCGCGGTTCATTGACCAGCGATTCGCCGAGCTTTTGCAGGGCATCCATCTCGCGCTTGAGCTGGGACTTGGAGGGGCGGTCGTATTCCTGTTCGAATTCGCTGGATTGGAATCCGACAGCACCGCGATTGGCATTGGGCATATCGTGACTTCGAGAAATAAAGCTTAACGGCTGCTATGATAACCGTTTTACCCGCATTTCAGAGAAAACAGGCTCATGAGCGATACCCCATTCACGCACAGTCAGGACCAGTTGAAGCAGTTGGCGCAGGATGTCCTGCGTTATGCCCGGGACAAGGGCGCCTCGGACGCCGCCGTCGACATCAGCGAGGGCAGCGGCCTGTCGGTAGCGGTGCGCAAGGGCAAGATCGAGACCATCGAGCAGAACAAGGACAAGGGCATCGGCGTGACCGTGTTCCTCGGAGAAGGCCGCCAGGTGCGGCGCGGCAACGCCAGCACCTCGGATTTCTCGCAGCAGGCATTGAAGGAAACGGTCGAGGCCGCCTACAACATCGCACGCTTCACCGCCATCGATGACTGCGCCGGCCTGCCCGACGCCGAGATGCTGGAAATGGCCCCGCGCGACCTGAAACTGTTTTCGCCGTGGAATATTTCCGCCGAAGAAGCTGTGGCGCTGGCCCAACGCTGCGAAACCGCAGCCCTCGAGACCGACCCGCGCATTACCAACAGCGAAGGCGCTGGCGTCTACGTGCAGCACTCGCATTTCATCGCGGCCAACAGCCGTGGTTTCATGGGCGGCTATCCGTTCTCGCGCCACACCATCTCGGTCGCGCCCATCGCCGGCAAGGGCGCGGGCATGCAGCGCGATGACTGGTATTCGTCCAAACGCGATCCGAAGAAACTCGCCAAGCCCGAAGCCATCGGCCGCTACGCTGCCGAACGTGCGCTGGCCCGCCTGAACGCGCGCAAGCTCACGACCCGCAAATGCCCGGTGCTGTTCGAAGCGCCGCTCGCAGCGGGTCTGCTGGGGGCCTTTGTACAAGCGGTGTCGGGCGGTGCGCTGTATCGCAAGTCGACCTTCCTGCTCGATTCGCTGGGTCAGCAGGTTTTCCCCGAGCACATCCAGATCCTGGAAGATCCGCACGTGGTCGGCGGTGTGGGTTCCGCGCCCTTCGATGAAGAAGGCGTGCGCACCGTCAAGCGCGAGGTGATCAAGGATGGCGTGGTGCAGGGCTACTTCCTGTCGACGTATTCTGCTCGCAAGCTGGGCATGCAGACCACCGGCAACTCCGGCGGCTCGCACAACCTGACGCTGCGCTCGGACCTGACCACCAAGGCCGATACCTTCAAGGGCATGCTGAAGAAGATGGGCACCGGGCTGCTGGTGACCGAGCTGATGGGGCAGGGCGTGAACTACGTGACGGGTGACTATTCACGTGGTGCCTCGGGTTATTGGGTCGAGAATGGCGTGATCCAGTATCCGGTGGAAGAAATCACCATCGCGGGCAACATGAAGGACATGCTGCGCCAGATCGTGGCCGTGGGTAACGACACGCTCATTCGCGGCACCAAGGAAACGGGTTCCATCCTGCTGGAAAACATGACCATCGCTGGCGACTGATCGTGCCGCACGCTGCCCGGCCGCCGCTGGCGAGCCGGGTGGCGCCACGGCCGGCGCCGCCCATTTCGGGGAGGCAAGCCATGGACGACATCCACATCCGGCGCGGCTATCTGCCAGGCGCCATCGGACGTGTAGCCGAGCTGCACGCCGCGTATTACACCGAAAACTGGAGCTTCGGCGTGTATTTCGAAGCCCGCATCGCCACCGAACTGGCGGCCTTCATGAGCCGCTACGACGACAGCCGCGATGGCTTCTGGACTGCCACCGTGCATGGCCGCGTCGAAGGTTCGCTGACCATCGACGGCCAGCATGCGCAGCAGCAAGGCGCGTGGCTGCGCTGGTTCATCTCTTCCGAAAAACTGCGCGGTCGCGGCGTGGGTGATGCCCTGCTGACCGAGGCCATCCGTTTCTGCGCGGAGTGTGATTTTCCATCGATTTATCTCTGGACCTTCGAAGGTTTGCACGCCGCGCACAACCTGTACCAGCGCCACGGATTCGTGCTGGCCGAGGAGCGCATCGGCTCGCATTGGGGCGTCAAGCTCAACGAGCAGCGTTACGAACTGCTGCTGTAGCACGCAGGGCAAGCCATGCCATGCGGCGCTAGAATGTCGGATTGGCGCACACGCGCAACTTCGGATATTCATCCTCCGCACATGGCCCTACACACCGACGCCGCCCACTCCAGCGGCCAAGTCCTGCCGTTCCGCGAATCCCTGCTGGCCACGCTGGGCATCTGCTTCGTCATCATGCTGGTGGCCCTGGACCAGACCATCGTCGGCACCGCCCTGCCGACCATCGTGGCTGAACTGAAGGGCTTCGATCTCTATGCCTGGGTCGCCACGGCCTATCTGCTGACCTCGGTCATTACCGTGCCCATCTTCGGACGGCTCGGCGATTACTTCGGGCGCAAGCCGTTCGTGATTGCGTCCATCGTCGTTTTCGTCGGCGCTTCCGCCTTGTGCGGCATGGCCAACAGCATGCTGTTCCTGGTGCTTGCGCGCGGGCTGCAGGGCATCGGTGGCGGCATGCTGGTGGGCACCTGTTTCGCTTCCATCGCTGACCTGTTTCCCGATCCGCGCGTGCGGCTGCGCTGGCAGATCATCCTGTCGGCCTCCTTCGGCATTGCCACGGCTGTCGGTCCTTCGCTGGGCGGCTTCCTCACGCAAGGGCTGGGCTGGCGCTGGGTGTTCTACTGCAACCTGCCCATCGGCGTGCTGTCGCTGTATTTCGTCTGGCGCTTCGTGCCGCATATCCGCCACATGCAACACGCCGGCAAGATGCGGCTGGACTGGCCCGGCGCGCTGCTGATTTCACTGTCGCTGGGCAGCCTGCAATTGCTGGTGGAACTGCTGCCCAAGCGCGGCATCACGGGCGGCATGTTGGTGTTGCTGGCCGTGTCGGTGGCGGCCTTCTACGCCTTGTGGAAGTGGGAGCAGCGCGCCGCGCAGCCCATCCTGCCCTTCGAGATGATGCGCGACAAGGCGCTGGCCAGCCTGTTCGTCTTGTCGGTGCTGGCGGGCTTTGCCATGTTCTCGCTGCTGATGTATGCGCCGTTGCTGTTCCAGGGCGGATTCGGGTTGAGCCCGCGTGAAGCGGGGCTGCTCATCACGCCGCTGGTGGCCTGTATTACCGTGGCCAGCATCGTCAATGGCCGCATCATCACGCGCATTCCCAATCCCAACCTGATGATGAACCTGGGCTTTGCGCTGATTGCTGCTTCCTGTCTCGGCGTGGTGCTGTGTGATCGCACCACCGGCAATGGTTTTTTGCTGACAGTGATGCTGGCCGGTGGTTTCGGGCTGGGACTGGTCTTGCCCAATCTCACCGTATTTGCGCAGCAGGCCGCTGCACGCGAGCACCTGGGTATCGCTACCGCCTTGCTGCAGTCCTTGCGCATGATCGGGGGCATGCTGGGCACGGCCATCACCGGCACGCTGGTGAGCCAGATGTATGGCGCAGGCGTGCAGAAGGCCCTGGAAGGAGATCACGCGGCGCAGTGGCTCAAGGACTTCAGCGATCCCGAAGTGCTGGTCAATCATGACATCCAGTCGGTGCTGCTGGCCCAGCTGATGCAGGCCGGGCATGACGGTTCGGCCTTGCTGGAAGCGGCGCGCGAGGCGCTGGTCGGGGCCATTCACATGGGCATCGCCATTGCCATCGTGGCCGCGCTGGTGGGGTTGTGGATGGTAAGGCGCGTGCCGCCGATCCGCTTTGACCAGGACAAGAAGGTGGAGCCGGTGATGTCGGAATAAGCGGCTGGCCGCATGCAAAAACGGACCCGTGGGTCCGTTTTTTTTTCTTGAGGTGGAGCGTGCGCTTATTCGGTCTTCTCTGTCTTCTTCACCACCGCATAGCGCGCCAGCGTGCGCTCACGCGCCTCGGCATGGTCGACGATAGGGCGCGGATAGTTCGTCCCCAGCGTCACGCCGGCCGACATGCGCTCATCGGGTGTGGCCGTCCACGGCGCATGGATGCGCTTGTCGGACAGCTTGGCCAGTTGCGGCAGATAGCGGCGGATGAACTTGCCGTCCGGATCAAACTTCTCCGATTGCGTGACCGGATTGAAGATGCGGAAGTAGGGCTGCGCATCACAGCCTGAAGACGATGCCCACTGCCAGCCGCCATTGTTGGCCGAGAGGTCGAAGTCGTTGAGATGGATCGCGAAATATTTCTCACCCCAGCGCCAGTCGATGCCCAGGTCCTTGGTGAGGAAACTGGCCACCACCATGCGCAGGCGGTTGTGCATGTAGCCGGTCTGGTTGATCTGGGCCATGGCCGCATCCACCAGCGGATAGCCGGTGCGTCCCTCGCACCAGGCGGCGAACAGTTCTTCGGCATGCTTGCCGTGCTCCCACTTGATCGCATCGTACTCGGGCTTGAAGGCCTTGTCGGTCACGCGCGGATGGTGGTGCAGGATCATGAAATAGAAATCGCGCCAGGTCAGTTCCGACAGCCACACAGCCGCACCGGCCGCGCCTTGGCCCGCATGCATGGCCTGCATCGCAGCCCGCGCGAGCGTGCGGATGGAGACCGTGCCAAAGCGCAGGTGGATCGACAGATAGGACGGACCCTTCACTGCCGGAAAATCGCGCGCCGTGCCGTAGGCACCGATGCGGCCCAGGAAGTCCTCCAGCAGGGCCTCGGCACCGGACATGCCGGTAGAAATGTTCAGTTCCTGCAAATTGCTGGGGTGGAAGCCCAGTGTCTTGTGTGAAGGCAGTCCGTGGTGCGCCTTGCCCGGTGGCTTGGCCAGGGCTTTGAAGTATTTCTCGACCGGATAGGGTTTGAGATAGAAGTCGCCACCGGCGGCGGCCAGCTTGGCCATCCACGCATTCTTGTAAGGGGTGAAAACGGAGAAGGGCTTGGCGGACTGGGTCAGCACCTCATCCTTTTCAAAGATCACCTGGTCCTTGTAGCTCAGCAATTGCGCGCCATGTTTTTTCAGGGCCTTGTCGACCGCCGCATCGCGTTCCACTGCGGCGGGCTCGTAGTCGGTGTTGACGAAGACCGCCTGCACCGCCAGTTCGGCAGCCATTTCCGGAATGCACCTGGCGGCCGCTCCGTGCAGCACGATCAGCCCGCCGCCCGCCTTGCGCAGCGCCTCGTCCAGTTCGGCCACGCTGGCCAGCAGGAAATCAACGCGGCGATCCTGCTCGACACCCTCGGCTTTGAGCGCATCGAGAATGTCGGTATCGAAGACGAACACGCACCACACGGACTGGCTCTGCGAGAGTGCGTAGTAAAGGGCGGCATGATCGGTGTGGCGCAGGTCACGGCGGAACCAGACCAGGGACTTGTCGAATTGGGGCATTGCGTTGGTGTTCTTCTTCAATGGGTTGGTCTTCGCCCCGTGGGGCCAGCGGGATCACATTCCGGCGGTGGCTACTGATTGGTAGCGTTCGTGTGAATGATAAAAGATTTTCATCGATTTGACCCGTCGCATCTCAAGGGGGCTATCGTCTGGCCGATAATGACGCATCCGCATACGATGCGGAGAACGAGGGAGGGCGCTGCGATCCGCATGCGTCTCGTGCAATGGGAGATGGGGAAACAATGAAGAAGATGACGATCGGCACTCGGCTGGGGCTGGGTTTTGCCGCGATTCTGGGTTTGATGCTGGTGATTGCCGCCATTGGCGTGGGGCGGCTGCAGGCGGTGGGGAGCCTCAATGACACGATGGTCAATGATGCGCTGGTCAAGGAGAGGCTGGTCGTTACCTTCTATCGCTCCATCGAACTCAACGTCGGCCGCATCGTGGCGGCCGCCAAGAATCCGGATGTCGAACAGCAGAAGTTCTACAGGCAGGAGATCGGCGCCACCATCAGCAAGAACAATGAGCTGGTCAAGCGCATGGAAGAGCTGATCACCGATGACGCCGGGCGCGCTGCCCTGGCCGAGATCAACGAACGCCGGAAGGTGGTGTTGGCGGCCAATGCGCAGGTCTTCAAGGAAAAGGAGGCGGGCAACGAAGAGGGTGCTCGCAAGGCAGTGGACGAGCAGCTGCTGCCGAGTACGCGCGTCTATCTGGCCGCCATCGACAAGCTGGCCGTGATGCAGTCCGACCGCATCAAGAACCAGACTGCGGAAATTGACAGTCTCTTCCGCAATGCGCGCACGCTCATGATCGTGCTGGGCGCAGTGGCACTGCTGCTGGGCGTGGCGCTGGCATGGGCCATCACCCGGTCGATCACGGCACCGCTGCACAAGGCGGTCAACGTGGCCAGCCGTGTGGCCAACGGCCACCTGGACAACCAGATCGAGGTGCGCAGCCTGGACGAAACCGGCCAGCTCATGCGCGCGCTCAAGGAAATGAATGACAACCTGGTGGGCATCGTCACCCGTGTACGCCAGGGTACGGATACCATCGCCACCGCCTCCAGCGAGATCGCCGATGGCAACCTGGACCTGTCCAATCGCACCGAGCAGCAGGCCAGCTCGCTGGAAGAGACCGCCTCGGCGATGGAAGAACTGACCTCGACCGTGAAGCAGAACGCCGACAACGCACGCCAGGCCAATCAGCTGGCGGTGTCGGCATCGGAGGTGGCGGTACAGGGCGGTTCGGTGGTCTCGGAAGTGGTGGCCACGATGGGCTCGATCAATGATTCCTCGCGCAAGATCGTGGACATCATTGCCGTCATCGATGGCATCGCCTTCCAGACCAATATCCTCGCGCTCAACGCCGCCGTGGAAGCCGCGCGTGCGGGTGAGCAGGGGCGCGGCTTTGCGGTGGTCGCCTCCGAAGTGCGCACGCTGGCGCAGCGCTCTGCCAGCGCGGCCAAGGAGATCAAGGAACTCATCGGCGACTCGGTGGGCAAGGTGGAGGCGGGCAGCAGGCTGGTCGAGCAAGCCGGTTCGACGATGGAAGAGGTGGTGGCCAGCGTGCGCCGCGTGACCGACATCGTGGCCGAAATCACCTCGGCGTCGCAGGAGCAGAGTGACGGGATCGAACAGGTCAACCAGGCCATCAACCTGATGGACGAAGCAACCCAGCAGAATGCGGCGCTGGTGGAGCAGGCGGCTGCGGCGGCGCGGCAGATGCAGGAGCAGGCGGCGGGGCTGAGCGAGACCGTGAGCGTGTTCCGTTTGAGGGGGTAAGAAAATAGAGGGGAGGCGATGATGTCTTGCCCCTATTTTTCTTGAAGTCAAAAAACAAAAAAGGCTAAATGATTTTCATCATTCGGCCTTTTTTGTTTGCTGCCCATGGAGGACCTCGGTCACGTTCCGCGACCCCGTCCGGCCTTGCAAGGCCGGACTTTCTCGTCCCTCCCGCAAGGCGCGCAGGCGCCTTGCTCGTGGCCCCCAAAATACAAAAGGCCGACTGACTTTCGTCAATCGACCTTTTCTATTTTGGTGCCCACGGAGGACCTCGGTCACGTCCCGCGACCCCGTCCGGCCTTGCAAGGCCGGACTTTCTCGTCCCTCCCGCAAAGCGCGCAGGCGCTTTGCTCGTGGCCCCCAAAACGCAAAAGGTCGATTGATTTTCATCAATCGACCTTTTTTGTTTGGTGCCCACGGAGGGACTCGAACCCCCACACCTCGCGGCACATGGACCTGAACCATGCGCGTCTACCAATTCCGCCACGTGGGCTGCGCTGTAAAGCGAAGACCGTGATTATAGACGGTCTAAAAGCGCTGTCAACAACTTTTTCGCTTCCATGGCATCATTTTCGTTGCAATACGATGCTTCACCCCTGTTTTACCCCCGTATTGCGGTTAGGTAAATGGCCGCAACTCCGTTACACTAGGCACATCCGTCCGCCTGGGCGAGCTTCGCCTTGGCATTTATAACAATTGCGCGAAACGAAACTTTTGAGCCAATTCCCCTATTCCATTCCCAGCCGGGAAGAGATCCTCGGCATCCTGCGTACTTCCTCGGGCGCGCAAAACGCTGCCGCCCTGGCCGCCGCGCTCGGCGTCAAGCCGGAAGAAATGGACGGCCTGACGCGCCGCCTCAACGCCATGGAACGCGACGGCCAGATCAAGCCGGATCGCGCCGGCAACTACAAGCTGACCCACTCGCCCGACTTCATCCTGGGCCGCGTCTCCGCCCATCGCGATGGCTTCGGTTTCCTGCTGCCCGATGAAGGGGCCGATGATCTGTTCCTGCCCGAGAAGGAAATGCAGAAGGTCATGCACGGCGACCGCGTGCAGGCCCGCATCACCGGCACCGACCGCCGTGGCCGTCCGGAAGGCACCATCGTCGAAGTGGTGGAACGCGCCAACACCCACGTGATCGGCCGTCTGCTCAATGAGAACGGCGTCTGGGTGGTCGCCCCCGAAGACAAGCGCATCGGCCACGACGTGCTGCTGGCCGGCCCCCCGGGCAAGGCCAAGGCCGGGCAGGTGGTCAGCGTGGAGCTGACCGAACATCCTTCCCGCTACACGCAACCCGTGGGCAAGATCGTCGAGATCCTGGGCGATATCGACGACCCCGGCATGGAAATCGAAATCGCCGTGCGCAAGTACGGCGTGCCGCACGAATTCTCGGAAGCCGCCAAGAAGCTGGCTTCCAAGCTGCCCAGCGAAGTCAAGGCGGCCGACCTCAAGGATCGCGTCGACCTGCGCGACGTGCCGCTGGTCACCATCGATGGCGAAGACGCACGCGACTTCGATGACGCCGTCTACTGCGAACCCGTCAAGATCGGCCGCACCAAGGGCTATCGCCTGATCGTCGCGATTGCCGACGTGAGCCACTACGTCAAGCCCAACGACGCGCTGGACGTGGACGCGCTGGAGCGCAGCACCTCGGTGTATTTCCCGCGCCGGGTGATCCCGATGCTGCCGGAAAAGCTCTCCAACGGCTTGTGCTCGCTGAACCCGGACGTGGACCGCCTGACCCTGGTGTGCGATGCCGTCATCACCGCCAAGGGCGAGATCAAGGCCTACCAGTTCTATCCGGCCGTGATCCACTCCGCAGCTCGCCTGACCTATACCGAAGTGGCCTCGATCCTGGCCAATACCAAGGGCCCGGAAGCAGCGCGCCGCATCGGCCTGGTGCCGCACCTGACGCACCTCTACGAAGTCTTCCAGGCGCTGCTGACGGCCCGCCAGGCACGCGGTGCCATCGACTTCGAGACCACCGAGACCTACATCGTCTGCAACGCCGCCGGCAAGATCGAGAAGATCCTGCCGCGCACCCGCAACGACGCGCACCGCCTGATCGAGGAATGCATGCTGGCCGCCAACGTCTGCGCGGCCGACCTGTTGAAGCGCCACGATCACCCGGCGCTCTACCGCATCCACGCCGGTCCGACCAAGGAAAAGCTGACGCAGCTGCGCACCTTCCTCAAACAGATCGGCCTGACCCTGGGTGGTGGCGACACCCCCAGCGCCTCCGACTACGCCGAGCTCATGCCCAAGGTCAAGGCGCGTCCGGATGCGGTGCTGATCCAGACCATGCTGCTGCGCTCGATGCAGCAGGCGGTCTACAGCCCGGACAACATCGGTCACTTCGGCCTGTCCTATGAATCCTATGCGCACTTCACCAGCCCGATCCGCCGCTATCCCGACCTGCTGACGCACCGTGCGATCAAGGCCGTGCTGCAAGGCAAGCGTTACGAGCCCAAGGGTATCGACAGCACTGCGCTGAACACCTCGATCTCGCCCGCCGCCCGCAAGGCGCAGGCGTTGCAGCGCGCCACCGACAAGGCGGCCGGCAAGAAGCCGCGCGGCGAGAGCGCACTGGCGATCTGGGAAGCGCTGGGCCTGCACTGTTCGGCCAATGAGCGCCGTGCCGATGAGGCTTCGCGCGATGTGGAAGCCTGGCTCAAGTGCTACTTCATCCGCGACAAGCTGGGCGAGGAATTCACCGGCACCATCGCCGGCGTGGCCACCTTCGGCATCTTCGTCCAACTGGATGCGCTCTACATCGAAGGTTTGGTGCACGTCACCGAACTGGGTGCGGATTACTTCCAGTACGACGAAGCGCGCCACGAACTGCGCGGCGAACGTACCGGCATCCGCTACCAGCTGACCGACCGCGTCACCGTGCAGGTCAGCCGCGTGGACCTGGATGCACGCAAGATCGACCTGGCACTGGTCAACGAGCCGGGCATCCGTACCCTCATCAAGAACGAAGCCAAGCGCGCTGAAAACGCCGCGCGCGGCAAGTCCGGTGGCGGCAGGCAGAGTGCCGATGAAGCTCAGCCGGCAGCCCGTGGCAAGAGGGGTGCGGCCAAGCCAGCTGCCGCTGCAGCGGGCAGCAAGCCCAAGGGTGGCGCCAAGGCCAAGGCCGGTGCCGCGCGCACCGCCACGGCACGCCCCGGCGAAGCTGACCGCAAGCGCGCTGCATCCAAGGGCTACACCAAGGGCAAGAAGAAGCGATGAGCATGTCCCCGGACCTGCGCAATGCGCAGGCCGGGTTTGATGGAACGCGGGGCAGTTGCCCCGAGCAAGACGAAAGACACAAGCAGGATCTATGAAGAGCAAAATGATTTTCGGCTTCCATGCCGTGACCTCCCGCATCCGCCACGAGGCTTCCTCGGTGGAAGAGATTTACGTGGATGCCGAGCGCCGCGACCGCCGCATGCTGGATTTGCTGCATGCCGCCAAGGAAGCCAATGTGCGCATCATCCAGGCCGACGACCAGCGCCTGGCCGCCATGGTCGGCACGCGCCGTCACCAGGGCGTGGTGGCCAAGGCCGCCGCGCTGTCGCTGGCGCGCACCCTCGATGAACTGCTGGATGCCGTGGTCGGTCCGCCGCTGCTGCTGATCCTCGACGGCATCACCGATCCGCACAACCTCGGCGCCTGCCTGCGCGTGGCCGATGGTGCCGGCGCGCATGCCGTGATCGCCCCCAAGGATCGCGCCGTGGGCTTGAATGCCACGGCCATGAAGGTCTCCAGCGGTGCGTCCGACACCGTGCCCTACATCACCGTCACCAACCTGGCCCGCACCATGCGCGACCTGAAGGAGCGCGGCGTGTGGATCATCGGCACCTCCGATGATGCCGAGAAGGGCCTCTACGAAGGCGACTTCACTGGCCCCACCGCACTGGTGATGGGCTCCGAAGGCGAAGGCATGCGCCGTCTCACCCGCGAGACCTGCGACGTGCTGGTCAACATCCCCATGTTCGGTTCGGTCGAGAGCCTCAACGTCTCCGTGGCTTCCGGCGTCTGTCTGTACGAGGCGCGACGCCAGCGCTTGCCCAAGTAAGTCCGGTCATCCCGCATGACACCATCGCCGGACTTCGCGTCCGGCGATTTTTTTTGCCGTTCCATTCTTGGATCACTTCAATTTCACTTCAGTAGCCGTTTTCATTCAACGTTTCAGGAAACACACCATGTTCAGCCGACTCAGAGAAGACATCGCCAGCATCCGTGAGCGCGACCCCGCCGCGCGCAACAGCTGGGAGGTGCTGACCTGTTATCCGGGCCTGCATGCGGTGATCCTGCATCGCTGGGCCCAGGCTTGCTGGAAGGTCGAGATGAAGTGGCTGGGACGCTTCATCTCGCAGCTGGGCCGTACCCTCACCGGCATCGAGATTCATCCCGGTGCCACCATCGGCCGCCGTGTCTTCATTGATCACGGCATGGGCGTGGTGATCGGCGAGACCGCCATCGTCGGCGACGATTCCACCATCTACCAGGGCGTGACCTTGGGCGGCACTTCGCTGGCCAAGGGCGCCAAGCGCCATCCGACACTGGGGCGCGGCGTCATCATCGGTGCCGGGGCCAAGGTGCTGGGCGGCTTTACGGTCGGGGACGGGGCCAAGGTCGGTTCCAATGCGGTGGTCACCAAGGAAGTGCCGGCCGGCGCCACCGCCGTGGGCAACCCGGCGCGCATCATCGAGCGCAACACCGTGGTGGCCGGGCGCGACCAGGTGGCAGCGCGCCTGTTTGCGGCCTATGGCGTGATGCCCAATGGCGATGATCCGCTGTCCAAGGCGCTGCACGGACTCATCAACCAGGTGGCTGCGCAGGAGCAGCAACTGGAAGCCGTGCTGGCCGCCTTGCAGGGAGCGGGGATAGGGTGTCGACGCCTTGAAGAGGCCGGGCAATTCGACGCCGCGCAACTGAACCGGCTGGTCGATTGAGGAGCAGGGGCGCAGCCGGGTTCAGACCGGCTGCGTAGGTCGCCACGGCATCTGCCGCAGCGATGAAGCGATGAGGCGGTGAACTGTGCGGGATCAGGCGATCTCGTCGCCGTTCACATCATGCCGGTGCAGCGCACCGTCAGCCGTCAGGCTGATCCAGCCGCCACGCGGCGTTTCCACGTCGTATTCCCAATCTGGAAGTACATAGCGCAGCTTGCCGCCGTCCAGGCGATGCAGGGCAGGGCGGTGCGTATGGCCGTGGATCAGGACATCGGTGCCGGTCTGCGCGAAGAGCGCATCGATGGCACCGGCATTGACGTCCATGATCGCCATGTCCTTGCTCTGGTTGGCGTCCTGACTGTTCTTGCGGATGCCTTCGATGATGGCCTTGCGCTGCGCCAGCGGCATGGACAGGAATTGCTGCTGGTAAGCCGGCTGCCGCACCTGCGCGCGAAAAGCCATGTAGGCCTGGTCATCGGTGCATTGCGCATCGCCATGGGCCAGCGCCAGCGTGCGGCCGGCGGCGGTGATGACGTGCGGGTCCTGCAGCAGGGTCAATCCTGCGGCATCGGCAAATGCCTGTCCGACCAGGAAATCGCGGTTGCCAGCCATCCAGTACAGTTGCACGCCTTGCGCCTGTACAGTTCGCAGTGCGTCAGCAATCAGTTGGTTGTAGGGAGCAGTACGGTCGTCGTCACCGGCCCAGTACTCGAACACGTCACCCAGCAAGTACAGTTGCTGCGTCTGTACTGCATGGCGCTGCAGGAAGGACAGAAAAGCCTCGGTGGTGCGGGGCAGGGCGGCTTGCAAATGGAGGTCGGAAACAAAAAGCGCAACCGTCGGTTGCGCTTTCTGCATGAACTGGAAATCAGTCATGGTCGGTGAAGTCAGTGGTCCGGGTCAGGCTCAGACCACTTCTGCCTTCTCGATCACCACATCTTCTGCAGGCACGTCGGCGAACATGCCGGCGCGGGTGGTCTTGACGCCCTTGATCTTGTCGACCACTTCAGTGCCTTCGACGACCTTGCCGAAGACACAGTAGCCCCAGCCGTCCTGGCCCGGGTAGTCCAGGAAGCTGTTGTTCTTGACGTTGATGAAGAACTGCGCCGAGGCCGAGTGCGGAGCGGCGGTGCGGGCCATGGCCAGGGTGTAGGGCTCGTTCTTGAGGCCGTTCTTGGCTTCGTTCTCGATCGGCTCGCGGGTTTCCTTCTGCTTCATGCCGGGTTCGAAGCCGCCGCCCTGGATCATGAAACCGTCGATGACGCGATGGAAGATGGTGCCGTTGTAGTGGCCGGCGTTGACGTAGGCCAGGAAGTTCTCAACGGTCTTGGGGGCCTTCTCGGCATCCAGTTCGATCTTGATGGTGCCGTGGTTGGTGGTGAGCAGAACTGCCATGATGAATCCTTTGCTTGTGGGGGAATGAAAAAAACCGGCGGGCGACTTGGGCCCGCCTTGGCTGCGTGACGGCAGGCCGGCCTTACTTGACCAGGGTGGCCGATTCGATCACCACCGGCGTGGCCGGCACGTCGCCGGCACCGGTGCGCACTTGCTTGATCTTGTCGACCACGTCAGCACCGGCGATGACCTTGCCGAAGACGGCATAGCCCCAGCCGTCCTGGCCGGGGTAGTTCAGGAAGCGGTTGTCCGCCACGTTGATGAAGAACTGGGCCGTTGCCGAATGCGGTGCCGACGTGCGCGCCATCGCCACAGTATAAACCTCGTTCTTCAAACCGTTATTGGCCTCGTTCTTGATGGGCGCGTCGGTGGTCTTCTCGCGCATGTTCTGGTCGTAGCCGCCGCCCTGGATCATGAAGCCGTTGATGACGCGGTGGAAGACGGTACCGTTGTACTGGCCCTTCTTGACGTATTTCAGGAAATTGTCGACCGAGACCGGAGCCTTTTCGGGATTGAGTTCCAGGGTGATGTCACCCATGCTGGTCTTGAGCAGCACGCGCGGTGCATCGGCCGCCAGGACGGGTGCAGCCAGCGTGGCCGAGAGAGAGAATGCTGCGGCCATGCGCAGCAGATGACGACGGGAGAGGATCATGCGTTGCCTTCGTAAATGATTTTCCATTGCGATCCTTCACGCACCCAGTACTGGCGCTTGCGGATCGCGTTCTTGCTTTTGCCGACCGCACTTTCCTGGGTGAAAGTGCTGACGATCATGTCTTCCGGTGTGCCGGGATAGCGGAACAGGCTGACATCGCGCAGTTTGACACTGGTATAGCGCGCGCCGTTCAGGCTCTTCTGCTGGCGGCCGAACCAGGTGGCCAGGTTCTCGCCCTGGGCCGAGCGGAATTCGGGAGAGTAATACGCCAGCACCTTGTCGGCATCCGCATTCTCCAGCGACTGGCCCCATTGCTCCAGCATGGCCGAGGCGGCGTCGCGCTGTTTGGCCCATTCGCTCTTGTCGACGAACTGCACGTGCTGGCTGATCACCACCACGGTCTTGCCGACTTCGGCGGTGGAATACAGGCTCTGCAGGTCCGGATTGGCCAGCACCACGCAGCCATCCGAGGACAGGGGCGGGCGGCTGAAGTTGTCCGAGGGCGTGCCGTGCAGCCAGATACCATAGCCGCTGCGGCCATTGCGCTTGTCCCACTCATTGGGATAGGACAGCGGCAGCGCGCCCGTGCCATAGAAATCGGGCAGCTTGGGGCCGGGGATGCGGTTGTTGACGTAATACACGCCGATGGGCGTGCGCTGGTCGCCCGACTTGGTCTTGTTGGCACCGAAGCGGCCTTGCGAGACGTAGTAGTCGGTCATGTATTTCAGCTCGCCGCCCTGGTTCTCGTAGACGTACAGGCGCGAGCGCGTGGTATCGACCACCAGCACGTTCTTCTGGTCCTCGCCGACTTGCAGCACGGCCTTGGGGATCAGCTTGGGATCCGGTTTTTCCTGCAGGGAACGGATGCGCACCATGGCTTCGTCGCGCAATTCCTTGAGCTTGTCGCCGGGTCCGTCGGCCATCGCGCCGAAGTTGCGCACCGGGCGGGCATGCATCAGCAGCAGGTCGCCGCGCACCAGATGGCCCAGGCGGAAGGTCGGATAGGCCGCGACCAGAGCGTCGGCCTTGGCCTGGGCTTCGCGCAGGCGGTTGGCACCGAGGTCCTTGTAGATATCAATGAGCAGGGCTTCCGGATCCGGCTTGGCAGCGGGTGCGCCGGCCGTATTGCCTTGCGGCGGAATGGAAGAAGAGGATGCCTCGCTGCCCATCGCAGGCAGGCCCGCCAGGCACAACATCAGCAGGCGTCCCAGCATGCGCGCGGGACGCCCTTGCAAAGCGCTAGCCACCAATTACCCTCCCGATCGTTCCTGTTTGATCAGCCATCGATTGCCCTGTTTGACGAAGATCAGGGTCTTGCGGCTGTCCACCGTCAGCCGATCCGAATTATATATCTGGCGATAGCGCACGGTCGCGATGTTGCCATTGATGCTCACCGTGGCATTGCTGACCTTGACACTGATGCGGCCCTTGTCCTCGATGCGGGCGCGGCGCTCTTCGGCCCATTCCTTGCGGGAGGCGCCACGGGGCGTCTCGAAGTCGCTGGCGTAATGGCCCAGGTAGCTGCGCACGTCCTTGTCGCTCCAGGCCTTGGCCCAGCCATTCAATGCTGCCAGCACGACCGCCTTGTCCTGTTCGGCGCTGGCCTCGGCCTTGGCCTTTTCCTTGTCGGCACGGGCCTTGTCGGCACGGGCCTTCTCGGCCGCGGCCAGTTTCTCGGCCTTGGCCTTTTCTGCGGCGGCCAGTTTCTCCGCCTTGGCCTTCTCGGCCGCAGCCAGCTTGTCGGCTTGTGCCTTCTCGGCGGCAGCCTGGGCGGCCTTGTCCTTCTCGGCGCGGGCGGCTTGTTCGCGGGCCAGTTTGTCGGCTTGCTCCTTGTCCTTCTGCGCCTGCAGTTCCTTCTGCTTCTGCTCGGCGGCAGCCTTGTCGGCGGCGGCCTTCTGGGCGCGCGCCTGTTCGGCGGCCAGTTGCTCGGCGCGTGCCTTCTCGGCCTTGGCACGGTCGACGGCGGCCCGGTCTGCTGCTGCCTTCTCTGCTGCTGCCTTCTCTGCTGCGGCCTTGTCTGCGGCGGCCTTGTCGGCAGCGGCTTTCTCGGCGGCCGCCTTGTCGGCTGCGGCTTTTTCCTTCTCGCTGGTGGCCTTGGAGATGGCTGTCTTTTCCGCTTCGGCCTTGTCGGCGGCTGCCTGCTGCGCCAGTTTCTCGGCCGCCAGGGCACGATTGCGTTCCTGCTGTTCGGCCGCTGCCGCTTCGGCCTTGGCCTTGGCGTCGCGCTGGGCCGATGCGGCCGACGCCAGGCGCGGCACCGTGCCACCGGTAGTGTTGCCGTTGAGCGAGCGCAGCAAGGTCAGCTTGGGCTGAGGCACGTTGGCACCCGGATCGATCTGCAGCGCCTTGTCATAGGCC
Organism: Herbaspirillum sp. WGmk3; assembly: GCF_023952535.1. NCBI lineage: Bacteria > Pseudomonadati > Pseudomonadota > Betaproteobacteria > Burkholderiales > Oxalobacteraceae > Herbaspirillum > Herbaspirillum sp. WGmk3. The sequence continues at coordinate 1,082,755 of NZ_JAKYWT010000002.1, read as the reverse complement.
TGGCTGGCCAGCTTGGCATAGACGTCGCCCAGGTTTTCCAGTGCCGTGGCATAGGTCGGGTTGGTGCGCATGGCCATGTCCAGCGCCGCGCGCGCCTTGTCGTACTGGCCGTCGGCTGCATACAGCACGGCCAGGTTGTTGTACGGCTCGGGCAGGTCGGGGAAGTCTTCGGTCAGCTTGCTGAACACCGCGATGGCCTCGGCAGAACGGTTTTGTTCTGCTAAGATCAGCCCCTTCGTGAAACGCAGTTGCGCATCGCGCGGGTGTTTCGCCAGCACGGCATCGGTCTTGGTCAGTGCATCGGCATACTGTCCGGCCCGCATCAGCTTGTTGATGTCAGACATTTCACTGGCATGCGCAAGCGTGGCGGGCACCCCGAACAGGGCAGCCACCAGGCTGGACAACACTGCCGTCTTGTGGGCAGTCTTGCTGATCAAACCGCGCAAACCATGAATGGATGTCTGTTCTTGTGATTCTGGGGCCATGGTTTTATCGATGCTATACTCGAAGAAATTCGAAGAAAGCTGGCATTTTATATCAAACAAGTAAGACAAAAAGAGGTTTGGCTACCGTGACCCGTTCATGTTGCAACTGCTGCTAGAACAATGAAACCCGGCAGGGGCCTGCCAGCGCCACGCTTGTTCACGGTGCCGGCCCCAGGTAGTGCATGAACCCGTCGCCCACAGCGGCAACGCCAACCCCAGAATTCCCATCCCATGAGCGAGCTCAAGATTTACAACACGCTGGCGCGTGACAAGCAGACCTTTACCCCGATCGAACCCGGCAAGGTGCGCTTGTACGTGTGCGGCATGACCGTGTATGACTATTGCCATATCGGCCATGCGCGCGTGCTGGTGGTGTTCGACATGGTGCAGCGCTGGCTGCGCGCCTCCGGCTACGCCGTGACCTATGTGCGCAACATCACCGACATCGATGACAAGATCATCCATCGCGCCGCCGAGAACGGCGAGACCATCGCCCAGCTGACCAATCGCTTCATCGATGCCATGAACGAGGATGCCGCCGCCCTGGGCGTGCAGCGTCCCGATCATGAACCGCGTGCGACCAAGTACGTGCCGAAGATGCTGGACCTGATCGGCAAGCTGGAAAAGCACGGCCTGGCCTACAAGGCCAGCGATGGTGACGTCAATTACTCCGTGCGCGATTTCCCCGGCTACGGCAAGCTCTCCGGCAAGTCGCTGGACGACCTGCGCGCCGGCGAACGGGTGGATGTGAACACCGGCAAGCGCGATCCGCTGGACTTCGTGCTCTGGAAGGCGGCCAAGCCCAGCGAGCCGGACGAAGCCAAGTGGGACTCGCCCTGGGGTTGTGGCCGTCCGGGCTGGCACATCGAGTGCTCGGCCATGTCCAGCGACCTGCTGGGCGACCATTTCGATATCCACGGCGGTGGCCAGGATCTTCAGTTCCCGCACCATGAAAATGAAATCGCCCAGTCCGAAGGCGCGCACCAGCACACCTTCGTGAATTACTGGATGCACAACGGTTTCGTGCGCATCGACAACGAGAAGATGTCCAAGTCTCTGGGCAACTTCTTTACGATTCGCGACGTGCTCAAGAAGTACGACCCGGAAGTGTTGCGTTTCTTCATCTTGCGCGCCCACTACCGCAGCCCGCTGAACTACTCGGATGCCCATCTGGACGATGCCCGGCAGGCGCTCACCCGCCTGTACACGGCCTTGAAGGATGTGCCGCCGGAAGCCGGCGCTCTGGTGGCCGATGAAGGGCATGCACAAAGGTTCACAGAGGCCCTGAACGATGACTTCAACACGCCGGTCGCGATCTCGGTGCTGTTCGAACTGGCCAATGAGGTCAACCGTGACCGTTCGCCGGCGCAGGCGCGCCAGTTGAAGGCGCTGGCCGGCATCCTCGGCCTGCTGCAGCGCGAGCCGGCGGAGTACCTCAAGGGCGGCGTGGCAGCAGCAGACGGTCTGGGCGAAGCCGAGATCGAAGCCCTGATTGAAGCACGCAAGGCGGCCAAGGCAGGCAAGAACTTCGCCGAAGCCGACCGGGTCCGTGCCGAGCTGACCGCGGCCGGCATCATTCTGGAAGACAAACCGGGCGGCCTGACCGAGTGGCGGAGAGCTTGATTTGAATACCAACCGAAAAGCCAGCGAGGCCGATCCCAGCCTGATCGTGCCGGCCTACTGGGAAGAGGCCAAGGCCGAGCTGATGAAGCGCGACCGCATCATGCGCAAGATCATTCCGCAGTTCGGGGATCTGCAACTGACCGTGCGCGGCGACGCCTTCACCACGCTGGCGCGTTCGGTGATTGGCCAGCAAATCTCGACCAAGGCCGCCAATGCGGTCTGGCAGCGCTTCCTGGAAGCCTGTCCGCGCTGCACGCCGGGCCAGGTGATGCGCACCGGTCCGGAAGGGCTGGCGGCGTGCGGCCTGTCCAAGCGCAAGGCCGAATACATCCTCGATCTGGCGGCCCACTTCAAGGCCAAGACGGTACATCCCGACAAATGGGCGGAGATGGAAGACGAAGCCGTCATTGCGGAGATGATCCAGATCCGCGGAATTGGCCGCTGGACAGCCGAGATGTTTTTGATATTTAATCTGCTGCGCCCGAACGTGCTGCCGCTGGATGACCTGGGATTGCTCAAGGGCATCAGCATCAGCTATTTCTCGGGCGAGCCCGTCTCGCGCAGTGATGCGCGGGAAGTCGCCGCGAATTGGGAACCGTGGCGCACCGTGGCGACCTGGTACCTGTGGCGCAGCCTGGATCCGCTGCCGTCCGATTATTGATCCAAGAGGAAGAGGGTGCGCCCGGCGCTGCTGCGCCGGGGCCGTGCTGGTGTATACTCCGCACCTCCCAAGATTTGAAGGCAAACCGATGCAACCGGGGATCATCGCGCCGCAACCCGCACCGGGCCGGCATTGTCAGCGATTCTCGCCACATCATCGGACTTGTTGAAAAAGGAACACAATGAGTAAATCGACAACGACTTTTCTGGGCTTCGAGCAGGCCATCGCCGAGCTGGATGCCAAGATTGAAGAGTTGCGTTTTGTACAGGATGACTCGGCCGTCGACATCTCCGAAGAGATCGAGCGCCTGGTCAAGAAGAGCCAGCAGCTGACCAAGGACATCTACGCCAAGCTCACGCCCTGGCAGGTCTCGCAGATTGCGCGCCATCCGCAGCGTCCCTACACCATGGACTACGTGCGCGAGATCTTCACCGATTTCCACGAACTGCATGGCGACCGCACCTTCGCGGACGACCAGTCCATCGTCGGCGGCCTGGCCCGTTTCAACGGCCAGGCGTGCATGGTGATCGGCCACCAGAAGGGGCGCGACACCAAGGAACGCGCCATGCGCAACTTCGGCATGCCCAAGCCGGAAGGCTATCGCAAGGCGATGCGCCTGATGAAGGTGGCCGAGAAGTTTGGTTTGCCGATTTTTACCTTTGTCGATACCCCGGGCGCATTCCCCGGCATCGATGCCGAAGAGCGCGGCCAGTCCGAAGCCATCGGCCACAACCTGTACGTGATGGCCGAACTGAAGGTGCCGCTGATCGCCACCATCATCGGTGAAGGCGGTTCCGGCGGCGCGCTGGCGATCGCCGTGGGCGACTCGGTGCTGATGCTGCAATATGCGACCTACTCGGTGATTTCGCCGGAAGGCTGCGCTTCCATCCTGTGGAAGACTGCCGACCGTGCCGCTGATGCTGCTGAAGCGCTGGGCCTGACCGCTCATCGCCTCAAGGCCATCGGCCTGATCGACAAGATCGTCAACGAACCGCTGGGCGGCGCTCATCGCGACCCCAAGCAGATGGCCGGTTTGCTCAAGCGCGCACTGTCGGATTCGCTGCGCCAGTTCCAGGGCATGAAGACCAAGGACCTGCTGGCTGCGCGTCACGAAAAGCTGATGGCTTATGGCAAGTTCAAGGAACTGAATTCGGCCGAATAATTTTCGGTTCGCATTTTCTTCTTCCCGGACGCCAGCGATTGCTTCGCTGGCGTTTGTCTTTTCTGGTGCCGGTTTCCCATGTCCGATCATTCTTCTTCTCCTTCCTCCGGCAAGTCCACCGGCAAGCTGCTGCAGGCATTGCACGCCACGCTGGCCGTGACCGCTTTCGATCCCGCGCAGGACACGCTGGCCGTGGCCTTCAGCGGTGGACTCGATTCCACGGTGCTGCTGGAAGCGGCCGCGCAGTGGCAGCGTGAAAGCGGCGGGCGCGTGGTGGCCCTGCATGTGCATCATGGACTCTCGCCCAATGCGGATGCCTGGCTGGCGCATGCCGAGCAGGCATGTGCGCAGCGCGGCATCACCTGCGCGCACGAGCGCGTGCAACTGGAACGGGTGGCCGACAGCGGTGTGGAAGAAGCGGCACGGCTGGCGCGGTATGCCGCGCTGGGGCGGCTGTGCCGGGCACATGGTGCGCGCCTGCTGCTGACGGCCCATCATCTCGACGACCAGGCCGAAACGGTGCTGCTGCAACTGCTGCGCGGCAGCGGGCTGGCGGGCCTGTCCGGCATGGATCAATGCAATGCCGCGCCTGGTTTGCTGGGCGATGCGGACACGCTGATCGCACGGCCTTTCCTGGCCATTCCGCGTGCGCAGCTGGAAGAGGGCGCACGCGCCTGGTCGCTCGCCTGGATCGAGGACGAATCCAACAGCGATCCGCGCTACACGCGCAACGCTTTGCGCCATCAGGTGATGCCGGCATTGGGCCAGGTCTTCCCCGGCTACCAGCAGCGTCTGGCGCGTGCGGCCGGGCATGCGCAGGGTGCGCAGGAATTGCTGCACGAAGTGGCCGAACAGGATCTGGCGCAATGCGGTGAAGGCGATCACCTGCGCATGCCTGCGCTGCGTGCCCTGAGCGAACAGCGCTTCCTGAACCTGATGCGTCACTGGTTCGGACTGCGCGGCATGCGCATGCCGTCATCGGCGTGGATGCAGGAGATGCGCACCCAACTGCTGGAGGCCGATGTGGAAGCGCAGCTGTGCGTCTCTCACCCTGACGGCGAAGTCCATCGTTACCGCGAGCGCGTCTTCCTGGCGCCGCGCCGTCGCCTGCCCGATGAGGGCGCGTCACTGTCGCTGCGCTGGAGCGGGCAGGCGCAGGTCCATGTGCCGGTCTTCCACGGCACCCTGAAGTTCGAGCCCATTCCCGCTGGCGATGCGCGGCCGGGCTTCGATGCCGCGTGGCTGCGTGCGCAATCGCTGCTGGTGTGCGGGCGCAGCGGGGGAGAGCGCATCAAGCTGGCGCAGAATCGTCCGGCGCGCAGCCTCAAGCAGCAGTACCAGAGCGCCGATGTCCCTGCGTGGGAGCGGCCTTATCTGCCGCTGGTGTGGGCAGGGGACGATCTGTTGTTTGCGGCAGGCGTGGGCATGGACTGTGCGCATTTTGCACAGGCGGGAGAGCGCATTGCCCTGCGGTGGCAGCAGGATTGATCTGCATCGGGCGTGTCGGCGTGAGTGGACAGCCGAAGCTAAGCAAACCATTTAAATGATATAAAAAATATCGCCCCCGGACCTGACGGTGCGGGGGGCGATATCCCTGTCATCCCTGACATGTCCGGGCTTCAGACGGATCCGATGCCCGGGGTGCTGCTCCTTGCGGACGCCTTACTTGGCGGCGGCGTCAGCGGCCGGCTTGGCTTCAGTACCGGCAGCGGCCTTCTTCTCGCTCTTGCCTTCCGCCTTCTTTTCCGACTTCTTGTGCTTGGCGTGATGTTCCGCCTTGGCCTTCGGCGCGGTCTCGGTCTTGGCGGCTTCCGCCTTGGCCGGAGCAGCCGGGGCGGCAGCGGCGCCGGTCTGGGCGAACACCGGCAGGGTCAGGGCCGACAGCAGGGAAGCAACGATGATGGTCTTGGTCTTCATGGTGATGTCCTTTCAACGACTAGTGTCTGGTCAGTGTCAGTAGTACTGTGTGCACGGTGTGTGCTGTGTGTCTGCTATGTGTTTGCTACGTGTACCGGGCGCTGGCCCGGTACGGTCTTGCCTGGATTACTTGGTCTTGGCAGCGGTGTCGGTGGCGGCCGTCTTGGTGTCCGCAGTGCCGACATCCTTCTTTTCAGCCTTGGCTTCAGTCTTGGTATCGGCCTTCTTCTCCGATTTTTCGGACTTCTTGTGCTTGGCGTGATGCGTGGCCTTGGCCTTCGGTGCGGTCTCGGTCTTGGCGGCTTCCGCCTTGGCCGGGGCGGCGGTGGTGGCAGCCGGGGCGGCAGGAGCGGCGGCTGCACCGGTCTGGGCGAACACCGGCAGGGTCAGGGCCGACAGCAGGGAGGCAACGATGATGGTCTTGGTATTCATGGTGATGTCCTTTCAGAGACAAGTGTCTGTTTGCGTCAGTAGTACGGTGCGTACGGTGTGTGCTGCGTGTCTGCTACGTTACTGCTTTGTATCTGCTATCTGTACCGGGACTGGCCCGGTACGGTCTTACTTGGTCTTGGTCGCTGTATCGGTAGCGGCCTTGGCATCTGCCTTGGTATCGGTCTTGGCTTCGCTCTTGGCGTCAGCCTTCTTCTCCGACTTTTCGGACTTCTTGTGCTTGGCGTGATGGGTGGTCTTGGCCTTGGCCGCGGTGTCGGTCTTGCCGGCTTCCGCCTTGGCCGTGGCTGCTGCTGGCGCGGCCGGCGCAGCGCTGCCGGTCTGTGCGAACACCGGCAGGGCCAGTGCGGTCAGCAGGGAAGCGACGATGACGGATTTGGTTTTCATGGCAATTTCCTTTAGAAAGTGGTTGTTACGCTCGGCGCTTGATTTTGCGTAATCGCTTCATCATGTCGTGTCGCCTTGCTTCCTATAACGAGCCGCCGACGTGAAAGACGACGTGAAAGTGTTTCAATTCATCGTGTATTTGTAAGCATTCGTTGCTGCTTTGCTTATAATGGTCAACACGTTGGTGCAGCCTTGTTTCAGCGCTGTTTCCGGGCTTCGCCGCTGCACTGCGTGCCTTGCCGGTGGTCTTGCCGTTTCTTCTTTCCTGTTGCCTCATCGAGTTTTCTCATGGCCTATCAAACTTGGTTTGCATTTTTCCTCGCCGCCTGTGTCATCGCCATCTCGCCCGGATCGGGCGCGGTGCTCTCCATGAGCCACGGCCTCAATTACGGCCTGCGCCGTACCACGGCCACCATCCTTGGCCTGGAAATCGCGCTGGTGGTGGTTCTCATCATCGCTGGTGCCGGTGTGGGTTCGCTGCTGGTGGCCTCCGAAACCGCCTTCAATGTGGTCAAGATCGCCGGTGCCCTGTACCTGATCTACCTGGGCTTCTCGCAGTGGCGCGCCCGCGTGCCCTCGGAGCAGGAAGGCGAAGCCCTCGACAACGCCAATGCCGTGGCACGCGCGCAGCGTGGCCAGCACTGGTGGCAGCGTTGCATGACGGGCTTCCTCACCAATGCCACCAACCCCAAGGGCATCGTCTTCATGGTGGCAGTGCTGCCGCAATTCATCGATCACGAACGGCCGCTGTGGCTGCAGCTGCTGGTGCTGGCCGTGACCATGGTGGCGGTGGACCTAGTGGTGATGCACGGCTACGCCTTTGCGGCCAGCCGCCTGCAACGCTTCTTCCGCAGCCAGAAGGCGATCAAGGCGCAGAACCGTTTCTTCGGTGGCGTGCTGATGCTGGTGGGGGCCGGGCTGTTCTTCTTCAAGCGCACGCAGCACTGATTGCAGCACCGCGCAGAAAACAAAAAACCCGCAAGGCAGCTTGCGGGTTTTTTGTTGGGCGTCCCGGCCGGGTTGGCGGGGACGTGAAGGAAAATTACTTGTCCTTCTTCAGGCAGGACGACATGAAGGCTTTGCGCTCATCGCCCTTCTTGCCGGCGGCATCGGCGTTACATTGCTTCATCTTGTCCTGCTGGGTGGCCGGCTTGGGCTGTTCCTTCTTCAGGCAGGAGGACATGAAGGCCTTGCGTTCATCGCCTTTCTTGCCGGCGGCGTCGGCGTTGCATTGCTTCATCTTGTCCTGCTGCGCATTCTGCGCCATGGCGGGGGAACCCAGCAGCAGCGGGGCGGCCAGTGCGAACGAGGTCATGGCGAAGAGCATTTTTTTCATGAGAGACTCCCTGGGGCAAGGTGGATTCGTGGGTCTGATCGCGTCTGATTCTTCAGACGCGAGCATTACAGCATGAAAGATAATGTTCTGACTAGCGCACGCAGTTGAGATCGCCTTCCTGGCAGCCTGCCAGATTCTTCAGTTCGTCCGCACGCTGGCGGGTCTTGTCGGCCAGGCAGGTCTGCAGCGCAAGTGAAGCTGCAGACCCGCCGGCGCTGGCCGAGCTCTCAAAGCGGCAGGACAGGTCGCGATACTTCAGCCAGGCCAGCTGCACTTCGCGCAACTGGTTCTGTTGCGCCTTGTTGAGCTTGTCGCGATAGGCCATGTAGGTGGCGTTGAGATCGGCATCGTTCTGGGTCAGGGTCTGCGAGGCGCAGGCATTCATCTCGGCCTGGGTGGCGGCCTTGGTGCAATCGGCAGCGAAGGCACTGCCGGCACACAGCAGCAGGGTGGCTGCCAGCAGGGACAAGGGGGCTTTCATGGGACTGGACTCCGGTTTCTCAGGGGACGAGGCTGCAATGCTTCCGGTGGGCAAGGTCATTCTGGCGACCTTGGGAAGGCTTGCAGCTTGTCGGGATAAAATGACATTTTGCCTGTCTTAGAAGAAGACAGAGCAGGCCGGTTCGCCCGTTTCTGCAACGAAATTGCAACAAGCCGTATCTGATTTACCTTATCCAAATCTTTTTCAGGAGTAGCGCAGATGGGATTGAGCTGGCTGTCCGCCATCAAACTGATTCCCTGGGGCGACGTGGTCCAGGCCACCCCCGGCATCGTCAAGGGCGCGCGTGACCTGTGGTCGCGCACCCGCAAGGCCAAGACCGCAGTCGATGCCGCGCCGCCCGCGCCGGTCACCGGCGACGTCGGCCAGCTGGCCCAGCGTATCGTCCAGCTGGAAGCCGAGCAGCTCGAAGCCAGTCAGTTGATCAACACCCTGGCCGAGCAGAATGCGCAACTGGTCGCCACCATGGATGCCATGCGCCGCCGCCTGCGCATGCTGGGCGCTTTCTGCGTGCTGCTGGCGGTGGGCGTGGTGGCGGTGTGGCTGCGCTGACGCTTTCTTGCATTTTCCTGAACCCTGATTCCTTGACGACTGGCCCTGCATGTTCCAACAAGCATTGCGCATGACCCTGCGCGACTGGCGCACCGGTGAACTTCGTTTCCTGCTGATCGCCTTGATCGTGGCGGTGGCGGCACTGTCCTCGGTCGGTTTCTTCGTCGACCGCATGCGCGCCGGCATGACGCGCGATGCGCACCAGTTGCTGGGGGCCGATCTGCTGGTGGCGGCCGATCAGCCACTGTCACCGCAATGGCTGCAGCAGGCCGCCACGCAAGGCTTGCAGCAGGCGCAGACCCAGGTTTTCCCCAGCATGGCGCAAGCCGGGGAGGGGGATGCGGCCCGCTCGGTACTCTCATCCATCAAGGCCGTCACGGCGGGCTATCCCTTGCGCGGCCAGTTGCGTCTGCAGGGCAGCGATGGCCGCGACCGGCCTGCCGACGGGATTCCGCAGCCGGGGACCATCTGGGTCGATCCGCAGATCCTGTCCCAGCTCGGCGTGAAGGTCGGCGATACCCTCAGGCTGGGTGATCTGGCGCTGAAGATCGCCGCCGTCATCGCGATCGAACCGGATCGCGGCAGCGCCTTCGTCAATTTCGCGCCGCGCGTGATGCTCAATGAGGCCGACCTGGCCGCCACGCACCTGGTGCAGGTCGGGTCGCGCGTGACCTACCGCCTGCTGATCGCCGGACCGCCCGAGGCCGTGCAGCGCTACCAGCAGCAGATCGAACGCCAGATCGAGGCCGACAGGCTGCGCGGCGTGCGCCTCGAATCGCTGGAAAACGGCCGCCCGGAAATGCGCGCCACGCTGGACCGCGCCGAGCAATTCCTGTCGCTGGTCGGGCTGCTGTCGGCCATGCTGGCCGCGCTCGCCGTGGCCATGGCGGCGCGCCGCTTCATGCTGCGCCATCTGGATGCCTGCGCGATGCTGCGCTGTTTCGGCATGACGCAGGCGCAGGTGACCTCGCTCTATCTCACCGAATTCATTCTCATCGGGCTGGCAGCCAGCTTCATCGGCATGCTGGTCGGCTTTGCCGCCCACTTCGCGTTGCTGCAATGGTTGGGCAACTTCCTGCCGACCGCCTTGCCGCCACCGGGCTGGGCACCGGCGCTGCAGGGCGTGGCCACCGGCCTGCTGCTGCTGGTCGGGTTTGCCTTGCCGCCCATCCTGCAATTGCGCAACGTGCCGCACAACCGCGTGATCCGGCGCGACCAGGGCGCACCGCAGGCGCTGACGGTCGGGACCTATGTGCTGGGCACGCTGGTGTTTTCCGGCTTGCTGCTGTGGCAGGCGGGCGATCTCAAGCTGGGGCTGCTGACCATTGCCGGTTTCCTCGGCGGCTTCGGTCTCTTCGCGCTGGTGGCCTGGCTGTGCCTGCGTGCGCTGCGTTCGCTGCGCGGGCTGGTGGATCGCCAGAGCTGGCGCTTCGCCATCGATGGCCTGCAACGCCGTCCGGCGGCGGCCGTGATGCAGGTGGTGGCTTTGGGCCTGGGGCTGATGGCGCTGCTGCTGCTGACCGTGATCCGCGGCGACTTGGTGGGCGCATGGCAGCAGGCTACGCCGGCTGATGCCCCCAACCGCTTCATCATCAACATCCAGCCGGACCAGCGTGAGGCCGTGCAGCAGGCGCTGCGCCAGGGCGGGGTGCAGGATGCGGCGCTGTATCCGATGATTCGCGGGCGGCTGGTGCAGATCAACGGGCGCGCGGTCAATCCCTCGGACTATCAGGAAGACCGCGCCAAGCGCCTGGTGGACCGCGAATTCAATCTCTCGACCATGCGCGACATCCCGCCCGGCAATGGCATCGTGGGCGGCCGCTGGTACGACGACAGCCACCCGGAAGCCTCGGTGGAACGCGGGCTGGCGCAGACCCTGGGCATCAAGCTGGGGGACAAGCTGCAATTCGACATCGCCGGCCAACTGGTGGAAGCCCCCGTAACCAGCATGCGCAAGCTGGAGTGGGGATCACTGCGGGTGAATTTCTTCGTCATCCTCAACCCGACGCTCATGCGCGATACGCCGCAAAGCTGGATCACGGCGGTACACCTGACGCCGCAGCAGGAGGCTTTGGGCAACACGCTGGCGCGTGACTTCCCCAATCTGACCGTTGTGGACATAGGAAGTGTACTGGCACAGATTCAGGAAGTGGTCGGTCAAGTGATTGCAGCTGTAGAGTTCCTGTTCCTGTTCACTTTGTGTTCAGGTGTACTGGTACTGTACGCTGCACTGGCAGGGTCCCAGGATGAACGTGTACGGGAAGCTGGCCTGTTGCGTGCCCTTGGTGCGACTCGCCAAGAGCTCTCCCGCGCCCAGCGCATCGAGGTGCTGCTGGTGGGTTCGCTGGCCGGGTTGCTGGCGGCCAGCGGGGCGGTCGGCATCGGCTGGGCGCTGGCGCATTACGTCTTCAATTTCGACTGGAGTTTCAGCCCGCTGGTGTGGGTGGCGGGCATGGGGCTGGGCGCGGCTTGCTCGGCCTTGGGCGGCTGGGCCGGATTGCGCCACGTGCTGCGCCGTCCGCCGCTGCAGACCTTGCGCGAGGCCTGATCCGATACAGATCAAGCAAGGCTGGCATTGGCAGCCGGACCGGCCCGACGCGGGCGGCCGGCTGCGGTATCATGGCGGTCTTATGCAAATCGAAGATCCCAACCAACCGACCACGTTCGAACTCATTGGCGGCGCAGAGAAGCTGCGCGAGATGGTCGACCGTTTCTATGACCTGATGGACCTGGAGCCGGAGTTCGTCGGCATTCGCGCGCTGCATCCGCCTTCGCTGGACGGTTCGCGCGAGAAGACTTACATGTTCCTCTCCGGCTGGACCGGCGGTCCCAGCCTGTACATGGAAAAATTCGGCCATCCGCGCCTGCGGGCGCGCCATCTGCCTTTCCCCATCGGCATCTCCGAGCGCGACCAGTGGCTGCGCTGCATGACCTGGGCCATGCAGGACGTCGGCCTGCCGGAAGACCTGATGAAGCGCCTGCTGGCGGCGCTCTACCAGACCGCCGACTGGATGCGCAACAAGCCCGAGTAACACGCATTGGATTGGTCCCATGTCCCTTTTTGAAATGATCCTTACCGGCCTGGTCGTGGTCGGCGTCGTGCTGCAAGTGTTGATCCTGCTGCGCGGTAGCCAGCGGCAGGAGGACGACACTGCGCTGGTGATCGAAGACGCGCTGCTGCAGGTCAAGCAGGACCTGCAACGCCATCAGCAGGAGACCGGCGAGCGCATCGAGCGCGAGCTGCGCAGCCAGGTGCAGGCCAGTGCCCAGAGCACGCGCCAGGAACTGGGCGCGAACTTTGCCCATCTGCAGCAGACGCTGGCCACGCAGCTGACGAGCGTGGCGGGTTTGCAGAACCAGCAGATCGATGGCTTCGCGCAGCAACTGGTCAAGCTCAACGAAAGCAATACCCAGCAACTGGAAAGCATGCGTCAGTCCATCACGCTGCAGGCCCAGGTGAACCGCGAAGAGCAGGCGGTTTCGCTCAAGCGCTTCGGCGATACGCTGAATCAGCAATTGTCGGCGCTGACCGAATCCAACGCCCAACGCATGGCCGAAGTGCGCGCCACGCTGGAAGCCAAGATCAAGGACCTGCAGAACGACAATGCGCAAAAGCTGGAAGAGATGCGCAAGACCGTGGACGAAAAACTGCATGCCACGCTGGAGCAGCGGCTCGGTGAATCCTTCAAGCTGGTCTCGGACCGGCTGGACAAGGTCCACCAGGGCCTGGGCGAAATGCAGCAGCTGGCCACCGGCGTGGGCGACTTGAAGCGCGTGCTGACCAACGTCAAGACGCGCGGCACCTGGGGCGAAGTGCAGCTGGAAATCCTGCTGGAGCAGATGCTCACCCCCGACCAGTACGCCAAGAACGTGGAGACCGTCCCGGCCAGCGGCGAGCGGGTGGAATTCGCCATCCGGCTGCCGGGTGCGAAGGAAGACGCGGGCCAGGTCTGGATGCCCATCGACGCCAAATTCCCCAAGGAACAGTACGAACGCCTGGTCGATGCCGCCGAGCGCGCCGATGCCGACGGTGTGGCGACGGCCGGCCGCGAGCTGGAGCGGGCAGTGCGCGGCGAGGCCAAGACGATTGCGGAGAAATACCTGTCGCCGCCGTTGACGACCGACTTCGCCATCCTCTTCCTGCCCACCGAAGGACTGTATGCGGAAGTGATGCGCCGGCCCGGCTTGTCGGATGAATTGCAGCGCACCTGCCGGGTCACCATTGCGGGGCCGTCGACCTTGTCGGCGCTGCTCAACAGCCTGCAGATGGGCTTCCGTACGCTGGCACTGGAAAAGCGTTCGTCGGAGGTGTGGCAGGTGCTGGGCGCGGTCAAGACCGAGTTCGGCAAGTTCGGCGAAGTGCTGGCCGCCACCAAGACGGCGCTGGAGCGGGCGGCCAAGAACATCGACCAGGCCGAGACCCGCACCCGCCAGATGACGCGCAAGCTCAAGTCGGTGGAGGCACTGCCGGTGGAGAATGCGCAGAAGCTGCTGGGGACCGGGGAGCTGGATTTGGGCGAGGATGCCGAGGGCGTCTGATTTGCTTCTTCCTTCACCTGCAGAGGTGGCTCAAGCGGCTGGAAAACAGAAGGGACGGCTTGCCGTCCCTTTTTCTTCATCTGCGCCTGAAAGCCGTCATACCAAGCCGTCGAACAGCACCACCGTCACCTCTTCACCAGCGGCCACCTCGCCGCGTTCGTGTTCCAGTTCAATGATGCAGTTGGCGTCCGACATCGAGCGCAGGATGCCCGAACCCTGCATGCCGGTCAGCCGCACTTGCCAGTGACCGTTCTCGTCCGGAGCCAGTATGCCGCGCTGGTATTCGGTGCGGCCGGCCTTCTTGCGAATGGCGGTGGCCGTCTTCACCCGCAGGCGCGGCAGCGGCCTGGCTTCGGCTCCGGCCAGGCGCAGCAGCGCATCGCGCACGAAGAAGGAAAAACTCACCTGCACCGCCACCGGATTGCCCGGCAAACCGAACAGATAAGCCTCCCGTCCGCGCGAGCGGATGCGGCCGAAGGCCAGCGGGCGGCCGGGGCGCATGGCGATCTTCCAGAACGTCATCTCGCCCAGGCTGGCCATGATCTGCTTGGTGTAATCGGCCGCACCGACCGACACGCCTCCCGAGGTGATGACCGCATCGGCCTCTTCGCAGGCACTGCGGAACGCCGCTTCCAGGGCGGCCGGATCGTCCGGTACCACGCCCATGTCCAGCACTTCGCAACCGAGGCGCGTGAGCATGCCGTGCAGGGTGTAGCGATTGGAGTCATAGACGCAGCCGGCATCGAGCGGCTCGCCGACCGAACGCAATTCGTCGCCGGTGGAGAAGAAGGCCACACGCAGACGGCGCTGCACCGGTACTTCGGCAATGCCCAGCGAGGCCAGCAGGCCGATGTCGGAGGGCCGCAACACGCGGCCGCGCGGCAGGGCCACGCTGCCCAGGGCCAGGTCTTCGCCACGCAGGCGGCGATTGTCGCCGGGACGCACGCGGCCGGCAGGCAGGGTCACGCCGTGCGCGTCGGCGTCGGTGGTCAGTTCTTGCGGGATCACGGTGTCGCAGCCCTCGGGCATGGGTGCGCCGGTCATGATGCGCACGCACTGGCCAGGGCCGACGCTGCCGGCGAATTGTTCACCCGCGTGCACCGCACCGATGATCTGCAGGCGCACTTGCCGGCCCTCGGCCACATCCTCGCCGCGCAGGGCATAGCCATCCATGGCGGAGTTGTCGTGCGCCGGGACGTCGATGCGGGAGATGATGTCGCACGCCAGCACGCGCGAGAGGGCGCTGCGGATGGCCAGCTTTTCGACGGCCTCGATGGGCGTGATGAATTCCTGGATCACGGCTTGCGCGCGTGCCACCGTCATGGCGTTGGGGTCATAGCCGCTGATGCAGCTGACGATGTCGTGGAGTGTGGCGGTGTGGGTCTCGGTCATTGTTCTGCTTCGAGCTGTTGCAAATCCAGCCCGGTGTTGATGTTGCTGAAGGCGCGCTCGTCAGGGAAATCCACTTCGACGCAATCAAGGCTGGCAAACCAGTGGTCCATCTTGCGTTCGCCCGCCGCCAGGAAGGCGTCCAGCGAGGCGCGCGTGCTGGTCTGCAGCAGCGAGCATACAGGATGCCGCTGGCGCCCGTGCACGCCCTCGGTGACCGCGATGGCGGCCTGTGCACCGCTGGCGGTGAGGGCATCGTACAGGTGCGCTACCAGGTCATAGGGGATCAGCGGCGAGTCGCACGGGGCGGTGGCCAGCAGCGGCGTGTGGCAATGGGCCAGGCCGCATTGCAGACCCGCCAGCGGGCCGGGGAAATCCCCCTGCAGGTCATGCCAGACCGGATAGCCGAAACGGGCGTACTCCAGCTGGGAGCGGTTGGCGTTGATCGCCAGCGTACCGACCTGCGGGGCCAGGCGTTCCAGCACGTGCTGCACCAGCGGCTTGGCATACAGGACTTGCAGGCCCTTCTCCACGCCGCCCATGCGCGTGCCACGGCCACCGGAGAGGACCAGGCCGGTGATGTGACTGGCGGCGGTGGCGGGGGAAGACATGGTGCGGAAGAGCAAAGAGCAGGGCAGGCGTGCCGGATCAGCCGCCGATGTAGGACATCTCGACCTTGCGCGCCGGAGTCGCCTGCATGGCGCTGCGCAGCTCGGAATAACGGTCGCCGCGCTGGCCCCAGAGGGCGGCGATGGCACCGGCAATCTCGGCATCGCTGCTGCCATTGCGCACCAGGCTGCGCAGGTCGTGGCCTTCGCTGGCGAACAGACAGGTGTAGACCTTGCCTTCGGTGGAGAGGCGCGCGCGTGAACAGTCCTGGCAGAAGGCCTGGGTCACGCTGGAGATCACGCCGATCTCGCCGCTGCCATCCACATAGCGCCAGCGCTCGGCGGTCTCGCCGGTGTAGTTGGGGTCGGCCACTTCCAATGGCATCTCGGCGGCGATGCGGCGGACCACTTCGCGCGAGGGCAGCACTTCGTCCATGCGCCAGCCGTTGGAAGAGCCCACGTCCATGTATTCGATGAAGCGCAGGATGGCCGGGCTGCCCTTGAAGTAGCGCGCCATGGGCAGGATCTGGTCGTCGTTGACGCCCTTCTTGACCACCATGTTGATCTTGATCGGGCCCAGTCCGGCGGCGTGCGCCGCTTCGATCCCTTCCAGCACGCGCGCCACCGGGAAATCGACGTCGTTCATGCGGCGGAAGCTCTCGTCATCCAGCGAATCGAGCGACACCGTCACGCGCCTGAGTCCGGCGGCCTTGAGCGCCTGGGCCTTTTGCTTCAGCAGCGTGCCGTTGGTGGTGAGGGTCAGGTCGATTTCTTCGCCCTCCGGGGTGCGCAGGGCGGACAGCATGCCGATCAGGGTTTCGATGTTCTTGCGCAGCAGCGGCTCGCCGCCGGTCAGGCGGATCTTGCGCACGCCATGCGCCACGAACTGGGCTGCCACGCGGGTCAGCTCCTCGAAGGTCAGCAGGTCCGAGTGCGGGAGGAACTGGTATTGCTTGTCGAAGACATCCTTGGGCATGCAATAGACACAGCGGAAATTGCAGCGGTCAGTCACCGAAATGCGCAGGTCATGCAGCGGACGCCCCAGGCTGTCGCCCAGCCAGCCGGTCGGCTCGACCGCAACCGGCGTCAGCAAGCCGGCCGCAGTGGCGATCGGGGCTTGCCGGACATCGACGATGGGGATGACGCGCTTGTTCATACGATCTGACGATAAAAGGTGTGTAACGATAGCACGCCTGAGGCCGCCGCGCAGATGCACAATCATGCATATAGTGTATGCGTGCAACTGCATCTCGCGCCTGCCGCCGCCCGCCGCGCGGGCCTGCTGGCATCTGGCTTGCAGCGCCATCGTAAGCTGCCGCGACTGTATCGTGACTGCGAGCGGGCAACTGTCACCAAATAGGAGGTCGTTTGCCGATGGGCGGTGAAGGCAAAGGCTTCATCTGGAAACCGATAGACATGAAAAAGGGAGCCGAAGCTCCCTTGTTCATTGCCGATATTGACAGCGTCCGGACCACCCTGCGGCAGGGTGGCCGGAACCCTACTTAACGGCGGGTTTCGACCTGCACCAGCGGTTCGGTCGACTGCGGCGGCAGCGGTTTGCGCTCGCGCGGCACGTGCGGTGCCGGGACGAAGGCAGCAGCGGCTTCCTGGGCCGCGCGCAGCTTGACCGGGTCCGTGGTGGCCAGGGTCAGGCCGGCTTGCGACAGCATCTGCTCCAGCGACTCCGAACGGGCAGCGTTGCCGGTGCTGGCCGCCACTGCGGGGGCAGGGGCAGCAGGGGAAGCCGGTGCGGCTTCAGCCACCACCGGAGCCGGTTCGACGGCTACCGGTGCCGGGCTGGCTTCGACGGCGTCCAGCAGGCTGATCTGTTGCGGCACGGCCGGGGCTGCGGGCGCAGCGTGCACCACCTCGACCGGGGCTTCCGATGCGGCCGGAGCAGCAACGGGGGCCTGCACCGACTCGAAGGCCGGGGTCGGGGCGAAGCTGGCATCGATCGACGGGGCCGCCGGTTCGATGGCCGGCTGGTTCGAGAACACGGCCTGGGTCGCTTCGGCAGCGGCAGCGGCGACGGCTTCCACCGAGTTCACACCGCTTTCCACGTGCACGGCAGCTTCAGCCGGGGCTTGTTCCGGGACCGGGGAGGCGGCGAACGAAGCTTGCGCCACAGCGGCTTGGGCCACTTCCACCGGAGCCGCCGAAGTCTCGGCAGCAGCGGTCTCGACGTTCACGCCGGCAGCGGCGGCGCTGGCCACGACTACGGTGTCGACGCCTTCGGCGGCTTCGGATTGCTCCGATCCTTCACCTTCGCCGTTGTCGATCACGTTACCGTTTTCATCACGTTCGCGACGATGACGGTTGCGGCCACCACGGCGACGACGACGACGCGGCTCGGTGCCGCCTTCGGCAGCTTCCGCACCGTCGACGCCATCTGCGCCTTCGGCACCTTCGACTTGAGCAGCTTCCACCTTGGCGGCTTGCTCGTCATTGGACAGGGCCACGGCACCAGCAGCAACCGCTACGCCTGCGGTGGCTGCACCGGCAGCCAGAGCGGCTTCCAGCGGCAGGCCTTCCTCGGCCTTGGGGTCCTTGCGTTCACCACGCGGGGCGCGCGGTTCACGCGGCTGGCGCGGTTCACGGCCTTCACGACCCTCGCGCGGCTCGCGGCCTTCGCGCGGTTCGCGGGGCTCACGGGCTTCACGCGGCTCGTTGCGGCGGGCTTCCTTCGGTTCCTGGCCTTCGCGGGCTTCGCGCGGCTCACGGCCCTCGCGCACCTCACGGCCTTCACGCGGTTCGCGACCTTCCTTGGGTTCGCGCGGACCACGAGGCGGGCGAGCCTGCTTGGCTTCCGCAGCATCGCCGGTCTTCAGTTCGACGGCGGCCGGGCCGCGGGGTGCACGCTGCTCTGCATTGCGCTCGCCACGTTCGGCGCGATCGCCACGCTCACCGCGTTCACCACGGTTGCGGTTGCGGCCATTGCGGTCGCCGCCACGGCCATTGCGATCACCTTCGCGCTTGGCCGGCGCCTTGGCTTCGACCGGGGCCGGCACTTCCACCGGAGCAACCGGCTTCTTGCGGAAGAAGGCGAAGATCTTGCCCAGCAGACCCGATTCCGGCGCCAGGGTCGGCGGCGGCACGGGGGCAGCCACCGGTTCCGGTGCCTTGCGTTCGACGATCGGGGCCGGCTGGTCGGGGGTGATGCCCTTGACCACGGCTTCCTGGCGCGGACGTTCTTCTTCCTTCTGGCGCTTGCTGTAGCCGATGTCGGTATCGGCTTGCTCGGCCATGGTGTAGCTGGCTTGGGCATCGTCCAGGCGCGGATCGTCGTGCTTGATCCGTTCCATCTTGTAGTGCGGGGTTTCCAGGTGCTTGTTGGGGATCATGATGACGGTGACGCGATGGCGCGTCTCGATCTTCAGGATTTCGCCCCGTTTTTCATTGAGCAGGAAGGCGGCCACGTCCACCGGCGCTTGCACGTGGATGGCGGCTGAATTTTCCTTCATCGCCTCTTCCTGGATGATGCGCAGCACCTGCAGGGCGGAGGATTCGGTATCGCGGATGTGGCCGGTGCCGTTGCAACGCGGGCAGGTCACGTGGCTGCCTTCGGAGAGCGACGGACGCAGGCGCTGGCGCGACAGTTCCATCAGGCCGAAGCGGGAGATCTTGCCCATCTGAACGCGGGCGCGGTCGTGGTGCAGGGCGTCCTTCAGACGGCCTTCCACTTCGCGCTGGTTCTTGGAGTTCTCCATGTCGATGAAGTCGATCACGATCAGGCCGCCCAGGTCGCGCAGGCGCAACTGGCGGGCCACTTCATCGGCGGCTTCGAGGTTGGTGTTGAAGGCGGTGGTCTCGATGTCGCTGCCACGGGTGGCGCGCGCCGAGTTCACGTCCACCGACACCAGGGCTTCGGTGTGGTCGATGACGATGGCGCCGCCGGAAGGCAGCGGGACCGTACGCGAGTAGGCGGTCTCGATCTGGTGTTCGATCTGGAAGCGCGAGAACAGCGGCACGTCGTCGCGGTAGCGCTTGACGCGGTGAACCATGTCCGGCATCACGTGGGCCATGAACTGCTGGGCCTGGTCGTGGATGTCGTCGGTATCGATCAGGATTTCGCCGATGTCGGGCTGGAAGTAGTCGCGGATGGCGCGGATGACCAGTGACGATTCCTGGTAGATCAGGAAGGCGCCCGAGCCGGACTGGCCGGCGCCTTCGATGGCGCGCCAGAGTTGCATCAGGTAGTTCAGGTCCCACTGCAGTTCATCGACGTTGCGGCCGATGCCGGCGGTGCGGGCGATGACGGACATGCCGTTGGGCAGGTCCAGCTTGTCCATGGTTTCGCGCAGTTCCTGGCGGTCTTCGCCTTCGACACGGCGCGACACGCCGCCACCGCGCGGATTGTTGGGCATGAGCACCAGGTAGCGGCCGGCCAGGGAGATGAACGAGGTCAGGGCCGCGCCCTTGTTGCCGCGTTCTTCCTTCTCGACCTGGACGATGATTTCCTGGCCTTCGCGCAGCGCTTCCTTGATGCTGGCGTTGCGGACGTCAATGCCTTCCTTGAAATAGGTGCGGGCCACTTCCTTGAAGGGCAGGAAGCCGTGGCGTTCTTCGCCGTAGTTGACGAAGCAGGCTTCCAGCGAGGGCTCGATGCGGGTGATGACGCCCTTGTAGATGTTGGACTTGCGCTGCTCGCGTCCGGTGGTTTCGATGTCGATGTCGATCAGTTTCTGACCGTCAACGATCGCTACGCGCAGTTCTTCCTGCTGCGTGGCGTTGAACAACATACGTTTCATGTTTTCACTCCGGGATCCGAAGATCCTTCAAATGGCCCGTCCGTATGTGGTAGCGGGCCAAAAGTACAGGGGATGTACGCGAGAACGAAGTGATTGGGGAGGGAATTGCCTTGATTGTGTGAGTGCGCCTTAGCGGGCGCTCCAGCACAAGGGGGCGCGGATGCGGCAGACGGGAACGCCGGGCAGCACCGTATCCGCGCCGCGCGCTCCGCCATAGGCGGTCGCGCAGGCAACTGCGGACGGTAAGCTGGTCTGTGGAGCCAAACGTAACATGGTGATGGGTTGGCGACGGCGATCGGGTTCTGTTGCATCAACCGGCAAGCTTCGCGATGCTTCGGCCAGGACTGCGGCATGGCCCGGGCAATGCGCTGCATGAGGGGCGGGCGGATGAGCCTGCCGCCGGATGCGCTGCAAGATACTGCTTTGCCGGGGGCTGTGCGCTGCGGACCTGAACCGGAACACCGGATGCGAGTCTTGCCAGACTTTTATCCTGATGATCCAAACAATTCTGTTCCACTTCCAGGCGCGCTGTCCGATTGCAACTGCGGTGCAAACTGGAATCGCGCAGGGAAGGTGCGTACTCGTTTCGAGGCCTTTACGTGGACCAGGCAAGCGGCATGATCGGCTGTATTGTCAACCGTTGCAGCGCTTTTATTGCGTCTGCGATGCCGCGCGTCGTGGTTTTCGGGGCCCCCTCCGTCTATTTTGCAAATGAGCGAGGCTGACGAAGTCTCCTCTTGTGTAGAATGTTCCTTTTTATTCTACTGACGCTGATTTTTTGTTCAGCGTCGAACGATTATATATTCAAAATGAAGGACTTAGCGAGATTTTCTAGGGGGGCTTCTGAAAGCGCCGCAACCGCGCCTGCCTCCCGGAGCGAAGCCGCCTCGCAGAACCTTCCCCAGGTGCAGTTGCTGACCATTTCCGACGAAGAAGCCGGGCAGCGGATTGACAATTTCCTGCTGCGTATCTGCAAGGGTGTTCCCAAGAGCCATATCTACCGTGTCCTGCGTTCGGGCGAGGTGCGCGTCAACAAGGGCCGCATCGACCAGACCTATCGACTGGCCGAAGGGGACGTGGTGCGCGTGCCGCCAATACGAGTTGCCGAGAAACAAGAACAGGTGGTCCCCGGCGCGGAATTCCGCATCCTGCTGGAAGACAGCCACATGCTGGTCATCGACAAGCCGGCCGGCGTCGCCGTGCACGGCGGCTCGGGCGTGAGTTATGGCGTGATCGAACAGCTGCGTGCGGCGCGGCCGCAGGCCAAGTTCCTGGAGCTGGTGCACCGCCTGGACCGCGATACCTCGGGCGTGCTGCTGATCGCCAAGAAGCGTTCGGCCCTGACCAACCTGCACGACCAGATGCGCGAAGGCACCACCGACAAGCGGTATTTCACCCTGGTGCAGGGCGACTGGAAGAATGCCCGCCAGCACGTGAAATTGCCGCTCTTCAAGTACAGCACCCCGGACGGCGAGCGCCGCGTGCGCGTGCAGGCCGATGGCCAGCCTTCGCACACCATCTTTTCGCTCTTGCGCCGCTTCGGCGAATTTGCCCTGCTGGAAGCTGAACTGAAAACCGGCCGCACCCATCAGATCCGGGTGCACCTGTCTTCCAGCGGTTTCCCCATCGTGGGCGATGACAAGTACGGCGATTTCACTTTGAACAAGTCGCTGCAGAAGGCCGATGGCAATCGCGTGGCCTTCAAGCGCATGTTCCTGCATGCCTGGCGCATCAGTTTTCGCCATCCGGAAAGCGGCGAGACAGTCACCCTCAAGGCCGGCCTGCCCGAGGAATGCGCGCGTTTCCTGCGCAGCCTCGAAGGCGGCGCCGAGGGCGACCTGCTGCCCCACAACATGCTGGCCGGAACCGAAGAGTGAAGGGATACACGCAGACGGCCGGGATGTGATACTTTCTGCCCGGCATTAACAGAAACGCATGCTCATCTGGCAATTGCCACAATGGCAACCGAGCCGGGAGCATGCCAGCGGAAAGAGCTCAGCACATGGCAAGAAAGCAATTCGACCTGATCGTCTTCGACTGGGACGGCACCCTGATGGACAGCACCTCGACCATCGTGCGCTGCATCCAGGCGGCTGCGCGCGACCTGGGGCTGCCCATTCCCGACAAGAGCGCGGCCTCCTACGTGATCGGCCTGGGCTTGCAGGACGCGATGCAGGCCGCCATTCCGGATGTGGACCCGAAGTACTATCCACGCATCGTGGAGCGCTATCGCCATCACTATCTCGGGCAGGACAAGGACCTCACGCTCTTCGAGGGCGTGCCCGAGATGCTGGCCGACCTGTCGCAGCAGGGCTATTTCCTGGCCGTGGCCACCGGCAAGAGCCGGGTGGGGCTGAACCGGGCCATGAACAGTACCGGCCTGCTCTCCAAGTTCGATGCCACGCGCTGCGCCGATGAAACCTTCTCCAAGCCGCATCCGGCCATGCTGCAGGAACTGACCCGCGAACTGGGCCAGGACATGCACCGTACCGTCATGATCGGCGACACCACCCACGACCTGCAGATGGCCATCAACGCCGGAGCCAAGGGGGTGGCGGTGGAGTTCGGCGCGCATCCGCCGCAGCAGCTGCAGACTTTGGCGCCTCTTTATTCAGCCCGCTCCATCCGCGAGCTGCATCAATGGCTCAATGACCACGCCTGAAGCGGCTTGCCATGACGACGCCTGAAGAAATCTTCATTTGCCCCTCAAGCGCCCTCCAGGAGGGCGGTCTGGGCAAGCGCTTCCCGGTGCAGGTGCATGGGGATGAGACCACCGGCTTCGTGGTGCGCTATGGCGGCGTGGTCTATGGCTATCTGAATCGCTGCGCCCACGTGCCCATTGAACTGGATTGGGCCGAGGGCGAATTCTTTGAATCCAGCGGCCTGTATCTCATGTGCGCAACACATGGCGCAGTTTATGCGCCCGATACCGGAAAATGCGCAGGCGGACCTTGTACCGGTGCGCATTTGCGTAAGATCATGGCGGTGGAACGCGACGGCCAGGTGTTCTGGCGTCCGGATGACATCGTCCAGCCCGTCGAGGCATGAGCTTCGCGGAAAAAACCAGTGCAGCGCGATGGCGCTGCCCAGAGTGAGCCTATGAGCAACAACGAATCTGACAACCCGCAAGACCGCCCCCCTCAGTCTTCCTCGTCTTCCCCGGCCTCCCCGCCGCCTGCTGCACCGTCTTCTTCCATCCCCGCCAGCGTGCGCGAGGACAAGAAGAGCGGCTGGGAGCGCGACGTCCTGGAAAAGCTGGCCCTGTTCGCCGTCAAGGAGCAGCGCGCCCGCCGCCGCTGGGGCATCTTCTTTCGCATCGCCATTCTGGTGGTGATCGTGCTGGGCGGCTGGATGGCCTTCACCTACAACAAGATCGAGAGCGAGCCGCTGGGCACCCATACTGCCCTGGTCGAGATTCGCGGCACCATCGAATCCGAAGGGCAGGGCTCGGCCGGCGTGGTCATTCCGGCGCTCGACAAAGCCTTTGCGGCCAGCGACTCGGTGGGCGTGATCCTGAAGATCAACAGCCCCGGCGGCAGCCCCGTGCAGGCCGGCATGATCAACGACGAGATCACCCGCCTGCGCAAGGCCTATCCCAAGAAGCCGATCTATGTGGTGGTGGAAGAGATGTGCGCTTCCGGCGGCTATTACATCGCGGTGGCGGCCGACAAGATCTACGTCAACAAGGCCAGCCTGATCGGTTCGGTGGGCGTGCTGATGGATGGTTTCGGCTTCACCGGCCTGATGGACAAGCTGGGCGTGGAGCGCCGCCTGCTGACGGCGGGCGAGAACAAGAGCTTCCTCGATCCCTTCAGTCCGCAGAGCCCCAAGCAGCGTGAATATGCGCAATCGATGCTGCAGGAGATCCACCAGCAGTTCATCGAAGTGGTGCGCCAGGGTCGTGGCACGCGCCTGAAGGAAACGCCGGATACCTTCTCGGGCCTGGTGTGGACCGGCTCCAAGGCCGTCGAACTGGGTCTGGCCGATGGCTATGGCACGGTCGACAGCGTGGCGCGCGATGTGATCAAGGCCGAAGATGTAGTCGATTACACCCAGACAGAGAATCTCTCCGAACGCGTGCTCAAGAAATTCGGTGTGGCCTTCGGTGCGGGCTTTGCCAAGACCCTGATGTCGGCGCCGTTGTCGCAGTTGCGCTGAGCGAATCCACAGCTTCCAAGCAAAAGGCCGGTTGCTGATGCAACCGGCCTTTGTTTTTTTGTGATGCCTATTCCGCCAGCAGCAGGAACACCGTCGGCTTCTTGTGGAAGTCCGGCGCCTTGTTGGCAGCCAGCGCCGCCTTCCATTGCGCGGCGGTCTGCGTGCGGACCGTTTCGGTGGGCAGCGAAAGATCGGTCGCCACACAGATCAGCGTGCCCGGCTGGCAGGACTGCACCAGCGCTTCCAGCATGGCACCGTTGCGATAGGGCGTTTCGATCAGCAGCTGGGTCTGCTTCTCCTTGCGGGAACGATCCTCCAGCTGGCGGATGCGCTTGCTGCGCGCCTCGGCGTCGGTGGGCAGGTAGCCGTTGAAGGCGAAGCTCTGGCCGTTCAGGCCGCTGGCCATCACCGCCAGCAACAGGGACGACGGCCCGACCAGCGGCCGCACCTGGATGCCGTGCTGATGCGCCAGGCGCACCAGGTTGGCACCGGGGTCGGCTACGGCCGGCACACCGGCTTCCGAGATCAGGCCACCGTCGCGGCCTTCCAGCAGCGGTGCCAGCAAGGCGGGCAGGGCGGCGGAAGGCGTGTTGACGTTCAGTTCGCTGATCTGGATTTCCTGGATGGGCTTGGCCAGTGCGGTGCTGCTGCCCAGGAGCTTGAGGAAGGCACGTGTGGTCTTGGCGTTCTCGGCCACGAAATAATCCAGGCGCGCCGCGATGGCCTGCACCTGGCGCGGGATGATGGACTCCAGCGGATGCAATGCGTCAGTGTCGGCGGGAAGCTCGGTCGTTCCCAGCGTGTTGGGAACCAGGTAAAGAATGCCGGGCATGGAAGGGAAAATGGGATAAATTGTATAAAATAATATGTGCAACGCAGCACGACTTCGCTGAGCCGCCATTCTACAGGGTGCAAGCTGTCATCAAAGTGTAATGCGCGGCCATTATCTTGTCGGCTGGGAGACAGGATGCGGTTTAAATTATTTAGCAATTGCTGCGTGCCGCCCGGCCCGGAGCCCTTGCGAAAGGAAATGCATGTTTGCTGCGGTAGATCTCGGTTCCAACAGTTTTCGCTTGCATATCGGCAAGTACGAGGACGACAGCATACGCGTCATCAAGAGCGCGCGTGACCCCATCCGCCTGGCGGCGGGCATCGACAAGAGCGGCAACCTCACGCCGCAGGCCTGTCAGAGCGCCATCGATTCGCTGACCCGTTTTCGCTCCGTCCTGCGCGACTATCCGCTGACCGCCGTGCGGGTGGTGGCCACCAATACCTTGCGCGTGGCCAAGAATGCCGCCGAGTTGTTGCCGGAACTGGAGCGCGCCATCGGTTATCCGGTCGAGATCATTTCCGGCGAGGAAGAAGGGCGCCTGATCTACATGGGGGTGGCCGGCGTACTCGCCGATGCGGGCGAAGAACGCATGGTCATCGACATCGGCGGGGGTTCCACCGAAGTCATCCGTGGCTTGGGCGAACATATCCGCCACGTTGAATCCTTCGGCATCGGTACCGTCAACCAGAGCCTGGCCTTCTTCCCCGATGGGGCGATCACGGCAGCGGCCTTCGAGCGCGCCATCATCTCTGCGCGTTCGCATGTGGAAGATGCGGTGCACCTGTTCAGCTTCGATGCGGCCGCCGTCAATGTCTATGGATCGTCCGGCACCATGCGGGCCATCGCCGATACCATCCGCCGCAACAACATGGGCGATGGCCGCGTCACGCTGCCCAGCCTGGCCGACCTGATGCAGCGCCTGATCGATTTCGGCCACGTCAGCCAGATTTCGCTGGACGGCATGAAGCCGGACCGCGCCGGCGTCATCATGGGTGGGCTCGCCGTGCTGATCGGTTTCATGCAGGAGTTCGGCATCGAGGTCATCACGCCGGTGGAAGCCGGCCTGCGCATGGGTGTGATGTGGGACCTGCAGTTGCGCGCCACCAAGGCCGATCGCCGCGACCGTTCGGTGGAAGAATTTGGTCGCCGCTTCCACGTCGATGCGGCACGCGCCCATGGCGTGGCCGATACGGCGCTGGGCTTTTTCGAGAGTTTGAAACCGGCCACTGATTCGTATGTGCGCTATCTCTACTGGAGCGCGTTGCTGCACGAGACCGGCCTGGTGGTCTCGCCGACCGGATATCACAAGCATTCGGCCTACATGATCGCCAATGCCGACTTGCCCGGTTTCACCACGCGCGAGCAGCGCCTGATGAGCACGCTCATCCTCGGGCAAAAGGGCAACCTCAAGAAGATCAGCGAGATGCTGGCCGATGTCGATTTCGCCAAGGCAGTGTTGGCCTTGCGGCTGGCGGTGATGTTCCGCCATGCGCACATCACGCTGGACCTGGAGAAGGTCCGGGTCAAGCTCAAGAGCCGCATCGACCTGGAGATTCGCCGCGATTACATCAAGGAGCATCCGAGCATTTCCTTCTGGTTCCAGAAGGAGCAGGAATGGTGGGCCGGCATCGGTGTGGACTTTGCGGTCAAGGTCATCTGATTTCTTCTCTTCGTCCCTGAAACGCCCTTGCCGAGCGGCTGCCGGCAAGGGCGTTTTTCATGGCGGCCTGTGCGATGTGCATGCGCGCAGATGATAATGCTTCTTGTTTGTGCTATAGTCGCCAGCGGTCTATGAACCGCACAGCCATGGCGCCAACACCACGCGCCCACAACGAGGCGATCCCGAGATTGCCCACTGCGACAGCCAAGTCCACTCTTCCTGGACCGCCTTCCGCGCCAAAAGAAAACGCCGTTCCCGCGACGGCGGTCGTTCACTCTTTTTGAAAAGGATGGTCCATGTTCCACCGTCAACTCGCCGTCGGCGCCGTGCTGGCTGCCATTGCCGCTTCCAGCTTTGCGCAGGAGAAGGTCATCAATCTCTATTCGGCGCGCCACTACCAGACTGACGAAGCCCTGTATGCCGATTTCACCAAGGCCACCGGCATCAAGATCAACCGTGTCGACGGTGACGATGCCGGCATCCTTGCGCGCTTGAAGAGCGAAGGCGCCTCCAGCCCGGCCGACGTGATCCTGCTGGTGGATGCGGCCCGCCTGTGGAAGGCGCAGAGCGAGGGTCTGTTCCAGCCGGTCAAGTCCAAGCTGCTCGATGAGCGCATCCCTGCCAACCTGCACAGCAAGGAAGGCAGCGACGGTACGCAGTGGTTCGGTTTCTCCACCCGTGCCCGCGTGATCGTCTACAACAAGGCCAGCGTGAAGCCGGAAGACGTGGATACCTATGAAGCCCTGGGCGACCCGAAGAACAAGGGCAAGCTGTGTACCCGCAGCGGTTCGCACCCTTACAACGTGTCGCTGTTCGGCGCATTGCTGGAACATGACGGCGCGGCCAAGACCGAAGCCATTCTGAAGGGCATGGTCGCCAACCAGGCGCGCCAGCCGGTCGGTGGCGATACCGACCAGATCAAGGCGGTCGGTTCGGGTGAGTGCGGCGTGGCCATTTCCAATTCTTATTACGTGGCGCGCCTGCTGCGTTCCACCAAGCCGGAAGATGTGGCGCTGATGGAAAAGGTTGGCATTGTCTGGCCCAACCAGAAGAGCTACGGTGCGCACGTCAACATCGCCGGGGGCGGTGTGGCCAAGAACGCGCCCCACAAGGCTGAAGCCGTGCAGTTCCTGGAATACCTGGCCAGCGATTCGGCGCAGCGTTACTTCGCTGAAGGCAACAATGAATGGCCTGCCGTCAAGAACGTGAAGACCGAAAACCCGGCACTGGTGAAGATGGGCCCGTTCAAGGCCGAAGTCATCAATGTGGGTGCGGTCGGCGCCAACCAGCAGAAGGTGTTGCAGATGCTGGATCGCGTGGGTTATAAATAATTAAAAGGATTTAAACGATTTAAATCGTTTATATTTTTTTGATGAGGCCGGTCCGTGCGATGTGCGGGCCGGTTTTTTTTATGTCTGCGAGAGGAGGGCGAATCAGCGCGGCGGATCCCGGAAGGGATTGTGTTCGTTCAACTCCGAGATATAGCCATCGATGCCATTGCTTTCACGCGACAGGAAATGTTCCACCGCATCATAGAACCCCGGATGCGCCAGCCAGTGCGCCGACCAGGTCTTCTGCGGCAGGAAACCGCGTGCCATCTTGTGCTCGCCCTGGGCACCGCCTTCGAACCAGGTGATCTTCTCGGCGATGCAGAACTCCAGCGGCTGGTAATACGCCGTCTCGAAATGCAGGCAGGGCACGTGTTCCAGCGCGCCCCAGTAGCGGCCGTAGAGCGTGTCGGCGTCATACACCGTCAGGGACGATGCGATCGGTTCGTCGCCGCGCAGGGCCACCGTCAGCAACAGGTGCTGCGGCATGGTTTCACCGATGCGGCGGAAGAAATCCAGATTCAGGTAAGGCGTGGAATAGTGCGCCGCATAGGTATGCCGATAGCAGCGGTTGAAGAAGCGCCAGTGCGCCTCCGTGATCTCGGCCCCGCGCAGCCAGACGAAACGCACGCCTTGCTCGGCCACCTTGCGCCGTTCGGCCAGGATGTTCTTGCGCTTCTTGCGATCCAGCGTATCGACGAATTCCGAAAAATTGCCATACCCTTCATTGTGCCAATGGAACTGCACGCCGCTGCGCAGCAGGTATCCCGCGTCAGCCAGCTGCTGCGCCTGTTCCGGCGGGGGATAGAGGATGTGGGTGGAGGAAACTTCATTTCGCTCCTGCAGCGCCCGTAGCGCGGCCACCAGCGCGCCGCGTGCTGTCTCATCGACAGCCATCAGGCGCGCACCGCGTACCGGCGTGAAGGGGATGGCCGAGAGCAGCTTGGGGTAGTACTCCACGCCATGCCGCTGGTAAGCCTCGGCCCAGGCCCAGTCGAAGACGTATTCGCCATACGAGTGAAACTTGCGGTACAGGGGCAGGGCGGCCACCAGTTGCTCTTGTTGGTCCTCACCCTGCCACAGCGTCAGGTAATGCGGCTCCCAGCCGGACTCGGGACTGGCGCTGCCGCTCTCATGCAGCGCATGCAGGAAGGCATAAGAAAGGAAGGGATTGCCCTCGGCCTGGGCGGCCACCAGCGCATCCCAGCGGGCCGGGCCGATCTCGGCCAGAGAAGAAACGATTCGCGTGCGATAATCCATGGACTGCGAGTGACCTGCGAAAGTTGGCGCGGCCCTCGGCCCCGCTGGAACAGGCATTCTACGCAAAATGAACAGAACGCGTCGCCGCCATGGCGAAGAGCACGGAGTCCAACACACGCTATGCCTAGCCCCTTCTTCAATCTCTACAACCACGGTTTCGCACGCATCGCCGTAGCGGTGCCGGACTGCAAGGTGGCCGATCCCGCCTTCAACGCCGAGCGCACCATCGCCTTGGCCGAACAGGCCGCCGCCCGTGGCGCGGCCCTGGTGTCCTTCCCCGAACTGGGCCTGTCGGCCTACAGCTGCGAAGACCTGTTCCAGCAACGTGCCTTGCTGGAGGCTTCCCTGCAGGCATTGCAATCGGTGCTGCAAGCTTCCCTGCGCATCGCCCCGGCCCTCATCGTCGGCCTGCCGCTGAAGGTCGATCACCAGCTCTACAACTGTGCGGTGGTCGTGCATGCCGGCCGCATCCTCGGCGTGGTGCCCAAGAGCTACCTGCCCAACTACAGCGAATTCTACGAAGCGCGCCAGTTCAGCAGCGCCGATTGCGCCGTCACCCGCCGCACCCGGCTGCTGGGCCAGGACGTGGACTTCGGCAGCCATCTGCTGTTCGAGATCGGCAATATCCCCGACTTCCGTTTCCATATCGAGATCTGCGAAGACGTGTGGGTGCCGATCCCGCCGTCTTCCTTCGCCGCGCTGGCCGGTGCCACCGTGCTGGTGAACCTGTCGGCCTCCAACATCGTGGTCGGCAAGTCGGGCTACCGCCATCAGCTGGTGTCGCAGCAATCGGCGCGCTGCCTGGCGGCCTATCTGTATTCGTCGGCGGGCAATGGTGAATCCACCACCGACCTGGCTTGGGATGGCCAGGCACTGATCTGCGAGAACGGTGAACTGCTGGCCGAGTCCGAGCGCTTCGCCGAAGGCGGTCACGTCATCTATGCCGACATCGACCTGGAGCGCCTCTCGCGTGAACGCTTCCACCAGACCACGTTTGGCCAGTCGGTGCGCCGCCATGCGGAGGAAGTGCGCCGCTTTGAAGTGGTGCGCTTCGACGTGCAGGTGCCGCAGGACCAGGACCTGCCGCTGCAGCGCCGGGTCGCGCGCTTCCCCTATGTGCCGGCCAATGCCGAACAGCGCGAACTGCGTTGCCGCGAGGTCTACAACATCCAGGTGCAGGCACTGGTGCAGCGCCTGTCTTCCTCGAATATCAAGAAGGTCGTCATCGGTGTTTCCGGTGGCCTCGATTCGACGCACGCCCTGCTGGTCTGCGCCAAGGCCATGGACAAGCTGGGCCTGCCGCGCGCCAACATCCTGGCCTATACCATGCCGGGCTTCGCCACCAGCAGCCGCACGCTGGTGCAGGCGCATCAGCTGATGGCGCAAGTGGGGTGTTCGGCGCAGGAGATCGATATCCGCCCCAGTTGCGAACAGATGCTGAAGGACCTGGATCACCCGTATTCACGCGGCGAGCCGGTCTATGACATCACCTTCGAGAACGTGCAGGCCGGCGAGCGCACCAATCACCTGTTCCGCCTGGCCAATCATCACGGTGCCATCGTCATCGGGACCGGCGACCTGTCCGAACTGGCGCTGGGCTGGTGCACCTACGGCGTGGGCGACCACATGTCGCATTACAACGTCAACGCCAGCGTACCCAAGACCCTCATCACGCACCTGGTGCGCTGGGTGGCGGAATCCGGTTCGCTGGAACTGAAGCAGCCGGAAGTGCTGATCCACATCCTCGAAACCGAAATCAGTCCTGAACTGGTGCCGGGCGCCTCCGACGGCGAACCGGGCCAGCGCACGCAGGATTTCATCGGCCCTTACGAGCTGCAGGATTTCAATCTCTACTACATCCTGCGCTACGGCTTCACGCCGGCGAAGGTGGCCTTCCTGGCGCACAGCGCCTGGCAGGACCGCAGCATCGGCCACTGGCCGGATGGCCTGCACGGTGCGCGCAACCAGTACAGCTTGCCGCAGATCAAGAAAAACCTGGGCATCTTCGTCTATCGCTTCTTCAAGACCAGCCAGTTCAAGCGCTCCTGCGTGCCCAATGCCCCCAAGGTCGGCTCGGGCGGCTCGCTTTCGCCGCGTGGCGACTGGCGCGCACCCAGCGATGGCGAGGCCACCGTCTGGCTGCAGGATCTGGAGCGCATTCCCGATCTGGAGACCTGAATAACGGCTTTTCATGGCCCGGCGGGTTCAAGAAGGTTGAAAGCCGGGCACGCCTGATTGACAATGTGCAAGTGGGCGGGACGCCACGGTCTTGCCAGTAAAATAAGAACAAAGGTTGTATCCGCTATTCAATAGATCGTTGAGATCGTTTCTTTACGACATACCAAGAGAGGAATTGCCATGAAACAAGTGACCGCCATCATCAAACCGTTCAAGCTGGACGAGGTGCGTGAATCCCTCGCCGAAGTCGGCGTCACGGGCCTGACGGTCACCGAAGTGAAGGGCTTCGGACGGCAGAAGGGCCACACCGAACTCTATCGCGGTGCCGAATACGTGGTCGACTTCCTGCCCAAGGTCAAGATCGAGGTCGTGGTGGACGACAAGGTGGTCGAGCAGGCCGTGGACGCCATCATCAAGGCCGCCCGCACCGGCAAGATCGGCGACGGCAAGATCTTCGTGCAGGAAGTGGAGCAGGTGATCCGTATCCGTACCGGCGAAACCGGCCCGGATGCCGTCTGATCCACAGATCTCCGCGCATTGCGAAAAACCGGCCACTGGCCGGTTTTTTTACGTCATCAGAAAAGCGCTCAGGGTGTGGCAGGCTGTTGCTGCACGCTGTCCCAGGCTGCGCCAGATTGACACAGCGTGACACTGGCGCTGGCGCAAGATCCGCTTGCAGAGCGGGTTTGCAGGCTGGCATGCGATTTGCCATCTTGAGGGGTGAACGTCCGCTGCGGCCATGATCGCGGCGGGATTTCAACCATAACCCGAACGGAGACGACATGAACCTGGCAGACATCAGCAAACTCGGCGTACGCGATCCCTTCAAGCAACGTTACGACAACTTCATCGGTGGCAAATTCGTGCCGCCGGTCAAGGGCGAATACTTCGAGAACATCAGCCCGGTGATCGGCCGCGCCTTCTGTGAAGTGGCGCGTTCCAGCGCCGAAGACGTGGAACTGGCGCTGGACGCCGCCCACGCCGCCAAGAAGAGCTGGGGCAAGACTTCCCCCGCCGAGCGCGCCAACGTGCTGCTCAAGATCGCCGACCGCATGGAAGCCAACCTGGAATTGCTGGCCACCGCCGAGACCCTGGACAACGGCAAGCCCATCCGCGAAACCATGGCCGCCGACATCCCGTTGGCCATCGACCACTTCCGCTATTTCGCCGCCGCCGTGCGCACTCAGGAAGGCAGCATCTGCACCATCGACAGCGACACCTACGCCTATCACTTCCATGAACCGCTGGGCGTGGTCGGCCAGATCATCCCGTGGAACTTCCCCATCCTGATGGCGGTGTGGAAGCTCGCTCCGGCGCTGGCCGCCGGCAACTGCGTGGTCCTGAAACCGGCCGAGCAGACGCCGGCTTCCATCATGGTCCTGATCGAACTGATCGCCGACCTGATCCCGCCGGGCGTGGTCAACATCGTGCAGGGCTTCGGCGTGGAAGCCGGCAAGCCGCTGGCCTCCAACAAGCGCATCGCCAAGATCGCCTTCACCGGCGAGACCACTACCGGCCGCCTGATCATGCAGTACGCCTCGCAGAACCTGATCCCGGTGACCCTGGAGCTGGGTGGCAAGTCGCCCAACATCTTCTTCGCCGACGTGCTGGACAAGGACGACGAATTCTTCGACAAGGCCCTGGAAGGCTTCGCCATGTTTGCGCTGAACCAGGGCGAGGTCTGCACCTGCCCCTCGCGCGTGCTGGTGCAGGAATCGATCTATGACCGTTTCATCGAACGTGCCTTGAAGCGCGTGGCCGCCATCAAGCAGGGCAACCCGCTGGACAAGAGCACCATGATCGGCGCGCAGGCCTCGCAGGAGCAGTTGGAGAAAATCCTCTCCTACATCGACATCGGCAAGCAGGAAGGCGCCAAGGTGCTGGCCGGCGGCGGACGTGAAGAACTGGGCGGTGATCTGGCCACTGGCTACTACGTCAAGCCGACCGTCTTCCAGGGCAACAACAAGATGCGCATCTTCCAGGAAGAAATCTTCGGCCCCGTGGTGTCGGTGACCACCTTCAAGGATGAGGAAGAAGCCCTGTCTATCGCCAACGACACCCTGTACGGCCTGGGTGCAGGCCTGTGGACCCGAGATGGCACGCGTGCCTTCCGCATGGGCCGCGAGATCCAGGCTGGCCGCGTGTGGACCAACTGCTATCACCTGTATCCGGCGCATGCAGCCTTCGGTGGCTACAAGCAGTCCGGCATCGGCCGCGAGAACCACAAGATGATGCTGGACCACTACCAGCAGACCAAGAACCTGCTGGTCAGCTACAGCCCCAAGGCGCTGGGCTTCTTCTGATCGTGTGACTTCGTTTGACTCCTTGCAGCAAGGCAGCTTCGGCACCGGTCCGCAACTCGCGCGGCCGGTGCCGCTTTTATTGGCAGATCCAGACTCAACAGGAGAGCGGCGAATGGATGCATTGCCCAGGGTGACGGCCACCGAGGCCACGGTGGAGTTGCTGCGCCAGTTGAAGGCGCGGCATGGCGAGCTGATCTTTTTTCAATCCGGGGGCTGCTGCGATGGCAGTGCGCCGATGTGCTATCCGGCTGGCGACTTCACGCTGGGTGATACCGACGTGCATCTCGGGGAGATCGATGGCGTGCCGTTCTACATCGGCGCCGACCAGTTCGAATATTGGAAACACACGCAACTGATCATCGACGTGGTCAGCGGCAACGGCGGCATGTTCTCGCTGGAGAACGGCAGCGGCAAGCGCTTCCTGACGCGCTCGCGGCTCTTTACCGATGAGGAATACGACGCGCTTGCCCCGCTCAGTGCCCGCGTGACTTGAAGCGGCGATAGAGCGTATTGCGCGACACCCCCAGCGCCTTGGCGGCGGCGCTGACGTTGCCGTCATGGGTGCGCAGGGCGCGTTCGATGGCGGCCCATTCGCTGTCGTGCATGGAGAGCGGTTTTTCGTCCGTTTCTTCATGCGCTGCCGGGGCCGGCATTCCGCCAGCCGCCTGCAGCGGCGCTGCCTCGTCCAGAAAGTCATCTGGCAAGTGTTCCACCCCTATCCAGGCCTCGCCATCGGCCATGGCCAGGGCGGTGCGGATCAGGTTGGACAGTTGCCGCAGGTTGCCCGGCCAGCGGCTGGATTGCAGCAACGCCAGGGCCTGGGCATCGAAGCGCGGCGCGTGACGGCCGCCTTCCTGTTCCAGGATGCGGTCGATCAGGGCGCCCAGGTCGCTGCGCTCGCGCAAGGCGGGCAGTTTTACCTGCAAGCCATTGATGCGGTAGTACAGGTCTTCACGGAAGGCATGGCGCGCCGCGATTTCTCGCAACGGCTGGTTGGTGGCGCATACCAGAGCGAAGTCCACCGGAATCACGCGCTGGCTGCCCAGCGGCGTCACAGCGCGTTCCTGCAGCACGCGCAGCAGGCGGCCCTGCAGGGCCAGCGGCATGTCGCCGATTTCATCGAGGAAGAGGGTGCCGCCCTGGGCTTGCGCGATCTTGCCCAGTGCGCCTTTGCGGCGGGCGCCGGTGAAGGCGCCGTCTTCATAACCGAAGAGTTCGGCCTCGATCAGGTTCTCGGGAATGGCCGAGCAATTCACGGCCACGAAGGGCGCGGCGCCGCCCCGGGTTTGCGTGGCGTGGAAGCGCGCGCTTTCGCGGTGGATGGCCTGGGCCAGCCACTCCTTGCCAGTGCCGGTTTCGCCGGTGATGAGGACCGGGATGTCGCGGTCGATCACCTTGCGCAACTTGGCGATGATGGCGCTCATGCGGGCGTCCCCGGTATCGAGGGCTTGCAGTCCGCCGCGCGGCTGGCCCGGATGGGGGCGCACAGGTGGGGCCGGGCGAGCAGATGGGCTGGCGGGCAGTACTTCCGGTGCCTCGATCACGGCTTCCCGCGCATTCTGGAAATGCTGGTCGCGCAGCCGCAGTTCGGCGCGGCCATGGATGCGGATGCCGTTGTGCAGGCACAGCTCCAGCAAGCCCGAGGCGGCCTTGCGATGGTGTTCGAACAGCAGCGACAGCGGCACCCCGAAGAGCGACGCAAAGGTATGCGACTGCAGCGCCGCGAGTGTCAGCCCCAGCTGGAACTGCGCACTGCGGTTGGCCGCCAGGAAACGCCCGCCGGGCGTGAAGCTGACGATGCCTTCGACCAGCGTACCCACGAATTCGGAGCGACTGTGGAAGTGCAGGGTGATGCAATCGGGGAAGCTGCCGGCCAGCAGGTGGTTTTCAATCATCTGCGCCGACATCCGCACCAAGGCCATGGTGTGCTTGTGGAAGCTGCCGCATTCGCCCGAGACATCCAGCACTCCCAGCACTTGGCCGCGATGGTCGAAGATGGGGGCGGCCGAACAGGTCAGGAAGCGGTTGGCATCCAGGTAGTGCTGCTGGGCGTGCACAGTGGTGGGCTTCTGCTCGAAGAGCGCCGTGCCGATGGCATTGGTGCCGCGCAATTGTTCGGACCAGCGTCCACCGGGCCCGAGGGACACACGGTCGGCCTTGGCCAGGAAATCGCTGTCGCCCAGCGTATGCAGGATGGTGCCTTCGGCGTCCGAGAGGATGACCATGCTGTGGGTATTGCGGATCTGGTCGTAGAGGGTTTCCATGACCGGGCGGGCATGGCCGGAGAGGGCCTGGTTGGCTTCCAGCGTCTGGGCCAGGTCGGCGCGCGAGAGTGAATCCAGGTCGGGCCGCTGGCCGCGCGTGATGCCGTAGGACGAGCTGCGCTGGTGCGAGCGTTCGATGGCCTGCAGATCCGGCACGCCATCGGCGCTGGCCTGCACCAGGGGCGAAGCGCCCAGCAATGCACCGGCACCGGGCCGGTTTGCCTGGTATTGCATCCTTGTCTCCTTGGGACCTCTGGCGGTCCTTGTTCCCCCTTGTGTCGGCTTTCTTCTCTGATGGGAAGCTGAGGGTGAACAAGCATAACCGATTAATGTGGCAGCCGGACAAATTGAAACAGCATTTGCAGCGCATCCGAAGTGAAGGCAAAATACTGTATATAAATACAGTATTGATGAGCTTTACGTGGCTTCCTTCCCTAAATTTCCGCAGGGCATTGCCCGGCCTTTTCCAGAGCAGCCGACCCGGTCGGCCGCCTCCGGCGAGGACGACGCGACCCTGACGCCAGAAACCTTCATCCATCGCGATCAGACCGCCCAGAAGGGCCGGGGCGCGGTGACCAACCTGCGTGGGCGCTATGAATCGGTGGCGCGGGAAGAGTTCGACGATGGCTGGCAGGCCGTCCATTTTGCCGAGGCCGGGCCGCAGGCGGCTGAGAGTACCGAGGAGGATGAGCCACCCCGCCTGAAGACCATCGTCACCGAGGAAGACGCCCGATCCATCATCACCCGCAACAGCTCGCCGGATTTGCCGTTTTCGCTTTCGCTCAATCCCTACCGGGGCTGCGAGCACGGCTGCATTTACTGCTTCGCGCGGCCTTCTCACAGCTATTTGGGCCTGTCCCCGGGGCTGGATTTCGAAAGCCGGCTGGTGGCCAAGCGCAATGCCCCCGAGGTGCTGCTGCGCGAACTGGCCAAGCCGTCCTATGAACCCGACACCATCACGGTGGGCATCAATACCGACGCCTACCAGCCCATCGAGCGCGAACGCCAGCTGACCCGGCGCATCCTGCAGATCCTGCACGATTGCGAGAATCCGGTGGCGCTCATCACCAAGTCCTCGCTGGTCGAGCGGGATATCGATTTGCTGGCCCCGATGGCGGCCAAGGGGCAGGCCATTGTTGCGGTGACGATCACCACGCTGGATGCGGCCATCGCGCGCACGCTGGAACCACGCGCGGCCAGCCCGGCGCGGCGATTGCGGGTGATCCGCACGCTGGCCGAGGCGGGCATTCCGGTGAGC
The DNA here is from genome assembly GCF_023952535.1 of Herbaspirillum sp. WGmk3. Taxonomy (NCBI): domain Bacteria; kingdom Pseudomonadati; phylum Pseudomonadota; class Betaproteobacteria; order Burkholderiales; family Oxalobacteraceae; genus Herbaspirillum; species Herbaspirillum sp. WGmk3. The sequence continues at coordinate 1,045,158 of NZ_JAKYWT010000002.1, read as the reverse complement.
GTGTCGATTGCGCCGGTGATTCCCTTCGTCACCGAACCGGACCTGGAACGCGTCATGGAAGCGGCCGTGGAGGCCGGGGCGCGCCAGGCGGGCTATATCGTGCTGCGCCTGCCTTGGGAAGTCAGCCCGCTGTTTCGGCAGTGGCTGCAGGCGCATTTCCCCGACCGTGCGGCGCGGGTGATGAACCGCATCCAGGACATGCGTGGCGGCAAGGATTACGACGCCGATTTCGCCACCCGCATGCGGGGCACCGGCGTCTGGGCCGATTTGCTGCATCAGCGCTTCGAGAAGGCCAGCCGGCGCCTGGGCATCGATCATCGCAATCGGGCTTTTGCCACCCTGGATGCCAGCCGCTTCAAGCGGCCCATGGTGGTGCCGGCGGGGCAGGGGCGCCCGGCGGGCGATGCCCAGCTGGATTTGTTCTGAGGCAGACGGCCGGCGGCTGGTAAGATCCGCGTTTTAGTCCGTTTCTTCACTTCTTTGCATGCACACTCTGGAACAACTGCGCAGCGGCGCGCTGGAAGGCATTACCCGCCTGTCTCTCTCGTGCGGCCTGCGCGAATTCCCGCCAGAAATCTTCACCCTGGCTGAAACCCTTGAGATTCTGGACCTCAGCGGCAACGAACTGACCGCCTTGCCCGACGACCTGCCGCGTTTGCACCGGCTGCGCATCGTCTTCTGTTCCGACAATCCCTTCACCGAATTGCCCGCCGTACTGGGCCGCTGCCCGTCGCTGGAGATGATCGGTTTCAAGGCCAACCGGATCGAGCATGTACCTGCCGAATCGCTGCCACCCACGCTGCGCTGGCTGGTGCTGACCGACAACTGCATCGAACAGCTGCCATCGAGCATCGGGCAGTGCCTGCGCCTGCAGAAGCTGATGCTGGCGGGCAACCGCCTGCGCGCGCTGCCGCCGGAACTGGCGGCCTGCCGCAACCTGGAACTGCTGCGCCTGTCGGCCAATGCGCTGGAGGCGTTTCCGCATTGGCTGCTGACGCTGCCGCGCCTGAGCTGGCTGGCCATGGCGGGCAATCCCTGGTGTGAAGCAGTGGAGGAAACGGCGGACCGCAACGCGCAAGTCGCGGCCATAGCTTGGGATGATCTGGCCTTGGGCGAAAAGCTGGGGGAAGGCGCCTCAGGAGTGATCCACGCTGCCCGCTGGACCGTGGCAGACAGGTCGCAGCCAGTGGCGGTGAAGCTCTTCAAGGGCGCAGTCACCAGCGATGGCCTGCCCGAGCGCGAGATGGCGGCCTGCATCATGGCCGGTAGCCATCGCGGCCTCATTCCCGTGCTGGGCCGCCTGCAAGGGCATCCGCAAGCGGTGCAGGGATTGGTGATGCCGCTGATCGATCCCGATTTCAAGGTGTTGGCCGGCCCGCCCAGCCTGCAATCCTGTACGCGCGATGTGTATGCGCAAGGCTTCACGCTCGCCTGGAGCCAGGTGATCGCCATTGCACGCGATATCGCCTCGGCAGCCGCCCACCTGCATGCGCAGGGCATCGTGCATGGCGACCTCTACGGTCACAACATCCTGCATCGGGATGGCGAAGCCCTGCTTGGCGATTTCGGCGCGGCCTGGTTCTACTATGTCCAACAGCCGCATGCATGGGGCGTGCAGGCCATGGAAGTGCGGGCCTATGGCTGTCTGCTGGAAGAGTTGCTGGCACATGGCCAGCCGCAAGATGAATCCGGCAAGAAGCAGCGTGCGGCCCTGGCCGGGGTGCGCCAGGCCTGCCTGAGCGCCGATGCTGCCGCCCGGCCGCATTTCGAGGCCATCGTGGCCATGCTGGACCATCTGACTGCGGACTGAAGCGGCGTTCAGACCCGTTCGCTCGAACGCAGCAGCACCACCAGCGCGCCCGCACCGCCATCGGCTGCGCGCGCCTGGCAGAAGGCCATCACTTCATCCTTCTGCGCCAGCCAGTTGCGGACCTTGTGCTTGAGCACGGGCTCCTTGTTCACCGAACCGAGTCCCTTGCCGTGGATCACCCGCACGCAGCGCAGGCCGCGGCGGCGTGCCTGGCGCAAGAATTCACCCAAGGCCTCACGCGCCTGGTCGCGGCGATAGCCGTGCAGGTCCAGCTGGGCCTGGATCACCCAGTTGCCGCGCCGCAGCTTGCTCAAGACATCCATGCCCACGCCGGGGCGGGCGAAACTGAGGTTTTCGTCGCTGTCCATGAGCGTGTCGACGGTGAACTCGTCGGACAGCGACTCCAGCAGCGCGGCCTGTTCATCTGCCAGGTGCTGGCGGGGAATGGGGAGGGGAGGTTCCGGCAGGTAATGGGCCTTGTCGACCACTTCCGGGCGCAAGGGCGCCACCTGGCCGATGCTGTTGCGGAAGATGTTGGCTTCCTCGCGGGCTGCCGCTTCCTGGCGCTGGCGCTCGGCCAAGGCCAGTGCGCGCGCTTTTTCCTGTTCCTGCAGATCGCGGCGCAATCCCTGGAGCGCCGAGAAATCCTTCATTGTCGCCATGACAGCCACCCAACCCTGTAGCGGTTTGTTCCCTAAGTGACTACTTTAGCAGAAGCAGGCGAGCTCTTCAGCCGCAGGCCACCTTGATGATCACCAGGCCCGGATCGACGTGCAGATTGAGGCGGCGCGGGTTGAAGTCCATGGTGGCGGCGTCGTCCGGCTTGAGCACGCGGATGTCGGTGGCACCGGATTCGGCCAGTGCCTGGCGCTCCACGTAGCCGCTGTAGTTTTCGCCGATCAGGTGATCGGCACGCGAGGCATCGCATTGGCCGGCCGTGGCGTCGGCCACCGGGGTTTCGCGGGAGGCACTGCAGGCGACCAGCACGGCACCCAGGCTCATGGTGGCCAGCACGGCCTTGAGCACCGGCGAGCGGCGACCGTCGCGGGAAGGGGATGAGTAATAGGGCACGATGCTTTCCTCGGTCTTGATGATTCTGATATGGGATTGCTCGAGTGAAACAAAAAAGCCGGGACGACAACTCGTCACCGGCTTTTGGAGTGCCCGTTGCGTTGCGAGTTCTCGCAGCGCAGCATTTTACATCTCTTTACCTGCTTATTCGAGGCCTTCCAGATAGCGCTGTGCATCCAGTGCTGCCATGCAACCCGTACCGGCGCTGGTGATGGCCTGGCGGTAGATGTGATCCTGCACGTCGCCGGCGGCGAAGACGCCGTCGACGCTGGTGGCGGTGGCAAAGCCTTCGGTGCCGGTGCGGGTCTTCAGGTAGCCGTTCTGCATCTCCAGCTGGCCGTCGAAGATGCTGGTGTTGGGCTTGTGGCCGATGGCGATGAACAGGCCGTGCACAGGGATCTCGGTGATGGCGCCGTCCTGGGTCGACTTGATCTTGATGCCGGTCACGCCGCTGTCGTCGCCGACCACTTCATCCAGAGTGGAATGCCACTGGATGGCGATCTTGCCTTCGGTGACCTTGTGCAGCAGGCGGTCGATCAGGATGGGCTCGGCGCGGAACTTGTCGCGGCGGTGCACGATGGTGACCTTGCTGGCGATGTTGGAGAGGTACAGCGCTTCTTCCACGGCGGTGTTGCCGCCGCCGACCACGGCCACTTCCTTGCCGCGGTAGAAGAAACCGTCACAGGTGGCGCAAGCCGACACGCCACGGCCCATGAAGGCCTGTTCCGAGGGCAGGCCCAGGTATTGGGCCGAGGCGCCGGTGGCGATGATCAGGGCATCGGCCGTGTACTCGCCGCTGTCGCCGATCAGGCGGAACGGGCGCTCGGAGAGCTTGGTGGTGTGGATGTGATCGAAGATGATCTCGGTATTGAAACGCTCGGCGTGCTGCAGCAGGCGCTGCATCAGTTCCGGGCCTTGCACGCCCAGCGGGTCGCCGGGCCAGTTCTCGACGTCGGTGGTGGTCATCAGCTGGCCGCCTTGCTCCACGCCGGTGATCAGCACCGGGTTCAGGTTGGCGCGCGCGGCATAGACGGCGGCGCTATAGCCGGCGGGGCCGGAGCCGAGAATCAGGACCTTGGCATGTTTGGGCGTGCTCATAAGCTACTCATCAAATGTTGTGGGATCGCTTCTGCAAATGAGGCGACTCCCGGGGATTTCAATTCCCGGCCGGTCAGGCAGTTCAGCCAGACCGGCCGGCACAAGCGGGGCGGTTGCCAGCGCACAAGTTTGCGGTTTGCCGCGCTGCAAAACGGGTAAGATTATAGTCCATGCCCTCAACGGGGCTCATGGAATTACGCTATGCCGGTGATAGCCGCCGGCGTGGCAGACAGTAGCAGCAACGCTGTCGAAAATATGAACAAAATGACAGCACCCCCAGAACGATAGCGGTCAATCAAGGTCAGTGCAGCGGGTTTCCCGCCGCCCAGCGCAAAACCGCGAAGCGCCAAGTCAATGCCGTTACAATGACGGCTAGTTTTTTTTGTACGGAAGTTATGTCCAAGACGAGTCAAGCCCACATCCGCACCAACAAGACGCCGGCACCTCCCATGCCCAACCGTCTGGTACGGCTGTTATCGGAGGCGCGCTGGCTGGCGCTGGCGGCCTTGCTGGCCTATCTGGCGCTGATCCTGCTGAGCTATGCCAAGACCGACCCCGGCTGGTCGGTGGCCAGCTCGGTGCCGCGCGTGGGCAACTGGGGCGGCCGCGTCGGTGCCTGGATGGCCGACTTGCTGCTCTACATCTTCGGGCTCTCGGCCTGGTGGTGGTGCGTCTTGCTGGGGCGCTCGGTGTGGACCGGCTACCGGCGCCTGTCGAACCGCTTCCTGGTGGCCCAGCCGGTGGAACCGGAGCATCACCAGGAGCCGCTGATCCGCGCCGTGGGCTTTGTCTTCATGCTGACCGGCAGCATGGGCATCGAATTCACCCGCATGCAGCGCTTAGCGCCCAAGTTGCCGCATTCGTCCGGTGGCGTGCTGGGCGAGATGATCGGTTCGGCCATGCAGCCGACCTTCGGCTTCACGGGCTCCACCTTGTTGCTGTTGCTGCTGTTCGGACTGGGCTTCTCGCTGCTGTTCCAGGTCTCCTGGCTGGCGGCGGTGGAGCGCATCGGCGGCATGATCGAGGATGGCCTGTTCTGGGTGCGGGACTTCTTCGCCGCCCGGGCCGATCGCCGCGCCGGCCAGGAAGCCGCCGTCAAGCGCGAGGAGACCGTGGTGCAGGAACGCGCCAAGATCGTCGAGGCGCCGCCGATCCGCATCGAGCCGCAAATCGTCGAAGTGCAGAAATCCGACCGCGTCCAGAAGGAGAAGCAGACCAGCCTCTTCGATGACCTCAACAGCGAATTGCCGCCGTTGTCGCTGCTGGATGAAGCACCGCCGGCGCAGCAGACGGTCTCGGTGGAAACCTTGGAATTCACCAGCCGCCTGATCGAAAAGAAACTGGCCGACTTCGGTGTCGAGGTCAAGGTGGTGGCGGCCTATCCCGGCCCGGTGATCACCCGCTATGAAATCGAACCGGCCACGGGCGTGAAGGGCAGCCAGATCGTCAACTTGGCGCGCGACCTGGCGCGCTCGCTGTCGCTGACGTCGATTCGCGTGGTGGAAGTCATCCAGGGCAAGAATTTCATGGGCCTGGAGCTGCCCAATCCCAAGCGCCAGATCGTGCGCCTGACCGAGATCCTCGGCTCCAAGGTCTACAACGACAGCCATTCCAGCCTGACCGTGGCGCTGGGCAAGGACATTGCCGGCAACCCGGTGGTGGCCGACCTGGCCAAGATGCCGCACTTGCTGGTGGCCGGTACCACCGGTTCGGGCAAGTCGGTGGGGATCAATGCCACCATTCTTTCGCTGCTGTACAAATCTTCGCCGCGCCAGGTGCGCCTGATCCTGATCGATCCCAAGATGCTGGAACTGTCGATCTACGAAGGCATTCCGCACCTGCTGGCGCCGGTGGTGACCGACATGCGCCAGGCCGGCCATGCCCTGAACTGGGCGGTGGAAGAGATGGAGCGCCGCTACAAGAAGATGTCCAAGCTGGGCGTGCGCAACCTGGCCGGTTACAACCAGAAGATCATCGATGCCGAGAAGCGCGGCGAGAAGATCCCCAATCCCTTCAGCCTCACCCCGGATGCGCCGGAACCGCTGGAGCAGCTGGAAACCATCGTCATCATCATCGACGAACTGGCCGACCTGATGATGGTGGTGGGCAAGAAGGTGGAAGAACTGATCGCCCGCATCGCCCAGAAGGCGCGCGCGGCCGGCATCCACCTGATCCTGGCCACGCAGCGCCCGTCGGTGGACGTCATCACCGGCCTGATCAAGGCCAACGTGCCTACGCGCATTGCCTTCCAGGTGTCGTCCAAGATCGACTCCCGCACCATCCTTGACCAGATGGGCGCCGAAGCCCTGCTGGGCATGGGTGACATGCTCTACAACGCCCCGGGTACGGCCTTGCCGGTGCGGGTGCACGGCGCCTTCGTCTCGGATGATGAAGTGCATCGCGTGGTCGAGCACCTCAAAGCCCAGGGGGAACCGAATTACATCGAGGGCATCCTAGAGGGAGGCGTGCTGGAGGACGGTGGCGGTGGCAGCGGTGCTGCGGCCGGTGCCGGTGCCGGTGGCGGCGAAGGCGACGAGATGTACGACCAGGCCGTGGCCGTGGTCCTGAAACATCGCCGGGCCTCGATCTCGCTGGTGCAGCGTCACCTGCGCATCGGCTACAACCGCGCGGCGCGCTTGCTGGAGCAGATGGAGCAAAGCGGCCTGGTCTCCACCATGCAATCCAATGGCAACCGTGAAATCCTGGTGCCGGCAGGTGCCGGCGACGCGGCTGAATAAGCCGGGTTCCGATCCAGTTGCGCGCCAGATTGCATCCCGTCATCAACAGCACGCCCTGAAGGCCGGCCACTGTCGCGCCGGCCGCCACCTTGCAGGTGGCATCCGTCAAGAAGGAATCGAATAACATGGACAATTCCAGAAACGCTTTCCGCTCGCGCACTGCGCAAGCCCGCACGTTCAACCTGCGCCGCCTGGTCATGGCGGCCGGTCTTTCGGCACTGGCGGTGGCCGGTGCCATCGCCATCACCGCGCTGACCCCGGGCCGCGCTTCGGCCGCCGCCCTGGACCAGTTCAAGCAGTTCGTCAGCAGCACGCAATCGGCCAAAGGTGCCTTCACCCAGCGCATGGTGCGGGTCGAGAACGGCAGCTCCAAGGTGGTCAATACGTCCAGCGGCAGCTTCGTGTTTTCGCGTCCGGGCAAATTCATCTGGACCTACCAGAAGCCCTATGAGCAGGTGATCCAGGCTGATGGAGAAAAACTCTTCATCTACGACAAGGACCTCAACCAGGTCACGACCAAGAAACTGGGCAATGCGCTGGGTTCTTCGCCGGCTGCCATCCTTTTCGGCAGCAATGATCTTGAAAAAAACTTCACCCTGAAGGAAGCCGGCACCAAGGATGGCCTGGAATGGCTGCAAGCCGTGCCCAAGAGCAAGGACACGACCTTCGACAACATCGGCATCGGCCTGAAGAACGGCACGCCGGTGGCCATGGAACTGCATGATTCCTTTGGCCAGGTGTCGGTGCTGAGCTTTGATAGCTTCGAGAAGAATCCGCCGCTCAAGGGCAACAGCTTCAACTTCACGGTGCCTAAGGGTGCGGACGTGTTCGAGAACTGATCGGCTTCCCCTTTACGTCAAACAGCCCCGCAGGCTTGCGCTTGCGGGGCTGTTTTCATGTGAGGGGCATGCGCGTCAGGGTTCGGGCATCTTCAGCAGGGGCAGCTTGCCTGTAACGTCCTTCCACTGCGCGTGATCGGGCAGGGGCGGCTGGGCCTTGGTGATGGGTTTCCAGCCGGGCAGCTTGGCGAGGCGGGCGTTGAGGTCCTCGAAGTGCGACAGGGCGGCGGGCAGGTCGGTGGCGTTGTAGATGGCGCCGACCGGGCATTCCGGCACGCACATGGAGCAGTCGATGCAGCCGTCCGGATCGATGGCCAAAAAATTCGGGCCTTCCACGAAGCAGTCCATGGGGCAGACGCTGACGCAATCGGTGTACTTGCACTGGATACAGGAATCGGTGACGACGAAGGGCATGGAAAGCAGGGGAAAGGGCAGGTAAAAGGGCGATGTGAAGTAAAACGCACAGGCCGCATTTTAACCGCTGCGCCCGATGGCTGCAGGCGCAGCCCGTCATCGCGCCATTGCCCTCGCAGCGGCCTGCTGCGTTAGACTACGGCCTTTGGTGAACGCGCCTTGCAATCCGGCGCTGCGCCCGCATCCTGATGACTATGAACTTTATTTCCCTGGCCGCCCGGTGGCCGTCTTCTTTGCCTGTTGATTCCCGTTGCCTGCAGGAGGCTGCCCATGGCTGACCTGTTTGCGCAAGAACCGACCGCGCCGCTGGCGGAGGCCCTGCGGCCCAAGACGCTGGACGAGGTGATCGGGCAGTCGCACCTGCTCGGAGAAGGCAAGCCGCTGCGCCTGGCCTTCCAGTCCGGCAAGCCGCATTCGATGATCTTCTGGGGCCCGCCGGGCGTGGGCAAGACCACGCTGGCGCGGCTCACGGCCACCGCCTTCGACTGCGAATTCATCGCGCTGTCGGCGGTGTTCTCGGGCGTGAAGGATATCCGCGCGGCCATGGAACAGGCCGAGCAGAATCTGGCGATGGGCAAGCACACCATCCTGTTCGTCGATGAAATCCACCGCTTCAACAAGTCGCAGCAGGATGCGCTGTTGCCCTATGCGGAAAGCGGGCTGGTGACCTTCGTCGGTGCCACTACCGAGAATCCTTCCTTCGAGGTCAATTCGGCGCTGCTGTCGCGGGCGCAGGTCTATGTGCTGAAGTCGCTCACCGATGAGGAGCTGAAGCAATTGCTCAAGCGTGCGCAGGACAAGGCGCTGGGCGACCTGCAGTTCGATGACCAAGCCACGGAAACGATCATCGGTTACGCCGATGGCGATGCGCGGCGGTTCCTGAACCTGCTGGAGCAGACCCAGACCGCCGCGCACACTACCGGTACCCAGGTGGTGACGGCGGAATTCCTGCAGAACGCGTTGACCCTCAACAGCCGTCGGTTCGACAAGGGCGGCGACAATTTCTACGATCAGATTTCAGCGCTGCACAAGTCGGTGCGCGGTTCGCATCCGGATGCGGCGTTGTACTGGTTGACGCGCATGCTCGACGGCGGTGCCGATCCGCGCTACCTGTCGCGGCGCATCGTGCGCATGGCGTGGGAAGACATCGGCCTGGCCGACCCGCGCGCCATGCAGATCGCCAACGATGCTGCGCTGACCTATGAGCGGCTGGGCAGCCCCGAGGGTGAACTGGCGCTGGGGCAGGCGGTGATCTACCTGGCGGTGGCGGCCAAGAGCAATGCCGGCTATAACGCCTACAACGCCGCGCGCGCTTTCGTGAAGCAGGACAAGAGCCGCGAAGTGCCGGTGCATCTGCGCAATGCGCCGACCAAGCTGATGAAGGAATTGGGGTATGGGCATGAATATCGGTATGCCCATGATGAGCCCAATGCTTATGCGGCGGGGGAGACTTATCTGCCGGACGGTATTGCCGAGCCGGGGTGGTATCAGCCTGTGCCGCGGGGGTTGGAAATCAAGATTGGTGAGAAGCTGACCCTGCTGAAGAAGTGGGATGAAGAGGCGGGGCAGAATTAAGAAAAAAAAGCACCTGATCAGGTGCTTTTTCAACAAAGCGCGGCCGCTTTTCATCGATGAGATTTTCCCTTCACGCGATATTTCTCGATATCGCCGCCCGCATCCGTGATCTCCTTGACCCAGCCCGGCTTGCGGCCACGGGCAGCGCCTGACCAGGTGAGATCGCCATTTCGGTACATCACCACCGCCGTTTTGGCGGCAGCTTTCTTGACGGTTTTCTTTCTGGCAGGCGCCAATCCAAGCTGTTCCGCTGTCAGGCCGTATTCAGCGATTTGCTGCTTGATGCCGGTGATAACGCTTTCCAGTTCTTTTGCCTTCTGCTTTTCAGCCTGGTCTTGCAGCTTCTTGATTTGCGCTTGGAGATCTGCGTAACTTGTCATTTTTTTCCTTTAATGAAGGAGTGGATCGGGTTGAAATTCACTACGCATCATTGATAGCTCTTTTTTGAGCCAAGTTGCTTAACTTTTAAAATAAATATTTGGCTTTCAATCTGTCAATGAGGGATGGCGGCATCGTAATGACGTGGTCCTCCTGCTTTTCATCGTCCTGATAGATGATGCGGTCATGTCCGATTACCAGCGGCTCATGTCCGGGTTTGCCATCCCATACGATGACATAACGCCTTTTTACCAGGTGCTCTCCCTGTTCATTTGTAATCGTCAGTTCAGCCAGGTCCGGTACGTCGTCAGAAAGAATTCCTCCGTGACTTGTCCCGCTTCCACAAATCTTTATTGAATACTTTTGATTTTGAAATTCTTTGATTCCGCCATTTAATTCATCGGTGTAATCATATTTTCTGCAATCGAATTTTCTGCTGTTTGCAGCAAGATAGTTAGTGATCAAAAGGGTGGAAACAAGCGAAAACACCAGCCAGAAAATAATGGTCGGGATCATTTTTCGAAATTCTTTTCTTAGATCATTTCCTTTTTTCTTGAAGCTATTGGCTTTATTTCCAAAGAAAATCAGAACCACGAATAGGATCCCAAGGGCGGTATATTCTTTGAAGTAAAAAAGAAGGAAGAATATTTTTCCTGCTAGCTGGAATTCCCCAATCTGAGCAAGTGCCAATAATCCTGAAATCGCGATAACAATCAAACTCAGGATGATGGCAAGGTTCTTTATTGACCAGATAAAGTATTTTCGTATGGACGGCATATCGTTCCAATACAGAGCGCGACAGGTCTATTGAGCACGTACCGCTCGGGCTGGCTGCGGGCTCTCTTCTTTATTGATATTCGTCCTCCGGTGCGACTTGTATCGGGAAGATCTTGCAGGTCATATTTTGGAATTTTGTAGTGATGTTCAGCGGCCAGACTCTGCGGCCCCGGTTCTCGTAATTGAGTTTGGGGAGAGTCCTGCTGTTTGTGTTGTTCAGCTTGTTCTGCAAGCTTGCGCCGTCTTGCTTTTGCCATCGTCACCCCTGAGCATGGTCAAAAAGCTCAGACGGTACGTGCGTGGACTTGCGTTAGAAATCGTCCATAGGTGCGGCATTGGACTCGACGGAGAAAAATGCCCGATTTATTTCAGTCATTCCAGAACGAATTTGACTCCATATTCGGTCGAGTCAGATTTGCACTCAGCCGATGACGTCATACCGGACCAACGCCTCCCCCTTCTTGATCCGCACCGATTCAATCCGAATCTGTCCGATCTCCCCCAGCGCCGCCACGTGCGTCCCGCCACAAGGATAGGCGGGCAATTCGCCAAAGCCGATCTGACGCAAGCCATTTTCCATGGCCATCACACAGGGCAGATCCTGCGCCAGCAATTCATTGCAGCGGCGCTCCAGTTCTGCTGGCACCAGTTCCTGCGCCGTGCCATCAGCTGCAGCACCCACGCCCACCACGCGCGCTTCTCCCGGCCAGTGATGGGCTTTGGTCGGCTTCCATCCCAGTTCCGCCATCACTTGCCCGATCACATGGCCTGCCGAATGCAAGCGGGCATGCAACCGGCGCGGCTCGGCGTCGACGGCCGCCACGGCCGGGCCCGCTGCAACAGGGGCTGCGGTGTAATGAACGATGCCTTCACTTTCGCTGACCACGCGCAGCACTTCCACGTCGCCGATGCGGCCGGTATCGCTGGGTTGTCCGCCGCCCTGAGGATGAAAGGGCGTGGCCGACAGGCGCACGGCGTAGCGGCCATCGTCCTGCGGGGTGCAGTTCAGCACGTGGATGTCGGCGCGCAAGGCGCGGTCGGTCAGGTAGAGGCGTTCAGTCATGGCGAGGCTTTCAATGTGGCTTGCTGCGAGTGTCGTGCATTGTAGCGGCCGCACGAAGTTGCGATAATCCGGTATCGACGCAAAGGATCTTTGCATCATGAGCACAAATCAAAGCATTGCCCTCCTGAACGAAATGGCCGTCTTCGCCAAGGTGGTGGAGACGGGCAGTTTCTCCGAAGCCGCACGCCAGCTGGGCGCCACGCCCTCGGCCACCAGCCGCGCCATCGCCCGCCTGGAAAAGGCGCTGGGTACGCAACTCCTCCAGCGGACCACCCGCAAGCTGCGCCTGAGCGCGAGTGGCGAGGAAATCCACGCCCGCTGCCGCGACATGCTCAATGCCGCGCAAGCCGTGCTGGCCGTCTCCGCTGCCTTCGATGCCGAGCCGCAAGGGCAGGTGAGGGTGAGCGTGCCCAAGGCGGTCGGCCATGCGCTGGTGCATCCGCATATGCCGGATTTCCTGGCCGCCCATCCCAAGGTGGACGTGCTGTTGCGGCTGGAGGACCGCTACATGGACCTCATCGACGATCAGGTCGACCTGGCCATCCGTATCACCGACCAGCCGCCGCCAGGCCTGATGGGCCGGCGCCTGATGCGCATCGACCATCTGCTGTGCGCCACGCCGCACTACCTGCAGCAGCACGGGGCGCCTGCGCACCCGCAGGCCTTGAAGGAGCACAGCTGCATCTACCTCGGCGAATCACCGGCGGACGCACGCTGGCGCTTTCGCCGGCAGGGCAAGACCGTCAATGTAGAAGTACGGGGAAGGTATGCCGCCAACCATACCGGCGTGCGGCTCGATGCCACGCTGCGGCATCTGGGCATTGCCAGCCTGCCGTATTTCATCGCCAGGCCGGCATTGGAGGAGGGGAGGCTGGTGCAGGTGCTGCCCCAGTGGAGTTTCAAAACGCGTTATTGCGGTGAGTTGTGGGCGCTGTATCCGGCCACGCGCCATCTGCCGCCGCGCCTGAGCGCCTTTGTGCAGTTTCTTGCGCAGCGGCTGGCGCAGGAGCCGGCCCTGGCACCGGGCGCCAAGCCGGTGCGCTGAAGGGATCAGGCCGCAGGGCGGTGCCAGATGTGGAAGCTGCCTTCCATGGAGGACATGGCGGCGATCACGGTTTCATAGTTCTTGTCATCGTCGTAGCCGGGCAGGCGCGTCTTCATGGCTTCCATCAAGGCTTCCAGGCCATCGGCGTCATTGGGGACCAGCACGCCCTTGATGCCCTCGGCGCTCTTGCCGGCGAGGATCCATTGCGGTTGCGGCAGGGCATCGTCGCTGATGCGGATGGTGACGTCATCGACTGCACTCCAGGCGATGCCCTCGCGCTTGGCCCCGCGCACCATGGTGCGGATTTCTTCATCATCGAATTCCACGCTGATCTTGCGTGCCTGCTGGGCCGCCACCCGCGTGGGCGACAGCTCGGCAGCGCCCGGTGCCTGCACTTTCCAGTCAGTCTTGCGGACCTTGGGCGGCACCAGGCGGTTCTTGATCTGCTGGCCGAAGGCGAAGGTGGCACCGAAGGAAAGCCCGGCGATCAGCCCGTAGAACAGGCTGGCCTCGTTGGACATGTAGTGGATGCCGGCCCACAGGCCCACGGCCAGGGCGGCGACCAGGCCCAGCAGGGAAAACAGGACGGGGACTTCGCGCGGCGGGCGGGATTCGGGCTGGACGGACATGGGCAAACGGGTCTCATGAGGGATGCAATGGGCCGCATGGTAACCCGCATGGGCGGTGGCGGCTACCGCTGCGGCCGGATTTTATTGCGGGCAGGGCGCACGGGAGGCCCGTGGCGGGCGCGCGACTTGGTACAATCGCGGTTTCGAGCATCAACCCTATCGTAATTTCTTCCCATGATCGACATTCAACTCCTCCGTAAAGACATCGAGAACGTCGCAGCCCGCCTGGCGGCCCGCAAGTTCGTCCTGGACGTGGCCGGCTTCAATGCGCTGGAAGCCGAGCGCAAGCAGATCCAGACCCGTACCGAAGAACTGCAGGGCAAGCGCAATTCGCTGTCCAAGCAGATCGGCATGCTCAAGGGCAAAGGTGAAGACGCTTCCGCCGTCATGGCCGAAGTCAACGGCATCGGCGACGAGTTGAAGGCCTCCGCCACCCGCCTGGAAGAAGTGCAGCAGCAGATGACCCTGTTCCTGCAGGCCGTGCCCAACCTGCCGCACGAATCCGTGCCGGCCGGCAATGACGAAAGCGGCAACGTCGAGCTGCGCAAGGTCGGCACGCCCCGCAGCTTCGACTTCGAGATCAAGGATCACGTCGACGTCGGCGCGCCGCTGGGCCTGGACTTCGATACCGCCACCAAGCTGACCGGTTCGCGCTTCGCCGTACTCAAGGGCGGCATCGCCCGCCTGCATCGCGCGCTGGCGCAGTTCATGCTCAACACCCACACCATGGAGCATGGCTACACCGAGTGCTACACCCCCTACATCGTCAACGCCGACAGCCTGCGCGGCACCGGCCAGTTGCCCAAGTTCGAGGCGGACCTGTTCGCGGCCAAGAAGGGCGGCCAGGAAGGTGAAGCCGAAAACGCCGCACTCTATCTGATCCCGACGGCTGAAGTGCCGCTGACCAACTTCGTGCGCGATGAAATCGTCGCCGGCGACGCGCTGCCGATGAAGTTCACGGCGCACTCGCCTTGCTTCCGCTCGGAAGCCGGTTCCTATGGCCGCGACACGCGCGGCATGATCCGCCAGCACCAGTTCGACAAGGTGGAAATGGTGCAGATCGTCCATCCCGAGAAGTCCTACGAAGCCCTGGACGAGATGCTGGGCCACGCCGAGACCATCCTCAAGAAGCTCGGCCTGCCATATCGCGTCATCACCCTGTGCACCGGCGACATGGGCTTTGGTGCGGCCAAGACCTATGACATCGAAGTCTGGCTGCCGGCGCAGAACACCTATCGCGAGATCTCCTCGGTCTCCAACTGTGAAGCCTTCCAGGCGCGCCGCATGCAGGCCCGCTTCCGCAATGCCCAGGGCAAGCCTGAACTGCTGCATACCCTGAACGGTTCCGGCCTGGCTGTGGGACGCACCCTGGTGGCCGTGCTGGAAAACTACCAGCAGGCCGATGGCAGCGTGGAAATCCCCGAGGTGCTGCAGCCCTACATGGGCGGCGTGACCAAGCTGGTGCCGGGCGCCTGATTCAGTTTTCCTGAGCGCCAAATGAAGACGGCTGCCTCGCAAGAGACAGTCGTTTTTTTATCGTCGCACCGGGCGAGAAAACGTTTTCGTAAGCAGGCTGGCTAAGCGTCCTTGAGCGCCCAGGAGAAGGTGGTCGGGATGCGGCGCTCGATGAAGAGGCTGTTGCCCTGGATCTTCTTGGCTTCCTTCTTGGCGCGGGTGGCGGCCGAGGCGATCTGGTGCGGTGAGGAGTATTGCGAGGGTTCGATCTTCACCGAGCCCAGCGACAGCGAGACCAGCGGGTGGAACACCCGGTTGCCTTGGCGATCCTCGGTGTAATAGCCTTTGCGCTGCACGTCTTCGTCGTAGTAGAAGGCGCGGGTTTCGGCTTCGAAGGTATCGAGGATGGTGCGGCAGCGCTTTTCCCAATCCTCGCTCTGGAACAGGATGAGGAAATCGTCCCCGCCGATGTGGCCGATGAAGTCCAGGTTGGGGTCGCAGGCCTGCTGCAGCACGCGGCCGGTGGCCTGGATCATGTCATCGCCCTTGCGATAGCCGTAGACATCGTTGAAGGGCTTGAACTGATCGAGGTCGCAGTAGCAGATGCAGAATTCCACCCCGCTTTGCAGCAGGTATTCGATGTGATCGTTGATGGGCACGTTGCCCGGCAACTGCGTCAGCGGATTGGCATGGCGGGCAGCGTCGATCTGCATCTGCGTGATCTCGCGCAGCAGGTCGTGGCCGGTGCCCAGCCCCACGTACTGGCCGCGGTCGGTGATGATGAAGCCGTTGGAGAGATGGTGCGATTCGGCATGCACCAGCAGGTTGGAGAGGTCCTGCAGGCTGGTGTCCTGCTCGGTCAGGATGGGATTGGGGTCCATGAAGAAGGCGCAGGACTTCTTGCCATACAGTTCGCGGCCGTACAGGCGGGCAAAGCGCTCCACCATGCTGTAGCGGTTGATGAGCCCGATCGGCAAGCCATTGCTGACTACCGGCAGGGCCTGCAGCTGCGGATCGTTGACGAACATGTCGTAGGCCGCATCATTGGTCACTTCCGGGCTGACGTACTGGGTCTCGCGCAGCAGCTTGGCGACGGTGGCGCTGCGCTTGCCGGGGCCATACTTGTTGGCGGCCAGCGGGACCTTGTCGCGCCGCAGGGTTTTGGTGACATCGTCCGAGATCGAGACCGGCGGCTCCGGTAGCGGACGCGAGATGTGATAGCCCTGGCCGCAGGCAATGCCGAGGTCGCGGATAGTCAGCAGTTCGGCCTGGGATTCGATGCCTTCGGCGATGACGATGGAGCCGGACTTTTCGGCAATCTCCTGGATCGAGCGCACGAACTGCAGCTTCATCGGATCATGGTTGATGCCTTGCACGAAGTGCATGTCGACCTTGACGTATTCCGGCTGCAGCTCCGACCACAGGCGCAGGCTGGAGAAACCTTCACCCAGATCGTCGATGGCGATCTGGAAGCCCATATCGCGGTAATGCATGGCCGCATTGCGCAGCAGCGCATAGTCGTAGGTCGGCTCGTTCTCGGTCAGTTCGATGATGATGCGCTGCGGGTTGACGCCCAGCTTTTCCAGATAGCGCAAGGTCTCGCCCTGGATCGCCTCCGGCTGCATCAGTGCCCCCGGCGACACGTTCAGGAACAGGTTGCCCGGCAAGCCCAGTTGCGCGAAGCGGGTCATCACGATGTGGCGGCACAGATATTCCATCTGTACCGACAGGTTGTGCGCGCGTGCCACCTTGAACAGCGCCAGCGGCGAATGCAGCGGGGTATTGGAGGGGCCGCGGATCAAACCTTCATATCCCAGGATCTCGCCGTTGCGCATGCGCACGATGGGCTGGAACAGCGCCGACAGCTTGCGTTGAGCAATGATCTCATGCAGCAATGACAACATCGGGTCGTCGGCGCCGCGCAGGGCCGCACCGGAGGCGCGGGCGATCAGATCGACGACTTCGGCGCCGAGCGGAAAGATTGGATTGGAGAGGGGAGCCATCTGGCTGAATCCGGATTCGAGAGAGTCAAAGAACGGCAATGCATCGCAAAATAGTTTACGGATCCTAGAAGTGATTTATGACAAGATGATGATAAGCAATTCAGCTTGATGGTTTTATGTATGAACTTTGCTTCTGCTAGTCTGTCCGGCGGGAGATGCAATGACGAGGAGATAAGTTTTTTGAATATTTTTTAAAAAATAGTTCCACTCTGAAAATAGTTCTGCTATAGTCGCTGTCTTCGCTGCACCACGCAGTGAAACGACCGAAGTTGACCGGAGAGGTGGCAGAGTGGTCGAATGTACCTGACTCGAAATCAGGCGTACGGTTTCCCGTACCGTGGGTTCGAATCCCACCCTCTCCGCCAGTTGGCTCAAGTGTTGTGAAGCTGTAGAGATAAGGCTCTGATTTTGTCAGGGCCTTATTTTTTTGTCCGTCGGTTCCGCGCTGGAGGGAGTGCAGTCGGCGGCAAATCATTGACTGGTCACCGGATGTTTTTCGAGGGGGAGAACATCGGCGTTGCGCCAGAGCCGTCCCATGTACTGGGAGGGTTCCTGCCGGTTTCGTGGCATCGCCGCGATAGTCCGGACAAATTTCTTCCCGCTCGCGAAGTCGCCGCGCCACCCTTGGCTGCGGCTTGATATATTCGTCTCATGCATCTGCGTTTGCTTTCCATGGCGGGCTCATCATGTCCCTGAATCGTCTGTTCCGGCTGATCTCGGTCGCCTTGCTGGCGCTGTTCCTGGCGTTTGCGGTGGCCCTGGTCTGGACGGAGTGGAACACCTACCGCAGCGGTGCCAACAGCGTGCCGGCCTTGCGCAAGCTGCGCCTGGCGCTGCTGGCGATGGAAAAGATTTCCGCCGAACGTGGTCCGGCCAACGCCGTCATGGGGGCCGGTGCCTCGCTGCCGCCGGAGCTGCAGGCCAGGCTGGCCAATGCCCGCGCCCAGAGCGATGCCGCCCTGAGCCAATTGCGCGCTGCGCTGGAGGCGGATGCCAGGCTGCGGCAGTCGTGGGCCATGGACAAGGTGCGGCTGGTCCAGCAAGGCCTGGGTCCGGCGCGCGCCAATGTTGACCGGGTGGCGCGCCTGGCGCCGCAGGATCGCAGCGACGTGCTGGTGGTCTCGGCCGTGAGCAGCATGGTCGATCTGATGCCGTTGATGGTGCGCGTGGTGAGTGATCTGAGCAATGAGGCTGACCGCGCCGATCCCTTGCTGCGTGATGGCCTCTCGGCCGTGCGCGCAGTCGCCAGCCTGCGCGAGTACGCCGGGCAGGTCGGGTCGCGTTTTGTCGCCCCACTGATTGCGCATCGTCAGCTGACCCAGGATGAAGTCATTGAAATCGGACGCCTCTATGGCCGCATCGAGTTGCTGCGCAGCTTCATCGCCGGCCAGTTGGGCAGTTACAGCCGCGCGCCGGAATTCGCCGCGGCCCTGGAGCGGGTGGAGAAGGAATATTTCGACAGTGGCTTCCAGTTCCTCGATTTCCTGCTGCAGATAGGGCTGAAATCCGGTGACTTCGGGGTCACGCCCTCCGATCTCTTCAAGTTCTATGTGCCCTCGATGGCCTCCATCACGGACCTGCGCGATCTGCTGCTCGATGATCTGCTGGAGCAGGCGGAGCGCCACAATACGCGGGCCCGCAACCTGTTGATTCTGGTGGTGAGCCTGACGCTGGTGGCTTGCCTGTTCTTCCAGATGCTGGTGGTGCTGATCGGGCGGCGTGTGGTGCGTCCGCTGGTGCAGGCGACCGATCTGGTGTCGGGTCTGGTGGACGGCAAGCTGGAGCAGGAAATCCCCGAGGCGCGCCATCAGGATGAGATCGGCGCGATGATGCGTGCGCTGCGCGTGCTCAAGCAGCGCATGCGCGAGCGCAACAGTCTGGCCAAGGAGCGCGAGGCGCTGATCACGCAATTGCAGACCTCATCCAATACCGATTTCCTGACCGGCGTATTGAACCGCCGCGCCTTCTACACCCATGCCGATCAGCAGCTGGGTGTGGCGCAACGCTATGGGCGGGCGGTCTCGGTGGTGCTGTTCGACATCGATCATTTCAAGCGCATCAACGACAGCTATGGTCACCAGGCCGGCGACGCCATCCTGATCGGCGTGAGCCAGTGTGTGGCGCAGCTGCTGCGCAAGGTGGATGTGCTGGCGCGCTATGGCGGCGAAGAATTCATCATCCTGCTGCCCGAATCCGATCTGGCGCAGGCCGCCGCCGTGGCTGACAAGCTGCGCGCGGCGCTGGAAGAGCGCGTGTTCGAGACCGAAGGGGATCGCCGTATCAACGTGACGGCCAGTTTCGGCGTGGCTACGCTGGCCGGAGGAGAGGCGCTGGACAAGCTGACCAAGCGCGCCGACATCGCGCTCTACCGCGCCAAGCGGCTGGGGCGCAATCGGGTCGAGCTGGCCGGGAATGAGCTGGAAGAGCCCTGATCAGGCGCTGTCGCGTTCCAGGATGGAATAGCCCAGATCGCACACCGCTTGCGCGACCGGCTGGCCGTCGAAGCGGGTGAGCAGCATCTCCGCTGCCGTGACACCGATCTGGTGTGCGCTGATCTGCACCGTGGTAAGGGCGGGCAGGACTTCCGTGGCGATCTCCAGGTTGGCGAATCCGGCCAGGGCGATGCGCTTTGGCACCGCGATGCCGCGCCGTGCGCATTCCAGGGCTGCACCGGCGGCCATGACGTCATTGCTGAAGAAGGCGGCCTCGATGTCCGGCTGCAGCGCCAACAGGCGGCAGATGGTCTCGCGTCCGGCCTGCAGGAAGCTGCCTACCGGCACCACCAGATGCACCGGCTCCGGCGCGCCCTGCGCCAGCAGCGCCTCCCGCATCCCGGCAAAGCGCGCCAGGCCGCGCGGATCATCCCCGCCCACGAAGGCCATGCGGCGATAGCCCTTGCGCACCAGATACTCCCCCATGGCCTGCCCGGCCGCATGGTTGTCGAAGCCGACCAGCATGTCGATGGGCTGCGGGCTCATGTCCCAGGTTTCCACTACCGGAATGCCGGCCGCCTTGAGGCGCTGGCGCGTGCGCGCCGAATGTTGTACGCCGGTCAGCACCAGGCCATCCACCCGGCGGCCGATGAAGGCTTCCACCAGGCCGGTTTCCGCGTCTTCCGAATAATTGGTTTGCCCCAGCAGCAACTGGTAGCCCTGCAGGCTCAGTTGCTCGGACAGTCCGCGCACGGTCTCGGCAAAGATCGAATGGCTGATGGTCGGCACGATGGCCGCCACGATGCGCGTGCGCCGCGAGGCCAGGCCGCCGGCCAGCATGTTGGGGATATAGCCCATGCTGCTGATGAAGGATTCGACCCGTTCGCGCGTGGCGGGGGACACCTTTTCCGGCGTATTGATGACCCGCGAGACCGTGATATGCGATACCCCCGCAGCACGCGCCACGTCTTCCTTGGTGATGGCGCGGGTAGATGCTGCGGCAGGATCGGTTTTGCGGGTCATGGGAAAGGCTGGAGAGAAGTTGTCGCAAGCATAACAGCAGCTAGCCCCGGCCGGTCTTGCGGACATCCACAAGACCGTTGCTGCAAGATGGGTGGCCGCGTTCAGTCGCGGTCGTTGAAGGCCGAGATGTGCGATACCTGGAATACGCCCGACAATGAGTGCAACTCATTGCGATGCAATTGCGCCAGGCGATGCAGGTATTGCTCGCCCAGTTCGGTCAGGCGCACCTGGACCAGGCGCTTGTCGCGGTCGTCCGGGGTGCGCGTGACCAGGCCGGCTTTCACGCAGCGCGTGACCAGGGCCACGACGCCGTGGTGCTGGGCCTGCAGGCGCTCGGCCAGTTCGCTGATGCTGGCCCATTCGCGGCCGGGATAGCCCTTGATGTGCAGCATGAGCAGGTATTGCAGGGGCGTCAGGCCTTCGCTCTGGGCGGCATCCTCCGAGAAGCGCAGGAAACGGCGCAGCTGGTAGCGAAATTCCGACAGGGCTTCGAAATCGTCTTTTTGCAGGCGGGGCGTGGCATTCATCGGAATGCACCTTCGCTGTGAAGTAAAAGGGAGAGGGGCAAACGGGACATATATATCATCTTGTGATGTAATTGTGGCTTTGGCGCGGGCGCTGTCACGCCGCGTGCCGTGTTGAAGACCCGTCGTCACGGAAGGGATATGCCCGATTCTATCTTGCTGTGGTTGAAAAGTTTTATTCCTGCCAAGACCAATGTCGATCGCTTCGAGCGCATGCGCGCTTGCGCTGGCAGTCTGTTCGGCATCCTGCTGGTCGGCCTGACCAGCTATGCGCTGCTGCCGCATGAGGCGCGCACCATCTGGCTGATCGCGCCCATGGGGGCGTCTGCCGTGTTGCTGTTTGCGGTGCCGTCCAGTCCGCTGGCCCAGCCCTGGTCCATCCTGGGCGGCAACCTCTGCGCGGCGCTCATCGGT
Organism: Herbaspirillum sp. WGmk3; assembly: GCF_023952535.1. Classification (NCBI taxonomy): domain Bacteria; kingdom Pseudomonadati; phylum Pseudomonadota; class Betaproteobacteria; order Burkholderiales; family Oxalobacteraceae; genus Herbaspirillum; species Herbaspirillum sp. WGmk3. The sequence goes on along the minus strand of NZ_JAKYWT010000002.1, from coordinate 1,023,870 downwards.
GTGACCTGCGCGAAGCTGGTGCAGGAGCCGGCCCTGGCGGCGGCGCTGGCCATCGCGCTGGCCATTGGCGGCATGTTCCTGCTGCGCTGCATTCACCCGCCCAGCGGGGCGGTGGCCTTGACGGCGGTGCTGGGCGGCCCGGTGGTGCATGACATGGGCTATGCCTTCGTGCTTTCGCCGGTGCTGCTCAACTCGGCGCTGCTGCTGGCGGCCGCGCTGTTCTACAACAACGCCACCGGACGCCGCTACCCGCATGCCCAGCACAGCGCCGCACCCCATCCGCACCAGACCCGGGATGAATTGCCGATCACGCGGCTGGGGTTCTCGCATGAAGATCTGGACGCAGTCCTGAAGGATTTCAATCAGGTGCTCGACATCGGCCGCGACGATCTTGAAGAAATCTTCCTGCAAACCGAAATGCGGGCCTATCACCGCCGCTTCGGCCAGACTCTGTGCGCCGCGGTGATGTCGCGCGATGTGGTCGCGGTGGAATTCGCCACTGGCCTGGACGAGGCCTGGCATCTGTTGCGGCAGCACCGGTTGCGGGCCTTGCCGGTGCTCGATCGCGGGCGGCATGTCATCGGGATCGTCAGTCGTACGGATTTTCTGGAGCATGCCGGCGTGGAAGTGCATACGGGCCTGGCCGCGCAGTTGCGCCGCCTGCTGCACCGGGTGCCGTTCACGCATTCGGACAAGCCGGAAGTGGTCGGCCAGATCATGAGCCGCCCGGTCATTACCGCCCAGGTCGATACGCCGGTGCTGGAACTGGTGCCGCGCATGGCCGATGGCTTGCACCAGATTCCGGTGGTGCAGGCCGATGGCAAGCTGGCCGGCATGCTGACGCAGTCGGATATGATCGCGGCCCTCTATGAGAAAAACCTGGCGGCCACCCGCACGCTACCGGTAGCCGGCGCGGTGAGCAGCCTGCGTAGCGCCGCCTGATCGGCTTGACAGACGGGCAGGGCGGGCGGAAGGTGGCATTCTTTGCAAGGGAATTCATTCCGGGAGACTGTGATGAGAACGAATGCGCTGATTTTGCTGGGGATCGCTCTGTTATTGTCATTGCAAGCCTGTGACCGCAAGGGCGGCAATCCGCCCAAGCCGATGACGTCGGCGGTGCAGGGTGATTTGCGGATGGGGTGAACGCCGGATGGTGCGGCGGATGCTTGTTGTGGCGCGGTTCTGACGGCAGATATGAAGAATGTGAATATCTGCTATTGCCACAATAAAGCAGACTCGGCCGGGGTGCATCGCTATAGTTGCACCTGTCTCCTCCAATCTCCTTAAGAAATTGGATTCAAGCCCGCACCTCTTGGTCGCGGGCTTTTTTTTGCCTGTCGGTTTGGTTCGGGGGTGATGAACTCTTCATATCCCTTCGATCAGCAGGGAGAGCTTGCCTTCGGTTCTTGGTAAGATGCGAACTATCGCGTTGTTGGCCAAGTGAAGGTTTTTGTCCGTATTCCGTTGGGATCCGGGCGGGCCGCTTGCGCAATGCTTCATCTTCCTCATTCAGATTCACTCAATGTCTTCCAGCTCTTCTTCGCAGTCCGCCGTTCCGTCCGCACCCGAGCGCCCCGACACGCCTTGCGTGGCCGTGTGCTCCACCACCTTTGACGATGTCTGCCGCGGCTGCGGCCGTACCGTCGATGAAGTGGCGCAATGGGTCTTCATGGACAAGGATCAGCGCGAAGTGGTGTGGCAGCGCATCCTGGCCGAAGGCTATCCGCGCCGTAATTACTGAGCCGCGCGGCCGGCGCTGAAGAATGGAACGCCGGCCCGGCGCAGCATGCCGGTCAAGGCGATCAGCGGCAGGCCGGTGAGGGCGGTGGGATCGTCGCTGCGAATGCTCTCCAGGATGGCGATGCCCAGGCCCTCGTTCTTGGCGCTGCCGGCACAGTCGTAGGGCTGCTCGATACGCAGGTAGGCATCGAGTTCGGCATCTTCGAGGTCGCGGAAGCGCACCACGGTCTGTACATTGCAGACCTGCGCAGCGGCGGAATCGGCTTGGCGGCCATCCCACAGGCACAGCGCCGTATGGAAGATCACTTCGCGCCCGCGCATCAGCTGCAATTGCTTCAAGGCATTGGCGTGATTGCCGGGTTTGCCGATCTGCAGGCCGTCCAGCGTGGCGACCTGGTCCGAGCCGATCACCAGGGCAGGGCCGACCCGGACGGCAATGGCGGCGGCCTTCTCGCGCGCCAGTCGCAAGGCCGTGGCTTCCGGGTTTTTGCCGGGTTGCGGGGTTTCGTCGATGTCCGGGGCCATGGTCTCGAAAGGCAGGCCGAGGCGACCCAGCAATTCCTTGCGATAGACGGAACTGGAGCCGAGAATCAGGCGGGGCAGGGTGGAATCGGTGCGGTGTTGTGTCATGGTGAAGGCGCGCCACGCGCTGTGCTGAAACAATAAAACCCGGATTTTGGCGGAAATTCGCCACAAAAGTGAGAGCGCTTCCTCCGATGAAGCCATTTTTCGCGAGAATTTCGCAAGCAAGGCGCTAAGGCTTTGACTGGTAAGGAAATTTTCTGTTATGATCGCAGGTTTTCCGGATTCTGCTTTGGCTATGAATGCATTTGTTATCGACGCGTTCGAATTCTGCAGGCTGAAACAGCAGGCGCAGGGTGAGATTCCGGTTGCTGAATTAGGTCGTCTGGCGCAAGAGACGGTTGACCGTTCCGGCACGATTCACTGGGCTCTGTCCGGCGATATCGACAAGCTGGGACATGCTCAACTCAGTCTGGCAGTGTCGGGTGCAGTTAATCTGATCTGTCAGCGTTGCCTGACGGCATTGAATTTCGAGATTGATTCGAAGTCGCTGCTGGTATTGGCAAAAGATGAGGCGCAAGCCGACACCATCGAAGAGCTGCTGGATGATGACGAGATTGATGTCATCGTCGGTTCGGCAGCCTTCGACGTGAACTACCTGATTGAGGACGATGCGCTGCTGGCCCTGCCGGTGGCACCCAAGCATGACGTCTGTCCTGACGGTAGCGTGGCGGCCGAGGCCAAAGGTGCTGAACGGGCTTCCCCGTTTGAGGTACTGAAGAAGTTGAAGCAGTAACAAGTATTGTTGGGGAATGTCTGGCAAAGGCCGGGCAGCGGCACAGCGGGGTTGGAGAAACACCGATCCGATGTGTTAAAATTTTCAATCTTAAGTAAGGTTTAGGAGTAATCATGGCCGTTCAACAGAACAAAAAGACCCCGTCCAAGCGCGGTATGCATCGTGCACACGACTTTCTGACTGCACCCCCGCTGGCTGTGGAGCCGACGACTGGTGAAACCCACCTGCGTCACCACATCAGCCCCAACGGTTTCTACCGTGGTCGCAAGGTGCTGAAGACCAAGAACGACGAGTAATCTCATTCATTGAGCTTGCTGTTTTTGGAGAAAAGCGGCGCAATGAGCTTCTGTTTCAGGAGGTTCATTTTGCGCCGCTTTTTTATGTCCGCGACATCCGTCAGCGGACCTGCCTGCCTGCTTGCGTGAAGCTTCATCTGGCGCGCTGTCTGAGTGTGCCATTTTGAAGGCTTTGCAATCTGCCTCATAATGTGGGCTGGCAAGGCTTTGAATCAAATCGATGACCATCAAAATTTCAATCGACTGCATGGGTGGCGATCATGGCCCGTCAGTCACGCTCCCGGCCGCTGCCTCCTTCCTCAAGCGCCAACCTGATGCAGAGCTGATCCTGGTCGGCCAGGAAGCCGTGCTGCAGCCGCTGCTGAAGAAATACAAGCTGGCCGGCGAAGCCCGCATCCGCATTCACAATGCCTCCGAAGTGGTGACCATGGACGACCCGATCGAGGTCGCCCTGCGTCGCAAGAAGGATTCTTCCCTGCGCGTAGCCGTGACCCTGGTCAAGGAGGGGCAGGCCCACGCCGCCGTCTCGGCCGGCAATACCGGTGCCCTCATGGCGGTCTCGCGCTATGTGTTGAAGACCCTGCCGGGCGTGGATCGTCCGGCCATCTGCACCATCCTCCCGAACCAGAAGGATGGCCCCACCTACATGCTCGACCTCGGCGCCAACGTCGACTGCGAGCCACAGCATTTACATCAATTTGCACTCATGGGCTCGGCCCTGGTCGCGGTCATGGAAGGCAAGGCCAAGCCGACCGTGGGCCTGTTGAACGTGGGTGAAGAGGACATGAAGGGCAACGAGCTGGTCAAGGCGACCGCCGCCCTGCTGCGGGGCGACCATGAGAAGGGTATCCTCAATTTCTACGGCAACGTGGAAGGCAACGACATCTTCGAAGGCACGACCGACCTGGTGGTGTGCGACGGTTTCGTGGGCAACGTGACCCTGAAGGCCTCCGAAGGCCTGGGGCGCTTCGTCAAGCAGGTGCTCACCAGCGAATTCAAAAAGGGCATCATCAACAAGCTCGGTGCCCTGATCGCCTATGGTGCCATCAAGGCGCTGTCGCGCCGCCTCAATCCTTCCCGCTACAATGGCGCCAGCTTGCTGGGCCTGAAGGGCCTGGTCTTCAAGAGCCACGGCGGGGCCGATGTGTATGCGTTCGAATGGGCCATCCGCCGCGCATATGATGCGGCCAAGTATGATGTGCTCGCCCGTATTGCCGCCAGCATGGCGGAGCTGATGCCCCAGGAGCAGGGGCGCACGGCCGAGGCCGTTGCCAAGGCTTTCGAGCCCGCACCGGTCTCGCTGGATCAACCGAACTAACAGAGCAAGAAGACGGCATGACCACTTACAGCAAAATCGTCGGCACCGGCAGCTACCTGCCGGCCAAGCGCGTCACCAACCATGAGCTGGCCGCGCAGCTGGCCGAGCAGGGCATCGAGACCTCGGACGAATGGATCGTCACGCGCAGCGGCATCTCCGCGCGCCACTATGCCGAGCCGGGCCAGCTTTCCAGTGATCTCGCCCTGCACGCGGCGCAGCGCGCCCTGGAAGCGGCGGGCATGCAGGCCAATGACATCGATCTGATCATCATGGCCACCTCCACCCCGGATCACCTGGGTGGCTTCCCCAGCACCGCCTGTGTGGTCCAGCGCAAGCTGGGCATCACCAATGGTGCGCCGGCCATGGATGTGCAGGCCGTCTGCAGCGGCTTTGTCTACGCCATGTCGGTGGCGGACAGCTTCATCAAATCCGGTGCCCACAAGAACGTTCTGGTCATTGGTGCCGAAGTGTTCTCGCGCATTCTGGATTTCAAGGATCGCACCACCTGTGTGCTCTTCGGCGATGGTGCTGGTGCGGTCATCATGAGTGCCTCGCAGGAGCCGGGCGTGCTGGCGACCAAGCTGCATGCCGATGGCAGCCACGGTCACATCCTGTGCGTGCCGGGCAGCGTCAACAACGGTGCCGTCGCCGGCAGCGCCTACCTTTACATGGATGGCCCGGCCGTCTTCAAGCTGGCCGTTTCCTTGCTGGACAAGGTGGCGCGCGAAGCGCTGGAAGCGGCCAGGATGCAATCCACCGAGGTGGATTGGCTGGTGCCGCACCAGGCCAATATCCGCATCATGCAGGGCACGGCCAAGAAGATGGGGCTGCCGCTGGAAAAGATGGTCGTCACCGTGGCTGAACACGGCAATACCTCGGCCGCCTCCATTCCCTTGGCGCTGGACCAGGCGGTGCGCGATGGCCGCATCCGGCCGGGTCATACCGTCATGATGGAAGGCGTCGGCGGTGGCTTCACCTGGGGCGCCGTGCTGGCGCGCATGTAAAGCGGGCAGGGGGCTGCTGCGGCAGTCCTTTCGTTCACTGATCTCTTCGATTTCCTGCATTTTCATCCAAATTATCTACTTCCAAGCATGACAACATTCGCTTTCGTCTTCCCGGGCCAGGGTTCGCAGGCCATCGGGATGCTCAATGGTTTCGCCGACAATGAAGTCGTCCGTCAGACCGTCGCAGAAGCTTCCGATGCCCTGCAGTTCGACCTGGGCAAGCTCATCGCTGAAGGTCCCAAGGAAGACCTGGACCTGACCACCAACACCCAGCCCGTCATGCTGACGGCTGCCGTGGCCTTCTATCGCGCCTGGCTGGCTGCAGGCGGCAAGGCACCGGTGCTCGTCGCCGGCCACAGCCTGGGCGAATATTCGGCACTGGTCGCCGCCGGCGTGATCGCCTTCAAGGATGCGGTACCGCTGGTGCGCTTCCGCGCGCAAGCCATGCAGGAAGCGGTGCCGGTCGGGCAGGGTGGTATGGCCGCCATTCTCGGTCTGTCTGATGAAGACGTGCGTGCTGCCTGCGCCGAAGCGGCGCAAGGTGAAGTGGTCGAGGCCGTCAACTTCAATGCCCCCGCACAAGTCGTGATCGCCGGCCACAAGGCCGCTGTCGGCCGTGCCTGCGACATCGCCAAGGCCAAGGGTGCCAAGCGCGCGCTGCCGCTGCCGGTGTCGGCGCCGTTCCACTCCTCGCTGCTCAAGCCGGCTTCGGACCGCCTGCAAGCCTATCTGGCCAACGTCGCCTTCGCCGCGCCGCAGATCCCGCTGATCAACAACGTCGATGTGGCCGTGGTCAACGATCCGGCTGCCATCAAGGATGCCCTGGTGCGCCAGGCGGCTGCGCCGGTACGCTGGGTCGAGACGGTGCAGAAGATGGGCGCCGACGGCGTCACGCACCTGATCGAATGCGGTCCGGGCAAGGTGCTGACCGGCCTGACCAAGCGCATCAATGGTGACCTGGTGGGTGAAGCCATCGTCGACCAGGAATCCTTGAACAAAGTATTGGAGTTGCTGAAATGAGTGCATTGAATCTGCAAGGCCAGGTCGCCCTGGTGACCGGCGCTTCGCGCGGCATCGGCCGTGCCATCGCCACCGAACTGGCCCGACAGGGTGCCAAGGTGGTCGGTACGGCGACCTCGGAGTCGGGCGCTGCCGCCATCACCGAATACCTGGCGGCGCTGGGTCCGGAAGCCGGCCGTGGTGCGGTGCTCAATGTCAATGATGCCGAAGCCAGCGTGGCGCTGGTGGAGCGGGTGCAGAAGGAATTCGGCGCGCTCTCCATCCTGGTCAACAATGCCGGCATCACCCAGGACCAACTGGCCATGCGCATGAAGGACGAGGAGTGGGACAGCGTGATCGCCACCAACCTGACCGCCGTCGGCCGCCTTTCGCGCGCCGTGCTGCGTGGCATGATGAAGGCCCGTACCGGCCGCATCATCAACATCACCTCGGTGGTGGGCGAGGCCGGCAATCCCGGCCAGATGAACTATGCCGCTGCCAAGGCCGGCGTGGCCGGCATGAGCCGCGCGCTGGCGCGTGAGATCGGCAGCCGCAACATCACCGTCAATTGCGTGGCGCCCGGCTTCATCGATACCGACATGACCAAGGCGCTGAACGAGCAGCAGTCCGCCGCCATCCTGCAGCAGATTCCGCTGGGACGCCTGGGTGCGGCTGAGGAGATCGCCTATGCGGTGGCCTTCCTGGCCTCGCCGCAAGCGGCCTACATCACCGGCACGACGCTCAATGTCAATGGCGGCATGTACATGGGTTAAGTAAGTCTTGGGGGCTTGATTCAAGTCCTTTTGACGACTTTTGTTTGCAGTTAAGCTGGACTTGGCACAATCTTGCCAGGAATAGTTAAAAGTAAATTTTCCGCGCGCAAACCTGCTAAAATGCGCGCACTTTTGTAACCTATCATCCCTCTGGAGGAACACTATGTCCGATATCGAACAACGCGTGAAGAAGATCGTCGCTGAGCAACTGGGCGTCGCCGAAGCCGACATCAAGAACGAATCGTCGTTCGTGGACGACCTGGGCGCCGACTCGCTGGACACCGTCGAGCTGGTCATGGCGCTGGAAGATGAGTTCGAAATGGAAATCCCCGACGAACAAGCTGAAAAGATCACCACCGTGCAACAGGCGATCGACTACGCAAAGTCGCAAGTCAAGGCCTGATAAGGGCTTTGGTCAAAGTTTCAGGAGAATTGCTTGAGCCGCACTCGTGAACGTCGTGTAGTCATTACCGGCCTGGGATGCATCTCGCCTGTCGGCAACAACGTCGCCGATACGTGGAGTGCCATCAAGGAAGGCAAGTCCGGCATCGCTACCGTCACCAAGTTCGACGCAACCCCCTTCACCACGCACTTCGCCGGTGAAGTCAAGGGCTTCAATATCGAGGATTACATCCCCGCCAAGGAAGCGCGTCATATGGATACCTTCATCCACTTCGGCATGGCCGCCGGTATCCAGGCCATCCAGGACAGTGGATTGACGGTGACCGATGAGAATGCCGAGCGCATTGGCGTCATGATCGGTTCGGGCATCGGCGGCTTGCCGCTGATCGAAGAAACCCATGCCGAACTGACCAACCGTGGTCCGCGCCGCATCAGCCCCTTCTTCATTCCGGCCTCGATCATCAACATGATCTCGGGCAACTTGTCCATCAAGTTCGGTCTGAAGGGCCCCAACCTGGCGATCGTCACCGCCTGCACCACCGGCCTGCATTGCATCGGCTCTGCCGCACGCATGATCATGTACGGCGATGCGGATGTGATGGTGGCCGGCGGCGCTGAATCCAGCGTTTCGCCGCTGGGTATCGGTGGCTTCGCTTCGGCGCGCGCACTGTCGACCCGCAACGACGATCCCGCGACTGCGTCCCGCCCCTGGGACAAGGATCGCGACGGCTTCGTGCTGGGCGAGGGTGCCGGCGTGATGGTGCTCGAAGAGTACGAACACGCCAAGGCCCGTGGCGCCAAGATCTATGCAGAACTGCTCGGCTTCGGCATGAGCGGCGATGCTTACCACATGACTGCGCCCAACCTGGATGGTCCGCGCCGCTGCGTGCTCAATGCACTGCGCGATGCCGGCGTCAATCCGGATGAAGTGCAGTACCTGAACGCGCACGGTACGTCGACCCCCTTGGGCGACAAGAACGAATCCGACGCGATCAAGGCCGCATTCGGCGACCATGCTTACAAGATGGTTGTCAATTCGACCAAATCCATGACCGGTCACCTTCTGGGTGGTGCCGGTGGCCTGGAAACGGTGTTGACCGTGCTGGCAGTGCACAATCAGGTGTCGCCGCCGACGATGAACATCTTCAACCAGGATCCGGAGTGCGATCTGGATTACTGCGCCAACCAGGCGCGGGACATGAAGATCGATATTGCCGTCAAGAACTCCTTCGGGTTCGGCGGCACCAACGGTACCCTGGTCATCGGCAAGATGTAAAATGCAAGACCCGGCTTCCTTACCGAAGCCGGGTTTGTCGTTTTTATGCTGCCCGTTGTTGCGGGTGCGCCTTGCTTCCGGGTATCTCATGTCGATCGCCGTTTCCGCAGATATCAAACCTTCCCGCTTGTTGCTGCTGGTGACGGCTTTCGCTTGCCTGTGCGTGGCCCTGACGGGCGTGGTGCTGGCGTTCGGGATGCCGGGTTCGCTGTCCTGGGTGGCGCGCATCGCGCTGGCCATGGCCAGCGTCCTCGCTGCCGCACTGGCCCTGGTGCTGGTGTTGCGTGATCGCAAAGTCATTTGGTTGCACATTTCCGGCACCGGGCAGATCCGCGTGGTGGAACACTTGCTGCCCTCGGCGCGCGCCAAGCCCCAGGTGATGAAGGCCGGACTGGCCCAGCTGCTGGCCGGCAGCACCATCTGGCCGGGCATGCTGTTCCTGCGCCTGCGGCTGGAAAACGGCAAGATACGTACCATCCCCATCCTCACGGATTCCGTCTCTGAAGATACATTCCGTGCACTTTCCGTGGCGTGCCGCTGGCTGATCAGTCACAATACGGCCAAGGCAAGACTGCTGGAAAAATGAGGCCGTCGGGCTTGAAAATTGCCGAGCTGGAAGCATCTGCCAAAGGCAATGACGATAAAACAACACGGCCATAAAAAACAAGGAATCCGGTTTGACGACAGAACGCGAAATAGACCAACAGCTTGTTGAGCGCGTCCAGCGTGGCGACAAGAAGGCGTTCGAGCTATTGGTAGTCAAGTATCAACGCAAGCTGATGCGCCTGGTGTCACGCCTGGTGCGTGACCAGGCCGAAGCCGAAGACGTGGTGCAGGAAGCCTTCATCAAGGCTTATCGCGCGCTGCCGCAATTCCGCGGCGATTCGGCCTTCTATACCTGGCTTTACCGCATCGGCATCAACACTGCCAAGAACTATTTGGTCACCATGGGACGCAGGGCGCCAACTTCGACAGAAGCAGATGCAGAAGAAGCTGAAACTTTTGACGATGCAGACCATCTGAGGGACATCAACACTCCAGAGTCGATGTTGGCCACCAAGCAGATTGCTCAGACGGTCAACGTGGCGATGGAGGCATTGCCGGAAGAATTACGTACTGCCATCACGTTGCGCGAGATCGAGGGGTTGAGCTACGACGAGATTGCAGATGCGATGAATTGTCCGATCGGCACCGTGCGCAGCCGCATTTTCCGCGCCCGGGAAGCTATTGCCGAGAAGCTGCGTCCATTGCTGGATACGGCAGCGGACAAGCGCTGGTAATGAGGCCACAAGCCTGTTGTCAAAAAGAAAATAATAAAGCGGGTATGGAACTAAGATATTTGCCGGGTGACTGCACATGGATACCAAAGTAACGACCAAAGAACAGATCTCAGCCCTCGCCGATGGTGAGCTGAGCACTGAAGAAATGACCCTTGCCTTCGCGGCCCTGCGTTCTTCCAAGGACGCCCAGGACGCTTGGGAGGATTACCATCGCATCGGCGAGGTGCTGCGTTCGGAGGAGATGGATGTCTCCCTGAGTGCCGGCTTCTCGGCCAAGATGAGCGCGCTGCTCGATGCCGAACCGACCATCGTTGCCCCGCAGGCCGCAGTGGCCGAGCCGGTCAAGGCAGCCGCGGCTGCTCCGGTGGTGCAAGCTGTGGCGGCTGCCAATGGCGACCATCGCGCGAGCCGTCCAGGCCGCCTGGTGCGTTTCCTGATGCCTAGCGCCGCAGCGGCTGCTGCTGCCGTGGCCGCCGTGTTCGTGGCCATGCCGCAGCAAGCGGTGGTGACGGCGGACGCCAAAGTGGCTGCACCGGTGGCCCAGGTGGCGTCGGCTCCGGTCAATGTGCCTTCGGCCATTGCTACCGTGGCTGACACCAACGGCAATCCGCAGAACGTGAATCAACTGAGCTCGCTGGCCCAGCAGGGTGAAGTCAAGCGCGATCCGCGCATCGACGACTACCTGTTCGCTCACCAGCGCTTCTCGCCTTCCTACAGTTCGGCGCAATACGCCCGTTCCGCAGCCTTCTCCTCGGACGCAGACAAGTAAGATGCATCTGACGGGGCGTCTGTACGGCGTACTGTGCTTGCTGGCCACGTTGTTAGGGTTCTCCTTGACGCCATCCGCTCAAGCGGCGGATGGCGTTTCTACAACTGCGGCCAGTGAAGCCACCACTTCTTCCGCGTTGCTGGTGCAATTGCAAAAAATGCAATCTGCTGCCCAGCGTCTCAATTACTCAGGCAGTTTCGTCTATCAGCAGGCGGCGCAGATGCGCAGCTCGCGGGTCACCCATGTGGTAGCCGGCAAGAGCGAGCTGGAAAAGCTGGAGCTGCTCGATGGCAAGCCGCGCGAATTCGTGCGCGACAACGAGGATGTGGCCAGCTATGACCCCGACCAGCGCATCGTGCGCCGGGAAAAACGGGTCACGCGCGACACCTTTCCGGCCATCGTCGATGCACGCCCGGAGGACTTGGCGCGCTTCTACCGGTTGCAGTCCGATGGCGATGAACGTGTGGCCGGCCGCAGCTGCCAGGTCATCGTGCTGGCACCGCGCGACAAGCTGCGCTACGGCTACCGTTTCTGCGCCGACCAGGCCACCGGCCTGCTCTTGCGCGCGCAGACGCTGGATGGCCGCGGCGAGGTGATCGAACAGATCGCCTTTACCCAGATCGACATCGGGGGGATTGATCGTGCCCGGGTCAACCCCACTTACAAGGACACGCGTGGCTGGCGCATCGAGAAGGCGGCCTTGGTGCCGGCCGACCTGTCTGCCTGGCAGATCACGCCGCCGCCGGGTTTCCAGAAGATCCAGCAGGTGCGGCGCGTGATTTCCGATAGTGGCGAAGCGGGCGCGGCACCGGCACAGAACCGTCCGGCTGAGCGCGAAGTCTCGCAGATCGTGTTTTCCGACGGGCTGGCGGCCATTTCGGTCTTCATCGAGCCGGGCAGCCAGGGCCGGGAAGAGGGTACGATACAGCAGGGTGCCATGAACATCCTGGGCCGACGCCAGGGCGATTACTGGCTGACGGTCGTTGGAGAAGTGCCCGCCGCTGCAATCCGTCAGGTAGCCAATTCCATTGAACTGAAATCCAAATAAAAGAGACCGTTGCAATGACTCCCATGAAGAAAACCCTTGCCGGCGCCTTGCTGGCCGCTTCCGTCTTCGCTGCAGCACCGGCCGTGCAGGCCGCGCCTCCCGTGGCTTCGCCCACGGTGGCAGCCCTGCCTGACTTCGCTGACATCGTCGAGCGCACCGGTCCGGCGGTGGTGAATATTCGTACTACCGAGCGCGTACGCCAGAATGCCCAGGGGCAGGGTGGCGGCATGGATGATCCGGAAATGCAGGAATTCTTCCGCCGCTTCTTCGGTATTCCCATCCCGCGTCAGCAGCAGCCGGGCACCCCGCGCGGCAATGGCAAGCAGGGTGGCCAGGGCCAGCAGGAAGAAGTGCCGCGTGGCGTGGGCTCGGGCTTCATCATCTCGGCCGATGGTTTCATCATGACCAATGCGCACGTGGTGGATGGGGCCAGCGAGGTCTACGTGACCCTGACCGACAAACGTGAATTCAAGGCCAGGATCGTGGGTTCGGATACCCGCACCGACGTGGCCGTGCTCAAGATCGATGGCAGCAACCTGCCGCGCCTGAACATGGGCGACTCCGACAAGATCCGTGTCGGTGAGTGGGTGCTGGCCATCGGCTCGCCCTTCGGCCTGGAAAATACTGTGACCGCCGGCATCGTCTCGGCCAAGGCGCGCGACACCGGTGACTACCTGCCTCTGATCCAGACCGACGTGGCGGTCAACCCGGGCAACTCGGGTGGTCCGCTGATCAACCTCAAGGGTGAAGTGGTCGGCATCAACTCGCAGATCTACAGCCGTTCCGGCGGCTTCATGGGGATCTCCTTTGCGGTGCCCATTGATGAGGCGCTGCGGGTAGCCGACCAGCTCAAGGCCAGCGGACGCGTCACGCGCGGCCGTATCGGCGTACAGATCGGTGAAGTGACCAAGGATGTGGCCGAATCGCTGGGCCTGGCCCGCGCGCAAGGCGCGCTGGTGCAACGCGTGGAAGCCGGTGGCCCGGCTGACAAGGCGGGCCTTGAGGCAGGCGACATCATCCTGAAATACAACGGTGCGGCCATCGAGCGCCCCAGCGACCTGCCGCGCATGGTCGGTGCCACCAAGCCGGGAGCCAAGGCCACCGTCAATATCTGGCGCAAGGGCAGCGCCCGCGACGTCAGCGTGACCGTGGTCGAGCTGGAAGCCGACAAGCCCAAGCAGGCCGAGGAAAAGAAGGCCAAGCCCGACAACACCCCCAACTCCCTGGGCCTGGTGGTGAGCGACCTGAGTGATGCGCAGAAGAAGGAGCTGAAGGTCGACAACGGCGTGCTGGTGGAAAACGTCAGCGGTGCCGCTGCCGCCGCCGGCATCCGTCCGGGCGATGTGATCCAGCGCCTCAACGAGGTCGATGTCAACGACAGCAAGCAGTTCGGCCAGCTGGTGGCCAAGCTCGATGCCAAGAAGCGGGCTGCGGTGCTGGTGCGCCGTGGCGACTCCTCGCAGTTCGTGCCGCTGCGTCCGAACGGCGGCAACTGAGGCCGGGCCATTTTTCCGTAAAATTGCCTGATACTTCAGCATGAAGGCTGCGGCTCCCTGGGGCCGCAGCCTTTTTCCTTGGTTCGCGTCGGGCTGAGGGAAGAAACTTTCATATGAGCCTATGACCACCCCTTCTTCGCCCTCAGCCGCAGGGCAAGCCTTGCACTTCATCATCTATTCGCGCAGCTACTGCCACCTGTGCGAAGACCTGCGTGACGCCTTGCGCCAGGCACTGGGCGAGATCCCGGCCGTGATCGAGATGGTCGATGTGGATGCCGATGAGGCGCTGGTCGCGCGTTACGACGAGCTGGTGCCGGTGCTGATGGGGCAGGGCAGTAATGGTCAGTGGCAGGAGTTGTGCCATTACCATCTGGACAAGGCGCGCCTGCACGCATTTGTTGCTGAAATGAAATAAGTTGTGTTGTCGCAGCCAAGTCCGGCTGCACGGCCTGGCACCGGAAAGTCGGGCTTGTCCCTGTGAATTCCGGTAAAATGCCGGGTCGAATAAGCTGTTGCAAAGGCGCTCGGCTGGGCAAAGCCCGCTACAGAGCGCCTTTTTTCATCGTTTCCAGTCTGTTAATGAACAATATCCGTAATTTCTCGATCATCGCCCACATCGATCACGGCAAGTCCACGCTCGCCGACCGCATCATCCAGTTGTGCGGGGGCTTGTCCAACCGCGAGATGGAAGCCCAGGTGCTGGATTCGATGGATATCGAGCGCGAGCGCGGCATCACCATCAAGGCCCAGACCGCAGCCCTGGCCTACAAGGCCAAGGATGGCCAGATCTACAACCTCAACCTGATCGATACCCCGGGTCACGTCGACTTCAGCTATGAAGTCTCGCGCTCGCTGTCGGCCTGCGAAGGCGCGCTGCTGGTGGTCGACGCCTCCCAGGGCGTGGAAGCGCAGACGGTGGCCAACTGCTACACCGCCCTGGACCTGGGCGTGGAAGTGGTGCCGGTCTTGAACAAGATCGACCTGCCCTCCGCTGATCCGGACAACGCCAAGAGCGAGATCGAAGACGTGATCGGCATCGACGCCGCCGACGCCACTCCCTGCTCGGCCAAGACCGGCCTGGGCGTGGAAGACGTACTCGAAGCCATCGTGGCCAAGGTGCCGGCCCCCAAGGGTGACCCGGATGCGCCGCTGCAGGCGCTGATCATCGATTCCTGGTTCGACAACTACGTCGGTGTGGTCATGCTGGTGCGCATCGTCAATGGCACCTTGCGTCCCAAGGACAAGATCCTGCTGATGGCCACCGAGACCCAGTACCTGACCGAAAGCATTGGCGTGTTCACGCCCAAGTCGCAATCGCGCGACTCCTTGACGGCAGGGCAGGTCGGTTTCGTCATCGCCGGCATCAAGGAACTGAAGTCCGCGCGCGTGGGCGACACCATCACCCTGGCTGGCAAGCCGGCCCCGGCACCGCTGCCCGGCTTCAAGGAAGTGCAGCCGCAGGTGTTTGCGGGCCTGTTCCCGGTAGAAGCCAACCAGTACGACGCCCTGCGCGATTCGCTGGAAAAATTGAAGCTCAATGACGCCGCCCTGATGTATGAGCCGGAAGTCTCGCAGGCGCTGGGCTTCGGCTTCCGCTGCGGCTTCCTGGGCCTGCTGCACATGGAAATCGTGCAGGAACGGCTGGAGCGCGAGTTCGACATGGACCTCATCACCACCGCGCCGACGGTGGTGTACGAAGTGCAGCAGCGCGACGGCACCATGCTGATGGTGGACAATCCGTCGAAGATGCCGGAAGTGTCCAAGATCGAGGAAATCCGCGAACCCATCGTCACCGTCAACCTGTACATGCCGCAGGAATACGTGGGCTCGGTCATCACCCTGTGCACGCAGAAGCGCGGCATCCAGATGAACATGAGCTATCACGGCAAGCAGGTGCAACTGACCTATGAAATGCCGATGGCCGAAATCGTGCTGGACTTCTTCGATCGCCTGAAGTCCACCTCGCGCGGCTATGCCTCCATGGACTACGAGTTCAAGGAATACCGTGCGGCAGACGTGGTCAAGGTCGACATGCTGATCAACAGCGAAAAGGTCGATGCGCTGGCCATCATCGTGCACCGTGCCGCAGCCCAGATCCGCGGTCGCCAGGTGGCGGCCAAGATGCGCGAACTGATCCCGCGCCAGATGTTCGATGTGGCGATCCAGGCGGCCATTGGTGCGACCATCATCTCGCGCGAAAACGTCAAGGCCATGCGCAAGAACGTGCTGGCCAAGTGCTACGGCGGCGACATCTCCCGCAAGCGCAAGCTGCTGGAAAAGCAGAAGGCCGGCAAGAAGCGCATGAAGCAGGTGGGCTCGGTCGAAATTCCGCAGGAAGCATTCCTGGCAATCTTACAAGTGGACGATAAATAACATGCAGGCTTTGTTGGGCAACTTCGCACTCATTCTGTTCGTGCTGATGCTGGTGACCGGCGTGATCTGGTTTGCCGACACCTTCTTCCTCTCCAAGCAGCGCCGCGCTCGCGCCGACGCCGCCCTGGCCGAGTTCGACGCCGCTGTCGCGCGCGACCAGGCGCAAGGCGTCAAGCGTGACGGTACCGTCGCCACCGCCCGTGCCGACCTGCAGGCGCGCCACCTGAAGCAGCCGGCCTGGATCGAATATTCCGGCAGCTTCTTCCCGGTGATCGCGCTGGTGTTCTGCCTGCGCTCCTTCCTGTATGAACCGTTCAAGATCCCGTCCAGCTCGATGGTGCCGACGCTGCTGGTGGGCGACCTGATCCTGGTAAACAAATTCACCTACGGTATCCGCCTGCCCATCATCAACAAGAAGATCATCGAAGTGAACCAGCCGCAACGCGGCGACGTCATGGTCTTCAAGTACCCGAAGGACATGTCGGTGGACTACATCAAGCGCGTGGTGGGCGTGCCTGGTGATAAAATAGTCTATAAAAACAAGCGCTTAACGGTTAATGGTGAACAAATTTCTTACAAAGCGCTGCCGGATTATCTGGATGACGAAAATCTGACGTACTATAAGCAATGGCAGGAAAACCTGACCGGCGTGGAGCACAAGATTCTCACTGATGAGCGTGCTCCCAACTTCGTGCCCAATCCCGATGCCTTCCCGCATCATGAGCTGTGCACCTACAACGCCGAAGGTTTCGCCTGCACGGTGCCGCCGGGTGAATATTTCATGATGGGCGACAACCGGGACAACAGCCTCGACAGTCGCTACTGGGGCTTCGTGCCGGACCAGAACATCGTCGGCAAGGCCTTCTTTGTCTGGATGAACCTGGGCGATATCAAGCGGATCGGCAGCTTCCACTAAGAGCGCGCCGCATCCTGGTCCAGCAGCTTGCGCAGTTTCTGCAGTTTCCAATTGGCAACTTTGCATTGTGGAGGCAGACCCGGAGCAGTTTTCAGCTTTGCTTTGAACCGATCCCGCTGACTGGTCAGGCTGGTAATCCCCGATCCACGCGCCACTGCGCGTATCGGGGCGGCAGACTGAATGACGGATGAAAAAATGGATCCTCAACTCTTGCAACAACGGCTAGGCCACCCATTCAAGGATGCTTCGCTCCTGCAGCAGGCCTTGACCCACCGTAGCCATAGCGCCTTGCATAACGAGCGGCTGGAATTCCTCGGCGATTCGGTGCTGAACTGCGTGGTGGCCTCGCTGCTCTTCGAACGCTACGACAAGATCGACGAAGGCGACCTCTCGCGCCTGCGCGCCAACCTGGTCAAGCAGCAATCCCTGTATGAAATCGCCCAGCGGCTGGAGCTCTCGCAGTTCCTGCGCCTGGGTGAAGGCGAACTCAAATCCGGCGGCTTCCGCCGTCCCTCGATCCTGGCCGATACGCTGGAGGCGCTCTTTGGCGCGATCTTCCTGGATTCCGGTTTCGAGGCAGCGCGTGCGGTGATTCGCTCGCTCTATGTCCCGGTACTGGAACACGTCGATCCCAAGACCCTGGGCAAGGATGCCAAGACCCTGCTGCAGGAGTTTTTGCAGGGCAAGAAGATCCCGCTGCCGCAGTACAACGTCATCGCCACCCATGGTGCGGCCCACAGCCAGGAATTCGAGATCGAATGCCTGGTGCCCAAGCTGGACATCCAGGTCTTCGGTACCGGCGGCAGCCGCCGCGCCGGCGAACAGGCCGCCGCCAAGCTGGCCCTGGAAGCGGTGCAACTGGCACTGGCCAAGACGCCGTCTGCCGGCCGCAAGCCGCGTGCTCGCACCACCCAGCTGAAACTGGCCGGCATTGCCACCATCCAGCCGGATGCCCCCGAACACGATGCGGGCAAGGGCAATCGTCCCGACGCCTCGACGGCCAATGGCAGCAAGCCTGCCAAGCCAGCCAAGGAGCAGAAGGAACCCAAGGAACAGAAGGGTGCGCCGGTTGCGGCGCGCAACGAAGGCAAGACCACCGGCGACCGCACTGAAACGGCCGCAGCAGAACCCATTTCGGCGGCTTCATCCGCCTCGCAATCCAGAACAGCATGACAGATTCCCCCATGGCCGATGACGCATCGGCGCAGACCCCCGAGAGCGATTACCGTTGCGGCTACATCGCCATCGTCGGTCGTCCCAACGTTGGCAAGTCGACCCTCATGAACGTGCTGGTCGGCGCCAAGGTCAGCATCACTTCGCGCAAGGCCCAGACCACGCGCCACCGCATCACCGGCATCCAGACCATCGAGAACACCCAGTATGTCTACGTCGACACGCCGGGCTTCCAGACGCGTCACAGCAATGCCCTTAACAAGACCCTGAACCGCACCGTCACCAATACCCTGACGGCGTCGGACGTGATCCTCTTCGTGATCGAAGCCGGTACCTTCGGCCCGGCCGACAAGCAGGTGCTCGATCTCCTGCCGGCCAACGTGCCCTGCATCCTGGTGTTGAACAAGGCGGATCGCAACAAGGACAAGACCACGCTCATGCCCTTCGCTCGCGAAGTGGCTTCGCACCATGATTTTGCGGCTGTGGTGCCGGTCTCGGCCAAGCAGCGCTTCCAGCTTGATCGCCTGCAGGAAGAAGTGCGCAAGCTGCTGCCGCAGAATCCGCCGATGTTCGACGAAGACGACATCACCGACCGCAGCGAGAAATTCCTGGCCTCCGAAATCGTGCGGGAGAAGGTGTTCCGCTTCGTCGGTGAAGAATTGCCCTACACCAGCACGGTCCTGATCGAGAAGTTCGAGCAGGAAGGCAACCTGCGCCGCATCTTCGCGGCCATCCTGGTCGAGCGCGACACCCACAAGGCCATGGTGATCGGCCAGAAGGGCGCCCGCCTGAAGGAAATTTCCACGCAGGCGCGCCTGGACATGGAGCGCCTCTTCGGTGGTCCGGTCTATCTGGAGATCTGGGTCAAGGTCAAATCGGGCTGGGCCGACAACGAAGCCGGCCTGCGCGCCTACGGCTACGAGTGAGCCCGCGTGCGGCCTTCTGCGGGCTGCGCGCAATCCCTGCATAATCATGGCATTACGCCGCGCCCCAACGACGTGGCTTCACGCATTCAGGACGGATATCCATGACCACCATGCTCAACGAACCCCAGCTCGACGGCCAGGTAGCTGATCCGGCCGCGCCGGTCGCGCCCCAGGCACCGGCCAAGGCCCCGGCGCGCAAGCCGGCTGCGCCCCGTGCGCGCAGCCGCACGGTGCCGGAGAAGGAGCACAAGGTCCTGGCGCAGCCGGGCTTCGTGCTGCACAGCTATCCCTACAAGGAAACCAGCCTGATCATCGACGTGTTCTCCCGGGATCACGGCCGTATCGCCTTGGTGGCCAAGGGGGCCAAGCGTCCGCATTCCAAACTGCGTGGAGCCTTGCAGACCTTCCAGCCGCTGTCGCTGTCGTGGAGCGGCAAGTCCGAAGTGCGCACGCTGACCGATGCCGAATGGGTAGGCGGTCTGCTGCCGCTGGAAAAATCAGCGCTGCTGTGCGGTTTCTACCTCAATGAATTGCTGGTCAAGCTGCTGGCGCGCGAAGATGCGCACCCGGCGCTGTTCGACCATTACGTGGCCACCCTCAACAAGCTGGCCCATGGCGAAAATGCTCCCATCGTGCTGCGCCAGTTCGAACGCATCCTGTTGAAGCAGACCGGCGTGGCCGGCAACTGGAGCCATTGCGTGACCAGCGGCAAGACCGTGCAGCCCGATGGCATCTACGTCGTTGATCCGGAGCAGGGCACGCGTCCTGAACGCATTTCCGATCGTGCCCCCAAGGTCTCCGGCAAGACGCTGCTGGACATGGAGCGCGAAGACTACAGCGACCCCACCACGCAATTGCAGAGCAAGTTCCTGATGCGCTACCTGCTGTCGCATCACCTGGGCGGTGCGCAGCTGAACACGCGCCAGATCCTGATCGACCTGATGCAGCTGTGATGCGCGGCGGCTCCTCTGCCGCGGGCCAGAACATGCTGCCAATTGATCCCGTCTGTTCCCGCGTGCGATCCCGAGCCGCTACAATCCGGAACTGGCTGCACGGTTCTTCACGTGCAGCCTTGAGCACATCCCGACATCATTCCAACGAAGCTTCCTGACACCATGAGTTTCCTGCAGCCTGCCGGCCCGGTCATCGACCTGGGCATCAACATCGATCACGTCGCCACCTTGCGCAATGCGCGCGGCACTCGTTACCCCGATCCCATCCGCGCCGCGCTGGAAGCCGAGGAAGCCGGTGCCGATGCGATCACCCTGCACCTGCGTGAAGACCGCCGCCACATCCGTGATGAGGACGTCAAGGCCATCCGCCCGCTGCTGCAGACGCGCATGAATCTGGAAGCCGCCGTCACCAAAGAAATGATCGATTTCGCCTGTGGCATCCAGCCGCAGGATGTCTGCCTGGTGCCGGAGAAGCGCACCGAAGTCACCACCGAAGGCGGCCTGGACGTGCGCGGCCATTTTGCCGACGTGCAGGCGGCGATCCGCCAGTTGCAGCAGGAGAGCATTCGCGTCTCTTTGTTCATTGATCCGGATGTGGAGCAGATCCAGGCCGCCGCAGAATCGGGCGCCCCTGTCATCGAACTTCATACAGGCCGTTATGCCGATGCCACCAGCGAGCGTGAACAGCAGGAAGAGCTGGAGCGCATCCGCATCGCCGTGCAGGCTGGCGTCAAGCTCGGCCTGAAGGTCAATGCCGGCCACGGGCTGCATTACACCAACGTCCAGGCCATCGCCGCCATTCCCGAGATCGCTGAGCTGAACATCGGCCACGCCGTTGTCGCGCATGCGGTCTTTGCCGGCTGGCGCAATGCGGTCTCCGAGATGAAGGCCATCATGGTCAAGGCCCGCCTGGACGCCCTCAAGGCCAAGGTTTGAGGCGCCCCGCATGATCTACGGCATCGGTACTGACATCCTCCAGATCTCGCGCCTGGAGGCGACCCTGGGACGTCACGGCGACCGCTTCGCCGCCAAGATCCTGGGCCCGCAGGAAATGGAAAAATATCTGCGCCGCAAAGCCAAGGTGGAAGCGCGCGGTGTGCGTTTCCTGGCCACCCGCTTCGCCGCCAAGGAAGCCTTTTCCAAGGCCATCGGCATGGGCATGCGCATGCCCATGACCTGGCGCGCCATGCAGGTATTGAACGCGCCCAGCGGCAAGCCGGTGGTGGTCTGCAGCGGCGCCTTGCAAGAATGGATGGAAGAGCAGGGGCTGAGCGCCCAGGTTTCCGTCACCGACGAAGTGGAATACGCCGTCGCCTTTGTCATCGTGGAGAAGTCATGAATCAAGCCGTCAAGCCGCTCGGTCCGGTGATGCTGGACGTGGTCGGCACCACGCTGGACGCCGCCGATATCGGGCGCCTCCAGCACCCGCTGACGGGTGGGGTCATCCTGTTTGCCCGCAACTATGAAAACCGTGCGCAGCTGGTTGCGCTGACCGATGCCATTCGCCAGGCGCGTCCCGGCATCCTGATCGCCGTGGACCACGAAGGCGGCCGCGTGCAGCGTTTCCGCACCGATGGTTTTACGCGTCTGCCGGCCATGGGCCAGCTCGGCCAGCTCTGGGATCGCGACGTGCTGCAAGCCACCAAGGTGGCCACGGCCACCGGCTTCGTGCTCGCCGCCGAACTGCGCGCCTGTGGCATCGACCTGTCGTTCACCCCGGTGCTGGATCTGGATTACGGTGTCTCCAGCGTCATCGGCGACCGTTCCTTCCATCGCGATCCGCGCGTGGTCACGCTCATGGCCAAGAGCCTCAATCACGGCCTGGCGCTGGCAGGCATGGCCAATTGCGGCAAGCATTTCCCCGGCCATGGTTTCGTCACGGCCGACTCTCACGTGGCCATTCCGGTCGATGAGCGCGGCCTCGATGAGATCCTCGGCGATGATGCCACCCCTTATGACTGGCTGGGCATGAGCCTGGCCGCCGTGATGCCGGCGCACGTCATCTACCCCAAGGTGGATGCGCAACCGGCCGGTTTCTCCAAGGTCTGGCTGTCGATGCTGCGCGAGCGCTTCGGCTTCCAGGGGGTGATCTTCAGTGACGACCTCAGCATGCACGGTGCCAGTGTCGCCGGTGGTCCGCTGCAAACCGCACAGGCGGCGCTGGATGCAGGCTGTGATGTGGCGCTGATCTGCAATTCGCCGGACAAGGCCGACGCCATTCTCGCCGGTCTTCAGGGCGGCACCGACGCCGCCTCCGCCGCGCGCCGCGCGACCTTGCTGCCCTGTGGCGAGGCGCTGGCCTGGGATGCGCTGCAAGCCGATCCGCGCTACCTGGCCGCACGCGCGCTGCTGCAGTCGCTGTAAGTTTTTCGCTTCCGCTCATGTCCGAGATTCCAGTATCCCCGCTCCCCGACCCGCGTGAAGTCGTGCTGGAGACGGTTGCCCGGCTGCCGCACCTGCCGGGTGTCTATCGCTACTTCGACGCTGAAGACAACGTGCTCTACGTGGGCAAGGCGCGTGACCTCAAGAAGCGCGTCTCCAGCTATTTCCAGAAGACCCTGACCAGCCCGCGCATCGCCATGATGGTCGAGCGCATCGCGCGCCTGGAAACCACGGTCACCCGCAGCGAGGCCGAAGCGCTGCTGCTGGAAAACAATCTCATCAAGACGCTGCGTCCGCGCTTCAACATCCTCTTTCGCGACGACAAGTCCTATCCCTACCTGAAGATCACCGGCCACGCCTTTCCGCGCATGGCCTACTATCGCGGCGCGGTGGACAAGCGCAGCCAGTATTTCGGCCCGTTCCCCAATGCCGGGGCCGTGAAGGAATCGATTCAGATCCTGCAGAAGGTGTTCCTGCTGCGCACCTGCGAAGACACCGTCTTCACCAACCGCACGCGGCCTTGCCTGCTGCACCAGATCCACCGCTGCAGCGGTCCCTGCGTGAACCTGGTCAGCCGCGAGGATTACGCGCTCGACGTGGAGAATGCCTCCAAATTCCTGCGCGGCCGCCAGAGCGAAGTGATGGAAGCGCTGGAGCAGAAGATGCACGCCTTCGCCGCCGACCTGAAGTTCGAGCAGGCCGCTGCCGTGCGCGACCAGATCGGTTCACTCTCCAGCGTCCTGCACCAGCAGAGCATGGAGACGGTCAGCGACGCCGACATCGACATCATCGCCGTGACGGTGCAGGGCGGACGTGCCTGCGTGAATCTGGCGATGGTGCGCGGCGGCCGCCATCTCGGGGATCGCGCCTATTTCCCCACGCACGTGGATGATGCGATGGATACCGCCGAGGAGAGCATCGAGGTTGAAGTGCTCAAGGCCTTCCTGGCCCAGCACTACATCGACAAGTTCATTCCCGGCTCGCTCATCGTCGGCACCGAGTTCGATGATCCGGCGCTGATGATGGCCTTGATGGAGCAGTGCGGCCACCGCATCACGCTGACCTTCCAGCCGCAGGGCCAACGCCGCCAGTGGCTGGAAATGGCCGCCAAGGGGGCCGAGATCGCACTGGCGCGCCTGCTGTCCGAGCAGGGCTCGCAACAGGCCCGCACGCGTGCACTGGCTGAAGTGCTGGAACTGGAACGTGAAGACCTGGACGAACTGCGCGCCGAATGCTTCGACATCAGCCACACGCAAGGTGAAGCCACGCAAGCCTCGTGCGTCGTGTTCCATCACCATGCGATGCAGAACGGTGAATATCGCCGCTACAACATCAACGACATCACGCCCGGCGATGACTATGCCGCCATGCGCCAGGTACTTACGCGCCGCTACGAAAAGGTGGCCAATGGCGAAGGCGTGATGCCGGATATCGTCCTCATCGACGGCGGCAAAGGCCAGGTCGAGATGGCGCGTCAGGTGCTGACCGAACTGGGTCTGGACATCAGTCTCATCGTCGGCGTAGCCAAGGGGGAAGGGCGCAAGGTCGGCCTGGAAACCCTGGTCTTCGCCGATGGCCGCGCCCCCAAGGAACTGGGCAAGGAATCGGCTGCACTGATGCTGATCGCCCAGATCCGCGACGAAGCGCACCGCTTCGCCATCACCGGCATGCGCGCCAAGCGCGCCAAGGCACGCCAGACCTCGCGCCTGGAAGAGATCGAGGGCATCGGTGCCAAGCGCCGCCAGCGCCTGCTGGTGCGCTTCGGTGGCCTGCGCGGGGTGGTCGATGCCAGCGTGGATGACCTGGCTTCCGTCGAAGGCATCTCGCGCCAGCTGGCCGAAGAAATCTACCGCCAGTTGCACTGAGTTCGTTCACTCGGCTGACCCGTTGCTGCGCGCGCCGACGTAAAGGCGGGCGCAGCAGGGGACGACTCTGCTACTATTCGGTAAATTTTTTTTCGTGTACGCCGCTCCAACCCTCCAAGACGTATGCCTTTCAATATTCCGATTCTGCTGACCTGGTTGCGGGTGGCGCTCATTCCTCTGGTCGTCGGGGTCTACTACCTCCCTGAGATTGGCCTGAACCGCTACGAGCAAGGCATCGCCGCCACGGCCGTGTTCATCGTCGCGGCCGCCACCGACTGGTTCGATGGCTTCCTGGCGCGCCGCTGGAACCAGACCTCCGCCTTTGGTGCCTTCCTCGACCCGGTGGCCGACAAGCTCATGGTCACCGGTGCCTTGCTGGTGCTGGTGCATCTGGACCGCGTGCATCCGGTGATCGCCTTCATCATCATCGGCCGAGAGATCGCCATCTCGGCGCTGCGCGAATGGATGGCCCAGATCGGTGCCTCCAAGTCGGTGGCGGTCAGTTCGCTGGGCAAGATCAAGACCACCGCACAGATGATCGCCATCCCCATGCTGCTGTACTACGACAGCCTGTTTGGCTTCATCGATACGCGACTGTGGGGCAGCCTGCTGCTGCTGGTGGCGGCGGTGCTGACGGTATGGTCGATGCTGTACTACCTGCGCCGCGCGATGCCGATGATCAGAGAAGCCGATGCCGGGAACAGAAAAAAATAATTAAATAATTAAGATCGATAGTTGACAAATACCAACGCTGCCTTATAATAGCGTTCTGTTTTCGATGCGGGAGTAGCTCAGTTGGTAGAGCGATACCTTGCCAAGGTATAGGTCGAGAGTTCGAGACTCTTCTCCCGCTCC